>NZ_JAEMNU010000099.1:14070-88999 GCF_016461825.1 Rugamonas violacea | reverse complement strand
GCGTTCGTGTTGATTGACTGTGTTTCTAGATAACTCACATTTTATCAATCACTTACGACATTCTTGCCCTTTTTTATGAAAAATTCAGGCTAGGGTCAGCCCCCTCGGGGTCTGACCCTGGCTCTTGGCCGTTGGGGTAAGCTGGGGCGGCCGGCGCCTTGGCCGCCAAGGCACCCCGCTCGACTAGGCCTCGCGCACGTTGCGGCCGGGCGCCTCGTCGAGCACCTTGCCGGCGCCCATGCGCGGCGGCGCGATCAGCTCGGCCTGCGAACGCTCGGCCAGCCACTGGTGCCAATGCGGCCACCACGAGCCGGGCTGCTCGGTGGCGCCCTGGATCCACTCGTCGGCGCCGATGAAGGGCGCGCCCAGCGGCCGGTGCGGCTGCACCTTGTAGCTGCGGCGCGCGTGGCCCGGCTCGGAGATGATGCCGGCGTTGTGGCCGCCCGAGGCCAGCACGAAGTCGACCTCGGTGTCGGCCAGCAGGTGGATCTTGTACACCGAGTGCCACGGCGAGACGTGGTCGCGCTCGGTGCCGACGACGAACATCGGCGCGCGGATGTCGGTCACCGCCACCGCCTTGCCGTCGACGCAGTAACGGCCCTCGGCCAGGTCGTTGTGCAGGAACAGGTGCTTCAGGTACTCGCTGTGCATCCGGTACGGCATGCGCGTGGTGTCGGCGTTCCAGGCCATCAGGTCGTTCGGCACGCTGCGCTGGCCGAGCAGGTATTCGCGCATGATGCGCGACCACACCAGATCGCGCGAGTTGAGCAGCTGGAAGGAGCCGGCCATCTGCGTGCCGTCCAGGTAGCCGTTCTTCCACATCACGGCGTCGAGGAAGGCCAGTTCGCTGTCGTCGATGAACAGGCCCAGTTCGCCGGGATCGGTGAAGTCGGTCTGCGCCGCCAACAAGGTCACCGAGGCCAGCTTGGCCGGCGCGTCGTGCCGGCCCGAGTCGATCGCCGCCGCGCCGATGGACAGCAAGGTGCCGCCCAGGCAGTAACCGGCGGCGTGCACCGGCACGCCGCCGCAGATGCGGTTGACCTCCTGCAGCGGATACATGACGCCGCAGCGCAGGTAGTCGTCCATGCCCAGGTCGCGGTCGGCGGCGCCGGGATTGCGCCAGGAGACCATGAACACCGTGTGGCCCTGCTCGACCAGGTAGCGCACCATCGAGTTGTGCGGCGACAGGTCGAGGATGTAGTACTTCATGATCCACGACGGCACCACCAGCACCGGTTCGCGGTAGACGCCGGGCGTCTGCGGCGCATACTGGATCAACTCGACCAGCTCGTTGCGGTAGACCACCTTGCCGGGCGTGATGGCGACGTCGCGGCCGACCAGGTAGGCCGGGTTCTCGTCCTTGAGCGCGGTCTTGCCGGACACGTCGTGCAGATAGTTGGTCCAACCGGACAGCACGCTCTGCCCCTTGCTGGCGACGGCCTGCCGCAGCACCTCGGGATTGGTCCAGAAGTAGTTCGACGGCGAGTAGATGTCGAGTAGCTGGCGCGCGGTGAAGTCGACCACGTCGCGATGGTGCGGCTCGACGCCGCGCACGCCGCTGGTGGCCTGCTGCCAGAACTGCTGGGCGTGAACGAAGGAGCGCGACATGGCGCTGAACGGCCAGTTGTTCCAGCCATCGGCCGTGAAGCGAGTGTCGGCCGACGCCTCGGCCGGCACTTCGGCCGAGGCGTCGGGCCGGGCCAGCGGCGCCCAGTCGAGCGCCTGGCGCCTGGCCAATTCGAGCAGTTCGAGCTGCTTGCCGGGCGAGGCGGCCAGGTGCAGCAGCCAGTCCTGGAAGGCCAGCGACATGGCGATCGGCGAAACGCCGCCGGTCATCTTGGCGATGGCGCTCTGCAGTATCAGGTCGAGCTGGTTGGCCGGCTTGCCGCCCTCGCTCATATAGCAAACCGACCTGGCGGGCGGCACAAACGAAACGACGGGCTCGACAGGCGCGGTGGCGACCTTGGCGGCGGCGGGGGAACGGGCGGACAAGGGACTCATATCGTTCATTTTCGGCTTCACTCCAGTGGATTTGATTTTCATTATGGCAATTGGCGAACCCCGCTGTATTTGATCTAGATCAAATACACCCCGATGACCCCTCCCTTACACTGCGCTGCATCAAGACCCACCAGTACGGTATCCATGAAAAACAAGAATATTCAGCCCGGCAAGGGCTGCCAGGCCGGCTTGGCCTGCCTCCTCCTCGCATTGTGCGGCCGCAGCATGGCGGCTGAATCCATGGAGCAGGCCTGGGCCAACGCGCTACAGGTCGACCATACGCTGGCCGCCGCCGGCCAGCGCGAGGAGGCGGCCCGCCACGGCGTGGCCGCCGCCGAAGCGCGCCGCCTGCCGACGGTCAACCTGAACGCCGGCTACACCCGCCTGCAATCCGAACCGGCCGCCGCCATCAACATCCCGGCCCTTCACCTGAACGGACTACCCTTCGCACAGGATGAATCCTACTCGGCCGGCGTGAGTTTCAGCGCACCGTTGTTCACCGCCGGGCGCATCAGCAACGGCATCGCCGCCGCCGGCGCGATGGGCGACGCCGCCCGCGCCGCCAGCCAGATGAGCCGCAACGAACTCAAGCTGGCCGTCGCCGAGGCCTATGTCGGCGTGCTGCGCGCGCAGCGCCTGAACGCGGTGGCCATCAGCCACGTCAAGTCGATCGAGCGCCACGCCGACGACGTCGCCCAACTGTTCAAGCAGGGCTACGCCGCGCGCCACGACCTGCTGGCCGCCCAGGTGGCGCTGGCCGACGCGCGCCAGCAGGCGCTGCAAGGCGCCAACGGCGTGGCCCTGGCCGGCGCCGCCTACAACCGCCTGCTCGGCCGTGGCCAGGACCAGGCGGTCGATCTGGCCGAACTGAACGAGGCCGGCGCGGCGGCCGCCGACCTGGCCGCGCTGATCGCCGCCGGCCGTGGCCAACGCGGCGAGCTGGGCCAGTTGAGCGCGCAGGAAAACGCGCTGCGCCACCAATCGGCCAGCGTGGCCGCGCAGCGCGCGCCGCAGGTCGGCGTGTCCGGCGGCTGGGGCAAGCTGCAGAACCGCTACCTGGTCGAAGACAAAGGCTGGTGGATCGGCGTGGCCCTGAAATGGGAGCTGTTCGACGGCGGCCTGGTCAAGCGCGAGGCGGCCCAACTCGGCGCCAACGCCCAGGCCGTGGCCGAGCTGCGCGCCGACGCCGCCGACAAGATCGAGCTGCAGGTGCGCCAGTCCTGGCTGCGTCTGCAGGAGGCCGCCGCCCGCATCGAGGTGGCGCGCGCCGCGCTGGCCCAGGCCGACGAGACGCTGGACCTGTCGCGCGAGCGCTACCGCGCCGGCCTGGCGCCCAACAGCGAGGTGCTCGACGCCGAGACCCGCCGCATGGGCGCCTACGCCAACCGCGACAACGCCTTCTACGACCGCGCGCTGGCCCAGCTGCGCCTGCAGTACGCCAGCGGCCGTCTGTAAGCACGCCCCCCTATACTTTTCGAAAGCGGATCCATGTCTGATAAGCGCAAATACCTTGGCCCGGCGGTCATCGCCGTGGTGCTGCTGGCCGTCGCCGGCGGCGTCGTCTACTACATGGCGCACGCGCGCCGCCTGCCGGACGGCCTGATCGCCGCCACCGGCCGCATCGAGGGCGAGCGCATCGTCGCCGCCAGCAAATTCGCCGGCAAGATCGCCAGCGTCATGGTGCACGAGGGCGACAACGTCGTCGCCGGCGCCGACATCGCCCAGCTTGACGACGTGCAGATCGCCAGCCGGCTGGAACAGGCGCGCCAGGCCCTCAACGCGCTCGACGCGCAGTTGAAAGCGGGCGAAAGCGCGCTGGCCATCGCGCGCCGCGAGGTGCCGCTGAACCAGGCCTCGGCCGACGCCGGCGTCAGCCAGGCGCAGGCGGTGCTGAACAAGGCCGGCTCGGTCGAGGCGCAGGCCGCGCTGGATGCGCGCCGCCACCGCGAGCTGTTCGAACACGGCAGCATCGAGAAGCACCGCGCCGAACAGGCCGAACTGGCCTGGCAGGTGGCGCGCAACGACGTCGCCGCCGCGCGCGAGACGCTGGTGCGGGCGCGCCAGGGCAGTAGCGGCGCCGCCCTCGGCGGCGACAAGATCGGCGCCAAGGAGCAGGAGCTGGCCGCCTTGCGCGCCCAGCGCGAGCGCGCCGCCGCCGTGGTCGCCGAGGCCATGTCGGTCAGCGCCGACCAGTTGATCAAGGCGCCGGCCGCCGGCGTGGTGGTGTCGCGCCTGCGCGAGCCCGGCGAGGTGATCCAGGCCGGCAGCGCCGTGGCCGAACTGGCCAACCTGGACGCGCTGCATCTGAAGGTCTACGTGCCGGAGGCGCTGATCGGCAAGGTCAAACTGGGCCTGCCGGTGCGCCTGTACATCGACTCGCAACCCGAGCAGGCGTACGACGCCAAGGTCAGCTACATCGCCGCGCGCGCCGAGTTCACGCCGAAGGAAGTGCAGACCGCCGACGAGCGCGTCAAGCTGGTGTACGCCGTCAAGCTGGCGATCCAGGCCAATCCGCAGCACCGCCTGACGCCGGGCCTGCCGGCCGACGCGGTGATCCGCTGGGATCAAAACGTGGCCTGGCAGAAGCCGACGTGGTGAGCGGCGCCGCCAACAGCGAGCTGCTGGTGCGGGCGCGCGGCCTGGGCAAGCGCTACGGCGCCGTCACGGCCGTCGACGCGGTCGACCTGGAGGTGCGCGCCGGCGAGATCTACGGCCTGATCGGCCCGGACGGCGCCGGCAAGAGCAGCCTGCTCAAGTCGGTGGCCGGCATCCTGCGCTTCGACAGCGGCACGCTCGACGTGTTCGGCGTGCGGCTCGACTCGGAGCGCGCCTGCGAACGCATCAAGGACCGCATCGGCCTGATGCCGCAGGGCCTGGGGCAGAACCTGTACGGCGACTTGTCGGTCGAGGAGAACATCGACTACTTCGGCGGCCTGCGCCTGCTCGGCGCCGAGGAACTGAGTCAGCGCAAGGAGTCGCTGCTGCGCAGCACCCGGCTGGAGGCTTTCCGCGACCGGCCGATGAAGAATCTGTCCGGCGGCATGAAGCAGAAGCTGGGACTGGTCTGCACCTTGATCCACCAGCCCAAGCTGGTCATTCTGGACGAGCCGACCACCGGCGTCGATCCCGTCTCGCGGCGCGAGTTCTGGGCCATCCTCGACCGCCTGCTGGCCGAGAACGGCACCACCGCGCTGGTCTCCACCGCCTATATGGACGAGGCCAGCCGCTTCCACCGCGTCTCGATGATGCACGAGGGCCGCATGCTGGCCAGCGGCACGCCCGACCAGATGCGCGCGCTCAGCGCCGGCTGCATCGTGCGCAGCGCCGTCGACCAGCAGCAGGCCACCGCGCTGGCGCGCCTGCAGCGCGAGTTTCCGCAGGCCGAGGCGCTGGGCCGCGAGCTGCGCGTCTTCGTCGACGGCGAGGACGGCGACGAGGCCGTCGCCCGCGTCGACCAGACGCTGGGCGACCTGCCGCACGAGGCCTGCGAAATGCTGGAGCCGGAGCTGGAGGACGTGTTCATCGCCCTGCTGCGCCAGCAGCAAAGCAAGGACGGCCAAACCGACAGCACCAGCGGCGGCGGCGCCGGCGCGGCCAAGCCGGCCGTTGGCAACGTTGCGGCCGCGCCGCTGCCATCGGCTGCGTCGGTCGCGTCGGCTACATCTGCCGCGTCGGCTGCCTCGTTGGTATCGGCCGCGCCGGCCGTCGCGTCGGCCACGGCCACGGCCGACGGCGACGGCGGCACTACGCTGGCCATCGAAGCAGAGTCGCTGACCCGCACCTTCGGCGCCTTCAAGGCGGCCGACGCGGTCAGCTTCCGCGTGCCGCAGGGCGAGATCTTCGGCCTGCTTGGCGCCAACGGTGCCGGCAAGAGCACCGTCATCAAAATGCTGACCGGTATCCTGCGCCCCAGCGATGGCCGTGGCCGCGTCGCCGGCGCCGACATGAGCAGCGCCGGCCGGCAGATCCGCGAGCGCATCGGCTACATGTCGCAGGCCTTCTCGCTCTACCTCGATCTGACGGTGATGGAAAACATCCGCCTGTACGCAGGCATCTACGCCGTGCCCTACCCGAAGATGGCCGAACGCATCGAGTGGGTCTTGCAGATGGCCAGCCTGCACCCCTTCGCCAACGCGCTGGCGGCCAGCCTGCCGATGGGCCTGCGCCAGCGCCTGGCGCTGGGCTGCGCCCTGCTGCACCGGCCGCAGGTGCTGTTCCTCGATGAACCCACCTCCGGCGTCGACCCGGTCGGCCGGCGCGCCTTTTGGGACATCCTGTACCGCCTGTCGCGCGAGGACAAGGTGACCATCTTGGTGACCACCCACTACATGTCCGAGGCCGAACACTGCGACCACATCGCGCTGATGTACGCCGGCCGCGTGGTGGCCGACGCCTCGCCCGAGCAGCTCAAGGCCGACGTCGAGAAGGACGGCGGCAAGCTGTATGAGCTGGCCACCACCACGCCACAGCAGGTGATGGACATGCTGCGCCAGGAGCAGCTCGGCCAGGCCGCGCTGTTCGGCGCCCGCGTCCACCTGCTGCTACCCGATCCGCCCAACCAGCTGCCGCGCCTGCAAGCGCTGCTGGCCGCCCACGGCCTGTGCGTCGACGCCGTCACGCCGCGCCGCCTGTCGATGGAGGACGTGTTCGTCCACCTGGTGACCAAGCTCGAAGCACAGGACCAGCAGAACCAGCAGAACCGGGCGAACGGCGGCAAGGCCAAGGCGGCGCCGCCGGCGTCCACCGGCAAACCGGGAGAAAAACAGGGAGAAGCGGCATGAACCTGCGCCGCATCACCGTCGTGGCCTACAAGGAATGGCGCGAGATCGTCCGCGACCGCCTGTTCTTCGCCCTCGCCTTCGTGGTTCCCTCGCTGCTGATGCTGTTGTTCGGCTACGGCCTGTCGCTCGACGTCGAACACATCCCGCTGGCCATCATCGACCACGACCAGAGCGCCCAGTCGCGCGAGTACGCCCACCGCTTCACCGACTCGCGCTACTTCGCGTTCTACGGCTACGCCACGCAGGAGGAGCCGCTGCGCAAGCTGGTGGTCAACAACACCCTGCGCGCGGTGGTCATCATTCCGCCGCAGTTCGGCCAGCGCCTGGCCAGCGGCCACCCGGCCGAGGTGCAGACCTGGATCGACGGCACCTTCCCCTTCCGCGCCCTGACCACCAAGGGCTACGTCACCGCCATCAACGCCGCCATGACGCTGGACCAGCTGTCCAACTGGCTGGGCAACGCGCGCGGCGTGCCGCCGGCCGAGGTGCGCAAGCTGCTGCAGCCGGTGCGGCTGGAGACGCGCTACCTGTACAACCAGGAGGTCAAGAGCATCTGGTCGATCGCGCCGAAACTCATCATGGTGATCCTGATGCTGTCGCCGCCCTTCCTCACCGCGCTCGGCGTGGTGCGCGAAAAAGAGTCCGGCGCCATCTACAACGTCTACGCCTCGACCCTGTCGCGCGGCGAGTACCTGGTCGGCAAGCTGGCGCCGTATGTCGGCATCTCCATCATCAACGGCGTGCTGCTGACGTTGATGGCGCTGTTCCTGTTCGACGCGCCGTTCAAGGGCGACCCGCTGCTGTTCGCCGTCTCCACCGTGCTGTACGTGGTCTGCACCACCGGCATCGGCCTGCTGGTGTCGGTGCTGGTCAACACCCAGGTGGCGGCGATGGTCGGCACCGCCATCGTCACCGTGGTGCCGGCGGTGCTCTACTCCGGCATGATCATTCCGATCCCGTCGCTGTCGGCCATCGCCGCCGTGATCGCCCATCTGCTGCCCGGCATGTACTACGCCGAGATCGCCATGGGCTGCTTCCTCAAGGGCGCCGGCTTCGCCGCGCTGTGGCCGAACCTGCTGATCCTGGCGCTGTACGCGGTCGGCCTGTTCAGCGCCGGCTTCCTCGGCTTCCACAAGCGCCCCGCCAACTGAAAGTGACTATGCGACTCTGGCCCGATACAACCTGGTGGCGCCGCCTGCGCGTGATGACGTGGAAGGAGCTGGTGCAGCTGATGCGCGACCCGCTGCTGCTGCTGTTCGTCGTCTACGCCTTCTCGGCCGACATCTACAACGCCGCCTCCGGCGTCACGCTCCAACTCAACAACGCCGCCCTGGCCCTGCTCGACATGGACCACAGCCGCGCCTCGCGCGAGCTGGCCGGCCGTTTCCTGCCGCCCGAGTTCCGCCAGATCGGCGGCGCCGGCCACGCCGGCACCGGCATGGCCCTGCTCGACGAGGGCAAGGCGATGGCCGTGCTCGACGTGCCGCCCGGCTTTGGCGACGCGCTGGAACGGGGCGAACAGGCCTCGGTGCAGCTGCAGATCGACGCCTCCAATTCGGTGCAGGGCTTCCTCACCTCGGTCGACGCGACGCAGATCGTCGCCCGCTTCGGCCTGGAGACGGCCAGCGCCCGCCTCGGCCTGGGCGGCGGCGCCATCGACGGCCCGCTGATCGACAACCGCACCCGCGTCTGGTTCAACCCCAACCAGAACGACGCCTGGTTCATGGGCATCTCCGAGCTGCTCAACGTGGTGACGCTGTTCTCCATGCTGCTGCCGGCCGCCGCCATGGTGCGCGAGAAGGAACGCGGCACCATCGAGCAGTTGCTGGTGTCGCCGCTCGGCCCGCTGCAGATCATGCTGCCGAAGATACTGGCGATGGTCGCGGTGATCCTTTGCGGCACCGCGCTCGGCCTGTTCGGCCTGCTGATCCCGGTGTTCGGCGTGCCGGTGCAGGGCAGCCTGCTGCTGTTCTTCGTCGTCACCACCGGCTACATCTGCACCCTGGCCGGCATCGGCATCCTGATCGCCACGGTGACCCGCAACATGGCGCAGGCCGGCATGATGGTGATCCTGATCCTGGCGCCGATGATGTTCCTGTCCGGCGCCTGGACGCCGCCCGAGGCCATGCCCGCCGTGATGCGCGCGCTGATGTATGTCTCGCCGTTGTACTATTTTATCAACGCCAGCTATGGCATCCTGCTCAAGGGCGCCGGCGTGGCGGCCTTGTGGCCGATGCTGGCCGGCATACTCGCATTGGGCCTGGCGGTCGGCACCGCCTGCACCCTGCGCTTCACCAAGCAGTTTGGCTGAATTGGTCCGACCGATCCGTTTCGCACACAACCTGAGGACGACACCATGAGCATTTTCTCCCCCTTCTCGCTGGCCGGCAAGCGCGGCCTGATTCTCGGCGTGGCCAATGAACACAGCATCGCCGCCGGCTGCGCCCGCGCCGCCCACGGCCTGGGCGCCCAACTGGTGCTGTCCTGCGTCAGCGACAAGGCGATGCAGTACGCCGCGCCGGTGGCGCTGCAACTGCAAGCGCCGCTGCTGCCCTGCGACGTCGAGCAGGAGTTCGAACTTGAACAACTGGTGCGCGAGGCGGCGGCCCAGCTGGGCGGCCTGGACTTCGTGGTCCACTCGATCGCCTGGGCGCCGGCCGAGGACCTGCACGGCCGCGTCACCGACAGCTCCAGCTCCGGCTTCCTGCGCGCCATGGACGTTTCCTGCCACTCCTTCGCCCGCCTGGCGCGGCTGTGCGAACCGCACATGGCCGCCGGCGGCAGCCTGATCACCATGAGCTACCTGGGCGCCGACGAGGCGGTGGCGAACTACGGCGTGATGGGGCCGGTCAAGTCGGCGCTCGAATCGCTGGTGCGCTACATGGCCGCCGAACTGGGACCGCGGAACATCCGCGTGCACGCCATGTCGCCCGGTCCGATCCCGACCCGCGCCGCCTCCGGCCTGGCCAAGTTCGACCAGCTGATGCGCCGCGCCGAGCAAACCGCGCCGCTGCGCCGCCTGGTCAGGCTCGACGAGATCGGCAACCTGGCGGCCTTCCTGGCCGGCGACGGCGCCAGCGGCATGACCGGACAAACCATCTACATCGACGGCGGCTACCACGTCGTCAATTAATCCCAACCCGCACCAGAGCACGGATACCCCATGAACGATCACACCGACGACGACCTGCCCGAGATCATTGAGAACATCACCTACGACGAGCTGCAAGTGGGCCAGAGCGCACGCCAGACACGCACCCTGACCGCCGACGACATCTCCGCCTTCGCCGCCCTGTCGGGCGACGTCAACCCGGCCCACCTGGACGCCGACTACGCCGACAAGACCCTGTTCCACGGCGTGATCGCGCACGGCATGTGGGGCGCCGCCCTGATCTCGAAGGTGCTCGGCACCACCCTGCCCGGCCCCGGCACCATCTACCTGGAGCAGACGCTGCGCTTCCTCAAGCCGGTGCGCATCGGCGACACCTTGCGCATCACCGCCACCGTGCTGACCAAGGAAGACCTGAAGAAGCACGTCACGCTCGACTGCGAGATCAAGAACCAGACCGGCGCCCTGGTGCTGGCCGGCGTGGCCACGGTGATCGCGCCGACCGAAAAAGTGCGCCGGCCGCGCACCCAGTTGCCCTTGCTGCGCCTGGTCGATCACAAGACGCGCTTCGCCGCGCTGCTGGCCAGCGTCGCCGAGCTGGAGGCGGTGCGCTGCGCCGTCATCCATCCCTGCGACACGGAATCGCTGAAGGGCGCGCTGGCGGCCGGCCGCCACAACATGATCGTGCCGGTGCTGATCGCGCCGTTGGCCAAGCTGCGGGCCACCGCCGAAGAAGCCGGCCTGTCGCTCGACGGCATCGAGATCATCGATGTGGCGCACAGCCACGCCGCCGCCGCGCGCGGCGCCGCCATGGCCGCCGCCGGCGAGGTCGAGGTGCTGATGAAGGGCAGCCTGCACACCGACGAGATGATGAGCGCCATCATCGCCCTGCCGCAGCTGCGCACCAAGCGCCGCCTGTCGCACGTGTTCCGGCTGGAGGTGCCGCTGTACGAGAAAGTGCTGCTGATCTCCGACGCCGCGCTGAACATCCAGCCGACGCTGCTGGAAAAGGCCGACATCGTGCAGAACGCCATCGACCTGGCGCACGCGCTGGGCAACCCGCTGCCGAAGGTGGCCATCCTGTCGGCGGTGGAGACGGTGACGCCGAAGATCGCCTCGACCATCGACGCCGCCGCGCTGTGCAAGATGGCCGAGCGCGGCCAGATCCGTGGCGCCCTGCTGGACGGCCCGCTGGCCTTCGACAACGCCATCTCGCCGGCCGCCGCGCGCATCAAGGGCATCGTCTCGCCGGTCGCCGGCCACGCCGACATCCTCATCGTGCCCGATCTGGAGGCCGGCAACATGCTGGCCAAGCAGCTCGAATACCTGGCCGGCGCCGCCACCTGCGGCGTGGTGCTGGGCGCCACCGTGCCGATCGCCCTGACCAGCCGCGCCGACGACGCCGACGCCCGCGTCGCCTCGGCCGCGCTGGCGCTGCTGCTGGCGCACCGCTACCGCCAGGAGCGCCCATGACCGCCGGCCCACCCATGCGCGCGCGCCGGCAGGCCATCATCGCCGTCAACGCCGGCTCGTCCTCGCTGAAGTTCGCCCTCTACCCCTACCTGGCCGACGGCGGCACCGGCGCCGCCACACTGAGCGGCGGCATCGACGGCCTGGAACCGGGCGGCCAACCGGGCCTGACGCTGCAAGCGGCCGGCGCCAGCAGCCGGCAGGCGCTGCCGATCACCCCGATCGACAGCTTCGAACAGGCGCTGACGACCCTGCGCAAGGTTCTGGCGCAGCATGCCGGCGACATCGAGGTGGTCGCCATCGCCCACCGCATCGTCCACGGCGGCGAAGCCTTCCCGCAGTCGGTGCTGCTCGACGCCGAGGCCATGGCCCGGCTGCGCGCCCTGGCGCCGCTGGCGCCGCTGCACCAGCCGCACAACCTGGACGGCGTCGAGGCCTTCCAGCGCGCCTATCCCGGCCTGCCGCAGGTCGGCTGCTTCGACACCTCCTTCCACGCCAGCATGGGGCCGCTGGAGCAGACCTTCGCCCTGCCGCGCGCGCTGCGCCAGGACGGCATCCGCCGCTACGGCTTCCACGGCCTGTCCTACCGCTACGTGGCGGCCCGCCTGGCCGAGCACAGCGAACGGGCCGGCGCGCGCGTGCTGATGGCCCACCTGGGCAACGGCGCCAGCGTCTGCGCCATGCGCGACGGCGCCAGCAGCGCCACCAGCATGGGTTTCTCCGCCCTCGACGGCCTGATGATGGGCACCCGCAGCGGCGCCCTCGACCCCGGCGTGCTGCTGCACCTGCTGCGTCTGGGTTGGGACCGCGCCCGCATCGAGGCGATGCTGTACAAGCAGTCCGGCCTGCTCGGCGTGTCCGGCGTTTCGGCCGACATGCGCACGCTGCGCGCCAGCGAGCAGCCCGCCGCCGCCTTCGCCATCGAGCTGTTCGTCCACCGCCTGGTGCGCGAGTGCGGCGCGCTGACCGCCACCCTGGGCGGCATCGACCTGCTGGCCTTCACCGGCGGCATCGGCGAGCACGACGCCGCGCTGCGCCAGGCCACCTGCGAGCAGCTGGCCTTCCTCGGCCTGCGCATCGACCCGGCGCGCAACCGCGAGGCCGACGGCAGCCGCATCATGGCCATTCACGCTCCATCGAGCAGCGTCGAGATTTGGGTGGTGCCGACCGACGAGGGCCGCGTCGCCGCCGGCGACGCCGCCGCCCTGCTGGCGGCGGCGCGCTAGACAACGGCGGCCGCGCAGCGACAGCCGTTACTTTGGCCGCTCAGCGGCGATACTGCTTGCGGTAGGCCGCCGGCGACAGCGTGTAGGCGGCCGAAAAGTGCTGCCGCAGCGAGGCCGTCGAGCCGAAGCCGATCTGTTCGGCGATGCGGTCGATCGCCACGTCGCTGGTCTCCAGCAAGCGCTGCGCCGCGCCCAAGCGGTGGTTGAGCAGCCATTGCGCCACCGTGGTGCCGGTGCTTTGCTTGAAGCGGCGGGTGAAATTGCGCCGGCTCATGGCGGCCCGCGCCGCCAGCAGATCGAGCGTGTGCGGCTGCGCCAGATTGGCCGCCGCCCAATCCAGCGTATCGCTCAACTGGTCGGCCCGCGCCGCCAGCGGCAGCGGCTGTTCGATGTATTGGGCCTGGCCGCCGTGCCGGTGCGGTGCCACCACCATGCGCCGGGCGATCTTGTTGGCCACCTCGGCGCCGTGGTCGCGCCGCAGCAGGTGCAGACAACAGTCGATCGCCGCCGCCGTGCCGGCCGAGGTCAAAATGTCGCCGTCGTCGACGTACAGCACCTTGCGATCCAGTTTGACACGCGGGTACTTGCGCGCGAAGTCGTCGCTCCACACCCAGTGGGTCGAAGCGACGCGGCCGTCGAGCAGGCCGGCCTCGGCCAGCACGAAGGCGCCCAGGCACAGGCCGACGATGCGCGCGCCGCGCACGTGGGCGGCGCACAGCGCGGCCAACAGCGCCTGCGGCGGCCGCTGCTCGGGATCGGGCCAGGCCGGCACGATCACCGTGTCGGCCAGCGCCAGCGCCGACAGGTCGTGCTCCACCTCGATGTTAAAACCGCTCATGGTGCGCACCGAACCCGGTGTTTCGGCGCACAGCAGCAGCCGGTAGCGCGGCACGCCCAGCCGCGCCAGGTCGTCGCCGAACACCATGCAGGGCACCGACAGGTGGAACGGGCTGATGCCGTCGAAGGCCAGCAAGGCGACGGTATGCTCGCCCGCGCCCGCCGGCGCGGCTCCCCCCAAGGCATGGCCTTGCGCCGCTTCGGCGGCTTCGGCCGCCTCCGCGGCTTGGGTGGGTTTGGCGCGGCGAGTCGGCTTGACTGCCTTGGCCGGCTTGGCCGGTTTGGCAGCGATTTCAATGGATGGCAACATGGCCCGATCCTAGCACATCTTGTCCTGCGGGCCACTGTCGGAGCGGGCGGCGCCGGTCGACAATGCTGTCCATGCCGGCGTCGTTCGATGCGCCTCCCGCCCACCACGGCGCCGGCCGCAAGGAGTTCGCCATGTCGCATCCAACCATCCGCACCCTGGCCGGCGCCAGCGCCCCCACCAGCCTGGCCGCCAGCCGCACCGCCCTGTTGGTGATCGATTTCCAGGACGAGTACTTCAGCGGCCGCCTGCCGATTCCCGACGGTTTGCCGGCGCTGCGCCAGGCCCAGCGCCTGATCGACTTCGCCGACCAGCGCGGCATCGCCGTGTTCCACATCCAGCACGTCACGCCGGCCGGCGCGCCGGTGTTCGCCGTCGACGGCGCCACGGTCGCCTTCCACGCCGAGCTGCAACCGGCGCCGCACCACACGGTGCTGCAAAAATCCCAGGTCAGCTCCTTCGTCGACACCGACCTCGACGCCCGCCTCAAAGCGGCCGGCATCGACAGCCTGATCGTCAGCGGCCTGATGACGCACGCCTGCGTGGCCGGCGCCGCGCGCGACGCCGCGCCGCGCGGCTACGAGGTGATCGTCGCCGCCGACGCCTGCGCCAGCCGCGACCTGGACGGCGAAGACGGCGAGTTGGTACCGCACCGCCAGTTGCACCGCGCCGCGCTGGCCAGCATCGCCGACACCTTCGGCGCGGTGCTCAACACCGCGCAGATCCTGACGCTGGCGCCGCGCTGAGCGGCGGCGGGCGCACGGGCCGCCACATTGAAAAACCACAGGCGTAAATCTGGGGTCAGACCCAGCGGGTCTGACCCCGGCTCCACGCCGTTGGGTGGTTTAGGAGCCGCCGGCACCTTCGCCGGCCCGTCAACGCCAGCGCGCCGATTCCGCCGCCAGCAACCCGTCAACGCCGCGCCTATTCCGCCGCCAGCAGCTCGGCCACCTGCGCCGCCGGCAAGGGCCGGCTGAAGTAGTAGCCCTGCAGCTGGTCGCAATGCTGCGCCCGCAGGTAGTCCAGCTGCGCCTGCGTCTCCACGCCCTCGGCGATCACACACAGCTTCATGGTGTGCGCCAGCGCGATGACGGCGCAGACGATGGCGGCGTCGTCGGGATCGTTGATCAGGTCGGCGACAAAGGAACGGTCGATTTTCAGCGACTGGATCGGAAAGCGCTTCAGATAGGTCAGGCTGGAATAGCCGGTGCCGAAGTCATCGATCGACAAATGCACGCCCATGTCGCTGAGCGTTTGCAGCATCGCCGTGGCCTCCTCCGGCCGCTCCATGATGACGCTCTCGGTGATCTCCAGCTCCAGGCACTCGGCATGGCAGCCGGTCTCGGCCAGCACCTGGGCCACCAGCCGCGCCAGGTCCGGCTGCTTGAACTGGCGCGCCGACAGGTTGACGGCGACGCGGATGTCGCGCAGGCCGGCCTCGCGCCAGGCCACCTGCTGGGCGCAGGCCTGGCGCAGCACCCACTCGCCGATCGGCACGATCAGGCCGGTCTCCTCGGCGATCGGGATGAATTCGGCCGGCATCACCATCGCGCCGCCCGGCGGCTGCCAGCGCAGCAGCGCCTCCATGCCGACGATGCGCCCGCCGCTCAGCTCCACCTGCGGCTGGTAGTACAGTTCGAACTCCCCGCGCTGCAGCGCGCGGCGCAGGCCGCCCTCCAGCTTCAGCCGGTCCAGCGTGCGCGCGTTCATCTCCTCGGCGTAGAACTGGAAATTGCCGCGCCCCAGCTCCTTGGCGCGGTACATCGCCGCGTCGGCGTTCTTCAACAGCTTGCCGCTGTCGGCGCCGTCGCGCGGATACAGGCTGATGCCGATGCTGCCGACCGGCGCCAGCTCCTGGCCGTGCACGATGATCGGCAGCGACAGCGCGGCCAGCATCTTGGCCGCCAGCGCCGCCACCTCGTCGTCGCGCGCCACGTCCGACAGCAGCACGACGAACTCGTCGCCGCCGACCCGCGCCACCGTGTCGCCCTCGCGGATGTTGCGCACCAGCCGGCGGCCGACCTCCATGATGACCTGGTCGCCGGCGTCGTGGCCCAGGCTGTCGTTGATGTTCTTGAAGCGGTCCAGGTCGATGAACATCACCGCCACGTGGCGCGCCGCGCGGTGGGCGAAGGCGATCGCCTGCGACAACCGGTCCAACATCAGGTTGCGGTTGGCCAGGCCGGTCAGCGGGTCGTGGCTGGCCAGGTGGCGCAGCTCCTCCTCGTACTGCTTGCGCCGGGCGATGTCTTCGATCACCGCGATCATCGTCGCGTCGCTGCCGCCGGCGTGCATCAGCGCCACCGTCACCTTGACCCACACGGTGTGGCCGTCCTTGCGGCGGTAGCGCTTCTCGCGCGTGTAGTGGTCGATCTCGCCGGCCAGCAGGCGGCCGCGCTGCTCGTCGTCGGCGCGCCACTCCTGCGCCGGGGTGATGTCGCGGAAGCTCATCGCCAGCAGCTCGGCCTCGCTGTAGCCGACGATCTCCTGCAATTTCTGGTTGGCGCGCAGCCAGCGCCCCTCGGCGTTCAGCTCGGCCAGGCCGACGGCGGCCTGGCCGAAGGCGGCGCGGAAGCGCTCCTCGCTGTCGCGCAGCTCGCGCCGGCCGCTCTGCATATAGGTGTTGAGCGCCAGGCTCATGTCGAAGCACACCACCTTGAGCAGCGCGTCGTAGGTCGGCAGGTACAGCTCGGGGCGGTCGGCCAGCACCGCCTGCAGCACCGGCGCCAGCGCCGACAGGTACTTGCGGTAGGCGCCGATGTACCACTGCGGCTCCAGGCCGATCTGCTGGTGCACCACGCCGACGCGCACCCGGTGGCGCACGTACTCGGCGCCGTAGTCGCCCGCCGTCAACGCGCGGAAGTAGTCGGCCTGCGCCAGTTGCAGGCGGGCCAAGACCTGCGGCTCGGCCAGCATGGCGCGCAGCGCCGGCACCGTCTGCAGGTGGGCGTAGAAAGCGGTGACGATGCGCCGCTGGTGTTGCAGCAGCGGCGCGTGGACCCGGCGCAGCAACGCCGCCTCGGCCGCGCCCAGCTCGAAGAAGGCCAGTTGTTCGTCGATGGCGGCGCCGCTCGGCGCCATCTCGCGCGCCAGGCGCTCCAGCTCGGCCAGGCGCGCGCTCATGCGGCGGCGGCGCTGGTTGCCGCTGTGCGGGGGAGGATCAGGATACGCATAGTCATTCTCATCAAATTGGCTGAAGACGGCGGCGCCTCGTGGCGGCCTGCTGTGCGATATGGCGGGATGGCGGCCGAAAAGGCGAAATAGCGACATGGCGCGCCGCGGGGTGGGGGCGGCGCCGGCCGGCCCGCATGGCGCCGGCCGCGACCGTGGTCGGGGTCGGGGCGGGCGCCGCGCGCAGGCCGGACAGCGAGCAGTGTATTGATTGATTTCCAGCAATAATTTGATGTGGATCAAAATCCCCCGTCAAAAGGGGAATCTTGCAATTTATTTATTTCGACAAAAGCCACGCCGCAGCCGTGCCACCCTATGGCGCCGCCGCCGCTTGCCGTACAATGTCAGCCCTACGGCCTAGCCGGCTCAGCCGGCGGCCGGGCATCGCGCACCATCCACCGAAAAGCCTCAGCATGAACGACTTCGCACCACCGCCCCTCCCCCAGGCCCACCCGGACATCCTCTACGGCGCCGCCCGCGCCGAGCTGCTGCGCGAGGAGATCCTGGCCGACCTGCTGGAGGCCAGCGCCCGCCGCGCGCCCGAACAGATCGCCCTGGTCAGCGGCGCGCGCAGCGTCAGCTACGCCGAGCTGGACCGCCTGGCCGACCTGGTGGCGGCGCGTCTGATCGCCGCCGGCGTCGGCGCCGGCCAGATCGTCGGCCTGTGGCTGCCGCGCGGCGTCGAACTGCTGCTGCTGCAGGCCGGCGTGGCCAAGGCCGGCGCCGCCTGGCTGCCGGTCGACGAGGACACCCCGGTCGAGCGCCTGCAAATCTGCCTGGACGACGCCGGGGCCGCCGGCGTGCTGTCCTGCGCCGCGCTGGCGCCGCGCCTGGCCGCCATCGGCCGCCCGGTGTGGACCGCCGAGGCCCTGCTGGCGCCGGCCGCGCCGGGCGAGGTGCTGGCGCGCCGCGGCGCCGTCGCGCCCGACCAGCCGGCCTATGTGATCTACACCTCCGGCTCGACCGGCAAGCCGAAGGGCATCCTGATCTCGCAGCGCAGCATCTGCCACTTCCTGCGCAGCGAGAACACGGTGCTCGGCGTGACGGCGGCCGACAAGGTCTACCAAGGCTTCTCGGTGGCCTTCGACATGTCCTTCGAGGAGATCTGGATCGCCTACCTGGTCGGCGCCACGCTGTGGCTCGGCCCGAAGGACATCAGCGGCGACCCGGAGACGCTGCCGCGCATGCTGGCCGAGCACGGCGTCACCGTGCTGCACGCCGTGCCCACCCTGCTGGCCTTGTTCGCCCAGGACGTGCCCGGCCTGCGCCTGATCAACCTGGGCGGCGAGATGTGTCCGGACAGTCTGGTCGAGCGCTGGGCCGGCGGCCGCCGCATGTTCAACACCTACGGCCCGACCGAGGCGACGGTGTCGTGCAGCCTGGCCGAGCTGCGGGTCGGCCAGCCGGTCACCATCGGCACGCCGCTGCCCAACTACGGCCTGCTGGTGATCGCCGCCGACGCCGAGCGGCCGGCCGGCGCGCCGCTGACCTTGCTGCCGCGCGGCGAAACGGGCGAGCTGTGCATCACCGGCCCCGGCCTGGCCGAGGGCTACCTGGGCCGGCCCGACCTGACACAGGAAAAATTCCTGCCCAACCCCTGGGCCAGCGGCCGCCACGACGCCCGCCTGTACCGCACCGGCGACCTGGCCCGCATCGACGCCGACGGCCAGGTGCAGTGCCTCGGCCGCGCCGACGACCAGGTGAAAATTCGCGGCTTCCGCGTCGAGCTGGGCGAGATCGAGGCGCTGCTGGCCGAGCAGGACGGCGTCGGCACGGTGGCCGTGCTGCTGCGCCGCGACGACGGCATCGACCAACTGGTCGCCTACCTGGTGGCGGAGGCCGGCGTCGAGCCGGCCGCCGGCGCGCTGCGCCACGCCCTGGCCGCCACGCTGCCGCCCTACATGGTGCCGGGCCGCTACGAGATGCTGGCGGCGATGCCGCGCCTGACCTCCGGCAAGATCGACCGCAAAGCCTTGAAGGCGATGCCGCTGAGCGCGCCGCCGGCCGGCCACGCCGCCGACTCCGACCTGGCCGAGACCCCGGCCGAAGAAGCCCTGTTCGCCGCGCTGGCCGCGCTGTTCCCCGGCCAGCCCATCCTGCGCCAGGCCGACTTCTTCGCCGACCTGGGCGGCCACTCCTTCTTCGCCGCGCGGCTGGCCTCGGCCCTGCGCGCCGACCCGCGCTTCGCCCACATCACCGTGCGCGACATCTACCAGCAACGCCGCGTCGGCCTGATCGCCGCCGTGCTCGGCCAGGCCCAGGCGGCCACCGTGGCCGAAGCCGAGTGGACGCCGCCGCCGGCCTGGCGCCGCTGGCGCTGCGGCCTGGCCCAGGCGGCCGCCATGCCGGCCCTGGTGGCGCTGCGCATGGCGCAGTGGCTGGCGCCGTTCTTCACCTACCACTTCTTCACCGGCGACCCGGGCGACTCGGTGGCGCGCGCCATCGCCGTCTCGGCCGGCGTCTACCTGCTCGCCACGGCGCTGGAATTCGCCATCGCCATCGCCGGCAAGTGGCTGATCGCCGGCCGCCTGAGGGCCGGCAGCTATCCGCTGTGGGGCCTGACCTACTACCGCTGGTGGCTCAGCGACCGCCTGGTCGAGGCGGCGCCGGCCTACCTGTTGAGCGGCTCCTCGCTGGCCGTCTGGTGGTTGCGCGCGCTCGGCGCCAAGGTCGGCCACGACGTCATCATCGGCTCGCTGACCTTGCGCGCGCCCGACCTGCTGCACATCGGCGACGGCGTCAGCATCGGCAACGCCGTCAACTTCGAAAACGCCCGCGTCGAGCGCGGCCGCCTGCTGCTGGGCGCCATCCGCCTCGACGACGAGGTCTGCGTCAGCTCCTTCGCCATCCTCGAGGGCAACACCCGGGTCGGCGCCGCCGGCCACCTGGAGGGCCAGTCGGCGCTGGGCGACGGCGCCGGGGTGCCGGCCGGGCGCATCTGGAGCGGTTCGCCGGCGCGCGACGGCGGCGCCTTCGACCCGCAACGCCTGCCGCCCCGGCCGCAGGTGGGCGCCGCGCGGCGCGCCGCCGAAGCCGTCTTCTTCATGCTCGGCATCGTGCTCATCGTCACGCTGTTCTTCATGCCGGTGTTCCCCAGCTTCGTGCTGATCGACTGGTTCGACGAGGCCGGCTGGCTGCCCTGGGTGCAGGGCGACGACCTGCGCATCCAGCTGCTGCGCTACTTCCTGCTGGCCTTCCCGGCCAGCGCCGTGCTGATCGTGCTGACGGCGCTGCTGTCGGCCGGCATCCGCTGGAGCGTGCTGCCGCGCCTCAAGCCGGGCCGCTTCGCCGTGCACAGCAACACCTACTGCGCCAAGTGGCTGGTCAGCCAGATCCAGGAATCGAGCCTGAACGTCCTGCACGGCATCTACGCCACCATCTACGCGCCCTACTGGTATCGCCTGCTCGGCGCCAAGGTCGGCCGCGACGCCGAGATCTCCACCGCGCTCGGCGTGGTGCCGGACATGCTGACCCTGGGCGACGAGACCTTCATCGCCGACGCCGTCATGCTCGGCGACGAGGAGATCGACGGCGGCTGGATGACCATGCAGCCGACCGTCATCTCGCACCGCAGCTTCGTCGGCAACGGCGCCTACATCCCGGACGGCACCGTGCTGCCCGAGCGCGTGCTGATCGGCGTGCACTCGCGCGCGCCGGACAACGCCGAGATGAGCAGCGGCGAGACCTGGCTCGGCTCGCCGCCGATCAGCCTGCCCGCGCGCGAGCAGACCAGCGGCTACCCGGAGAACCTGACCTTCCACCCCTCGCCGCTGCGCCGTCTCGGCCGCGGCCTGATCGAGGCCTTCCGCATCGTCGCGCCGCACGCGCTGGTGATCGCCGTCGGCTACACCCTGGTGCTGGCGGTGATGCCGGCCGCCGGCGCCGGCCGCTGGGCCGAGGTGACCTGGGACCTGACCATCGCCGGTCTGCTCTACGGCATCGGCAACTACGTCTTCGTGGTCGGTTTCAAATGGCTGCTGCTGGGCCGCTACCGCAAGCAGTCGGAGCCGATGTGGACGCCCTTCGTCTGGCTCTCCGAGGGCGTGACCAATCTGTACGAGGGCATCGCCGTGCCCAACTTCATGCGCTACCTGCGCGGCACGCCGTGGCTGCCGCTGGCCTTCAACCTGCTGGGCGCGAAGATCGGCCGTGGCGTCTACCTCGACACCACCGACATCACCGAGTTCGACTGCGTCAGCATCGGCGAGTACAGCGAGCTCAACGCGCTGTGCTGCCCGCAGACCCATTTGTTCGAAGACCGCGTGATGAAGATCGACCATGTGCGCATCGGCAAACGGGTCTACATGGGGCCGCGCAGCGCCGTGCTGTACAGCGCCACCGTCGGCGACAACGCCCGCCTCGGCCCGCTGACGCTGGTGATGAAGGGCGAGCACATCCCCGCCGCCAGCTACTGGAGCGGCTGCCCGGCCGCGCCGGCGCGCGCCTGAGGCACGGCGCCACCCTGGCGGCGCCAACAGCGCGGCAAGCCGCGCGCCGGCTGACACTCTCCAAAACACAACACTGAAACAAGTAGTTCTTGCAGTACAGAAATCCGCGCGGATAATGAAACACCGGGCCGTGACAGCCCTACCCATCCCGACATCAGATCCGGAGGTAAGTGCGATGAACAAGAACCTGTTCGCAATGCTGGTGTGTGGCGCTTTCGCGGCGAGCGCCTGCGCGCAAAGCGCCGTGACGGTGTATGGCTCGATGGATCTGGGCGTGGTCCACGAGAGCGGCGGCCCGGCCGGCGGCAGCTGGAACCTGGAAAGCGGCGTGCAAGCCGGTTCGCGGCTCGGCTTCAAGGGCAGCGAGAACCTCGGCAACGGCCTGTCGGCCCACTTCGTCATCGAAGGCGGCATCGCCGGCGACACCGGCGGCAACCGCCCCACCGGCCTGACCTTCGGCCGGCAAACCCTGGTCGGCCTGAGCGGCCCGTTCGGCGCCGTCAAGCTGGGCCGCCAGTTCAACCTGGTCACCAACGCGCTCAACGACGTCGACCCCTTCGGCGGCGGCCACGAGGGCGCCTACTCCAACGTCATGTTCTCCGACTACCGCACCAGCAACGGCGTCTACTACACCACGCCGGCCATCAACGGCGTCACCGCCAACCTGACCTGGGCGCCCGGCGAGGTGGCCGGCAGCAGCGCCGCCAAGCGCGAGATCGGCTACGCCGTCGAGTACACCGGCGGCCGGGTGTTCGCCGTGCTGGCCCACCGCAGCTTGAACAATCTCACCGACACCAACACCCACAAGGTCAGCTTCGCCGGCGCCACCTACGACTTCGGCCCCTTCAAGGCGGCGCTGGGCTATGCCCGCAACAAGGACGACGCCGCGCTCGACTCGCGCGACATCATCGTCGGCGCCTCCACCACGCGCGGCGCCGACACCTGGATGCTGTCGCTGATCGACCACCGCGACAGCAGCGCGCTGCGCCAGGATGCGCGCCAGGCCGCCATCGGCTACACCCACGCGCTGTCCAAGCGCACCAACCTGTACAGCTCCTACTCGCGCCTGCGCAACGACAACGGCGCCCCCTTCACCGTCGGCAACGCGGTCGAAAGCGGCAGCGGCACGCGCGGCCTGGCGCTGGGCATGTACCACAAATTTTAACGGCGGCTTTGAGGTCATTTTCAAGGCCACATCCAACCACGCACCGTTCCCGGGAGAGCACCCATCATGAAAGCACTCGTATCGGCAATTCTGCTGACCCTACCCATGGCCGCCTTCAGCCAGGACGCGATGGTCCTGTGTGTCGAGGACCAGGCCGCCGCGCCCTACACCTTCCCGACCAAGGACGGCACCATGCAGGTGCTGATCAAGATGGCCGCCAAACAAATCAACCAACCCGTCACCTTCAAGGTCCAGCAGTGGAAGCGCTGCATCGAGGACGTGCGCGGCGGCGCCCTGAACGGCCTGCTCAACGCCGGCTACACGCCCTTCCACGCCGACTACGCCGCCTTCCCCATGAGCGGCGGCAAAGCCAACACCGCGCAATCGCTGGCGCGCATGGACATCATGGCCTACCGCATGAAGGGCAGCAAAGTCGGCTGGGACGGCAGCAAATTCTCCAACGTCGGCAAGCCGGTGCTGATCCCGTCGGGCTTCGCCACCATCTCCGACCAGCTCAAATCGATGAGCGTCAGCTACGACGACAACACCAAGGAACCGCTGCGCAATTTCTACAAGATGATCGCCGGCCAGGGCGAGGTGATCCTCGGCTTCGACATCGAGATGAACGCGCTGATCGCCAGCCACCAGGACATCGCCGACAAGGTCGAGATGATCCCGGCCAAGTTCATGACGGCCGACTTCTACGTCCCCTTCAACAAGGCCTACTACGCCGCGCACAAGGACCAGGTCGAGGCGCTGTGGACGGCCATCGGCAAGGTGCGCAAGTCCAAAGAGTACCTGGACGCGATCAAGGACATCAAATAGCGCTGATGCTCACACCCCGTCCGTCCCCGGGCGCGCCGCCCTTGCGCCCGCGTCAGCCACCTGGCCGGCGCCGGCATCTTCTGCCGGCGCCGTTGTCGGCGTTGCGCGCCGCACTGGCGCCGCTGGCGATGCTGGCGATGCTAGCGATGCTGGCGCCATCGCCGGCCAGGGCCGCGCCGGCGCCGGCACCGGCCTTCGCGCCGCTGACGCCGCTGGCGAGCGCCGACGGCAGCGTGGCGTCGGCGCAGATCGCCGTCACCATCTACGGCGACGACGGCTATCCGCCCTACTCCTACCTGGAGAACGGCGAGATGAAGGGGATCTACACCAACATCATCCACGCCGCCGTCAAGCGCATGCCGGAGTACCGCGTCAGCCTGCAAGCGATCCCGTGGAAGCGCGGCCTGGTCAAGCTGGAGACGGGCGAAGGCTTCGCCCTCTATCCGCCGTATCTGCGGCCGGCCGAGCGGCCGTACATGGACTACTCGGACAGCATCCTGGCCGAGCAGCTGGTGGTCTACTGCAGCCAGCCGGTGATCGAGCGGCGCCCGCGCAAGGTCTGGCCGGACGACTACGCCGGCCTGCGCATCGGCCTGAACGCCGGCTTCCTCAGCGGCGGCAAGCAGTTCGACCAGGCCGTGCGCGACGGCCAGCTGAGCGCCGTGCCGGCGCGCAGCAGCCGCACCAACCTGCTCAAGCTGATGAAGGGCCGCATCGACTGCTTTCTCAACGACCGCTCCTCGATCGTCTGGGAACTCGGCCGCATCCACCACGAGGGGCTGGCCGAAGCGGGCGCGCTGGCGGTCGCCGAGACCATCGCGCTGAGCGCCGAACAAGGCTACCTCGGCTACACCAACCGCGACGCCGGCCGCTTCCCCTACAAGCAAGACTTCATCCGCAAGTTCAACGCCGTCATCAAGGAAATGAAGCAGGACGGCGAAATCCGCAACACCATCGAGCACTTCCTGCGCGCGCCGGGCTAGCGGCCGAGGCTCTCAAATGACGTTTACGTAAACGTAAGATCTTGTGATATATTTCATGCAACAGGTGCGCTGACCCATCTCCATGGGCGGCGTTAAACGGGAAAGCGGTACGCGCGGGGCGGCGATATTTCGCCCGGCGCCATGCCGCTGCTGCCTCCGCAACGGTGTGCGAGTGCGGTCGCTCCATTCAAGCCACTGGTCGAATCGGCTGGGAAGGCGGAGCGACAAAACTTGCGAGCCCGGATACCGGCCTGTTGATCTTCAAGGAAGCATCGCGGCAGGCGGTGTTCCGACGCGTCCCCGCGCCCCGCGCCGGCGACGCCTTGGCGCATGCTGTCGCGGTTTTTCCCTGGGTCTGGTTACGTACGGAAGGTGCGTAACGGGCGTGGGGGGGGGGGGGGGGGGGNCCCCCCCCCCCGACATTCTATGCAGACAAGCGCCGGCGCAGGAAGCGCCGCGCCAACGAGGAAGCACATCATGAGCAAGCACACCATCCCCACCGTCAAACTGCTGATCGACGGCCAGTTCATCGAATCGACCACCAGCGAATGGCGCGACGTCGTCAATCCGGCCACCCAGCAAGTGCTGGCGCGGGTGCCCTTCGCCACGCCGGACGAGATGGCGCGCGCCGTGGCCGGCGCCAAGGCCGCCTTCGCCACCTGGCGCAAGACGCCGATCGGCGCGCGCGCCCGCGTCTTCCTCAAGTACCAGCAGCTGATCCGCGAAAACATGGCCGAGCTGGCCGCCCTGCTGACGGCCGAACAGGGCAAGACCCTGGCCGACGCCGAGGGCGACATCTTCCGTGGCCTTGAGGTGGTCGAGTACGCCGCCGGCATCGGCCAGCTGCAAATGGGCGAGCTGGCCAACAACGTCGCCAACGGCGTCGACACCTACACCCTGATGCAACCGCTCGGCGTTTGCGCCGGCATCACGCCGTTCAACTTCCCCGCCATGATCCCGCTGTGGATGTTCCCGATGGCCATTGCCTGCGGCAACACCTTCGTCCTCAAGCCCTCCGAGCAGGACCCGATGGTCACCATGCGCCTGGCCGAGCTGGCGCTGCAGGCCGGCGTTCCGGCCGGCGTTCTCAATGTGGTGCACGGCGGCGAGGCGGTGGTCAACGCCATCTGCGACCATCCGGACATCAAGGCGGTCTCCTTCGTCGGCTCGACCCGCGTCGGCAGCCACGTCTACCAGCGCGCCACCCAGGCCGGCAAACGCGCCCAGTGCATGATGGGGGCGAAGAACCACGCCGTGGTGCTGCCCGACGCCAACCGCCAGCAAACCATCGACAACCTGGCCGGCGCCGCCTTCGGCGCGGCCGGCCAACGCTGCATGGCCCTGTCGGTGCTGGTGCTGGTGGGCGAGGCGCGCGACTGGCTGCCCGAACTGGTGGCGCGCGCCCAGACCCTGAGCGTGAACGGCGGCGCCGAGGCCGGCGCCGACATCGGCCCGTTGATCTCGCCGGCCGCCAAGGCCCGCGTGGTCAAGCTGATCGGCCAGGGCATCGAGGAAGGCGCCACGCTGCTGCTGGACGGCCGCGCGCCGACGGTGGCCGGCTACCGGGACGGCAATTTCGTCGGCCCCACCGTGTTCGCCGACGTCACCAGCAGCATGCGCATCTACACCGAGGAGATCTTCGGCCCGGTGCTGTGCGTGATGCAGGCGGCCACGCTGAAGGACGCCATCGCCATCGTCAACGCCAACCCGAACGGCAACGGGGTGGCCCTGTTCACCCAGTCCGGCGCGGCCGCGCGCAGCTTCCAGGAGGAGGTCGACGTCGGCCAGATCGGCATCAACGTGCCGATCCCGGTGCCGGTGCCGCTGTTCTCCTTCACCGGCTCGCGCGCTTCCAAGCTGGGCGACCTTGGCCCCTACGGCAAGCAGGTGCTGTCCTTCTACACCCAAACCAAAACCATCACTTCGCGCTGGTTCGACGACGCCGCCAGCGCCGGCAAGGTCAACACCACCATCTCGCTCAAGTAAGGAGGCCGTCATGGACTTCGAACTGAACGAGGACCAACGCGCCTACCGCGATTGCGCGCGCCAGTTCGCCGCCAGCGAAATGGCCGGCCAGGCGGCGCTGTGGGACGCCGAGGCTATCTTCCCCCGGCAGATGATCGGCCACGCCGGCGAGCTGGGCTTTTGCGGCATGTACGTGCCGGAGGCGCTCGGCGGCCTCGGCCTGTCGCGGCTGGACGCTACCATCGTCTTCGAGGAGCTGGCGCGCGCCTGCCCCTCGACCACCGCCTACCTGAGCATCCACAACATGGCCAGCGCGATGATCGCGCAGTCGGCCGGCGCCGAAGTGCGCCAGCGCTGGGTCGCCGACCTGGCCGGCGGCCGCAAGCTGGCCTCCTACTGCCTGACCGAGCCGGGCGCCGGCTCCGACGCCGCCGCGCTGACCACCTCGGCCGAGCTGTGCGGCGACGACTACGTCATCAACGGCAGCAAGGCCTTCATCTCCGGCGCCGGCGCCACCGACGCGCTGGTGGTGATGGCGCGCACCGGCGGCGCCGGCGCCGGCGGCGTGTCGGCCTTCCTGGTGCCGGCCGACGCCGCCGGCCTGGCCTACGGCCGCAAGGAGGACAAGATGGGCTGGAACAGCCAGCCGACCCGCGCCATCGGCTTCGACCAGGTGCGCGTGCCGCGCTCGCACCTGCTGGGCGCCGAGGGCGACGGCTTCAAGCTGGCCATGCGCGGCCTGGACGGCGGCCGCATCAACATCGCCAGCTGCTCGATCGGCGCCGCCCAGGCGGCCCTGCTGAGCGCCCAGGCGCACATGAACCAGCGCAGCCAGTTCAAGCAGAAGCTGGCCCAGTTCCAGGCGCTGCAGTTCAAGCTGGCCGACATGCAGACCACGCTGGTGGCGGCGCGCCAGATGGTGCGCCTGGCCGCGTCCAAGCTCGACGCCGGCGCCGCCAACGCCTCGATCTACTGCGCCATGGCCAAGCGGCTGGCCACCGACACCGGCTTCGCCGTCTGCAACGAGGCCTTGCAGATCCACGGCGGCTACGGCTATCTGCGCGACTACCCGCTGGAGCGCTACCTGCGCGACGTGCGGGTGCACCAGATCCTGGAAGGCACCAACGAAATCATGCGCGTGATCGTCGCGCGCCATTTACTGCAACACGCACCCGCCGAGGAGGCCCTTTGAATTACACCAATCTAACCCTGGAAATCATCGAACACACGGCGCTGGTCAGCATCGCCAACCCGCCGGCCAACACCTGGACCAGCGCCGGCCTGGCCGACCTGCGCCGCCTGGTGAACGACCTGAACGCCAACCCGGCCGTCTACAGCCTGGTGCTGACCGGCCAGGGCGAGAAGTTCTTCTCCGCCGGCGCCGACCTGAAACTGTTCGCCTACGGCGA
Source organism: Rugamonas violacea (assembly GCF_016461825.1). Lineage (GTDB taxonomy): Bacteria > Pseudomonadota > Gammaproteobacteria > Burkholderiales > Burkholderiaceae_D > Rugamonas. The sequence continues at coordinate 61,302 of NZ_JAEMNU010000099.1, read as the reverse complement.
CATCGCCGTCGCCCACGACATGGCGCAGCGCTTCGGCGAGGCCTTCGAGGCGCTGTCCGCCTTCCGTGGCGTGTCGATCGCCGCCATCAACGGCTACGCCATGGGCGGCGGGCTGGAATGCGCGCTGGCCTGCGACCTGCGCATCGCCGAGACGCAGGCGCAGATGGCGCTGCCGGAAGCCTCGGTCGGCCTGCTGCCCTGCGCCGGCGGCACGCAGAACCTGGCCTGGCTGGTCGGCGAAGGCTGGGCCAAGCGCCTGATCCTGTGTGGCGAACGCATCGACGCCGCCACCGCGCTGCGCATCGGCCTGGTCGAAGAAGTGGTCGCCAGCGGCGCCGCGCTGGACCGCGCGCTGGCCCTGGCGCGGCAAGCCGGCAAACAAAGCCCGAGCAGCGTGCGGGCTTGCAAACAACTGATCCAGGGTGCGCGCCAGCAGCCGCCGGCCAGCCTGCTGCCGCGCGAACGCGAGGCCTTCGTCGGCCTGTTCGGCGGCGCCAACCAGAGCGAGGGCGTGCAAGCCTTCCTGGAGAAACGCGCGCCGGTCTGGAGCCAGGCATGAGCACCCTGCCCGTCCTGTTCCGCACCCTGGACTGCGCCGGCGGCGGCGCCATCGGCGTCGCCACGCTGAACGCCGAGGCGACGCTGAACGCCCTGTCGCTGAACATGATCGCGCTGCTGCGCATCCAGTTGCAGGCCTGGGAGGACGATCCGGCCATCGCCCTGGTGGTGCTGGAGGGCGCCGGCGAGAAGGCCTTCTGCGCCGGCGGCGACCTGCAGCAGTTGTACCGCTCGATGCGCGCCCACCACGCCTCGGCCGAGCGCGACGACGTCTGCGCCAACACCTACGCGCTGGACTTCTTCAGCCAGGAATACACGCTCGACTACCAGATCCACACCTACCGCAAACCGGTGCTGTGCTGGGGCCATGGCATCGTCATGGGCGGCGGCATCGGCCTGCTGGCCGGCGCCAGCCATCGCGTGGTGACCGAGGGCTCGCGGCTGGCCATGCCGGAGGTGGCCATCGGCCTGTATCCCGACGTCGGCGGCAGCTGGTTCCTCAACCGCATGCCCGGCCACGTCGGCCTGTTCCTGGCGCTGACCGGCGCCCCGCTCAATGCCAGCGACGCCCGCTTCGCCCGCCTGGCCGATTTCCACCTGCACCACGGCGACAAGGCCGCGCTGTTCGAAGAGCTGCAACGCCAGCACTGGAGCGCGCAGGCGGCCGACAACCACCGCCAGCTCGGCGTGCTGCTGACCCAGGCGCAGCGCGTCGCGCCGGACGATCCGCCCGGCCCGCTGCGCCAGCACTTCGACCTGATCGAGCTGTTGTGTGTCGGCGCCGACCTGGAACGCATCATCGAGCACATCGCCCTGCTCGACGGCGGCGACCGCTGGCTGCAAAAGGCCGCCGCCGCCGTGCGCAAAGGCTCGCCTGCCGCCGCCTGGCTGGCCTACACGGTCCAGCAACGCTGCAAACACCTGTCGCTGCTGGAAGTGTTCAAACTGGAGCTGGGTATCTCGCTGCGCTGCGCGGCGCGGGCCGACTTCGTCGAGGGCATCCGCGCCCTCATCATCGACAAGGACATGCAGCCGGCCTGGCAGGCCGCCAGCGTGCGCGAGCTCGACGCCGTTTGGTGCGAGGGCTACTTCGCCAGTCCGTGGCCGGCGCAGCTGCATCCGCTAAGCCATTTGTCACCCGATCTGCAACCGGCCGCGCTGCGCGGCCATGAAAGGAAAGCGGCATGAACCAAGCCAGCAAAAAGATCGCCTTTATCGGCCTTGGCAACATGGGCGCGCCGATGGCGCTGAACCTGGTCAAGGCCGGCCATGCCTTGCAGGTGTTCGACCTGTCGGCCGACGCCATCGCCCAGCTGACGGCGGCCGGCGCCAAGGCCGCGCCCTCGGCCCGCGCCGCGCTCGAAGGCGCCGACCTGCTCATCACCATGCTGCCGGCCAGCCACCACGTCGAGCAGCTCTACCTGGGCGCCGACGGCATCGCCGGCCACATCCCGGCCGGCGCGCTGGTGATCGACTGCAGCACCATCGCCGCCGCCAGCGCGCAGGCGGTGGCGCGCGCCTGCGCCGCGCGCGGGCTGGACATGCTCGACGCGCCGGTCTCCGGCGGCACCGCCGGCGCCCAGGCCGGCACGCTGACCTTCATCGTCGGCGGCGCCGCCGAGGCGCTCGAACGCGCCCGCCCCTACCTGGCGGCGATGGGCAAGAACATCTTCCACGCCGGCGCCAGCGGAGCGGGCCAGACGGCCAAGATCTGCAACAACATGCTGCTCGGGATACTCATGGCCGGCACCGCCGAGGCGCTGGCGCTGGGCGTGGCCAACGGCCTCGACGCCAAGATCCTGTCCGACATCATGGCCAAGAGCTCGGGCCGCAACTGGGCGCTGGAGCTGTACAACCCCTATCCCGGCGTGATGGAAAACGTGCCGGCGGCGCGCGGTTACCAGGGCGGCTTCGGCGTCGACCTGATGCTGAAGGACCTGGGCCTGGCGGCGCAGACGGCGCTGAGCAGCCGCAGCGCCATCCCGCTGGGCGAACTGGCGCGCAACCTGTATGGCATGCACAGCCTGGCCGGCGCCGGCGCGCGCGACTTCTCCAGCATCATCGAGCCGCTGCTGGCCGGCGGGCCGCCGCCGGTGTGACCGAAATACCACCTCCGGGGTAAGTAAAAGTACTACAATGACATAAGTATTGCCATTAAACCACTTCCCCCTTGCCTCCGGAGGCGCATCGTGTTCAGCCCAAAACTGCCAAGCAAGACCCTCGCCGCCATCGCGCTGTCGTTGGGCATGGCCGGCATGGCCCAGGCCAGCATCGTCTACACGGTCGACCAGAACGCCGGCGCCGGCTCGATCAAGGGCAGCATCACCACCAACGGCCACCTCGGCAGCATCGGCGCGGCCGATGTGCTCGACTGGAGCCTGGAGTTGAAGGACGGCGTCGGCAGCTTCACGCTGAACAGCCTCAATTCGCAGGTGTTCGGCGCGTCCAGCTGGCTGGCCTCGAACACCGCGCTGTCCTTCGATTTCGACGGCAGCGCGATCGCCTTGTTCCAGCATCCCTTCATCGGCTCGGGCCAGCACTTCTGGTGCCTCGACGCGCGCTACGGCGGCTGCGGCATCGACACCTACTCCGCCTCCAGCTGGCGCGTCGACGGCGTCAACAGCGTGAGCCAGTATCAGGGCGTGCAAGCCATCGCCACCGCCGTGCCGGAACCGGGCGGCTATGCCCTGCTGCTCGCCGGCCTGGGGTTGTTGAGCGCCGCCGCCGGACGTAAAAAAACGCGCGGGCCAAAGGCTGCGCGCGTTTGATGGCGTGATGGTGTGAAACTGGGCCGGGCCGGGCCGTTCCGGCCCGCGCCATCAGACCTTCTTGACGAACTCGGTCTTCAGGCTCATCGAGCCGAAACCCTCGATCTTGCAGTCGATGTCGTGGTCGCTGTCGACCAGGCGGATATTCTTGACCTTGGTGCCCATCTTGACGGTGCCGCCACCACCCTTCAGTTTCAGATCCTTGATGACGGTGACCGTGTCGCCATCCTGCAGCACCGTGCCGGTCGAGTCGCGGTAGACCTTGGGACCTTCTTCGGCCGCCTCGGCACCGGCCTGCGCGCTCCACTCGTGGGCGCACTCAGGGCAAACGTAGTTGGCGCCGTCCTCGTAGGTGTATTCGGAATTGCATTTCGGGCAGGGAGGTAAAGCGCTCATATGATCGTCCTGTGTAAGGCTGGAGCCGGATGGAAAGGCGACAGTATACAACCTGCCCGGCGGGCTCGGCAAATTCGCCCGGCCGGGCCGATTTTGCAGGGCGATAGTGGCAACAGAAAGCGATATGCCCGACGTTGCCGGCAAATCGGCGCGGCCGAAAATACCTGTTGAAGGCCGGGCCGAAAGTGCGGTAAGCTGTTGCCGCACCTCGCCGGCCGCCGGCGCGGAGCAAGCATGGCCACAAGCCGCACGTGATATCGGGAGAGCCTGTCAGATCGGTCGCCCGTTGGACAGCGCCGAAGGAGCAACCGCCCCGGAAACTCTCAGGCAAAAGGACCGATATCGCATTTGAACTCTGAAGAGCTGCCGGCGCAGACGTCGCCCGGCGCACCGAAGGAGCAAACGAGAACCGCCCACCACGGCGGCTCGTGAATCTCTCAGGTCCAAAACAGAGGGGGTGTCGCGGCGCATATCGCGCCCCGGCCTGGCCCTTCGACGATACGGACCTGTACACATGAAAAGCATAGCAGTCATCGGCGGCGGCATCACCGGCGTCACCACCGCCTACGCGCTGGCCAAGCGCGGCTTCGCCGTCACCGTCTACGAACAGCACCGCTATCCGGCGATGGACACCTCCTTCGCCAACGGCGGCCAGCTGTCGGCCTCCAACGCCGAGGTGTGGAACCACTGGTCGACCATCCTCAAGGGCCTCAAGTGGATGCTCAAGAGCGACGCCCCGCTGCTGGTCAACCCCAAGCCGAGCTGGCACAAGCTGACCTGGTTCGCCAGCTTCGTCGCCGCCATCCCGCAGTACCGCGCCAACACCATCGCCACCGCGCGCCTGGCCGTGGCCGCGCGCGAGCACCTGTACGCCTGGGCCGCCGAGGAGGACATCGACTTCGACCATCGGCGCGAGGGCATCCTGCACATCTACCGCGACAAGGCCGGCTTCGAACGCGCCGCCGAGGTTTCCAAGCTGCTGGCCCTGGGCGGCCTGCCGCGCCGCGCCGTCACGCCGCAGGAGATGCGCGCCATCGAACCTGCGCTGGCCGGCGACTACTACGGCGGCCACTACACCGAGAGCGACAGCAGCGGCGACATCCACAAGTTCACCAACGGCCTGGCGCGCGCCGCCGAGCGGCTTGGCGTGCACTTCCGCTTCGACCAGCAGGTGCAGGGCATCGACACCATCGGCGAGCGCGCCCGCGTCACCGCGCTGCGCGACGGCCTGGCCGACAGCGACAGCTACGACGGCGTGGTGATCTGCGCCGGCACCGCCAGCCGCGAGCTGGCCGCCGCGCTGGGCGACCGGGTCAACGTCTACCCGGTCAAGGGCTACTCGATCACCGTCAACCTGAACGACGCCGCCAGCCGCGCCGCCGCGCCCAACGTCAGCCTGCTCGACGACGCCACCAAACTGGTCTCCAGCCGGCTCGGCGAGGAGCGCTTCCGCGTCGCCGGCACGGCCGAGTTCAACGGCCACAATCGCGACATCCGCGCCGACCGCATCCGCCCGCTGCTGGCCTGGGTCGAGCAGTGCTTCCCCGGCATCAGCACGCGCAGCGTGGTGCCCTGGGCCGGCCTGCGGCCGATGATGCCGGACCTGATGCCGCGCGTCGGACGGGGCAAGGCGCCCTGCGTGTTCTACAACACCGGCCACGGCCACCTCGGCTGGACCCTGTCGGCCGCCACCGCCGACCTGATCGGCGACGTGGTGCAGCAGGCGCTGGCCACGCCGCGCGCAGTGGTGACGCAGGCCGTGCCGGTTTAAACTCACCTAAACAAACCTGCCGGCGAAGCTGCCGTTCGCCGAGGCGAGCGTGGCTTAGCCGGCCACGTAGTCGAGCACCAGCACCTGCGCCAGCCATGGCTTGAAGCGTTCGACAAAGGCCAGGTGGGTCGGATGCACCAGATAGCCGTCGCGCTCGGCCGTACCGGCGAAGTCGAGGCGGAAGCAGTGCGTATAGCCCTGGTCCAGCCCCTCGGGACTGACGTTGACACCACATTCAAAGAGCAGCACGCCGGGGACGCTGTGTTTGAGCGTGGCGAAGTCGGCGCTGATGCTGGCCACCTCGGCGGCCGAGGTTTGTTCGGTGAAGCGGCACAGCACCAGATGGCGCAGCGTGGAATCGGACATGGTTTTCTCCTGTATGGGGGATTTCTTGGAACATTATCAGCGCGCTAATAATATCGGAATTTGAACTTTGTTGCGCACGCCCGGGGCATCTGGCCCCGCCCCCGGCCTGCCGCCGAATCGCTTGGTTTTTATTACGCATGCGTAGTAATATACTCCGCATGTGTAATAAATCGGCATTTGACGCGGAGCGCACGTGAGCAAGAAACCCCGGCTTTTCCATCTGCTGGCCCAGGCCAAGCAGAATTTGTTCCGCTCGGCGGACCGCCTATTCACCGAGGAGCTGAAGGTCTCCGGCACCCAGGTGGTGGCGCTGTTCGCCATCAAGGAGCATCCCGACTGCCAGCTCAAGGACCTGGCCCAGCTGCTACAGTTGCAGAACTCGGCCATCAGCGGCCTGGTCGGACGCATGGAGGAGAACGGCCTGGTACACAAGACGCCGTCCAGCACCGACGGCCGCGCCAGCCTGCTCAACCTCAGCCCACAGGGCGCCGAGGTGATCGCCGCCGCGCGGCCGCTGCTGCAGTCGATCAACGCCCAGCTACTGGCCGGCTTCTCCGCCGAGGAGACGGCCACCGTCGCCCGCTTCCTCGAACACGCCAGACAGCTCGACTTCCAAGGTCCGGCCGGCCAGGCCGCGCCAGCCACCCTCCCCTAGTATTGCCACCAGCCCGACCATTGAGGAGCAGTCCATGCAAACGTTCGAGCAACAGGAAATTGATCTGGGCGGCGGCGAGCATATCGTCGCCCGCTTCTTCACGCCCATCGGCGCGGCGCGCGGCGCGGTGCTGCTGGCGCCGGCCATGGCCGTACCGCAGGACTACTACACCGCCTTCGCCGAATGGCTGGCGGGCCAGGGCCTGCTGGTGGCCACCTTCGACTATCGCGGCATCGGCCTGTCGCGCCGCGGCCACCTGCGCGAGCTCGACGCCGACGTGCTCAGTTGGGCCACGCGCGACTGCGCCGCCATGATCGACGCGGTCTGCGCCCGCGCCCCCGGGCTGCCGCTGTACTGGCTGGGCCACAGCCTGGGCGGACAGATCCTGCCCTTCGTGCCCAACAACCAACGGGTGAGCAAGGTGCTGACCATCGCCACCGGCAGCGGCTACTGGCGCGAGAACACGCCCTCGCTCAAGCGCACGGTATGGTCGATGTGGTATTTCTTCGTGCCGCTGACGGTGCCGCTGTGCGGCTACTTCCCCGGCAAACGACTGGGCATGGTGGGCGACCTGCCGCGCGGCGTGATCGAGCAGTGGCGCCGCTGGTGCCTGCACCGCGACTACGCGGTCGGCGCCGAGGGGCCAAGCGCGCGGGCGCGCTACAACGCCATCCGCCAGCCGATCGTCTCGCTGTCCTTCACCGACGACGAGTTTATGTCGGCCCGTAACATCGAGGCGATCCACAGCAGCTACGCCAACGCGCCACGCGACATGCGGCGCATCGCGCCCGAGCAGATCGGCGTGCGCCGCATCGGCCACTTCGGCTTCTTCAAGCCGGCCTTCCAGCAGTCCTTGTGGGAGGCCCACCTGCTGCCCGAGCTGCGCCCCTGACGCGTGGCGCCAGGCGGCGCCTACTCGCCCATCCAGTAGCGGTCGATGTCGACCAGCTTCCAGGTGGCCGCCTCCTCATGGCAGACGATGGCGTCCTGGCAGCCCGCCGAGGCCAGGTCCAGCCACTCCGGCGCGATGTAGGTGGCCGATTTGATCGAGAAGAACACGCGCAGTTTCGGCTGGGTCAGCGGCTTGCCGGGAGTGAGCTCGCAGACCACGCCGAGCCGGCCGCTGCGCAGGCGCACCAGCGTGCCGACCGGGTAGATGCCGACGCATTTGACGAAGGCCATGAAGAGGTCCGCATCGAGGTGGTTGCCGCGCCACTCGGCCATCTTGCGCAGCGACTCGGTCGGACACCAGCCCTGTTTGTACGGCCGGTTCGAGGTGACGGCGTCGTAGATGTCGCAAATCGCCCCCATCCGCGCCAGCAAGCTGATTTGCTCGCCCTTCAGGCCCAGCGGATAGCCGCCGCCATCCATCTTCTCGTGGTGGTGCATGCAGACGTCGAGCGCCGCCGCGCCGATGTCCATCGAGGCCAGCAGCATGCGATAGCCCTCCATCGGATGGGTGCGCACCACGTCGAACTCGTCCTCGGTCAGGCGGCCGGGCTTGTTGAGGATCGCCAGCGGAATGGCCATCTTGCCGACGTCGTGCAGCAGCCCGGCCAGGCCGGCCTCGCGCACCTGGTCGTCGCCCAGCTTCAACTCGCGGGCCAGCGCGATCATCAGCGCGCACACCGCCACCGAGTGCATATACGTGTAGTCGTCGGCGGTCTTCAAACGCGCCAGGCTAATCAGGGCGTTGGCGTTGCGCATCACCGAGCCGGCGATATCCTCCACCAGCAGCAGCGCCTCGCCGACCTCCACCGCGTGGCCCATGCGCGCCTCGCCGAACATCGAACGCACCGCCGACTTGCTGCTATCGAGCGTCTTGCTGGCGCGGCCCATCTCGGCGCGGATCGACGCCGGCGCCTGTGTCGCCAGGCGCGTGCCGCTGCGCGGACGGACGGTGGCGACTGGTCGGACGGTGGCCGATGGTGGCGCAGCGACCAAGGGAGACGGTGGCGCGGGCACCACGGCGGGCGCCCCGACCGGCGCGGCCGGCACGGCCGCCGCGACCGATGGCGCAGCCGCAGCCTCCGGCGCCACCGGCGAAGGCGCGCCGGCGTGGTCGGCCGATGGCACGTCGCGCCCCTTGCTGGTGTCTATCCACAGCTCGCCGATGTGGGCCTCGCGGATCTTGGCGAGTTCATCCCCGCTCTCGATCAGGAAGGACTTTTTCCAGAACGGCGACGCCAGCCAGCGGCAGCCAAGCCGGGCGACATACATGCCAACGACCAGTTGGCCCGGCTCGATCTGTTTAAGCATGCGCGCGCTCCCGCGGTCCGTCCGGCCGCTACGTCATATGCTGTAACAATACACCCGTTCGTATCAATATTGGCCGAACCGAAAAGAAAAAGCCTGCCGCGCGCCGCAACAGGCAAGGACAATCAATTCCGTCAAATTCATTGATTTAAATGCCGCGCACGCGCCGCCAGCCAGCGCAGCGGCGCCGGCAAGGGCGGCAGTTCGAGCAGCGGCGCGTCGATGGCGTCGAGGGTGTTCTTGACCAGCAAACCGAGCTCCGTGTCGCCCTCCATCGACAGGCGGCGGCAGAAGAACAGCGTGTCCGGGTCCTCCTCGCGGCGCGCCAGGGCGAGGAAGTCGCGCGCGCTGGCACCGACCACCAGGTCGACCGCCGCGCCGCGCTGACAGGCGCAGAAGCGGTCGCCGTCCCAACTGAAGTCGAAGGCCAGGCCGGCGTCGCGCACGCTGATGCGCATGCGCTTGCCCTGCAGCGACTGGCGCACGTCGTCCGGCAGGTGGCGCCGCAGCGCCAGGTTCAGCGCACCGACAAACAGCAGCGAACCGGGATAGGCCGGCAGCTTGCTCAACACGGCGGCCAGCGCGGCCGGCACGGTGGCGACGGCGGACGTCATGCCTCGCTCCCGGCCAACGCCATCGCGCGCTCGGCTTCGCCGCCCTGCTCCAGTCCGGCGCGGCCATACCAGTAGCCGTCGCAAGCCTCGGCCGGCATCCACTGGCGCAGCGCGTGCGAAGCGGCTTGCGGCGTGGCGGCGCCACGGCGCACCGAGTCGAAGGCATCGAGCACCTTGACACTGTGTTCGGCCTGCGGGCTGATACGCACCACGTCAACGCCCATCGCGGCGATGCGATCGAGCTCGCCGGCCAGGTTGTAGACCAGCGCCGACTGCGTCTGCGTGCCGTTCAACACCAGGAAGGGGGCGTTCTCGCGGGTCTGCATCAGCAGGCCGTCGGCGTGCTCCAGGCAGCTGAACTGGCAGTTGTCCTTCGGCAGATTGCGGTGGCGCGCGGTGAAGCAGCGCGCCGAAAAGGCCAGCGGCATGCGGCCGTAGGCGAACAACTCGGTCTGCATGCCGACCGGGCGGTGCTGCTGCATCACGCCGAGGCCGATGCGGCCCATCTCCAGCGGCATCACCCAGCGGCTGGCGCCCATTTGCTGTAACAACTGCAGGGTTGGCGGGTTATAGATGTTCAGGTGCGGCCCGGCGACGAAGGGCACCTCGCCGGCCAGGCAATGCACCGCGCCCATATCGTTCGCCTCGACCATGAAGCGGCCGTTGTCGGTGATGCGGCGCAGCGTGCTCATGTCGGCGGTCGATTCGAGCAGCACCTGGGTCGACAGCACCACCTCCTTGCCGGCCGCCTGCAACCGCTCGGCCACGTCGAGCCAGTCGGACAGGCGCAGCTCGTGGCGGCGCGAGCACACCGTCTCGCCGAGGTAGACGATGTCGGCGGCGCTGTCGGCCACCTCCTCGTAGAATTTCAATACCGTGTCACGCGGCCAGTAGTACAGGACGGGGCCCAACGCGAGTTTCAACATGTTCTCTCCTGATTCATTTCCACGAGCGGTGGTAGGCGCCCAGCGTGTGCTGCTGCCCCTCCGCCACTTTGTTCAATTCGCTCATCCAGGCCGGCCGCACCGAATAGCGCGCCGGGTTTTGCAGGCATTGGTCGATCGCCTCGCGCCACACCCGCGTCACCTGCGCCGCGTAGGCCGGGCTGCGCTGGCGGCCCTCGATCTTGACGGCGCGGATGCCCATGGCGATCAGCTGCGGCAGCAGCTCCAGCGTGTTCAAACTGGTCGGCTCCTCGATGGCGTAGTAGTTCTCGCCCGCGACGTCGAAGCGGCCCTTGCACAAGGTCGGATAGCTGGCGTTCTCGGTTTCGGTGTAACGGTCGATCAGCACGCCGTTCAGGCGCGACTCCAGGCCCTTCGGCGTCTGCTGCCAGCGCACCGCCTTGGCCGGCGAGCACACGCCGTGGGTGTTGGGCGACTCGCCGGTGGCGTAGGACGACAGCGCGCAGCGGCCCTCGACCATCACGCACAGGCTGCCGAAGCCGAACACCTCGATGTCGACCGGCGTGTTGACCTTGACCAGTTCCACCTGGGCCATCGACAGCACGCGCGGCAGCACCGCGCGCGCCACGCCGAAGTGCTTGTGATAGAAGTTGATCGCCTCGTAATTGGTGGCCGAGCCCTGCACCGACAGGTGCAGGCGTAGATCGGGATAGTGGTCGGCGGCGTAGCGCATCAGGCCGGGATCGGCCAGGATCACCGCGTCGACGCCGGCTTCGGCGGCGCGGTCGATGGCGCTGCGCCACAGCGCGGCGCTGTCCGGCTGCGGATAGGTGTTCAGCGCCAGCAGCACCTTGCGGTCCTTGCGGTGGGCGTAGTCGATGCCTTGGGCGATGGCAGCGTCGTCGAAATTCAGGCCGGCGAAGTTGCGCGCATTGGTGGCGTCGCGGAAGCCCAGATAGACGCAGTCGGCGCCGTTGTCGACGGCGGCCTTCAACGCCGGCAGGCTGCCGGCCGGGCAAACCAGCTCGATCGGCGGTGTGGGAACGGCGGTATGGCTCATGTTCATGGGATTGCACTCAAATGGAAAACCGGCGCGCTGGCCGGAACAAACGGAATGGGACGCGGCGCCCGGCTCAGGCGGGCGCCGTCGCCGTGCCCGGCGCTGCGCCGTTAAGCATGTAGTCGACCAGCTCGCGCACCGGCCGCATCGCCTTGCCGAACGGTAGCGCCTCGCTGCCACGGAAGAACAGGCCGCGCTTGTGGTCGCCCTTCAGCGCGAAGGCCAGCTGGGTGTCGATGCAGAACTGGCCGGCCTTGGCCAGGCCGTCGCGCCAGCCGCACTGCAGCAGGCAGTCGAAGCCGACCGTGCAGTCCTTGGGCTTGGCCTTGCCCTGCAGCTTGCCCTCCTTGTCGAGGTAATTCATCAACCAGGGCGTGCGCACGGCGCGCGCCGGCAGGCCGGCCGTGCTCATGAAAGTGACCGTGTCGTTTGGCCCGGCGTCGAGCAGCACGCGCTTGAAGCCGGCGTCGGCGTCGCCCTCGGTGCTGACGGCGAACGGCGTGCCGAGCTGCACCGCGCTGGCGCCCTGGCCGATCAAGTCGCGCACCTGGGCGTGCCGGTGCAGGCCGCCGGCGACGATCAGCGGCAGCCGCTCGCGTTCGATGCCAAGCTCGCGCAGCAGCGCCAGCGTCTCCTCCAGCACGCGCGGGAAGGCGTAGCGCGGATCAGCCACGCTGGCGCGGTCCGGCGCGCCGAGGTGGCCGGCGGCGTAGCGCGGGTTCTCGATGACGATGGCGTCCGGCAGGCGCTGGCGCCGCATCCACTTCTTCAACAGCAGGGCGATGCCGCGCGCGTCCGACAGCACCGGGATCAGCGCCACATGCGGATGCTCGGCGGTCAGCTCGGGCAGGTCCAGCGGCAGGCCGGCGCCGACCACCAGCGCGTCGGCGCCGGCCTCGCAAGCCTTGCGCACCAACTGGGGATACTGGCTGACGGCGCGCATCACGTTGACCGCCACCATGCCGTGGCCCTCGGCCAGCGCCTTGGCTTGGCCGATCTCGCGTTCCAGCGCGGTCAGGTTGGCCGCGTCGATCAGGGCGCGTTCGCGGCTGCGGCCGGTGGCCGCCATCAGGTCGGCGTGGTGGCGGCGCAGATCGACGCTGGCGATGGTGCCCATCGCGCCGAGCCGCGCCACCGTGCCGGCCAGGCGGTGCGCCGAAACGCCAACGCCCATGCCGCCCTGCACGATCGGCAGCAACAGCCGGTCCTTGATTTTGAATCTCTCGAATACGCTTAACAGCATGGTGTGGCCCGACAAATGACGAGGCCGAACTGTAACGCGCGGGAAGTAAGCAAATCCTTGATGTGAATCAAAGATTTCAATCTTGACCAAATGTGACAATGCAGGCTGACACCAAAGCAATGATGAAGAGGCAAAGAAAATGAGTACCATCGGCAATTTTCTCGGACGCGATCACCGCATGTGCGACGATCTGTACACGTTGGCCGAGGCCCGCGTCGCCACCCGCAACTGGCCCTGCGCCGGCGCCGATTTCGCCGATTTTCGCCAGTGCCTGGAACACCACCTGCGCCTCGAGGAGGCCGTGCTGTTCCCCGCGCTGGAGCTCTGCATGGGCCACAACTGCGGCCCGACCAGCGTGATGCGCGACGAGCACCGCCAGATGCGCGAACTGGTACGGCGCATGGCCGCCACCATCGGCGCCCACCAGCGCGACGACTTCTTCGACCTGGCCCACGCGCTGCGCATGCTGATGCGCCAGCACCACCTGAAGGAGGAAGGCATCCTCTACCCGATGATCGACCGCTTCCTGTCCGAGCGCCACGCCGAGCTGATCGCGGCGATGGACAAGCTCGACGCGCCGCCCGAACCGTCGCCGGCGCCGGCGCCACTGGCTGCCGGCGCGCCGGCCGAGGCTGCACTGGCGAGCGGCGGCGCACAATGAACGCACTGCCGCTCGAACTGCGCGCGCCGCGCGCCGCCCGCCTGCCGGCCACGCCGCAACTGGCCCTGGCGCCGGCGGCCCAGCGCGAGCCGCACTGCTTCGACGCCTGCCTGCGCCAGGCCACGCCGACCGCCAACGCCCTGCTCAAGCAAATCTTCGGCGACAGCGTGATGCCGCGCGGCGAGGCGATCTGGCTGAGCGACTTGATCGAACTGATGGCGCTGTTCGGCGTCGACCCGCGCGCCACCCGCACCGGCGTGTTCCGCCTGACCGAGCAAGGCTGCCTGACCGCGCGCCGCTACGGCCGGCGCAGCGCCTACGCCGTGCTGCCGGACGCCGCCGAGCAGCTGCGCGGCGCCTGGCACGCCCTCAGCGCGCCGCCCGACTACGCCTGGGACGGCAGCTGGACCCTGCTCATCAACACCGGCGGCGGCGGCAGCGCGCCGGCCTTCGCCGCGCTGCGCCGCAGCCTGGCCGAGCAGGGCTACTGCGCGCTGACGCCACAGGTGTTGGCCCGTCCGACGCTGCCGCAACGCTGCGCCGGCGACACCCTGCCGATCCACGCACTGACGCGGCAGGGTGGCGTGCTACAGGTGGCCGGCCAGCAGGTCGACGGTCTCGGCGCGCTGTCCGAGATGGGTCGGCAGGCCTGGAACCTGAGCGCCGCCGCCGCGCCCTACCACGCCTTCCTGCGCCGTTTCGCGCCGCTGCGCCAGGCCCTGGCCGACGGCCAGACGCTCAGCGCGCGCCAGGCCTTCGCCCTGCGCATGCTGGTGGCCGAGACCTACCGCCAGTGCCGCGCCAGCGATCCGCTGCTGCCCAGCGCCTTCCTGCCGCAGGACTGGCCCGCCATGCCGGCCTACGAACTGTGCCTCGACCTGTATCTGCACACCTTCCCGCTGGCGCGCCAGCATGTCGAGCAGACGCTGGGTGAGCCGGTGCCGGTGCCGGTGCCACCATCGCTGCGCAGCGAACGCACGCTGCAACGGCCGCCCTTCCGCATCCACGCGCTGGCCAAGGCCTGAAGCGCACGTAGCCAAGCCAAGAAAACCCACCGGCGCAAATCTAGGGTCAGACCCTCGGGTCTGACCCTGGCTCCCGCCTCTGGGTGGTTTTGTAGCCGCCCGCAGCCCCCACCACGCACCAACATAGCGCGCCGTTTTGGTGCGCCACGCCCCATTTGGCGGCAAATTCCGCCCAAAGATATTCCAAGAATAAACTTCAAAATCAAACACTTAACATTTCGCACCAAAATGGAATGGATATTGCTTTGATAGTGCACGCACTTATTTTGATGCCTTATTTTGGGGAGTTACGCAATGGATGGACGCAACAACGGTGCCGACGCACTCTTTATCCTGCTCGGCGCGATCATGATTCTGGCGATGCACGCCGGCTTCGCCTTTTTGGAGCTGGGCACGGTCAGAAAGAAGAACCAGGTCAACGCCCTGGTCAAGATCCTGGTCGACTTTGCCGTCTCCACCATCGCCTACTTTTTCGTCGGCTACGGCGTCGCCTACGGCATCGACTTCTTCGCCCCGGCCGAGGTGCTGGCGGCCAAGAACGGCTACGAGCTGGTCAAGTTCTTCTTCCTGCTGACCTTCGCGGCGGCGATCCCCGCCATCATCTCCGGCGGCATCGCCGAGCGGGCCAGGTTCTACCCGCAGCTGGCCGCCACCGCGCTGCTGGTCGGCCTGGTGTATCCCTTCTTCGAGGGCATCGTCTGGAACCAGCGCTTCGGCATCCAGGCCTGGCTCAAGCTGGCCATGGGCGCCGAGTTCCACGACTTCGCCGGCTCGGTGGTGGTGCACGCCGTCGGCGGCTGGGTCGCGCTGCCGGCCGTGCTGCTGCTGGGCGCGCGCCGTGGCCGCTACATGAAGAACGGCGCCATCGCCGCCCACCCGCCGTCGTCGATCCCCTTCCTGGCGCTGGGCGCCTGGATACTGACGGTGGGCTGGTTCGGCTTCAACGTGATGAGCGCACAGGCGCTCGACAAGATGAACGGCCTGGTCGCCGTCAATTCGCTGATGGCGATGGTCGGCGGCACCCTGGTCGCCCTGCTGATGGGTAAGAACGATCCCGGCTTCGCCTACAACGGCCCGCTGGCCGGCCTGGTCGCCGTCTGCGCCGGCTCGGACCTGATGCATCCGCTGGGCGCGCTGCTCACCGGCGGCATCGCCGGCGCCATCTTCGTCTGGATGTTCACGCTGGCGCAGAACAAGTGGAAGATCGACGACGTGCTCGGCGTCTGGCCGCTGCACGGCCTGTGCGGCACCTGGGGCGGCCTGGCGGCCGGCATCTTCGGCAGCAAGGCGCTGGGCGGCATCGGCGGCGTCTCCTTCACGGCGCAGTTAATCGGCACGCTGCTGGGCGCCGGCATCGCGGTACTCGGCGGCTTCATCATCTACGGCGGCCTGAAGCTGGCGGTCGGCATCCGCCTCGACCCCGAGGACGAGTTCCAGGGCGCCGACCTGGCCATCCACCGCATCTCCTCGACGCCGGAACGCGAAGCGCAGTCGATGGCGCAGCAGTAGATCCGCCACGGCGGGGCAAGAGCCGGCTCAAGCCCCGCCCTCCTTCGATTCATGCGGCCGATTTTTAGCCTACACTGGTGGAACGGGCCTAAGACGCGACGGGAGGCGGTATGAGCGAGCTGCAGCGGGAAGAACTGGATGCGAAATTAACAACCATCGAGGCCAAGACGAAGCTACAGGCCGCCCAGTCTGAGCTGAGAATGGTAACCATCGAGGGGAAAATCGATGGAATCACCAGCCTGATGAACGAACGCTCCCACTGGATGGACAAGCGCATGGCCGGACTGGAAGCCAGCATGTCCGATCTGGCGAACAGTCTGCGCAATGTTAAATCGACTTTGCTAATTACGGCCATCAGCACCGCTCTGGCCGTTGTTTTTGGCGTCGCCGCGTTCAACGCCGTCCTGCTCTCGAACATGCTTGCCGCGTTTGAGTCTGGCAAGAACATGAAGGCCAATCAAGCGGAACTTCAACACCAAGTCGAGGCGACCGCAGTTTTGCTGAGCAAGCTGCAACAACAAATGAACCAGCCGCCGGCGCCGGCGCCGAAGAAATAGCCCGGCGCCGCCTCAGCCTTCTTCGTCCAGCACGGCCAGCATCTGCTGCGCCCACAGTATCGAATGTTCCTCGTAGGCGATGCCCCGTTGCAGGATCAGGTGGTTGATGCGCAACCGCCGCGTTTGCGGCCGGTCGGGCGGGAAGTCACGCTGCTCGATCTCGCGGTAGCGTTGCAGGCTGTCCCGGTGCAGCAGGATATGCCGCTCCAGCTCAACGCCCAGCCCCAGCGGGCCGATGACGGCGTCGGCGCGCAGCCGCACCGTCAGCTCGTCGCGCAGATCCATCACCGGGCTGGCCTCGCCCACCCAGCGGCCCAGCTCCGCGCGCCCCAACGGCAGCACGCTGTAGATGCGCTTGCGCGTCTTGCCGGCGTCCGGCGCCGTCACCGAGGCTATCCACAGCGCCTCCTCCATGCGTCCCAGTTCACGGTAGATCTGCTGGTGGGTGGCGTGCCAGAAATAGCCGATCGACTTGTCGAAACGGCGCGCCAGGTCGTAGCCCGAGGACGATTTTTCCAGCAGCGAGGTGAGCAAGGCGTGTGAGAGCGACATCGCGGCAGTCTAAACCCGGCCATCCAATTATGCAACCAGTTGCGTAATTACGGATTTTGACCTACGATTATGAAACTAGTTGCATAGTGTTTTTTTATCCACCCTTTGCCGCAAGCCTGAGCTAGCCCCTTCACCTCTTTCTTCCAGGACCGCCATGACCGCCATGACCACCTATCCCCACCTGCTGGCCCCACTCGACCTCGGCTTCACCACCCTGCCCAACCGCGTGCTGATGGGTTCCATGCACGTCGGCCTGGAGGAGGCGCCGAACGGCTACGCCCGCATGGCCGCCTTCTACGCCGAGCGCGCCCGTGGCGGCGTCGGCCTGATCGTCACCGGCGGCATCGCCCCCAACGAAGCCGGCCGCGCCATGCGCGGCGCCGCCGCCCTCTGCACGGAGGAAGAGGCCGAGCACCACAAGGAAGTCACCGCCGCCGTCCACGCCGAAGGCGGCAAGATCGCCCTGCAGATCCTGCACACCGGCCGCTACGCCTACCAGAAGAACGCGGTGGCGCCGAGCGCGCTGCAGGCGCCGATCAACACCGTGGTGCCGAAGGCGCTGAGCGGCGAAGAGGTCGAGCAGACCATCGAGGACTTCGCCCGCTGCGCCGGCCTGGCCCAGTACGCCGGCTACGACGGCGTCGAGATCATGGGTTCCGAGGGCTATCTGATCAACGAGTTCATCGCCGCCCGCACCAACCAGCGCGACGACGAATGGGGCGGCGACTACGCCAACCGCATGCGCTTCCCGGTCGAGATCGTGCGCCGCGTGCGTGCGCGGGTCGGCGCCAACTTCATCATCATCTACCGCCTGTCGATGCTCGACCTGGTCGAGGGCGGCTCCTCGCACGAGGAGGTGGTGCAACTGGCCCAGGCCGTCGAGGCGGCCGGCGCCACCATCATCAACACCGGCATCGGCTGGCACGAGGCGCGCATCCCGACCATCGCCACCAAGGTGCCGCGCGCCGCCTACGCCTGGGTCACCCAGCAATTGAAGGGCAAGGTCGGCATTCCGCTGATCGCCACCAACCGCATCAACACGCCGGAGGTGGCCGAGCAACTGCTGGCCGACGGCTTCTGCGACATGATCTCGATGGCCCGTCCCTTCCTGGCCGATCCCTTCTTCGTGCGCAAGGCGGCCGAAGGCAAGGCCGACCAGATCAACACCTGCATCGGCTGCAACCAGGCCTGCCTGGACCACACCTTCAACGGCAAGATCACCTCCTGCCTGGTGAATCCGCGCGCCTGCCACGAGACCATCCTGACCATCACGCCGGCCGCCAAGCGCGAGCGGATCGCCGTGGTCGGCGCCGGTCCGGCCGGCTTGAGCTTCGCCACCACCGCCGCCGAACGCGGCTTCGACGTCACGCTGTTCGACGGCGCCGAGCAGATCGGCGGCCAGTTCAACATCGCCAAACAGGTGCCGGGCAAGGAGGAGTTCTACGAGACGCTGCGCTACTTCGGCCGCCAGATCGAGCTGACCGGCGTCAAGCTGGAATTGAACCGCCGCGTCTGTGCGCAGGATTTGATCGCCGGCGAGTTCGCCCACGTGGTGCTGGCCACCGGCGTGACGCCGCGCACGCCGGCCATCGACGGCATCGATCATCCGAAGGTGGTCGGCTACCTCGACGTCCTGCGCGACAAATGCGCGGTCGGTAAAACGGTGGCGGTGGTCGGCGCCGGCGGCATCGGCTTCGACGTCGCCGAATACCTGCTGCACAGCGGCCACAGCTCCAGCCAGGACAAGGCGCAGTTCTTCGCCGAATGGGGCGTCGACACCAGCAACCGCAACCGTGGCGGCCTGCAGAAGGCCGAGCAGAAGGCCAGCATCCGCCAGGTCTTCCTGCTGCAGCGCAAAGCCAGCAAGGTCGGCGAGGGCCTGGGCAAGAGCACCGGCTGGATCCACCGCACCTCGCTGAAAAACCAGGGCGTGCAGATGATCGCCGGGGTGGACTACCGCAAGATCGACGACGCCGGCCTGCACGTCACCGTCGACGGCAAGGACAGCATCATCGCGGCCGACACCATCGTCATCTGCGCCGGCCAGGAACCGCAGCGCGAGCTGCAGGCCGGGCTGCTGGCGGCCGGCTGCCAGGTGCACCTGATCGGCGGCGCCGACCTGGCCTCCGAGCTGGACGCCAAGCGCGCCATCAAACAGGGCACCGAGCTGGCCGCCGCGTTGTAAGCGGCCGCTTCAACAGGGGCACGGCATCCGCCGCGCGCCCTTTGCCACATTAGGAGAGCATCGATGAGCAGCACCCTACCCTCGTTTGACACCCTGACCCTGAGCGTCGAAGATCACATCGCCACCGTGCGCCTGAACCGGCCGGAAAAGATGAACGCGATGAACCTGGCGATGTGGCACGACATCCGCGCCGCCTTCCAGTGGATCGACGCCGCGCCGCAAGTGCGCGTCGCCGTGCTGGAGGGCGAAGGCAAGGCCTTCACCTCGGGCATCGACCTGCAGATGATGATGAGCCTGGGCGGCCAGATCCGCGACGACTGCGACGGCCGCACCCGCGAGGCGCTGCGCCGCCTGATCCTCGACCTGCAGGACACGCTGAGCAGCCTGGAACGCTGCCGCAAGCCGGTGCTGGCGGCGGTGCACGGCGCCTGCGTCGGCGGCGGCATCGACCTGATCGTCTGCGCCGACATGCGCTACTGCTCGGCCGACGCCTGGTTCAGCATCAAGGAGATCGACATCGGCATGGTGGCCGACGTCGGCACCCTGCAACGCCTGCCGCGCCTGATCGGCGACGGCATGGCGCGCGAGCTGGCCTACACGGCGCGCCGCGTCGACGGCGCCGAGGCGCGCCAGATCGGCCTGGTCAACCGCGTCTTCGACACGCCGGAGGCGCTGCGCGCCGGCGTGCGCGAGATCGCCGCCGCGATCGCCGCCAAGTCGCCGCTGTCGGTGCGCGGCGTCAAGGAGATGCTCGGCTACGCGCGCGACCACACGGTGGCCGACGGTTTGAACTACAACGCCACCTGGAACGCGGCGATGCTGATGTCGAACGACCTGCAGGAAGCCATGATGGCCAACATGGCCAAGCGCGCGGCCGAGTTCAAGGACTGAGCTAGCGGTCTGACGGCGGCGGCCAAACCACCCAAAGGCGCACAGCCGGGGTCGGACCCCGCGGGTCCGACCCCAGTTTTACGCCCTTGGGTTTGGCTGGCCGATAGACACGCATGCGCCGCCGCAAAAAACAAAACCGGCACGTGGCGCGCAAACGCCAGGTGCCGGCCGCTGGGCCGAGCGGGGTGGCCGGTCGCCTACTGCAGCGCGACGGCGCTGGCCACCACACCGTAGGCGCGGTTGGCCTCGGCCAGGGTGAAGGCGGACGGACTGTCGGTCAAGGCCACATGGTCGGAACGGCCGCTGCGATAGGTGAGCGGCATCTGATAGCGGCGCAGCTCGTCTTCGCTGACCTTGCCGTCGTAGTTGGTGTCGGCCACTTTTTCCGCCTTGGCACTGTCAAACTCGTGGAACTCGCTGGACGCGTCCGGCTTGGTCAACGCTTCAACGCCGTCCTTGGCGTTGGCGGCGGCCAGGCCGAAGCGGGCCTGGAAGATCTGCGTCTCGGGACGGTTGGCCAGCTGTTGCAGGCCCTCGAAAAATTGCTCCAAAGCCAACTTGGTCGCCGCGTCTTCGCTGCCGATGCCGCCCTGCGACTTCGACTGGGTGTCCGACTGGGTGTTGTTCCGCGTGGTGTTGGCCGTGCTGTCGCTGGCCAGGGACTGCGAGCGGGCCTGCTCGGCGGGGTCGAGCTCGCTGGCGGCCAGATCGGCCTGGTAGGCGGCTTCGGACGGTTCGTCCATGCGATCCGGCATGCGGATAGGCGCGGCACGCCGCGCCGCGATCACCGCGGCGGCTACAGACGAATTGTTGATTGCTTGGATCATGGCACCACTCCCATCTAGACGGTCGCGATTCGAACCGGCACTGGCACAGGCCCTATGCTGTGCGGACTTTGCCGGCCACTATGGTCAGCAACTACGTTAATACATATTGTAACAGTGTATTGACTAAACAGAGCATTGTATTATAGCAACATCCCGGCCAGCCCGATTAAGCCAGGCTATCGCCCGTCCGGACCGCCCTCCGGGCCGCTCTGCGAACCGCTCTCCGCTTCAAGGGGCGGTGAAATCGATCACGACGCGCGACGGCACACGGCCGCTCTGTAAGCGCTCGAACACGTTGTTAATCGCCGACAAAGGTTGCAGCTCGTAGTCGGCCTTGACCTTGCCGGCCGCAGCGAAGGCCAGCGCCTCGGCCATATCCTGCCGGGTGCCGACAAAGGAGCCGCGGATCGTGATGCAGTTGGCCACCACGTCGAACAGCGGCGTCGGAAATTCGCCCGGCGGCAGGCCGACCAGCACGCAGGTGCCGCGTTTGCGCGTCATCGCCACGCCCTGCTGGAAGGCGCTCAGCGACGGCGCCGTGATCAGCACGCCGTGGGCGCCGCCGCCGGTGGCCAGGCGCAAGTCGCCGACCGGGTCGCCGCGCTTGGCGTTGAACACCAGCTCGGCGCCGAGGCGGCTGGCGTGGGCCAGCTTGCCGTCGTCGATGTCGATGGCGCAAACCCGCAAGCCCATCGCCAGCGCGTACTGGATGGCCAGGTGGCCCAGACCGCCGACGCCGGAGATGGCGATCCACTGGCCCGGCTTGGCGCCGCTTTCCTTGATGCCCTTGTAGCAGGTGACGCCGGCGCAGATGATGGGCGCGGCGTCGGCGGCCGACAGGCCGGCCGGGATGCGGGCGACATACGTCGGGTCGGCCAGGATGTATTCGGCGAAGCCGCCGTTGCGCGTGTAGCCGCCGAACTGGGCCTCGCCGCAGACGGTTTCCCAAGCGGTCAGGCAATGCTCGCAATGGCCGCAGGCGGAGAACAACCAAGGCACGCCGACGCGCTCGCCCAGCTTGACGGCCGTGACGCCCTCGCCCAAGGCCACCACCAGGCCGATGCCCTCGTGGCCGGGGATGAAGGGCAGGCCAGGCTTGACCGGCCAGTCGCCATTGGCGGCGTGCAGGTCGGTGTGGCAGACGCCGCAGGCCTCGGTCTTGACCAGGATCTGGCCGGGACCGACGGCGGGGATGGGAAGTTCGCGCAGCGCCAGCGGCTGGCCCAGGGTTTCGACGACGGCGGCATGCATGGTGGTGGTGGTGCTCATTGGCTGCTTTCAAGGGGGCGGCCGGAACACGCTCCGGCCAATCGGGCGCGGCGGCAAGACACGATCCGCCCGGCGCCAACTTGATACGCATCCATTATGACGATTGCGCAAGGGCGTTGTATTTGATCCACATCAAATCACCATATGATCGCTGCCACCTGGCCCCGGCACAATTTCCAGCAATGTTGGATTTTTCATGGATAATTGGCAAGATAATCAATTGATACATGGATGGCGTATGAAATCGAAGAGCTACATCGTCGGCATCCTGCGCCTCTTGGCCGGGCTTGATGGCCGGCCCGTCGCGCTGCCAGAGCTGGCGCGGCGACTGCTCGCCGGCGAAGGCGAGCCGGGGAAATTGCCGGTGACGAGAGCCCGCGACGACCAGTTCGAGCGGGAGGCCATCC
This sequence comes from Rugamonas violacea, assembly GCF_016461825.1. Taxonomy (GTDB): domain Bacteria; phylum Pseudomonadota; class Gammaproteobacteria; order Burkholderiales; family Burkholderiaceae_D; genus Rugamonas. The sequence continues at coordinate 38,827 of NZ_JAEMNU010000099.1, read as the reverse complement.
ATGCTCTGGAGCGAAAACTGGCGCCACTGATGCAGGAACTGGCCGACCTCAAGGTCATATGGCTGAACGACGGCGTCGTCGCGCTGGGCGCCGCGCCGCCCGGCAACCAGCCCCCCGGCCCACCCGATGGCGGCGCCGGCGACGGCGACGGCGGCTCGGGCCTGGGCGAGGTGCTGGCCCACCCCATCCTATTTGCCTACAGCGAGGAAGACCTCGACCTGACCCTGGACGCCGCGCTGGAAGAGTTCGAATAAACGATGAATACCCTGTCCCTGCTAGCGTTGAAATGCGCCTACAACACCTTCGACCTGTCTTCCGGCCTGAGCAACGTCAGCATCCGCGATCAAATGGTCCGGGCCAAACTGCTGATCCGCGATCTGGTCCATTCCAAAGAACCCTGCCGCGAGATCCTCATCGTCGGCGCCGGCATCGCCGGCGCCTGCGCCGCGGTGGAAGCGGCCAAACACGAGATCCGCGTGGTGTGCGTCGACCGCAACGAGCGGCCGTTCCAGCTTCAACACGTCAGCGCGCACCGCTATGTCGGACCGTATATGTACGAATGGCCGGCCGCCTTCAGCGAGCTGCAACACTTCCCGCCGCTGGACTGGCCGGACGCGAAAACCATGTCGAAATTCTTCCGCACCGAGTTCGGTTGGCGCGCCCTCGAACCGATGGCCTCGAACGTGCTGGCCGACAAGCTCGACACCTGGCTGCGCGATCGGCTGGCCGCGCCGGCCACGCCCGCCCAGCCGCACCCGGAGTTCTTGATGGCGCTGCCCGCCGCGCAGGTCAGGCAGTATGTCCTTGCCTTCATCAAGGGGCGCAAGCCGCTGGCCGGGCAGTTCAAGGCGGCGCGCCATTGGCCCGACGGCAGCGTCGCCGACGTCGACATCCGGCCCGATTTCGTCATCCTCGCCGCCGGCATGGGCCGGGAGAACTGCACCTTGGTCGAGGGCGTCGAGGGCATCAAGTTCTGGAAGGACGACACGCTCTGGCAACCGGCGGTGAACACCAAACAGGTCGGCATTTTTGGCGGCGGCGACGGCGCCATGCAGGATTTCCTCCGCGTGCTGAGCATATTCAACCATCCGCTGGCGTTCATCGAGGCGCTCAAGCAGGACCACGCCGTGCGCGTGCTGCTCGAACGCGAGTACGCCTACCTGCTGTCGATCGAGCAGCAGCACCGCCTGGAATCGACCTGGACCCTACCCAGCGCCAGCCACGACATCTGGCGGCAGATCGACAGTCAATGCCGCGAGGTGGCGCAGCGCCTGGCGATGCACTATTGCGTGCGGCGGGCGGTGGCCGCCGGTGTGAAACCGGATGGCGGCGGCAGGGTCGAATTGTTCTGCCGCGAGGCGTATTTCGGCAAGGCGTATTTGCTCAACCGCTTCATGCTGCACTTGCTTAACACCTGCCGGCGCGAATCGACCGAGGAGTTCGACGGCCGCCTGCCCTTCGCCATCCATTTCATGCGCGAGGCGCGCAGCGGCAGCGTCAGCCATGGCATCTACGACATCGTCGTCGCCGACACGAAAAACCCGATGGGGCAGGAGCGCAAGAAATTCGAGGTGGTGGCGGTGCGCTTCGGCGTCAACCGCGACACCACCGCCGTCAAACAACTGCTGGGCTTGAAGAACAAGGCGCTGGCCAGCCGCACCAGCATGGCGCAGATCCCGCTGCCCTTCTTCTGATCCCGGCCTCAGCGCGGCAGGCCGATGACGATCTGCCGCGAGGCGTCCCACAGGCGCGCGGCGGCGTCCAGGCGGAACACGGTGAACGGCACCTGGCCGACGATGTCGCCGTGCTCGTCCCAGTCGATGTCGGCGTAGGCGCCGGCGTAGTCGACGTCCTGGCCCTGCCGCACCAGGCTCAGCGCGCCGGCGATGTCCTCCGGCCCGACCTTCCGGCCCGGCGCGTTCATCACCTGGCGCAGGCTGTCGCGGATCATCGCGCCGCTGGGGTTCTTGCTGCCGTTGACCAGGCCGGCGCGCTCGATCGCCAGCGCCATCACCATCACGATGTCGTAGGTCGGCGCGGTGAAGTCCTGCGGCTCGCCGCCGTACTGCGCCATATAGCTGCGGCGGAAGAACTGGTAGGAGGCGTTGCCGTACAGGCCGATGGTGGCGGCCGAGCCGCTGGCGGCGCCGGCCACCTTGCCGGGATCGGCCAGGTTGTCGATGAAGGTCTGGTTGCCGGCCGCCGTGCCGGGCAGCAGCCACAGGCCGGCGTACTGGTAGGGCAAGGCTTCGTTGAGCACGTTGGCCGAGATGTCGGCCGCCAGAATGCCGTTGAGCACCACGTCCGGCTTGGCGTCGAACACCTTCTGCAGATACGGCGCGAAGCCGCTCTTCAGGCCGAAGGGGATGGCCACCGTCGCCACCACCTGCCCGCCCAGCGCCCGGAAGGCCGGCGTGAACAGACTGTTGAGGCCGGCACCGAAGGCGTCGCCCTCGTTGACCAGCACCGCGGCGCGGCGCTTGCCGGCGTCGAAGGCCACCTTGGCCAGCACCGGCGTGGCGTCGACGTCGGAGACGCCGACGCGGAACACCAGGTCGGCGTCGGCGAGGGTGGTCAGCGTCGGCGAGGAGCTCGACTCGGTGAGGATGGGCACGCCCTTGGCCAGCGCCAGCGGCAGCAGGTTGAGCACGCGGGTCGAGGTCGACACGTTGAGGATGGGCACGCCGGCGGCGATCAGCTGGGCGCCCATGTCCTGCGCCTCGGCGTTGTCGCGCGCCACCAGGGCGATGGCGTTGAGGCGCTTGCCCAGCACGCCGCCGGCCTCGTTGATCTGCTTGGCCGCCAGCAGGAAGGCGTCGCGCGTCGAGGTGCGCCAGCCGACCGAGGCGATGTTGATGGCGTTCGGATCGAGCATCGCCTGCAGCGGGTTGGCCGGCAGCGGCGTCGTCGCGTCGCCGCCGCCACTCCCGCCGCCGCAGCTGGCGAGGGCGCAGGCGGCCAGCAGCACCGGCACGGCGCGCCGGCCGCCCCTAGAAACGGTATTCATATTGCAGCCCATAGCGCCGTCCCAGCGAAGGATAGTCGATGCCGCCGACGCCGGGATCGACGTAGCGGCTGTTGCGCAGGTCGCGCACCTGCAGGCGCAGCTGCGCGTGCTTGTCGACGCTCCAGCGCGCCGTCAAGGTGGTGTCCACATAGGCCGCCAGTTGGTAGTCCTGGTTGGCCAGCAGCACGTTGGCGGTGGCGGCCGGCCGCGCGCCGACATAGCGGTTGTCGATGCTCAGCGTCAGCCTTTGCTCCAGCAGGCTGGCGCTGGCGCCGAAGTTGGCGCTGTTGCTGGGGAACAGCTCGCCGCCCGGCCGCTGCGCCAGCGGCGCCAGGGTGTAGCGGTTGAGGCCGCGCTGGGTGTTGGCGCGGCTCAGGTTGGCGTAGGCGTTGAACCAGTCGCGCTGGTAACGCAGTTCCAGCTCGGCGCCGTTGACGGTGCTGTCGCTGCTGTTGCGCGCCACCACGTTGAAGAAGGCCTGCTCCAGCGTGACCAGGTCGCTGACCTTGGTGTGGTAGAGCGCCAGCGTGGCGTTCCAGTGCGCCGACGGCGGCGTACTCAGCTGCGCCTCCAGGGTCTTCGACTTCTGCGGCGCCAGCTCGGGGTTGCCGCGCAGGTCGCCCGGCTGCACGGCGGTGCGGTACAGCAGTTCGGCCGACGGCGCCTGGAAGGCCGTGCCGCCCAGCAGCTTCAAGCCCCACTGGCCCGGCAGCGTGCCGACCAGGCCGGCGCGCAGCGAGCGCTGGCTGCCGTAGACGCCGTGGCGGTCCTGCCGCCCGCCCAGGATCGCCTGCCAGTTGGCGCCCAGGCCGAACTGCCACTGCGCGTACAGGCCGGTGTTGCGCAGGGTGCGCCGGCCCGGCTCGCTGAGCTGGAAGTCGCTGCCGTCGACCAGGCTGTGGCGCTGGAACGATTCCAGCGTCTCGCGGTCGCGCAGCAGGTCGATGCCCAGCAGCAGGCTGCTCTGCGCAGCCGGCTGCCACAACCACTCGGCGCCGCCGTCCAGCGCCTTGTAGCCGAAGCTGCGCACCAGATAGTAGTCGGCGGCGCCGGTGCGCAACAGGTCGCCGGCGGCCGGGCTGCCCTGGCCATAGCTGAGACTGGCGCGCAGCGTGCTCTGCTCGCTCAGCGCGTGGCTGTAGTTCAGCCGCACGAAGCCCTGCTCCAGCGTGACGTGGCTGGGCGGACGCAGCAGCGGGTTCAGGCTGGCGAAGACGTTGTCGCTGTCCTGGCGCTGCCAGAACAGGCTGGTCTGCAGCTCGTCGCGCCGGCCCTTCCACAGGTCGCGCAGATACAGGCTGCGCGGCGCGCTGGCGTCCTCCGGCGCGGCGGCCGTCCTGGCGAAGCGCGCGTAGTCGGGCGAGATGCGCGGCAAGGCCAGCCCGGCGCGGTCCTCCTGCGCGCCCTGGAAACCCCAGGCCACGGCGTGCTGGTCGAACTGGATCGTGCCGCTGCCCGACAGCAGCGTGGCCGAGCGGCCGTCGCGGCCCCACTCGTGGCCCAGCGCCAGGCGCTGGGCGGCACCGTCGCGGCGGGTGATGATGTTGACGGCGCCCAGCAAGGCGTCGGCGCCGTACAGCACCGACACCGGGCCGCGCACCACCTCGATGCGCTCGACCATGCTCATCGGCACCAGTTCGAGGCCGCTCCACTGCTGCTGCGTGCTGCGGAAGGCGATCGCCTGGCCGTCCAGCAGCAGCTTGATCGAACGGCTGGCCGACTGGGCGCCGGCGTTGATGCCGCGCACGCCGAAGTTGTGGTTGAGCCGGTCGTCGCTCTCGACGAAGCCGGCGACGTGGGACAGCGCCTCGGCCACGCTCTGGTAGCCGTAGCGGGCGATGTCGTCGGCGGTGATCAGGGTGACCACGGCCGGCGTGGCGTACAGCGGGGTGGCGGTCTTGGTGGCGGTGAGCACCTTGACGTTGCGCAGCTGTTCCAGGCTGAGGTCGAAGTCGGCCTCCTGCTGGGCGCGCGCCGGCGGCGCCAGGAGCGCGGCCAGCGCCAGACACAGCGGGATCGTCGACGGCTGGCGCCGCGGCGCCCGCGCCGTCTGCCTGCCTGCTGTGCCGTTCGCCATGCGCGCCCTCCCCGGTTGCGGTCCGCTGCACAAAGTATTCCCCAATTCGCGCCGCATCACAAGCACGGTCGTGTCTTTTGGGAACGATTTGCGACACCGGCGGCGCGCCCGCGCCGGCCGACAAAAATGTCCACTCACGGCTGGACGATTCGGCTAGAATCTTTAAAGTAAGTTGCGGCCAAGAAGCATTTTCAACGCCGCCAACCGAGTCCTGCGTGAAGGGAGGGCAAGATGCCGAGGCTGTCGTCGCACGCCGCGCGCCGCGACGGCGCCGCCCCGCCACGCCCGCAACGCCGCGCCGTCCCACGATGAGCGCGGCCGCCGTGGCGCACCGGACGAGGGCCGGGCCGCTGGCCTGGCTGCTGGCGGCGACGCTGGCGGCGCCCCCCATGGCGGCCCGCGGCGACGAGCTGGCCGCCCTGCCCGAGCAGCAGATCAAGGCCGCCTACATCCTCAACTTCACCCGTTACGCCAGTTGGCCGGCCGCCTCCTTCGCCGACCCGCGCGCGCCGCTGGTGGTGTGCCTGCTGGGCCAGGGCAGCGCCGAGATCGGCCGCGAACTGCACAGCCGCGCCGCCGGCGCCCGCCCGCTCGAGCTGCGCACCATCTCGCGCGGCGAGGAGGCCGCCGCCTGCCACGCCCTCTACATCAGCGCCGCCGAAAAGCCGCGCCAGGCCGCCCTGCTGGCGCGCCTGCGCGACCAGGCCGTGCTCACCATCGGCGACTCGGCCGGTTTCCTCAACGACGGCGGCATGATCAACCTGCTGCTGGTCGACGGCAGCATCCGCTTCGAAGTCAACCTGACGGCCGCCAAGCATTCCGGCATGGGCCTCAATCCGCGCGTGCTCGGCCTGGCCGAGCGCGTCGTCGGCGGCGCCGCCAAATGAGCGGGCGGCCCGCCCTGGTCCCGCTGCGCGACCTGGCGCTGCAACGCAAGCTGCTGCTGGTGTCGGTGCTGACGGCGAGCCTGGCCATGCTGGCCGCCCTGCTGAGCCTGGCCTCCTACGACGTGCTGGCGGTGCGGCCGCGCCTGGTGCAGGACCTGGCCAGCCGCATGGAACTGGTCACGCTGAACCTCGACGTCGACCTCAACTTCGGCGACCGCGGCGCCGCCAAGCGCACCTTGGCGGCGCTGCGCGGCAGCCCGGACGTGCACGGCGCCTGCCTGTTCGACGCGCGCCGCCAATTGTTCGCCCAGTACAGCCGGGGCGGCGCCACGCCCTGCCTATGGCCGGCCGACCTGGCCAACCTCGGCCACCGCTTCCACGGCGATTTTCTGGCCATGCTGGTGCCGGTGCGCTTCGAGCGCGAGGTGGTCGGCTACCTCGAGGTGGATTACGCCATGCCGCCGCTGGGCGCCCGCCTGCGCCAGTACGGCCTGGTGCTGGCGGTGGTGCTGCTGACCCTGTTCGTCGGCAGCCTGCTGCACGCCTTCAGCCTGCGCCGCCTGGTGACCCGGCCGCTGCTGGCGCTGTCGCGCGTGGCCGACCGCGTCACCCGCGAGCAGCGCTTCGACCTGCGCGCCCCGGTCGTCGCCCACGACGAGGTGGGCCGCCTGGCCGAAGCCTTCAACACCATGCTCGCCACCATCGCCGCGCGCGAGGCCGAACTGCGGCGCAGCCAGTCACTGCTCAACAGCATCATCGAGAAGACCTCGGCCATCATCTACGTCAAGGACCTCGACGGCCGCTACCTGCTGGTCAACCAGCGCTTCCGCCAGATCCTGCCGCCCGGCACGCCCGAGCCGATCGGCCGGCGCGACACCGAGCTCTTCCCGGAAGACAGCACCGGCGTGATCCTGGAGAACGACCGCCAGGTGCGCCAGAGCGGCCAGGCCGTCACCTACGAGGAGGTGGTGCCCGACAGCACCGGCGTGCCGCTGACCTACCTGTCCGAGAAGTTCCCCCTGTTCGACGAACACGGCCAGAGCTGGGCCATCTGCGGCGTGTCGACCGACATCAGCGAGCGCAAGAAGGGCGAGGTCGAGCTGCTGCAGTACCGCGACCGGCTCGAGGAGCTGGTGCAGGTGCGCACCGAGCAGACGCTGCACGCCAACGCCGAGCTGGCCGACTCGCTGGCCACGCTGCAACTGGCGCAGGACGAGCTGGTGCGCAGCGAAAAGCTGGCCGCGCTGGGCGCGCTGGTGGCCGGCGTGGCGCACGAGTTGAACACGCCGATCGGCAACAGCCTGCTCGCCGTCAGCACCCTGATCGACCAGACCAACAGCTTCGCCAAGCAGAGCGCCGAGGGGCTCAAGCGTTCCGCGCTGCTGGCCTTCGTCGACAGCGTCGGCGCCGGCGGCGAGATCGTGCTGCGCAATCTGCACCGCGCCGTCGACCTGGTGGCCAGCTTCAAGCAGGTGGCGGTCGACCGCACCACCTCGCAGCGCCGCCTGTTCCAACTGCACGACGTGGTCAACGAGATCCTGCTGGTGCTGCTGCCCAGTTTCAAGAAAAGCGGCATCACGGTGCGCCAGGAGGTGCCGTTGAACATCGAGATGGACAGCTATCCCGGCCCCTTCGGCCAGGTGATGATCAACCTGATCAACAACGCCCTCAGCCACGCCTTCGACGGCCACGACAGCGGCGAGGTGCTGGTGACGGCGCGCCAGCTCGACGGCGGCATGATCGAGGTCTGCGTCAGCGACAACGGCGGCGGCATCGCGCCGGAGAACATGGGGCGGATCTACGACCCCTTCTTCACCACCAAGCTGGGCAAGGGCGGCTCGGGACTTGGGCTGAACATCGTCTACAACATCGTCTACGGCCTGCTGGGCGGCAAGATCGAGGTCGACAGCACCCAGGGCGTGGGCACCCGCTTCGTGTTGACGCTGCCCGTCAAGGCCTGAGCGGCGCGGCCAGCGCGGAACTCCCGAGCATATAGACACGTCGAAAAACTGCCAAATTGTCGTTCCCGCGCAGGCGGGAACCTATACGTCGCATCTTGTTTAGCGCAGCATGGGTTCCCGCCTACGCGGCGGTCCGCCGATGCGGCGGTCCGCCGATGCGGAACGACGGCTTATTCGATGCGGCCATATATCAGGTCACTCAGTTTTAATAACAATCAAGTCGACAGCTTGCGGCCGAGTATGCTTTCAACGGCATCGACCTTCGATTTCAAACGACCGGCCGGGCCGGCGCGGTAGTCGATCTTGATCTGCGTGCTGATGCGCTCGCAGTCCGTTTCCATCGCCTCGAAACAGGCGGTGACGACGGCCATCACCTCGGCCCATTCGCCTTCGATGATGCTGCCCATCGGCGTCAACTGGTAGGGCAAACCGCTTTTGTCGATGATGTCCAGCGAGCGCGCCACGTAGCGGCTGACGCTTTCGCCCTGGCTCATCGGCGACATTGAAAATTCAAGCAAAACCATGGTAAACCTCTCAACAAAGTGTTCCGCGCGGCGGCCGCCGCGCGGTTCCATCAATGCGGCGCGAACGCCCTACTTGCCTAGCAGCGCCAGCGACTGTTCCCACTCCGGCACCCACTCGTGCAGGAATTCGTGCTGCTGGAAGGCCTTTTTCAGCCGCGAGATCGGCACCCGGTAAACGTCGTTCAAGCCCAACGCCAGCGTGATCGGATTCCACACCGCGTTCTTCTTGGTTTTCTTGACGCTGCTTTTCACCCGCGCGCCGTCGTCGCTGAAGATGCCCAGCGCATCGGTCAAGGCCTGCTCCAGATCCAGCCGTGCCATGCCGGCAAAGGCCGCCAGCACCTGCTCGCGGTTGATGCCGGCCTGCGACTCCTTGGCCGCTTCGACCTTCACCGGCACCGGCTCGGCCTCGCGTTTGAGCTTGGCGGCCAGCCGCTCCAGGTCGCGCTTCTGGAAGCGCAGCTCGTGCAGCTCGCGGCGGAAGCCAGGTTCCGGCAGCTTGGTGACGATCTTGTAGGCGTCCTTGGTGGTGGTGATGAGCACGTCCGCACTGCCGGCGGCGAGCCGTTGCGTGTCACCCTCGAAGAAAATCGGCGCCGCGTAACCGCCATTGGCATCGCCGAACAGGTCGGGATAGGCGGCGTCGTAGTCCAGCCAGACGTAGGGGATCAATTCGCTCTCGATCAACCGCGCCAGGGTCCACGGCGTGGCGGTCTGCTGCGCCAGCCAGTCGCAGGCCTGCTCGGTGGTGGCCCGAAATTCCAGTTCAATCATTGTCATAGTCCGCTTTCACTTCTAAAAATTCGATGGATACGCTGCTCGCCTCAGGCCAGTCCCAGCGCCTTCAAGCGCCGGTACAGCGTGCGCTCGCTCAGGCCCAGGTGTGCGGCCAGCGCGCGCCGCGTGCCGCGAAAATCAAGTACCGCCTGCTCCAGCGCGGCGCCGCCGTTGATGCTGTGATGCGCCGTCGTCAGCGCCAGCGCATCCGGCACGGCCGGCGCCGCCCGCACCGGCAAGCCGCTCAAGGGCGGCAGCTGGGCGCTGCGGATCACGCCGTCGTCGCTGAACAGGCGCGCCCGCTCCAGCACATTGCGCAGCTCGCGCACATTGCCCGGCCAGGCGTGGCGCTGCAACTGCGCCATCGCCTCGGCCGTGATGGCCAGCGCACGCCGGCCCGGTTCGACATGCTGCAGAAAGGAGTTGACCAGCAACGGGATGTCGTCGCGCCGCTCGCGCAGCGCCGGCAAGTGGATGGGGAAGGCGCTGATGCGATAGTACAGGTCGGTGCGGAAGACGCCCTCCTCCACCATGCGCGGCAGCGGCTTGTGGGTCGCGGCCACTAGACGGAAGTCGGCGCGCAGGCTCTCAACGCCGCCGACGCGTCGGTAGGTGCCGCTCTCGATCAGGCGCAGCAGCTTGACCTGCATCGCCAGCGGCACGTCGCCGATCTCGTCGAGGAACAGCGTGCCGCCTTGGGCCGTCTCCACCAAGCCCTGCTTGCGTGCGCTGGCGCCGGTGAAGGCGCCCCTCTCGTGGCCGAACAGTTCGCTCTCGAACAAGGTCTCGGTCAGGCCGGAGCAGTCGACCACGACGAAGGGGCCGCCGGCGCGCGCGCTGGCCTCGTGCACGGCGCGGGCGAACAGCTCCTTGCCGGTGCCGGACTCGCCCAACAGCAGCACCGGCAGCATGGCCGGCGCCACCCGCTGCAGCGCGGCGATGGCCTGATTGAAGGCCGGCGAGCGTCCCACCAGGCCGGCGCCGTTGGGCCGCGCCGAGGCGCTGCGCACCAGCACCAGCCGCTCGACGTAGGCGCAGATCGCGCCCGCGCTGTCGAGGATCGGCCGCAGTTCAACCTCGACGTGTTCCGGTCCGCGCGGCGTGTGGTGGATGTGCAGCACGCGGTCCGGCCCGTGCGACTCGCGCACCCGCGTCATCGGGCAGTGTTCGCCGGCCTGGTCGCAGGGCAGATCGTAGTGGTGCGAGATGCGGTAGCACTTGTGGCCGATGTAGGGCTGGTCGACGCTGGCGAACTGGCGTTGATAGGCGGTGTTGGCGGCGAGGATGTTGTACTCCGTGTCGAGCACGATCATCGGCTGCGCCTCGTGCTCCAGGTACGACAGCAGCGCCTGCAACTGGGCGCCCACGGGCGAGCCAGCCGCCGGACCGGCGGCGCTGGCGCGGGCGGCGTGTGCGGCGCGGGCGACGGCGGCCGGGACGATGGGGATGGTGCGCGACATGGACTCTCCAGACAATGCCCGCCACTGTGCGCCATCGCTGCCACACTGTCAATGGCACTGCCAAATTACTGCCACCGCCAAGGAAAATGGCAGTGACACCGCCCTTGGCTGCTGCGATCCTGATACAACATCCCGCCAAATCAAGCGCTTATGGTATCGCTCGGACCCTGGCGTGCTCTGGCACACATATTGCGATATGCAGCTCACTTGCCTCAAGCATTACAGGAGCTCCATCATGTCCCGCAGCAGCATCAGTAGTAGCAGCAGCAGTAGCAGTAGCAGCGCCCTGCTGGTCGAAGGCTACTTCGACCCCGCCACCTGGACCATCAGCTATCTGCTGCTCGACAGCGCCAGCGGCGAATGCGCGCTGATCGACAGCGTGCTCGATTACGACCACAAATCCGGCCGCAGCAACACCCGCCACGCCGACCGCCTGATCGCCCGCGTGCGCGAACTTGGCGCCAGCGTGCAGTGGATACTCGAAACCCATGTCCACGCCGACCACCTGTCGGCCGCGCCCTACCTGAAGCAGCAACTGGGCGGCGCCATCGGCATCGGCCAACACATCGCCGAGGTGCAGCACGCCTTCGGCACGCTGTTCAACGCCGGCCCGGAAACGGCGCAGGACGGCAGCCAATTCGACCATCTGTTCGCCGACAATGAGCAATTCCATATCGGCCGCCTGAGCTGCCGCGCTATGCACACGCCCGGCCACACGCCCGCTTGCATGAGCTACGTCGTCGGCGACGGCCGCCAGCGCGCCGCCTTCGTCGGCGACACCCTGTTCATGCCCGACTACGGCACGGCGCGCTGCGACTTCCCCGGCGGCGACGCGCGCACCTTGTACCGCTCGATCAACCGCGTGCTCAGCCTGCCGGCCGACACCCTGCTCTACATGTGCCACGACTACCAGCCGGGCGGGCGCGAACTGCGCTACGTCAGCAGCGTGGCCGAGCAGCGCGCCCACAACATCCACGTCCGCGACGGCATCAGCGAGGCGCAGTTCGTCGCCATGCGCAAGGCGCGCGACGCCACGCTGGACATGCCGACCTTGATCCTGCCGTCGGTGCAGGTGAACATGCGCGCCGGCCGGCTGCCGGAGCCGGAGGCCAACGGCATCCGCTACCTGAAAATCCCGCTCAACGCGGTCTGACGTGAAGAGCCCCATGCAATCATCATTGGACCTCCGGCTTCTGGCGCCGGGCCTGGCGGTGGCGCCGCAGATCGAGCCGGCCGACATCGTCGCGCTGCACCAGGCCGGCTACCGCGCCATCGTCTGCAACCGTCCCGACGGCGAGGCGGCCGACCAGCCGCTGTTCGCCGAAATCGCCAAACCGGCGCGCGAACTGGGCCTGCAGGCGCACTACCTGCCGGCCGAATCGGGCAAGGTCAGCGACGCCCAGGGCGACGCCTTCGGCGCGCTGTTCGACAGCCTGCCCAAGCCGGTGCTGGCCTACTGCCGCAGCGGCATGCGCTCGACCACGATGTGGGCGCTGTCGCAGGCGCACCGGCTGTCGCTGCCGGACATCGTCACGGCGGCCGGCCAGGCCGGCTACGACATGCAGGGCGTGGTGCGGCGCATCGTCAACCAAGGCCGCACGCCGTTGGAAGTCGCCGAGGCCGAGCACTGCGTCGTCATCGTCGGCGCCGGCGCGGCCGGCGTGGCCACCGCCGCCAGCCTGCTGGCGCGCTACCCGGAACTGGACGTGGCGCTGATCGACCCGGCCGAGGTGCACTACTACCAGCCCGGCTGGACCCTGGTGGGCGCCGGCGTGTTCGCGCCGGCCAGCACGGCGCGCACCATGGCCGCCACCATCCCGCGCGGCGCGCACTGGATCAAGGCCGCCGTGGCCGCCTTCGAACCGGAGCGCAACGCCGTCATCCTGGACGGCTGCCGCGTGGTGCGCTACCAGCAGTTGGTGGTCTGCCCCGGCATCAAGCTGGACTGGCAGGCCATTCCCGGCCTGGCCGAGTCGCTCGGCCGCCAGGGCGTCACCTCGAACTACCTGTACCATCTGGCGCCCTACACCTGGCAGCAGGTGCAGAAGCTACGCGGCGGCAGCGCCATATTCACCCAGCCGGCCATGCCGTTCAAGTGCGCCGGCGCGCCGCAGAAGGCCATGTATTTGGCGGCCGACCACTGGCGCCGCAGCGGCCTGCTCGAACGCATGCGGATCGATTTCTACAGCGCCGCCCCGGTGCTGTTCGGCGTGCCGGAATACGTGCCGGCGCTGATGGACTACGTGATGGCCTACGACATCGACCTGCACTTCGGCCACACGCTGTGCGCGGTCGACGGTCCGCGCAAGCGCGCCAGCTTCAGCCGCGTCCTGCCCGACGGCAGCAAGGAGATCCTCGAACGCGACTACGAACTGCTGCACGTGGTGCCGCCGCAGGTGGCGCCGGACTTCATCCGGGTCAGCCCGCTGGCCGACGCCGCCGGCTGGGTCGACATCGACCCAAGCAGTCTGCGCCACCGCCGCTACGCCAACATCCACGGCCTGGGCGACGCCGGCAACTCGGCCAACGCCAAGACCGCCGCCGCCGCGCGCAAGCAGGCGCCGGTGGTGGCGCACAACGTGCTGGCGGCGCTCGGCCTGCTCGACGGCGCGGCGCAGTACGACGGCTACGGCGCCTGTCCGCTGACCGTCGCGCGCGGAAAAGTCGTGCTGGCCGAGTTCACCTACGGCGGCAAGCTGGCGCCCAACTTGCCGTCCTGGCTGATCGACGGCACCCGGCCGTCGCGCCTGGCCTGGCTGCTCAAGGCGCGCATGCTGCCGGCGCTGTATTGGCAAGGCATGCTCAAGGGCCGCGAATGGCTGGCCACGCCGGAGTTGAGCGAGCGATGAGCGCCCACCACAGCAACCGGCCGAGACGCCGGCGAAGCTGGCAAACCCCGGCGGCGCAGAGCCGGGGTCAGACCCCTCGGGGTCCGAGCCCAGGTTTGCGGGTTTGGCTGTTGCTCGCCGCGGCGGCACTCCCGGCAGCGGCCGGCGCCGCTCCCGCCGCCGGCGCCGCACTCGCCGCCACGCCGACGGTCGCCGCGCTGGGCTTGGCCGTCGGCGTGGTGCTGGCACTGACCGGCGCCGGCGGCGGCATCCTGGCGGTGCCGGCGCTGGTGTTCGGCGCCGGCCTGGGCATGGCCGACGCCGGCCCCATCGGCCTGCTCGCCGTCGGCCTGGCGGCCAGCCTGGGCGCGCTGCTGGGGCTGAAGGCCGGCATCGTTCGCTACAAGGCGGCGCTGCTGATCGCCGGCGCCGGCATCGTCTGCTCGCCGCTCGGCCTGTGGCTGGCGCGGCGCGCGCCCAACCGGCCGCTCAGTTTCATCTTCGCGCTGGTGCTGCTGTACGTCGCCTGGCGCGCTTGGCGCCGCGCCCATCCGCACGTCGCGGCGGCCGCCGACGCGGCGGCGGCCAGCGCCCACGCGACGCGCGACGCCGCCCGCGCCACGCCGCCCTGCCGGTTCGATGCCGGTCGTGGCAAGCTGGTATGGACGGCGCCCTGCGCCCGCGCGCTGGCAGTGTCCGGCCTGATCGCCGGCGGCCTGTCCGGCCTGCTGGGCGTGGGCGGCGGCTTCGTCATGATCCCGGCGCTGCAGCGCTACACCGACCTGGCCGTGCAGTCGGTGGTGGCCACCTCGCTGGCGGTGATCGCGCTGGTGTCGCTGTCCGGCGTCGCCGCCAGCGCCGCCAACGGCCATTTGCAGTGGGGCGTGGCGCTGCCCTTCTCGGCCGGCGCAATGGCCGGCATGCTGGCCGGCCGCGTGGTCGCCGGAAAACTGGCCGGGCCGTTGCTGCAACAGGCTTTCGCGCTGTTGTCGGCGGCCGTCGCGGCGGCGCTGCTGGCCAAGTCCGTGCTATAAGGAGTTGTGCGCGGTCGCTGCCGCGCCACCGCCGCTGCGGCGGCGTAGCCCGCGCCGCCGCTGGCTCGGCGCTTCGTTCAACCGACCAACCGACCGGCGCCAGCATCGTCTCCCATGGGCGCGCTGCTCACTGCTCACTGCGCACCGTTCATCGTTCATCGTTCATCGTTCATCGTTCATCGTTCATCGTTCACGCTACACAAGGAAACCCCATGACCATCGCCTGGAACGCATTCACACCCTGGCCCGCCCTGCTCGGCGGCGCCATGATCGGTTTGGCCGCCGCGCTGCTGATCCTGCTCAACGGCCGTATCGCCGGCATCAGCGGCATCCTCGGCGGCCTGCTGCGGCCGCTGCGCGGCGACATCGGCTGGCGCGCCGCCTTCATCGCCGGACTGGTCGGCGCGCCCGTCGTCTACGGCCTGTTTGCCGCGCTGCCGCCGGTCAGCATCGCGGCCGGCGACGGCGCACTGCTACTGGCCGGCCTGCTGGTCGGCGTCGGCACCCGCTACGGCGCCGGCTGCACCAGCGGCCACGGCGTCTGTGGCCTGTCGCGCCTGTCCTGGCGCTCGCTCGCCGCCACCGCGACGTTCATGGCGGCTGGCTTCGCCACCGTCTTCGTCGGCCGTCATTTGTTGTCGTTGTAAGGAGCCATCCATGTTGATCGTGAGCGCGTTGTTGGCCGGCCTGGTGTTCGGCTGGGGTCTGATCGTTTCGGGCATGGCCAATCCGGCCAAGGTGCTGGGCTTCCTTGACCTGGCCGGCGGTTGGGACCCGTCATTGATGTTGGTGATGGGCGGCGCCATCGGCGTCGGCGTGATCGCCTTCGCACTGGCACGACGCCGCAGCCGTACCTGGCTGGGCGCCGAGATCAAGCTGCCGACGGCACAGGCCATCGACCGCCGCCTGATCGTCGGCAGCAGCCTGTTTGGCATCGGCTGGGGCATCGCCGGCATCTGCCCCGGCCCGGCGCTGGTCGGCGTCGGCATGGGGCTGCCGAAGATGTTGCTGTTCGTCGGCGCCATGTTGGCCGGCATGCTGCTGTTCGAGGCGATCGAGCAGTGGCGCCGCAAGCAAGCGGCGTCACAATCCCGCCCAGGCTAAACAGCTACCTACTCGGCTACCTACTCGGCTGGCTGCCCGGCTGGCTACTCGAAGGTGACGAACATCGCCGACGACCAGACCTTGCTGTCGTCCTGCTGGCGACCGAAGAAGTAGACCGGGCGGTGGCCAAAGGGGCCGTTGTGCGGCGCGATCTCCAGCGTGCCGGACACCTCGGCCGGCAAGGCCTGCTCGGTCAGACGCTCCAGCGCCAGGAACAATTCGGCGCCGCCCAGCTCCAGCCGCAGGCCGCCCTCCGCCAACAACTGCGCGCCGCTGATCTCCCAGCTGAATTCCGGCGCATGGACGAAGGGGTTGCGCTGCAGCGGATCGCCCACCTTGACGTAGCTGTCGATGGTGCCCTCGACCTTGATGGTGCAGTGGCGCAGATTGCTGACGTCCAGATCGATGCTGTCGGCGTCGCCGTAGGTGTCGCTGCGGAAGGCGATGCCGGTCGGGCCGTCGCGCCAGCAGACCTCCTCGCCATGCTCGAAGCCGTGCGACTGATAGCGGTTGACGGTGCCGTTGCTGATCGTGATGCGGCCCTTCCACGAGGCCCAGCGATAGCGGTCCGGGATGCGCGCACCGCCCCAGCGCAGGCGGATCAGCCGCTCCGAAAAGCCCAGCTCCTGGTGCAGGTTGCGCCGCCAGATCTGCCCCGTGTGGTCGTAGGCGGCGATCTCGTCCCAGCCGGCGCCGCCGAGGAATTGGTAGTCGACCGTCAGCGGGCCGTCGGAACGGAAGGCGTCGCCTTGCACATGGCGGCCGGCCTGCACCAGCAAGGCGGTGTGCTCGCCGGTGGTGGCCCAGGTGTGGCGGGCGCGCAGCGCGCGGCCGATGCTGGCGCGGTCGAGCTGCTCGGCCAGCACGCCGGTCAGGCCGCCGTGCACGCCGAACACCTGGGTGCCCGGCGGGCCGCCACCGGGGCGGCCGCGATGCTCGTCGCCGCTGGCCGCCACGCCGATCTGGTAGCCACGCTCGATGACGTCCTGGTACAACCAACCGAAGTGGCCCCAGCTAGAGGCGATCTCCACCAGCCGTTCCAGCTCGGGGTGGTGCCAATCGGGGATGTAGCGGCGGCCGCCGACGTGCGGCATGATCAGATGCTGCTCCGGCTCGTCGACGTAGGCGGCCCACAGTTCCTCCACCGGCCAGCGTCCCGTCTCCACGGCGGCGCCCTTCATGTCCTCGTTCCACAGGAAAGTACGATTGTGCTCACCGCGTTTGTTGTAGGGGAAGTCGGGCGCGGCGTCGCCGAGGAAGACCACGTTATGATCGCCGCCGGCGGTCGAGCTGCCGCACCACTCCTGCACCGGATAGCAGACGAAATGGCCGGGACGGTTGAACTCCTCCACCGTGTCGACGCCCAACTGCCAGTTGGCGTCGGTGATCTGGAAGTCGTTGGCGGTGTAGCCCAGCACGTCGATGCCGCCGACGTCGCGCGCGTACGCCGCGTTGTAGGCCGGGCTGTTGGTGCCCACCGTGTCGCCGGCGTGTACGTGCAGGTCGGCGTAGAAGGAGCGCGGCGCGCCGAAGCGCCGGTTCACGCTGAGCAGCGCGCTGGCCGGCTTGACATCGCGGCTGTCGACCAGTTCGGCGACGACGCGCAGGTCGCCGTCGGCCGGCAGGTCGTCGGCGCCGACGCTGGCCCAGCCCTGCTCGGGCAAGGGCAACAGCTTGTCGTAGAGCGGCGCGTCGGCGACGCCCTCGCCCGCTGCTGTTGCCGCATAGGCGCGCAGGCGGATCGCGCCGCCGGCGGCCTGGCAGACATTGCCCCAGCGGTCCTGCGCCGAGACACGGAACGGCACGCGCTCGCCCGGCCGGACGAAGCGCGGGCCGGCCAGCAGCAGCCGCGCCGGCGCACCGGCCGCCATGTCGATGACGATATCGCCCGGCACGGCGGCGAAGCGCGAGGTGCCCAGCGGATCGACGTAGCAGCGGAAGCGGAAACGGTCTTCGGTGAAGGTCTGCACCCGCGTGCCCGGCCCGCCGCCGCGCCGGTCGCCCAGGCGGATGATGATGTGGTCGCCGGCGTTCAGATAGCCGTCCACCACGTCGACGATGATCGATTTCTGGTATGGCCGCTCGTGGCCCTTCTGGTCGAAGCGCACGCTGAGCGACTGCACGCTGGCCGCGCTTTGTCCGGCCACCAGCTTGCCGGACTGGTACTCGGCGCTGATGTAGTTGGCCGCCGTCGGGTCGCTGGTCTGGAACAGCGCCCAGTCGGAATAGAACTTGAAGGTGGCCTTGAACCAACCGCCGTCGGCCAGGCCGGCCGCGCCGACCTCGTAGTCGATGACGATCTCGTTCCAGCTACCGGTCTCCAGACGCTCGACGTTGCAGTTGACCCGGCCGACGAACGGCAGTTGCTTGTTCTGCAGGTAGAGGCCTTCCGGCGCATAGTGCTTGCCGAGTTTTTCGCGCAGCGCGGCGTAGCTTTGCGCCGTCGCCAATGGTGTTGTTTGCTTGCTCATATGCTCTACTCCCTTTGTTATGGGCACTTCGAAAAACCACCAAACTGTCGTTCCCGCGCAGGCGGGAACCCATGCTGAGCCAATGAGCGTGCACGGTATGGATTCCCGCCTGCGCGGCGGTCCGCCGATGCGGAATGACGGGCATTCGAGGTGGCCTTATGTTATTGAACGCCGCGCCTCAGTGGCCGCGCCAGCCTTGGTGGCGCCGTTCCAAACGGCGAAACACCAACAGCTCGGCCAGCCAAGCGGTCAGCCCGATGATGGCGATGCCGAGCAGGACCTGGGCGGCGTTGCCGACCTGGCCGCCCATAGCCACCATCCAGCCGATGCCGCGCGAGGCGCCGATCATCTCGGCCGCCACCAGCGCCCGCCAGGCCTGGCTGAAACCGGCGCGCAGCGCGCTGGTCAGCGCCGGCAGCGAGGCCGGCAGGTAGACGTGCAGCAGCAGCTGGACGCGGCTGGCGCCGAGCACGCGGGCGGCGCGCACCTCGCCGCTGCGGATCGCCAGCACGCCGTCCTGGATCACCTGCGCCATCGGGAACACGGCGGCGATGAAGATCACCGCGATGATCGCCATGTAGCCGATGCCGAACACGATCATCGTCAGCGGCGCCCAAGCGATCGGCGGGATCGCCATGAACAGGCCGTTGAGCGGCGTGACGAACTCGCGGAAACGGCTCGAGATGCCGGCGCTGGTGCCCAACACCAGCGCCACCACGATGGCCGCGCCGAAGCCGCCCAGCTCCTCCAGCAGGCTGGCCGCCAGTTGCGGCCACAGCTTGCCGTTGGCGATCCAGCGCCAGCCCTCCTGCGCCACTTCCCACGGCTGCGGCAGGACGTAGGACGGGAAGCGGCTGGCCACGGCGCTCCACACCAGCAGCAGAAATGGTAGCGCGGCCCAGCTCCACGACGGTGTCGGCAGGCGCGGGCCTGCGGCCGCGACGCTGGACGCGCCGACAACCTCCACGGCGGTGGCGGATACGCCGCTGCCGCCGCCCGCCAGCGCATTCGCCTTGAGCGCAATGGCTGACGCAGCGCCGTCCGCCCTTGCCCCTGCGTGCGGCGGCGTGCCGGATTGTGCCGGCCCAGCCTGCCCGCTGCTCGCGCCGCGCGGTTCGGCGGGGTGATGGGCGCGGTTCAAGCCCTCCAGCTCCGCCCCGCTGGCGACGGCGCTCATTTGCGCACCAGCGCCGGCTGTTCGGCGCGCTGCTGCCAGCTAGGGTCGACGAGCTGGCCCGCCGTCAGCGGCCGGTTCAACAGGCCCAGACTGAGCGAGTAGTCCATCAAGCGCTGGATGAAGCGCAGGTCGGTCGGCTCGATCTTGTCCGACCAGCCGAGCCGCTTGCGCGCCTCCTGCACGATGGCGGCCGGCGCGATGGTGACGCCGGCGGCGGTCTTGATCGGCGCGATCTCGAAGGCCTCGGCGATGATCTGGTTGGCCTCGGCCGGATGCAGATTGAGGAAGGCGATGGCGCGGCGGTGCGCGCGCAGCACCTTGACCACCTCGTCCGGCCGCTCGGCCAAGGTGCGCGGCACCGCCATCACCACATACCACGGGTAGTTCGGCAGCTTCCGGTTCAGGTCCACCAGCACCTTGCCGCTGCCGCGCAGCACCGCGCTCGAGACGAAGGGTTCCCAGGTGAAGGCGGCGTCGACCAGGCCGCGCTCCAGCGCCGCGTTCATGTTCGCGGCGGGCATGCTGACGATGTCGACGTCCTTGTCCGCCTCCAGGCCGCCCAGCTCCTTAGCGACGTAACCGCGCAACAGCAGGTCCATGCCGCTGCCCTTGGCCAGGCCGGCCACCTTCTTGCCGCGCAAATCGGCCACGCTCTTGACCGGGCTGTTGGCGTTGACGATCAAGGCCGCCTGGCCGTAGTTGACCTTGGCCAGGATGCGGCTGTTCAGGCCCCGCGCGACCCACTGGAACACCGGCGGCGCGCCGATGTAGGCCATGTCCAGATCGCCCGAGGACAGCGCCTGCTGCACGATGGGACCGTCGCCAAAGGCCTTCAACTCGACGTTCAAACCCTCCTGCGCGTAGTAGCCGTTCTTCTCGGCGATCAGCGCCGGCGCGTTGGCCAGCGCGCGCACCCAGCCGATGCGCAGCGGCTTGCTGTCGGCCTGGGCCAGAGCGGGGGTGAGCGACAGAACGGCGAAGGACAGGGCAAGGATCTTGAACATATTCGGCTTTCGGTGTGCGACACAATCGGGGACGACAAGGAAGGACTCAGGCCAGGGCGGCGTCGGCGATGCAGTCCATCAGCGCGCTGCTGTACTCGTGGAAGCGCGGCAGTTTGCGCGTGGCGCGTTGGCTGCGCGGACGCGGCAGCTCTATCGACAGCTCGCTGCGGATGCCCTCCGGCGCGCCGCCCAGCACCACCACGCGGTCGGCCAGGAACACCGCCTCGTCGATGTCGTGGGTGATGAACACCACCGTCTGGCCCAGCGAGGACCAGAGCCGCAGCGTCTCCTCGTTCATGCTGCTGCGCGAGATGGCGTCGAGCGCGGCGAAAGGCTCGTCCATCAGCAGCAGGGTCGGCTCCATCACCAGGGTGCGCGCCAGCGCGACGCGCTGCTGCATGCCGCCGGACAGTTGATACGGCAGCTTCTGCGCCGCATCGCCCAGGCCGACCAGCTCGAGATAGTGGCGGGCGCGCTCGCGCTGCTCGGCGGCGCCGATGCGCTTGGCCATGCGCAGGCCGAAGCGCACGTTGTCGAGCGCGTTCAGCCAGGGGAACAGCTGCGGCGACTGGAACACATAGCCCAGCTCCGGCGCCTCCGGCGTGACCGCGACGCCGTTGATGGTGACGCTGCCGCGCTGCGGCTGCTGAAAACCGGACAACAGGTTGAGCAAGGTGCTCTTGCCGCAGCCGGAAGGGCCGAGCAGCGCGACGAATTCGCCCGGTTGCACCTGCAGCGAGAAGTCGCGGAACACGGTGTGCCCGTTGGGATAGGCGAAGTTGACGCCGTTGACGGATAACTGGGCCATCTGCTGAGTGGACATGGTGTGCCGATCAAGTCTGAACTGCGTTCGGAGCCCGGCCGGCGCTGCCTTGGCGGGGTGTCAGCTTGTCATACTACGTATTAAATTTGAAATACCGAACGAAGCCTTTCGCATATCCATATTCGAATTGATTGGGCGCGCGAAACGGCCGGATCGGGAATAATCGAGGCATGCCAACCGCGCATTTTTGAGCCCCACCGGAAGCCGCCACCATGAACGCAGTCATCCCCGCCAGCGCGCCGCTGGTGCGCAAGAACATCACCTCGATGTATGAGCAGATCGCCCACCAGTTGCGCAACGAGGCGCTCGGCGGCCTCTACGAGCCATCGGGGAAAATGCCGTCGGAAGCCCAGTTGGGCGAACGCTTCGCCGTCAGCCGCGTCACCGTGCGGCTGGCGCTGGACCAGTTGGCGCAGGAAGGCACGGTGCAGCGCAAACAGGGCAAGGGCACGTATGTGGCGGGCAAGCAGGTGCGCCACGCGCTCGACGCGGTGCGCAGCTTCCACGACTCGCTGTTGTTGCAGGGGCTGCGGCCGAACATGCGCCTGCTGACCAAGGAGCTGGTGCCGCTGCCCGAGCATTTGCGCGCGCTGTTCGGCGCCGATGTGGACGAGTGCCTGCTGCTGCGCCGCCTGCATCTGGTGGACGGCGAGCCGATCGCGCTGGGCAGCAGCTATCTGCCGGCGCAGGCGGCGGCGCTGAGTTGGGCCGAGACCGAGTGCCAGCCCAACTACGCGCTGCTGCGCCGCCTCGACGGCCAGGGCGTGGCGCGGGCCGACGTGGCGGTGGGCGCGCAGCTGGCCGAGCGCCAGCAGGCCAGACTCCTACGGGTGCGCAGCGGCAGCGCGCTGCTGGTGATGACGCGCACCTCGCGCTTCGCCAACGGCGACTGCTGCGACCACTCGACCTTCCACATCCGCCCGGAGCGCTACACCTTCACCGCCAGTTGCAGCTTCCAGGCCTGAGCGCCGATCAGAGTTTTTCGCCCTGCAGCGTACGGCCGGGCAGCAGCGTGGCCTTGACGATCTGCGCGCCGCGCACCTCGTAGATGACGATGGTCTCGATCACGCCCGGGCCGTCCGGCAGCGTCACGTGGACGCGCTCCTGGTCGATCACGATGTTGCCCTGGACGATGCGATTGACCAGCTTGACGCCCAGCTTGGCGTCGGCGAAGCGCGGCTGATAGCGCTGGCGGATCGCCGCCTTGCCCTTGGTCTGCAGCGCGGCCGGGAAGGCGTACAGTTCGGCGCCCTCGCTGTAGATGGACAGGAAGCGCTCCAGATCGCGCTCGTTGTAGGCGTCGAGCTGGGCCTGCACCACGCTGTCCGGCGCGGCCGGCTGCTGGGCGGCGGCGCTGTGGCAGAACAGGGCCGCGATGGCGAGGGCAATACCGGGTTTGAGCAGGGTCGACATACTGGGCGGTCCTTTGGGTGGCGGGGGCGCGGCGATGCGATGCGCAGCGAAGTGTCCGAGCATACCAGTGGATGGCTGGCGCAGTTCACCGCCGCAGAAAAAATTCGCTCGCCCATCGGCCAACTTCAGCCGCCCAGCGGCACCCGCCAGCGCCAGCGCCAGCGCCAGCACCAGCGCCAGTGCGCGCCGGCCTCAGGACGGCGCGTCCCCGTCCGCGCCGCTGGCCTGGCGGATCGCGTACTGCTGCGTGGACGGCTTGAGCACCGCGTCGAAGCGCACCAGTTCCGCCGCCGCGTCCACCTTCAGCCGCGCCGAGATCAGGAAGTCGACCCGGTTGACGCGCGCCTCGCGCACGCGCAGTGCGGCGCTGACCGCGTACAGCCTCGGCTCGTGCCGTTCGATGGCGCGCTGCACCGCCGCGCAGATCAGTTTCTGGTCCTCGCTGCTGGTCAGGCACATGCCGGCGAAGTCGATCAGGCCGTAGTTGACGATCGACTTGGCGACCTCGGGATAGGCGTCGAGCAGCCCGGCCGGCAGCGCCGCGCGGGTGTTGAGCAGCGCCTCCAGATCGCGCGCCACGGCGTCCTTCAACTGCTCCAGCGTCCAGCCGGCGCGGCCGCCGCGCGGGGCGGCGTGCGGCTGGTCGTCGATCAGGCGGTCGAACAATCCGGCGGCGTAGTGCGGTGTCATGGCGGCTCCTGCTGGCGTCCGCCGGGGCCGGCGGAAAGGTCCATTGTGCGGCAATTGCCACGCGACAATTTGCCGCCGCTCAAATGAACGCCGCACCGGCCGCGTCTGCGCCGGGGTCATGGCCGGCGCGGGCGCGCTGGCCGGCCAAGCCGCTGCGATAAGGCCTGGCGCCGGCTCAAGCCGGCAGCAGCCAGCGCGCCGCCGTCGCCACCACGCTGTCGCTGAGGGCGCGCGTCAACGCCGTCTGCACGTTCCAGCAGTGCCAGGCCAGCGCCACGTCGAAATGCGCGCCCGGCGTCAGGTCGACCAGCGCGCCGGACGCCAACGCCGCCCGCGCCTGCGGCAGCGGCAGCATGCCGTAGGCGTGGCCGGCTTCGAGCATGCGCACTATTCCCTCCGAAGTGCCGAAGGCGTGCTGCGGGAAGGCGCCGTCCCAGCCCAGCTGCTGGCGCAGGTAGTTGCGATGCAGCGCGTCGTGCTGGTCGAACACCAGCGCCGGCGCGCGCGCCACCGCCTCGGCCGTCAAGCCGTCGGCGAAGCAGCGGGCGGCGAAGGCCGGCGCGGCGACGCAGTGGTAGCGCATCACGCCCAGCGGCGTCATCACGGTGCCGGCCACCGCCTCGGCCGAGCTGGTGACGCAGGCCACCACGCGGCCCTCGCGCAACTGGCGCAGGGTGTGGTCCTGGTCGGCGATGCGCACGTCGATCAGGCAGCTGGTCGGCGTCAGCAGCGGCGCGAGCGCCTCGGGCAGCCAAGTGGCGGCGCTGTCGGCGTTGGCGGCGATGGCCAGCTGCGGCGGCGTCCGCGCCGGCACCGGCCCCATCTCCAGCGCCGATTCGAGCAGCCGCACTTGGCGGAAGTGGGCGATCAGGCGCAGGCCGCGCTCGGTGGCCTGCGGCGGCTGGCTGCGCACCACCAGCAGCGCGCCGACCGCCTCCTCCAAGGCCCGCAGCCGGTGCGACACGGCCGGCTGGCTGATCGATAACTGGGCCGCCGCCCGTTCAAAACTGCCGCTGCCAACCACGGCGTCGAGCGCGGCCAGACCGCGATAATCGATGAGGCTCATTAGAATTTTGAATGAATAGTGAATATCATTCATTATACTAATCCACCTCGCTTGCTTATGCTGGCGTCCTGTCAAACCGAGGGGACGTCATGTTGAGCGGCACATTTATCAAGGGTATCGGCCTGGGCGGCGGTCTGATCGTCGCCATCGGCGCGCAGAACGCCTTCCTGCTCAAGCAGGGCTTGCAGGGACGCCATGTGTTGCTGTGCGCCGCCGTCTGCATGGCTTGCGACATGCTGCTGATCGGCCTCGGCGTGAGCAGCGTCGGCCGGCTGGTGGCCGGCAACGTCGCGCTGCTGGGGCTGATCCGTGTCGCCGGCGCGCTGTTCCTGCTCGAATACGGCCGGCGCGCCGCTTGGTCCGCCTGGCGGCCGAGCGGCGCCGATCCGCTGGCGCCGGGCGCAACGGCCGCGCCGGGCGCCGCGTCGGCGCCGACCCGGCGCGGCGCCGCCGG
>NZ_JAEMNU010000099.1:0-14064 GCF_016461825.1 Rugamonas violacea | reverse complement strand
GCGCCGCCCCGGCGCGGCGCCGCCGTGCGCACGGCGTTGGCGCTGAGCCTGCTCAATCCCCACGTCTGGCTCGACACCGTGGTGCTGCTCGGCGCCATCGGCGCGCAGCAGCCCGGCGCGGCCGGCCGCTACATCTTCGCGGCCGGCGCCATGAGCGCCTCGCTGCTGTGGTTTTCCTGCCTCGGCCTGGGCGCCCGCCTGTTGGCGCCGGTGTTCGCCCTGCCCCACGCCTGGCGCGTGCTCGACGGCCTGATCGCCGCCACCATGTGGGGCATCGCCCTGTCGCTGATCTGGCCTTGAGGACGGGCCGGCGGGCGAATTAGTACACAAATGAATCAACCTGGCAATCAGCCAACATGCTCATTGCCGGCGGCCGCGCGGCGGGACTATAGTGGATCGATGGAAACTGAAGCCACCGTCCCGTCCGCCGCATCGTCCGCCGCGCCGCACAGCCTGTTCGACGATATCCAGGCGCTGGTCGCCGGCACGCTGCTGATCTCGCTGGGACTGGCGCTGCTGGGCAAGGCCAGCCTGATCACCGGCGGCACCGTCGGCATCACCTTCCTGCTGCACTACGCCAGCGGCGTCAGCTTCGGCAAGCTGTTCTTCCTCATCAACATCCCGTTCTACCTGCTGGCGTGGAAAAAACTCGGCTGGGTGTTCACCCTCAAGACCTTCTGCTCGGTGCTGCTGCTGTCGCTCTGGTCGGAGCTGCTGCCGCTGGCCTTCAAGATCGAGCACATCAACCCGGCCTACGCCGCCGTGATGGGCGGCCTGCTGGCCGGAGTCGGCCTGCTGATCCTGTTCCGCCACCGCGCCAGCCTGGGCGGCGTCAACGTGCTGGTGTTGTATTTGCAGGAACGCTACGGCTGGCGCGCCGGCTATGTCCAGCTGGCGCTCGACGGCGCCATCACGGCGCTGTCGATCCCGCTGATCTCGCCGAGCGCCATCGCCATGTCCCTGCTCGGCGCGCTGGTGCTCAACCTGAGCATCGCCATCAACCACCAACCCGGACGCTACGTGGCGATCTGACAGCGGCGCGTGCATCGAGGCGCGGTTTTCGCCGATTCCGATAGCAATCTGTTCGCCGTGCAATTAGACTTGCTGGATGCGTCGCCAGCCGCCCCGGCCCGCAGCACCGCCAAACACCCGCCCGGCGACGACGCCCCGGCGGCCACCTTGGCGGCTCCGTCGTGTATATACAGGAGACTGGATATGAAAAACCTCGCCCATCCCCTCGTCGCCGCACTGCTGGTTTGCCTTGTCCACAGCACTCCCGCCGCCGCCGCCGAGGCCAAAGGAACGCCGGAGCAGGCCGTGGCCCTGGTGAAAAAAGCCGCCGCCTATGTCAAGGCGAACGGCAAGGAAAAGGCCTTCGCCGCCTTTGACGACCCCAAGGGCGAGTTCGTCGACCGCGACCTCTACATCTTCGTCTACAGCCAGGCCGGACAGATCCTCTCGCACGGCGCCAACAAGCGCATGATCGGCAAGAACCTGATGGACATCAAGGATGAGGACGGCAAGCCCTTCGTCAAGGAACAGATCGCCCTGGCCAACGCCAAGGGGTCCGGCTGGGTCGACCTGAAATGGGTCAACCCGGTCACCAAGGCCATCGAACCCAAGGCCTCCTACGTGGAAAAAGTCGACGACATCATCGTCGGATCGGGCGTCTACAAATAGGCCGCGCCTTGCCCCGTCCGCGCAGCGGAACCATGCACACCGGCCGCGCCCTGCAGCGGCGCCGACGGCAAGTGTTGGCGCTGCTGGCGCTGCTGACGGCCGGCGCCGCTCCCTGCGCACCGGCGCCGAAGCCGACGCCGAGGATGGTGGTCGGCATCATCCAGTCCGAACCGCTCGGCTTCCTCGACGACAAGGGCGCGCCGGCCGGCCTGCACCACGACATCCTGCGCGAACTGTCCAGGCGTAGCGGCATCGCCATGGACATCCACATCATGCCCAAGGTCAGGTTGGTGGTTGAGTTGGAGGTCAACAACATCGACGGCGCGATCATGTTTCCCGCGCAAAACACCGACGCCATCGCCATCGACGCCGGCATCACCGAAATGGTCAGGCTGGTGGCCCTGGGCAAGACCGGCACGCCGCTGCGGCGCTATGAGGATTTGGTCAAGGCACGCACCGTGTTACTCCTCGGCAGCACGACGTTCGGCGCCCAGTTCGAGCTCGACGAACGCCTCCACAAATACCGCGTCACCACCTACGACCAGATGATCAGCATGTTCGTGCAGGGCCGCGCCAACGTCATCGCCGGCAATATGCTGGTGCTGCTGTTCCAGCTCAAAAAACAGCACAAGGACCAGTTGTTCGACCCGTCGGCCTTCCTCTTTAGAAATACCGCCAACCACCTCTTCATCGGCAAAAAATCGCTCCATCGCGACAAGGCGGAGGCCCTGCAAAAGGCCTTGCAAGAGATG
Organism: Rugamonas violacea; assembly: GCF_016461825.1. Lineage (GTDB taxonomy): Bacteria > Pseudomonadota > Gammaproteobacteria > Burkholderiales > Burkholderiaceae_D > Rugamonas. The sequence goes on along the minus strand of NZ_JAEMNU010000099.1, from coordinate 11,632 downwards.
GAGCGCGACGGCGCCATCGAGCAAATCCTGCTGAAATACCAGGGCAACAGCTGGCAGCAATTCAAGCTGTACGATGAACGTTGAGCGTTGAGCGTTGAGCGTTGAGCGTTGAGCGTTGAGCGTTGAGCGTTGAGCGCTACAGCATGTTCACCCGCATCCTTGCAAAAGCGGGGCTATTCACAGCCAGATCGCCAGCGCCGAATACGCGGTCAGCGCCACCATCGCGGCGCAAAACACCTTCTGCCACAAGGGTTCGGCGAGGAACTTGCGCAGCAAGGCGCCGGCGCCGGCCCACACCGAAATGCAGGGCAGATTGACCGCGCAGAACACCAGGCAATACACCAGGATGGCCAGCGACACCGGCAGATTCTGCGGCAGGAAGGCCGAGCCGCCGGTGATCGCCATGACCCAGGCCTTGGGATTGCAGAACTGGAAGGCGGCGGCCGCCATGAAACCCATCGGCCGGCGCGCCTGCTCGACCTTGCGCTCGAAATCCATGCTGCGCAACTGCCAAGCCAAGTACAGCAGATAGCCGGAGCCGGCCAGCTTCAGCGCGGTTTGCAGGGCCGGCAGCGCCATCACCAGCGCGCCGATGCCGGCGGCGCAAATGCCCAGCAGCACGCCGAAACCGGTGGTGATGCCGAGCATGTGCGGGATCGAACGGCGGAAACCGAACCAGATGCCCGACGAGGTCAGCATGATATTGTTCGGTCCCGGCGTGATCGACGCGACGAAGGCGAAGGTCATCAATGGGAGCAGGGGCATCATCGTGTCCATGGCGCACCTCCCTGGCGGGCGGCGCCGATACGGGCAACGATGGCGGCGCGGGCCGCGACGGCGGCGTGCAGACGATACGGGCGAACGATGCTTGACATGGGATCTCCTGGTGAGTGTGAGGACCCATGCTAATCGACATAACCAATACAGTACCGATACAATTTACCAGATAAACGCTAACATTGTACCGGTGTTTCTACCAGTACAATCAGGCCGCCGCCCCCGTTGACAGTCACCGGCGCGCCGGCGGCATGGGCTGGGTGGAACCGTTCTGCCGCCGTGCTGGCGTTGATCTGAATCAAGCACAGGCGTAACAGCCGACCGTGACCGCCCCCGCGCGGGAACAAAACCGGCGCCGGCCCATCCTATGCTATGACAGGCACGCAATCGCGCCGCCGTCCGTCCGGAGGGACCGTTATGAAGCACTGTCTCGTCGTCTACTATTCCCGCAGCGGCCTGACCGCCAGGGCCGCCAACGCCATCGCCGACAGCTGCCATGCCGACCTGGAGCAGATCCACTATGCCGCCGGTCCCGACTACCAACCGGGCAATCTGCGCGCGCTGTGGCAGGCGCTGAGCGGCGCGCAACCGGCGCTGCTGGCGCCGCGCCGCGATCCGCGCGACTATGCCGTCACCATCCTCGGCTCACCGGTCTGGGCCTACCACATGGCCGGGCCGATGCGCAGCTACATCGCGGCCCGGCGCGGCCGCTTCCGCCGCGTGGCGGCGTTCTGCACCATGGCCGGCGACGGCGGCGCCGACGTGCTGGCGGCGATGGCGGCACTGGCCGGACAGAACCTGGTCGCCTCGCTCGCCCTGCGCGACGAGCAACTCGGCCGCGACGATTATCTGGCGCCGACCTACACCTTCGGCAGGGTCGTCAGCCAGATGGTGGATCAGCTCAGCGACGTGCCGGTTTAAAGGCGCATCGAATCAGCTGAATTCGTCGTTCCGCATCGGCGGAACGACGGGGTTTTGGAGCTGCCCTTAAGCCGGGCGCGGCAACGCCGGCCCGTGCCGGCCGAAGCCGCCGGGGTTACGCACACAAACTGTGGATAAGCTTGTTAACAAGGCCGCGCCGTCGGCGCTAAGCCCTTGTTTCGGAAGGAGAAAGATGCGCTGCGTGTTTTTAGCGCAGCGCTGCTGCCCAGGCCCGCGGCAGGGCTGCAGCAGGCGGTGCCGCCGGGCCGCTACGGCCGGCTCATGATGGCGTTGATGTCGCGCGAGCTCAGCGCCGTCTGCGCGTAGTCGAAACTGCCCCGCTCGAGTATTTCGCGCCCCGCCCGCATCAACGCGTCATAGGCGACCTTGGCCAACGAGCCGCCCACGCTGACCCGGCGCACGCCGAGTTCCTCCAGCTGGCGCATGGTCAGCTGCATGTTCGGCAGCCCCATTATCACGTTCAAGGGCCGCTCAAGCGCGCCGGCGACGGCGCGGATGTCGGCCGCCTTGGTGAGCCCCGGCGCGAACAGCACATCGGCGCCGGCCTCCTGGTAGGCCTGCAAGCGGCGTATCGTGTCGTCCAGGTCCGGCTTGCCGTGCAAATAGTTCTCGGCGCGCGCCGTCAACGTGAACGGGAAGTCCAGCGAGCGGGCCGCCTGCGCGGCGGCGCGGATGCGCTCGACGGCCAGGCCGGTGTCGTAGATCGGCGAGGCGCCGTCGCCGCCGGCGTCCTCGATGGAGGCACCGACCACGCCGGTCGCGGCCGCCTCGACGATGCAGTCGTGGACGAGCTCGGGCGCGTCAGCGTAGCCGTTTTGCAGGTCGGCGCTGACCGGCAGCGTGGTCGCCGCGCACAACTCGCGCAGATACGCCATCATCGCCGGCCGCGCGACGCTCAGGTCGGCGCCGCCGCGCGTCCAGGCCAGGCCGGCGCTGCTGGTGGCCAGCGCCTGGAAACCCATCGATTCCAACAACCGGGCCGAGCCCAGGTCCCACGGATTGGGCGCGATGAAACACTGCTGGTGCAGCGCGACGAAGCGCGCGGCTTTTTCTGCTTGAGTAGGCATATGGAATTGAAAGCGCTGATTGGAGGGAACAGACGAAGCGGGCCGGCGCGTGTGTCAGGAGCGCGCGGCCGACTTGCGGCGCGCCAGCATGCCGAGCAGACCCAGGCCGGCCAGCAGCATCGCATAGCTTTCCGGCTCGGGCACCGGCGGCGTCGGGCCGGGGCCGGGGCCCGGTATGGACGGCGTCAGCGCGTCGATCGTCATCATCACGAAAAGGCTGTCGTCGCGCGAAGCGTAGGTGAAGCTGTTGTAGACGCCCATGAGGTTGTAGTCCGACGCCTTGATCGCCGTCGGCAAGGCGTTCGAGTTGAGCGCGACATGGTGCGAATCGATGAAATCGATGCCGACCTCCTTGCCCAGGCCCGAGCCGCCGTCGACCGTCAGCGCGACGATGTGCACGCCGTCGACATACGGATTGTTGATGACCGAAATCACCGGCGTGTCGACCGACTTGAAACGCACGCCGCCGTTGCCGATCGTGTAGTCGACGCCGGCCATCGTGTTGGCGTAGCCGGGGCCGCCGTACAGGGCCGACTCGGCGCCGGGCAGGGCCGGCGGTGCGTCGAGGAACTGGCCCAGCTCGGTGTCGTAGAAGAAGTGGCCGCGCACCTGGTCGCCCTTGGTGATCAGGCCGCCGGCGTAGTCGGAGGAGCCGAGCGGGACGCCGGGGCCGGGGCCGCTCGGCGAAGTGTGGGCGTAGTAGGTCAGCTGGCTGACGGTCGCGCTGAAGTCGTAGGCGACGATACTGGCGTGGGCGAACGGCGCGCTGAGCAACAACAGCGCGGCGGCGCCGGCGGATTGGAGGGGCGTGAACAGGTGCATGGGAGGCCTTGTCGTCGGAATGTTGAATAAGCTGGGGATGCGAAAAAATGACAAATAATCATTTTCACATATGCAACATTATAAAACATGTATGGGCCGCCAAGTCAACCGTGCGCGCCGAATTTTGCGCCGCGACGGCTAGCCGACCCGGGCCGCCAGCGCGCTCCGGGAGCAGACGCGGTTGCGTCCTTCCGCCTTGGCCTGGTACAGCGCCTTGTCGGCCGACTCGATCAATTCCAGCGAACGCTTGCCCTGCGTCACCGGGCTGAAAGCGTCGACACCGACGCTGACGGTGACCAGGCCGCCGACGTTGCCGGCGTGGGTCAGCCGCAGCCGCTGGATCGCCAGGCGGATGTTCTCGGCGATGACCAGGGCGCCCTGCACGTCGGTGCCCGGCAGCAGCACCGCCAGCTCCTCGCCGCCGTAGCGGGCGATCACGTCGCCGGCGCGGCGCGGGCTCTTGCCGACCGCCTTGCCGATCGCCCGCAGACACTCGTCGCCCGCCGCGTGGCCGTAGATGTCGTTGTACTGTTTGAAGCAATCGACGTCGATCATGATCAGGGCCAGCGCGCTGGCTTCGCGGCTGGCGCGGCTGAACTCCTCGCTCAGGGCGACGTCGAAGCGGCGCCGGTTCGCCAGCCCCGTCAGGCCGTCCTGCATGGCCAGCGTTTCCAGGGTTTGATTGAGTTTTTCCAGCGCATGGCGCGCCCGCAACAGCTCGGCCTCGGCCTCGATGCGCAGGCGGATCTGCCTGAGCAGGCGGCCGCCCAGCAGTGCCAGCACCAGCACCAGGATGCCGACGACGGCGCCGCGCAGATAGGCGTCGGCGCGCCATTCGGCCAGCACCTCGTCCTGCGCCAGCGCGGCCGAGACGACCAGCGGGTATTGTTGCATGCGCCGGAAGCTGTTGATCCGCGTCACGCCGTCCTGCCCCGAGGTCAACACCACGGTGCCCTGCGAAACCTTGGGCAGGTAGCTGCGGAACAGCGGCAGTTTGGAAATGTCGCGCCCCAGGGACTTTTCATCGAAGGGCCGGCGCATCAACATGATGCCGTTGTCCAGCGCGACAAAAATGGCGCCGGAGCGGCCGATGTCGAATCCCTGGTAGAAACGGAGAAAGTATTGCATGTCGATCGTCGCCAGCACCACGCCGGCGAAACCGCCGTCGGGCCGGTTGACGCGGCGCGACACCGTGATGATCCAATCGCCGGTCGATCTGCTGCGTATCGGCGGCCCGACGTGGGCGCCGCGCCCGGCATGCTCGCGGTGGAACTTGAAATACTCGCGGTCGGCGTTGTTTTGCTTCTTCAGCAACGTCGGCTGCGAATTGACCACCCAGCCACCGGCCGCGTCGTACACGAACAAGCCATGAAGCTGCGGCAACTCCTCAATGCGCATGGCGAGGAAAGCGTGCAGGTGTTGCAACTCCGCGGGGGAACCGTTGGCGTGTTCCATGCGGTCGACCAGACCGACCAGGATGGTGTCGGTTTCCTTGATCGTGTCGTAGGCGTGCTGGGCGACGGCGTTGACCAGGTTGGCGCTGGCGCGCTCCGCCTCCTGCAGTTGCACGGCGCGGCTATGCATGGTTTGCCAGATCTGCACCGCCACCAGGGACAGGCACACCAAAACGATAAGGCTGCTCGCCAGCAACATCACCGGGCGGCGATGCAGGCCGGGCGGCGGCGCCGGATCAACGGGGGGCTGCTTCATTTGGCACACCTTCGAGACGACGTGGCGAACGTCCCGGAAGCGCTAGGGCGGCAGACTGCCCACTGGACGGCGGCGGGATCGGCATCGCCCTCCCCCACCGAGTATGCCCAGTTTTTTTCTAGCAAATCTCTCGAATACTCACCGCGCGCCGCCTTGTGGTCCGGCCTCCCCCGTGCGGCGTGCTCAGCCTTCCGACGGCGTGTGCAGCCAGCGCGCATGGGCGGCGCGGGCCAGATAGTCGAGCGCGAAACCGAGCACGCCGATCAGCACGATGGCGGCCATCAGCTCCGAATACGCCAGGCGGTCGCGCGCGTCGAGGATGAAATAGCCCAGTCCGGCCGACACGCCTAGCATCTCGGCCGGCACCAGCACGATCCAGATGATGCCGATGGCCAGGCGCACGCCGGTCAGCACCTCGGCGGTGATGCCGGGCAGGATCACGTGCAGGATGGTCTCGCGCCGCGTCGCCGACAGGCTGCGCGCCAGCAGCAGCCAGTTCGGATCGAGCCGGGCGACGCCGGCGGCGGTGTTGAGCAGGATCGGCCAGACGGCGGCGAAGGCCAGCAGGAAGTAGACCGGCGCGTCGCCGACGCCCAAGGTCATCACCGCCAGCGGCATCCAGGACAGCGGCGAGACCATGCGCAGCAGCTGGAACAGCGGCATGGCGGCCGCCGCGAAGCGCTTCGAGCTGCCGACCAGCACGCCGAGCGGCACGCCCAGCGCCATCGCCGCCGCCAGGCCGACGCCGACGCGGCGCAGGCTCAGGCCGACGTCGCGCCAGATGTCCGGCCCCTGCAGCAGTTGCAGCAGCGCCTCGGCCGCCGGCAGCGGCGCGAAGGCGGCGGCGATCGGCGTGTCGCGTTGCAGCGCGGCGATGCCGAACTGCCACAGCAGCAGCGCCACGGCGAAGCCGAGCAGCGGCAACGCGAGGCGGAGTTTCAAGCTCACCGTCATCGACTAGACCGCCACGACTTCGCTGCGCAGCAGCTTGGCCGGCAGGCCGAACACGCCCGGGCCGCCGACCGCGGCTATGGCCTTGCGCACGAAGCGGTCGTCGACCAGGTCGCGCGCGACGAAGGCCGGATCGAGCTTTTGCAGGAAGCCGGTGTCGCCCTCCAGCCGGGTGGTCTGCAAGGCCCGCACCATCTGCTCGGTGTACGAGGGGAAGGGGTAAGGCTGGAAGTCGATGCGGCGCTGCGCCCAATCCTTGTGGGCGACGATGCCGCGCTGTTCGTAGGCGCTGAAGTCGCTCACCGCCAGCACCTTCGACAGCACCTGCAGATTGTGCGGCGTGTAGCGGTGCGGGTCGCCGCTCGACAGCAGGCGCGCCGTGTCGATCTGGTTCGAGCGGGTCCACAGCTGGGCCTTGACGATGGCGGTGGTGACGCGCTGCGCCCATTCCGGCCGCGTGTTGATGTCGCGCTCGGACAGGAAGGTGACGCAGCAGGCGTGGTTCTTCCAGGCGTCGCCGGAGAAGCGCAGCACCTGGCCCACGCCGGCCGTCTCGGCCAGCGCGTTGAACGGCTCGGCGACGATGAAGCCGGCGATCGATTTGCTGGCCAGCGCCGAGACCATCTCGGCCGGCGCCAGCACCACCAGGTTGACTTCCTTGGCGCCGATGCTGCCCTCGCGGCCCTTGCTGACCACGCTCAGGCCGTTCTTGGCCAGGATCTGCTGCAACAGCACATTGTGGATCGAGTACCAGAACGGGATGGCGACGGTGCGGCCGCCCAAGTCCTGCACGCGGTTGATGTCCTTGGCCACGGTCAGGGCCGAGCCGTTGATGTGGTTCCAGGCCACCACCTTGGCCGGGAACTTGGCGCCGTAGCGCACCGAGATGGTGGCCGGCGACAGCAGGTGGATCACGTTGACCTGGCCGGAGACGAAGGCCTCGATGATCTGCGCCCAGCTGCGGAACAGGCGCGGCGTCTCGGTTTGCAGGCCCTCGGCCTCGAACAGCTTGCGGGCGTGCGCCACCAGCAGCGGCGTGGCGTCGGTGATCGGCAGGTAGCCGATCTTGACCGGCTGGTCGTCGCCCTTCGGACCCTGCTGCGCCATGGCGTCGCCGGCGAACAGCAGCGGCGAGGCGGCGCCGGCCGCCGTCAGCGCCGACATGCGCAGGAAGTCGCGCCGCGTCATGCCGCAGTCGCAGTCGGACGAGGCGCAGACATGGTAGGGGTTGCGGGCGGTGGTGTCGGTCATGGAGTGCTTTCTTGAAATTGGAATCGGGTGCTTCAGGTGCCGGCGCGCTCGCCCAGCAGCGCCGCCAGGATCTCGACGCGCAACGCGCCGATGGCGGCGGCGTGGGCCAGGCGCGGATGCGGCAGGTCGACCTGCCATTCGCGCACGATGCGGCCGGGCTGGCCGCCCATCAGCACGATGCGGTCGGCCACCAGGATGGCCTCGTCGATGTCATGGGTGACCAGCAGCACGGCGCTGTGCCATTGGTGCACCACCTCGACCAGCAGGCTTTGCATCTCGGCCCGCGTGATGGCGTCAAGCGCGGAAAACGGCTCGTCGGCGAACAGCAGTTCCGGCTGGCGTGCCAAGGCGCGGGCCAGCGCGACGCGCTGCGCCATGCCGCCCGACAGCGCGGCCGGATAGCGCCGCTCGCTGCCGGCCAGGCCGACGGCAGCGATGGCCTGTCGCACGCGCTGGGCATGCGCGGCGCGTTCGATGGCCGGCTGGCGCGCGAAGTCCAGGCCGAAGCCGACGTTGCCGGCCACGGTCAACCAGGGCAGCAGGCTGGCCTGCTGGAACACCAGCGCGCTGCGCGGGCTCGGTTCAGTCAGCGGCGCGCCGAGGAAGCTGATGACGCCGGAGGACGGCGCCTGCAAGCCGGCCAGCACGCGCAGCAGCGTCGACTTGCCGCAGCCGCTGCCGCCCAACAGGCAGACGATCTCGCGCGGGCGGATCGCCAGCGAGATGTCGTCGAAGGTCGCGGCGCGGCCGGGATAGGCGAAGCGCAGCGCCTCGGCCTGCAAGGCGCAGTCGGCGGGAATGTCGACGCCCGGCTTCGCGCCGCTCGGACTCGCCTCGCTCATGCCTGCGCCGCCTGCTTGGCCAGCGCCGCCTGCAACTGCGTCAGGCTGGGGGTGATGACCGGGATGAAGGCCGACTCGCGCCAGCGCCGGCCGAAGCCCTGCTGATGCTGTTCGAGGTAGGCCAGGCCGCCGCGCGCCTGCAACTCCAGCATCAGCGCCTCCTGGACGGAGCCGGCCAGGGCTATGCGCAGGCGGAACATCTCCGCCGGGTGCGTGACGAAGCGGCCCTCCGCCACGCCGTTGAGCAGCGTCTCGACCTGTCCATCCAGCGCCAGCCGCGCCGCCGCGATGCGGTCGCCGAGCTGGCCACGGCCGCTGCCGGCGACGCCGGCCGCCTGCGCCAGGCTGGCGCGGGCCAGGCCGATCGACATGCCGCACTGCATGCCGAGGAAGGCCGGCCGCACCTGCGGCAGCCAGTTCGGCGCGTCGGCGCTGATGATGTGCTCGGGTCCGGCCGCCACCCGCGTCAACTTGACGGCGGCGGTATGGCTGCCGCGCAGGGCGATCAGCTCCAGGTTGGCGCTGCGCTGCACCCCTGCCGCTTGGCTGTCGAACACCACCACCACCGGCGCCGCGCCGTCGTTGGGCGCGACCGCCGCCGCGACGACGAAGTGGGCCGGCCGCAGATTGGTGACCCAGGCCAGTTGGCCGTCAAGCCGCCAGCCGCCCGGCTCCACCTCGGCGTTGATTTGCAGCGGCTCCATCCCGGATAGGAACTTCATCGCGTTCGACAAGCCGGTGGCGCCGGCCAGGCTGCCGTCCAGCAGCGCCGGCAGCAGGCGCTCGCGCAGCGCGCCGTTCGGGCTGCGCAGCAGATATTCGATAAAGGTGCGCTGGCCCCAGTAGACAAAGGCCGCCGTGACCGAGTGTTCGGCCACGGCGGCGATGGCGCGGATGGCGTCGCGCACGTCGCCGCCGGTGCCGCCCATATCGGTCGGCACGCCGACGCGGAAACGGCCGTCGGCCGCCAACGCCGGCATGAGCGCGTCGGCCAGGTCCTGCGCCGGCGATTGGTCGAGCGCCTCGGCGTGCTCGCGCAGCCAGTCGTTGAGGGCCGCCATATTAGATCGCGCCCGGCAGGTAAGGCGTCAATTCCGGATTGACCGGCGTGCCGGCCAGGCTGTTGGCGAAGTTGCACAGCGTCGCCAGGCTGATGCCGAGCACCACCTCCAGCGCCTGCTGCTGGTTGTAGCCGGCGGCCAGGAAGGCCTGCAATTGGGCGTCGTCGACGGCGCCGCGCCGGGCGATGACGGCCGTGGCGAAGTGGGCGACCGCGTCCAGCTTGGCCTCGCCCGTGTCGAGGCCGTTTTGCAGCGCGCGCACCAGCTCGACCGGTTGGCCGGCTTTTTTCAGCGCCACGGCGGTGTGTCCGGCCACGCAGAAGTCGCAGCCGTGGATGCGCGCCGCCGTGATCTGCACCACTTCGCGCTCGGCCAGCGTGAGGCTGGCGCGGCCGTTGATGCCGGCCACCGTCATATAGGTCTCCAGCGCGACGGGCGCGTTGGCCAGCACGCCGATCAGGTTCGGCAGGAAGCCGTTGTTGGCGATGGCTTTCGCCACGAAGGCCTGGCTGTCGGCCGGCGCGCTATCTTGGGTGTGCAGGGTGAGGCGGGACATGGGTCGTCTTTCTTGGACAAGGAGGCGATATTATCCGATGTCGAGCCCGCTGTCGCCATACTCGTTCGTCGCCGTTTATTGTTCAAACGTCTTTAGCGCACTTCGAAAAACCGTCATTCCCGCGTAGGCGGGAATCTATACTCCGCATGTTCATTGGCTCAGCATGGGTTCCCGCCTACGCGGCGGTCCGCCGATGCGGAACGACAATTTGGTGGTTTTTCGAAGTGCCCTTTAGCTTAGCCAGCTCTGATCGTGTATTCACTTATTCATAAAGATAAAAATTCCAGGCGGGCCTTCAACCCATTAAAAAGTTATCAAAAAAGAATATTTCTTGCACAATAAACCAGAAAATACAAGGTAGATAAAAAACTTGATTTCCCAAGTGAAATATTGCAATATACAGATATCTACATTGCAATATTTTGCATTAGATAATCAACTATCATCCAAGGGAATCATGAAACTGAAAAATGTTCTTGTTTTTGCATGCTGTATTATATCGACAATTGCTTTTGCTCAAATCCTCCCAGGGAAGCACAAGACAGTTCAATCCAAACGACTACGGCTACAAATTTTCATCTAAAATGGATTTCTCCACGAACTATCGCTGCATGTGAGTTCGATGCTAGTCTTTCACCTAGATGCACAAATATTTAATTACCAAGATCACTCGGTATTCCGAAGAATATTATCCCGGTAAATTACATCGCAAACACCCCTGCTGCATGGTTGGCTGTTACAAAAAACGGGGCAAGTATTTGTACGTTTTTCGCGAAAAGTACTGATATTATTTGTAAAAAAATTCAGCACAGCAGTGACATAAAGAATTTTGAAATAACCAATGCCGGCGGAGAACTGATATTCAAACTGATAGGACAACAAACACCTTCAACAGTTCAGTTTCCAAAAAAATTTACCGCTGAGCTTTACAGGACAACCGCAGCGCTACAAAGAGAGATTCTGGAACAAAGTCCAGCAGGCGGGAAAAATGGAATGCGTGTTGCTTCGAATTCGGTACAGACCGATTGCGACGAAAATTTGGTAGAAGGGGACGGGGGGAATATTGCCAAATCGAAAATGTCCGTGAATTCTATCGGATGTAGTGGTGGTAGTGGAGGCGGTGACGGCGGTGGAGGTGACGGCGGTGGGGGGTGACGGCGGTGGCGCTGGTGGTGGTGACGGCGGTGGTGGTGGCGCTGGTGGTGGTGACGATGGTAGCAGTGGTGGCGATGATGGCGGCGGTAGCGGGGGTAACGGTGCTGAGAACCCGGAGCCATTGCAGCCATCACCAATTTGCACCGATAGTGAACGCATATTAGCGGCTAGATCGGATGAAAACACAGTATCGCAGGTTATCGTTGTCTGCCATACGCGTCTTCCCCAGCCTCCAGCTGACCCAACGATCCCACCAATGCCACCGGCCGCTTGGAATTTATGCAACGTGCTAGGAGTATTGTGCGGCTCTGGAAATACAGTTCCCCCGCCGGTAAAGAGTGAAAAAGATCGTGAACGAGAGGCTGCAGCGATATGCCGAGAAAAATGTTCGAACAAAGAGTTAGGGTAACTATTCAGCCGCAGCGAGCGCATCAATAAAGGGTTGTAAACCAAGCGGCTTTCCAGCATCATTCCGCTATGCCACCGAAACCACCGCGC
>NZ_JAEMNU010000098.1 GCF_016461825.1 Rugamonas violacea | reverse complement strand
CCTGCGCCAGGTCGAACAGGCGCTGCTGAGCCATCCGCAGGTCAGCCAGGCGCTGGTGACCGGCTGGCCGCCGGCGGCGGCCAGCAGCACCCAGCTGGCGGCCTACCTGGTGGCCGGCGGCGACGGCACGCCCGCGCCCGAGGCGCTGCGCCAGCATCTGGCGGCGCGCCTGCCGACCTACATGCTGCCCACCAGCTACAGCATGCTGGACGCCTTGCCGCGCCTGCCCAACGGCAAGCTCGACCGCCTGAACCTGCCCGCGCCGGACCTGCCGGCGGCGCGCGAGGACTACCGCGCGCCGGCCACGCCGGCCGAATCGCGCCTCGCCGCCATCTTCTCGGCCGTGCTGCAAATCGACCGGGTCGGCGCGCATGACAACTTCTTCAACCTGGGCGGGCACTCGCTGCTCGCCACCCAGCTCGTCGGGCTGGTCCAGCAGGAATTCGGCGTCGCCCTGGCGATCGCCACGCTGTTCCAGCACCCCACCGTGGCGGCCCTGGCCGACGACCTGCACAGGCTATCCAACGGGGCCGGCGCGGCGGGCCCGGATGCGGCGGCCGGCGCGCCCATCACGCCGGTGCCGCGCTCGGAGCGCCTGCTGCCCTCGTTCGCCCAGGAGCGCATGTGGTTCCTGCACCATTTCGTCAAAGGCGCGCCGTACAATACGCCGGCCCTGGCGCTGCTCAACGGCGAGATCGATCATGCGGTGCTCGAAGCGGCGCTGCGCGGCGTGATCGCGCGCCACGAGGCGCTGCGCACCAATTTTACGGAACGCGACGACACGCTGTACCAGGTCGTCGGCAGCGCCGAACGCTTCACCCTGCCCCTTGAGCAGGTCGCCGACCACGCCCAGCTCGACCTGGCGATTGCCGCCGCCAGCACACAGCCCTTCGACCTGGAGCACGAGCTGCTGCTGCGGGCCCGCCTGTTCCGCGTCAGCGCCCATGTGCACTACCTGTTCGTCACCATCCACCACATCGTGTTCGATGGCTGGTCGACCGCGATCTTGCTGCGCGAACTAGGCTTGCACTATGCCTGCATCAGCGGCGCCACGGCGGCCAGCGCGCTGCCGCCGCCGCTGGCGCTCCAGTACCCCGACTACGCCCAGTGGGAGCGGCGCCATTTCGACCCGGCCCGGCTGGCGCCGGGCCTGGCATACTGGCAAAGCCGGCTCGATGGCGCCCAGGCGCTGATCCTGCCCACCGATGCGGCGCGCCCGCCGTTGCAGGATTTCAGCGGCGCGCTGATCGGCATCGACATCCCGGCCGATTTGCTCGACCGCCTGCAGGGGCTCAGCGCGCGGCACGGCGCGACCTTGTACATGACGCTGCTGGCGGCCTTCAGCGTGCTGCTGGGGCGCCACGCCGGCCAGGACGATTTTTGCATCGGCAGTCCGATCGCCAACCGCGACCAGCCGCAGGTGCGCGAACTGATCGGGCTGTTCGTCAATACGCTGGCGCTGCGCGTGCGGCCACAGCCCGCGCTGTCCTTCGAGGAGCTATTGCAGCAAGTCCGCCAGAGTGCGCTGGAGGCCTACGCCCACCAGGAGGTTCCGTTCGAAAAAATCGTCGAGGCGCTCGAGCTGCCGCGCGATACCGCCCGCTCGCCGCTGGTGCAGGTCATGTTCAACTTCCAGCACGGCGCCGCCGGCCTCGAACTGCCCGGCCTTGCGGTGGCGCCGCTGATGCTGCACAACGGCGCGGCGAAATTCGAGATCACGCTCGACCTGACGCTCTCGAATGGCGCGCTGAGCGGCTTTTTCGAATACGCCTCGGCGCTCTTTAGCGAAGCGTCCATGCGGCGCCTGAGCAGTCAATTCCTGGCGTTGCTCGAAGCCGCCGTGAGCGCCCCGCGCAGTGCCGTCGGCGCCCTGCCGCTGGCCGGTCCGCCCGAGCGCAGCGCGGCGCCGGACGCCAGCACGCCGCAGCCGCCCCCTGCCGTGGCCGGCGTCACGCTAACGCACCAGTTGTTCGAGCAGTATGCCGCCAGCCACCCCGGGCGCATCGCAGTGGCCGAGCCCACGGGAGTGCTCAGCTACGCCGCGCTGAATGCGCGCGCCAACCGGATCGGCGCCTGGCTGCGCGCCCAGGGCGTCCAGCGCGGCACCCTGGTCGGCCTGTGCGCACGGCATTCGAGCGCCCTGCTGGCCGCCGTGCTGGGCATCGCCAAGGCCGGCGCAGCGCTGGTGCTGATCGATCCCAACGCCGGCCCCGACGCGGCCTATGCGCTGCTGTACGAATCGGGCCTGGCCATCGTACTGACCGAAACCGGCCTGCGCGCCGGCCTGCCCACCGACGACCAGCTGGTCGCCTGCCTCGACGACGCCAGCGATCCTTTCGCCGCCTGCGCCGACGACAACCTGGCGCCCTGGCCGGAAGCGGCGGAGCAGCTGGCCTATGTCGATTATTCCCCCGACGCGGACGGCCAGCTGCGCGGCGCCATGGTCAGCCACCAGGCGCTGCTGGGCGCCGTGCTGGCCTGGCGCGCCCGCCACGCGCTGGGCGAGCGGCACCGCTTCCTGCTGCAGGCGCCGCTGGCCGGCAGGCTGGTCATCGGCGAGCTGTTCCTCTGGTTCGCTTGCGGCGCCAGCGTGCAGGTGGCGGCGGACGGCGCCGACGCGCCGGCGGCGGACGTGCTGTTCCTGACGCCCGACCAATTGGCCGCCCTGATCAGCGCCGAGCGCGCGCTGGCCACGCCGGCGGCCTTCCCGCAACTGCTGTTGTGCGGTCCGGATCCGGTGCCGCGCGGCTTGGCCGCGAAATTGGCCGCGCTGGCGCCGCACTGCACCCTTGCGCCGCTGTACGCGTTTGCCGGCGTGGTGCTGGGCCTGTGCGCCGCCGCGCCCGAAGGCGGGGCGGCGCATGGCTACACCCTGCCGCTCGGCGAGGCGGCGCATGGCGCGCGCTTCCAGGTGCGCGATGGATACCGGCGGCCTTGCGCCATCGGTATCGCCGGCGAACTGTATCTCGGCGGGACCGGCCTGGCACACGGCTATCTGAACGACCGCGCCGCCAGCGCCGCCGACTTTGTCACCGACCCGGATGGCAGCAGCTGGTACCGCAGCGGACAGTGCGCGCGCCTGCTGTCCGACGGCACGCTGGAGTGGCTGGGCCAATTTCCGCCCGCGCCCACGCAACGCGTCGAGCTGGCGCGTATCGAAGCGGCGCTGCTGGAACTGCCCATCGTCAGCCACGCCATTGCCACCTTGCGCAGCGATGGCAGCGTGGTCGCCCATTTGATCCCCGACCAGGCCGGCTTCGACGCGCACTTCGCCGCGACGCCGGCGTCGGCGTCGACGTCGGCGTCGGCGTCAGACCCGGCCCCGGACCCGGACCCGGCCGAGCTGGGCGCACGCGCCGCACAGCCGCAGGTCGAGGCCTTCGTGCACCTCGCATTGGCGCGCCATCTGCCCGACTACATGCAGCCGGCGGCGCTGGTCTGGATGGCGCAATTTCCGCTGCAAGACGATGGCCGGACCGCACGTTCCAACCTGCCGGCGGCGCCGGCGGCCGCCAGCGCCGAGCGCCCCTACCTGGCGCCGCGCAGCGCGCTCGAACAAAGCTTGGGCGCCGTCATGCAAACGGTGCTCAAAGTCAGCCGGGTCGGCCTGCACGACAGCTTCTTCGACCTGGGCGGGCATTCGGTGCTGGCCATCCAGCTGGTGTATGGCGTGCGCAAAGCGCTCGGCATCGATATCCCGGTCACCCTGGTGTTCGAAGCGCCTCTACTCGAAACGCTGGCCGCCCGCATCGCCCAACTGCAGCGGGAAGGCGCCGGCGCCGCCGCGCCGATCACCCGCGCCGAGCGCGGTGAGGCGCTGCCGCTGGCCTACCAGCAGGAGCGCCTGTGGTTCGTGCACGAGCACATGCCGGAACAGCGCACCAGCTACAACATCGTGGTGGCGGCCCATTTCCACGGCACCGACTTCTCGGCCGCCGCGATGGCCGCCGCCTACCAGGATCTGCTGGCGCGCCACGAAGTGCTGCGCACCCGCTTCGTCTTCGACGCCGCCGCCAACGCCGCCCGGCAGGTCATCGCGCCGACGCTGCAACTCGACATCGCACAGCGCGACATCGCCGCCGAGACGCTGCCCGCGCTGATCGGCGCGGCCGCCGCCGACTGCGTCGACCTGGCGCGCGGACCGCTGCTCAAGGTCGCGCTGCTGCGCCTGTCCGACGAGCACCATGTCGTGCTCAGCACCATCCACCACATCGTCTCCGACGGCTGGTCGCAGGGCGTGATCGCCCACGACCTGCGCCAATTGTACGCGGCGCGCCGCGGCGCGCCGGCCGCCGCGCTGGCCCCCCTCGCCGTCCAGTACGCCGACTACGCCGCCTGGCAGCGCCGGCAGGACATGAGCGCCCACCTGGCGTACTGGAGCGGCGCCCTGGCCGGCTATGTCGACGGCATCGAACTGCCCTACGATGCGGCGCGCGGCGCCGGCCGGACATGGCGCGCCGCCGTCGTCGAGCACCATTATTCGCCGCAGCTGGCCGGCGCCCTGGCCAGCTTCAGCCAGGCGCGCCAGTGCACCCTGTTCGTCACCCTGCTGTGCGCGCTGGTGGTGGTGCTGCAGCGCTACAGCGGACGCGACGACCTGTGCATCGGCACCACCGTCGCCGGGCGCGAACGCGCCGAGCTGGAACATTTGGTCGGCTTTTTCATCAACATCCTGCCGCTGCGCCTGGACCTGGCCGGCGCGCCCGACCTGGCCGGCCTGCTCGAACACGTGCGCCAGGTGGTGCTGCGCGGTTTCGATCACCAGGCGCTGCCGTTCGAGCACCTGCTCAACGCCCTGCGCGGCCAGCGCGACAGCAGCCAGATCCCGCTGGTGCCGGTGCTGCTGCGCCACCAGAACTTCCCCGCCGAGACCGAGCGCGCCTGGGCCGGCGGCCTGCTCGCCGGCAAGATCGAGGTGGGCGGCGAACGCACCACGCCGAGCGAACTGGACTGGCAATTCCACGGCGACGCCAACGCCCTCTCCGTCACCCTCGAATACGCCGCCGACCTGTTCTCGCGCGACACCATCGAGCGCATGATCGCCCACCACCAGCAAGTGCTGGAAGCCATGCTGGCCGACGCCGGCCAGCCGGTGCGCGGGCTGGTCCTGCTGACCGGCCACGAGCAGCGCCTCTACGCCGACCTGAACGCCACCGCCCGCGCGCATCCGCCGGCGCCCGGCCTGGCCGCGCGCTTCGCCCGCCAGGCCGCCGCCCATCCGCACGCGCTGGCCTGCGTCGGCCTGGCCGACGGCGCCGCGCCGCCCATGACGCTGACCTATGGCGTGCTGGCGGCGCGCGCCGGCCAGCTGGCGCGGCGCCTGCAAACGCTAGGCGCCGGCCCCGACACCCGCGTCGCCGTGGTCTGCGAGCGCGCCCCCGAACTGCTGGTGGCCCTGCTGGCCATCTTGCACACCGGCGCCTGCTACGTGCCGGTCGATCCGCACTATCCGCAGCACTACATCGCCCAGATCCTCGACGACGCCCGTCCCGATCTGCTGCTATGCCAGCGGGCGCTGGCCACGCGCCTGCCGGCCAACCACCCGGCCACGGCCTGGCTCGACCTCGACGACGCCGGCCGGCTGGGCGACCCCGGCCTGGCCGACCTGGAACCGGCCGCCGCCGCCGCGCCCGAACGGCCCGACCAGCTGGCCTGCCTGATGTACACCTCCGGCTCGACCGGCCGGCCCAAGGGCGTGATGGTGCCCTACGGCCAGATCGGCAACTGGCTCGAAGCGGCCTGGGAACGCGCGCCCTTCCTGCGCGACGAGATGATGCTGCACAAGACGTCGATCTGCTTCGCCGTCTCGGTCAAGGAACTGCTCAGCGCGCTATTGGCCGGCGCGCCCCAGCTGATGCTGCCCGACAGCCACGTCAAGGACAGCGCCGCGCTGGCCGCCGCCATCGCCCACTGGCGCGTGACGCGCCTGCACCTGGTGCCCTCGCACCTGCAGGCGCTGCTCGACAGCGTGGCCGACGACAGCACGGCGCTGGCCTCGCTCCAGCAAGTGGTCTGCGCCGGCGAAGCGCTGCCGGCCGCGCTGCGCGCCCGGCTGCGCCAACGCCTGCCCCAAGTGGCGCTGTGGAACAACTATGGTTGCACCGAACTCAATGACGTCAGCTATTACCGGCCGGACGGCCCGGCCGCCGGACCCAGCGTGCCGATCGGCTACCCGATCAGCAATACCAGCGTGTATGTGCTCGACGCGCAACTGCGCGAGGT
>NZ_JAEMNU010000097.1 GCF_016461825.1 Rugamonas violacea | reverse complement strand
TTGCCGGCGCTGATGTCGCTGCCGATGGCGGTGATATTGCTGTCCTTGCCGCCACCGCTGGCCTTGATGCTGACGTTGCCGCCGGCCGCGATGGTCGAACCGACGGCGACGGTGGCGCTCTGCACGGCGTTGCTCTCGCTCTTGGTGTTGCCCAGGCTGACGCTGATCTTGACGCCCGACATCATGTTCTGCGACATCGCGCCGGCGGCGGCGACCAGATCTCCCGCGCTGCGGTCGAGGTTGTACAAGGCCAGCGCCTGCATGCGTCCGTCCTTCGTCGTCTTGGCGGCCGAGGCCATGCTCGCGACGCTCTGCACCGCGTTGACGATCGGCACGCTGATCGTGCCGCCGATCGCCGTCTTGGCATACGTCGTGTGGTCGGTGCTGTCGGTCGTGCTGAAGCCGGCGTTGACCAGCACGTCCCTGCCCTCGATGCTGATGTCGCCCTCGGGTGCCTTGACCTGGCTGGCCGTCTGCGTGTACCGGCCGCCTGCCTTCAACTCGACGTTGCCGCCCAGGCTGGCGATCTGGCTGCCGACCTGGGTC
>NZ_JAEMNU010000096.1 GCF_016461825.1 Rugamonas violacea | reverse complement strand
ATGAACTCCCGCGTGATCGCCAGCAGGTCGTCCGTTGGCAGCAGCAAGGTGGTGCGCAGCGTCACGACAATCGCTTCCTGGGCCAGCGTCAACGCATAGGTTTATACACATCTTTTTTCGCCAATAAAATCAAACACTTACAAAGCACCAGCTGTTGCAGAAACAGCAATCCCGGAGTGCCTGCCCGATGGATTTCCCGTCAACGCACAACGACTTTGCTCAATTTTTAAGCAAAAACACTCAAAAAGTGCGGTTCTTGCGGGCCAGTGCGACGGTCAGAAAAAGATGTGTGTAAACCTATGGCGTCAACGTCGTGCGCAAGGTGTCCGGCCGATGGGACCGATCTTCTTCGCTGTCACGCTCTTTCCACTTGCGAATAGTCTGGCGGGTCACGTTGTATCGGCGGGCAAGTTCGGCTTGGGATAGCTCAGATTCACGGATTTCCTTACGGATCAAGTGCGTGGTTCTGGCAAGGCTGTGCAGTGCTTGGCTCATAGAGTCTGATGCGAATCGTTGGGATGGATAAGTGTACTCAAAACGTGCCGTGCCTTGAAGAGGGGCCAGCTACGGAAAGGTGCATAATCACACGAATCTAAACAAATAATTACCTCCTGCGCCATTCCAACAGGTAAATTTGCTGCTCGCTCAATAGCTTGACTTGATACGTTATTAATTAAATTATAGCTATTTGTTTGAATATTGTAGTTTTTTACCTCAAAGCTAGCAGTTCCATCTATCGCAACGAAATCGGGACGAACACTACCCAATGTTCCTTGCGGCACAGGCTGCCCATTTTTGAAACTTTGTTGCGCGTTATACTGCGCGCCCAAATCATTACCAACATCAATTTCAGACTGGCGCCATGTCGGCCGCGTTGCGCTATTTCCACCAACCACAGTCGTCGAAGCGCCCGAAACCTGCGCAACCACTTTCTCGGCCGCTATCAACGCCTGTGCATCCGCTATTGCACCGTTCAGCATACTTGCGCGCGCACTCATCGGCGCCTCCATCCCCTTTCCGAGGCGCGCCGCACCTACCGCACTTCCAAATCCTTCGAACGTTTCTATCTGATCAAATGATTTGATATTGCCCGCAACCGTCATGTCTTGAATCTGCAGCTTGATTGCCGAAAGCAAAGCCTGATCGCGACTCTCCATTTCGTCGCGCTGCAG
>NZ_JAEMNU010000095.1:404-32741 GCF_016461825.1 Rugamonas violacea | reverse complement strand
GCGTTCGTGTTGATTGACTGTGTTTCTAGATAACTCACATTTTATCAATCACTTACGACATTCTTGCCCTTTTTTATGAAAAATTCAGGCTAGAGCTTCCTCTGTACGCAAATAATCAGCCGCCTCGTACTTAGGAAGGGCCTTTATTTTCTCAATGTCAAATTGATCAGTAATCACGAGGTTTCCTGCTGTTTTCATACGGTCCTCTTGGACTCTCCAATTTGTGATGTGGCAAGCCGACCATTTGCTTACGTCTTCTTGTATGTTCTTGCTTTGGGTCTTTTACTACTTCATACATAGTTCGCCCCTCTGCGGAACCACGCAACTATGCTTGATAAGTGTAGCCTAACGATTACACCGCATCAAGAAAATGATAACAAGTGATGACAGCCCATACGTGGCGCCAAGCCGGGGCGGTGTCCGAAATTATTGTCCTCGCGTATTTTTTCTGTTCGCTTGAGCGCAAGCATGGCTGTCATGGCCGAGAGGCATGTTTCCCCCGAGGGACCGGACCACTAGCCGGCCGCGGCGGCCGCCGTCCAGCGGACTGCCGGCGTGGCCCACATAGCTGGCGAGGCGCAGCAAGACGTCAGCAGCTCGCCCCGGAAATGCTCGCGCCAGTTCGAAGATTGAAACCCAAGAAGCACCTGTACCCGTCGCTTGGCCGGTAGGAGCACCAAACCTCGCCTTTTCTGCGCAGGCGTTCGCCCTTCTCGTCGGTGCAGGTGACGTCTTTTGCGTCGGGGTACAGCGAATCGAATATCTCTTTCGCCGCAGGCCCTTGGATCGCTATGGCCAGCTTGCGATCAGTTTTCGTCGGTGCCTCACGCTCGCCCGGTAAGCCCGAGTAGATTGAATAGCTGGCCGAGAGAGGGGCGTACTCGCCGGTCCAGCGGGCGCTACTGTTGCTCGCGTAGGCCGGCGAAAGTAGGGCAGTGGCCCCAAGGAGCAATAGCAGCCTTTTCATTTGTCCTCATCCTGCAATTCGTCGAGCGCGGACAGGCTGTCCGCGATCCGCGAGGGCGGCACCGCCTCCTTGCGCACGAGCACGTCGCGGCGCCTACCTGCAGCGAATCGTGAATAAATTCTGGCCGGCCTTTTCGCCCTTCTTGCCGGAAACTGTGCATTCCTTGGTATCGTCGTCGAGTCGTTTTGACAGCGAAATTTCGTTGAGAACACCATAGTCGCATTGCAACCATTTTCCGTTTGGATAGCGTCCTTCCAGGCTGTACTTGTCGATCCATTCGGTCTTGCTCTTGCGCACGGTGTCGCCGATCATTTGCCCGAGATCCTGCGGCGGTCCGCTTGTCGGGGCGGCATTGTGCAGGAAGAGCGGGGCTGCAACATAGGTCAGCCATCCGGGCGGAGTGCTCGTCAACTTGACCGAGGCTTGCGGAATTTCGCCGGGGCACTCGATGCGTTGCTCCTCCCCCGCAGCCAATGGCGCCAGCAGGACGAGGGCGCAAACTGCTATCGGTTGAACGCGAGTCATGCCGGCTTACTCGATGACGGAAAACGCATCGGCATTTTCCGTTGGATTGATGAATTTTCCATTCTTGCCTTTCCCTTGCGCATAGATGAAGCGCTTCTTGATCCTCGGCTTGGTGGTCATGCTAGGCCATTGGTCGATGATATAGATTCCATTCGCAACTTGGCCAAGATAAAACGCAGAATGGTTGCCATGCTTCCTGTTGGGATATCGACCATCGACAAACGTGGCTATCGCTGTGCCCACCGGCAGATTTTTGCTGCCTAGTACCTTGGCGCCTTCTTTCCAATGTGCCGTGCTCGGCGCATTTGTAAAATGCTTGATGAGAGAAACACATTCAAAATCGTCGACCTTGTCGTGGAGCTCCAGCGAGCGGGCCTCCGTGTAGATGTACGGCATGGCAATTCTCCTTTCGGCCGGAATCTGTATGGCATTGCGGCAGACGTGGCGCAATGCCGAGACGGTGTCCGAAATTATTGTCCTCGCGCATTTTTTTTGTTTGCGCGAGCGCAAGCCTGGCTGGAATGGCCGAGAGGTATGTTTACCAACAACAGGCGACGCTTCAGTCAAGGCGCCAGGTGAAGTAAAAGGAGAACGGTTGTATGTTAGCGCCGCGCGCCGCGCGCCGCGCGCCGACGCAGTAAGCCTAGTCGCGCAGCAGCCGGCAGACCTGCTCGGCCATCACCGCCGCCAGCCGCACCGGCACCGCGTTGCCCAGCTGGCGCATGGTCTCCGACCACGTCCCGTCGAAGATGAAGTCGTCGGGGAAGGTCTGGATGCGGGCCGACTCGCGCACCGTGAAATAGCGCACCGATCCGTCCGGCCGGCGCAGCATGTTCTCGCCGCCCGGCACGCCGTGGTCGCCCGCCTTGAGCGCCTTGGCCGGCTCGTCCAGCGGACTGCCGGTGTGGCCCACATAGCTGCGCGCGCCCGGCTGGAAACGGTGCGCCTGCGCCAGCTCTTTGGCGGGATGGCGCTCCGGGTCGGGCAGGTCGGCGATGGCGTCGCGCACCGTCAGCCAGGGCAGCACGTCCGCGCTCGGGTCCGCCGCCAGGATGGTGCGGATCTTCTTGTCCATGCCCTCTGGCCGGCCCGGCCGGTTCTTGGCCGACACCCGATGGCGCACCCAATATTCGCCGGTATGCCACTGTGACAACAGCAGCGCGTTATGGCTGTGCGTCTCGCGTGGAAACTCCCAGTCGATTTGGTCCTCCGCGCGGAAGCCGAGGAAAAACACCCGCATGCGTTTTTGCGGCACGCCGTAGTTGGCCGCGTTCACCAGGCGGTGGTAGACGTGGTACTCGCTGGCCTTGCCGCCGGCCTTGTGCTTCTTCAAGCGCAGCAGATGGTCCGGCCACTGCTCCCTGGGCTTGGCCGCCAGCGACGGAAACTCCAATTGCAGCAGGATGTGGCTGAAGTAGTCGGCGAAGGCGGCGCGCGTCAGCCCCTGCACGTTCTCGAAGACGAAGGCGCGCGGCTTGGCCTCGCGCACGGCGCGTATCGCCTGCGGGAACATGTCGCGCTCGTCGAGGAAGCCGCCGTGCTTGCCGCCCATGGAGAAGGGCTGGCAGGGCGGCCCGCCGGTGATCAGGTCGATGCCCTGGTGGCCCGCGTAGACGAAGTTCTTGACGTCGCCCTCGGTCACGTCCGGCCAATGGCTGATCGGCGCCACGTTGTTGCGCTTGTTGTTGCGGATGGTGTTGCAGGCGTGGCTGTTCCACTCCACCACGGCACGGTGCCGCACGTCGTTGTCGGAAAAGCCGAGCGCCAGCCCGCCGGCGCCGGCGAACAGCTCGATGGACTCCAGGGCGCGGGGAAGGACCGCTGGGCGCTTGTCCGTCAGGGCGGAGGTGAGGGGCGGGTTGTACATGGTTTTCTGATAGCGCCGGAACGAATCGATGGTGGAGGGGACGCGATCAAGCCGGTGGTTCTTCGCCAAGGCAAGTGGAGCGACAGCGCCGCGCGGAACGGGCTGCGCGGGGTAAGCGTTCCGTCAACATTTCGACCGCCTGGGCGATGGAAATTTGTGCAGAAGTATAAAGCACCGGCGCCGCCGCGATCAAACCAAAAGATGAGGCGGCCAGCGTCGCCGCCGGCATCGGGCCGTTCGCCGGCTGCATTGTTGAGCAAATTTCACTGTGTTCATACAGCCATCAACAACTTAAGTTTGTGTTCGCGCAAACGGACCTTGAAGATTGCGCAAACGGCGCGATCATGGAGTGGTGTAGACGGTCGAAAAAACGAATAGCCGGCAAGCCGGCGCGGGGTGACTCATGGTGGACAGCATCGATCAAGCGGCGCGTAGCGCGCTGATGGGCAAAATTCGCGGCAAGAACACCCGCCCCGAGCTCATCGTGCGCAAGCTGGTGTACGCCGCCGGCTACCGCTATCGGCTGCACGTGCGCAAGCTGCCGGGCTCGCCCGACCTGGTTTTCGCGGGGCGGAAGAAGGTGATTTTTGTGCACGGCTGCTTCTGGCACCTGCACGACAACTGCAAGGGTGGGCGCATACCCAAATCGCGCGTCGAGTTCTGGCGCGAGAAGCTGAACGGCAACAAGCTGCGCGACGAGCGCACGACCGAGACGCTGCGCCTAGCCGGCTGGGATGTGCTGGTGGTGTGGGAGTGCGAACTGAGCGATTTGGACGTGCTGGAACATATCGTCCGGGAATTTCTAGGCTCAGTTCGCCTACAGTAGGCTTTGCCAATGAAATGCCTTGCCAACACAAGGCCTACACTGGGCCCGGTTTGCGTTGTCCCCCAAGAAAGGGACAAGACCTCCACGCGCAAAGCTCTCCCATCAACTCGCTGAGTAAGAGGCGCGGCACTTACCCCGAGGCCGAGCCTATTTGATTTCATGTGACTTGCATCTTTGCTGTCTTCATATTATACTGTATAAAAACACAGTATATTGTGTTTTTGAAATCACCCAAAAAGCCGCCGAACTTCCTTTCATCTCTGGGTCAAATAAGTGATAATGCGTCACAAATTTGACACAGTAAAGTTGGAGAACATCATGGCACCAGACAACGACGGACTGACGCTTCTGAAAAAAGCACTCGAGAGTTACGACCAGAAAAACGTTGCAGAATATCTCAATAAAATTTCGCCGGATTCATGGAGCCGAGAGAAGATAAATCGCTGGCTCAGCGGCAAAGCTAGCCCACGCCTCAGCCATGCAGAGTATGAGCATCTAGCGTTGCTGTTGCCACAGGCGCCGGCCTCGCACCCGAATTACGATTTTGATTTTATTGACTTGTTTGCCGGCATCGGTGGCATAAGGCGTGGTTTTGAGCAGATCGGAGGGCGCTGCGTCTTTACGAGCGAATGGAATCCCTTTGCCGTGCGTACCTACAAGGCCAACAACTATTCCGACCCGCAACACCACATCTTCAACGACGACATCCGTAAGGTAACGCTGAGCGAAAACCCCAACATTAGCGAGGCGCAAGCCTACGACCACATTGATAAAACAGTGCCGGATCACGATGTATTGCTCGCTGGTTTTCCATGTCAGCCATTTTCCATTGCCGGTGTATCAAAGAAAAACTCACTTGGCCGGAAGCACGGTTTCGAAGATGATACCCAAGGCACGCTTTTCTTTGACGTCGCGCGCATTATTGCCGTTAAGCAGCCGGCTGCGTTTGTCTTGGAAAACGTCAAGAATCTCAAGAGCCATGACAAGGGCAACACCTTCCGCGTCATTATGAAGGCGCTTGATGAGCTGGGCTACTGGGTAGCCGATTCAGAGCAAATCAGTGCAACCGATTACAAGGTCATCTGCGGTAGCCACTTTGTTCCCCAGCATCGAGAACGAATTGTCCTCGTTGGCTTCCGCAAGGATCTTAATATTCACGATGGATTCACGCTTAAGAATGTCAATCAACATTTTCCGCCGCGTAAGCCTACCTTGGATGACATCTTGGAAAAGCAGGTCGACCCGAAATATATCCTTACCATCGAGCTTTGGCGCTACCTGTTCAATTACTCCATCAAGCACAAGGCCAAGGGCAACGGTTTTGGCTACGGGCTGGTGAAATCAACTGATGTAACACGGACCCTATCTGCACGCTACTACAAGGATGGCTCGGAAATTCTGATCGATCGAGGCTTCAACCCTGACCTCGATTTTAATCACAAGAAGAACATCGAGAACCGACCGCGCCGCTTGACACCACGCGAGTGCGCACGACTGATGGGCTACGACGGTCCGTGCGAATCCGCCTTCAGAATTCCCGTGTCGGATACTCAAGCCTACAAGCAGTTCGGTAACTCGGTGGTCGTCCACGTCTTCGCCGCCGTTGCCCAATTGATGAAAAGCCGAATCCTGCAGGCAAAAAGTATGCAGCGGCAGAAGCGGAAACTGGCGGCGTAAACTTAAAGTACGATGCATACAACCCGGAGCGTCTAAGCGAGAGCGGCAGGCGATTCGGGGCAAGAATACAGTACTGGAATTGCAGCTTCGCAAACTTTTCGGCAGATACGGCTTCCGCCTGCCAGCCAGCAATACCCCCTCCCGACGTGCCCGAATTTCCCTGTCAATATATGGCTTTCCCTCTTTGCTCGCCAATGTTTCTCGCTTGAGCGGGACTGCTGCGGTGAGCGACATCGCCAGCGTGGAAATCCAGCACCATTAGTAGACATCAATTGATGCGTAAATAGCAATGCGTAATTTGTGCATTCGTCCTCACTGGCATCTGACCAGTAGTTCGGACAGGGTGAACCAAGCTAAAAATATTTATTCCTTTAATTTCAATATGTTATGAATTGAAAATATTTACAACGAGTCTTTTTGAAATTTTTTAGGTGGAAACATGGCGAATGTGGTGCTAAGATTGCTTCTTTCATGGAGGAATCAATGCACTCAAACACCGTATTTCCATCTGAGTTCGAACACAATATCGGCTCGGTAGCCGAGCTATCTGCGTTGCTTGCACTATATGGTGCCGATCTTGCGTTACTGAAGATCCTGCCTAAAAACGCTAACGACAAAAACCAGATCTATGTTGCGTCCGACTTCGGTGTTCTGTTCGACATCTTCGACCTGACCTTGGCGGAACGTGGGGCGAGCACAAGCGAAACCAAAGACCGGTCAGACAGTAGCAGTCGGATTCGCGAAGCAGCCTTTAACAGTTTCACGTGGATCCGGCGCAATGGCCCGCCGGTAGCCGCGAGACGCGTCAAAGCCATCATTTATCCGCAATATCCGGAGGCGCGTCTGTCAGGATTGCAGACAGTTGAGAACACGATGCCGCAGGCACTGTCCGTGGCGTACACCAAGCAATATCCGGAAGCGAAGCGCCTGCTGGTGCTGGGCCGGTTACCGCGTGGCGAATGTATCGGATTGGTATGCATTGATATGTCGTCGGAATTTGAAGCTGAACTCGCGGCATTGCCCGGTTTTACGCGGGCGAAGGCATGCAAGCGACTGGAGATAGCGCAGGACAGTGCCGGTAAACTGGAAGCACGACTTGCGAGCGTACTGGGTAAGTCTTTGCCCGGCTGCCGGCTTGATTCATACGGCAACACTTTGCCATTTTCTGGCACTCAGGTATGTGGATACACACTGGAACATGCGCTAGGAATCGTTCCAAATTCCAATATGGACGGTGACCTGTACGGTATCGAACTAAAAACTCACACCCAAGTTAAGGTGACACTGTTCACGCCGGAGCCGGATGGAGGTCTTTATGTTGAGAGCTTTGCTGGCTTTATGAAGAAGTATGGCTATGCTGATGCCGATGGTGATTACCGATTGACCGGTGTGCACCGTGCCGGTGAAATCTGTGCAAAGTCAGGTTTGACGCTACAGGTTTGGGAGTACCGCGAAGAAGAAGGCAGACGAGTTGCATATCCGTATAACCCCGCCACAGCACTAACAGCAAAGATTGGCGCGGTTGATGTTGTTCTCACCGGACCGGAGGGTGAGGTCGCGGCTTCCTGGAGTCTCGAGCGGCTGATGAACTGCTGGGGTGCCAAGCACAACCAAGTTGTGTATATTAAGGCGAACAAGGTGCCGAACCCGGATGCGGCGCAGGCCGCCGCTGGCCATGAGCATCTAGTCACATTTGAGCGCACGGTAATGTGGTGTCGAAACACCACGGCAGAACGTCTACTGAACGCGATTTGTGACGGTGTGATTTTTCTCGACCCAGCTCCCAAGCTGCACGCGACTAGCTCCGCCAAGAACAAGCGACGCGCACAATGGAGGGTAAACGATATTACCAAAGCTGCTAGTGCGCTGTATTCTGAGGTGAAATTTAGAACAGTAGCGCAAATCACCGCTTTGTAGACGCAGGTGGAACATCATTCATGAAGACGTCTTGTTGCAATTTCAAGACGGGAAAAAGGGGCCAAATGGCCCCATTTCTTGGATGAGAGTATCTGTTGCTTTAAACGTCGATATTGCCCGCGCGCAGCGCATTGTTCTCAATAAACGCCCGCCGCGGTTCCACATCATCCCCCATCAGCGTCGTAAAGATCTGATCGGCCGCGATGGCGTCCTCGATCTGCACCTTCAGCAAACGGCGCACCTTCGGATCCATGGTGGTTTCCCACAGCTGCGACGGGTTCATCTCGCCCAGACCTTTATAGCGCTGCTTGGAGACCACGCGTTCCGCCTCGTCGCGCAGGAACTGCATGGCGTGGTGGAAGTCGACCACGGCCGATTCCTTGACGCGCTCGCCTTCGCCACGGGTGACCAGGGCGCCTTCGCCGATCAAGCCGGTGAAGGTGGCGGCGGCGTTGGCCAGCACGCTGTAATCGGCGCCCAGGACGAAGTCGGCATCGATCGCGGTGACCTTCACGTTACCGTGGTGCATGCGCTCGATCCACAGCATGTGCTTCTCGGACAGATCGTCCGAGCGCACCGTCACCTTCACGGCGATGTCGTTGATGTTGTCGGCCAGCGCGCGGGCCGAAATTTCGGCCTGCTCCAGCGTGTCCAGGTTCAGCGTCACGCCGGTCATGATGGCGGTCAGCGCGGCGCGGTCGATCACCCGGGTCAGGCGGGTCATGATGGCGTTGGCCAGGTTGAACTTGCGCACCAGCTCGGCCAGCGGCTCGCCGACGATCGGATCGGCGCCTTCGCGCGGGATCAGCACGGCGGTGTTCAGCGCCACGGTCATCATGTAGCTGGCTTCCTCGACGTCGTCCTTCAGATAGCGCTCGTCGCGGCCGGCCTTGACCTTGTACAGCGGCGGCTGGGCGATGTAGATGTGGCCGCGTTCGACCAGTTGCGGCATCTGGCGGTAGAACAGGGTCAGCAGCAGGGTGCGGATGTGGGCGCCGTCGACGTCCGCATCGGTCATGATGATGATGCGGTGGTAGCGCAGTTTTTCGACGTTGAATTCGTCCGGTCCGATCGAGGTGCCCAGAGTGGCGATCAGGGTGGTGATCTGCTCGGACGACAGCATCTTCTCGAAGCGCGCCTTCTCCACGTTCAACACCTTGCCGCGCAGCGGCAGAATCGCCTGGAACTTGCGGTCGCGGCCTTGCTTGGCCGAGCCGCCCGCCGAGTCACCCTCGACCACGTAGAGTTCGCACAGGGCGGGGTCTTTTTCCTGGCAGTCGGCCAGCTTGGCCGACAGGCCCAGGCCGTCCATCACGCCCTTGCGGCGGGTCAGGTCGCGGGCCTTGCGGGCCGCTTCGCGCGCGCGCGCCGCTTCGACGATCTTGCCGCAGATGATTTTGGCGTCGTTCGGTTTTTCCTGCAGGAAGTCGGCCAGCGTCTTGGCGACGATCTCTTCGACCGGGCCGCGCACTTCGGACGAGACCAGCTTGTCCTTGGTCTGCGAGGAGAACTTCGGCTCCGGCACCTTGACCGACAGCACGCAGGTCAGGCCTTCGCGCATGTCGTCGCCGGTGATTTCGACCTTGGCTTTTTTGGCGAACTCGTGCTCGTCGATGTATTTGTTGATGACCCGCGTCATCGCGGCGCGCAGGCCGGTCAGGTGGCTGCCGCCGTCACGCTGCGGGATGTTGTTGGTGAAGCACAGCACCTGCTCGTTGTAGGCGTCGTTCCACTGCATCGAGACGTCGACCGCGATGTTGGTGTTCTGGTCCGACATGCGTTCGCCGGTGGCCTGGAACACGGTCGGGTGTAGCACCGTCTTGGCCTTGTTGATGTATTCGACGAAGCCGCGGGTGCCGCCCTCGAAGGCGAAGATCTCTTCCTTGCCGTTGCGCTGGTCGGTCAGCTTGATGTTGACGCCGTTGTTGAGGAAGGACAGTTCGCGGATGCGCTTGGCCAGGATTTCGTAGTGGAACTCGACGTGGCTGAAGATCTCCTCGTCGGCCCAGAAGTGGACGTCGGTGCCGCGCTTGTCGGTGTCGCCGATGACCTTGATCGGCGAGACGGCGAAGCCGTCGCGCGTGTCGAGCTCGCGGTTTTGCGGCACGCCACGGACGAACTCCATGTAGTGCACCTTGCCGTCGCGGCGGATGGTCAGCTTGAGCAGCTTGGACAGGGCGTTGACGCAGGACACGCCGACGCCGTGCAGGCCGCCGGAGACCTTGTAGCTGTTCTGGTCGAACTTGCCGCCGGCGTGCAGCTCGGTCATGACGATTTCGGCCGCCGAGCGTTTCGGGTCGTGCTTGTCGTCCATTTTCAGGCCGGTCGGCACGCCGCGGCCGTTGTCGGTGATCGAGATCGAGTTGTCGGAGTGGATGGTGACGTGGATCTCGGTGCAGTGGCCGGCCAGCGATTCGTCGATCGAGTTGTCCAGCACTTCGAACACCAGGTGGTGCAGGCCGGTGCCGTCCGAGGTGTCGCCGATGTACATACCGGGACGTTTGCGCACGGCTTCCAGGCCTTCCAGGATCTGGATGGATGCTGCGCCGTATTCTTCGACTTTGGCCGGGACTGGATTCTCTTGTGGGCTATCGGACATGGACTGCTTTCTCAAATAACGACATACTGGAATGTCAAAAAAACCACTGCATTTTCGCCGTCGTTCCCGCGCCGGCGGGAACCCATGCCACGCCTGGGAGGATGGCCGGCATGGATTCCCGCCTGCGCGGGAACGACGTTGACTACTGTTCTACGGTTGCGCTTAGATCCGCATCGGCATGACGACGTACTTGAAGTCGGTGTTGTCCGGGATCGAGATCAGCGCCGACGAGTTCGAGTCGCCCAGGGCGATGTTGATCTGCTCGCACTTCAGGTT
The DNA here is from genome assembly GCF_016461825.1 of Rugamonas violacea. Classification (GTDB taxonomy): domain Bacteria; phylum Pseudomonadota; class Gammaproteobacteria; order Burkholderiales; family Burkholderiaceae_D; genus Rugamonas. Next base: position 22,087 of record NZ_JAEMNU010000095.1, on the reverse strand, counting down.
GTTGAGCACGTCGAGCAGGTAGGTGACGTTGAAGCCGATGTCGACGCTGTCGCCGCCGTAGTCGATCTCCAGTTCCTCGACCGCCTCTTCCTGGTCGGCGTTGGTCGAGCTGATCTTCATGCTGCCCGGGGTCATGATGCAGCGCACGCCCTTGAACTTGTCGCTGGTCATGATGGCGGCGCGTTGCAGCGAACGCAGCAGCTCGTCGCGGCCGATGGTGAACTCGTTCTTGTAACCCTTGGGGATGACCCGGGTGTAGTCGGGGAACTTGCCCTCGACCAGCTTGGAGATCAGTTCGATGTCGGCGAAGGTCAGCTTGACCTGGTTGGCCGCGATGTCGAGCTGGACCGGCTCGTCGTTCTCTTCGAGCAGGCGCTGCAGCTCGATGATGGTCTTGCGCGGAATGATCACTTCCTGGCGCTCGAAGGTTTGCTCGGTCTCGACCTGGCAGAAGGCCAGGCGGTGGCCGTCGGTCGCCACGGCGATGACGTTCTTGCCGTCCAACACCAGCAGCAGGCCGTTCAGGTAGTAGCGGATGTCCTGCTGGGCCATGGAGAAGTGGACCATGTTGAACAGGTGCTTGAGGGTCTTCTGCGGCAGGGTGACGCTGGCGTTGTAGCTCTCGGCCTGTTGCACGGTCGGGAACTCTTCGGCGGCCAGGGTCTGCAGCGCGAAGCGCGACTTGCCGGTTTGCACGGTCAGACGCTTGTTGAGCAGGGTCATCGTCACGTCGCCGGACTCGGGCAGGGCGCGCAGGATGTCGAGCAGCTTGCGCGCGGCCACGGTGGTGCCGGTCACTTCATGGCCGGAGCCGATCTCGGCGTGGGTGGTGATCTGCACTTCCGTGTCGGTCGACAGGAAGGAGACGTTTTCGCCTTCTTTGCGGATGAGGATATTGGCCAGAATCGGCATGGTGTGCCGACGCTCGACAATACCGCTCACGATCTGCAGTGGCCGGAGAAGGGTATCTCGGGTGGTTTTGACCAATTGCATAGTTATCCTCAATGGTAAGTTTTAAAGATGCTTATCTAACAATATTGCTATTATTCAGTTTGGCTGGAGGCACAAATGTTTGCCTGAATCATAATGGCAAACCGGCGCACAGGCCAGCACTTGCGTTGTTGTCCGCGCGCCGCCGCCGCCCGCTTGAACCCAAGACCAAAAACTGGGGTCGGACCCGCGGGGTCCGACCCCGGCCGTGCGCCCTTGGGGTTGGCTGGCGTCGCCGGCGCGCGCCGTCGCTTAGCCTTTCAGCGTCTGCTCCAGCACGTGCAACTCGTGGTTGCACTCGGGGTTCTTGGTGCGGTCGAGGGCGATCTTGCGCACCGCGTGCAGCACGGTGGTGTGGTCGCGGCCGCCGAACAGCTCGCCGATCTCCGGCAGACTCTTCTGCGTCAATTCCTTGGCCAGGTACATGGCGATCTGGCGCGGCCGCGCGATGTTGGCGGGGCGGCGCTTCGAGTACATGTCGGCGACCTTGATGTTGAAGAAGTCGGCCACCGTCTTCTGGATGTTTTCCACCGAGATCTGGCGGTTCTGCACCGACAGCAAATCCTTCAGCGCCTCTTTGACGATGTCGATCGTGATGTCCTTGCCGTGGAAGCGCGAGTAGGCCAGGATCTTGCGCAGCGCGCCTTCGAGCTCGCGCACGTTCGAGCGCAGGTGCTTGGCGACGAAGAAGGCGACGTCGTCGGAGAAGGTGACGCCCTCCTGCTTGGCTTTCTTCAACAGGATCGCCACGCGCATTTCCAGCTCGGGCGGTTCGATCGCCACGGTCAGGCCGGAGTCGAAGCGCGAGATCAGGCGGTCGTCCATGCCGGTGATCTCTTTCGGATAGGTGTCGCTGGTGATGATGATCTGTTTCTTCGCCGCGATCAGCGCCTCGAAGGCGTAGAAGAATTCTTCCTGGGTGCGGCTCTTGCCGCCGAAGAATTGAATATCATCGATCAGCAGCATGTCGAGCGAGTGATAGTAGTGCTTGAAGTCGTCGAAGCCCTTGCGCTGGTAGGCCGTCACCACGTCGCGCACGTATTGCTCGGCGTGGATGTAGCGGATCTTGGCGCCCGGCTGGTCGGCCATCACCTGGTTGCCGATGGCATGGATCAAGTGGGTCTTGCCCAGGCCGACGCCGCCGTAGAAGAACAGCGGGTTGTACGACACGCCCGGATTGTTGGCCACCTGGATGGCGGCGGCGCGCGCCAATTGGTTGGCCTTGCCGGTGACGAAGCTGTCGAAGGTCAGGTCGGTGTTGATGCGGCTTTGCTCGCGGCGCGGCGCGGCGCTGGCCGGCAGCTCGGGCACGCTGGGCACCGGATCGGCCATGCGGGCGTTGCCGGATGGGACGCCACCGTTGTTGTCCGGCACGGGTGCCACGTTGGCGACCTTTTTCGGCGCCGACAGGCGCGGGTCGAGCACGAACTGGACTTCGGTCGGCGCTTCCCAGTACTGGCAGGCCAGCGCCGTGATGCGGCTGGCGAACTGGGTCTTGACCCAATCGAGCTTGAAGCGATTGGGAGCGGCCAGACGCAACTTGCCCTCCTCGTAATCGAGGGGGATGAGCGGTTTAATCCACGCACTGAATTGTTGCGGCGTCAGCTCCAGTTCCAACTGCGCGGAACAGGTCTGCCAGAAATTTTCCATGAATCGTCTACTGTGAAAAGGTGTGGGAGGGCGTATCGATACTGCCCGGGCGAGCAGTCCAGAACTGGATCGCAGCGCGAGGGCTCGCCACACGTAACGCGCTATTCTACTCTCGCCGGAGAAAGTTATCCACAGGCACGACGCTTATTTTCTTACTTTTCCGGCCCTCCAAAGCGCGAAGAGGGCCAGTCTGGTGTTGACAAGCGGGACCGAAATGCTGATAATTCAGGGTTCCCCGCCCGTATTCCGTGTTTATTCACTTATATGGAGTAAGCGTGGATATCAGCGGGCGATGAGATGGACCCAGCTTGTGCCGTAACGTTGGCATAAGTGCGCGAAATGTCATTGGCACCAAAAACTGACGGGACGTCAGACCCGATTTTGCATTTTTTTTGCTTTTTAGCGAGACCAACATGAAACGTACTTACCAACCTTCCGTTGTACGCCGCAAGCGTACGCACGGCTTCCGCGCTCGTATGGCTACCCGTGGTGGCCGTGATGTGCTCAACGCACGTCGCGCAAAAGGCCGCAAGCGTCTGGCCGTATAAGCCAGACCTTGTTAGCTGATCGCGTGGACAGCTGTATTTCTAGCGGCTCGACAGGCGAAGGTTCTCACGACTTCGCGCGCGTTCGGCGCATCATTAAAACGGATGAATTTTCATCCGTTTTTCGTTTGCGCCCCACGCAGAAAACTGCGCACTTCGTGCTCTATACCCGTCTGAACCAACTGCCGCATGCGCGGCTGGGCGTCGTGGTGGCGAAGCGATTCGCGCCGCGCGCGGCCACCCGCAACACGATCAAGCGCGTCACCCGCGAGCTGTTCCGCCAGACCGGCCTGCCGGCCATCGATTGCGTGGTGCGGCTGGCCAAGCCGGTCAACAGCAAGGCCGGCCCGGCCACCACCGCCAAGCTGAAGACGGCTTTGCGGCTGGAATTGACGCGCCTGTTCGCCACGCAGGCGGCGCAGGAGCGCCACGCCAGGAGCGCCGCCGCGGCGAGCCCGGCCGCCGCGCCCGCCGCCGCGCCGGACGCCGGTTCGACGGCGCCATGAAAACCCTGCTAAGCTTGCTGCTTCGCGCCTACCAGCTGACCATCAGTCCGCTGATGGGACCGCGCTGCCGCTTTCACCCCAGCTGTTCGAACTATGCGCTCGAGGCGCTGCGGGTGCACGGCGCCGCCAAGGGCAGTGCCCTGGCGGTGCGGCGGGTGTGTCGCTGCCATCCCTGGAACGAGGGCGGCTTCGACCCCGTGCCCGCCAAGGACGGCGCGCACGACAGCACCGATTCTTCAACGACCGCTTGCGGTTGCAACCACTCCTGATCAATACCCTAATGGATATCAATAAACGTACCATCCTTTGGATCGTGTTTGCCGTGTCGCTGGTAGTTCTCTGGAACAACTGGATGGTATCGAATGGCAAACCGTCCATGTTCGCGCCGACCCCGCCGGCCGTCACGGCCAAGGCCGCCGACGCGAAAAAATCCGATCTGCCGGCCGCCGCCGGCGCCGTGGCCGCCACCGCCTCGGCCGTGCCGGGCGCGCCCGAAGCCGCCGCCCCGTTCAAGAGCGAGCGCGTGACCATCACCACCGATGTGATCCGCGCCGACATCGACACCCTGGGCGGCCAGATCGTGCGCCTGGAGCTGCTCAAGTTCAAGGACGGTATCGATACCAGCAAGAATCAAGTGCTGTTCGAAGCCAGCGCCAAGAAAACCTACCTGGCCCAGACCGGCCTGGTCGGCGCGCCCGGCCTGCCGAACCACAACACCGGTTTCGTCGCCAAGCCCGGCGCGCGCATGCTCAACGACGGCAGCCAGATCCAACTGGTGCTGGAGGCCGAGCAGGGCGGCGTCAAGCTGACCAAGACCTTCACCTTCAAGCGCGGCGACTACGTCATCGACGTGCAGCACGACGTCAGCAACGTCGGCGCGGCGCCGGTCAAGCCCGAGCTGTACATGCAGCTGGTACACGACGGCAACAAGCCCGAGGGCGATTCCTACTTCAACAGCAGCTACACCGGCCCGACCCTGTACACCGAGGCCGACAAGTACCACAAGCTGAAGTTCGAAACGGTCGAAAAAGAAGCGGCGGAGTCGGTCAAGACCGGCAAGCCGGTGGTGATGGACCACCCGACCAAGGCCGACAACGGCTGGGTCGCCATCTCGCAGCATTTCTTCGTCTCGGCCCTGGTGCCGCAGGACAAGCTGGCGCGCGACATCTTCACCAAGAAGGTCGACACCAACCTGTACGCCATCGGCACCGTGCAGCCGCTGGGCACCCTGGCGCCCGGCGCCAGCGTGAGCAACCACGCCAAGCTGTATTCGGGTCCGCAGGAATCGAAGCTGCTGGAAAAAGTCACGCCGGGCCTGGACCTGGTCAAGGACTACGGTTTCCTGACCATCATCGCCAAGCCGATCTTCTGGGTCATGGAGCAGTTGCACGCCGTGTTGGGCAACTGGGGCTGGACCATCATCGTCTTCACCATCCTGATCAAGCTGGCCTTCTTCCCGCTGTCGGCCGCCGGCTACCGCAGCATGGCCAAGGTCAAACTGGTCACGCCGAAGATGCAGGCGATCCGCGAGCGGCATAAAGGCGACCCGGCCAAGATGAACCAGGCCACCATGGAGCTGTACAAGACCGAGAAGATCAACCCGCTGGGCGGCTGCCTGCCGATCCTGGTGCAGATGCCGGTCTTCATCGCCCTGTACTGGGTGCTGCAAGCGTCGGTGGAGATTCGCGGCGCGCCGTGGATCGGCTGGATCACCAACCTGGCCGCGCCGGATCCTTGGTTCATCCTGCCGGTGCTGTACGCGATTTCGATGTACATCACCACCAAGCTGAACCCGGCCCCGGCCGATCCGATGCAGGCCAAGATGATGTTGTTCATGCCGCTGGCCTTCTCGGTGATGTTCTTCTTCTTCCCGTCCGGCCTGGTGCTGTACTGGGTGGTGAACAACGTGTTGTCGATCGGTCAGCAGTATGTGATCTCGAAGAAATACGCGGCGCCGGCCGCAGCGTAATTCAGCACAGCCCGCCTGTTGTGAAAAAGCCCGTGCCCCGCACGGGCTTTTTTGTATCCGCCCCCGTCTCGATAATTTACAATCATTCCATGAACCTAGATTCCTCCCCCATCGCCGCCATCGCCACCGCACCGGGGCGCGGCGGCATCGGCGTCGTGCGCGCCTCCGGCAAGAATTTGCAAGCCCTGATGAGCGCCTTGTTCGGCGCCACCGTACTGCAGCCGCGCCATGCCACCTACATTCCGTTCCGCCAGGCCGACGGCAGCTTGATCGACCAGGGCATCGCCATCCACTTCAAGGGACCGCAGTCCTACACCGGCGAGGACGTGCTGGAGCTGCAGGGCCACGGCGGCCCCATCGTGCTGCAACTGTTGCTGGCGCGTGTGCTGGAGGCGGGCGCCGAGAGCGGCCTGCGCCTGGCCGAGCCGGGCGAGTTCACCCGCCGCGCCTATCTGAACGACAAGCTCGACCTGGCCCAGGCCGAGGCGGTGGCCGACCTGATCGACGCTTCCACCGAGGCGGCCGCCAAGTCGGCCTCGCAGTCGTTGTCCGGCGCGTTTTCGAAGACCGTCAACACCCTGGTCGACGGCGTGACCAATCTGCGCATGCTGGTCGAGGCCACGCTCGACTTCCCCGAGGAGGAGATCGACTTCCTGGAAAAATCCGACGCGCGCGGCCAGTTGGCCGGCATCGTCGCTTCGTTGGAGCACGTGTTCAAGCAGGCGGCCCAGGGCGCGCTGCTGCGCGAGGGCCTCAACGTGGTGCTGGTCGGCCAGCCCAACGTCGGCAAGTCCTCGCTGTTGAACGCGCTGGCCGGCGCCGACGTGGCCATCGTCACGCCGATCGCCGGCACCACCCGCGACAAGGTCAGCGAGACCATCCAGATCGAGGGCATTCCGCTCAACATCATCGACACGGCCGGCATCCGCACCATCGACGACGCCGTCGACGTGGTCGAGCGCATCGGCATCGAGCGCACCTGGGGCGAGGTGGCCAAGGCCGACGTGATCCTGCACCTGCTCGACGCCGACCACGGCCCCTCGCGCGCCGACGACCACATCGTCGCCGCCTTCCCGGCCGGCGTGCCGGTGCTGCGCGTGTGGAACAAGATCGACCTGTCCGGCCACAAGGCGGCGGTCGACCCGATGGAGGACGCCACCCACATCTACCTGTCGGCGCACGAGCACATCGGCATCGACCTGCTGCGCGCCGAGCTGCTGCGCATCGCCGGCTGGCAGCAGACCGGCGAGTCGCTGTACCTGGCGCGCGAGCGCCACCTGATCGCGCTGAAGAACGCCGGCGCCCACCTGGCCCGGGCCGGCGAGCACGCCGCGCAAAACGATCAGTCGCTCGACCTGTTCGCCGAGGAGCTGCGGCTGGCCCAGGCGCAGTTGTCGAGCATCACCGGCGCCTTCTCGTCGGACGATCTGCTCGGTGTGATCTTCGGCCGCTTCTGCATCGGTAAGTAGGCGCTCACTAAGGGGCGCCGCCGCTGCGGCGCTGGCGCCAGTCGCGTGGGGCGCCGGCCCGCCCTAGCGCGGCTGCCGTCGATTGGCCTGGAAACGGGCGAAGATACGGGCCCCGGTGGCGTTGGCGGCGGCGATCTGCTCGGCGCTCAGGCCTTCCTTCATCGCGTTCAGGTTGTCGACGCTGAAGGGGTCGCCGGCCGGAATGATCTCTTCGTAGATGCGGTGGACCGCGTTGCCATAGGCCAGCGCCAGGGCCGGGTCGGCGTCGACCAGCGTGCCGCCGTTGACGTAATTCGAGGTCAGCATCAGCAGGCTGCCCAGGTTGGCTCGCTCGGCCGCCGCCGTCAATTGCTCCAGCGCCTGCTGTTTCCACGCCAGCACCAGCGGATCGTTGGGGCGCGTCTCCAGCGCGCTGGGATCGTCGAAGGGGCCGATTTCGAGGAACAGCGTGTCGGCGCCGTCGACGCCGGCGCGCGCGGCGATGGCCAGATGCTCGAGCCGCGAGGACTTGATGCGCTCCGTCATGCCGCTGCACAGTGCGGCCTCGTCGCGCTTCTCCTCGGCGGTCATTTCGCGCGTTTGCGGGAAGTTGAAAAACGGCAGGGTGCCGAGTTTGTTGAACCAGATGCAGGAGTTGACCAGGTAGGCGGCTTGGAAGGCGTCATCCGGCTTGCCGCTGGCGATCAGCGTATCGATCTGTTCGCTCAGCGTGGCCTTGTGTTCGGACCCGGTGCGGCGCGCGCCACCCAGGGCGCTGAACCAGGCTGGTCGGCTGGCGGCACTGGCGGGCGCATGTTGCTCGTGACCGGCCGCCGGCCGCGCCGGCTTGGCGACATGCCAGGCCACCATGAGCGCCGCGACGGCGCCGATGGCGAGTGTGGCGCGAAGCGCGAGTTTAGCCATGCGTCCCTTGAGTAATGTTTTTAAATAGTCAATACTGATGATCGTAGCACGAGGTGGCTGCGCGCGCTTGCAGCGCCCGGCGAGAGCGCTGGCGACGCGCCGGTTTTTCTCCCGCGACGCTATCGCCGCTAGTCTTTTCATTGAAAAAAATATCCACCCGGCGGACTGCGGAGCGCGCCCTATGAACGTGTATGCTGCTGAGTGTCGCGGCGCTGATGCTTGTGTCGTGGAGGCCGCAAAGGGGCGCGGCGAACCTGCTATTATTTGTGCAGTCGGTTAGCCGACACGGCCGTCGCCAACAGGCGCGGCGAGGCGGTGGCGCAGGCCGCCGCACCACCTGGTGAACCCGCCACGGCGTTGACAAATCTCATGCCTGGCGTATTCCACTGAAGTAACCTTGCTACGAGACTTGATGTACTACCTGATTCGAGGGGGAGATCTTGGAACCGATACAAGAGAGCGTACCGGACGGCGCGGCCGCTACGACACCGCCGGCCTCATCCGCCGTGCGCACGCGCCAAGCCTTGCCGCCCAAGGGGTCGTGCTGGTATTGCGAGCGTCCGCTCGATAGCGTGCGCCGCTTCTGCGGCAAGGAATGCGCCGATGCCTTCGATGAAGAAAAGGAATTCACCCGCTGAGCGGCGCCGCCGCGTCGCCATCGCCGGCCGCCGCCAGCACGGCCAGCGCCGTCTCGAAATCGAACCGCTGCGCCGCCGCGTCCAGCCGGCGCCAGGCGGCCTCGCCCAGATGGGCCGCCAGTTGCGCGGCCGTCCTCTCCAGCAAGTCGATCGCCGCGCCATTGCCGTCGCGCAGTAGTTGCGCCAGTAGCCGGCAGAGTTGCCCGGCCGGCAGCGCCGGCGCCGCGTCCGCCGCGCCCTTGGTCGGCGGCGCGGCGGTCGTTGCGGCGGGCGGCGGCGTCTGCCGCTCGACCTGTCGGATCTGTTCGAACAGCCGGCATAGCGCCGCTTCCAACGCCTTCAACGCCTCCAAGGCCGGCCTTGCCGGCGCGTCCAGCGCGCCGCTGTCGACAGCGCTGGAGTTGCAGCCTGAGCTTGAGTCTGAACCTGCGCTTGGGCTTGTGTCCGAACCGCAGTAGGTGCTGCGCAAGGCCGTATCGAGGGCCGTCGCCAAGGCATGCACTTGGCCGGCACCGATCAAGCCGGCGGCCCCTTTGAGCGTGTGCGCCAGACGTCCGGCGACGTCCGTCTGGCCGGCATCGAGCGCAAGACGAAGGCGTGCCGGCGCGTCGGCGTAGTCGTCGGCGAAGCGGTGCAGTAGTTGCAGATAGAGCGCAGCGGCGCCCATTAGCCGCGCCATCCCGTCGGCCGTGTCGAGCACAGTATCGGCGGCGGTAGTGGCGGCGTCGGCTGTGGCGGCCGTTGGGCGCGCCGGCCTCACTTGGTGTTGAACGACCAGTTGCGCGTCACGGCCAGGCCGTCCACGGTGCCGGTAAAGCTGACGTCGTAGGTGGTGGCCGCGCTGAGCACGCCCAAGGGAATGATGGCGGCGACCGATTGCACGACCTTGCTGTCGGTGGTGCGGCTGAGCAGCTGCGTGGGCAACGGGTTGCCGCCGCGTGGGCGCACGGTGAAGTTCTGCACCAGCACGACGACGTTGGCGTTGGCGTGCACGCTGATCGGATAGCCGACCTCGTTGCGGCCGTCGACCGGATCGGGCTTCTCGTTATCGCTGAAAAAATTCGTCGGCACCCGGCTTTGACTGTCGAAGGGGTACACCGCCAGGTTGCCGCGCCCGAGGCCGACGCTGTAGCCGTTGCTGGCCGCCAGGTCGCTGGTGAAGTAGGTGTAGGCGTTGCCGCCGGCGGCGGTGGCGGCGCCGGCGCCGATCTCGCGGAACAGCGGCTCGAAGATGACGAAGCGGTGGTAGATCGCCGTGATCAGCTCCTCGGCCTGATAGAAGCCGGAGGGTTCGGTGGTGGCGGAGATCACCTCGCCGTAGGCGAAGGGACGCACCAGCGCGTAGCCGGCGGCGGCCAGGCGGTTTTCCGGCGCGGCGCCGGTGAAGCCGGGCGTGCCGACGACCTGGTCGTGGCTGATCGTGTTGTTCAGGCGCAGGTAGTCGGAATGGCCTTGGGCGGCGGTGTCGATCCTGGCGTTGCGGACCAGCACGGACAGGCCCAGTTGATTGCGCCGGTAGTTGATCCAGTTCATGCCGTCGAGCGCGGTGTTGCCGGTGAAGGCGGGGGCGCCCGGCTCCTGCGGCAGCAGGCTGGCGCCGCTGGGTGTGGCCGGCGTGATGGCGACGTTGCCGCCGCCACCGCCACAGGCGCCCAATAGCGCGGCCAGCAACAAGGACGAGAGCGCGGTCGTGCCGTGTGAAACTGCGATGTGCCAACGCCGCCGTAAAATCATAGTGAGCTCCTGTGGGATCGGGCGGTATGCCGTGAGTCAAGATTGGACCGCGAGATGACAGTGTGGCCTTGCGCCGATTCTATGTCAATTTGCGCAAGCGTCGCGTTCTGCTGAGGTCAAATGAACTGCCGCCGCGCGCCGCCGCTGCGGGCGCGCAGGGTAAAATAGCCGCCTTGGCAACGTCGTTTGCCGTTTTTTGATTGCTTTCCAATTTGAAGCTTATCCACCACCCGCGCCTGCAGCGCGCCAAGTTCGCCCTGCCCAGTATCGTCACCCTGCTGTCGATCGCCTGCGGCTTCGGCAGCATGGTCGTCTCGGTCGACAATGCCGTCGTCGGCAACGCCGCCGATTACCGCCTGGCCGCCTTGCTGCTGGTGCTGGCCGGCGTGTTCGACGCGCTCGACGGCTTTGTCGCCCGCGCCACCGGCACCAGCTCGCACTTCGGCCTGCAGCTCGATTCGATCGCCGACGTGATGAACTTCGGCTGCGCGCCGGCCTTGCTGTTGTACTGCTACGGCTTCGTCCAGTTGGGCGCGCACGAGCCGACCTTGCTGCGCCTGGGCGGCATGGCCAGCTTCTTCTTTGTCGCCTGCGGCGCCATGCGCCTGGCGCGCTTCAATGTGAATGTGGGGCGCACCGACCCGCGCTACTTCGTCGGCATTCCGATCACCGCCGGCGCCGCCTGCGTCGCCTCGGTGGTGGTGGCCTGGCCCGATCCGGCCGCCAGCGTGCTGCACGGCGGCTTGCTGGTGCTGTTGTTGTTCGGCGTCGGCAGCCTGATGGTGTCGACGCTGCGCTTCCCCAGCTCGAAGCAGAAGAAGAGCGTGGCGGCCTTGCTGGTGCTAGTGCTGGCGGTCGGTCTGCTGGTTTGGTTGCAAAGCTACTTCTTCGTGCTGTTCTTCGCCCTCTACATCGCCGCCACGGCGGCGCTCAACCTGGCCTGGCATCTGGGCTGGAGCGGCATTGCGCCGCCCGAGGTCTACGACGAGCTGTGAGAGTGGGGCCGGCCGCTCGCGGCCGGCATGGCCTCGTCCAGGCCGGCGCCGGCTCAGGCCACCTCGTGGCCGCGCGCCGCGCGCAGGATGTCGAACCACTGGCTGCGGCTGAGCGTGAAGGCGGTCGCCCGCACGGCGTCGGCGATCGCCTCGATGCGGCCGCTGCCGGTCAGCGGCAGCGGCCGGCAGGGCAGTTGCATGATCCAGGCGAAGACCACGCTGGCGAACGGCAGCCCCAGTTCGTCGGCGATGGCCTGGACCACCGGCCGCAGGCGCGCGCCGGCGGCGTCGCCACCGGCGAACAGGCGGCCGCCGCCCAGCGGCGACCAGATCATCGGCGCCACGCCGGCGTCCTGCAAACCATCGAAGGTTTCATCGAACAGCGGCGCCACCTGCAGCGGCGAGAACTCGACCTGGTTGGTCGCCAGCGGAATGCGGCGGTGCAGGCAGTCGAACTGGTGGCGGCTGAAGTTGGACACGCCGAAGTGGCGCACCTTGCCGTCCTGGCGCAGCCGCGCGAAGGTGGCGGCGATCTGCTCGAAGTCCATCAACGGGTCGGGCCGGTGGATCAGCAGCAGGTCGAGGTGGTCGGTGCCGAGCCGGCGCAGCGATTGTTCGACCGAGGCGGTGATGTGGGCGGCGCTGGTGTCGTAGTGCTGGATGGTGTGCTCGGGGTGGCGCGGCGAGCGCAGCTTGATGCCGCATTTGCTGATGAGTTGCATGCGCCCGCGCAGCGACGGTTGCAAGGCCAGCGCCTCGCCGAACAGCGATTCGACGCCGTAGTCGCCGTAAATGTCGGCGTGGTCGAAGCTGCTCACGCCCAGTTCCAAGCACTGTTCGAGGAAGGTGACGCGCTGCGCCGCACTCATGCCCCATTCGTTCATGCGCCACATGCCGGCGACGATGCGCGACAGCGTCGGGCCGCCGTGGCTGGTGGTCTGGGCCGGACAGGCGGCGGCGGTGGCGGGCAAGGTCATGGCGGGCTTTCTCTGGAGGGGCTGTGGTGGCGCTGAACGGTCGCCGGATGGCGCCGCAGCGTGCCGACGATTATAGCCACGATTCCGCCGCCGCGTCCGTAGTATTGTTACATCGCCGCCCGCGCGGCGCGGTCGCACAGCGGGGGCAGCACACAGCGGGGTCAGTGCCGACATTTGGACACGAACTGAACCATGGCGACCGGGCGGCGGGGTCAGTGCCGACATTTGGACACGAACTGAACCATGGCGACTGGGCTGCCGAGCGATACTGCTGAACTCGTGTCCGAATGTCGGCACTGACCCCGAAGTTTCTGACCCCGAAGGTTGCGAACGTTGTTGTTACATGGCCGCCTGCGCCGCGCCCCCGCCGCTTTCCCCCGACGTAAAAAAACCCGCGAAGTTCGCGGGTTTTTTGTTGTGCCGGGGACGCTTACTTCAGCCAGAGGCGCATCGAGTCCCAGGCGCGGCCGAAGATCGAGGCCTGGGTGATCGGCTCCAGCGCGACCACCGGCAGTTCCAACAGCGGCTTGCCGTCGACCATCATCTTCAGCGAGCCGACGCGGCTGTTCTCGGCCAGCGGCGCGACCAGCGGGTCCTTGCGTTCCAGCAGCGGCTTCATCTTGCCGGCGACACCCTTGGGCACCGTCACCATGACGTCGTTGGCGAAGCCGATCTTGACCGTGCCTTTCGAGCCCTTCCAGATTTCCGGCGTGGCGATGGCCTGGCCCTTGGAGTACAGCTTGACCGTGTCGAAGTTCTGGAAGCCCCAGTTGAGCAGCTTCTGGCTTTCCTGCGTGCGCGCCTGGTCCGAAGAGGTGCCCAGCACCACCGAGATCAGGCGGCGTTCGCCGGCGCCGTTGGGCCGGTGCGCCGAGGCGATCATGCAGTAGCCGGCCGCCTCCGTGTGGCCGGTCTTCATGCCGTCGACGGTCGGGTCCAGCCACAGCAGGCGGTTGCGGTTCGGCTGGGTGATCTTGTTGTAGGTGAAGCTCTTCACCGAGTCGATCTTGTAGAACTCGGGGTAGTCGAGGATGACGCGCTTGGCCAGCACCGACAAGTCCTGCGCCGTCGAATAGTTTTCCGGGCTGGGCAGGCCGTGCGGGTTGGCGAAGCGGGTGTTGGTCAGGCCCATGCGCTGGGCTTCGTGGTTCATCATGACGACGAAGGCGGCCTCGTCGCCGGCGACGGCCTCGGCCAGGGCGACGGCGGCGTCGTTACCCGACTGCACCATCAGGCCGTGCAGCAGGTCGTTGATCTTGACCGGCGTGGCCGGGTCGATGAACATCTTCGAGCTGCTGGCGTCGACCTTCCAGGCCTTGGTCGAGACGTTGACCATCTGGTTGATGTCGAGCTTCTTGTCGCGCAGGGCGGCGAAGGTGACGTAGGCCGTCATGATCTTGGTCAGCGAGGCCGGCTCGATGCGGGCGTTGGGGTCTTGCGAGGCGATGATCTGGCCGCTGGTGGCGTCCAGCAGCAGCCAGGACTTGGCCGCGATGGTCGGGGCGGGCAGGGTCTGCGCCACGGCGGCGGAGAGCATCAACACACTGGTGGCCAGTGCCGCGATAAATTTTTTCATGGGAACTAGTCTGCGTAGTGGTAAAAAAGACGTGCGGCCGGCCGCTGTGGCCGGCCGGAAAAATCAGGCCACATTATAGGGCCTTAGTCGGCCTGTGCGGCGTCCCCTTGCCACAGCTGGCCGATCCAGCTCTTGATGTGCTGCAGCTTGCGGTGGAAGAAGTGGTCGGCGCCGGGGATGACGATCACCGGAATGTCCTGCGGCCGCGCCCAGTCGAACACGTCCTTCAGGGGGATGGTCTCGTCGAGTTCGCCGTGGATCAGGATGCTGTCGGCCGGGATGTCGGCCATCGCCCATTTGCCCGCCGCGCTGCCGACCAGCACCAGGCGCTCGGCCGGCGCGCCGGCGGCGGCCATGCGCTGCGCCAGCTGCGACTGCACGAAGGTGCCGAAGGAGAAGCCCGACAGCGCCACCGGCAGGCCGGGGTACTGCGCCCGCATGTGCGCGAGCAGTAGCGCCATGTCGTCGGTCTCGCCGAGGCCGTGGTCGTGCACGCCGGCCGAGGCGCCGACGCCGCGGAAGTTGATGCGCGCCGCGACGTAGCCGAGGCCGACGAAGGTGCGCGCCAGCGTCTGCGCCACCTTGTTGTCCATCGTGCCGCCGTACAGCGGGTGCGGGTGGGCCACCAGCGCGATGCCGCGCGGCGCCTCCTGGGGATGGTCGAGCAGGCCTTCCATCGGGCCGGCGCCGCCGGCCAGGGTGAATTTTTCGGAGTTCTTGTTCATGTGGTCGAGGCGGTTAAATTTTCAGGCGGTCGACCACGACGCCGTTGACCAGGTGGCTGTCGACGATCTCGTCGATGTCGCTGGTGTCGACGTAGGTGTACCAGGTGCCTTCGGGGTAGACCACCAGCACCGGGCCTTCCTCGCAGCGGTCGAGGCAGCCGGCCTGGTTGATGCGCACCTTGCCGGGGCCGTTGATGTCGAGTTCCTTGCAGCGCTTCTTGGCGTGCTTCTGCGCCACTTCGGCGCCGTGGTCGCCGCAGCTGTTGCGGCCGTCGTCGCGCTTGTTCATGCAGAAGAACACGTGGCGCTGGAAGTAGGGCGTGTCCGCCGGGGTTTTGGGAGTGTCGCTCATGGCAGTCTCGAAAATGGTGTCAGGCGTAATGATACCCGTCTACGGCCGGTTCAGCTTGTGCGAGGGCAGCCACAGGAACCAGACGGCGCAGAAGGGCCAGAGCAGCGAGAGGAACTGGGCGGCGCCGTTGAAGTTGAGGAACTTGCCCTGCACCCAGGTTTGCAGGGTGGCGACGAAGTAGGGGTTGGCCGGCGTGGTGTTGATGACCAGCAGGCCGAGCAGCAGGGTCAACACGGCCAGGCGGCGCTGCGCGACGTGCGGCGCGAAGGCCAGGCCGGCCAGCATGATGGCGCCGATCAGCAGGCCGCCCTGGGCGCCCGGGGTGACCCAGGCAAAGGCGTTCTCCGGCGAGAACAGCAGCGCCGTGGCCAGCGCCTTGACCACGATGGCCGAGGCGATCAGCGCCATCACCAGGGTGGCGCGCGGCGCCGGCCGGCGCAGCAGGCACAGCAGGGTGAGGCCGGCGCCGACCATGCCGCAGGCGGTGATGATGATCTCCGACAGCCAGTACTGCTCGACGCTCAGCACGGCGTCCGGCCGCAGGTAGCTGGTCAGGTCGATCTCGGTGTCGAGCAGCAGCGACAGCCAGTCCGACAGGATGGGCAGCAGCTGGCCCAGGCCGAACAGGAAGTTTTGCGGATAGATCTGCGCCAACGGCCACAGCGCCAGCAGAACCAGGCCCTGGCTGGCGTGCTGGACGAACCAGCGCTGGCGCAGGTGGTACAGGCTGCTGTGGTCGAGCAGCTTGTGCACGCTCAGCGCGCCGACGGCGGCGCCGATGCAGCAGCCGGCGGCGTTGGTGTAGAAGTCCAGGTTGGACGAGACCCGGCTGGGCAGATAGGTTTGCACGCCCTCCATCAGGCCGGACAGCAGCAGGCCGCCGGCGCTGGCCAGGGCGAACGCGGCCCAGCCCTTGACGCGCGGGTACAGCGCGTAGACCAACAGGCTGCCCAGCGGGATGTAGCCGATCACGTTGGTGATGGCGTCGAACTTGGTCCAGTAGCGCGGCATGCTGATGTGTTCGAGGAAGATCAGCGGCGACAGGCCCTGGTTGTGCCAGCCCGAGAACGGGAACCAGCTGGCGTAGACGATCAGCAGCACATATGCCAGCAGCGTGGCGCGCACCACCGGCGACGCGCGGCCGATCGGCGCGGGCGTGTCGGGAGCGGGCGTGTCGGTCATGCGCGGTGGCTCAGCGTTTGGCGGCGGCCGGCAGCGTCGCCAGCCAGGCCAGCAGGTCGGCGCTGAGGGCGTCGCTGGCCTCGGCCAGGGCGCGCGCGCCGCCGCCGGCGTCGGCGCTGGCGGCCGCGCTGCTGCGGGCGAAGGTGCGCTGGTCGAGCAACTGGTGGTTGCGGAAGGCCGAGGCGCGCAGGCGGATGCTGCCCTGGCTTTGGCTGGCGCTGCTGAAGGTTTGGGTGAACTCCTCGACCTCGATGCGCAGCAAGGTGGTGCCGGCGGCGGCGCCGGCGTCGCTCGGCGCCAGCACCTTGACGCCGGCCTGGGCGACGCGCGCCCGCAGGCGCTGGGTCAGCAGCTGGAGCGGCGTGCCGCTCCAGTGGTTGTAGGCGTAGGGCCGGGTTTGCTGGGCGTCGGCGTAAAGCAGACGGTATTGCATGCGCTCGCTGTCGAGCGCGGCCGGACCGCTGACGTCGGCCAGCACCAGCGCGGCCAAGGGCGGCGCGCCGGCGGCCGTGCCCGGCGTGGCGGCGACTTCGGGGAGGGGGCCGAAGTCGTAGCGCGCCGGCGTCGGGCTCTTGCTGGCGCAACCGGCCAGCGCGAGGGCGGCCAGCGCCAGGATGAGCGCCGGGCTGCGGCGCGGGAGCGGGGATGGGGTCACGATAGTCCTCATTTGGTCGGTGCCGAGAAGCCGGCTTCGCCCGGGCCGGGCGGCGTGCCCGGCGCGCCGAACAGGATGCTTTGCGGCCGTTCGTTCAGGTTGTTCATGGTGTTCTTCAGCGCCCGCATCGAGGCGCGCGTGTCCTCGGTCAGCGAGATCACGTGCGGCAGCGCGTCCAGTTCGACGCCGTTGCCGACCGCTTCGAGCGTCAGGCCGACGCGTTCGACGCTGCCGCTGATGCGTTCGAGCGGGCCGTTCGGCGCCTGCAGGCTGCGCGTCAGGCGGTTGGCGTCGGCGGCCAGCGCCGACACCGACTGCAGCGTGCCCTGCGCCTGGTCGGCCAGCGCCGGCAGGCGGGCGATCACCGGCGCCAGTTGCTGCGGCAGGGCGCGGTAGGCGTTGGCGGTGGCGCTGACGTCGGCGAAGGCGCCCAGGATGACTTGTTGGTTGGCCGGGCTGAGCAGCTCGTTCAGGCGCGCGGTGGCCTCCTCGGTCTGCGCCAGGATGCGTTTGCCGCGCTTCTCCAGTTGGTCGAACAGGCCGGGGCGCAGCGGGATGCGGCTCGGGTTGGTGCTGTTGGTGGCCAGTCGCGGCGAGCCGGTGGCCTCGTCGTCGAGCTGGATGAAGGCGATGCCGGTGACGCCCTGGTAGCCCAGCGTGGCGAAGGTGGTGTGGGTGATCGGCGTGTCTGGGTCGATGCTCAGGCTGACCAGGATCTGGCCGGTGACCTTGGGATCGAAGTCGATGTCGGACACCTTGCCGACGTCGAGGCCGCGGTAGCGCACCGCCGCCTGCGGGTTCAGGCCGGGCACCGGCTGGGTGGTGGCCAGCATATAGGGCACGCGTTCGACGCGGTCGCGGTTGAACCACAGGCCGAACAGCACGGCGGCGATCAGCAGGGTGATCGTGAAGAAGCCCGTCATCAGGGCGTGGGATCGGTTTTCCATCAGTGCTCCGGTTGGCTGGCCGGCGGCGCCGCCGTTGCGGGCGCCTCCAGCGCTTCCAGCGCCCGCTTGCCGCGGTCGCCGAGGAAGAATTCTTTGATAAACGGATGGTCGATCTGCAGCAGCTCCTGCGTCGGACCGATCGCGATGACGTGTTTCTCGGCCAGCACGGCGATGCGGGTCGACAGCGCGAACAGGGTGTCGAGATCGTGGGTGACCATCACCACCGTCAGTCCCAGCTCGCGGTGCAGCGAGCGGATCAGCGCGACGAAGCTCTCCGACAGGTCGGGGTCGAGGCCGGCGGTGGGCTCGTCGAGGAACAGCAGCTTGGGTTCCAGCGCCAGGGCGCGCGCCAGGGCGACCCGCTTGATCATGCCGCCGGACAGGTCGGACGGCATCTTGCCGGCATGCTCGGGGCCGAGGCCGACCATGTTCATTTTCAGCAGCACGGCGTCGCGGATCAAGTCCTCGGGCAGCGCGTGCAGCTCGCGCATCGGCTGGGCGATGTTGTCGAACACGGTCAGCGCCGAATACAGCGCGCCCTGCTGGAACAACATGCCCCAGTGGTTGCGCAGCTGCTGCAGGTGCTCGCCGCTGGCTTCGCTGATGTCCTCGCCGAACACCCGCACGCAGCCGCGCGCCGGATGCTCCAGGCCCAGCATCTGGCGCAGCAGCACGGTCTTGCCGGTGCCCGAGCCGCCGACGATGGAGAGGATCTCGCCGCGCTGGATCGCCAGGTTCAGGTCCTGGTGCACCACGGTGCGGCCGAACTTGGTCCACAGGCCGGTGATCTCGACCACCGGTACGCTGCCGTCCAGGGTCAGCTTGCCGCTGTTCTCCGCGCCGCAGGAGGCGACCGCCGCTTCGCTCATCGGAACCCCACGCCGTTGAAGACGATCGCGAACACGGCGTCGGCCAAAATCACCACGGTGATCGCGGTGACCACCGAGGTGGTGGTGCCGCGTCCCAGGCTTTCGGTGTTGGGCTTGATGCGCAGGCCGAAGTGGCAGGACACCAGCGCGATCAGCATGCCGAACACGGCGCCCTTGCCCAGGCCGATCATGTAGTTCGCCAGCGGCACGGCGTCCGGCAGCTTCTGGATGAAGTAGCGGGTCGACAGGTTGAGTTCGATCTTGGCCGAGACCATGCCGCCGATCAGCGCCATGGCGTCGGTCCAGATCACCAGCAGCGGCATGGAGACGGCCAGCGCGAGCACCTTCGGCATGATCAGGCGGAAGCCGTGCGAGATGCCCATCACCAGCATGGCGTCGAGTTCCTCGGTGACCCGCATCACGCCCAGTTGCGCGGTGATCGAGGAGCCGGAGCGGCCGGCCACCAGGATCGCCGCCAGCAGCGGCCCCAGTTCGCGGATGATGCTCATGCCGAGCAGATTGACCAGGTACATATCGCCGCCGAAGTTGCGCAGCTGCTGGGCCGACAGGTAGGACAGCACCACGCCGATCAAAAAGCCGACCAGCGCGGTGATGCCCAGCGCCTGGAAGCCGGCGTGGTAGATGTTGGCGGAGATCTCGCGCCAAGGACCGCGCAGTGGCCGTCGGGCGAAGCGCCACAGGTCCTGCACCACCTGGCCGATCAGGGTGAGCACGTCGCGCAGGTGCTGGAAGAAGGCCAGCATGGCGAAGCCCAGCACCATCACCGAGGTCAGACGCTGCCGGCGCGGCTGCGCCAGTTCCAGCTTGCCGGTGCTCTCCAGGCGGTTGAAGAATTCTTCCTGCGCCGGCGCCAGGCGTAGCGCGGCGGGGCGGGCCTTGCCCCAGGCGTTCCAGAAGACCTGGGCGCCGATGTGGTCCATGCTGTCGATCGCCGTCAGATCCCACTGCACCTTGCCGTTGCTCTTGAAGGGAGCCAGCAGCTTGGCGATGCCGCGCATGGCGCCACCCTGCGCCAGCGCGTGCACCTGCCAGGTGCCGGCGGCGGCGACGGATGGTTCCCCGGCGGCGCCTGGGCTGACAGTGAGGGTAGGCTCTTGGACTAGTGGCATGCCGCCAGTTTAAGGGAGTTTCGCCGCCACGGCTACCGCTATACCGCGCCGCCGCCGGGCATGGTTCTGCATGGCCACCACTGGAGCGCGCCCGGGACGGTCTTCAGGCCGCCAGATGGCGGGCCTGGCGCTGCGGCGCGGCCGTCTCGCCGCGCGCGGCGGGCGGGGGAATGTGGGCGCTCTTGACCTTCGAACCGGACTCGTTGCGGCCGGCGTAGTCGCTGGCCAGCAAGCGCTCGGCGGCCTGCTTGTCCATGCCGGCCACTTGCAGCCAGCGCGACACCAGCACCGCCAGGCGGTCGAGCGCGATGCGATGGGTGGCGTCGGTGTTCGCGTACAGCCAGTCGGAGAAGGCCATGAAGTTCTCGAACGGCATTTCGCCCAGCAGTACCGGCACGGTGTGGGCGAAGCGGCCGGAGTTGGCCACCAGGTCCCAATAGCGGGCAAAGCGCACCAGCCGCTGCATGGTGGGGAAGTCGACGTCCTTGTTGGCCAGGATGGTGTAGGGCGCGTACGATTCGAATACCAGGCCGAAGGCCTCGGTGTGGCGGATGATCGGGGTGCCGCGCAGGCGTTTGAGGATGCCGAACTGGATCTCGTGCGGCTTCAGCGCCACCAACTGGTTGAAGCCTCGGGCGAAGCTCTCCACCGTCTCGCCGGGTAGGCCGGCGATCAGGTCGACGTGCATGTGGGCGTGCGAGTGCTCGGTGAGCCAACGGATGTTGTCGGCCGCCTTCTGGTTGTCCTGGCGCCGGCTGACCAGGGTCTGCACTTCGGGATTGAAGCTTTGGATGCCGATCTCGAACTGCAGTGCGCCGGGCGGGAATTTGCCGATGCCCTCTTTCAGCGCATCCGGCAGGTGGTCGGGCACCAGCTCGAAGTGGGCGTAGACCGGATCGTCCGGGTTGGCCTCCAGTTTGTCGAGGAAGAACTGCATGATCTTTAGGCTGGTCTTGATGTTCAGGTTGAAGGTGCGGTCGACGAACTTGAACAGTCGCGCGCCGCGCGCGTGCAGCGACTCCATCTCCGCCAGGAAGCTCTCCAGCGCGAACGGCCAGGCAGTCTTGTCCAGCGCCGACAGGCAGAACTCGCATTTGAACGGACAGCCGCGCGAGGCCTCGACGTAGAGCGTGCGATTCTTGATGTCGTCGTCGCTATATAGAGAGTAGGGCAGTTTGATCTCGGCCATCGGCGGCTGCACGCCGGCGTGGATCTTCATCAGCGGCTTGGGGCCGTTGAGGATCTCGCCGCACAGCTTGGGGAAGCTGACGTCGCCCCAGCCGGTGATCAGATAGTCGGCCAGCTGGACGATCTGCTGCTCGCCCGGTTCGTGCGACACCTCCGGTCCGCCCAGCACCACCACCACCTGCGGCGCGACGCGCTTGAGCATGGCGACGACCTTGGTGGTCTCCTCCACGTTCCATATATACACGCCGAAACCGACGATGCGGGGCTGGTGCGCCAGGATGCGTTCGACGATCTCGGTGGTCTTCGCGCCGATGACGAACTCTTGCAGCTTGGTCTGTTCTTGCAGCGCCCCCATATTGGCTAACAGATAGCGCAAGCCCAGCGAAGCATGGGTGTAACGGGCGTTGAGGGTGGAGAGCAGGATGGTCATGACAAGCTTTTAGATCGGGGAAACAGCTATTTTACGCTGCCGCGCGGCTTTCTCCCGGATTGCCCTTGCCAGCCCGGGAGGGCTTTGTTATAGTTCGCCTCCCCGCAAAACGGAGCACGCAAATGATCGCGGCGCAGAGTGAAACGGGGAAAAAGAGGGGGTTGACGAAATGGCCGAAACGCTGCATACTCTTCCTTCTTCGCAACTGACAAACAAAACGCTTTGTCAAGGGTTCAAAGCCCGGTTGCAGGCA
>NZ_JAEMNU010000095.1:0-240 GCF_016461825.1 Rugamonas violacea | reverse complement strand
CTCAGATTGAACGCTGGCGGCATGCCTTACACATGCAAGTCGAACGGCAGCGCGGGGCAACCTGGCGGCGAGTGGCGAACGGGTGAGTAATATATCGGAACGTGCCCTGGAGTGGGGGATAACGTAGCGAAAGTTACGCTAATACCGCATACGATCTAAGGATGAAAGTGGGGGATCGCAAGACCTCATGCTCCTGGAGCGGCCGATATCTGATTAGCTAGTTGGTGGGGTAAAGGCCCA
>NZ_JAEMNU010000094.1:85248-122588 GCF_016461825.1 Rugamonas violacea | reverse complement strand
GCGCGGTGGTTTCGGTGGCATAGCGGAATGATGCTGGAAAGCCGCTTGGTTTACAACCCTTTATTGATGCGCTCGCTGCGGCTGAATAGTTACGATTTAATTATATGTATGTTTGGTTGGTATGTGAAATGAGGATAAGAATGAAGTTTTCGTATTTGCTGTTTCTCGTAATCCCAATACTGAATATCGCCTTAAATACTTTAAGTTTGAAGACTGCTCGTCTTGAGGGAACATTCTTTCAGGTAATAACTAGTTCAACATTTTGTCTAACTATATTTGTAGGAAGTGTTTCTGTTGTATGTTTGGTTGCGTTATATCGTAGTGGTGTTTCTCTGCCAAAGGGAATACTTTTTATGGGGGCTATTTCAATTTTGGTCGGATCTATTTGGGGGATGCTATACTCTAACGTTAGATTTACTTGGATAGAGTGGGGGTTGTTCATGGCCATAGGTCTTTTTATGCTCGCACGATTCTATCGTTTTATAAATTTTTCTAATTGATGGCATTTTATGATTACGAAAATAATATCGCTCTATAATAATAAAGGTGGTGTGGCGAAAACTACTACACTTTTTAATATGGCGATTTATCTCGCCAAAGAGATGGGTAAGAAAGTCTTGCTCGTAGATTGCGATCCACAGTGCAACTGCACCGAGTTATTTTATTGTTCTTCGGAAAATTTTGATAATCCGGATGAGATTCTTCCAGGAACAACAATTTATGAAGCATTAAAACCAAGGTTTGAAGGGGATGCTGCAAGAATAGATGTCAAAACTATTGACCTTGGTGTGTCACCAATTTATGAAAATCTCAATATATTGCGAGGAGATATTAATTTCTCTCGAGCAGAGCAATATTTCTCTTCTGCAATTGCACAAGCAGTAACTGAGTCTGTGCACGATAAAAACACCTATGCTGTGATGAGCCGAATGTTGAGGGATTTGGGCGAATTGCATAAATTTGATTATATTTTATGCGACGTCGGGCCAAGTGCTGGTTCTATTACTCGGATGACCATCTTGTCTTGTGACGGTGTTTTTATTCCAACTGCCCCAGATCGTTTCTCGTATCAGGCGGTGCAAGGTATGGGGGCAATTATGAATGATTGGCTTACACGCCATGATGTCATAGTATCAACTTTTGAACCCTATGGTATTAAGAATCCTTTTAAACAGACGTATTTCTTTGGTGCAATTCTTAATAACTATAAGATACATAGGGCCGGAAAGAAGAAGAGTTCCTATATGAGATGGGAGCAATTGATTAAAGATGGCATTAAGAAGTTTTTGCTCGCAGGTCCGGGGAATCGCTTAATCCCATTAACGCCTGCGTTGGAGGAGGAACCATTTGTAGCATCTATACGTGACGTTGGCCCTATGGCTCCGGTTGCCCAGATTGTGGGAAGAGCTATATTTGATATTTCCCAGGCCGATACCGTGCATGCGTCATCAGATGGTGATCATTATCGAGGGGTGGTGTGGGGGGATTGGCAGAGGCGAATGGAAGAGTATAAAGTTGAAATTGGTAAAATTATCTTTGCTATGGGATAACGGAAATGGCGATACCATATACCTTTGTTTCGCTGCTGGATGTACTTGGTTACAAAAATAAAATCAAAGAGGATCGGGAAAACGGAAAGGAAGATTTTAAGGTTAAGTTGGAGGCATCGCTTGCTATTATGGCAGGTGTAAATGAGACCGAGATTAGTTATCAGGCTATCAGTGACACAATTATCATAAGTGCTCATCCATCTACACCATTCTCGGAATTTCTTAAAGTTATTTCACAGGTTCATCGTTCATTTTTGACTAACGGCTTGTTCATTCGTGGAGGTATTGCTTTTGCGCCCCATTTTAAATCGGGTCTGCTTACGTATAGTCATGCCCTGCCAGTTGCTTATGAAATTGAGCAAAAGCAGGCGGTATATCCGCGAATAGTTATTGATAAAAATATTATAGAAATGATGAGTTCCGGTGGGAAGTTGGAATCTGAAATTGTTCTGATAGGTGATGAAAAATTGATATGTAGAGAGAATGGAATATACTTTCTTAATATAGTTAGAGAGGGTGCAAGTGCCTGTTATGATTTAGCAAAGGGTATTTATGAAAGTGAAGCGGCCTCGCTTGAGGGAAATGAACATGAACTAGCAAAGCACAGGTGGCTGCAAAATTTCATACTCACTATGGGTGAGGGGGACTTTGAACCATATATGGGGCGCGTTGAAGTCTTTATTCCTTCGGCAGGTAATATATAGGTTTAGTGAAAAACATTTTCTGGGAATTTGTTTTTTGTGTGTTTTGAAAATAGTATGTCGGACGGCGCGCTTGGCTTATTCTTAGTGGTAGGAGCGAATGGTTTTTTGGTGTTGTGGGCTGTGAGCTCGCCACAGGTAGGGCATGTGTCTCATACTCCGTTGGTGCCGTGTTCGACTCACGAGATGCCCACCAATAAAAATTCTTTCAGCTCCTTCACATTCTGGTCCGTTAGTCCATCAACAGGTCGCTCCCGAGATGCTTTCTCCGGTCCGAAGATTGATCCCGATGAAGCATCGGTATCCCTCCCCTGAATGGAGCGTGCAGTAGACTTTTCCCTTGCGCCGATCTCGGTCGCCTTTGGCTTGGCTGCAACTCGGATGAAAGTCGGGGGCCATCGAGTCGAACATCTCCTTCGCGGCAGTGCCGGTGATTTCGACAGCAAGCTTTCTGTCGGTAGCCGAAGGTGCTTCCCGCTCCCCCAGTTCGCCAGAATAAATTGAGTACGAGGCCTTGAGTGGCTTGTACTCCCACGTCCATTCTTTCGCGTGTGCCAAGGAGAGCAGCAAACTCGCACCAAGAAGCAGTCCCATGGTCCATTTCATGTCAACTCCGCAGCAGTACATGAAAATGGTTGTCGTGATCGGCCAACGGCGTGACGAAAGGGATATCTGGCCCATTGAAATAGATTAGCTCGACCGATGCGAAGGTGCGAAACATGTCAATCAACCTCGCTGTCGCGTCCTTGTCGTACTCCTTCTTCTGGCTCCAATACACCGGAATCTCAAGGCCGTCCTTGCGTAACGGGCGCACGTCGACCTCGAGCCCACTCCTGTGCGTTGCGTGATCTTTGTTTGCTATACCTCCGGCCAGGCTGATGTTCCCAACGCCAAATTTCCGGTTGTCTACGGCCTGCCATTCTCGCTCGACGCGCAAGATCGCGGTCATCATCAACGGGTGCGCGTACTGGAAGGCACCGTTGCCGGGCGTGCCATACACGTAGTAGCCTGCGTCCTCTGGGGCTTGCGGCAGCATAAAGTAGCGGCGCGAGTCCTTGGGCTGCAGCTGGAGCGTGCGGGTTTCCATCATGCCACCCGATTGGTCGAGAGGTTCCAGCTGCCCGCCGTGTTGCCGCCGGCTCCGCCGCTGATTTTCTGCTGGGTATATTTCCATTGGACCTTAGAAAATTTCAGTCCGATTTGGTCATGAAGCAGGCTACCCTCGTGGACAATCTGGTCGCAATTTCCGATCAAGACATTTTCCAACTCAAGCTCGTAATACTTCACCCGTTGCCCTTGGCCATCGGCACGCATGAATTCAAGCTTGGCTTTGGGAATTGTCCGGCCGGTGGAGCAGGTCATCATCAACAACGGCGAGGACAGATCGGCGAGCTTGGTGATCGAAATACTCCTGTGTTCGCAACGCTCGGCGGTGTGGCCGCCGGCCGTCGTCGCGGTTGCGCTTTTCGGCTGGCTGACGCCCCAATGGGCAGTGGTGATTTCGATCCAGCCGAGGTGATCGGAGTCGGCCGATTCGCCCTTTATTCCATCGATTTGCAGATATACGTCGATTGCCATAATGCCTCCAAAACTGGTTGTGGGAGTTCCAGAGGTATTGTCTGTTGACCGCGCTAAGCGGACTTGGGGCACGTCAACCCATGCGCAATGAATAGTCCACGCCGCCTGCGCGCCTAGTCGCCGATGGCGAACGGGCCGCCGTGGACCGCCGACAGGATCGCCTCGACCGCCGGGTGGCGGATCTTGCGCTCGTTGGAGATGGCGTAGAAGTGCTCGCGCAGCTCGGGCGCGTCGCCCACCAGCTGGACGTCGAACTGCTCCTCGATGTCTCGGCGCAGCGCCGACGGCGCGAAGAACAGGCCCATGCCGTTGCGGCCGAAGGTGTTGAGCATGGCGTTGTCCTCGAACTCGCCGACCACGTCGGGCCGCACGCCGTGCTGGATGAACCAGGCGTCGATGCGGCCGCGCAGCGCGTTGTTGCGGGTCGGTAGCAGCAGCGGCGCGCCGTCCAGGCCGGCCGGGAAGTCGCGCCGGTACTTGCGCGCCAGCTTTTGCACGCCGAACAGCTTCATGTCGCTTTCGCCCAGCAAGTGGCTGAACACGCGCAGGCCGCCGCCGCCGCGCACGGCGCGGTCGGTCAGCACCACGTCGAGCTTGTTCAATGCCAGGTCGGCCAGCAGCGACTCGAACTCGTCCTCCAGGCAGACCAGCTTGACCCGCTGGCCCAGCCGCTGGGTCGCCTCTAGCAGGCGGAAGGCGATCAGCTTGGGCAGCGAGTCGGAGATGCCGACGGTGAGCCGCATCTTGCCGCTGTCGGTGTCGTCGAGGGCGTCCTGCATCTGGTCGCCGAGCAGGAAGATCTGGTCGCAATAGCCGAGCGCGACGCGGCCCGCTTCGGTCGGCACCAGGCGCCGGCCCTGCGGTTCGAGCAGCGATTTGCCGACGTCCTGGTCGAGCTGGGCGAGCTGCATGCTGACCGTCTGCACCGCCAGTCCGAGCCGCTCGGCGGCGCGCGTGACGCTGCCCTCCTTGGCCACCATCCAGAAAAAATACAGGTGGCGATAGTTCAATCCGGTCGTTTTCATCTTCTGCTTTTCCGAAGTAATACTTCAATTATCTTCTATTTTTTAAAAGCCGGTTGTTGTCTACACTGCTTGACATTGATTTCAAACATAAAAGGAAAGACCAATGAAACACTTCAGGGTGTCATTCCTCGTCACCTTCATCTGTCTTGCAGGTGCCGGTTGGTGGGGCTACGAACATACCGGCTGGCCGGGCGCCTTGTCGGCGGTCGGTATCGCGGCGATTCTGGGCGTGATGGAAGTCTCGCTGTCGTTCGACAACGCGGTGGTCAACGCCTCCGTGCTGAAGAACTGGGACAAGTTCTGGCAGGGGCTGTTCCTCGGCGTCGGCATCATCGTCGCGGTGTTCGGCATGCGTCTGCTGTTCCCGCTGGTGATCGTGGCGCAGGCCGCCGACCTGGGACTGGTGGAGGTGTGGAACTTGGCGCTGAACGATCCCAACGCCTACTCCATGCACTTGACCAACCACCACGCCGAAGTGGCGGCATTCGGCGGCATCTTCCTGCTGCTGGTGTTCTTGAACTTCCTGCTGGACGACGAGAAGGAACTGCATTGGCTGGGCCATCTGGAACAGAAGCTGGGCGCGCTGGGCAAGGTTTCGTCGATCTCGGTGATGGTGGCGATCGGTACGCTGTTGGCGACCCTGACCATGATCGAAGATGCGCAAAAACTGGTGGTGCTGACCTCCGGCCTGTGGGGTGTGTTGACCTACGTCGGCGTCGACGTGGTGAGCAGCCTGCTGGAGAAGGAAGAAAGCGGCGGCAACGTTGGCGATCTGGTCAAGCGCGGTGGTGTCGGCGGCTTCCTCTACCTGGAAGTGTTGGACGCTTCGTTCAGCTTCGACGGTGTGATCGGCGCCTTTGCGATCACCAAGGATGTCGTCATCATCATGCTGGGCCTGGCCATCGGCGCGATGTTCGTGCGTTCGCTGACGGTGTTCCTGGTGAAGAAGGGCACGCTCGACGAGTTCGTCTTCCTGGAGCACGGCGCGCACTACGCCATCGGTATTCTGGCGCTGATCATGTTGGCCAGTATGAAGTTCCACGTGCCGGAACTGTTCACCGGCCTGATCGGTGTGGCCTTCATCGTAGCGTCGCTGTGGTCGTCGGTGCGCCACCGCCGCAAGCAGGAAGCGCTGGCACCGGCGGCGGCTTGAGCGGCAAGCGGCAAGCGGCAAGCGGCAAGCAATAGCAATAGCAATAGCAAGGAATTGAAGTACGCGGCGGGCTAAGGACACCGGCCCGTCGCGGTGGTAGCAAGGCGCAATGGCCACAAGCCGCGCCTGGTGTTCATCTCAATCACATAGGAGTAACACATCATGGCAATCAGTCTGCAAAAAGGCGGCAACGTCAATCTGAGCAAAGAAGCTCCCGGCCTGTCGAAACTGACGGTTGGTCTGGGCTGGGACGCGCGCGCCACCGACGGCGCCGCCTTCGACATCGACGGTTCGGCATTCCTGCTGAAGGCCGACGGCAAGGTGCGCGGCGACGCCGACTTCATCTTCTACAACAACCTGAAGTCGGTCGAGGGCGCGGTCGGCCACTCCGGCGACAACCGCACCGGCGACGGCGACGGCGACGATGAAACCATCACCATCGACCTGAGCACGGTGCCGGCCGACGTCGATCGCATCGCCATCTGCGTCACCATCCACGACGGCGAAGCGCGTCGACAGAACTTCGGCATGGTGCAGAAGGCTTCCGTACGCTGCGTGAACAGCAACGGCAACGTCGAACTGGCCCGCTACGATTTGTCGGAAGACGGCTCGGTGGAATCGGCGCTGGTGTTCGGCGAAGTCTACCGCAACGGCGGCGATTGGAAGTTCAAGGCTGTCGGCCAGGGCTTCAAGGGCGGTCTCGGCCCGCTGGCCAGCTCGTTCGGCGTCAACATGTAAGTTTGGTTTTTCAGGATAGGCCGGGGAGGGCGGGTCCTGCCCCGGCGCCACAGTCACACCGCCCGTTGGCGGGTACCAGCAAGGAGAGCATATGCCTACATTTTCCGTCACCGGGGACGTCGATCCCTTCCTGCACGTATCGCTGAAACAAGGTGAAAAGATCTACTGCGAGTCGGACGCGATGGTCATGATGGAGGCGACCCTCGACTTGAAGGGCAAGATCACCGGCGGCATCGGCAGCGCGTTGATGCGGCGCTTCGCCAACGGCGAGTCGTTCTTCCAGCAGCATATCGAGGCGGTGCGCGGCGAGGGCGATTGCCTGCTGTCGCCCACGCTGCCCGGCGCGGTGCAGGTGATCGAGGTCGGCGCGCGGCAGTACATGCTGAGCGACGGCGCCTTCGTCGCCGCCACCTCCGGCGTCGAGCTGAAGGTGCGCACCCAGAGCCTGGGCAACGCCCTGTTCGCGCAGAGCGGCGGCTTCTTCATCACCGAGACGGCCGGCAGCGGCCAGGTGGCGGTGTCGGGCTTCGGTTCGATGTCGCAGCTGGAGGTCACGCCGGGCAAGGACGTGGTGATCGACAACTCGCACGTGGTGTGTTGGGACAGTTCGCTGCACTACGAGATCTCGGTCACCACCGGCGGCTCGGGCGGCGGCTTCCTGAGCAATCTGGTCAACAGCCAGACCAGCGGCGAGGGCATGGTGTTGCGCTTCTCGGGCAGCGGCAAGATCCTGGTCTGCTCGCGCAACCGCGACGCCTTTTTGAGCTGGACCCAGCGCCGCGCTTCGTAAGGCGCCAACACAAGCGCGGCACAAGCGCGGCGCGAACGCCGTGGCAACCAACAGCGCAATCAATACGCAGCAAGCGCGCCGGCCTTCGTCGGCGCGCCCACCGAATACACAAGGAGTTTCACATGTCAGTCAATCTGCAAAAAGGTCAGAAAATCTCGCTGGAGAAGGAAGCCGGCGGCGCCCTCGGCAAGGTCACCATGGGCCTGGGTTGGGACGCCATCAAAACCAAGGGCTTCCTCGGCTTCGGCTCGAAGTCCGAGGCGGTCGACCTGGACGCCTCGTGCGTGATGTTCGACGAAGCCAACCGTCCGCTCGACGTGATCTGGTTCCGCCAGTTGAAGAGCCGTGACGGCAGCATCGTCCACACCGGCGACAACCGCACCGGCGCCGGCGACGGCGACGACGAACAGATCAACGTCGATCTGAACGCGGTGCCGGCCGCCGCGCGCAGCCTGGTCTTCACCGTCAACAGCTTCACCGGGCAGAACTTCTCCCAGGTGGAGAACGCCTACTGCCGCCTGCTGAACGCCGCCAACGGCCAGGAAGTGGCGCGCTTCAACCTGTCGGTACAGGGCGGCCACACGGCGCAGATCATGGCCAAGGTGTACCGCCACAACGGCGAGTGGAAGATGCACGCGATCGGCGAGAACGCCAGTGGCCGCACCTTTGACGATCTGCTGCCGCTGATCGCCCAGCACCTGTAAGTCGACGCGGCGGGCGCAGTACCGGCTGTGCCTTGACGTGTCACTTCGGCGCCACCTATCCGGTGGCGCCGTTTTCATTTCCCCGCCGCTTTTTCTGCGCCGATTTTTTCAGATGGCCGCGGCCAGCACCATGCGCCGCCGCGTCGCGGCCAGGTAGCAGCCCAGCGACAGCAACGAGAACCCCAGCAGCACCGTCAGCAGCACGGCCGGCGCCGGTGCGCGCGCGACGATGGCGGCCACCGCCAGCGGTCCGGCGGCGCGCGCCACCAGCGACGGGCCGGCCAGCGCGCCGGCGATGGCACCGTAGTTCCTGCGGCCGAACAGCGCCGCCGGCAGCGTGCCCTTGACGATGGTGAGGATGCCGTTGCTCAGTCCATACAAGGTGCAGTACAGGGCCAGCGCCCACTGGCTGCTGCCGAAGAACAGCAGCACCAACAGCGCCGCCGGCATGGCGCCGAAGGTGAACTTGCCGATGGTTTGCGGCAGCGAGTTGCGGCCCAGCGTCATCTCGCCGATGCGGCCGGCCACCTGCATCGGTCCGACCAGCGCGGCCAGCATCACCGCCAGCGCGGCGGTGTGGCCGAACTGGACGAACAGGGGGATCAGCTGCACCGACATGGCGGAGAAGATGAAGCTGTTGGCGGCGAAGGCCAGCGCCAGTTTCCAGAAGGCCGGGTGGCGCAGTGCCTCGTGCAGCGTGTGGCTGCGCTCGGCCTGTTCGGCCGCCGTGGCCGCAGTGGCATGGCCGGCGGCGGGCGTGGCGGCGTGGCGGCCGGCCAGCAGCAGGTGCAGCGGCAGGCACACGGCGATCTGCAGCGCGCCGTACAGCGCGTAGGTGTCGCGCCAGCCCAGCAGCAGGTCGAGTTGCTGGGTCAGCGGCCAGAACACGGTGCTGGCGAAGCCGCCAAACAGGGTCAGCGTGGAGATCGCCTGGCGTCCCTGCGGGCCGAACTCGCGGTTGATGGTGGCGAAGGCCGCCTCGTACATGGTCAACGCCATGGCCAGTCCGAGCACGGCCCAGGCGGCGAAGTAGAGCGGCAGACTGTGGCTGCGGCTGAGCAGCAGCATGCCGACGCCGGACACCAGCGAGCCGGCGCCCATCACCAGGCGGCCGCCGTGGCGGTCGAGCAGCACGCCGACCGGCGTGGCGACCAGGCCGGACACCAGCAGGCTGAGGGAGAACGCGCCCAGCACCGCCTCGGCGCGCCAGCCGGTCTCCAGGCGGATGTGCGGCGCCAGCACGGCGATGGCGTAGTACAGCGAGCCCCAGGAGAGGATTTGCGTGACGGCCAGGATGGCGATGGTTTTGCGGGGCTGGTGCATGGCGTGGCTAGCAGATGGCGAGTTGGTTTCGACCGGCCAGATCGTACACCAGTCTGGCCGCCGCGGCGCTGGCGCTTGCCGCCGCTGCGGCGCTTTTTCGGCCGGCCCGCACAGGGCCTGGCCCGCAACGGTATAATGTTGCAATGGAAAAACTAAAGGATCTCTCGCTCATCGTCTCGCAGGCCACCCGTGGCGAGCTGGTCTTTCCCACCAGCGTCAACGCGGCGTTGCGTCTGCAGTTGGCGCTGAGCGATCCCGATTGTCACAGCGAGGACGTGATACGCAAGGTGCTGGGCGAGCCGCTGCTGGCGGCGCGCACGGTGGCGCTGTCCAACGCGGCGGTGTTCAAGCGCCGCGGCGAGACCGTCACCAGCGTGCGCGGCGCCGTCATGCGGGTCGGTTACCGCAACCTGTACACCATGGCCGCCGCGATGGTGGTGCGGCAGTTCGGCAACCGCATCCGCGACGCGGCGCTGCGCCACAAGGCCGAGCAGCTGTGGCAGCACACCGCCCACGTGGCGGCGCTGGCCCATGTGGTGGCGCGCAAGATCACCGGCGTCGACGCCGACACCGCGCTGTTCGCCGGCATCGTCCACGAGGCGGGCGGCTTCTACCTGCTGTCGCGCGCCGACGACGTGCCGGGCGTGCTCGACCATCCGGAAGAGTGGCTCGGCGCGGCGCAAGAAATCATCAGCCGCGAAATGATGCGCAAGATGGCGATTCCCGAAGCGGTCAGCCAGGCCATCGTCACCTTGCCCGGCGCCGTGTTGACGCCGCCGCCGGCCGGCCTGCGCGACACCCTGCTGATCGCCAAGCGTCTGGCGCCGGTGCCGTCGCCGATGTACGTGCCGCCCGACGAGGCGCGCCGCAACGCGGCGCTGGAGCGCTTCGTCAACGACAACGAGGTGCTCGACCGCGTGCTGCTCGAATCGGCCGAAGAGGCCCATTCGATGAGCGCGGCCCTGCTGGCCTGAGCGCCGGCCCGGCGCGCCGGGCGCATTGAGGGCGGCCCGGCGTCAGCGCCAGAACTGGTAGCCCAGCACCAGCGCGTTGTACAGCGCGTGCACCAGCATCGGCGCCAGCAGCACCTTGCTGCGGTGGTAGGCCAGCGCGGTGCACAGGCCGAGCACGAACACCGGCAGCATCGATAGCGGCGGGTGGACGATGGCGAAAATCGCCGCGCTGGCGACGGCCGCCGGCAGCGGCGCCATCGAGCGGCGCAGGCCGCCGAAGATCAGGCCACGGAAGATGAACTCCTCGCACAGCGGCGCGGCCAGCACGCCCAGCAGCAGCCAGCCGCGCTGCTGTGTGGTTTGCGCCATCTGCTGCGCCAGTTGTTGCGTCATCTGCGGCGCCAGCGCGCCGTTCAGCAACCAGTACAAATAACCCAGCCCCGCGACGGCGGCCAGCAGACCCAGTCCGACACCCCAGGCCAGCACTGCCGCCGGCCGCGCGCCGCGCAGCAGCAGCGGCTGGCCGCCGGTCTTGCTGCGCCAGTAGACCAGCCGCGTCAGCAGATACACCGCCGCGCCGGCGATGGCGAAGGCCTGCACCAGCGTCGCCAGGTCGATCCGGCTGATGTCGTCGGCCAGGATGTAGCAGGCCAGGCCTTGCAACACGAAGAACAGCGTGGCGGCGATCAGGCCGTCGGCGGCCGAGACGCGGGCCGGCGGCGCGGCCGTCGGATCGAGCAGATAGGGCAGCTCGTCGCGCGCCTTCTGCCACAGCGCCAGCGCCAGCGCGCCGGTCAGCACGATGACCACCAGCTTCTGCGCCCACAGCTCGGTGTAGATGGCGTAGACGTAGAAACTGGTCAGCAGCATGTACAGGTAGAGGTAGGTGGGGCGCACGCGGTTGCGCACGTCGGTCGCCTGCGGGTCGCAGGCGAAGACGCCGAGGGCGACGGCGATCAGCGAGTAGATCGGCAGGCCGGCGGCGACGATGGCCAGCAGCACCAGCAACTGCCAGTCCAGCGTCGGCGACAGCCAGGCGCCGACGCCGAACAGCGTCAGCGGATACAGCAGCGCCAGCATGGCCCACAGCTGGGCTTTTTCCATCAGCACGCTGTCGATCTGGCGCGGGAAGGTGTACAGCAGCCACAGCACCTGGCCCTCGTTGTTCAGCGTCTGGAAGGCCGACAGCATCAGCACGTAGGCGCCGATGCCGAAGGCCATGGCGGCCAGCAGCGTGTGGTGGTTGCCGAGTTCGGCGATGCTGTCGAGCCGGCCGTTGAAGACCAGCTGGCTGCCGACGATCACCACCGGCAGCAGCAGGCTTTGCGTCAGGAAGGCGGTGTCGCGGCTGAGCAGGCGCAGCTCGCGCCGCTTGATCGGCGAGGAGAGCAAGCCTTGCAGGGCGGCGCGCAGGCCGCCCTTGGCCGCGGCGGCCGGCGCGGCGGCGTGCGCGCCGACAGCCGCGCCCACAGCCCNNNNGCGTGCGCGCCGACAGCCGCGCCGACAGCCGCGCGCGGGCGCGCCCGCTGGCGCGAGCCGGCCGCCACCACGCCGTCGCGCAGTTGCCAGCGCAGCAGCGCCACACCGGCCCACAGCAGCAGGCCGGTGGCCGCCAGCAGCAGCGCCCAGCCCAGCGCCGCCAAGGCCGGCGTCGGCGCGGCCAGCGCGCGCAGCGCCAGGCCGGGCGGCGTCCAGGCCGGCCAGGCGGGAAAGGCGCGCGCCCAGTCCAGCGTGAAGCTGCTGGCCTGCGGCATGCTGAACGACAGCGCCAGATACATGAAGGGCAGGCCGGCCAAGCCGCACAGCGCCTGTAGATTGCGCAGCTGGGCGGCCGGCAGCGCCATGCGCAGGCCGGTGTCGGCGATGGTGCGCAGCAGCGCCGCCAGGGCCAGCAGCAGCGTGGTGGCCGCCAGGCTGAGTACGGGCGCGCTCCAGCGGTAGCCGGCGAACCAGGCCAGCACGCCGAGCGCCGGCCACAACGCCAGCAGGCCGGTCGGATTGGTCAGCGTGCGTTCCAGCACGCGGCCCCACAACAGCGGGCCACGGCGCAGCGGCAGCGTGACCAGCCACTCCAGGTCCCAGTCCGGCTGGGCCAGTTCGCGGCTGCCCAGCGGCAGCAGGATGCTGACCATGAACAGCAGACTCAGATTCATCGTCAGCGCCCGCGTCATGGCCGGGCTGAGCGGCGCCTGCGCCACCTCGCGCGCGGCGGCCGCCAGGTCGAAGTCGCGGCGGCCGCCGGCGTCGTGCTGCAGGCAGGCGCTGGCCGGTTCGAGTTTGCATTGCAGCGTGACGACGGTGGTGCGCGCCATCTGCAGGAAGGCGAAGGACATCACCAGGCCGACGATCGCGGTCAGCAGCCACTGGCTGCCGCGCTTGGCCGGCGTGGCCCGGCGTGTGGCCGGGGCCTTGGCCTTGCCGGCGAATGCGCTGAAGGCCTGGTTGAGCAGGCGGCGCAGTCGCAGCCGCGCCAGCAGCCACATGGCGCGGCCGTTCGACGGCGGCGTCGTCATGGCGCCGGCTCGCTGTTCTCCTCGGTGATCTTGAGGAAGACTTCCTCCAGCGAGGCGGCGGCCGAGGCGTCGCCACGGATCTCGTCGAGCGTGCCGGTGGCGATCAAGCCGCCGTGGTGGATGATGCCGACCCGGTCGCACAGTTTTTCGGCCATGTCGAGCAGGTGGGTGGAGACGAAGATGGTGGTGCCGGCGGCGGCGCAGGCGAGCAGGCGCTCCTGCACGTCGCGCGCGGCGCGCGGGTCGAGGCCGTTGATCGGCTCGTCGAGGATCAGCACGGCCGGCTGGTGGATCAGGGCGCAGGCCAGGCCGAGCTTCTTCTTCATGCCCATCGAGTAGTTGACGGCGAATTCCTCGCCGGCCTCGTCGAGGCCGAATTCGCCCAGCAGGCGGGCGCCGCGCTCGGCCGCCTCGGCGCGCGCGAAGCCGTGCATCTCGCCGACGAACTGGAGGATCTCGCGGCCGCGCAGATAGTCGTAGAAGATCGGCGTGTCGGGCAGGTAGCCGACCTGGCTTTTGACGGCGGCGGCGTCGGCGTGGCAGTCGAGGCCGGCGATGCGCACCCGGCCGGCGCTGGGCACCAGGATGCCCATCATCATGCGGATGGTGGTGGTCTTGCCGGCGCCGTTGGGGCCGAGGAAGCCGAACACCTCGCCGCGCCTGACCTGCAGCGACAGCGGTTTGACGGCGGCGAAGGCGCCGTAGGTCTTGGACAAGCCTTGAAACTCGATCATGCGCACCCCTCGTCGAGGCCGGCGCGCCCGCGCTGGCGGGGCGCCGGACAATGTGATAAATAATTTGGTTTATCTTAACATTGCCGTGAAGCTAAAACGAGTGCCATTGCTCTACTTTGCGCTCGATTCCGGGCTTTACTTCTAGTGCTGGCCGTACAGGCTCATGCCGAAGCGCTCGGTGCGCGGCAGCCAGTTGCCCTCGATGTCGGCCGAAGCCAGGATGCGCTCGGCGCGGCCGATCAGCAGGGCGCGCGGCACCAGGCCGATGTAGCGCGAGTCCTGGCTGTTGTCGCGATTGTCGCCCAACATCATGAACTGCTCGGGCGGCACGGTCAGCGCGGCGAAGTCGCGCTTGGCGCGCACTTCGGGCAGCAGTTGGATGCGGTGCTGGCCGGCGCCGATGCTCTCGCGCAGCTGCACGGTGGCCAGCTTGCCGGCGCTGGCGATGGTCTCGCTGCCGCTGCCGAGCATGGCGTAGTCGGCCGCTTGGCCGTTGATGATCAAATGCTCGTCGCGCATCTCGACGCGGTCGCCGGGCAGGGCGACGATGCGCTTGATCAGGCGGGTGCCGCCCATCGGCGAGGAGAAGGTGACGATGTCGCCGCGCTGGGGCTCGCCGGTTTTGCTCAACACGATATCGGTCAGCGGCACCTTGACGTTGTAGGCCAGGCGGTTGACGAAGACCACGTCGCCTTCGAGCAGGTTGGGGTGCATCGAGGCCGAGGGGATCGGATTCCAGTCCGCCACGGCGGTGCGGAAAATCCCGAACAGCATCAGGAACAGCAGAAAGCCCTTGTTGGCGCGCGCCCAGTTTGTCATCTCATTCTCCTTGGTGGTGTGGTGCAGCGCCGCCATCATCTTATCGGATACTTAAGTGTGACTTAGCCCTTGCTATGGTTGACGCGCGGGCTTGTTTTGCCGCCGCGCCGGCCGGCTCAGTCGGTCGGCGCGAAGGCGGCCAGCAGCTGGCGTTGGCCCTTGGCGGCCACCGTCAGGGCGCGGCTGTCGAGCTCGCGCTCGACCCAGCCACGGCGCAGCGCCAGTTGCAGCAGGGCCGCGCCAAGCGCGCCGCCGATGTGCGGCCTGCGCTCGCTCCAGTCCAGGCAGGGGCAGGCGAAGCGGCGGCGCAGCTTGCGCAGCGCCGCCAGGTCGACGCCGGCGCGGGCGAAGCCGGCCTCGCCGGCCGGGCTCAATGCGTAGTCGGCGCCGCCGCCGGCCAGCCAGCCCTGCGTGGCGATCTGGTCGTGCAGCGCCACCGCCACCGTGCCGGCCATGTGGTCGTAGCAGGTGCGGGCATGGCGCAGCCGGTCCGGCGTGTTGGGTTGAAAGGCGGGACGCGGCAGGCCAGCCACCACCAGCAGCGCTTCGAGGGCGGCGCCGACGTCGGCGCTGGCCAGCGTGTAGTAGCGGTGCTTGCCCCGGGCGACCACCTCGATGAGCCGCTCGTCGCGCAAGCGCGCCAGGTGGGCGCTGGCGGTCGACGGGCTGACCTCGCCGACCACCGACAGCTCGGTGCTGGTGCGGGCGTGGCCGTCGAGCAGGCAGCACAGCATGCGTGCCCGCGCCGGCTCGGCGATGGCGCCGGCGATGCGGGCCAGGTGGTTGTCGGCGTGGTCTGCATCCATGATGTGGTGGCGGGCGAAGTGTGGGGGGAGAGAGCGCAGCATACTGCCACTTCACTTCACCCGCAACGGAAATCCCATGCAGCCGACCGATCCCATCGCCGCCGTCGTCCACGCCGACCCGTATCCCTACTACGCCGCGCTGGCGGCCCGTCCCGGTTTGCTGTTCGAGCCGCGTCTGGGCCTGTGGCTGGCGGCCAGCGCGGCCAGCGTGCGCGCCGTGCTGGGCCACGCCGATTGTCTGGTGCGGCCGAGCGGCGAGCCGGTGCCGGCGGCCATCGCCGGGGCCCCGGCCGGCCGCGTCTTCGCCGAACTGGTGCGCATGAACGAGGGCGCGCGCCACACGCAGCCGAAGCTGGCGCTGCAACGCGCGCTGACCGGCGTGGACACGCAGGAGGCGCGGCGGCGCGCGCACGCGCTGGGCTTGGCCTTGTGGCGCGACGGTGTGTGCCGCCACGGCGACGATCGCGATCAAGGCCACAATCACCGCCAAGGCCAAGGCCAAGGCCAAGGTCAAGGCCGGGTCAGCGGCGGTAGCGACGCTGGCGGCGACGATCTGGCCAATTGGATCGCGGCGCTGCCGGTGTCGGTGGTGGCCAGTCTGATCGGCTTTGCCGACGACGAACTGCCCGCGCTGGCGGCCTGGATGGGCGAGTTCGTCGCCTGCCTGTCGCCGCTCAGCGACGCCGGGCAACTGGCGCGCGCCAACCAGGCGGCCGCCGCGCTGTTGGCCAGCTTCCGGGGCTTGCTGCGGCAGGCATCGGCCCGGCCGGAGACGCTGCTGGCAGGCGTGCTGGCCGAAGCCGAGGCGGTCGGCTGGGAGCGGGCCGATAGCCTGCTGGCCAATCTGGTCGGGCTGCTGTCGCAAACCTACGAGGCCACCGCCGGCTTGATCGGCAATGGTCTGATCGCGCGCCAGCGCCAAGCCGATGCGGCCGGCGCGAGCATAGCTGGCACTACGGCCGGCGACGTCGACGCGACTGGCGCGGACGGTGCCGGCCCGGCTTGTGGCGAGCCGCTCGGCTTCGGCGCGCCGGCACGGCAGGACGCCCGGCGGGCGGCGGCGGCGCTGGTGGCGGCGGTCAGCCGCGCCGACCCGCCTGTGCAGAACACGCGGCGCTTCGTGGCGCGCGACTGCGTGGTGGCCGGCACGCCGCTGCTGGCCGGCCAGACCGTGCTGGTGCTGCTGGCCGCCGCCAACCACGATCCGGCCGGCGACGGCGCGACCTTCGGCTTCGGCCACGGCGCGCACGCCTGTCCCGGCCACGCGCTGGCCTGCGCCATCGCCACCGGCGCGCTGCAAGCGGCGGCCGAGCTGCCGTTGCCGGCGCGGCTGGCGTGGCGCTACCGGCCGTCGCACAACGGCCGCATCCCACTTTTCTTCACCCAGGAGTCAGCATGATCGCGATTATTTTTGAGGTCTGGCCGCAGGCCGACAGCAAGCAGCAGTATCTGGATTTGGCGGCCGCGCTGCGGCCTTTGCTGGCGCAGGTCGACGGCTTCATCTCGATCGAGCGCTTCCAGAGTCTGAGCGAGCCGGACAAGCTGCTGTCGCTGTCCTTCTTCCGCGACGAGGCGGCGGTGGCGCAGTGGCGCCAGTTGGAGGCGCACCGCGCGGCGCAGGAGCAGGGCCGCGCGGTGGTGTTTCGCGACTATCGGCTGCGCGTGGCCGAGGTGGCGCGCGACTACGGCCTGCATGAGCGCGCCCAGGCGCCGCAGGACAGCCGCGCGCGCCACGCTTGATGTCGGCGCGGCGCTGATCGGCGCTTGCCGGCGTTAATCGGCGCGAATCGGCATTAGTCGGCGCGAATCGGCGCGAATCGGCGTGAATCGACGTTATTCGGCGTTGCTCGGCGCCTAGTGGGCCGGTGCCGCCAGATCGACCTGCAGGCTGACCCGGTAGTCCGGCGGCGGCGCGCGCAGGGCCGCCGGCGCGGCCGGCTCGACGCCCTTCAAGGTGACATTGACGCCGTTCTGGCTCTGCGTCTTGACGCCGCCGGGCATGTCCTCGGCCAGCACGAAGCTGCTGTCGCCGGCGGCGCCGCTCAAGGTCAGGCTGTAGCTGATGTAGCCGGCCCAGACGCAGGCGGCGCCCTGGCGGCAGCGGCTGTCGTTGACGCGGTCCAGCCGCAGCGTGGTGCCGGGCGCCACGCCGACGCTCTGGCCGGTGGCCAGCACGTAGACGGCGCTGGCGGGGGCGGCCGGCCGGGCGGCCGCCGGCGCCTCGCTCTGGCTGGCGGCGCTGCCGCAGGCGTATAGCCCGGCCAGGCCGGCCAGCAGGGCGGGCAGGGCGATCAACTGACGCAGGATGCTGCTGTGCATGCGCTTCCTTTCAGGCGGGGGAGTGGTTGGACGACCGGCCCAGCATAGCAAATTTATAACTCCCGCGGCGCACAAACAATCCCGATGGGACGGCCGAACTTGCGTAGAATGTCTGCTTTGAATTAACCAGGACAACGACAATGAAAAAAACCGGCATGGCGAAGAGTGACGCCAAAAAACTGATGGGCAAGATGGCTGCCCCGGGAGCGACCGGTTTCGGCAAGGTGGCCGAGGTGGTCGACAAGCGCGAACAGCGCAAACGCGACCAGGCGCTGGGGCTGGTGCCGTTCGCCGTCAAACTCAACGACGCCCTGGTGGCGCAGTTGCACGCGCGCGCCAAGGACAGCGACACCGAGCTGAACCAACTGGTCGGCGAGCTGCTGGCCAAGGGCCTGGCCGCCGCCTGATGGCCGACCGGCGGCCTGCGCCGCCGGCTTGAGCGGACGCGGCGCTACGGCGCCGCCGCCGCGCCGTCCAACTGGGCGGCAAACAATATCTTGATCTCCGCCATCTGCTCGTCGATCGAATACGGCAGCGCCTTGGCCAGCAGGTCGAGCAGCACCAGCGCGTTGATCGCGCCATCCTTGCGCGCCGCCGCGCGCAGCCGTTCCGCCATCGCCGCATTGACCACCTGCATCGCCTCGCTGCTGCGCTTGAGTCCCGCCAGCGCCCAGTCCGCTTCCAGCCCGGCCTGCTGCCGCAGGTATTGCGCCAGCAAATAGCTCGACACCACCCGATATAGATTTTCCTCCGCCGTCGCGAAGGGCAGGTGGAAGTGCGCCATCGGCTTGAGGAAGGCGACATGCGGACAGTCGCTGCCGGCCGCCAGCAAGCCCATCAGGGCACCGGCCGCGCGCTGCACCGTGGTGCGCTTGTCGACGTTGCGCTCGGCCGTTTCGACGCGTACCTCGACCTCCTCGTAGGAGGACAGCGCGCCGGCGGTCTGCACCAGCTCGACCAGGTCGGCCGCCATCGGACAGTGCGGCGTGCTGTGCGGCGTCAGTGGACAGTTCGGGCATTGGTGGAAGTCGAGCCGGGTCCAGTCCGGCAGCGTGGCGGCGTCGGCCGCCGGGCGCTTGGCGTTGCCGAGCGCGGCGCTGCGGCCGTCGGCGAAACGGAAGTGGTAGAGCACATTCTGCATGGCGCGTATCCGGTGGGACGGTTCTGTCCGATGGTACGCCTCCGGGCGAAAATAACAAGCGGCAACAAGCGCCCGGCCGCGGCGGATGCGCGGCCATGAAAAATGCCGCCCGGCGCGAGCGGGGCGGCATTTTTTGCAACGGCGCGGGCTTAGACGAAGGCGGCCAACGCGCCCTTCATTTTTTTCAGCGCGGCCGATTCGATCTGGCGGATGCGCTCGGCCGAGACGCCGAACTCTTCGGCCAGCGTGTGCAGCGTGGCGCCGGAGCCGTCGTCGTTGGCCAGCCAGCGGGACTCGACGATGCGGCGCGAGCGGGCGTCGAGCTTGCCCAGCGCCGTTTCCAGGCCCTCGGACTGCAGGCGGGTGACTTGCTCGGCCTCCAGCACCTTGGTCGGCTCGTTCTGGTCCGACGACAGGTAGGCGATCGGGGCGAACTTGTCGTCGTCGTCGTCGGTCGACGATTCGAGGGCGATGTCGCGGCCGCTGAGGCGGGTTTCCATCTCGATCACTTCCTCGCGCTTGACGTCGAGCAGTTTGGCCAGCGCATCGATTTGCGGCGGCGTCATCGCGTCCAGGCCGGTCTTGTGGCTGCGCAGGTTGAAGAACAGCTTGCGCTGGGCCTTGGTGGTGGCCACCTTGACCAGACGCCAGTTCTTCAGGATGTATTCATGCATCTCGGCCTTGATCCAGTGCATCGCGTAGGACACCAGGCGCACGCCCTGGTCCGGGTCGAAGCGCTTGACCGCCTTCATCAGGCCGATGTTGCCTTCCTGGATAAGGTCGGCGTGCGGCAGGCCGTAACCCAGGTAGCCGCGGGCGATCGACACCACCAGGCGCAGGTGCGACAACACCAGTTCTTGCGCGGCGGCCAGGTCGTTCTTTTCCTGCAGGCGGCGGGCCAGGGAGATTTCTTCGTCGTGCGAGAGCATCGGCAGGCGGTTGACGGCCGAGATATAGGCGTCCAGGTTGCCCAGGTTGCCGGTGAAGCCGAGCCCGAGGGCGCGGTTGGTGGTGGGAACCAAGGCGGTCGGTGCGGACAGCATAGTCATATTCTTTCCTCGCTCGATAATGTGTTTCTTAGTCTCAATGTGCCACGCGCAATATGGGTGGACACGGACTGTTACGGTTTGTTACCTGCGGCATCTCGCTGGCGACACAGGTGTTTCAGCCAGCCCATCCGGTCCGTCGCGGGCGCCGTATGTGTTGCCTAAAAAGAATGTCCTGTAGCGCAATTTTCCATATATTAGCACTCTCCAGTGTTGAGTGCCAATCGACTCAAATAATCGGTCTGATAGCAAAAAGACTATGAGGATGGAATAGTCCATGGTCTTTGCCGAGGGAGCGTGTCTGCCGAGCATATGCCAGTCATTCGCACAAATCCTTGAGCTAGATCAAGACAGGCATAGCTTGTGCTTCCGAGCTTAGGACCGCCTTAAAGGCACCTCGAAAAACCGTCATTCCCGCGCAGGCGGGAATCTATACCCCGCATGTCCATTGGCTCAGCATGGATTCCCGCCTGCGCGGGAACGACAATTTGGTGGTTTTTCGAGGCGCCCTTAAGATTGCTTAATTTTACGGTTGCGCCGGGGCGCAGTCTGTGCGCGGGCGCGCACAGGGCGGGGCGGGCAGAGCGCGGGGCGCTCCGCCGCAAGGACCGGCGGCGGCTTAGTTCAGCCGCGCCAGGTGGCGCTGCACCGACAGCAGGGCGCCGACCAGGCCGAGACCGGCCGACAGGGCCAGCAGGCCGGCCATCGGCAGGGGCGCCAGCGGCGCCAGCTGGAACTCGGAGGCGTACAGGCGGGCGAACTCGGCGATGGCGGTGTTGAGCGGACGCAGCGCCAGCGCCACCGCGCCCAGCGCCACCGCGCCGGCGCACAGGCCGAGCAGGGCGCCGGTGTAATAGAAGGGGCGGTGGATGAAGGTGTCGGTGGCGCCGATCAGCTTGGAGACGGAGATTTCCTCGCGTTGCGTCAGCACCTGCAGGCGGATGGTGTTGAACACCACCGCCACCACCACCGTGCCCAAGGTGGCGGCCAGCAGCAGCAGCGCCAGGCGCAGCACGCCGAGCAGGGCGGCCAGGCGCTTGACCCAGGCCGAGTCGACCTGCACCGTGTCGACGCCGGGCAGGGCGCGCATTTGTTCGGCCAGCGCCTCGACGTCGCCGCCGGCCCGGGCGTTGCGGAAGGCGTCGAGCTTGAGCACGTAGCTGTCGGGCAGCGGGTTCTCGCCCAGGGTGGCCAGCACGTCGGACAGGCCGCTGCTGGTCTTCAGGCTGTCGAGCGCCTTCTCGCGCGGCGTGAAGATGATCTTGGCCTGTTGGTCCTTGACGATCTGGCGCAGCGAGCCGGCCAGCGCCTCGGCCTGGTCGCGCGGCGCGTCCTGCTTCATGAACAGGCTGATCTCGGGATCGACCGACATCTGCTCGGACATCGGCCGCACGTTGTCGAGCAGGGTCACGCCGGCGAAGGGCAGGGCCAGCGCGATGGCGACGACGACGATGTTGAAAACGAAGCTGCCGGGGGCGCGGCGCACATGCCCCAGCGCCGA
The DNA here is from genome assembly GCF_016461825.1 of Rugamonas violacea. GTDB lineage: Bacteria > Pseudomonadota > Gammaproteobacteria > Burkholderiales > Burkholderiaceae_D > Rugamonas. The sequence continues at coordinate 101,194 of NZ_JAEMNU010000094.1, read as the reverse complement.
GGCCAGGGCGAAACCGTGTTGTCGCAACCAATTGTTCATGCCGTCGCTCCCGCCGTCAGTTGGCCGTGGTTCAAATGGATCACGCGCGCGGCGGCGTCGAGCATCTGCTCGTCGTGGCTGGAGATCAGGCAGGTCACGCCGACCGAGTGGAAGGCTTTCAAGGCGTCGAGCACCTGGTTGGCGCTGGCGCGGTCGAGGTTGGCGGTGGGCTCGTCGGCCAGGATGATCTGCGGCCGGTTGACGATGGCGCGGGCGATGGCGACGCGCTGCTGCTCGCCGCCGGACAGGGCCAGCGGGGCCGACAGGGCGCGTTCGAGCAGGCCGACCTTGTCCAGGGCGGCGCGGGCGCGCTGCTCGGCCTGGGCGCGCGAGGCGCCGGTGACCAGCAGCGGCAGCATGACGTTGGCCAGGATGCTGCGGTCGGTCAGCAGGCGCTGCTGCTGGAAGATCAGGCCGAGGTTGCGGCGCAGGAAGGGCAGGCCGGCCCGTTTGATCTGGCCGATGTCCTGGCCGTTGACGATGACCTTGCCGGCGCTGGGCCGCTCCATCGCCGCGATCATCTTCAGCAGGGTGGACTTGCCGGCGCCGGACGGCCCGGCCAGAAACACCAGTTCGCCCTTGTCGACCGTCAGGGAGATGTCGCGCAACGCCATCGCGTCGGGGGAGTAGGCTTTCGAGACGTTCTGGAATTCGATCATGGCGCGCTTATCCGAGCAAGGCGTCGACGAAGTCAAGCGCGTTGAACGGTTGCAGGTCCTCGATCTTCTCGCCGATGCCGATGAAGTAGACCGGCACCGGACGGACCCGGGCGATGGCCGCCAGCACGCCGCCCTTGGCGGTGCCGTCGAGTTTGGTGATGACCAGGCCGGTCAGTTGCAGCGCGTCGTCGAAGGCCTTGACCTGGGCCAGCGCGTTCTGTCCGGTGTTGCCGTCGATCACCAGCAGCGTCTCGTGCGGCGCGCCCTCCAGGCCCTTGCCGATGACCCGCTTGACCTTTTTCAGCTCCTCCATCAGGTGCAACTGGGTCGGCAGGCGGCCGGCCGTGTCGACCATCACCACGTTGATGCCGCGCGCCTTGGCCGACTGCACCGCGTCGTAGGAGACGGCGGCCGGGTCGCCCGACTCCTGCGAAATGACGGTGACGTTGTTGCGCTGGCCCCAGACCATCAGCTGCTCGCGGGCGGCGGCGCGGAAGGTGTCGCCGGCGGCCAGCAGCACCGACTGGCCGTTGGCCTGCATGTGCTTGGCCAGCTTGCCGATGGTGGTGGTCTTGCCGGCGCCGTTGACGCCGGAGATCATCATCACCAGCGGCTGGTGGCGGCCCAGCTCGAACGGCCGTTGCAGCGGCGTCAGCAGCTCGATCAGCAGCGTCTTCAGCGCGGCCTTGACGGCGGCGGCGTCGAGCAGCTTGTCTTCCTTGACCTTCTTCCTCAGCGCGTCGAGCAGGTATTGGGTGGCGTCGATGCCGGCGTCGGACATCAACAGCGCCGCCTCCAGCTCCTCATAGAGCTCGTCGTCGATCTTGGCGCCGACGAACAGCACCGACAGATTGGCCGAGGTTTTCGACAGCCCGGCCTTCAGGCGGCTGATCCAGGTTTGTTTGGCGGCCGGCTCCTCGATCGGCGCCGGGACGGCGGCCAAGGTCGCCGGCGGCGGCGACGCGGCTTCGACCGGGGCGGCGGACTTGCCCTCGTGGGTGGCGGGCGCGGCGGACGCGGCGTCCGGCGTGCTGGTTTTTTTCTTGAAGAAACTGAACATGGATGTGTGGTTGGGGGCGCTTCAAGCTGATGTCCGGCAGCGCCGGACACGGGGAAATGGCGGTATTTTACCAGAGCGCGGCGGCGCTACCGGAATGACAACTTTGGCCGCGCGCCGGCGCCGGCCCACAGTTGTGCGTGAAGGTCCCCTGCCGGGCGGCCTGATGCGCCCGCTCAAGCGCGCTGCGCAATCAAAGCGAACCAACAATTTTTGCCCGATGGCATGAAATAGTCGCCAATGGAACGATATTTCCGTGCCCGCGCGATTTGTCAAGGCTGTATTTGTGGTTTGTGCGCAACAAGTAGCAAATTCTTACAATTTTTTTGCTGCGACGCAGCACGGCCGCTCCCGCGCCGTTTTATTACACTAATAAACCTGTCGCACTATGAACAATGTTAAGTTTTCAGCGCTTTTTCCAGTGGAACATGCCAAACAATCTGCGGACGACATGAACTTATCGGCAACTTGTGTGCGCAAAGCGCGCGCGGCTTCGGTATAAAATGGCGGCGAAGATAGCAAGATGTCTATCTTCACACTGTCCTGCACCGGTGCTGTTTGTTTGCAATCACACCAAAGCGGCCCCACAAAGGCCGCCGACATTTGATCACTTGTGCGGATTTTTGATGGCTAGTTGATGGGCTCGTTGGTGGCGTCGGCAGGAAATATTGCGATGCGGTAAAATATTACTCTTTGTCATTTGCGAAATGTCAAAACGTGCCGGAAAGCGCCTCGCGGCGTCCCTTACGGCTCAGCTTGACTTGATCGAATGTCCAACGGTGAGTATAGTGCCGCACTCCGGTGCCTCAGGCACCGCGATAAAGCCGGCATCGATTAAATCGGCCGCAACTTAAATGTGAACGCGTCCGGCAACAAGGACAGCACAGTGGCAGCTGGGGAGTTTGCCCTCACGCATAAACGGCGCCGTCCGTCTTGGCGTCGATAAGCACCGAATTTAGCCGTAACACTAGCTTTACCTTTTTACCCGCAACACAACTGAAGGAAACACGTAATGAAAAAATCTATCATCTCCATCGCCATCCTGGGCGCAATGAGCAATGTTGCTTTCGCACAATCGAACGTCACGATCTACGGCATCGTTGATGCCGGTATCGTTTCCGAGCGCGGCGGCAAAGCCGGCTCCGTCACCAAAGTGACGAGCGGTGTAGGTTCGGCTTCGCGTCTGGGTTTCAAAGGCACCGAAGATCTGGGCGGCGGTCTGAATGCTGTGTTCGTTCTGGAATCGGGCATCAAAGCTGACACCGGCGAATCCGACGTTGCTGGTTCGATCGCGAACCGTCAATCGTACGTTGGTCTGAAATCGGCAACCGCCGGTTCGCTGACCCTGGGTCGTCAGTACACCCCTTACTACAACACCCTGTCGCAAGTTGCTGACCCGTTCGCAGCTGGCCTGGCTGGTTCGGCTAAAAACCTGTTCATGGCTTCCGGTAACAACACCCGCACCAGCAACTCGGTTGTCTACGCCACCCCGGCACTGAACGGTTTCACCGCTGAAGCCGCTTACGCCCTGGGCGAACAGTCCGGCGACAACTCGGCCTCGCGTCAGTTGGGTCTGTCGGTTGGCTACGCAAACGGTCCTCTGACCGCCCGCGCCGCTTTCAACAGCCGCAACAACGACACCACCGCTCCTACCACGCCAGTCGTCAACACCACCATGGGCCACAACGCCCTGTTGGCAGTGAACTACGATTTCGCCGTGGCTAAAGCCTTCTTCGCCTACGGCAAAGACAAAGGTAACTTCTCGTCGATCGCACCGAAAGACGTCGATTCGAGCGAAATCCTGGTTGGCGCCACCGCGCCAGTCGGCCCAGCCGGCACCCTGATGGCTTCGTTCATCCGCAAGAACGACAAGCTGGCTTCGAACCAAGATGCTGACCAATGGGCAATCGGCTACTCGCACGCTCTGTCGAAGCGCACCAGCACCTATGTTGCTTACGCTAAGATCAAGAACAAAAACGGCGCGACCTACACTGTTGGCAACAACAGCGAAGTCGGTACCGGCGATAAAGCTTTCAACATCGGCGTAAAACACGCATTCTAATTTCCGCCTAGTTCGGATTTAGATTGACTGGAGGGCCGCGTTCGCGCGGCCCTCTTCCGTTTACAGGATGGGGCGGCGGCGGCGGCCCCATCTGTTTTTGACAACACGCTAGAATGGCTGACCTTTCGCCCTTGGACACTTCCCGATGACCGCATTCCGCCCCACCGGCCGCGCCGCGCTGGCTTTCCTGATCCTGCTCGCCTCCTGCGCCGCGATCGCCGCGCCGAAGACGGCCCGCCGGCCGGCCGCGACGCTGCCGCGCCATGGCGTGGTGGTGTTTTCCGACCTGTGCGTCAGCGCCGAGAGCGGCGAGTTCGGCGGCCAGCGCATCACCTTGCAACGCTACGCCGAGGTCGACACGGTGGTCTACGAGTACACCGCCGGCGGCCTGAGCTGGCCGCTGGTGGCCGGTGAGGTCACCATCGACCCGCGCGGCCGCCAGTTCTATTTCACCGTCCAGCTGCCCGAGGGCGAGGAACGCACCGTCAACGGCCGCCTCAGCGCCGACGGCCGCGCCCTGGTGCTCGACGGCGGCTACTGCGCGGGAGAGTCGGTGCCGATGCGCCTGGCGCGGGTGAGCGATTTCGGCCGCAAGGCCGGCGCCTGCCACCGCTGCCCGCCGCCCAAGGCGGGCAAGGGCGAGCCGTCCGCCGAGCCGGCGCCGGCCCATCCGCTCGACGCCGGCTCGCTGCCGACGCCGCAGGGATAGGGGGGGGAGCGGAGCGCAAGCGCCGCCGGTGTGCGAGTAAGACCCAGCGGCGGCAAGCTGGGGTCGGACCTTTGGGTCCGACCCCGGTTTCTGCCCCTGGGGTAAGCCGGCGCCCCCGCAGCAGGGCGGGGTGCCGGCTTACTTGGCCGCGCGCGCCTTCTCGGCGTTGCTGCGGATGGTCGCCAGCGTCGCGCCAGGCGTGATCAGGTTGCCGTCGTAGCGCAGCTCGATCAGCGCCGGCAGCTGCTTGCTGTTGGCGTGCTCCAGGGCGCGGTCGAGCGCCGGGCCGAATTCGGCGGTGGTGTTGACCACCTCGCCGTGCGCGCCGTAGGCCAGCGCCAGCGCGGCGAAGTCCGGATTGTGCAACTGGGTGCCGGAGACGCGGCCCGGGTAGTGCAGCTCCTGGTGCATGCGGATGGTGCCGAACATGCTGTTGTTGAACACGATGATGACCACGCCGGCCTTGTACTGCACCGCCGTGGCCAGCTCCTGGCCGTTCATCATGTACTCGCCGTCGCCGGCGAAGGTGATCACGGTGCGTTCGGGCGCGATGATCTTGGCCGCCACGCCGGCCGGCACGCCGTAGCCCATGGCGCCGCTGGTCGGCGCCAACTGGGTGCGCATGCCGCCGTAGCGGTAGAAGCGGTGCGCCCAGGTGGCGTAATTGCCGGCGCCGTTGGTGATGATGCTGTCGGCCGGGACGGTGGCGCGGATCTGCTGCACCACCTGCCACAGGTCGAGCGGCGCCTTGCCGTCCTGGAAGATCGGCGGCCGCTCCTGGTAGGCCAGCAGCTCGGCCTTGGCCTCGGCCACGCTGGCGCGCCAGGCGCCGGCGTCGAGCGGCGCCATGGCCGCCAGCAGCGCCGTCATTTGCGGCATGCCGCTGTTGATCATCAACTCGGCCTGGTAGACGCTGCCCAGCTCCTCGGCGTCGGCGTGGACGTGGATCAGGCGCTGCTTGGGCAGCGGCGCGCTGATCAGCGCATAGCCGCCGGTGGTCATCTCGCCCAGGCGCGGGCCGATGGCCAGGATCACGTCGGCCTCGCGCACGCGCGCCGCCAGCTTCGGATTGATGCCGATGCCGACGTCGCCGACATAGTTCGGGTGGGCGTTGTCGAGCAGGTCCTGGAAGCGGAAGGCGCAGGCCACCGGCAGCGCGTTGGCCTCGGCGAAGGCTTGCAGGTCGGCGCAGGCCTGCCGGTTCCAGCCGCCGCCGCCGAGCAGCAGCAGCGGCCGTTTGGCTCCGGCCAGCATGGCGCGCACCTGGGCGATCTGGGCGGCCGCCGGCGAGGCCTGCACCGGCGTGTAGCGGCCGGTGTCGGCCACCTCGGCCAGCGCGGTCAGCATGTCCTCCGGCAGCGCCAGCACCACCGGGCCGGGCCGGCCGCTGCTGGCGATCTGGAAGGCGCGCGCCAGGTATTCGGGGATGCGCTCGGCGCGGTCGATCTGCGCCACCCACTTGGCCATCTGGCCGAACATGCGGCGGTAGTCGATCTCCTGGAAGGCCTCGCGGTCGATGAAGTCGTTGCCGACCTGGCCGATGAACAGGATCATCGGCGTCGAGTCCTGATAGGCGGTGTGCACGCCGATCGAGGCGTTGGTCGCGCCCGGGCCGCGGGTGACGAAGCAGATGCCCGGCTTGCCGGTCATTTTGCCGTAGGCGTCGGCCATGAAGGCGGCGCCGCCCTCCTGGCGGTTGATGATGAAGCGGATGTCGGAATCGTGCAGGGCGTCGAGCACGTCCAGGTAGCTTTCGCCGGGGACGCCGAAAGCGGTGTCGACGCCGTGGACTTTCAGTGCGTCGACCAGGATCTGGCCGCCGGTGCGGGATGGTTGCGTCATGGTCTAACCTTCAGGGATCAGAGGGCGAGCGGGATCGTCGCCAGCATGCGCCATTTTATGTGGCGGTGGCGGCGCCGGCTTTCCAAATGGCGACACCAAATTACAGATTTGACAGCGCCGCCGGCGGCGTTCGTCCGGCCGGCGGCGGTTTTTGCCTCGGCCTGCGCGCGCCTGCGGTACAATACGCCCTGAAGCAAGCCAGACAGCCGCTGGCTGGCGCGTAATGCGTCGGCGGGAGGAAGGTCCGGACTCCATAGAGCGGGGTGACGGTTAACGGCCGTCCGCTGAAAGCCGCAAGCGCAAGCCCAAGGTATAAGGCGAGGAATAGGGCCACAGAGACGAGCGTATTAAGTTACGGTGAAACGCGGTAACCTCCACCTGGTGCAATTCCAAATAGGCACGCGATGATGCTGCTCGCGGAGCGTGCGGGTAGGAAGCTTGAGCGCCGGAGTAATTCGGCGCCTAGAGGAATGGCTGTCATAGCGCGGGCTTGCCCGTGCCGTAACAAAATCCGGCCTATCGGCTTGCTTCAACTAATTTCTTGATTTTTCGCGGCCGCCGCCGGGAGCGCAGCACATCCTCGTGTGGCGTCGCCTGGGGGATACGCCGATGAAAAAGTATATTCTGGCCCTCGACCAGGGCACCACCAGCTCGCGCGCCATCCTGTTCGACCATGCCGGCCAGATCTGCGGCAGCGCGGCGCAGGAATTCCCCCAACACTATCCGCGGCCCGGCTGGGTCGAACACGACCCCAACGAGATCTGGAACAGCCAGCTCACCGTGGCCCGCAAGGTCCTGCACGACAACCATATCGACAGCCAGCAGGTGCTGGCCATCGGCATCGCCAACCAGCGCGAGACCACCGTGGTGTGGGACCGCAAGACCGGCGAGCCGATCGCCCCGGCCATCGTCTGGCAGGACCGCCGTGGCGCCGAGCTGTGCGAGCAGCTGCGCGCCGCCGGCAAGGCCAAGCTGATCGCCGACTGCACCGGCCTTGAGCTGGACGCCTACTTCTCCGCCACCAAGCTGGCATGGCTGCTCGACCACGTGCCCGGCGCGCGCGAGCGGGCCCGCCACGGCGCGCTGGCCTTCGGCACCATCGACAGCTGGCTGGTCTTCAAGCTGTGCGGCAGCCACGTCACCGACGTCAGCAACGCCGCCCGCACCATGCTGTTCAACATCCACCTGATGCGCTGGGACCAGGACCTGCTCGAGCTGTTCGACATCCCCGAGGCCATGCTGCCGCAGGTGGTCTCGTCGAGCGAGGAGGTGGGCCACACGCGCGAGGCGCTGTTCGGCGGCGCCATCGCGGTGGCCGGCATCGCCGGCGACCAGCAGGCCGCCACCTTCGGCCAGGCCTGCCACCAGCCCGGCATGGTGAAGAACACCTACGGCACCGGCTGCTTCATGCTGATGCACGCCGGCCGCCACGCCCCGCTGTCGCGCAACCGCCTGCTCAGCACGGTCGGCTGGCGCCTCGACGGCAAGACCGATTACCTGCTCGAAGGCAGCGTCTTCATGGGCGGCGCCACCGTGCAGTGGTTGCGCGACGGCCTCGGCCTGATCAAGCAGTCGAGCGAGGTCGAGGCGCTGGCCGCCAGCGTGCCCGACAACGGCGGCGTGTTCCTGGTGCCGGCCTTCGCCGGCCTGGGCGCGCCGCACTGGGATCCGCATGCGCGCGGCACCCTGGTCGGCCTGAGCCGGGGCAGCAACCGCGCCCACATCGCCCGCGCCGCGCTGGAGGCGATCGCCTTCCAGAGCGCCGAGCTGATGGCGGCCATGCAGAAGGACGCCAGCTCGCCACTGCACGCCGTCAAGCTGAGCGAAGTGCGCGCCGACGGCGGCGCCGCCGGCAACGACCTGCTGCTGCAGTTCCAGGCCGACGTGCTGGGCGTGCCGGTGCTGCGCCCCGAGGTCACCGAGACCACCGCGCTGGGCGCCGCCTATCTGGCCGGCCTGGCCGTCGGTTTCTGGGACTCGGTCGAGGAGATCGCCGCGCAGTGGCGCTGCGAGCGCCGCTTCGAGCCGCAGATGGCGGCCGAACGCCGCGCCGAGCTGATGGCGCAATGGAGCCGCGCGGTCGCGCGCTCGCGCGACTGGGCGCAGCCGGCCTGAGCCTGGGCCGTCGGCGTGGCCTGACCCTTGTTGACCCATGGCTCTGGCCGGCAGAACAAAGACTGAAAGGAGATTTTCATGAGCAGTAAAAATATGAAAACCACCGACAATTGTCAAAGCCCCGCCCTTGAGTTCTTGTCCGGTAGCGGCTCCAATCCAATTCCTGACAACAAGCGGCAAAAGATTGGCCCGTTGGGCGCGACATTCGTTGACGAAGCCATGCGAGAAATCGCCGAGCAAGACCGTGAGAATGAACGAAAATCTGGCTCTGGTGTCGCCGACGATTTGATGGCGGTGCTACGGCTGGTTTCTGATAACCACGAAATGATCCAGTTCATTCAGAGCCGCAAGATGGGCTCCGTGTCGGATTTGGCTGCCGCGCTGGGGCGCGAGTTACCAAATGTGTCGCGCACCTTGTCTAGGATGGCGGCTTATGGATTGGTTGGATTTGAAGACAATGGGGACGACTCCCGAGCTAAAAAACCTGTGTGGATATTGTCGGCCCTGCCTGGCCATGAGGATTTGGATTGGATTCAGGCTTATTGCTTGGCAATGGCGTTGCAGAATCGAACAAGCATAGGCTTGGACTCCCTACGCTTCTCAACAATGGAACGCGCGGTCAGGGATGCGGTCGCCTCCGCAGCCGAGAAAATAAATCTCACGAGATCGCTTGCTCCCGCCAGTTAGAGCGAGCTGCGCGCGAATTGGCGCCGCCTCGCAGGCATGCGGGGCTGTGCCGATTTAGCTTATTTCCACCTCAGAAAGCCTCAAGACATCACCCTCCAAACGGCATAAGATTTTTGACGATTCGACAACCCTGCAAAGCCAGGGTGCGATCGGAGGAAATTGACGTTGTCCTGTTTACGATCCCCCACAGTCGATGGGGGACGTCATCATTTGGAGATAAGAATCATGTTTGAGGAAAAGAAAAGCGTGCGCTGGGTGAAGTTGGCGCTGGCGCTGCTGTCGGTCGATGCACTGGTGTCCGCGCCGGCGCAGGCGCAAGATGCGGCAAACAAGCCCGAAGGCAAGATCGAGCGGGTGGAGATCACCGGCAGTAACATCAAGCGGCTGGTCCAGGAGGGCGTCTCGCCGATGACCCTGATCAGCAAGGAGGACATCCTGCGTTCGGGCGCGACCTCGGTGCTGGACGTGCTGCGCAACCTGCCGGCGGTGGGCGGCAATGGCCGCGAGTTCGGCGGCGGCAATGACTTCAGAAACGGCGCGACCACCGCCAGCCTGCGCGGCATGCCCACCCTGATCCTGTTGAACGGCAACCGCCTGCCGGTGTCCGGCTCGGACGATTCGAACGGCTTCACCTCGGTCGACTTGAACATGCTGCCGCTGGCCGCGATCGAGCGCATCGAGGTCTTGAAGGACGGCGCCTCGGCGATCTACGGCACCGATGCGGTCGGCGGCGTGATCAACTTCATCATGCGGCAGAATTATCAGGGCACCGATTTGAGCGCCAGCTATGGCACCACCACCCTGGGTGGCGGCGACGTCGCCAAGCTGTCCATCGCCGGCGGTTTCGGCGACCGCGCGACGCAGAAATTCAACCTGACCTATGCGGCGATGGTCGAGGACACCAAGCGCATCAAGGGCACCGACCGGGACTGGGCCAACCATATCGATTTCGGCGCGCGCGGCGGTCTGCAATTCATCAACACCTACGGCGCCCACGGCACCGATCCGGGCACGCTGTCGATAGGCGGCAACCGCTTCGCCGACCCCGAGTGCGCGGCCGGCTCGAAGCTGCCGTATCCAAGCGGTGCCGAATGGTTCCCTTCGCCCACCCGCAACGGCTGCCTGTCGGCGGCGGCGGAATACACCGATCTGGTCAAACCATCGACGCGCTTCGGCGCCACGGCCGCGTTGAACTGGGATCTGGCGCCGGACCTGAGCCTGTTCGCCAACGCCTTCTATACCAATTTTGAAAAGCGCATCGTCGGCCAGTCGTCCTGGTTGCAGAATCGCGCCCGCAGCAATCTGGTGATACCGGCATCGAACCCCTTCAATACCTATGGCAAGCCGGTGACGGTGCGGCGCGATTTCCCCGTCTATGAGGGCGGCATCAAGACCAAGGTCGAGAACATCTGGCTGCTGGCCGGCTTGAAGGGCGAATTGGCCGGCTGGGACTGGTCGGCGACCTTCTCGCACGGCGAGGAGCAGGGCCGCACCGATACCCTCGGCGCCTACAAACTGGAGGAGCTGAACCAGGCGGTCGACGCGGGCCGCTTCAATCCCTTCGGCGTCAACAAGAATTCGGCGGCGCTGATCGCCGAGCTGTCGGGCCAGATGTATGTGAACACCCGCAGCAAATCCGATTCGCTCAAGCTGCAGGCCTCGGCGGAGTTGGGCGAACTGCCGGGCGGGAAGGTCGGCGTGTCGGTGGGCGGCGAGCTGCGCAAGAACGCGCTGTCGTTCACCCCGTCGCAAGATTGGCAGCAAGGCTTGCTGGGCCAGTACGCGGTGCTGCCGCCGATCTCCGGCTCGGAAAAACTCTCGGCCGTGTACGCCGAGTTGAGCCTGCCGCTGCTAAAAACGCTGGAGGCGCAGGCGGCACTGCGCCATGACAAATATGAACTGGCCGGCAGCACCACCAATCCGAAACTCGGCTTGAAGTGGGCGCCAAGCCAGACAGTCATGCTGCGCGCGAACTACAGCACCGGCATGGTCGCGCCTTCGCTGCCGCAGCGCTTCAGCGAAGGCCGCGACGCGTTTTACGGCACCAAGGATCCGCACCGCTGCGTCGAGGGCGATGTGTATTTCGACGCCTACTGCAGCAGGTACGTCAAGGTGTCGAATGTCGGCACCAAGGGCCTGCAACCGGAAAAATCGAATCAGTACAACCTCGGCTTCGTTGTCGCGCCGGTGAAGGACCTGAGCATCGGCATGACCTACTTCGATATCAAGTGGAAGAACAAGATCGATATCCTGGACAACCGGACGGTGCTCGACAACGAGGACGGCGCCTACCAGTCGCATGTCACCCGCAAGCCGGTCAGCGCCGAGGATGCCGCCGCCTACGCGACCTTGTCGGCCGCCGACAAGGCCCGCCTGGGGCCCTTGCGCGGCGAGCTGGCCAACATCACCACCGGCTGGGTCAACCGTTTCGAGTCGCATACCTCGGGCATCGATGTGGATGCGTCCTACACCTTCCGCACCCGCTCGCTGGGCAACATCAAGGTGTTCGGCGAGGCGACCTACACCCTGCGCTACGACACGGTGCTGCTGGCCAATAACGTCTACATCAACTGCCCGAACAACACCTCCTGCGACGCCGGCGAATACGGCAATCCGCGCCTGCTGGCCAACCTGGGCGTGAACTGGGACCTGGGGCCGTGGAGCGGCACCGGCATCGTCAAGTACGTGGCCGGCACCAAGGTCGACCGGGCGCCGTCCACCGTGCACAATCAGTGGTACGATTTTTATGCCAAGGGCGCGCGGATTCCGGCCATCGCCACGCTCGATGCGTCGCTCGCCTATGCGGGCTTCAAGAACCTGGTCATCCGCGCCGGCGCGAATAATGTGTTCAACCGCGATCCGGCCTTCGACCCATCCTCCGCGCTCGGTTACAACGACAGTTGGGGCGATCCGCGCGGCCGCTATGTGTATGCCAGCCTGAATTACGCGTTCAAATAATGGGACAAATTTGCGGGTGCACAGCGCTCGCAAATTTGTGCCACGGGCTTTCCGAATCGTGTAACATTTATCAGCTTTGCCAATAAGGCAAGCGGCTGACATGCGCGGACGATTTCGGCCGCGCGCCGATGCGGATCAAAGGGGGAGGCGCGCAATGGGGAACATGGCAGCTAGGACCGGGAAGCGGCCGGCAAGTGCGGGAGGCGGCCGGTGAACGCGGCCGCGATGCTGTTGGAGTGGCGCGGCGCGCCGCCGCCGCAACCGTCCGCCGCGCTGAAAAGCGTCGAGCTGGCGGCGATCGAAACGCTGTTCGACGCGCTCGGCGACGTGGCTTTCTTCGTCAAGGACCGTGACGGGCGCTATCTGGCGGTGAACCACACGCTGGTGCGCCGCTGCGGCCTGCGCAGCAAGCAGGAGCTGCTCGGCCGCACCGTGCTCGAGGTCCACCCGCGCCAGCTGGCGCAGACCTATCTGGCGCAGGACCGCCAGGTGATCGAGGCCGGCAGCACCATCATGAAACACCTCGAACTACACCTCTACCCGAACCGCCGCCACGGCTGGTGCCTGACCCACAAAACCCCGCTGCGCGACGAGCAGGGTCTTATCGTCGGCCTGGTCGGCACCTCGCACGACCTCGGCCTGGCCGACGAGCGCCACCCGGTCTACCGCAAGATCGCCAGCATCGCCCAACAGATCCGCGACAATTACCACCACCCCTTGTGCCTGAACCAGTTGGCGCAGGAGGCCGGCCTGCCGCTGGCGCGCGTCGAGCGCCTGTTCCAGCGCGTGTTCCACTACAGCCCACGGCAGTTGCTGCTGCAGTCGCGGCTGGACGGCGCGCTGGCGCTGATCGAGGCCGACCCGGCGCGCGGCATCGCCGACATCGCCGCCGTCTGCGGCTACACCGACCACAGCGCCTTCAGCCGCCAGTTCAAGGCGCTGACCGGCATGACGCCGGTGCAGTACCGCGTCCACCACCACGGCGAGCGCGGCTGAGCCGGCGCAGCCGCAGCCGCACGCCCAGCCGCACCCGTACCCGCACCCGCACCCGTATCAGTATCAGTATCGGTATCGGTATCGGTGTCGATGGGGCCCGCTCGCGCCGGCCCGGCGCGCCGCCGCGCCGACTGTCGCATTTCCGCCCCGCCGGCTGTGCCGATCCCGCCGCTGCGCCTGTCGAAATGTAGCGAACCGCCCGCCGGCGCTGCCGCGTCGGTCTGTTTGGCAAGCTTATCAGGATAGTATTTCTTGGCCCGGAAGCCCAATCTGCCCGCCCGGCGCGCGACCAGCGCGGCAGCGGCACTCCGTCAGCACACCTATACAAGAGTCATTACCCGACCTCACCAATTGAAGGAGTGGAAGACATGTCATTGCCAACAACCCCCGCACGCCTGCCCCAACTGCTGCTGGCCAGCCTGATCGGCGCCGCCCTCGCCACCATGGCCCCGGCCCATGCCGGCGCCGCCCGCACGGCCACGCCGGCCGTCGACGAGAGCGGCCGCCTGACGCAGGCGCCCATGCCGCACCAGCGCCAGAACCTGCCGCCGTCCGAGGAGCAGACCCGCTATCGCCTGTCGCCCACCAGCAAACCGCGCTACGACCTGCTGCCGCGCCAGCAGCGCAACAGCATGCAGCCGCTGGCCGCCACGCCCGCCTGCAAGGACATGGGCGTGCTGGCCGGCCACAGCGGCGCCGCCCTGGCCGACTACCTGGTCAGCCTGCCGGACTTTGAATGCACCTATCCGCTGTTCTCGCTGAGCGCCGAGCAGGCCGCCGTGATCTACTCCGCCGCCAATTACAACGCCGTCGCCAGCCGGCTGGCGCAGGAGGGCGCCGCCTACAACGCCAGCAATATGGCGCTGCTCAACCTGGTGCTGTACCTGCGCGCCGGCTACTACCTGGCCTATAGCGACCTTGGCCCGATGCCGCCGGCCGCCCTGACCACCACCCTGCGCGGCCCGATCAAACAGCTGGCCGAGGGCGCCGCGCTGTTCCGCGAGAATCCGGCGGCGCTCACCACCGCCAACGAGACGCTCAAGCTGATCACCAATATGCAGGACGAGGCCTACTACCTGCCGACCCTGCGCGGCGTGGTGCAGCGTTACACCAACCGGCCCGACGCGCCCAACGCCGTCGAAGCGCTCAAACAAAACACCGCCGCCTACGGTTTCACCGAGCTGCTGACGGTGTTCTTCTACGCCAGCTCCCGGCCGGCGGCCCAGCCGGTGCTGGAAAACGACCTGTCCTACGCCACCGCGTTGTACAACTTCGTCCGCGCCAACAAGGCCGCCCTGTTGAACAGCAACGCCGCCTATCAACTGATCGACACCAGCAACGAGGCGTTCCGCTTCATGCGCTACCCGGCGCTCAAGGCCGGCGTCAAACCGATGGTGGTCGAGCAGCTGGCCACCAGTTCGCTCAACGGCGTCGACCGGGACCTGTGGCTGACCGGCGCCATGGCCGTGAAATACAACGACAACGACAACTGCGCCCAGTACGGCACCTGCGGCTTCGAGACCGCGCTGGCCAATTCCGTGCTCAAGTTCAGCAAGACCTGCAGCCCGACCCTGCGCATCCGCGCCCAGGAGATGAGCGAGGCGCAGCTGCAGGATTCCTGCCAGCGCCTGCAGACGGAGGAGGGCTACGCCCACGCCATGCTCAAGACCAGGAACACGCCGGTGGCCGGCGACGGCAACGCCGGGCTCGAACTGGTGGTGTTCGACGACTACACCAACTACAGCAAGTACGCCTCGGTGATCTACGACATCAGCACCGACAACGGCGGCATGTATTTGGAAGGCGACCCGTCCGCCGCCGGCAACCAGGCCCGCTTCATCGCCCACGAGGCGTCGTGGTTGCGGCCGGCCTTCCAGGTCTGGAACCTGGAGCACGAGTACGTCCATTACCTCGACGGCCGCTTCGACATGTATGGCGACTTCGGCGTGTCCACCGCCAAGCCCACGGTCTGGTGGATCGAGGGCATCGCCGAATACCTGTCGCTGAAGAATAACAACCAGGTCGCCATCGATATGGTGCGCAGCGGCAGCTACCGCCTCAGCGAGATCTTCGGTAACAACTACAATATGAGCGACTACACCAACCGCGCCTACCGCTGGGGTTATATGGCGACCCGCTTCATGGTCGAACGGCACCGCGCCGACGTCGACGCCGTGCTGGGCAAGTTCCGCCTGGGCGACTACGACGGCTACCAGGGTTATATGAGCCAGATCGGCAACCGCTACGACGGCGAGTTCGCCAGTTGGGCGGCCACCGCCAGCACGGCCGGCGAGCCGCCGCTGCCGTCGGCGGAGCTGCCGGACCTGCCGCTGTGCTCGGCCGCGCCTTACCTGGGCAAGAACTGCTCGATCAAGAACCTCGGTTCCAGCAGCCAGGCATACGCCTACATCATGCTGCCGGCCGGGGCAAGAAATGTTAAATTGACCACGGGCGGCGGCAGCGGCGACGTCGATATGTATGTGGCGCTGGACCGCTACCCGAGCAGCAGCTCCTACGACCTCGCCTCGGCCAGCGCGGGCAACAGCGAAAACGTCAGCATCGCCACGCCGGCGGCCGGGCGCTGGTACTACATCACGCTGAAAGCCAAGCTGCCGTTCAGCGGTGTGACCTTGAACGCGACCTACGACTAGTGCCCTGGATGGCGGCTTAGTCAGTAGTTAGCCAGCCAATCCGCGGCCTATGACATCAGGCGTGCGGGGCGGACCGGCCGTCGGGATGAAAGTCACTCCCGGCGGCCTGATGCCGTTTAGTTAAGGCGCCGGCAGTTAGCAAAACCACCCAAAGGCAGAGAACCGGGGGGG
>NZ_JAEMNU010000094.1:3618-85243 GCF_016461825.1 Rugamonas violacea | reverse complement strand
GGGGTCAGACCCAGCGGGTCTGACCCCAGCTCTACGCCTGTGGGTTTTCTTAACCGAACGACATTGCTTGCGGCGGCCGGTTTTTGTCCCGTTTTTTGCCGTTTTTCACGCGCTTGTTGAGTAATCCAGTGGCCATTTTCGGTATACTGTGCGACAGGCGAGGTGGTTTTTTTCCTAAATTTGTCTATACAACTGCCATCTTGTTAAGCTATATTTTTTGCTAATTCATGGTGTTGGACACCATCGTTTCAGGCGTTTTTTTGAAGGCCGGACGCTCTGCGTAACAGCGCGCAAAGCGCGATATAGCGACAATTCTCTCCAAAAATCACATCCCCTCCCCACCTGCCGAGCGCATTTTTGCAGCGCCATCGCCTTTGTGTGATGCGTGCATGCACTGTTGGCTATTGGCAACTATATGCATTTATTTCACTATTTTTCCAATGAAATTTTCCGCCTGATACGGCGAAAAACACATGTGTGTAGATGAGGTAGCACATTCACTATGTTCCATAAGTATCTAATTTATCGATATATTTTTTTGCGACCCTGCTTCAAGGATGTGCGCTAAGTCCTTCATTTCATTAATAAAATCCCTGTTTTGCCGGGCGGAAAGCGCTTGACCACTATCATTGCTTCCTCTAAAGTGGGCAACAGTGTGAAAAAGTGTCTTTTTGTGGGAAATTTCCCCCTGTTTCAACGTCACACAACTTCGTTCCATTTCTGAGGTCAAAAAGGTAATCCCGTGTTTCAAGGCGCGTCCGCAATCAGTCTCGATGCCAAAGGCAGGATGTCTATCCCCGCCAAGCACCGTGACGCGCTCGCCATCCAATGCGAAGGCCGCCTGACCTTGACCAAGCACCCCGACGGTTGCTTGCTGTTCTTCCCCCGCCCGGTGTGGGAAAACCACCGCGAACAAATCGCCACCTGGCCGATGTCGGCCCGCGCCTGGCAGCGCATCTTCCTCGGCAACGCCTGCGACGTCGAACTCGACTCGGCCGGCCGCGTGCTGATTTCGCCCGAGCTGCGCAACGCCGTCGGCCTGGCGCGCGAGATCATGATGATCGGCATGGGCAGCCATTTCGAAATCTGGGACGCGGCCAAACTGGCCGAAAAAGAGCAGCAGGCGATCGACGCCGGCACCCCCGATGTACTCAATAATTTCTCCTTCTAAGGCTCCGTGATGACAACAATACCGGTGCCGGAATTTCAGCATCGTACGGTGCTGCTGGATGAGGCGGTCGACGCCCTCGACCTGACGGGCGTGCGCGCCGACGGCGTGTTCGTCGACGGCACCTTCGGCCGGGGCGGCCATAGCCGCCTGATCCTGTCCAAACTGGGCGCCAAGGCGCGCCTGGTCGCCTTCGATAAAGACCTGCAGGCCATCGCCACGGCCGGGCAGATCGCCGACCCGCGCTTCCAGATCGTCCACGACAGCTTCGCCACCATGCGCGCATCGCTGAGCGAACGGGGCGTCGAGCAGGTCGACGGCATTTTGCTCGACCTGGGCATCTCCTCGCCGCAGGTGGACGACGCCGCGCGCGGCTTCAGCTTCCGCAACGACGGCCCGCTGGACATGCGCATGGATACCACGCGCGGCATCTCGGCGGCCGAGTGGCTCGCCACCGAAAACGAACAGACACTGGAAAAGGTGATCAAGGAATATGGGGAAGAACGGTTTGCTTTTCAGATTGCAAAGGCGATTGTTGCTCGCCGGGCAGTCGAGCCAATTTCAAGCACACGACAGCTTGCCGGCATCGTGGCAGGCGCGGTCAAGACTCGGGAGAAGGGCAAGGACCCGGCCACCCGCACTTTTCAAGCTATCCGGATTTTCATCAATAAAGAGCTTGAAGATCTCGAAATCGGTCTGAGCCAGGCCTACGCCTGCCTGGCGCCGGGCGCCATCATCGCCATCATCAGCTTCCACTCGCTGGAAGACCGCATGGTCAAGCGCTTCTTTGCCAGCAAGGCGAACATGCCGCAGCCGGACCGGCGCCTGCCGATCCGCGCGGTCGACCTGCCGCAGCCGGAGCTCAAGCTGCTGGCCAAGTTCAAGCCGTCCGACGCCGAAGTCGACGCCAATCCGCGCTCGCGTTCGGCGGTGATGCGCGTCGCCCGTCGCCTGCCCTTCCCGCAAGGTGCGCAGTGAGCGGCAAGATCAACCTGGTACTGACGGCCTTATTGGTCGGCTGCGGGCTGTCGCTCGTCAACGCCCAATACCAGGCGCGCCACCTGTTCATTGAACTTGAGCGCACCCAGTCGCAGGCACGCCAGCTCGACATCGAGTGGGCCCAGTTGCAGCTCGACCAGTCGACCCTGGGCAAGCACGCGCGTATCGAACAGATCGCCCGGCGCGACCTGAACATGACGCCGCTGACGGCGGCGCGCACCCAATACCTGTCGCCGGAAGGCGACAAATGACACGCAACAGCAACGCCAGCGGCTCGCGCGTGGCGGCGTCGAAAGGCGTGCCATTCTCGAAGAACCCGGTACTCGCCGTGCGCCTGCCGGTGTGGCGCTCGCGCGTCGTGCTGTTCGTGCTGTTCGCCGCCTTCGCCGGCCTGGCCGGCCGCGCCGTCTGGTTGCAGGGCCTGTCGACCCAGTTCCTGCAGAAGCAGGGCGAGATCCGCTACGCCCGCACGCTGGACCTGCCGGCCACGCGCGGCAAGATCACCGACCGCGAGGGCCAGGTGCTGGCCTCGTCGATCCCCGTCAAGGCCATCTGGGCCATCCCCGACGACGTGCAGGACGCCCCCGTCGCCAAACTCAAGGCGCTGGCCAGGCTGCTCGGCATGAGCGACGCCGAGCTGCAGAAAAAACTCGACTCCGACCGTGGCTTCGTCTACCTGAAGCGCCAGGTCGAGCAGGACGTCGCCGAGCAGATCACCAAGCTGGGTATCGAAGGCATCCAGACCCGCAAGGAATACAAGCGCTTCTATCCGCAGGGCGAAGTGACCACCCACATGGTCGGCTTCACCAACGTCGAGGACGTCGGCCAGGAGAGCATGGAGCTGGCGCAGCAGAAGACCCTGGTCGGCATTCCCGGCAGCCGCCGCGTCATCAAGGACCGTCTCGGCCACATCGTCGAGGACATCGGCTCGGTGCGCGAGCCGCACGACGGCAAGGACTTGACCCTGTCGCTCGACAGCAAAATCCAATACATCGCCTTCACCCAGGTGAAAGAGGCGGTGGAGAAGTTCAAGGCCAAGGCCGGCGCCGCCGTGGTGCTCGACGTGCACACCGGCGAAGTGCTGGCGCTGGCCAACTGGCCGGCCTACAACCCCAACGACCGCTCGGTGCTGACCGGCGACCAGTTGCGCAACCGCGTCATGACCGACACCTTCGAGCCCGGCTCCTCGCTCAAGCCGTTCACCGTGGCGCTGTCGATGGACACCAACCGCATCAAGCCGGGCACCCTGATCGACACCGGCAACGGCTCCTTCGTCATCGGCGACCGGGTGGTGCACGACACCCACCCGCACTACCTGACCGACGTCACCACCATCATCCAGAAGTCGTCCAACATCGGCACTTCGAAGATCGCGCTGCAAATGCCGCCGCAGGAGATGTGGGAGATGTTCACCAAGGTCGGCTTCGGCCAGCAGCCCAAGTTCGGCTTCCCCGGCGCCGTCGCCGGCCGCGTCCGTCCGTACAAATCCTGGCGCCCGATCGAGCAGGCCAACATGAGCTTCGGCCAGGGCATCTCGGTGTCGCTGCTGCAGCTGGCCCGCTCCTACCTGATCTTCGCCCGCGACGGCGACATCATCCCGTTGTCCTTCCAGAAGGTCAACGAGGCGCCGGCCGGCACCAAGGTGGTCAGCGCCAAGACCGCGCGCGAGATGCGCGACATGCTCGAACTGGTGACCCAGCCGGGCGGCTCCGCGCCCAAGGCGCAGGTGGCCGGCTACCGCACCGGCGGCAAGACCGGCACGGCGCAAAAGTTCGTCAACGGCCGCTACTCGCAGACCAAGTACATCGGCAATTTCGTCGGCATGGCGCCGATGTCCAATCCGCGCTTCGTGGTCGCCGTGATGATCGACGAGCCGGGCGGTCCGGCCCACGTCGGCGGCGACGTCGCCGCGCCGACCTTCGCCGCGTTGGTCGCCAACGCGCTGCGCGCCAAGAACATCACGCCCGATTCCACGGTGACCCATATCATCATTCCTGAGAACTCCGAACAGGAGAACATGTGAGCACCCGCATGACAAAAACTGATTTCGCGCCGAGCGCCGTCGCCGCCCAGATCCGCGCCTTGGCGCCGCTGGCGCACCTGGCCTCCGACTCGCGCCGCGTCAAGCCGGGCGACGTGTTCTTCGCCTATCCCGGCGACGCCGGCGACGGCCGCAACTTCATCGAGACGGCCATCGGGCAGGGCGCCGCCGTGGTGGTCTACGATCCGGCCGGTTTCAACTGGAACGCCGCCTGGAGCGTGCCGCACATCGCCGTCGAGCAGCTCAAGCCGCGCGCCGGCGCCATCGCCCACGCCTGCTACGGCATGCCGGACGCCGCCATGTTCAGCGTCGGCGTCACCGGCACCAACGGCAAAACCTCGTCGGCCGTCTGGCTCGGCCAGGCGCTGTCGCGCGGCGGCGAACCGGCCGCCGTCATCGGCACCCTGGGCGTCGGCCTGTTCAAGCCGCGCGGCGAAGTCGACTACGACGTCACCGGCTACACCACGCCGGACGCCGTGCTGCTGGCCCGCACCCTGGCCGACAGCCGCGCCGCCGGCGCCACCGCGCTGGCGATCGAAGTGTCCTCGATCGGCCTGGAACAGGGCCGCGTCGCCGGCATGCACTTCGACGTCGCGCTGTTCACCAACCTGACCCGCGACCACCTCGACTACCACGGCGACATGGCCGCCTACGAGGCCGCCAAGACCCGCCTGTTCGACTGGCCCGGCCTGAAAACCGCCGTGCTCAATCTGGACGACGCCATGGGCCTGCGCCTGGTCGATCAGGTGCGCGGCAAGCTGGCCGGCGCCATCCCCGTCATCGGCTACACCTTGCGCGACGCCGCCGCCCAGCCCGACCTGGACGGCGTGCTGATGCTGCGCGCCAGCCAGTTCCGCAGCAGCCGCAACGCCGGCACCGAATTCCATCTGGAGTGCCCGCTCGGCGTGGCCCTGGTGAAGACCCATCTGGTCGGCCACTTCAACATCAGCAACGCGCTCGGCGTGCTCGGCGCCTTGCTGGCCAAGGGCCTGGGCCTGCGCGCCGCCATCGACGCCATCGAAGCGCTGCGGCCGGCCCCCGGCCGCATGCAGCAGGTCGGCGGCCAGGACGCGCCGATGGTGGTGATCGACTACGCCCACACGCCGGACGCGCTGGAAAAAACCCTGCACGCGCTGCGCCAGGTGGCGACCGATCGCGGCGGCCAGCTGTGGTGCGTGTTCGGCTGCGGCGGCGACCGCGACCCGGGCAAGCGGCCGCAGATGGGCGCCATCGCCCAAACCGCCGACCACGTGCTGGTCACCAGCGACAATCCGCGCAGCGAAGATCCGCACGCGATCATCGCGCAGATCGTCGCCGGCATGGACCGGCAGCATCCGAGTTCGGCGCTGCAGACGGTGGAAGACCGCGCCGCCGCCATCCTCTCGGCCATCAAGCACGCCGCCAAGCCGGACGTGATCCTGTTGGCCGGCAAGGGCCACGAGCCCTACCAGGAAATCAAGGGCAAGAAGCTGCCGTTCTCCGACGCTGACCACGCCCAGTTGGCGCTGTCGGCCCGCCTGACCATGATGAGGACGAACTGATGCAAGCTGTATTGGCACAGGTTCTGCCTAGTATCGCCGGCGTGCGGCTGGAAAACTGCGCCGCCGGTGACTTCACGTTTTCCGGCGTCTCGACCGACAGCCGCAGCGTCGCGGCCGGCGCCTTGTTCGTCGCCCTGCGCGGCGAGGTGTTCGACGCCCACGCCTTCCTGGCCCAGGTGGCCGAGCGCGGCGTCGCCGCCGTGGTGGTGGAAGAATTGCCGGCCGGCTGGACCTTGCCGGCCATCGTCGTACCCAACACCCTGGTCGCCTTGGGCCAGATCGCCAATTACTGGCGCCGCAAGTTCGCCGTGCCCGTCATCGGCGTCACCGGCAGCAACGGCAAGACCACCGTCAAGGAAATGATCGCCGCCGTGCTGGCCGCCGCGTATGGCGAAGACGGCCGCCTGGCGACGCGGGGTAATCTGAACAACGAGATCGGCGTGCCGCTGACCCTGTTCCGCCTGGACGCGGCGCAGCGCGCCGCCGTGGTCGAACTGGGCATGAACCATCCCGGCGAGATCGGCCGCCTGGCCGCCATCGCCGCGCCGACCATCGGCATGGTCAACAACGCCCAGCGCGAACACCAGGAATTCATGCACACCGTCGAGGCGGTGGCGCTGGAGAACGGCGCCGTGCTGGCCGCGCTGCCGGCCGACGGCGTCGCCGTCTTCCCGCACGGCGACGAGTTCACGCCGCTGTGGCAGGGGCTGGCCGGCGCGCGCCGCGTCCTGACCTTCGGCCTGTCGAAAGAGGCCGATGTCAGCTGCACCTTCCGCGCCGGCGACTTCGGCAACGAGATGTTCATCACCATCCTCCAGGACGGCGCCGAAGCGGTGCAGTTCTTCGTCCGCCTGCAAGCGGCCGGCGAACACAATGTGCGCAACGCGCTGGCCGCCGTGGCCTGCAGCTTCGCCGCCGGCGTGCCGGTCGAAGCGATCAAACTGGGCTTGGACAGTTTCGCGCCGGTCAGCGGCCGCCTGCAAAGGAAGGCCGCCGCCAACGGCGCCGTGCTGATCGACGACAGCTACAACGCCAATCCGGACTCGGTGCGCGCCGCCATCGACGTGTTGGCCGGCGCCGCCGCGCCGCGCGTGCTGGTGCTGGGCGACATGGGCGAAGTGGGCGACCAGGGCAGGGAGTTCCACGAAGAGATCGGCGCTTACGCGCAGAGCAAGGGCATCGAACAGGTGCTGACCATCGGTGAATTGGCGCGCCACATGCACGGCGCATCGATTCGTCATTTTGAACACATCGACGCACTTCTGGCCGCCGTGGACGCGGCCGTGACGTCGAGCGCAACCGTATTGATCAAGGGCTCCCGCTTCATGAAGATGGAACGGGTCGTGCAGCATTTGATTGGATCGCAACAAGCTAACAAGGAAACACACTAATCATGCTGCTTTGGCTCGCACAGTATTTTCAACAAGACCTGGGGCCGTTACGGGTCTTTAACTTCATCACCTTCCGCGCGGTGTTCGCCACCATCACGGCGTTGACGATCGGCCTGTGCGCCGGTCCCGCCGTGATCCGCAAGCTGACCGCGATGAAGTACGGCCAGGCGGTGCGCACCGACGGTCCGCAGACCCACCTGAAAAAACACGGCACGCCGACCATGGGCGGCGTGCTGCTGCTGATCTCGATCGGCGTTTCGACGCTGCTGTGGTGCGACCTGTCGAACCGCCTGATCTGGCCGGTGCTGGTGGTCACGCTGGGCTTCGGCATGGTCGGCTGGGTCGACGACTACCGCAAGGTGGTGCGGCAGGACCCGGAGGGCATGCGCTCGGTCGAAAAATACTTCTGGCAGTCGCTGGTCGGCATCGTCGCCGCGCTGTACCTGGCCTTTTCGGTGTCGGCGCCCAACGCCGGCAAGGTGTTCGAGCTGTTCTTCGCCTGGGTGCAGTCGGGCTTCTCGATGGACCTGCCGCCGAAGGCCGACTTGATCGTGCCCTTCTTCAAGACCGTCAGCTACCCGCTCGGCGTGTGGGGCTTCATCGCGCTGACCTATTGCGTCATCGTCGGCACCAGCAACGCCGTCAACTTCACCGACGGCCTGGACGGCCTGGCCATCATGCCGACCATCCTGGTCGGCGCCGCGCTCGGCCTGTTCGCCTACCTGACCGGCAGCGCCACCTATTCGAAATACCTGTTCATTCCGCATATTCCCGGCGCGGGCGAATTGATCATCTTCTGCGGCGCGCTGGCCGGCGCCGGCCTGGCCTTCCTGTGGTTTAACACCCACCCGGCCCAGGTCTTCATGGGCGACGTCGGCGCGCTGGCGCTGGGCGGCGCGCTCGGCACCCTGGCCGTCATCGTGCGCCAGGAGATCGTGCTGTTCATCATGGGCGGCGTGTTCGTCGCCGAGACGGTGTCGGTGATCATCCAGGTGACCTGGTTCAAGATCACCAAGAAGCGCTTCGGCGTCGGCCGCCGCGTCTTCCTGATGGCGCCGCTGCACCACCACTTTGAACAAAAAGGCTGGAAAGAGACCCAGGTCGTCGTGCGCTTTTGGATCATCACGATGATGCTGGTACTGGTTGGTCTGTCCACCCTGAAGCTGCGCTGATGATCTATCTGGCACAACACGCACTGGTATTGGGGCTGGGTGAATCCGGCCTGGCGATGGCGCTCTGGCTGGCCGAGTGCGGCGCGCGCCTGCGTGTGGCCGACACCCGCCAGGCGCCCGAGCGCCTGGCCGCGCTGCGCGCCGCCGTGCCGGACGTCGAGTTCATCGCCGGCCCGTTCGGCGCCGAGCTGCTGGAGGGGATCAGCCTGGTCGCCGTCAGCCCCGGCTTGGCGCCGAACCGCGAGCTGGCCGAGATCGCGCCGGCCGCCGCCGCGCGCGGCCTGCCGCTGTGGGGCGAGATCGAACTGTTCGCCCAGGCGCTGGAAGTGCTGAAGGACGAACGCGCCTACCAGCCGAAAGTCATCGCCATCACCGGCACCAACGGCAAGACCACCGTCACCAGCCTGGTCGGCCAACTGTGCGAACGCGCCGGCCAGACCGTCCGCGTCGCCGGCAATATCAGCCCGGCCGCGCTGGACGTGCTGCGCCAGGCGGTGGCGGAGAAAACCCTGCCGCAGGTATGGGTACTTGAGTTGTCAAGCTTCCAGCTGCACACCACCTTCAGCCTGCGGGCCGACGCCGCCACCGTGCTCAATCTCAGCCAGGACCACCTGGACTGGCACGGCAGCATGGCCGCCTACGCGGCCGACAAACAACGCATCTTCGGCGCCGACACCGTGCGCGTGCTGAACCGCGACGACGCCGCCGTGATGCGGATGGCCGATCCGGCCGGCGCCGGCGCCACCTTCGGCACCGACGCCCCGCTGCTGGCCGACAGCTTCGGCCTGAACAACGAGCGCGGCATCTTCTGGCTGGCCAGCGCCGAGCCGGCCGAAGAGGTCGAGCAGAAGAAGCGCCGCAAGAACGAGCCGGCACCCGAACCGGCCGAGTGCAGCATCAAGAACCTGATGCCGGCCGACGCCCTGCAAATCCGTGGCCTGCACAACGCCGCCAACGCGCTGGCCGCGCTGGCCCTGTGCCGCGCCATCGGCCTGCCGCTGGCGCCGCTGCTGCACGGCCTGCGCGAATATCGCGGCCAACCGCACCGGGTCGAACTGATCACCGCCGTCAACCAGATCGAATACTACGACGACAGCAAGGGCACCAACGTCGGCGCCACCGTGGCCGCGCTGGTCGGCCTGGGCAAGAGCTTCGCCGGCGAGCAGCAACGCCTGCTGCTGATCGCCGGCGGCGACGGCAAGGGCCAGGACTTCGCGCCGCTGGCCGAGCCGGTGTCGCGCTATGTGCGCGCGGTGCTGCTGATCGGCCGCGACGCGCCGGCGCTGCGCGCCGCGCTGGAGTCGAGCGGTGTCGAAATCGAGGACTGCGCCGACCTGCCGTTGGCGGTGCAACGCGCCAGCGCGCTGGCCAAGGCCGGCGACGCGGTGCTGCTGTCGCCCGCCTGCGCCAGCATGGACATGTTCAAGAACTACGCCCACCGCGCCGAGGTCTTCGTCGACGCCGTGCGCGGCATCGCGCTCGACCACGGACAGGAGATCTGATGTCCTTCCAACTGCCATTCCGCTTCTCTGGATCGTCGGCCGGCACGCCGATGGACAGTCGCGCCCGGCAGTCGAAGATGATGGAATACGACCAGCCGCTGGTCTGGGTCACCCTGCTGCTGATGCTGCTGGGGATGGTGATGGTCTACTCGGCCTCGATCTCGCTGCCCGACTCGCCCAAGTTCGCCAACTATGTACGCTGGCAGAACACCTACTTCCTGATGCGCCAGGCGATGTTCGTCGTCGTCTCGCTGGTGGCCGGCCTGTTCGTCTTCCGCATCCGCATCGCCGACCTGCAGCGCGCCGCGCCGTATCTGTTCATCGGCACCCTGGTGCTGCTGGTGCTGGTGCTGATTCCCGGCCTCGGCGTGGTGGTCAACGGCGGCCGCCGCTGGCTGTCGCTGAAGGTGTTCAACATCCAGCCGTCCGAGTTGATGAAGGTGGTGGCGGTGCTGTACGCGGCCGACTACACCGTGCGCAAGCAGGAATACATGCACAAGCTGACCAAGGGCTTCATGCCGATGGCGCTGGCGGTCGGCTGCGTCGGCCTGTTGCTGCTGTTGGAGCCCGACCTGGGCGCCTTCGGCGTGATCGTTTGCATCGCCATGGGCATCCTGTTCCTCGGCGGGATCAACGCCATCTGGTTCGGCGGCATCGGCGCCGTGCTGGTGACGATTTTCGGCTCGATCATCGCGCTGTCGAAGTTCCGCCGCGAGCGCTACTTCGCCTACCTCGATCCCTGGCAGGAGGACAACGCGCTGAACAAGGCCTACCAGCTGACCCACTCGCTGATCGCTTTCGGGCGCGGCGAGATTTTTGGCGTTGGCCTGGGCGGCAGCGTCGAGAAGCTGCACTACCTGCCGGAGGCGCATACCGACTTCCTGCTGGCGGTGATCGGCGAGGAATTGGGCCTGGCCGGCGTGCTGGTGGTGATCGCGCTGTTCTACTGGATCATCAAGCGCGCCTTCGACATCGGCCGCCAGGCCATCGCCATCGACCAGACCTTCGCCGGCCTCACCGCCAAGGGCATCGGCATCTGGATCGGTGTGCAAACGTTTATTAACATGGGTGTCAACCTCGGTCTGCTGCCGACCAAGGGTTTGACCTTGCCGCTGATGAGCTATGGCGGCACGGGTGTGGTGATTAACTGCGTCGGACTCGCGATCCTGCTCCGGATCGACTACGAGAACCGGGTTCTGATGCGTGGTGGCAGATTATGAAACGATTGATGATTATGGCGGCCGGTACCGGCGGCCACATTTTCCCCGGCCTGGCGATCGCGCAAACCATGCGCGCGCGCGGCTGGGAAGTGAGCTGGCTGGGCACCGCCCACGGCATGGAACAGGAGCTGGTGCCGAAACACGGCATCGCGATGGACGCCATCGACTTCACCGGCATGCGCGGCAAGGGTCTCAAGCACACGCTCAGCGGCGGCTTCAAGATGCTGGCCGGCTTTGCCGCCTGCTTCGGCTACATCGGCAGCCGCAAGCCGGACGTGGTGCTGGGCATGGGCGGCTACGTCACCGTCCCCGGCGGCATGATGGCGCGTTTGCGCGGCGTGCCGCTGGTGCTGGTCAACGCCGACGCGGCGCTGCTGTTGTCGAACAAGACGCTGACGCCGCTGGCGAAAAAAGTCTGCTTCGGCTTCCCGGCCAACTTCGGCCGCGCCGCCGGCAAGGCCATCGTCACCGGCAATCCGGTGCGCCGGGAGATACTCGACCTGGCCGGACCGGAGCAGCGCTTCGCCGGCCGCAGCGGTCCGCTGCGCATTCTGGTGGTGGGCGGCAGCCTGGGCGCCAAGGCGCTCAACGACAACCTGCCGGCCGCGCTGGCGCTGATCCCGGCCGAGCAAAGGCCGCTGGTGACCCACCAGTCGGGCAAGAAAAACATCGATGCGCTGCGCGCCGCCTACGCGCAAGCGGGCGTGGACGCCAACGTGGTCGACTTCATCGACGACATGGCGTGCGCCTATCGTGATGCCGATCTGATAATATGCCGCGCCGGCGCCATTACGCTGTCCGAACTGACCGCCGCCGGCGTCGCCAGCGTGTTGGTCCCGCTGGTCGCCTCCACCACCAGCCACCAGCGCGACAACGCGCAATGGATGGCGCGGCAAAACGCGGCGATCCATATGCCGCAAACGGAAATGAACGCCAGAAGCCTGGCAACCCTGCTCGAAACGCTGACGCGCGGCGCCTGCCAGACCATGGCAACGGCGGCGCGCGCGGCGGGTAAGCGCGACGCGAACGACGCGATCGCAAACGTATTGGAACAACTGGCATGAAGCACAAAGTACAAAATATTCACTTCGTCGGCATCGGCGGCAGCGGCATGAGCGGCATCGCCGAAGTGCTGCTCACGCTCGGCTACACCGTCACCGGCTCCGACCTGGGCAGCAACGCGGTGACCCAGCGCCTGGTCGGCCTGGGCGCCAAGGTGGCCCAGGGCCACGCCGCCGAGAACATCGGCAACGCCGACGCGGTGGTCACCTCGACCGCCGTCCAGCAGGACAACCCGGAAGTGGTGGCCGCGCGCGGCCGCAAGATCCCCATCGTGCCGCGCGCCGTCATGCTGGGCGAGTTGATGCGCCTGAAGCGCGGCATCGCCATCGCCGGCACCCACGGCAAGACCACCACCACCAGCCTGGTCGCCTCCGTGCTGGCGCAGGGCGGACTCGATCCGACCTTCGTCATCGGCGGCCGCCTGACCAGCGCCGGCGCCAACGCCAAGCTGGGCACCGGCGAGTACCTGGTGGCCGAGGCCGACGAGTCGGACGCCTCCTTCCTCAACCTGACGCCGATGATCGAGGTCATCACCAACATCGACGCCGACCACATGGAGACCTACGAGCACGATTTCGACAAGCTCAAGCAGGCCTTCGTGCAGTTCACCCACCGTCTGCCGTTCTACGGCCGCGCCATGCTGTGCATCGACGACCAGCACGTGCGTTCGATCATCCCCTTCGTCACCAAGCCGGTGACCACCTACGGCTTCCACGAGGAGGCCGAGGTGCGCGCCGTGAACGCCCGCGCGGTCGGCCTGGAGATGCACTTCACGGTGATCCAGGACGGCTACCCCGACCTCGACGTGGTGCTCAACCAGCCCGGCATGCACAATGTGCAGAACGCCTGCTCGGCGGTGGCCATCGCCCGCGAGATCGGCGTCGAGGACAAGGACACCCAGGCCGGCCTGGCCGGCTTTGCCGGCGTCGGCCGCCGCTTCACCCGCTACGGCGAGGTGGCGATTGTCGGCGCCGATGGCGCCGATGGTGCCAACAACGGCACGTTCGCGCTGGTCGACGACTTCGGCCACCACCCGGTCGAGACCGAGGTGACCCTGGCCGCCGCGCGCGCCGCCTTCCCCGGCCGCCGCCTGGTGCTGGCCTTCCAGCCGCACCGCTACAGCCGCACGCGCGACCTGTTCGAGGACTTCGTCAAGGTGCTCGGCAACGCCGACGTGCTGCTGCTGGCCGAGGTCTACGCCGCCGGCGAGTCGCCGGTGGTGGCGGCCGACGGCCGCGCGCTGGCGCACGCGCTGCGCGCCCGCGGCAAGACCGAACCGATTTTTGTGGAAGCCATCGGCGATATGCCGGAAACCATCATGAGCGTGGTGCGCGACGGCGACGTCGTCATCACCATGGGCGCGGGCTCGATCAGCGGCGTGCCGGCAAAACTGACTAACTATCCGAAGGTCTGAACGTGAACCACATTACTCCCACTGAAGCACAGGCACTCGGCAAGGTCGGCGTGCTGTTCGGCGGCCGCTCCGCCGAGCGCGAGGTTTCGCTGATGTCCGGCGCCGGCGTGCTGAAGGCGCTGCTGAGCAAGGGCATCGACGCCCACCCCTTCGACACCGGCCTGCGCACGCTGGCCGAGCTGGCGGCGGAACAATTCGACCGCGTCTTCATCGCGCTGCACGGCCGCTTCGGCGAAGACGGCAGCCTGCAGGGCGCGCTGGAACAACTGGGCATTCCCTACACCGGCAGCGGCGTGATGGCCTGCGCGGTCGGCATGGACAAGATCGCCACCAAGATCGTCTGGCTGATGCACGGCCTGCCGACGCCGCAGTACGCGGTGCTCGACAACGGCGCCGACCTGGCCAAGGTGGCCGCCGAGCTGGGCCTGCCGCTGATCGTCAAGCCGCCGCACGAGGGTTCGTCGATCGGCATCACCAAGGTCGGCGCGGTGGAAGAGTTCCAGGCCGCCTACGACATCGCCGCCGCGCTGGACGACTCGGTGCTGGCCGAGGCCTTCGTCACCGGCCGCGAACTCACCGTCGCCATTCTCGGACGGGGTGTCAACGCGCGCGCGCTGCCGATCGTTGAGATCGTCGCGCCGAAGGGCAATTACGATTACCAGAACAAGTACTTCACCGACGACACGCAATACTTCTGCCCGGCCGTGCTGGAACCGGCGCTGGCCGCCGAGGTGCGGCGCATCGCCGTGGAAGCCTACCGCACGCTCGGTTGCGAGGGTTGGGGCCGGGTCGACGTGCTGCTGCGCGAGAGCGACCAGAAACCCTTCCTGCTGGAGGCGAACACCTCGCCCGGCATGACCAGCCACTCGCTGGTGCCGATGGCGGCGCGCGCCGAGGGCATCAGCTATGAGGATCTGTGTGTGGAAATTTTGCGCGCGGCGCGTTTGAAGATGGCCGGGTCGGCGACGCCCGCCGCCGTCCAGGTATAAGGGTAATCGACTATGTGGCAAGACGCTAAAGCCTTGAATGCTACCGCCAACGGCATCTTTGCCCTGGCGCTGCTGGCATGCCTGGCAGCGGGCGTCTGGTGGCTGGCGCAGCGGCCCATGTTCACCTTGCGCACCATCCGCATCGAGAGCATGGCGCAGGATGAACTCAAGCATGTGAACCATCTCACGCTGCGCAACGGCGCGCTGGGTCGCATCAAGGGTAACTTCTTCACCACCAATTTGGACGCGGTGCGGCTGGCCTTCGAGTCGGTGCCCTGGGTCCGCCGCGCCACCGTGCGCCGCGAATGGCCGGACCAGTTGATCGTCGCGCTGGAGGAACACGAGGCGCTGGGCACCTGGGGCGAGGACGGCCGCCTGCTGTCGACCAAGGGCGATGTCTTCACCGCCAACCTGGCCGAGGCGGAAGAGGACCACGTGCTGCCCGAGTTCGACGGACCGGAGGGCAGCGAGAAGGAAGTGCTGTCGCGCTTCGCCGAACTGCGCGGCTGGTTCGCCCCGCTGCAGCTGGTGCCGCAGGCGTTGTCGCTGTCGACCCGCTATGCGTGGACGGTGAAACTGAACAACGGCATGAGCGTGGCGCTGGGTCGCGAGCAGACCAGCACCACCTTGAAGGAAAGGGTCGACCGGCTGATGGGGATCTACCCGCAACTGGTGACCCACCTGCCGAACATCGAGACCATCGATATGCGTTACCAGAACGGGTTGGCCTTGTCGGCGACGGGATTGAAGATTCCGGCCGAGGGCGCCAAGCCGAAACCGCGACCGGCGGCAGCAAAGAAAAATACGAATAATTTAAAGCCAATCAGCAGGCATACACAGTAGGCGAGAGAAATGACAAAAGACGCGAAAAACCTGATCGTCGGCCTCGACATCGGCACCTCGAAAGTGGTGGCCGTGGTGGCCGAAGTGATGTCCGACGGGCGCCACGAGGTGATCGGGCTGGGTCAGCACGAATCGAAGGGCTTGAAGAAGGGCGTGGTGGTCAACATCGAAGCGACCGTCGAGTCCATCCAGCGCGCGCTGGAGGAGGCGGAGCTGATGGCCGACTGCAAAATCCGCAACGTCTACGCCGGCATCGCCGGCAGCCATATCCGCAGCTTCAATTCGAGCGGCATGGTGGCCATCAAGGACAAGGAAGTCACCGCCACCGACGTGGCGCGGGTGATCGAAACGGCGAAGGCGGTCAACATCCCGACCGACCAGCAGCTGCTGCACACGGTGCCGCAGGAGTTCATCGTCGACAGCCAGGAGGACGTGCGCGAGCCGATCGGCATGAGCGGCATCCGCCTCGAAGTCAAGGTGCACATCGTCACCGGCGCCGTCTCGGCGGTGCAGAACATCGTCAAGTGCGTGCGCCGTTGCGGCCTGGAAGTGTCCGACCTGATCTTGCAGCCGATGGCTTCGGCCGACGCGGTGCTGACGCCGGACGAGAAGGAACTGGGCGTGGTGTTGATCGACATCGGCGGCGGCACCACCGACGTGGCGGTGTTCTCCGACGGCGCGATCCGCCACACGGCGGTGATCCCCATCGCCGGCGACCAGATCACCAACGACATCGCGATGGCGTTGCGCACGCCGACCTCGGAGGCGGAGGAGATCAAGATCCGCTACGGCGTCGCCAAACAGGTGCTGGCCGATCCGGGCGAGTCGCTCGAAGTGCCGGGTCTGGGCGACCGTGGTCCGCGCAACCTGTCGCGCCAGGCGCTGGCGGCGGTGATCGAGCCGCGCGTCGAGGAGTTGTTCGCCATGGTGCACCAGGTGGTGCGCGAATCCGGTTACGAGGGCGTGCTGTCGTCGGGCATCGTGCTGACCGGCGGCACGGCGATCATGCCGGGCATGGTCGAAATGGCCGAGGACATCTTCCTCAAGCCGGCGCGCCTGGGCACGCCGGACTATCGCGGCCAACTGGCCGACGTGGTGCGCAGCCCGCGCTACGCGACGGTGCTCGGCCTGCTGTTGGAAGCGAAAAAACAATACCTGCGCGGTCACATCGTGACGCGTCAGGATGGTTCGGTGAAGGCGGTCTGGCAGCGCATGAAGGAATGGTTTTTAGGTAATTTTTAAGGTTGGTGCGGTACTGGCTCTTTTAGCAGCGTAGGCAATTCGATTCGAAAACAACGGTTTATATAATTTAACTTAAACTGCAGTTTTCAATCCCCAGTTCTTCTACCAATATGAGGACTGGCGCTTGAAAACCGCATTCTGATAGGAGTACATCATGGAGTTTGATATGGTCGATAACGCATCTTTGGGTACCGTCATCAAGGTCGTCGGAGTCGGCGGAGCAGGTGGCAACGCAGTTCAACACATGATCAACAAGGGCATGTCGGGCGTCGAGTTCATCGCCGCCAACACCGACGCGCAGGCCTTGTCGACCTCCAAGGCGCACAACATCATCCAGATCGGCGAGACCGGCCTGGGCGCCGGCATGAAGCCCGAGGTCGGCCGCAAGCTGGCCGAGGAATCGCGCCAGCGCATCGAGGACTCGCTGCGCGGCGCGCACATGGTCTTCATCGCCGCCGGCATGGGCGGCGGCACCGGCACCGGCGCCGCGCCGATCGTCGCGGAGATCGCCAAGTCGCTCGGCGCGCTGACCGTCGCGGTGGTCTCCAAGCCGTTCTCGCACGAAGGCCAGAAGTGCATGGACATCGCCGACGAGGGCCTGGAGCAGCTGTCGGCCAACGTCGATTCGCTGATCGTCATCCTGAACGAGAAACTCGAAGAGATCTACGAGGACGAGTCGCTGATCGAGTGGCTGCAACACGCCGACGATGTGCTCAACAACGCGGTGGCCGGTATCGCCGAGATCATCAACGTGCCGGGCCACATCAACGTCGACTTCAACGACGTCAAGACCATCATGGGCGAGCAGGGCAAGGCCATGATGGGCACGGCGACCGCCTCCGGCGTGGACCGCGCCCGCATCGCCGCCGAACAAGCGGTGGCCTCGCCGCTGCTGGACGGCGTCGACCTGTCCGGCGCGCGCGGCGTGCTGGTCAACGTCACCGCCAGCCGTGGCCTGAAGGGTAAGGAAATCAAGGAAGTCATGGCCGCCGTGCGCGCCTTCGCCGCGCCGGACGCGTCGATCGCCCAGGGTATCGCCTACGACGACGAGATGGGTGACGCGATCCGCGTCACCGTGGTCGCCACCGGCCTGGGCAAGACCAAGAAGCACGTGCAACTGGTGCCGCAGCAGATGCTGCGCACCGGCACCCACAACAGCCCGATGATGCCTTCCGCATCGATGGGCGGCGGCGCGGCCGCTTCGGTGTCGATGGGCGCCACCAGCGGCATGGGCGGCGGCGGTGCGCCGGCCTTCGACGGCATGAAGGCGCCGGCGGTATGGCGTCGCGAATCGGCTTCCGAGCAGGTGCGCGCGATGGAGAAGAACGGCATGGAAACCTACGACATCCCGGCCTTCCTGCGCAAGCAGGCGGACTAGGAACTGGTCGCCGCGCCGTGCCCACCCGGGGCGCGGCGCGCGCTCCGTTCGCGGGCCGTTGCGGTCCGCTGCGGCGCGTTTCCGGGCGGTTTTCTGCAGGATCTGAAAGCTTCAGGCATACTGCACGCCTATGCCGGGATGAGCCGCGCCCAGCGCGAATGCCATTTGCTTACGCAAACCCAGAGGCGCAAACCTGGGGTCAGACCCGGCGGGTCCGACCCCGGCTCTCCGCCGTTGGGTGGTATTCCAGCCGCCGGCGCCTCGCCGCTTGCGGGCTGATCGATCCCGGCGAATATCCGTCAACCACTATAAAAGAGGAGTCAAGCATGACCATCAAAATCGGCGACACCCTGCCGGAAGGCACCCTGTCCGAATTCGTAGAAACCGAAACCGAAGGCTGCGCTCTGGGCCCGAACACCTTCAACGTGCAAGACCT
Source organism: Rugamonas violacea (assembly GCF_016461825.1). Classification (GTDB taxonomy): domain Bacteria; phylum Pseudomonadota; class Gammaproteobacteria; order Burkholderiales; family Burkholderiaceae_D; genus Rugamonas. The sequence goes on along the minus strand of NZ_JAEMNU010000094.1, from coordinate 66,845 downwards.
GGTCAAGGGCAAGAAGATCGCCATCTTCGGCCTGCCGGGCGCCTACACCCCGACCTGCTCCGCACAACACGTGCCGGGTTACGTGCAGCACGCCGCCGACCTGAAAGCCAAGGGCGTCGACGAAATCTGGTGCATCTCGGTCAACGACGCCTTCGTCATGGGCGCCTGGGGCCGCGACCAGAAAGCCACCGGCACCGTCCGCATGATGGCCGACGGCAACGCCGCCTACTCCAAGGCCCTGGGCCTGGACGCCGACTTCAGCAAGTTCGGCATGGGCACCCGCTCGCAGCGTTACTCGCTGCTGGTCGACAACGGCGTGGTCAGCCAGCTCAACATCGAGCAGGGCGGCAAGTTCGAAGTGTCGAACGCGGAAACGCTGCTGGGCCAGCTGTAATCGTCCAAGCATTTTCGATGTGAACAAGACGGCGCTGCGGCGCCGTTTTGCTTTTGTGCTGTGCGCCGCGTCGGCGATACGTTATATTGCGTTTATGGAAAAATTGCCCATAAACAAAGAAATCGAAGAGGCCTTCGGCTGGCGCGCGCTGCCCGAGCAGGTCGTCGCGGTGAGCCGTTGGGCCGACGATGACGACCAGCTGGATGCGCTGTCCTTGCTTGGCCGCGACTGGCGCGGCTTGAGCTGCGCCGAGTGGAATGCCAAGTCCGACGCCATCCACCATTTTGTGCCGGCCGCCTTCGCCTACTATCTGCCGAGCGTGCTGACCTTGGTCGCCGCCGATCCGGCGCAATGGCTGGCGCCGACCGACTCCATCCTGGGCATGCTCGATCGCAGTCCGACGCCGGCGTACTGGGACGACCATCTGCTGGGCTGTTTCAACGACCTGCGCGAGGCGGAATTCGCCGCGCTGGCGAATTGGCTGCTGTTCCTGGCCGAGCATCCCGAACAAACGCAGTGCGACGATGGCACGCTTGGCCGCGCCTTCGATACGATCGAACTGCTGCGCCAGCATTTCCGCGACTTACACGACATCCAATCCGCCGTATGAAAATACTCGCCATCTCGGGCAGCCTGCGGGCCGCCTCGATCAACTCGATGCTGCTGCGCGTGCTGGCCGCCGTGGCGCCGGCCGATATCGAGGTGCGGATCTATCGGGAGCTGGGCGAACTGCCGCTGTTCAATCCAGACATCGTCGACGCGCCGGCCGTCGTCGCCAGATTGAAGGACGCCTTGATGGCGGCCGACGCTGTCGTCATCGCCAGCCCGGAATACGCGCACGGCGTGAGCGGCGCGATCAAGAACGGCCTGGATTGGATGGTTGGCAACGAGTCTTTCATCGGCAAGCCGGTGGCGCTGTTCAACGCCGCGCCGCGCGCCGTGCACGCCCACGCCGCGCTGCTGGAGACGGTCACGGTGATGTCGGCCAGCGTGGTCGGCGACGCCTGCATCACCTTGCCGCTGGTCGGCGCCAGACTGAGCGAAGAGCAGATCGCCGCCGATCCGGCCATGGTGGCCGCGCTCAAGGCGGCGCTGGACGTCTTGCGCCGGCACGTGGCGGGCGGCGCATGAGCTGCGCCTGCCCGTTGAATGAGTTCTCGGAAGTGCAGGCACTGCTAAAAAACCGTCGTTCCCGCGCATGCGGGAACCCATGCCCCGCATGCGTTTTCCCATATGCCGCATCCTTTTTGGCGCGGCATGGATTCCCGCCTTCGCGGGAATGACGTCATTCCTATCGTATTAATAACTGAGCGATGAAAGGAATTTCGAGATGCAACTTGAAGTCGGCTGGAAGCGTGTCGCCATGTGCGCGATGGTGTTTGCCTTGCATGCGCGGGCGGACGCGGAGGAGGTTGATCCGTTGAAGAGGCGCTGGGTGCCGGTTTGAAAATCCCTGGAGGCGAGGGTCGGCAAAGCCGCCGATCCGGATTTGTGGCGAACCTTGTCTGGTCCGGTCGACAAGGACGATACTGTCCGCCTGGGCCAGATCATGGATCAGGAGAACCTGGCCGCCTACCGTTCCTTTGCCGGCGATGAGCTCGGTGCCATCCGCGCTGTGGCGCGAAGTGAGCGCGGCGCGCAGCATCCGGGCAGCGGGCAGGCCGGCCATTTGTGTTGAGGAAGGCGGCGCATAGCTATGCCGTGCTGGGCGGGTTTGCCGGGCGCGTCGACATGCAGGTGTTCTATCCACGAGAGTTGCTGGCGCAGACGGAGGATGGTCGCACCTTCTTCATCGGATGCGGACTGGCGCCGCGCTTTTTCCAATCGAATGACTTTGGTTGGTGGGACTGGATGTAGCTGATGACGCCTTGTTTGCCGACGAGTTTGACGGCAAAAGGATTGCTTTCATTGTAGCTGGCGGTGACCACAGCGCTGGCGCCGTCATTACATGGCCTCGACGCCGGTGGGCGTCGTCGCCATGGCTTCGCCGCCATCTTTGGCGGGATCGAACTGAGCGAGTAGTTGTGCCAGTGGCGGGGCAAGCGCGCTCGGTTCAGGAGGCGCTGACGAGTCTAGTTGAATCTCAAGCTGTTGTCCGGCCGTCAGTCTTTGCTCCTTGGCGAGCTTGGCGGGAATACGCAATACCAGATCGTCGCCCAATTTCTGCACTGTCAGGGTTACCGTTTTGTTCATGGTTGGCTCCTGCAAGGTGGATGTTGGCCATCGTACGCCTGTCTGGCGGATTTGGATTGATGTTGGTGACGGTGCCGGTGCCGGCATGGTCTTGACTGCCCAAAGTGGCACGACCTGAAGCCGGTGATGCCGTCGGCGGCCCTCACCGCCGGCTCTCCCGCCACGCGGGAATTATTACCTTGCTATAATTATTCCGATCGCAACGCCGCCCGGCGTCCGGTCCTGGCTCTGGACGTCGCCATGATGACGTTCCATGCGGCCCCGCTGCCGCGCAACAGGAGCTTCCTCTGTCTTCCCCGACCCGCCAAGAAAACCTGCGCAGCATCTACGCGATGCTGATCGCCGTCGCCATGTTCTCCATCATGGACACCTCGATGAAGGTGCTGTCGTCCCATTATCCGGCCATGCAGGTGACGGCCATGCGCGCGCTCAGCTCGTTGCCGCTGCTGTGCGGCTATCTGGCCTATCGCGGCGCCTTCCGCCGCGTGCTGAAGATCCGCTGGCCGCTGCACCTGCTGCGCGGCGTGGTCGGCATCGTCATGCTGACCACCTTCGCCTACGGCCTCAAAACGTTGTCGATGGCCGAGGCCTACTCGATCTTTTTCATCGCGCCGACCTTGATCACGGCGCTGTCGGTGTTCATCCTCAAGGAACGGGTCGACGCCGCGCAGTGGTGCGCCATCGGCGTCGGCCTGGTCGGCGTGCTGGTGGTGCTGCGGCCCGACGGCAGCGGCTTCCTCACCATGGGCGGCCTGGCCATCCTGGCGGCGGCGGCCTGCTACGCCGTCTCGGCCATCGCCAGCCGCGTGCTGAGCCGCACCGACGCCAACGAGTCCATCATGTTTTCGCTGCTGGTGTTGATGGCCGGTGGCGGCCTGTCCCTGTCCTGGCAGGGCTGGGTGGCGGTGCGCCAGGAGGACATGCTGGTGCTGCTGGCGCTGGCCGTCAGCGGCTTCCTCGGCCAGCTGGCCATGACCGAGGCCTTCAGCAAGGGCAAGGCCTCGACCGTGGCGCCGTTCGAATACTCGGCGCTGGCCTGGGGCGTGGCGATCGACTGGTTGTTGTGGCAGGTGCTGCCGGACGGCTACACGTTGCTCGGCGCGGCGATCATCATCGCCAGCGGCGTCTATCTGGTGCGGCGCGAGACGGTGCATGCCGAGTCGGAACATCCTTGACCGGGCGGAAACGGCCGGGCGACGCGGGCTCGACAACTTCGCTATAATCTTGGCATGTTAAAACAACGCACCGTCAAAGAATTGGTCCGCACCGTCGGCGTGGGACTGCACTCCGGCCGCAAGGTCGAGCTGACCTTGCGGCCGGCCGCGCCGGACACCGGCATCGTCTTCCGCCGCGTCGACCTGGACCCGATCGTCGACTTTCCGGCCAGCGCGGCGGCGGTCGGCGACACCCGCATGGCCTCGGTGCTGGTCAAGGACGGCGCCCGCGTCTCCACCGTCGAACACCTGATGTCGGCCTGCGCCGGCCTGGGCATCGACAACCTGTACATCGACGTCAGCGCCGAGGAGATCCCCATCATGGACGGCTCGGCCTCGTCGTTCGTGTATCTTTTGCAACAGGCCGGCGTGTTCGAGCAGCCGGTGGCGAAGAAGTTCATCCGCGTGCTCAAGCCGGTGGAAATCCGCGAAGGCCAGGGCGACAAGGAAAAATGGGCGCGCCTGACGCCGTACAACGGTTTTAAATTGGATTTTTTCATCGAATTCAACCATCCGGCCGTCGACGGCACCACGCAGCGCGCCCATGTCGACTTCGGCGACGTGTCGTATGTGCACGACGTGGCGCGGGCGCGCACCTTCGGCTTCATGCAGGACGTGGAGATGTTGCGCGGCATCGGCCTGGCGCGCGGCGGCTCGCTGGAGAACGCCATCGTCATGGACGAGTACCGCATCCTCAACTCGGACGGCCTGCGCTACGAGGACGAGTTTGTCCGCCACAAGATCCTCGACGCCATCGGCGATTTGTACCTGGTCGGCCATCCGCTGCTGGCCAGCTACGAGGCGCACAAGTCCGGCCACGCGCTCAACAACCAGCTGCTGCTGGAGTTGCTGAAGCATCCGGACGCCTACGAGATTGTCTCCTTCGCCAGCAACGAGACGGCGCCGCCGTCGTATCTGCGCCAGATGGCGCGCGAGTGGGCGCTGACTTAAAGGCATCTCTAAAAACCCCTGTCGTTCCCGCGCAGGCGGGAACCTATACGTCGCATCTTGTCTAGCGCAGCATGGGTTCCCGCCTACGCGGCGGTCCGCCGATGTGGAGCGACGAATTCAGAGTTACTCGATGTGCCCTTAACACCGCGACCCCGCGGCGGCCTGGCGCCGGCGGCTAAAAACCACCCAACGGCGCAGTACCGGGGTCGGACCCGGCGGGTCCGACCCCAGCTCCACGCCTGTGGGTTTTCTTGACTGAACCGCGTTTGGCCCACGGGGCGCCCTTGTCGTTGGCGCGGCCGGCCGCCTAGTCGCTGCGGCGGCGCGCCACCATCGCCTTCAGCGCGGCGATCAGGGTGGCGTTTTGCGCCGACTGCTCCAGCGAATCGCTCAGCGAGTCGAAGGCGCTGATCGCCGCCTCGTTGAGGAACAGGGCGCGCATCTGCTCCTTGACCTCGGCCGCCTTCATCATCTGCACCTTCAGCTTGACACCGTGCACCTGCCAGCCGCGCCGCGCCAGGGTCTCCTGCAGCTTGGGCAGTTGCTGTTTGAGCTTGGCCGCCAGCGCCGCGTTGGGCGTCGACAGCACCAGCTGGTTGTCCTCGAACTGCAGGATCTCGCAATACTTGAACATCGAGGGCAGGGCGGTGGCGCAGTCCTTCTGCAGGGCGGCCATGCGCTCGATGGCCGGCAGCAGGGCGGCCATCTTGTCGTCGCGGCGCAGGAAGTCGGTGGCGCCGACGGCGGTGCGCCGTTTGAGCGAGATGTTGGAGGAGTTGAATCGCATGCGGCGAAACATATCACAGCCGCCCCCTCCATGCCGAGGCGGGGCCGGCGGCGGCACTGATTTTTTTCGGCAATGTGGCTAAATGTATTGGTTTTGTGGCATTGTTTGCTCCTGGGCTATTGTTATATAGGCCAATATCCCAATCTTGGCAGCGGCGCATGATAAAATCATCGTCTTTTGCCATAGTCGAACTCCGTAAGGTCAGGCGTTTTCCACCCCACAGAGCTTTTTAAACGGCGTTTTTTTCAAGAATTCAAGCATGTCATTACTGACCCAGATTTTCGGTAGCCGCAACCAGCGGCTGCTCAAGCAATACCAAAAAACGGTACGCGAGATCAATGCGCTCGAGCCGGTCATTGAAAAGCTGACGGATGCCGAGCTGCAAGCGAAGACGCCCGCCTTCAAGGAACGCATCGCCAAGGGGGAGGCGCTCGACGCGCTGCTGCCCGAGGCTTTCGCCGTGTGCCGCGAGGCCAGCAAGCGCGTCTTCAAGATGCGCCACTTCGACGTGCAGCTGGTGGGCGGCATGGTGCTGCACTTCGGTAAAATCGCCGAGATGGGCACCGGCGAGGGCAAGACGCTGACCGCGACCCTGCCGGCTTACTTGAACGCGCTGTCGGGCAAGGGCGTGCACATCGTCACCGTCAATGACTACCTGGCCCAGCGCGACGCCGAGACCATGGGCAAGCTGTACAGCTGGCTCGGCCTGACCACCGGCATCAACCTGTCGCAGATGGAGCACGCCGCCAAGCAGGCCGCCTACGCCTCCGACATCACCTACGGCACCAACAACGAATTCGGCTTCGACTACCTGCGCGACAACATGGTGTTCGAGGCACGCGACCGGGTGCAGCGCGCGCTGAACTTCGGCATCGTCGACGAGGTCGACTCGATCCTGATCGATGAGGCGCGCACGCCGCTGATCATCTCCGGCCAGGCCGAGAACCACACCGACCTGTACCACAAGATCAACGCGCTGCCCGGCATGCTGACCCTGCAGGTCGGCGAGGAAACCCCGGACGGCAAGGGCAAGATCGAAGTGGCGGGCGACTACACCAAGGACGAGAAGGCCCACCAGGTCCTGCTGACCGAGGCCGGCCACGAGAAGGCCGAGGCGATCCTGACCACCATGGGTCTGCTGCCGGAAGGCGCCTCGCTGTACGACTCGGCCAACATCACCCTGGTGCACCACCTGTACGCGGCGCTGCGCGCCCACGCGCTGTACTTCAAGGACCAGCACTACGTGGTGCAGAACAACGAAGTGGTGATCGTCGACGAATTCACCGGCCGCCTGATGACGGGCCGCCGCTGGTCGGACGGCCTGCACCAGGCGGTCGAGGCGAAAGAGGGCGTGAAGATCCAGAACGAGAACCAGACGCTGGCCTCGATCACCTTCCAGAACTACTTCCGCATGTACGGCAAGCTGGCCGGCATGACCGGTACCGCCGACACCGAAGCCTACGAGTTCCAGGAGATCTACGGCCTGGAAACCGTGGTGGTGCCGCCGAACCGGCCGTCGCAGCGCAAGGACCGCCAGGACCAGGTCTACAAGTCGACCATGGAGAAGTACAACGCCATGCTGCTGGAGATCCGCGAGTGCTACGACAGCGGCCAGCCGGTGCTGGTGGGCACCACCTCGATCGAGAACTCCGAGCTGTTGTCGGGCATCCTGGCCAAGGCCGATCTGCCGCACAACGTGCTGAACGCCAAGCAGCATGCCCGCGAGGCGGAGATCATCGCCCAGGCCGGTAGCCCGAAAGCCATCACCATCGCCACCAACATGGCCGGTCGCGGCACCGACATCGTGTTGGGCGGCAACGTCGAGAACCAGATCAAGTTCATCGAGGCGAACGCCGAGCTGAGCGACGCCGACAAGGCGGCCCAGGCCGCCGCGCTGCGCGATGGCTGGCAGGCGCTGCACGAGCAGGTGGTGGCGGCCGGCGGCCTGCACATCATCGGCACCGAGCGCCACGAATCGCGCCGCGTCGACAACCAGTTGCGCGGCCGCGCCGCCCGCCAGGGCGATCCGGGCTCCTCGCGCTTCTTCCTGTCGCTCGACGACCAGTTGCTGCGCATCTTCGCCGGCGACCGCGTGCGCGCCATCATGGACCGCCTGAAAATGCCCGAGGGCGAACCGATCGAGGCGGGCATCGTCTCGCGTTCGATCGAGTCGGCCCAGCGCAAGGTCGAGGCGCGCAACTTCGACATCCGCAAGCAATTGCTGGAATACGACGACGTCGCCAACGACCAGCGCAAAGTGATCTACCAGCAGCGCAACGAGCTGCTCGAGACCACCGACATTTCCGAGTTGATCGAGTCGCTGCGCCACGGCGCCTTCACCGACATCGTGCGCGAATACGTGCCCGAGGAATCGGTCGAGGAGCAGTGGAACATCAAGGCGCTGGAGGCCACCCTGGCCGCCGAGTGGCAGATCGACCTGGCGCTGGGCGCGATGCTCGCCGCCGAGACCAATCTGACCGACGAGGAACTGCTGGAGCGCGTGCTGGCCGCCGCCGATGCGCTGTACCAGTCGAAGATCTCGATCGTCGGCAAGGAAGCCTTCGGCGGTTTCGAGCGCAACGTCATGCTGCAAAGCGTGGACAGCCACTGGCGCGAGCATCTGGCCGCGCTGGACCACCTGCGCCAGGGCATCCACCTGCGCGGTTATGCGCAGAAGAATCCGAAGCAGGAATACAAGCGCGAAGCCTTCGAACTGTTCGGCCAGATGCTCGACATGATCAAGAACGACGTCGTTAAGTTGATCATGACGGTGCGCATCCAGTCGCGCGAGGAGATCGACGCGGCCGAAGCGGCGATGCAGGCGCCTCAGCTGGAAAACGTGCACTACCAGCACGCCGACTTCAACCCGAACGCGGCGCCGGAAGAACTGCTGGCGCCTACCGTGTCGGAGGAGCAGCTGAACGATCCTGACTTCGCGATGAACTACAAGGTGGGTCGCAACGATCCTTGCCCTTGCGGCAGCGGCAAGAAGTTCAAGGCTTGCCACGGCAAGCTGGCCTGAGCCTAGGCCAGCGGGCGCGAGCCCGGCGGCGACAAAAAAGCGGAGCAGCGTCAAGCTGTTCCGCTTTTTTTTGTGGATTCAAGGCGCCGGCGGCGCACACAGCACCCACCGGCGCAAACCTGGGGTCGGACCCGGCGGGTCCGACCCCGGCTCCACGCCGCAGGGTTTGGCTGCGCCCTCGGCTGCGAGGGTTCGGCTGCGCCCTCGGCTGCGAGGGGTCGGCCGCGCCCTTAGCCGCGCTGCGGCGAGCAGCGCGGCAGCGCCATGCGCACCGTGGTGCCCTGGCCGGGCGCCGATTCGATGGCGATGCGGCCGCCCAGCATGCCGGTGACGATGTTGTAGACGATGTGCATGCCCAGGCCGGTGCCGCCCTGGCCCATCTTGGTGGTGAAGAAGGGGTCGAAGACGCGGCGCAGCACCTCGTCGGGCATGCCGGCGCCGTCGTCGGCGAAGACCAGCTCGACCTGGCCCTGGCCGAGGTCGCCGGCGGAGATGGTGATGGTGCCGGCGTGGCCACGGGCGAAGGCGTGCGCCAGGGTGTTGTTGATGAGGTTGTTGAGGATCTGGTACAGGCTGCCCGGATAGGAGTCCAGCGTCAGGCCGGGCGCGATCGCCAGCGCGGCGCTGCAGCCGGCCTGGCGCAGCCGCGGCGTGTAGGTGGCCAGCGTGTCCTGCACCACGGTCAGCAGGTCGAAGCTGCGGCGCTGGTCGTTGGTCTGGTCGACCGCCACCTGCTTGAACGAGGAGATCAGGTCGGCCGCCTTGTGCAGCGAGCCGGAGATCAGGCCGCTGGCCAGGCGCACCTCCTCCATGTGGGCGCGCAGCTCGGAGCGGCGCAGCGCGCCGCCCTCGACCAGCGCCTCGAACTCGTTGACGCGGTCGCCCAGCGTGGTCGAGGCCAGCAGGCTGTTGCCGATCGGCGTGTTGAGCTCGTGGGCGATGCCGGCCACCAGCGAGCCCAGCGAGGCCATTTTTTCGGCCGCCAGCAGCTCGTCCTGGGTCCGTTGCAAGGTTTCCAGGGCCACGCTGAGGTCGCGGTTGGCCAGCTCCAGCGCGGCCGAGCGCTCGCGCACCCGGCTCTCCAGCGAGACGTTGAGGTCCTTCAGTTCGCGCTTGGCGTTGAGTTCCTCGCTCAGGTCGAGCAAGGCCCAGATGATGGCCGGGCGGCCGTCGAGCACCAGCGAGGACGACCAGATCGCCACGCTGCCGACGCTGCCGTCGGGCAGGCAGACGCCGGCGATGGCGCCGTGCACCGCGCCGTCGTTCTGGTAGATGTTCCAGATGCGGTCGCGCTCGACGGCGCTGGCCCAGAAGGTCACCTGGTCCGAGCGCATGCCGATCAGCTGCTCGACCGGGTAGTCGAAGGTGCGCGCCAGCGCCTGGTTGGCGGCGATCACCCGGCCCTCGTGGTCGGACACGCTGAGCGGCAGCGGCGCCATGTCGAACAGGATCTTGAAGCGGGCCTCCGATTCGACCAGGCGGCGCTCGGACTGTTCGAGCTGGGCGACGCGCTCGCGCAGCGCCGCGCTCATGCCGTCGAGCGAGCGCGAGAACATGTCGATCTCGTCGCCGCCCTGTTCGGCCCAAGCCTGGTCGTGGGCCATCTGGCGCGACTGGCCGGTCAGCGCGGCCAGGCGGCGGCCGATGCCGTGGGTGAACAGGTAGAACAGGCTCAGGCCGAGCACGAAGCCGGCCAGCGAGATGGCGCCGCCCTGCAGCATCACCTCGTCGCTGGCGCGGGTCAGGTCGGTGGTCGAGAGGCCGAAGTTGAGCGTGCCGACCTGGTTGTCCTGCAGCAGCAGCGGGGCGCGCGCGTGCAGGGTTTGGCCCTCGGTGAAGGTGCGCGCGCCGCGTCCGCCGTTGGCGCCGGCCGCGCCGCCGCGCAGCGTCGGCGGCAACGCGGCGGCGCTGCCGCCGATCTCGATGATCGGGCGGCCCTTGGCGTCGAGGATGACGATGTAGCGCAGGAAGCTGTCCTCGGGGTCGGCCAGCATCTCGGCCAGGTAGCCGGACAGCTGGCCCAGCTTGCCGTTGATGGCGTAGGGGCTGAGCGAGAGGTTGAGGGTGACGGCGTATTCGTGGGCGACCCGCTCGGCGTTCTTGCCGACGGCGTTGTCCATCAGGCGCAGGCTGTTCCAGATCAGCAAGGCGACCACCAGGGCCTGCACCACGGCGCTCAGCACCAGAAATTTCGTGCGCAGCGATAGGTTCAAAGCTTGGGTCTCCGTCTGGTCGGCGCTGCCGGGAACGGCTGCTCCGTTCCCGCTGCGGGCGGCGGGCGGGCTAGCGCCGCCGCGAAGGCTGCCGACTTGTCAATTTGACTTGTCAATATAACCCATCGCTTGCCATTCGGCAGCATCGAGATGGCGCCCGGACGTAAAAACGCCCGGCGGGGCCGGGCGTCGGGCGCTTCAGTCGGGCCGCGGCGCGATCAAGGCAGGCTGAGGATCACCTTGACGCTGTCGTCCACCGAGTTCTTGTTGATGTAGCCGATCGCCTTCGGATCGGCGGCGACGGCCTTCTTCACCTCGGCGTCGGAGCTGTACTCCTTGGGCGGCGTGGCCTTGCCGGTGAACACCAGCTTGGACCAGATCGCCTTGACCTGGGCCGGGTCCTTGTCGGCCACCTTGTGGTAGAAGTCGGCGCGGATGGCCGAGCTTTCGGCCTGGTCGACCGGCGTGAACATCGCCGACTTGCCCAGGAAGAATTGCGAGGCCTGTTCCGAGAACATGCGGGTGGCCGGGTTCTTTTGGCTGACGATGACGACCGTCTCGGCGGAGGCCGACAGGGTGGTGCCCAGCAGGGCGGTCAACAACAGCGAGGTCATTGTGGTTTTCATGGTGGCCTCCTGATCAGAACACGAAGTCGAGCGCGGCGCCGACCACGGTGACATTGTTGGTGTAGCCGGCGGCCGGACCGAAGTTCAGCGAACCGGATTTGGCTTTCGGTTTGACGCGGTCGACCTGCACCTTGAGTGCCAGCGACTTGGCGAAGTCCCAGCGCACGCCGATCAGGTCCGAACTCTGCTCGGACGAGCTGAGGAAGCTGTAGTTGACGGCGCTCGCCAGCGCACCGGCCTTGGGGAAGTTGGCCGGCACGTTGACCGACTGGCCGGCGCCCTTGTAGGCGGCGTGGCTGTAGTACGGCAGGATCTTGCCGAAGCGGTAGCCGAGCATGGTGTACCAGGCGTTGGTGTCGGGCACGTAGACCGGCTCCTTGGCGCGGCGCTGGGCGTACTCGCCCTGCACCACGATGTTGCGCCAGTCCATGGTCAGGCCGAGCGAGGTGAAGGCGATGCGCTTGCCGCCGTTCAGGGTCATGTCCTGGCCCAGTTGGGCGAAGCCGACCGTCTTCAGGGTGTTGGTCAGCTTGTTCAGCGGCGCGACGTCGTTGCTGTCGAGCTTGGCTTGGGCATGGCCCAGGCGCAGCGTGAACGGGCCGTATTCGCCGCCCACGCTGATGCCGGCGGCGGGCGCGCGGTAGGTGGCGACCGAGCCGCCGGCCGTCGGCACGAACAGCTTGCCCCGGCTGACGCCGACGAAGGCCTGGGTGGTCAGGTTGAAGTCGCCGATGGCGTGCTGGTAGTTGACGTCGACGCCGTCGACGTTCTCGATCGGCGCCTGGCCGTACATCTCGACCGGCGGACGCATCATGGTGTTGGCGTAGCCGACGTTCTGGTAGTCGGAGATCAGGAAGGTCGGCACGACGACGCGGCCGACGCGCAGATTGACCTCCTCGTTGACCTTGATCTTCAGGAAGGCCCAGGTCAGGTCGGTGGTGAAGCTCTGGCTGGTGTTCTTGCGTGTCAGGATCTGCGTGGTGGCCGAGAACATCTCGTTGATCTTGTAGGTCGCCTGCAGGCCCAGGTTGGAGTCGAGGCCGATCTTGGCCTTGTCGGCCACGCCTTCGGCCTGGTTGTAGCGGGCGAATTCGACCGCGTCGGTGTTGCTCTTGGCCACGCCCAGCGTGCCGAAGCCGCTGATGCTCAGATTGCCGTCGTCGAGTACGCCGGCGCGGGCTTGCATCAAGCCCAGCGCGGCCAGTACGGATGCTACCAATAGTTGTTTTTTCATCTGCCGTATTCCTTCGTGTGTTTTTATATTCGGTTCTTGATTGCTGCTTGGCGGTGGTGCGCCAGTCCCCTGTTACAAACCGGGTAGGGCGTGCAGGTGTTACCTTAGACCAATTTTCTTCAGGGATAAAATGGAATGAATGGAATAGAACGAGTGTACTAAAAACTGTCGTTTTTTTGAGCAATCCATAGGGGGATATTGATTATCATATGGGAAAATTTAACAAATGATCATGCGTTTCTGCGATTTTTTAATGGTCTTTCTGGTAATTTTTTGAATTCGATATCGCCCTGGCGGTGGCGCCGACGGACCCGGCGGCGCGCCGGCGGCGGGACGTGAAAAAGGCGCCACGCGGGCGCCGTTTGTGACTTTCGGTTAACACGTCCGGCGCAGTTTATGGCACGGTCAGTATCACTTTCACGGTGTCGTCGACGTGGGCCTTGTCGATGTAGCCGATGGCGACGGGGTCGGCGGCGACGGCCTTTTTGACCTCGGCGTCGGAGTTGTACTCCTTCGGCGCGTTGCCCTTGCCGGTGAACACCAGCTTGGACCAGATCGCCTTGACCTGGGTGGCGTCCTTGCCCAGCACCTTCTGGTAGAACTCGTTGCGCAGCGGACTGTCGTTGCGCTCGATCGGCGTGAACAGGCTGGACTTGCCGAGGAAGAACTGCGAGGCTTGTTCGCTGAACATGCGGGTGGCCGGGTTTTTCGGGCTGACGATGACGACGATCTCCGCGGCGCACACCGGCGCGGCGAGCGCCAGGCCGGCGGCGAGCAGGGACAGGGCGAGTTTGACGGGTCTGGTTTGCATGTTGGCCCCTTAGAAAACGAAGTCGATGCCGACCGCGTACACATTGACCGGGCCCGTGAAGCCCGGCGCGGCGTTGATGAAGGCGCCGGCGCCGTTGCGCGGGCTGATGCGGTCGATCTGCAGCTTCAGCGCGGCGGCCTTGTAGAAGTCCCAGCGCAGGCCGATCGCGTTGCTCGACTGCAGGCCGGCCTTGATCGTGCTGTTGACCCCCGCGCTGAGCGGCGCCAGCGGTCCGCTGGTGGGCAGCGCGCTGTACTCGTTGCGGCTGTCCTGCTTGACGTCGCCGTACATGTAGTAGGGCGTGAACTTGCCGTAGCGGTAGCCGAACATGGCGTACCAGGAGCTGGTGTCGTGGATCACCAGCGACTCGGTCTTGCGCTTGGCGTACTCGGCCTGGATCAGGAAGTTTTTGTAGTCCATCGTCATGCCGACCGAGGTGAACGAGCCCTTGACGTCGTCGAGCTTGAGGTCGTCGGCGATGCCAGCCAGGCCGACGGCGCGCAGCGTCGCGTTCAGGCCGTTCAGGCCGACGTTGTCCTTGACCGAGAACTTGGCGTCGGCGCGGCCGAAGCGGTAGGTGAAGGGGCCGTTTTCGACCACCACGTGGAGCGCCGTGACGGTGCTGAAGTCGATGTAGTAGTTGCCCGGCGCGCGGGTCTTCGACTTGCCGAAGGCGAACTGGGCGGTGACGGCGGTGTCGTCGAAGCTGTGCTGGTAGATCACGTCGACGCCGTCGACATGGTCGACCGAGACCTGGCGGTAGACCTCGGCCGGCGGGCGCAGCATGGTGTTGGCGTAGCCGACGTTGCGGAAGTCCGAGATCAGGTAGATCGGCAGGCCGATGCGGCCGGCGCGCAGGCTGAAGTCGTCGTTGGCCTTGTACTTGGCGAAGGCCCAGGCCAGCTCGGCGCCGTACTGGTCGGTGGCGAACTTGCGCATCAGGCCCTGGGCGGTGAAGGAGACGGTCTCGTTCCACTTGGCGGTGGCCTGCACGCCGAAGTTGGAGTCGACGCCGGGGCGCGGGTCCTTGCGCACGCCGGCCGCCTGGCCGGGGCGGATGTACTCGGCCTGGTCGGTGTCGCTCATGGTCAGCGCGGCCGTGCCGAAGCCGCTGATGGTGATGGCGGGGCCGTCCTCGGCGTGCGAGGGCAGGGCGGCGCAGGCCGCCAGGAGTGCGAGTGCGGTGCGTGACAGTGTGACTGGTTTCATCGGTTTCCCTCCAAGGTGGTGTGGGCGCCTTGTTGTTTTGCCAGCTTGTTGACGCTGCGTCGAGTGTGTACCTGCGGCATCTTCTTGTCGCCGGCTTTTTATCCTGGACACGCTTTTCCGTTGTGTGAGGGCAACGGCGCCCGTTGTGGACCGCCGGCGGGGCGCCCGCCGCCGCACCGCCGCCGCCGCCGCGTCCGCCGCACCCATCGGATGGCGTCAGGGATTACAATAGCGGCTCCCTTTTCCCACCCATGAGAACCCGAATATGGCCGTCAATTCCCCCCTGCCCGTCGCCAGCGACCTGAAGCCCGTCGCCGGTATTGAAATCGGCTTCGCCGAAGCCGGCATCAAGAAGCCCAAGCGCAAGGATGTGCTGGTGCTGACGCTGGCGCCGACGGCCACCGTCTCGGGCGTGTTCACGCTGAACCGCTTCTGCGCCGCGCCGGTGCAGATCGCCAAGGCCCACCTGGCCGCCGTGCGCGACGGCGGCAAGCCGATCCGCGCCCTGATGGTCAACACCGGCAACGCCAACGCCGGCACCGGCGCCGTCGGCCTGGCCCTGGCCAACGAGACCTGCGCCGCGCTGGCCGGCCTGCTGGGCTGCGAAGCGGGACAGATCCTGCCGTTCTCGACCGGCGTGATCCTCGAACCCCTGCCGGCCGGCAAGATCGTCGCCGCCCTGCCGCAGGCCGTCGCCGGCCAGCGCGCCGACAGCTGGTTCAACGCCGCCGAGGCGATCATGACCACCGACACCCAGCCGAAGGCGGCCTCGCGCACGCTCAGCATCGGCGGCCACAGCGTGACCATGAGCGGCATCAGCAAGGGCGCCGGCATGATCAAGCCGAACATGGCGACCATGCTCGGCTTCCTGGCCTTCGACGCCAAGGTGGCCCAGCCGGTGCTCGACGCCCTGGTCAAGCACGCCGCCGACCGCTCGTTCAACTGCATCACCATCGACGGCGACACCTCGACCAACGACTCCTTCATGCTGATCGCCACCGGCGCCGGCACGCTGGTGGTGGACTCGGTCGACTCGGCCGAGTACGCCGCGCTGGCCGCCGCCGTCACCGAACTGTCGCTGTTCCTGGCCCAGTCCATCGTGCGCGACGGCGAGGGCGCCACCAAGTTCATCACCATCACCGTCGAGGGCGGCAGGGACGTCGAGGAGTGCCGCAAGGTGGCCTACTCGATCGGCCACTCGCCGCTGGTCAAGACCGCCTTCTTCGCCGCCGATCCGAACCTGGGCCGCATCCTGTGCGCCATCGGCTACGCCGGCATCGACGACCTCGACGTCGAGCAGTTGAACCTCTACCTGGACGACGTCTGGGTCGCCAAGAACGGCGGCCGCAACCCCGACTACAAGGAGGAGGACGGCCAGCGCGTGATGAGCCAAAGCGAGATCACGGTGCGCGTCAAGCTGGCGCGCGGCGCCGCCGAGGCCACCGTCTACACCTGCGACCTGTCGCACGAGTACGTGACCATCAACGCCGACTACCGTTCCTGAGGGATGGCCATGGCCAGCCCCCTGGAACAATTCCTCGTGCGCGCCGAGGCCCTGCTGCAACGGGTCGAGGCGATCCTGCCGCAGGCGCCGCGCGAGCCCGACTGGAAGTTGGGCCATGCCTACCGTTGGCGCAAGCGCAACGGCGGCGGCGCCAGCTATCTGCAGGCGGTGGCCCACGTCTCGACCATCGCGCTGGACGACCTGCACAACATCGGCCCGCAAAAGGCGCAGATCGAGCAGAACACGCGCCAGTTCGTGCGCGGCCGGCCGGCCAACAACGTGCTGTTGACGGGCGCGCGCGGCACCGGCAAGTCCTCGCTGATCAAGGCCTGCCTGAACCAGTTCGCCGTCGACGGCCTGCGCCTGATCGAGGTCGACAAGGCCGACCTTGCCGAGCTGCCCGACATCGTCGACCTGGTGGCCGGCCGGCCCGAGCGTTTCGTCATCTTCTGCGACGACCTGTCGTTCGAGGAGGGCGAGAGCGGCTACAAGGCGCTGAAGGTGGCGCTGGACGGCAGCGTGGCGGCGCAGTCGGACAATGTGCTGATCTACGCCACCTCGAACCGGCGCCATTTGATGCCGGAACGCATGTCCGACAACGCCAGCTACCAGCACGACGAGGACGGCGACCTGCATCCGGGCGAGACGGTGGAGGAGAAGATCTCGTTGTCGGAGCGCTTCGGCCTGTGGCTGTCGTTCTACCCGTTCAAGCAGGACGACTATCTGGACATCGTGGCGCACTGGCTGGGCTCGTTCGGCTGCGACGCCGCGCAGATCGCGGCGGCGCGCGCCGACGCGCTGCGCTGGGCCTTGCAGCGCGGTTCGCGCTCGGGCCGGGTGGCTTGGCAGTTCGCCAAGGACCACGCCGGCAAGCTGCCCGAAGGCACGCCATGAGCGCGGCAACGGCGCTGAACGCGGCGGCGCCGGCGGTGGCGGCGCTCAAGCCGGTCGACGTGGCGGTGGGCATCTTGATCGCCGCCAACGGCGACGTGCTGCTCGGCCAGCGTCCGGCCGGCAAGCCCTACGAGGGTTACTGGGAATTCCCCGGCGGCAAAGTCGATCCGGGCGAAACGGTGCTGCAGGCGCTCAAGCGCGAGTTCATGGAAGAGCTGGGCATGGTGGTCGAGAGCGCGCAGGAGTGGTGCGGGGTGGAATATGTGTATCCGCACGCCCATGTGCGGCTGCATTTCTTCATCAGCCGCGACTGGCACGGCGAGGCGCAGAGCCTGGAAGGCCAGGCCTTCGCCTGGCAGGGCGCGGTCGGCGTCGAGCCGCTGTTGCCGGCGACCATACCGCTGCTGGAGTGGCTGGAGCAGATCCGCCACGATCCGGCGGCGTTGCCTTAGCTTGCGCCGGTGGCATCCGTTGCGTCTTTAATGCCAGCTAAACGGAGCGTTCGCCAATGCGTTATATTGGTAGCGCGCGTCGTCGCGCCGGCTGGTTTGGGTATATTCTGAATGAAGTGAATCGGCGTCGTTGAAGTGCTGATTTTCGAGGAAAATATCATGTTTAAGAAACGCGAAGCAGCACAGTTGGCCGCTGCGCTGCTCGACCGAGCGGGCGGTCGTCTGAATGTGCTCAAATTGACAAAATTGCTATATCTTGTCGAGCGCGAGGCCATGAAGCGTCATGGATTTCAAGTTTCTGATGACCAAATGGTCTCCATGCCAAAGGGGCCGGTTCTTTCGCAATCGCTTGATCTGACGAATGGTTTTATTGTGTCGGATGAGTGGGATGGCTTGGTCGAAGACCGTGAACAGCATGAAGTGCGGCTCAAACATGCGATTGCACGTAAGAACCTGGATGCTTTGAGCGATGCGACGATGAGTATCGTTGATGGCGTCTGGGCAGAGTTCGGCCAGATGAATCAATGGGATCTTGTCAAATATACGCATGATCAGTGCGCGGAGTGGAAAGATCCAAAGGGTTCATCGTCGCCGATTCCGGCGCAACGTGTCTTTATGGCGCTTGGGGCTTCAGCGCCCGACGCCGAATTGATGGCGAAAGAAATGAAGGCGCAGCAGTACCTGGACAAGTTGCTCGCTGACGCAGATGATTAGCTCAGCCCACTTTCCGATTGCCCGGAGAGACGCTTTTTTAATACCAAGCGGTCCTGATTTGTCGGAGGAGCAATTTCATTTTTTCGTCGTATTGACCGACCCGGCAAAGCACGACTCGATATTGTTGGTCAACGCTACGACGATCTACCCGAACGTTCCGTACGACCCGGCGTGCATCCTTGAGGTTGGCGATCACTCTTTCATCCGGCGCCGAAGCTACATACTGTACTCAAAGGCGCGCAAGATCAGTCTACAGCGGCTACGCCAACTCATCGCAGCGAAAACAATCCTGTTTCGGCCGCCGCCGATCAGCCCGATCGTGTTCGAGCGCATCGCTGCCGGCGTGTCGGGCGGGCAGATGAGTCCCGAATATCTGGATTTTTATCAGTTATACAAGTGAAGAGGCTGTCATCGCCGACAGCTCTCTATTCCTCGTCGAGCGGATCGACCGGCGGGGCGGCCGGGATGGCGTACTTTTCCTCGGCCCAGGCGCCCAGGTCGATCTGTTTGCAGCGCTCCGAGCAGAACGGGCGGTATTTGTTCTTTTCGCTCCACTCCACCTTCTTGGCGCAGGTCGGGCAATCAACTACGGTCATCGCAAATCATCTTCTCAAAAGTTACAGAGCGTCAGCTCAAATGGGACATCGTCTTCCAGCGGCTTGGGTTTCAAGTCGCCGCCCTGGGTGGTGAAACGCACCCACAGCATGTATTTGTTGGCGGAAATCTCCGGGATCGCGCCCAAGGATTCGTCCAGGCTCAGCCGCAGCATCTGGTAGACCTTGCCTTGCAGCATTTGTTGGTAGCTGCCGGCGACGGCGATCATCTTGATCGGGCCGCCCGAGTCGCGCAGCAGGCGCAGCACCAGGGCCAGCGCGTCGAACAGCGGCGCCAGCGGGGCGAACCAGTTGGCGATGTCGTTGAAGCGCTGCTGGGCGCTGCGTTTCTGCCAGGCGTAGTAGGACGGCAGGTCGAACTCGCAGGCGCCGCCGGGGATGATGGTGCGGCCGCGTATGCTCATCAGCCATTCATTGTCGCGCACGTTTTGGCCGGTCTTGCCCTGGGCCGACACCAGCGCGCTGCTGACGTCGTCGAGCTCGGCGAGTATCGCGTCCAGCGTTTCCGCCTGGACATTTGGATTCATGCGGTAGCCGAGCAGGCTTTGCCGCTGGCGTTCCAGCTCCTGCAGTAGATCGGATTTGAGGTCGGCGCGGCCGGCCACTTCGAGCATGTCGAAGATGGTGGCGAGGGCGACGTGATGTTGCATTGGATGTTCTTGATGGACAAAGAACTTGAATTTCTCGTACAGATCCTCCAACCGCAACAACGTGCGTATGCGCTCGTTGAAAGGATATTCGTAGACAATCAAAATAACATCCCTTTTTATGTGTGGAACCCGCTCAATCCCGTGATTTTGAAGCAAGCGAAGCAAAATTACAAACGTTGCGACGGTATTGTCGTCGTTCTTTTCGAAAATGCCAGGTATAAATTGTGCAGCCGCTCGATTTGCGGCGCCAGGTCGGCGATGCCGCCCTCGTTGCTGACGATATCGTCGGCCAACTCGCGGCGCAGTTGGCGCGGCACCTGAGTCGCCATAATGGCCTTGACCTGGGCTTCTGGCAAGCCATTGCGCGCCATCACGCGGGCGATTTGCAGGCTTTCCGGGCAGTCGACGGCCAGCACCCGGGCGACGCGGGCGCGCCAGCTGCCCGATTCGAACAGCAGCGGCACGGCGTAGATCACGTAGCTGCCGCTGGCGGCGGCGGCGGCCGCCAGCGCGGCGTCGCGGATGCGCGGATGCAGGATCGCCTCCAGCCTGGCCTTGGCCGCCGGCTCCCCGAACACCAGCGCGCGCATGCGGGCACGCTCGAGCGCGCCGTGGGCGTCGGCGAACTCGGCGCCGAATTCGGCGACGATGGCGGCCATGGCGGCGCCGCCCGGCCCGGTCAGCTGGTGGGCGATCAGGTCGGTGTCGACGATGCTGGCGCCACGCGCGGCGAACATGTCGGCGACGGTGCTCTTGCCGCAACCGATGCCGCCGGTCAGGCCGACGGCGAAGGGGAGGGGGGATATGACTGGGGGCGGGGCGGTGGCGGGCGTGGCGGACATGGTCATCGGTGGTTCAGCCCAGCAGGCCGAGGGTGTAAGCGGAAATCGAGTTGCCGTACAACATGGCGATCAGCCCGGCGGCGGCCAGATAGGGGCCGAAGGGGATCGGGTTGTTGCGGCCGTGGCGGGCGAAGACGATCAGGCCAATGCCGACCAACGCGCCGACCACCGAGGACAACAGGATGATGGTCGGCAGCATGGCCCAGCCCAGCCAGGCGCCCAGCGCGGCCAGCAGTTTGAAGTCACCATACCCCATTCCCTCTTTTCCGGTCGCCAGCTTGAACAGCCAGTAGATGCTCCACAGCGCCAGATAGCCGGCCGCCGCGCCGATCACCGCGTCCTGCAAGGGCACGAAGGTGCCGTTCAGGTTGACCAGCAGGCCGACCCACAGCAGCGGGTAGGTCAGGTCGTCGGGCAGCAACTGGGTGTCGGCGTCGATGAAGGTCATGGCGATCAGGCTGTAGAGGAAGAACAGCGTGGCCAGGCCGGCCCAGCCGCTGCCGAAGCGCCACACCAACAGGGCCGACAGCAGGCCGGTGAGCAGTTCGACGGCCGGGTAGCGGACCGAGATCGGCGCCTTGCAGGCGCTGCATTTGCCGCGCAGCAGCAGCCAGCTGAGCAGGGGGATGTTTTCCAGCGCGCCGATCTGGTGGCCGCAGTGCGGGCAGGCCGAGCGCGGCACCATCAGGTTGAAACGGTCGGCGTGGGGCGGCTCGCGGCCGCTCTCGACGGCGACGTAGTTGTCCGATTCGCGCTGCATCATCTTCGGCACGCGGTAGATCACCACGTTGAGGAAGCTGCCGAACAGCAAGCCGAACAGGCCGGCCAGCAGGCTGACGGCGAAGTCGGCCGGAGCGGCGAAGAGCAGGGGGTGTGGGGACATCGTATCGGCTTCCGCGTTCGGTTGGCCCGGACGCGCCGTCTCGACGAGGCGGCGGCGGGCGAATTCCCGTATTAAAACACGGCAAGCCCGGCGGCGGCGGACCGGCGTCGCAGATTTTGTTGTTGGAGGGGATTTTTTGCCGGGCCGGCGCGGCCCTGCTCAGGGCGAGCGGGCGGCGGCGCCGGCGGGCTGTTGCTTAAGGTGGGGCACCGCCGTCGCCGACTTCGCCTTCCGGATCGAACGAGAAGACGCGCAGCTCGGCCGGGCGGACGTCGCCGAAGTTGAGCCGCACTGTGACGTAGAGGGATATTTCCCAGCGGCCCTGCGCCTTGGCCACTTCCAGCTCGCCTTGCCAGACTTGCTTGACGCGGTGCTCGTGTGGACGGCTCGGGTGCGGTTCAGTGCACGGAACCACCTCGAACTTGTTAGGTAGGACGTAAACGGCGCGGTCGATGCCGCAGAACGGCGAGGGGGCGGCGTACTTGAGCGGCAGCTTGGCGCCGATTTGGATGATTTGCGGGTTTGTCAGCAGGCAGCAGTCGACCACCTCGAAGCCACGGTAGCCGCTGGCGTGGCTGCCCAGGCCGTCGATTTCGACGTGCAGCATCTCACCCGGTTGGAACAGGATGCCGCCGGCGTGGTCACCCTTGACCGGGCGCGAATTCGGCAGGAACTCCCAGTCCAGCGCGTCGCTGGTCTGGTTGGCGTCGAACGATACCTTCAACAATACTTCTTTGTATGCTTTGTCTTCCGTGTTGGCTGCTTGCGCTTCCAGTTTCATTGTGCACTTTCAAGGAGGAGGGATTGATAATGTGGATCGCGCCGCAACGCGATCAAGTCGGGCTCGCTGTCGATCAAATGGGCGGGATAGCCCAGGGTGCTCGCCCGTATCAGCGCGGCGATGGCGGACGGGCGGCGGCCGCCCAGTTCGTACGCCAGCGCAGCGCGGAATTGCACGTCGGGACTGGCCGGCGCCCGCGCCAGTGCCCGTTCGGTCCATTTAAGGGCGCCGGCGGCATCGTCCAGACGGACGCGGTACCAGCCCATGCGCGAGGCCAGCACGGCGTTGTCCGGCGTGCGTTCGAGCTGCACGGCGAGCAGCTCGCTGGCGCGCCGGTAGGCCTGCTGCGAGTCGGCCTCGCGGCCCGGCAGCCAGCGCAGCGCGTCGGCCAGGTTGGCCCACTTCAGATAGTCGTTGGGGCTGCCCTTGGCCCCCGAGACGGCGCGCTCGAAGGCCTGTGCGGCGCCGGCGTAGTCGGCGCGGGCGAACAGTGTGGTGCCCAGGTTGGTGTACAGGCGGCCGTTCGGGCGCACCTGCAGGCCCTGTTGCAGTACCTGCAGCGCCTCGTCGCCGCGCCCTTGGCGCAGCAGGGCCATGCTCAGATTGGCGTAGGCGTAGACGGTCTCGGGGTCGAGTTGCAGGCTGAGGCGGAAGGCCGCCTCGGCGGCGGTGTAGTCGGCCTGTTGGAAGCGCAGCGTGCCGAGCAGGTCGGCCAGGCGCCGTTCGCGCGGATGCATTTGGCGTCCCTGACGCAGCAGCGTTTCTGCCTCGTCGAAGCGGCGCAGGGTGAGCAGGGAGTTGATCTTGCCGATCAGCGCCAGCAGGCAGCGCGGATCGAGTTCGAGGGCGCGGGAGTAGTGCGGCAGCGCGGCTTCCTGCTGGCCGACCACCAGCAGCGTGTCGCCCAGCGCCACGTGGGCCAGCGCCAGTTGGTCGTCCAGCCGCAGCGCCTGCTGGGCGCTGGCGTTGGCCTGCGCCAGCAGGGCCGGGTCGCGCCCGTCGCCGTTGTAGCGCATGCTGTAGGCGAGCGACAGGCCGGCGGCGGCGCTGGCCTGGCGTGGATTCTGCCGCAGGATTGCCTGGAAGGTGGCGGTTGCCTCGGTCAGGCTGTCGTCGCGGTCGTAGTGGCGCAGCGCCTCCATGCCGGCCTGCAGCGTTTGCGCCGGCGCCATGGCGGGCAGCCAGCGTTGCAGTGGCGCCAGCAGCCACAGCGCGCCGCCCAGCAGCGCGACGGCGGCGCCGGCAGCAGCCGCGCCGCGCCAGCCGCGCCAGCGCCGCCGCGTCGCCGTTGCCGCCGGGGCGTCCGGCGCGCTCAGCGCGGCGATGCGCTGGCGCACCGCCGCCATCGAGCGCAGCCGCACGCTGGGATCGCGTGCCGTCATAGCCAGCACGAGTGCCACGGTAGCGGCCGGCACCTCAGGCGGGAAGGGCCAGCGCGAGGAGCACGATTGCAGGTGGGCGGCGGCGAGGGCTAGGCCGTCGAGGTCGGCAAACGGGCGGGTGCCGGCCAGCATTTCGTACAGCATGGCGCCGAGGGCGTAGATGTCGGAGGCGACGCTGGGTGGTTGGCCGCCCAGGCGTTCGGGCGCCATGTAGGCGATGGTGCCGTCGCTGTGGTCGGTCATTGACGACGGGTTGGCCAGCGGATTGATCTGGCGTGCCAGGCCGAAGTCGAGGATGCGCGGCGCGCCGGAGGCTTCGATGATGAGGTTGGATGGCTTCAGGTCGCCATGCACCAGGCCGCTGGCATGTGCCTCGGCCATGGCGGCGGCGATCTGGTCGACGATTTCCAGCGCCTGCGCCTGGTTTAGTGTGCGATCCAGCATGCACTGGCGCAGCGTGTTGCCCTGCACCAGCTCCATGATGATGGCCTGATTGGCGCCGACCCCGGCCACCGAGAAGATTTTGACAAAGGCGCTGTGGCTGAGCGCTGCGGCCTGCCGCGCCTCGCGGATCAGACGTTCCGGATCGAGGGCGGCGGCGCCTTGCTTGAGCTGTTTGATCGCAATGGCGCGGCACAAGGAGGTATCCCAGGCTTCGAACACCCGGCCGTAGCTGCCCTCGCCGAGCTGGCTGCGGATCTGGAAGTGATCCGGCAGGTCGGCGCCGTGTACGCTTTGTTGCAAGTTGATCGAGGCAGACACCATTCGTCTTCCAGCCGCGCACGCGCAGCATATTTGCGAAATACTATTGAATCATAGATATGATTGTTGTTAGGATAATATTCCTATCCTGTTGCAATTAAACTACGTTTAACTATGGACAATGTTAATTGATAGCAGCACTTCTTGCCAAGCTGTTATTTCGACCAGTAGTTGTCGGGCCGACACCTCGGACAGCTCAAATACCTCAGGCAGCGATGCGCCGATTGGCGGCGGCGACCGGCGGCGCCACGTCGAGCGGCGCGGCGCGGTAGTCGGCGATCGAGCGCAGCGCCCGTGTGCGCGCCACTAGTTCCGCCCACGGCTCGGCCCACACCTCGTCGTACAGGCACTCGCCCGGCGCCTGCACGGCGAAGGCCAGATTTTCCCGGCCGGGGGTGAAGGCGCAGGCGATGCCGGGCTTGTTGCCGCGCGCGTCACAGCGATACCAACCGTGGCCATCCAGCCACACCGCCACCAGACCATGGCTGCAATAGGCCCCGCCGGCCTCATCGAACAGCAGGCGCTGGTAGCAGAAACCGGCGGCGATGCCGTGTTGGCGCAGCAGGGCGACCAGCAGATGGCTCTTCGCCGTGCACAGTCCGGTGCCGGCGGCCAGCACCTCGGAGGCGACGCAGGTGACCTCGTCGCGGCCGTGGTCGATGCTGTGCTCGATGTTGTCGCGCACCCAGTCGAAGCAGTTGCGCGCCGTCTGCTCGGCGCTGGCGCCGGCCAGGCTGCGCGCCAGGGCGGCGACGGCTGGATGGTCGTGGTCGATGATGCTGCTGCTGGCCAGGAAGTCGGCGGCGGTGTCGATGTCGGTGTGCATGCTCGTGGTGGTCAAGGTTGGGGCGTGTGGCGCCGTTCAGCGCGGCCGGCAAGTCCCGGCGCGCCCGGCATGGCCGGAGCGTTGTGCTCCATGCCACAGCGCGACGGCGCTCGCGGTGATGGCGAATTGCTAATTTTGACAGAAATCCGCAGAGTCGGCCAGCGCATAGGCGGAAGTGGCGCCGGTAGCCGACTAACGATGTATCCGCCGCCGGCCGACGCGGCGCCGGCCAGCCGGCCGATGCGGCGCCAGCCAGCCGGCCGATGCGACGCCGGCCAGCCGGCCGATGCGACGCCGGCCAGCCGCCCGATGCGGCGCGGTCCGCCGGCCGGCGGCCGCCCGGCCGCGCCGCCTAGACCACCGAGCCGAGCTTGAAGATCGGCAGGTACATCGCCACCACCAGGCCGCCGATCAGCACGCCGAGGATGACCATGATCATCGGCTCCATCAGGCTCGACAGCGAGGCCACCGCCTCGTCGACCTCCTCCTCGTAGAAGTCGGCCACCTTGCCCAGCATGGCGTCGAGCGAGCCGGACTCCTCGCCGATGGCGACCATCTGCGTCACCATGTTGGGGAAGACGTCGGCGTTCTGCATCGCCACCGTCAGGCTGGTGCCGGTGCTGACCTCGTTCTGGATGCGCCGCGTGGCGTCCAGGTAGACGGCGTTGCCGGCGGCGCCGCCGACCGAGTCGAGCGACTCGACCAGCGGCACGCCGGCGGCGAACATGGTGGCCAGGGTGCGGGTCCAGCGGGCGATGGTGGCCTTGCGGATCACCGAGCCGAAGATGGGCAGCTTGAGCAGCAGGATGTCCATGTTGCGCTGCACCTTGGGCGAGCGCTGCCAGGCCTGGAAGAAGAAGTACAGGCTGCCGAAGATGCTGCCGAAAATCAAATACCAGTAGCGCACGAAATATTCGGAGACCGCCATCACGAACAGGGTCGGCGCCGGCAGGTTGGCGCCGAAGCTGGCGAACACCTCCTTGAAGGCCGGCACCACCCAGATCATGATGACCGCCGTGACGATGAAGGCGATCGCCAGGATCGACACCGGGTACATCAGCGCCGACTTGATCTTGGCCTTCATCGCCAGGGTCTTTTCCTTGTAGATCGCCAGCCGGGTCAGCAGGTCCTCCAAAATGCCGGCCTGCTCGCCGGCGCCGACCAGGTTGCAGAACAGCGGGTCGAAGTACAGCGGGAACTTGCGGAAGGCCTGGTTCAGGCTGGTGCCCGTCTCGATGTCGGCGCGCAGGTCCATCACCAGCTTGGAGACGGACGGGTTGGCATGGCCCTTGCCGACGATGTCGAACGATTGCAGCAGCGGCACGCCGGCCTTCATCATCGTCGCCAACTGGCGGGTGAACAGGGAGATGTCCTTGTCGGTGATTTTCTTGCCGCTGCGGTAGACCTTTTTCTTGACCTTGGTCACCATGATGCCCTGGCGCCGCAGCGTCACGTTGACCACGGCTTCGCCGCCGGCGCGCAGCTCGCCGCGCACCGTCTTGCCGCTCTTGTCCTTGCCCTCCCAGGCGAAGACCGATTCCTTGACTTGGTTGCCGTTCGATCTGGCCATGCCGACTCCCTATTCGTTGGTGCAGCCCAGCACTTCCTCCAGACTGGTCAGGCCGTTCCTTACCTTCACCAGGCCGGACTTGCGCAGCGACTTGACGCCCTCGCTCTCGGACTGGGTGGCGATCTGCATGGCGTTGCCGTTGGCCAGGATCAAGGCCTCGATGGCCGGCGTGATCGGCATGATCTGGTAGATGCCGACCCGGCCCTTGTAGCCGCCGCCGTTGCAGCGCTCGCAGCCGATCGGGCCGTAGGGCTTCCAACTGCCGTCCAGCTCGTCGGCGCGGAAGCCGGCCTTGAGCAGCAGCTCGTCGCTGATCTCGACCGCCTGCTTGCAGCTGCACAGGCGCCGCGCCAGCCGCTGCGCGGTGATCAAAATCACCGACGAGGCGATGTTGAACGGCGCCACGCCCATGTTCATCAGCCGCGTCAGGGTCGACGGCGCGTCGTTGGTGTGCAGGGTGGAAAACACCATGTGGCCGGTCTGCGCCGCCTTGATGGCGATGTCGGCCGTTTCCAGGTCGCGGATCTCGCCGACCATGATGATGTCCGGGTCCTGCCGCAGGAAGGACTTGAGCGCCACCGGAAAGGTCAGGCCGGCCTTGTCGTTGACGTTGACCTGGTTGACGCCGGGCAGGTTGATCTCGGCCGGGTCCTCCGCCGTGGAGATGTTGATGCCCGGCTTGTTGATGACGTTCAGGCAGGTGTACAGCGACACCGTCTTGCCCGAGCCGGTCGGCCCGGTCACCAACACCATGCCGTAGGGGCGCTGGATGGCGTCGAGCAGCAGCTCCTTCTGGTCGGGGTCGTAGCCGAGCGCGTCGATGCCCATCTGCGCCTGGGTGGCGTCGAGGATGCGCATCACCGTTTTCTCGCCGAACAGGGTGGGCAGGGTGCTGATGCGCAGGTCGATGGTCTTGGTCGGCGAGACGATCAGGCGCATGCGGCCGTCCTGCGGCACGCGCTTCTCGGAGATGTCGAGCTTGGCCAGCACCTTGATGCGCGACACCAGTTTTTCCTTGATCGAAATGGGCGGCTGGGCGTGCTCCATCAGCACGCCGTCGACGCGGAAGCGGATGCGGTAGAACTTCTCGAACGGTTCGAAGTGCAGGTCGGAGGCGCCCATGTTGACGGCGTCCATCAGCATCTTGTTGAGGAAGCGCACGATCGGGGCGTCCTCGACGTCGTTGGCGCCGGCCTCGGGCGCGGCGGCGGCGCTGTCCTCCTCGGCGAACTGGATGTCCTGCTCGTCGCCGATCATGTCGTTGATGCTCTGTTCGGTGTTCTTGTTCAGCGCCGCCAGCAGGTTCAGCAGGGCGTCGTGGGCGACGATCACCGGCTCGACCGAGGACTCGGTCTGGAACTTGATCTGGTCCAGCGCCTGGATGTTGGTGGGGTCCGAAATGGCCACCGACATCTTGTTGCCGCGCTTGGACAGCGGCACCACGCGCTGGCTCTGCATCAGGCGGTGGTCGACGACCTTGGGCGGCAGCGCCTCCAGGTTGACGCTGTGCAGGTCGAGCAGGGGGTAGGCGAAGGTTTCCGAACAGAACAGCGCCAGCGCGCGCGCGTCGATCGCGCCGCTGGCCAGCAACACGTCGATGAAGGCCTGCTTATCGTTGCCGGCTTTTTTGTGCAGCGCGTCGGCCTGGGGCGCGCTGAGGCGCCCGGCCTGGAGCAGGGCCCGCGCCAGCCCCGGCAGGGCGGTGCTGGGCGTGGCGTTGGGAATGACTGCTGCCATGGGTGCGCGCCATCAGGAGAACTGCGGTGGGAGGGTTGCGGCGCCGGCAGGGCCGGTCGGCAACGCTCCATCCGATGATGCCCCCGGGGTTGCGCTTTGTAAAGCATTTGTCTCTTTGACGAAACAACCGTGCGCGCCGGCGCGGCCGGCGGCGCGACCGAGGCCGGCGCCGGGGCGGCGCCTCAGCTGCGCTTGGCGCCGCCGCGTATCAATTTGACCACCTTGATCGATTGGTTCTGCACCTGCACCACCTCGATCACGCAGTTGCCGGCCTTGACGCTGATCGGCGACTCGGGGATTTCCTGCAGCAACTCCAGCATCAGGCCGTTCAGCGTCTTCGGGCCGTCCAGGGGGAAGGTCAAACCCAGGCGCTTGTTGATGTCGCGCAGTGTCGTGGCGCCCTCGAGCAGACACTCGCCCTGCTCGTTCCAGGCGAAGCTGTCGGCCCGGGCGGCGCCCGGCATCGAGGTGGTGAACTCGCCGATCATCTCCTCGATGATGTCGTCCAGGGTCACCAGGCCCTGCACCTCGCCGTACTCGTCGACGATGATGCCGAGGCGCTCGCGGTTTTCCTGGAAGTACTGCAACTGGGTGAACACGCCGGTGTCCTGCGGAATGAAGTAGGGCGTGCTGAGCAGGGCGCGGAAGTGCTCGGTGGTCAGCTCCTCCTCCTGGTTGAGCAGGGCCACCGCCTTGCGCACGTGGAGGATGCCGACGATCTGGTTGATCTCGCCCTCGTAGACGGGCAGCTTGTTGTGGTAGCAGGTGGTCAGCTCGTGCTTGATCTCCTCGACCGGCAGCGACAGGTTGAGCGCCTCGATCTGCGAGCGCGGCGTCATCACGTCCTCGACCGAGATGGTTTCCAAGTCGAACAGGTTGAGCAGGATGCTCTTGTGTTTCTGCGGGATGAAGTTGCCGCCCTCCAGCACGATGGAACGCAGTTCCTCCGGCGACAGGCGGGCGTCCTGGACGTGGGCGCCGGCCTTGATGCGGAACAGCTTGAGCACCAGGCCGACGAACAGGTTGACGAACCAGATCACCGGCTTGGCGGCGGCCATCAGCGGTTTCAGCACGACGGCGGTGGGCAGGGCGATCTTTTCCGGGTAGCTGGCGCCGATCACCTTGGGCGAGATCTCGGCGAAGACGATCAGCAGGAAGGCCACCACGCCGGTCGAGACGGTGATGACGTTGTCGTCATGGCCGAAGGTGTCGATGGCGATCGAGGTGACCAGGGCGGTGGCCATGGCGTTGATCAAGGTGTTGGCGATCAGCACCAGCGACAGCAGCTTGTCGGTGCGGTCGAGCAGCCACAGCGTGGTGATGGCGCGGCGGCTGCCGCGTTTGGCCATATGCCGCAGACGATAGCGATTGGCCGCCATCAGCGCGGTTTCGGCCATGGCAAAGAATGCCGAGCATAGGATCAGGAGGGCGAGCGCAAGAAGTTGCACCCAAAACGGCACGGTATCCAAGGGTCACCGTAAAGAAACTTGCATGGGAAACTGGTCGGCCAGAAGATGGCGCCGGCCCAGAGCGGCATGGCCGAATTCGCGGCCACAGAGTGTTGAATTCTAAGGCAAGGGCCGCTTCCATGCAAGTTTGGCTATATTGCGCCGCGCATGGCGGCGCCGGGATGCGTGGTATCCCGGCGGGGAAAGTGGGCCTCAACTGCCCCGGTAGGTGGAATAGGCCCACGGCGAGACCACCAGCGGCACGTGGTAGTTCTGCGTGGCGTCGGCGATGCCGAAGGCCAGGGTGACCTGGTCGACGAAGCGCGGCGAGGGTTGCTCGACGCCCCGTTCGGCGAAGTAGTCGCCGGCGTTGAAGACCAGCTCGTATTTGCCCACTTTCATCGTCTCACCCTCCAGCAAAGGGGCGCAGCGGCCGTCGGCGTTGGTGACGTCCGCTTTCAACAACACCTTGCCGGCCTCGTTGACCGCGTACAGGGCCACGCCGACGCCGGCGCCAGGTTTGCCCACGGTGATATCGAGCACGTGCGTACTAAGCTTTCCCATGATCCGTCCTATATGTTTGAGTGAAACTGCTTATCCGGCAAATCATATACCGATGCAAGTGGGGCAATATATGATGGGACGTATATTCTCCATTGCCACCGTCCCCATCCATTTTCGACACCGATGACTACCTACGACAACTATCCGCGCGACATGATCGGCTACGGCCCCAAGCCTCCCCACGCCCAGTGGCCCAATCGTGCGCGCATCGCCCTGCAATTTGTCCTCAACTACGAGGAGGGCGGCGAGAACAATGTGCTGCACGGCGACGCGGCGTCGGAAACCTTCCTCTCGGAGATCATCGGCGCGGCCGCCTTCCCGGCCCGCCATTTGAGCATGGAATCGATCTACGAATATGGTTCGCGCGCCGGCCTGTGGCGGCTGCTGCGCATGTTCGAGGAACGCAAGCTGCCGCTGACGGTGTTCGGCGTGGCCATGGCGCTCAAGCGCAACCCCGAGGCGGTGGCCGCCTTCCAGCAACTGGGCCACGAGATCGCCTGCCACGGCCTGCGCTGGATCTCCTACCAGAACATGGACGAGGCGGCCGAGCGCGCCCACCTGCAAGAGGCCGTCGGCATCATCCGGGAGTTGACCGGCGGCACGCCGCAGGGCTGGTACACGGGCCGCGACTCGCCCAACACGCGCAAGCTGGTGGTCGAGCACGGCGGTTTCCGCTACGACGCCGACCACTACGGCGACGACCTGCCGTTCTGGCAACAGGTCGCCCACACCGACGCCGCCGGCCAAGCCGCCGTGACGCCGCAACTGATCGTGCCCTACACGCTCGACACCAACGACATGCGCTTCGCCGCCATGCAGGGCTTCAACTCCGGCACCCAGTTCTTCGACTATCTGAAGGACGCCTTCGACGTGCTCTACGCCGAGGGCGATCCGAACGGCCTGAACCGGCCGAAGATGCTGTCGATCGGCATGCATTGCCGCCTGCTGGGGCGGCCGGCGCGGGCCGCCGCGCTGGCCCGCTTCCTCGACTATGTGCAGGGCCACGAGCGGGTCTGGATCACCCGCCGCATCGACATCGCCGAGCATTGGCACGCGAACCATCCTTTTGCCGGATAATGGACGGCGCGGCGGACCCATGCCGGGTCTGTCCGATATGCGCCACGGCAGATACCCGACATCGGCTTTTTCTTATATGGAGAATCGCCGGCGGGTGATAATCTGGCCGATTGGAGTTAGCCGAGGCGACAATGTCAGAACCGATCCGTTTTTATTTCCGTGGCGCCGTGCAGGAGGTCGCCCAGGCGGCGCCGACGCAGACCGTGCTGCAGCATCTGCGCGAGGATCTGCGTTGCACCGGCACCAAGGAAGGCTGCGCCGAGGGTGACTGCGGCGCTTGCACGGTGGTGCTCGGCAGCCTGCGCGACGGCAAGCTGGAAATGAAGGCCGTCAACTCCTGTATCCAACTCACTCCCACCTTGGACGGCAAGGCCCTGTTCACCGTCGAAGACCTGCAACAGGCCGACGGCGCGCTGCATCCGGTGCAGCAGGCGATGGTCGATTGCCACGGTTCGCAATGCGGCTTCTGCACGCCCGGCTTCGTCATGTCGCTGTGGGGCATGTATCTGGACAAGGATGGCCAGCCGGCCCAGCGCAAGGAAATCGACGACTGCCTGTCCGGCAACCTGTGCCGCTGCACCGGCTACCGCCCGATCATCGACGCGGCCAGGCGCATGACGCAGTTGCCCAAGGTCGGCTTCGACCGCGCCGCGCTGACCGCACAACTGCAAGCCTTGCGGCGCGATGCCATGGCCAGTTACGCGGCGCACGGCCAGCAGTTCCACGCCCCGCGCACCCTGGACGAGCTGGTGCAGGTGCGCGCCGCCCAGCCGCAGGCGACCTTGCTGGCCGGCTCGACCGACGTCGGCCTGTGGATCACCAAGCAGATGCGCGAGTTGAACAACATCATCTACCTGGGCCAGGTCGAAGCCTTGAAGCACGTGCGCGAGGCCGACGGCGTGCTGGAGATCGGCGCCGGCGTGTCGCTGAACGAGGCCTACGCCGCGCTGTGCCGGCACTATCCGCCATTGTCCGAGATGTGGCAGCGCTTCGCCTCGCTGCCGATCCGCAACGCCGGCACCTTGGGCGGCAACGTCGCCAACGGCTCGCCGATCGGCGATTCGATGCCCTGGCTGATCGCGCTGGGCGCCTCCATCGTGCTGCGCGGCGCCGGCGGCCAGCGCCGCATGCCCTTGCAGGACTTCTACCTCGACTATCAGAAGAAAGATTTGCTGCCCGGCGAGTTCGTCGAGGCCGTGCGCGTGCCCTTGCCGCGCGCCGACCTGCGGTTCCGCACCTACAAATTGGCCAAGCGTTTCGACCAGGACATTTCCGCCGTCTGCGCCGCCTTCGCCGTCACCCTGGACGGCGGGCTGGTCAAGGAGGCCCGCCTCGCCTTCGGCGGCATGGCCGCCATCCCGAAACGCGCCGCCCAAGCCGAGGCCGCCTTGAACGGCCAAGCCTGGAGCGAGGCCAACCTGGCCCGCGCGATGGCCTTGCTGGCGCAAGACTTCGCGCCGCTGTCGGACATGCGCGCCTCCAGCGCCTACCGCATGACGACGGCGCAAAACCTGCTGCGCCGCTTTTGGCTGGAAACCCGCGTCGACGCCCCGCTGGCGGCCGACGCCGTCAACGCCTTCGCCTGCCGCGCCTGAAAGGAAACACCATGAACGATGCCGGCACAGCGCTGTTGAAGAACGAGGCGGCCACAGCCGCCAAGGACGCCGGCTGGGCCGCCGTCGGCAAACCGCACGCGCACGAGTCCGCCGTGCTGCACGTGCTGGGCCAGGCCAACTACACCGATGACATCGCCGAACTGCAAGGCACGCTGCACGCCGCGTTGGGCTTGTCGTCCAAGGCCCACGCCAAGCTGCTGTCGCTCGATTTGACGGCGGTGCGCGCGGCGCCCGGCGTGGTCGCCGTCTACACCGCCGCCGACATCGCCGGCACGAACGACTGCGGCCCCATCATCCACGACGATCCGATTTTGGCGGATGGCCTGGTGCAGTACGTCGGCCAGCCCATCTTTGTCGTTGTCGCCGCCAGCCACGACCAGGCGCGCCGCGCCGCCCGTCTGGCCGTGGCCGGCTACCAGGAGTTGCCGGCCATCTTCACGCCGCAGCAGGCCAAGGCGGCCGAAGCGTATGTGTTGCCGCCGATGCGATTGCAGCGCGGCGACTACCCGGCCAGGTTCGCCCAGGCGCCGCATGTGCTGAAGGGCCAGTTGTTCGTCGGCGGCCAGGAGCAGTTTTACCTGGAAGGGCAGATCGCCTACGCCATGCCGAAGGAGGACGCCGGCATGCACGTGCTGTGCTCGACCCAGCACCCGAGCGAGATGCAGCACGTGGTCGCCCATGCGCTGGGCGTGCACGCGCACAAGATCCAGGTGGAGTGCCGGCGCATGGGCGGCGGCTTCGGCGGCAAGGAATCGCAGTCGGCCTTGTGGGCCGCCGCCGCCAGCATCGCCGCCTCCAAGCTGAAGCGTCCGGTCAAGCTGCGCGCCGACCGCGACGACGACATGCTGGTCACCGGCAAGCGCCACTGTTTCTACTACGAGTACGAGGTCGGCTACGACGCCGCCGGCCAGATCCTCGCCGCCCGGGTCGACATGACCTTGCGCGCCGGCTATTCGGCCGACCTGTCCGGGCCGGTCGCCACGCGCGCCGTCTGCCACTTCGACAACGCCTACTACTTGTCCGACGTCGACATCCGCGCCGCCTGCGGCAAGACCAACACCCAGTCCAACACCGCCTTCCGTGGCTTCGGCGGACCGCAGGGCGCCATCGCCATCGAATACATCATCGACGAGATCGCCCGTAACCTGGGCCGCGACGCGCTCGACATCCGCCGCCTGAACTTCTACGGCCAGCCGGCCGGCGGCCGCAACGTCACGCCCTATGGCCAGGAGATCGTCGACAACGTCATCGTCGAGCTGACCGCCGAACTGGAGCGCAGCAGCGCCTACCGCGCCCGCCGCGCCGCCATCGACGCCTACAACGCCGCCAGCCCGGTGCTGAAGAAGGGCCTGGCGCTGACCCCGCTCAAGTTCGGCATCGCCTTCAACGTCACCCACCTGAACCAGGCCGGCGCGCTGGTGCATGTGTATGTCGACGGTTCGGTGCTGGTCAACCACGGCGGCACCGAGATGGGGCAGGGCATCAACACCAAGGTCATGCAGGTGGTCGCCCACGAGCTGGGGCTGGACATGGCGCACTTGCGCGCCACCGCCACCGACACCGGCAAGGTCGCCAACACCTCGGCCACGGCGGCCTCCACCGGCGCCGACCTGAACGGCAAGGCGGCGCAGGACGCGGCGCGGCAGATCCGCGAGCGGCTGGCCGCCTTCGCCGTCAAGCTGTACGGTGGCGAGGTGGCCGCCGTGCGCTTCGCCGCCAATGCTGTCCACGTCAACGGCCACGCCGTGCCGTTCGCCGAGCTGGTGCAGAAGGCCTACCTGGCCCGCGTGCAATTGTGGTCGGACGGCTTCTACGCCACGCCCGGCCTGCACTGGGACCCGAAGACGATGAACGGCCATCCGTTCTCCTACTATGCCTATGGCGCCGCCGTCGCCGAGGTGGTGGTCGACACCCTGACCGGCGAGTGGAAGTTGTTGCGCGCCGACGCGCTGTACGACGCCGGCCAGTCGCTCAACCCGGCCATCGACCTGGGCCAGGTGGAGGGCGCCTTCATCCAGGGCATGGGCTGGCTGACCACCGAGCAGTTGTGGTGGAATCCGGCCGGCAAGCTGATGACGCACGCGCCGTCGACCTACAAGATTCCCGGCGTGTCCGATTGCCCGGAGGACTTCCGCGTCCGGCTGTTCAAGAACCGCAACGTCGAGGACAGCATCCACCGCTCCAAGGCGGTCGGCGAGCCGCCGCTGTTGCTGCCGTTCTCGGTGTTCTTCGCCATCCGCGACGCCATCTCCAGCGTCGGCGGCCACCGCGTCAATCCGCCGCTGAACGCGCCGGCCACCAGCGAAGAAATTCTGCG
Source organism: Rugamonas violacea (assembly GCF_016461825.1). Taxonomy (GTDB): domain Bacteria; phylum Pseudomonadota; class Gammaproteobacteria; order Burkholderiales; family Burkholderiaceae_D; genus Rugamonas. Next base: position 31,558 of record NZ_JAEMNU010000094.1, on the reverse strand, counting down.
CGCCATCACGGCGGTGGAAGCGGCCGTGGCCGCCGGAATTTGAAGGCGACAGCGTGAACGCCTGGCTCAACGCCTGCCGGGAAGCGGCGGTCCTGGTGACCGTGGCGAAGGGCGAGGGCTCGGTGCCGCGCGAGGCCGGCACCAAGATGCTGGTGACCGCGCACGGCCAGTGCGACACCATCGGCGGCGGCCACCTGGAAATGCGCGCGCTGGAAATCGCCCGCGCCATGTTGCATCGGGGCGCGCCCCGGCTCGAACGTTTTCCACTCGGCCCCAGCCTGGGGCAGTGCTGCGGCGGTGTCGTCCACCTGTTGTTCGAGCGGGTCGACGGCGCCCTGGCCGAGGTGCTGGCCGGCTTGCGCGGCCACGCCGACCAGGACTGCCTGCGCATCAGCGCCATCGACGGCACAGCCGTCGCCGCGCTGTTCGACCGTGACGGCGCCGCGCTGGCCGGCGCGCCGGCGCAGCGCGCCGAGGCGGGCGCCGCCCTGGCCGTTCTGTTGCCGCCAGCCTCGACGGGGCGGGGCGCCGCCGGCTCGACGCCGGCCCATGCCGCCGTCGCGCCAAGCCGGCCCGCCATGCCGACAGCCGCCCTGATCCTGGCCGAGCCGCAAGGCCGCCGCTGGCTGCTCGACCCCTGCCTGGCGCCGCGCGCGCAGTTGCTGCTGTTCGGCGCCGGCCACGTCGGCGCCGCCCTGGTGCGCGCGCTGGCCGAGCTGCCCTGCCGCGTCAGCTGGATCGACGAGCGCGACGCCATGTTCCCGGCCGACCTTCCGGCCAACGTCGTCGCCGAGGCGTCGGACACGCCGGAGGCGCTGGTGGCCGCCGCGCCGCCCGGCGCCAGTTATCTGGTGATGACCCATAGCCACGCGCTGGACCAGCGCCTCAGCGAAGCCATCCTGGCCCGTGCCGAAGTGGGTTGGTTCGGCCTGATCGGTTCGCACACCAAGCGCATGCAGTTCGAGCACCGGCTGCGCCAGCGCGGCTACGCCGCCGAACGCATCGCCGCGATGGTCTGCCCGATCGGCCTGGCCGGCATCCGCAACAAGGCGCCGGCGGTCATCGCCGCCTCCGTCTGCGCCCAATTGATGACGGTATGGGAGGCCCAGTTCGCCGCGACCGCCCTACCGCCACAGCCAACATCTCCACCGTCTTCGCACTAGAAAGCAGATCATGTCCACCACCCCACTGCAAGCCTACCGCGCCAGCTTGCTGCATTTCCACGCCGATCCGGCCTTCCACGACAATGCCCATGCCTGGCACGAGGACGGCTTGCTGATCGTCGCCGACGGCAAGGTGCGGGCGGCCGGCGACTACGCCGCCCTGCACGCCACGCTGCCGCCCGGCACCACCGTGCACGACTACAGCGGCAAGCTGATCGTGCCCGGCTTTATCGACACCCATGTCCACTACCCGCAGACCGAGATGATCGCCTCGCCGGCGCCGGGCCTGCTGCCCTGGCTGGAAAGCTACACCTTCCCCACCGAGCGCCAGTTCGGCGACCCGGCCCACGCCGCCGAGGTGGCCGAGTTCTTCCTCGACGAGCTGCTGCGCTGCGGCACCACGACGGCGATGGTGTATTGCAGCGTGCACGCCGCCTCGGTCGACGCCTTTTTCGCCGCCAGCGAAAAGCGCGATCTGCGCATGGTCGCCGGCAAGGTGCTGATGGACCGCAACTGCCCCGAATTCCTGCGCGACAGCGCCGAGTCCGGCGCCCGCGACAGCGAGGCCTTGATCCAGCGCTGGCACGGCCGCGGCCGCGCGCTGTACGCCATCACGCCGCGCTTCGCGCCGACCTCCAGCGATGAGCAGTTGCGCCTGGCCGGCGAGTTGGCGCGCGCCTATCCGGACACCTTCGTGCAGACCCACGTGTCGGAAAACCAGGACGAGTGCGCCTGGGTCAAGAGCCTGTTCCCGCAGGCGCGCAGCTACCTCGACGTCTACGACCAGGTCGGCCTGCTGCGCCCGCGCGCCATGTACGGCCATTGCATCTGGCTCGACGACGGCGACCGCGCCCGCCTGGCCGACAGCGGCGCGGCGGCGGCCGTCTGCCCGACCTCCAACTTGTTTCTTGGTAGTGGACTGTTCGACTTCGACCGCGCCGACCGGGCCGGCATGCTGCTGTCGCTGGCCACCGACGTCGGCGCCGGTACTTCTTTTTCCATGTTGCAAACAATGAATGAAGCCTATAAAGTAGCGCGACTGAAAGGCAGTTACTTGCCCGCCTTGCGCATGTTTTACCTGGCCACCCTGGGCGCGGCGCGCAGCATGCGGCTCGAAGGCACGATCGGCAACTTCGCCGCCGGCGCCGAGGCCGACTTCATCGTGCTCGACGCCCAGGCCACGCCGCTGCTGCAGCGCCGCAGCGCCCATTGCGACAGCCTGGAAGAGTTGTTGTTCGCGCTGGCGCTGCTGGGCGACGACCGCGCGGTGGCGGCCACCTACGCCGCCGGCCGCCGCGTGCACGCGCGCGAGGCCGCCTGAATCCCATCCACCTCCACCTTGAGAAGAGCCCATGCAAAAGAAAATCGCTAGCCTGATGGTCGCCGCCGCGCTGTCCGCCATGGTCGTCCTGCCGCTGAGCGCGCAAGCGGCCAGCAACGCGGAACTGACCCGCCGCCACTTCGCCGCGCTGGTCGCCGCGCCCCAGCCCAAGCTGGCCGAGCTGACCATGTTCTTCACCCTGATGCCCAAGGGCGGCGACCTGCACCACCATTATTCCGGCGCGATTTACGCCGAGCAGTATCTGGAATGGATCGACAAGCAGGGCTATTGCGTCAACCAGGCCAGCTACCAGATCGAAACCCACGCCCCGGCCGGCGACTGCGTCGGCGGTTCGGCCGTGATGAACAACAACACCCTGCTGGCCCAGCTGCTGCAGCGCTGGTCGGACAAGGACTTCTACAACCACAGCACGCAACAGTCGCCGCCGGACCGCCAGTTCTTCGACACCTTCGGCTACTTCGGTCCGATCTCCTCGTTCAACACGGCCGACGGCCTGCAACGCCTGAAGCAGCGCGCCATCCAGGAAAACCTCAGCTACATCGAGACCATGTTCCACTCGGCGCCGATGGACAAGAACGCGCAGTTCGACCAGCAGGCCATCGCCGGCGGCGTCAACGACGCCATGCTGGCCGCCTATAGCGCCGAACTGGAGCAGAACAAAGGCTTCAACGACGGCATCACCGCCTATCTGGACGACGTCAACACCGGCGGCGCCGGCATCGACGACGCCCAGTTCACGCTGCGCTACCAGTCCTTCGTGGTGCGCCTGCTGTCGCCGTCGCAGGTGTTTTCGGCGATGCTGTCGAGCTTCAAGTTGGCCAGCCAGAGTCCGAAGATCGTCGGTGTCAACATCGTCGGCCAGGAGAGCGTCAACGTCTCGATGCGCGACTATATGTTGCACATGCAGATGTTCAAGTTCCTCAAAGCCAAGTATCCGAAGGTCAACCTGGCGCTGCACGCCGGCGAGCTGGCGCTCGGCGTGGTGCCGCCCGAGGGCCTGACCTCGCACATCCAGGACGCCATCGACGTCGCCGGCGCCCAGCGCATCGGCCACGGCATCGACATCGCCCACGAGAGCAATCCGCTGGCCATCATGAAAAAAATGCGTGATCGGAAGATCGCCGTCGAGATCAACCTGAGCAGCAACGACTTCATCCTCGGCGTCAAGGACGAGGCCCACCCGATCACCCTGTACCGCAAATATGGCGTGCCCTTCGTCATCTCGACCGACGACGCCGGCGTGTCGCGTAACAATCTGTCCGGCGAGTACGTGTTGTTCGCCAGCCGTTACAAGACCGATTACGCCGAAGTCAAAAAACTGTCATATGACAGCCTGCGCTATTCCTTCCTGGCGGGCGACGACAAACAGCGCCTGTTGAAGGCGCTGGACGGCAAGTTCGCGAAATTTGAGGCAGAGATCGCCGCAGCTGGGCAAAAATCGAAGAAGTAAGTCGCTGGAACGTGAGTGGCGGTTGAGTGGCAGTTCAGCAGCCCAAACCCGCCGGCGCCAGCGCCGGCGGGCGAAATAACAACACTGGATGACAGGCCAGCCGCCTTTTCATCCGTGCGCACAATGGACGTCCGTCCCTTGTCATAAAATTCATATTCATCCACCACCTCGCCGTCATCGATAAATGTGGCCGGCAAACTACACAAAATTGGTGGGCCGCCTCTAGCTTTGAATATTTTCCACATGAAACAATTTCAAGTGCGCAAGGCTCATTTATAATCCCGCCCTTGCGCGGCCCGGCAGACGCCCGGCGGCCTGAAAAACGCCGCACAAGCCGGGGCTATTTATATGTTTATCGTATAAATTCCTAAATTAAATCGTATTTGTCATGCATATTGCCTTAATGCATAGTGGGATGAAATGATCCAAAAAAGCAAGATTATTGCTTTTCTCATAGTGGAACAGATCGATGGCGGGCGCCGCCGGCGCGGCCGGTCTGGCTGTCACAAGATTGTCATAAAGACGTCACAGGCTTGAAATATTGCACCGTTACACTTATGCGTTGCCCCAGAGGGAGCGACGCGTTCGATGATATATGTGCAAGAAATACGCATGAAGCGCGACGTTCGCGGTAGTAGCGGACGCACCTGCGCGGGCCGTCCAGTCACAGATAGGCATGGCGGCGCCGAATGGAAGAGGGTGGCACAGAATTTTTTGTCTTGGCACGAAGACAGGCCAGCGATGGGCGGGCCGACCAGTTGCAACACAGTAAAGAGGGGACCCCTGCCACCAGCTGGGGTTCCAAACAACTATTAGTCTTTTTTGGGGTTATACAATGATCAATCACAAACGGCTTCGGCTAACGCAAATCGCGCTTAGCTTGTCTATCGCCTTGGCGGCAGCACCGGCCTTCGCCCAGAACACCACCTCGGCCATCGGCGGGCGCATCTTCGCCACCGACGGCAAGCCGGCCGGTGGTGCCACTGTCACCATCGTGCACACCGAATCCGGTTCGGTCAACAACGTGGTGACCGACGCCGAAGGCCGTTACGTTGCCCGTGGCCTGCGCGTGGGCGGCCCGTACACGATCACCATCACCAAGAACGGCGTCAGCGAGAAGCGCGAGAACGTCTTCGTCCAGCTGGCCGAAACCGCCAACGTCGACGCCACCCTGGGCGCGCCGGCCGTGCAGACCGTGACCATCGCCGGCACCGCCGGCGGCCGTTCGGAAAAATTCTCCAAGACCACGATGGGCGCCGGCACCAGCATCAGCGCCAGCGAAATCGCCATGCAGGCCTCGATCCAGCGCAACCTGCAGGACTACGCCCGTAGCGATCCGCGCGTGTCGCAGACCGACAAGGAGCGCGGCGAAATGTCCGTCGCCGGCCAGAACTCGCGCTACAACTCGCTGACCATCGACGGCGTGGCCGTCAACGACACCTTCGGCATAGAGTCGAACGGCAGTCCGACCGCCAAGCAGCCGATCTCGATCGAGGCGATCCAGTCGGTGCAGGTCAACGTCGCCAACTACGACGTCACCCAAAAAGGCTACACCGGCGGCAACATCAACGCCGTCACCAAGTCCGGCACCAACACCGTCAAGGGCAGCGTTTATTACGTCTTCCGCAACGACAGCATGGCCGGCGACCGCTACAACGCCACCACCGACAGCTACGCCGCACCGGCGCCGTTCAAAGAAACCACCAAGGGCGTGACCCTGGGCGCGCCGCTGATCCAGGACAAGCTGTTCATCTTCGCCAACTACGAAAAACTCGAGTCGACCCGTTCGGCGCCGGCCTTCGGCCCGCTGGGCAGCAGCCTGACCAACGTCGGCATCACGCCTTCGCTGATCAGCTCGGCACAATCGATCGCCAAGAACAAGTATGGCATCGACATCGGCACCTCGGCCATCCCGAGCGGCACCAAGCTCGACGTCAAGGACGCCCTGGTCAAGCTGGACTGGAACATCAATGACGACCACCGCGCCATGTTCCGCTACTCCAAGACGACGCAGAACGAGCCTCTCTTCACCGGCCTGACGGCCACCGGCCTGTCGCTGAACTCGGAATGGTACAACCAGGCCAAGACCATCGAAACCATGGTCGGCCAGTGGACCGCCGACTGGACGCCGAGCTTCTCGACCGAATTCAAGGTCTCCTCGCGCGACTACGACAGCGTACCGACGGTCAACGCCCAGCTGCCGCTGGTCGGCTTCTCGGTGGCCGGCGCCTTGCCACCGGGCACCCCGAGCACGGTCTCGAGCGGCACCCGCTTCCTCAACTTCGGCACCGACCAGAGCCGCATGGTCAACGTCCTCGGCACCAAGACCCAGGACGCCTATCTGGGCGCCAACTGGTCGCTGGGCGACCATGAAGTCAAGTTCGGCGGCGACTACAGCAAGAACAAGGTGTACAACGTGTTCCTGCAGAACGTCTTCGGCAACTACACCTTCAACTGCACCAACAGCAGCGCCAGCTTCACCTACAGCTTCGGCGCCATCACCTGCGCCAGCGCGCCGGCCGCCCTGGTCGAACAGGCCGTGCTGGAGAACTACAGCCGTGGCCGCTTCTCGGGCTATCAGGTGCAGTTGCTCAATCCCGGCGTCAGCCAGGAGGATTCGGCCGCCAAGTTCGCCTTGAAAAACTACGGCCTCTTCCTGCAGGACACCTGGACCGTCTCGCCGCGCCTGACCGTCAGCTACGGCGTGCGCGTCGACTCGGCCCGCATGAGCGACCGTCCGACCCGCAACGCGGCGGCCGGCCTGCCGCTGGTGCAAGCCAACGCCGCCAGCAACACGCGCCAGTCCGGCGGTTTCGGTCTGGACAACACCCTGACCATCGACGGCCAAAACCTGGTGCAACCACGCGCCGGCTTCAACTACACCTTCGACAGCGCCCGTCCGACCCAGGTGCGCGGCGGCGCCGGCTTGTTCCAGGGCGCGGCGGCCACCGTCTGGCTGTCCAACCCCTTCGCCAACACCGGCATGGCCACCCGCATCATGGGTTGCGGCGTGACCGGCTTCCCGGCCTGCTCGGGCAGCACCGCCGGCCTGTATTCGCCTGACATCAACAAGCAGCCGACCTTCGGTTCGCCGGCCGTCAACGTCGACTTCTTGGCGCCCGGTCTGCGCCAGCCGTCGGTCTGGAAGTCCAACCTGGCCTTCGACACCGAGTTGCCATGGTACGGCCTGGTCTTCAGCGCCGAGGCGCTGTACACCAAGAACAAGGACGGCATCTACTACCGCAACCTGAACCTGGGCGCGGCGACCAAGACCGGCACCGACGGTCGTGAGCTGTACTACAACACCCAGGGCTTCAACCCGGCATGCTGGACCGCCACCGGCGGCACCATCACCAGCGGCGTCTGCTCGGGCTTCCTGAACCGCTCGCTGAACAACCCGAACTACAACAACGTGTTGGCGGCGACCAAGACCAGCAAGGGCGGCAGCAGCCTGGCCACCGTCTCGCTGAGCCGTCCGATGACCAACGGCCTGTCATGGTCGGTGTCGTACACCTACACGGACGCCAAGGAAGTGTCGCCGCTGACCTCGTCGGTGTCGGCCTCGAACTGGAACGGCCGCTCGGTGTTCAACCCGAACGAAGAAGCTAACTCGAACTCGAGCTACCTGGTCAAGGACCGCATCAACGCCCTGGTCAACTTCCAGAAGCGTTTCTTCGGCACCTACAAGACCACCGTCGGCCTGTTCTATGAAGGCCGCGCGGGCAAACCGTACAGCTGGACCATCAACAACGACTTGAACGGCGACGGTCTGGGCGGCAACGATCTGATGTACATCCCTTCGGCGCCGGGTTCGGGCCAAGTGACGTTCTTCGGCGACACGGCCAGCAACCACGCCAACGAAGACAAGTTCTGGTCCATCGTCAACGCCAACGGCGTGCTGAAGAAAAACGCCGGCGGCGTGGTCGGTCGCAACACCGACTTCGCACCGTGGACCAACAGCTTCGACGTGCGCATCGCCCAGGAAATTCCTGGTCTGTTCAAAGGCAACAAGGCCACCTTCAGCTTCGACATCTTCAACTTCGGCAACCTGCTGAACAAGAAATGGGGCCGTATCAACGAGGTCGGCTTCCAATCGAACGGCGGCCAGGCGCGCAGCTTCGTCGACTACGTCGGTCTGGACCCACAAGGCCGCTACATCTACAAAGTGCGCGACGCGGTGGAAAGCCTCGACGTGCGCCAGGTCAAGGGCGAGTCGCAATGGGCCGTGCAAGCGACCCTGAAGTACGAGTTCTAAGCTCGCCGCCACGCTAGCGTGAATCCGCAGAACGGCCGATGGCGACATCGGCCGTTTTTTTTCGCGCCGGCGCCGGCGCGGTAAATTGTTTCCGCCGCCGCCGGACGGGGCGGATTGTCATGTTTGCGCTGTACAATATTCCATTCTCTCCAAGTGCCGAAGCAATGAAAAAATACCTGAGCCCGATCGCCGCCGCCGCGCTGGCCGTCCTGCTGGCCGGCTGCGCCCAGCGTCCGCCACCGAACACGGTGACGATCAACCTGGTCGGCCTGAACGACTTCCACGGCAACCTGGAGGCGGGCAAGTTCAGCAGCGCCGGCGGCCTGTTCGGCGGCCAGCGCACGGTCCAGGCCGGCGGCATCGACACCTTGGGCGCGGCCCTGCAGGCGTGGCGCAAGGAAGACCCGGAACTGCTGCTGGTCGGTTCGGGCGACCTGATCGGCGCCAGCCAGTCGATGTCGGCGATGTGGGCCGACGAGCCGAGCATCGTCGCGATGAACCTGCTGGGCCTGCGCGCCAGCTCGGTCGGCAACCACGAGTTCGACGCCGGCCGCGTCGAGCTGCTGCGCCAGCAGAAGGGCGGCTGCGCCTCGCCGCGCGCCGACAAGGCCTGCAAGTTCGCCGCCGACTACGCCGGCGCGCGCTTCAGCTACCTGGCCGCCAACGTCATCGACATGGTCACCAACAAGCCGGTGCTGCCGGCCTACCGCATCGAGCAGGTGCGCGGCGTGAAGGTCGGCCTGATCGGCGCAGTGCTCAAGGACACCGTCGGCATGGTGCTGGCGTCGGGTATCGCCGGCCTCAATTTCGCCGACGAGGCCGACTCCGTCAACCGCGTGCTGCCCGAGCTGCGCAAGCAGGGCGTCAACGTCTTCGTGTTGCTGATCCACCAGGGCGGCCACACCAACGAGGCCTTCGACAAGGCCGAGTGCAGCCAGCTGCAGGGGCCGCTGCTCGACATCATCAAACGGCTCGACCCGGCGATCCGCCTGGTGGTCAGCGGCCACACCCACACCGGCTACACCTGCCGCGTCGGCGACCGCCTGGTGACCCAGGCCGACATGGGCGGCCGCGTGCTGACCCGCATCCAGCTGCAGGTCGACACCGCCAGCAACACCGTGCGCCAGGTCAGCGCGCGCAACGTGGTGATGACGCCGGGCCAGTACCCGGCCGATCCGGCGCTGAGCGCCTACCTGGCAAAGGTGCGCGAGCGCAGCGCGGCGGCCCTGGCGCAGCCGGTGGCGCGGCTGGCGCTGGCGCCCGTCACGCGCACCCTCAACGAACACGGCGAGTCGGCGCTGGGCGACCTGGTGGCCGACTCGATGCTGGTCGGCGCGCGCCACTTCGGCGCCCAGATCGCCTTCATGAACAACCACGGCATGCGCCAAGACCTGGCCGCCGGCAGCGGCCTGCTGGCCAGCGCCGGCCAGGCCCAGGCCGTGCTGCCCTACAACAACGACCTGGTGGTGATGAACCTGACCGGCGCGCAGATCATCGCCCTGCTGGAACAGCAGTGGAGCGGGCCGAAGAGCGCCGCCCGTGGCCTGCTGCAGGTGTCCGAGGGCTTCGCCTACAGCTGGAACCGCAACCAGCCCGACGGCGGCCGCGTGGTGCCGGGCAGCGTACTGCTCAACGGCGTGCCGCTCGACAACACCAGCTCCTACCGCATCGCCACCAACGCCTTCCTGGCCGAAGGCGGCGACGCCTACCCGCTGTTCATCCAGGGCGGCGGCCGCGCCAACACCGGCATCCGCGACATCGACGCGCTGCGCGATTACCTGCAGATGCGCGAGCAGATCGGCAAGCGGGCCGGCAGCGCCGCACCGCTGGGCCGCATCCAGAGCACCTATTAAGGGCACTTCGAAAAACCACCAAATTGTCGTTCCGCATCGGCGGACCGCCGCGTAGGCGGGAACCCATGCTGAGCCAATGGATATGCGGGGTATAGATTCCCGCCTGCGCGGGAATGACGGTTTTTCGAGGTGCCCTTAAGTCCACACAACACCACGGCGCGGCGCCGGCAGCACCGGTTCCGCCCTTATTTCATCTGAAGGAAACCCCTGCGATGCGTCGTCTATTACTTCCCGCCCTGCTGGGCGCCGCCGGTCTGGCCCACGCCGACTTCAGCATTCCCGGCTACGAGCTGGTCCACACCGCGCCGCTGGAGACCAGCCTGGCCACGCCCGACCTGCGCGACGCGGCGGCGGTTTGGAGCGAGCTGTTCGACCAGGCCAGGAGCGAGATCGTGATCGGCCAGTTCTATGTCGTCAACCAGGCCGGCAGCGCGTTCGAGCGCGTCGTCGAACGGCTGGCGGCGGCCGGCAAGCGCGGCGTCAAGATCCGCTTCCTGCTCGACCAGAAAGGTGTCGGCCTGTCCGAGCCGGCCACCATCGCCCAGTTGAAGGCGATCCCCAATCTGGACCTGCGCATCATCGACTTCAGCAAGTTGACCGGCAACGGCATCATCCACGCCAAGTATCTGGTGGTCGACCGCGCCGTCGCCTATGTCGGCAGCCAGAACTTCGACTGGCGCTCGTTCAGCCACATCCACGAAACCGGCCTGCGCATCAGCGACGCCAAGGTGGTCGGCCAGGTGCAGGCGATCTTCGAGCAGGACTGGCGCGCCCAGGCCTTGAGCAGCGAGGGCCGGACGGTGCCCGTGCTCAACAGCAAACCGGTGGCCGCCGATTACACCCAGGACGCCTACCTGCTGGCCAGCCCGAACGCCTACAACCCGGCCGGCGTCGGCGACTCCGAGAGCGGCCTGCCGGCCCTGCTGGCCGAGGCGCGCGGCGAGGTGCGCATCCAGCTGCTCGACTACGCCCCGCTCAGCTACGGTCCGAAAGGCACGCGGCCCTACTACGCGGTGATCGACAACGCGGTGCGCGCGGCCGCCAACCGTGGCGTCAAGATCAAGTTGATGGTGTCGAACTGGAACCTGGAGATGCCGGCCCAGTCCTATCTGAAAAGCCTGGCCGTGTTGCCCAATGTGGAGATCCGCGTCGTCACCTTGCCGCTCGCCTCGACCGGCTTCATCCCCTTCGCCCGCGTCATCCACAGCAAGACCATGGTGATCGACGGCAAACTGGGCTGGGTCGGCACCAGCAACTGGAGCGGCGGCTATCTGGACCTGTCGCGCAACCTGGAGGTGGTGATGCGCAACGAGAAAATGGCCCAGCGCCTGGCCGCGTTGCACGAGCAGACCTGGAGCTCGGCCTACGCCCAGCCGCTCGACATCAACAAGCTCTACGCCAAGCCGAGCAAGGGGAGTCCGGAATGAGGCGCCTGGCCCGCATCGCCGCGCTGGGCGGCATCTTCCTGTCGGCCGACGCGCTGGCCTGGGGCGGCGACGGCCACCGCGCCGTCGGCGCCATCGCCGACCAGCTGATCGCCGGCAGCCGCGCCCAGCAGCAAGTGGCGGCCCTGCTGCTGCCGGGCGAGAGCCTGGAGCAGGTGGCCAACTGGGCCGACTGTGTCAAGGGCAGCTTCTGCGGCCCGCAGACCGAGGAAATGCAGGCCTACACGGCGGCCAATCCCAAGCACAGCGAGTACCACTACACCGACGTGCCCTTCCAGGACACGCAATACCGCGACCACGCCGTCGGCACGGCCGACGACGACATCGTGCAGATGCTGGGCCAGGCCATCGCCGTGTTGCGCGGCAAGGGCGAGGCGGGCGGCACTCCGCCGCGCTTCAGCCCGCGCCAGGCCTTGTTGATCGTCACCCATTTGGCCGGCGACATCCACCAGCCGCTGCACGTCGGCGCCGCCTATGTCGGCAAGGACGGCGGCTACGCGCTGCCGCGCGCGGCCAAGCAGATCGACGCGGTGAACATGTTCGACGCGCGCGGCGGCAACAACCTGCTGCTCGACGACGTCAAGCTCGGCGCCGCCGGCGCGCAGCTGATTCCGGCCCGGCCGGCGCCCGACGCTGCCGACGCGGCCGTCGCGGCCGTCAAGCCGGCGGCGGCCGGCGACAAGCCCAGGCAGCTGACCCGGCCCTTCCACGCATATTGGGACAGCACGGTGGTCGACTACGCGATGCGCCGCGTCGGCGCGCGCACGCCGCAGCAGTTCGCCCAGATCGTCATCGCCGGCAAGCCGGTGGTGGCGGCCAACGGCGGCGACGCCGCCGGCTGGCCGCACCAGTGGGCCGACGACGCGCTGGTCGTCGCCAAGCAAGCCTACGCCGACGCCACGCCGGGCAAGGTGGCGTATCAAACCAGCGGCAAGGGCGAGGTCTACCAGGTGTGGGCGCTGAGCGTGCCGGACAACTATCCGGTGGCCAGCTCGGCCATCGCCAAGGAGCAGTTGATCAAGGGTGGCTACCATCTGGCCGCGCTGTTGCAGGCCATCTGGCCGTAAGTGTGTGTGGCCTCTTGCCCGGAGAGTGCGATTCCCGGCCATTGATTCCGCCAGGATGCGCCTTGCACAGGGATTTGTCGGCGCCCGGCGTCGTGTTCAGAAGGGAGTCAGTGCGCGATTCAGCAGTTCGGTCAGCGGTTCAAGCCGGCAGTTGTATGCGGCGATGTTGGCTTCGACCCATTCCGCCTGCTCAATAGGCGCCCAGCGCAGTGCGAAGCCGGCATTGATGCTGATCACTTCAAACATCAGCCGTTGGGCCCGTCCATTGCCATCGCGAAATGGATGAATAACATTGAGCTCGCCGAAATAGTGTGCCAAGCGGGCAAGGAATTGTGCGCGCGGCAAACCGATGAGATAGTTTTCTTGCCCGAGCTGTTGGAACAGTTTGTTCGCTTCAGGCACGATGCGGCTGGCGTTCGCAAACCGTGTGTTGCCCTTACTGATGTCGACTGCCCGAAGCTCGCCGGCCCAGTCATAAAGATCCTGAAATAAATGGAAGTGAATTTCTCGAAGGGCAGGCAGGGAAATGTCATCGAAATTTGGCTCGTACTGCTCAATGCGGGCCTGGCTCAGTTCGATTTCCGCAGCGTCCAGGGCATCTCTGTCAGTAATGCCAAGTTTGTTGATCAGTACGTCCGAGTTGGGATAGCAATATTGTCCGTCCTGGCCTGTTCCATATTTAGCGGACATGCTTGGTCTTGAGCGTGGTCGCGGTCGGTTCAACCGCCGGCCTATTGAGGTCTATCGTGCGCTCAACCAAGCCTTCAAGGCGAAGGCTGGCCCGATAATTCTCGGTACGGAATTTCAGGAAGACCTGGCGCTTCATTTCATTTGTCAACATCACCATACTCCCGCGCGATAGTCGCATCAGCCTATGGGCATTGTACCTGAAGGCCTGTCGCGGCCCTTATCGCATGGTTTACTTGTCGGTAAGCGGGTTGTACCACAGCTCGGCGCGGCCCAGCGGCGTTTGCGGCGACAGCGTCGGGTTGTGCAACTCGATCAGGCGGCGCCGGTGCAGGCCGCCGCGCTCGATGATCTTGCCCTTGTAGCGCTGGAACAGCGCGTCCAGGCTGCCGTCGCGTATCATCGTTTCCAGCCCCGTTTCGATGCGCTTGGCCAGCAGCTCGCCCTCGGCGTCGCGGCGCACGAAGAAGTAGCGCGGCAGCGGATAGTGCAGCAGCAAGGTCGGCTCCAACGCCAGTTGCGGCTGGCTGGCGCTGCGTTCGGCGAATTCGCGCCCGGCCTCGTCGGCGGCGCGCGAGAAGAAATCGAAACGTTTCGCGTCCAACATCGCAAACAAGCCATCGTAGGTCGAACCCTCGACCACCTCGATGCCGGCGCCGCGCAGGATGGCCACGTCGGCCCAGTCCTTGCCCAGGCCGGCGCGCAGGCCGCGCAGGTCCTTGACGCCGCGCACCGCCGCGAAGCGCGGCAGGTCCTCCTGGCGCACCAGGAACACGCGGTAACCCAGCAAGCCCTTGTCGACCGGGATGCGGATCGGCAGGAAGGCCCGTTCCAGCTCGGCGTCGGTGGCGCGCACGAAGATGTTGATGCGGCCGGCCGGCTGCGCCAGCTCCTGGGTGATGCGCTGCGGCGACATGCTGGCGGCGGCCGGCCGCATCTCGAACGAGCCGAAGCGCGCGCTGGTTTTTTCCAGCGCGGTGCGCAACACGGTCCAGTCGTAGTCGTAGCGGCTGTCGATGTTGAAGGTGGTCAGCGGATAGACCAGATGGCTATCGGTGGCCGCGGAGGGGAGGGGCGCGCACAGTCCCGCCAGCAGCGCCCAGCAGGCGGTGGCGGTCCGGACAGCCCTTGTGTGCTTCATCGCTTGCTCGGTCCATGGGAAGAATCCCCGTCAGTGTGCCATGCCGGACAGTAATGGATCAAGCTTTTAGGCAATTTCCTCCAGCCATCACCACCTCGATGCCCATGGTCCGGTAGGGTGCCAGCAGGGCCTCGTCGACGCCGGCGTGGACGACGATGGCGCCGACGCTGCTGAGCGGCGCGATCTGGTAGGGCGAGGCGGTGCGCAGTTTCTCCGGCGAGGCCAGCACCACGGTGCGCCGCGCCGCCTGGCTGATGGCGCGCTTGACGCCGGCCTCGTCGTAGTCGCCGGTGGTGATGCCGGCCTGCGGGTCCAGGCTGCACACGCCCATGAAGTAGAGGTCGGTGCGGATTTGCGCGATCGCCTCCAGCGCCGCCGGCCCCATGGTCACGATGGAGTGCTTGAACAGGCGGCCGCCGATCAGGATCACCTCGATGTGGGCGTGCTCGACCAGCTCCAGCGCCACCGACGGGCTGTGCGTGACCACCGTGGCGCGCAGTTCGGCCGGCAGGGCGCGGGCCAGTTGCACGGCGGTGGTGCCGCCGTCGATGAACACCACCTGGCCGGGCTCGACCATGGCGGCGGCGGCCCGGCCGATGGCCGGCTTGGCCTCGCCGGCGATCTGCTGGCGCTGGGCGAAGTTGGCCATCGCCGGCGAGGCCGGCAGCGGCAGCGCGCCGCCGTGGACGCGCTGCAACAGGCCCTCGCGCGCCAGCTCGCGCAGGTCGCGGCGGATGGTGTCCTCGGACAGGCCGAGTTGTTCGCTGAGCGCCTTGGCGACGATCTGGCCGTCCTGTTTGAGCAGGTTGAGCAGCAACTCCTTGCGCTGGCGGGTCAACATGGCGGCTTCCTTTGCATGAAATTTCTTGATATTGCACGATATTGCATGATATTGTTTAAATATGCAAGTCCCATCCACCCCGCCAGGAGCGCCGCCATGCCCGCAGAACAGGTTTCAGAACACGTCCGCATCCACCAAGTCGAAACCCTGTCCGACGACTGGTATGTGCTGAGAAAAACCACCTTCGACTACCGCCGCCGCGACGGCCGCTGGCAAACCTTGACGCGCGAGACCTACGACCGCGGCCACGGCGCCACCATCCTGCTGTACAACCTGGAACGGCGCAGCGTGATCCTGATCCGCCAGTTCCGCTTCCCCTGCTACGGCCCGCGGCACGACGGCTTTTTGATCGAAACGCCGGCCGGCCTGCTCGACCACGCCAGCGCCGAGCAGCGCATCCAGGCCGAGGTGGAGGAGGAGACCGGCTACCGCGTCAGCGCGGTGCGCAAGGTGTTCGAAGCCTTCATGAGTCCCGGCTCGGTGACCGAGCGCCTGCATTTCTTCGTCGCCGAATATGCGCCCGCCGCGCGCGTCGGCGCCGGCGGCGGCCTCGCCGAGGAGGGCGAGGACATCGAGGTGCTGGAGTTGCCGATGCAACAGGCGATGGCGATGGTGGCGTCCGGCGAGATCGCCGATGGCAAGACCATCATGCTGCTGCAATACGCCGCGCTGGCGCTGTTCGCCGCCGCGCCGGCGCCGATGCCGCGTGAAGTAAGTTGATACATGGAAACAGTATCTAACACACAATTTGTTGCCGTTCCAGCCATGCCGGAGAAAATTCTGAAAATTGCAAATTAGCAACAGAATTCGGCTATTTGGCCGAGCACGTTTGACATGCGCCACGCATTCTTCGTATGCTAGGGCTAGGAGTTTTCCACACGCCGTCCGGCCGGACGGCGGGGAGGCTCGCCGCCCCTACAGGCAACCATTCTTCATGGCCTCAACCCCGCCTGCAGATTGTAGTCACCGGCCGGAACCGAGCACGGTTCCCTGACCGGAAACCTCTACAACGGCGCGCGCCGACATGGCGCCGCCGGCAACGATACGGAGAGATGGAACATGAAACCTGTTTTGCAACGGCTGCTGCCGCTTTGCCTGGGCTTGATCGCCTTCACCGCGCAAGCCCAAACCGGCGCCGCCGCCGATGGCGCGCCGGCCGCGCCGGCCGCCGCGCCGCTGACGGCCAACGTCACGTTGGCGTCGCAATACATCTCGCGCGGCTTCCGCCAGACCTGGGGCCAGCCGGCCCTGCAGGGCGGCGCCGACTACGCCTTTCCCAACGGCTTCTCGGTGGGCACCTGGTTGTCGACGATGAGCAACCGCTACATCGAGAACGGCACGCTGGAATGGGACCTGTACGGCGCCTACACCGGCGCCGCCGGCGACCTCGGCTACAGCGCCGCCGTCTACTACTACAAGTATCCGGGCGCCGAATACAAGGCCAGCGCCACCAAGTACGACTACAGCGAGCTGTCCTTCGGCGCCACCTACAAGATGCTGTACGCCAAGTACAACTACACCATCAGCCATGACTTCTTCGGCATCGTCGACGCGCGCGGCACCGGCTACCTGGACATCGGCGCCAACCTCGACCTAGGCGACGGCTACACCTTGAACCTGCACGCCGGCGACGGCCGCGTCGCCAACAACAGCATGTGGAACTGGCGCGACCTGAAAGTGGGCGTCAGCAAGACCCTGCCGGGCGGCTTCACGCTGGCGGCCGCCTACACCAAGGCCAAGGGCGCCACCAACGCCTACGACAATTACACGCTCGGCATTCCCAACTCGGCCGGCGTGGTCGAGACCTCGAACCCGGCCGACGGCACCCTGGTGCTGGCCCTGACCAAGACGTTCTGAACGAGCGGCGCGGCGCCCGCCGCCGCGCCCTGATCCACAAAGGAATCCCGCATGAACCTCGACACCTCCGCCCAGCGCCCCGGCCGTTTCGCCAACGGCCGCGCCCTGCAACTGTCGCTCAACAGCAAGATCTGCGCCGCCGCCACCGCGTTGGTGGTGCTCAGCCTGGGCATCACCGCCACCGTCATCGGCGTGCGCAGCAGCGCCAGCGCCGAGGCCGCCGCGATGGAGCTGGCGCGCACCTCGGCGCGCGAAGTGGCCGGCGCGCTGCAAAGCCGCATCGGCACCAACCTGTCGGCCGTCATCAACCTGTCCGGCGCCATGCGCGCCACCCGTGGCGCCAGCCATGCCTTGGCGCGCGAGCAGATCCACGACATGGTCAAGGCCACGCTGGGCGGCTCGGAGGACTTGATCGGCGCCGCCGTCACCTGGGAGCCGAACGCGCTCGACGGCAAGGACGCCGACTTCGCCGACAAGAAGCCCTGGTACGACGCCAGCGGCCGCTTCATGCCCTACTTCACGCGCGGCAACGGCGGCGCCGTCAACATCGAACCCATCGTGTTCGACAGCGCGCCCGGCGCCAACGACTGGTACGACATTCCCAAACGTAGCGGCAAGGTGTTCTTCACCGAGCCCTACAACTATCCCGTCGACGGCAAGAACGTGCTGATGGCCTCGCTGGTCGCGCCGATCATGGTCGAGGGCAAATTCCAGGGCGTCGCCAGCGCCGACTTCATGCTGACCCGGCTGAGCAAGATCCTGGCCGAGCTGAAGGTGATCGACGGCGCCAAGCTCAGCCTGGTTTCCAACGGCGGCCTGTACGCCAGCAACCCGCTGGCCGAGCGTCTCGGCAAGAAGGCCGACGACATCCCCGAGGCCGGCCTGGCCGCCGTGCGCGCCGGCCAGGGCTTCGAGTTTTCCGACGCCGCCGGCTACATCCACCTGCTGCAGCCGCTGTTCATCCACGCCGACAGCGCGCCCTGGAGCGTGCAGCTGAGCTTCCCGAAAAGCGTCGCCACCGCCTCGGCGCGCGAACTGCTGTGGTACACCCTGGCCGTGGCGCTGATCTGCGCCGTGGCCACCGCCGTCATCCTGATCGGCGTGGTCTACCGCCTGACCGCGCCGCTGCGCACCCTGGGCGCGACGATGACCGGGTTGTCCAGCGGCGAGGCCGACCTCAGCGTCCAGTTGGCCGTCAAGGGCACCGACGAGCTGGCCGTCATCGGCGCCGGCTTCAACGCCTTCGTCGAGAAGATCCACAGCGTGCTGCTCGACGTGCGCGTCAGCGCCGAGAACGTGGCGCGCGGCAGCTCCGAAATCTCGCACGGCAACAGCGACCTGTCGGCCCGCACCGAGCAGCAGGCCAGCGCGCTGGAGGAAACCGCCGCCTCCATCGAGCAATTGACCAGCACCGTCAAGGAAAACGCCGAGAACGCGCGCCAGGCCAACGAGCTGGCCGGCTCCGCCTCGGAGGTGGCGCAGAAGAGTGGCGCCGTGGTGGCCCAGGTGGTCGACACCATGGCCTCGATCAACCAGTCGTCCAACAAGATCGTCGACATCATCAGCGTGATCGACGGCATCGCCTTCCAGACCAATATCCTGGCGCTCAACGCGGCGGTCGAAGCGGCCCGCGCCGGCGAGCAGGGCCGCGGCTTCGCCGTCGTCGCCAGCGAGGTGCGCAACCTGGCCCAGCGCAGCGCCTCGGCGGCCAAGGAGATCAAGGCCTTGATCGACGACTCGGTCGGCAAGGTGGCCATCGGCAGCAAGTTGGTCAACGAAGCCGGCAGCACGATGGACGAGGTGGTCAGCAGCGTGCGCCGGGTGACGGCGATCATGAGCGAGATCACCGTGGCGACGCACGAGCAGAGCGAGGGCATCGCCCAGGTCAACCAGGCCATCACCCAGATGGACGGCGTGACGCAGCAGAACGCCGCGCTGGTGGAAGAAGCGGCGGCGGCGGCGGAAAGCCTGCAGGAGCAGGCCAGCCATCTGGCCCAGGCGGTCAGCGTGTTCAAGCTTGACGAGAGCAGGGCGGCGCCGCGCGCCTTGGCGCCGGCTTCCGCGCCGATGCGCGCGGCGGCCGCCAAGGCCACGCCGGTCAAGCTGGCTTCGGCACGGCCGGCGTCCAAGCCGGTCGCCGCGAGCCAGCCGGCGGCGCGTCCGGCCGCCAAGGCCAAGGCCTCGGCCAGCGCCGACAGCGAGTGGGAAGAGTTTTAGGCGCGTGGACGAGTGAGGGGTGAATTTGCACGTGCCGCACTCGCACTCGCACTCGCACTTTGTCTTGGCATTTTTTTGATGTCGGCCAAGTCCGCAAATCGCTGCCATCGTTCGCTCGTGCGAATCCGCAGTAGAATTCAAATTTGCGGTTCGGAGGCTGTGTCATGCAAACTCAACTTGAACGATTGGCACTTGATGCCTTAAAGCTAACCTTGCCTGAGCGAGCGGAACTCGCTCAGTTACTGCTGGCCAGCCTTGACGAGGATGCCGACATGGATGAGGTTTTGGCTGTGCGGTTGGAGCGCATGCGTGCCGCGAGCGAGGATGAAGCGCATACCGAATGGATGAGGCAACAGCTTGCCGAATCGCTCGCGGACCCATCCTCCAATCTCTCGCATGAACAGGTCATGGCCGATGTACAAGCCGTGATTGACGCCAAGCGGAAACAGCATGCCGACAAGGCCGCGTCTTGAGTGGCGGCTTCGCGCCCGCCTTGACCTTATGGGAATTGTCGCCGGCATTGCCGACGACAACCCCGACGCCGCACAACTTCTGAAAGAGGAGATCGAGAAGAAAGTCAGCAAGCTTCCGGAGTATCCGAAGCTATACAAGATGTCGGCTCGGCTGGACGGCATGCGCGAGATGGTCGTGCGCCGCAACTACATTGTGCTTTACCGCGAGACGTCGCAGTTGGTGGAAATCATGAACGTGCTTTCCGCTCATCGGCAATTGCCGCCGTCGCATCGCCAATGAAAATGGCGGTCCGCATCTTCTGCGGGACCGCCATCGCTTGCTTCTCAATCAATCAAAACGAGGCGCACGCCTCGGGTCAAGCGCGCCTTAGCGCGACTTGACGAACGGCGTGCCCAGCGCTTTCGGCGCCACCGACTTGGCCATCAGGCCGGCCAGCACGATCACCGTCACCACATACGGCACCATCTGGATCAGCGAGCCGGGGATGCGGCCGATGCCGGGCAGGTCGACGCCTTCGATTTGGATCTGCACGGCGCCGAAGAAGCCGAACATCAAACAGCCGAGGAAGGTGTAGACGGGACGCCAGTTGCCGAACACCATGGCCGTCAAGGCCAGGTAGCCGGCGCCGGCCGACATGTCGCGCAGGAAGAAACCGCTCTGCACGATGGCCAGGTAGGCGCCCGAGAACGAACACAGCACACCGGCCACCAGCATCGCCATGTAACGCTGCCGCTCGACGCTGACGCCGGCCGCGTCGGCGGCGTGCGGGTTCTCGCCGCAGGCGCGCAGGCGCAGGCCGAAGCGGCTGTGGTACAGCACCCAGTGCACCAGCGGCACCAGGCCGAAGGCCAGGTACACCAGCACCGAGTGGCCGCCGATCAAATGCGCGTACAACCAGCCGATGAAGGGGATGCCCTCGACGGCGGCGCTGCCCGGCAACACCACGTCGAACAGGCGCGCCTGGCCCAGGTCCGGCGTGCGGCCGCCCTGCTGGAAGAAGAACTGCGCCACCACGAAGGTCAACCCGCTCATGGCGATGTTGATGGCGATGCCGGCCACCAGCTGGTTGCCCTTTTGCGTGATGCTGACGTAGCCCTGCAGGGTGGCCAGCGCCACCGAGACCAGTACGCCGGCGGCCACGCCGTACCACGGGTTCTGCGTGGCGAAGGCCACCGCCGCCGAGGTGAAGGCGCTGGCCAGGATTTTGCCCTCCAGGCCGATGTCGATCACGCCGGAGCGTTCGGCGAACAGGCCGGCCATGGCGGCGAAGATGAGCACCGGCGCGTTGCGCACGGTCGATACCAGGATGCTGGCGAAGTGGAAGTCGTCGAATGTCATGATGGTTCCCTTATCCCTTGTTGCGCTTGAGCAGGGCGGCGATCGTCGGCGCGTAGAAATTCTCCATGGCGCCGCAGAACAGGATGATCAGGCCCTGGATAAAGATGAAGGTTTCGGTCGGAATGTTCGGCTTTTCCAGCGACAGGTCGAAGCCGCCCTGGATCAGCGCGCCGAACAGCACGGCCGACAGGAAGATGCCGACCGGGTGCTGGCGCCCCATCAGCGCGATGGCGATGCCGACGAAGCCGGCGCCGCCGACGAAGTTCAAACTCAGGTAGTGGGTCGAGCCCATGATCGAGTTGACCGAACCGAGGCCGGCCAGCGCGCCCGAGATCAGCATGACGGTGATGATCATCTTGCTGATGCGGATGCCGGCGTAGTGGGCGGCGTGCTGGTTCAGACCGGTGGCGCGCAGCTTGAAGCCCCAGGCCGAGCGCTTGACCATCAGGCCGTACACGGCCAGCGCGCCTATCGCCAGCAGGAAGCTGATGTTGAGCGGGGTCTCGCCGAGGATCGGGAACCAGGTGTTCAGGCGCGGCATGGCGCCGCTGTCGGCGAAGGCGCGGCTGGCGGTGTTTTGCTCGCCGGCCGGGATCAGGTATTTGACGATGATGAAGTTCATCAGCGAGGCGCAGATGAAGTTGAACATGATCGTCGTCACCACCACGTGGCTGCCGCGCTTGGCCTGCAGATAGCCGGGCAAGAAGCCCCACAGCGCGCCGAACAGGGCGGCGCCGCCCATCGCCACCGGGATCAGCGCCCAGGCCGGCAGCGAGCCGTCGAAGGCCAGCATGGCCAAGGTCAGGCCCAGGCCGCCGAAGTACATCTGCCCTTCGGCGCCGATGTTGAACAGGCCGGCCTGCATGGCGATCGACACGGCCAGGCCGGTGAAGATGAAGGTCGAGGCGTAGAACAGGGTGTAGCTCAGCCCCTCGGGGTTGACGATGGCGCTGTTGACCAGGATGCCCAGCGACTCGGCCGGGTTTTCACCGAGCAGATAGATCACCAGGGCGGCCACCAACAGGGCCGACAGCAGATTCAAAACGGGCAGGACGAAGGCGCTCGCCCAGCGTGGCAGGTCGTGGTTGTTCATGATTTGTGCATCCCGCCCATCAGCAAGCCGATGCGGGTGGTGTCGAATTCTTCAATTTTCAGTTCGCCGGTGATGCGCCCGCCGCACATGACGAGGATGCGGTCGGCCAGCGCCCGCACCTCCTCCAGTTCGACCGACACCAGCAGGATCGCCACGCCGCTATCGCGCAGCGCCAGCAGTTGTTTGTGGATGCTTTCGATGGTGCCGATGTCGACGCCACGGGTCGGCTGGCCGACCAGCATCAGCTTGGGTTGCGCCAGCACCTCGCGGGCGATCACCACCTTCTGCTGGTTGCCGCCGGAGAGCAGGCCGATGCGCTGGTCGCCGTTGGCCGGGCGCACGTCGAAGGTTTGCATCAACGCGGCGCAGCGCGCCGCGATGGCCTTGAAGTCGAACAGGCCCCAGCGGTTCTTCAGCTGGTCCTGGTAACCGAGGATGGTGTTGTGCATCACCGAGAAGCTCTTCACCACGCCGTCGCGCAGGCGGTCCTCCGGAATGTGGGCGATGCCCAGTTCGCGGAAGGTGCGCGGCAGGCCGTCGGCGTCGGCGCGCTTGGCGAAGGGCAGGTCCTTGCCCTCGAAGCGCAGCCGGCCCGAGGTGGGCAGGCGCATGCCCGACAAAATCTCCATCAACTCGCTCTGGCCGTTGCCGGACACGCCGGCGATGGCGACGATCTCGCCGGCGCGCAGGGTGAAGCCGATGTCGCTCAGCAGCTTGACCTGCTGCGCGTCTTGCAACTGCAGGCCGCTCACTTCGAGCATCGCCGCGCCCGGATTGTAGGGCGCGCGCGGCAGGTTGTTCTCGATCGGCCGGCCGACCATCATGTTGGCCAGCTCCTCCTTCGAGGTGCCGGCCGTGGCCACGGCGCCGACCACGCGGCCGCCGCGCATCACGGTGACGGTGTCGGTGATGTCGAGGATCTCCTGCAGCTTGTGGGTGATCAGCACGATGGTCTTGCCCTGCTCCTTGAACAGGCGCAGGATCTCGAACAGCGAGGCGGTCTCCTGCGCCGTCAGCACGGCGGTCGGCTCGTCGAGGATCAAAATGTTGGCGCTGCGGTAGATCTGCTTGAGGATCTCGACGCGCTGCTGCGCCCCCACCGACAAGTCGGCGATGACGGCCAGCGGGTCGACGTCGAGCCGGTAGCGCTGGCAGATCTCGCGCAGCCTGGCCTCGGTGGCGGCGCGGTGGCGCGCCAGCTGGAAGCCGCCCTCGGTGCCCAGCATGACGTTGTCGAGCACCGTCATGTTCTCGACCAGCATGAAGTGCTGGTGCACCATGCCGATGCCCAGGCGGATCGCCTCCTGGCTGTTGCGGATCTGGTGGACCTGGCCGTCGAGCAGGAGATCGCCGCCGTCGGCGCGATAGTAACCGTACAGGATGCTCATCAGGGTCGATTTGCCGGCGCCGTTTTCTCCCACCAGGCCGTGGATCGAGCCCTTGGCGATGGTGAAACTGACGTCCGTGTTCGCCTTCACATGTCCAAAGTGCTTGGAGATGTTGCGAAATTCTACAGCTGGCTGCATAGGATCGATTTTAATTAACAACGCGCCGCGCGGGGACGGACCCCGGCGGCGCGTTCAGTGGTGAAGAGGGGAATTAAACCGGGCAGCTATTGCCGACGCGATAGTCGATGACCTTGATTTTGCCGTCGATGATGTCCTTGCGCGCACCCAGTACGCGCTTCTCGATCTCGGGGCTGATCAGCTTGCGGTTGTTGTCGTCCAGCGCCCAATCGACGCCGCCTTCCTTCAGGCCCTTGGCGGTGACGCCGGCCTTCCAGGTGCCGGCCTTCATCTGCATGAAGGAGTCGTAGACGGCGTTGTCGACCCGCTTGACCATCGAGGTCAGGATGCTGCCGGGGTAGAGGCCGTTCTGGTTCGAATCGACGCCGATCGCCAGCTTGCCCTTTTCCTTGGCCGTTTGCAGCGTGCCCATGCCGCTGCCGCCGGCGACGGCGAACACCACGTCGACGCCGCGGTCGAACTGCGAACGGGCCAGCTCGCCGCCCTTGGCCGGATCGTTCCAGGCGCTGGAGGTGGTGCCGACCATGTTTTGCGTCACTTCGGCCTTGGCGAAGGCGGCCTTGGCGCCCTGCGTGTAGCCGCAGGCGAAGGTGCGGATCAGCGGAATGTCGATGCCGCCGATGAAGCCGAGCTTCTTGCTCTTGGAGGCCATGGCGGCGGCCACGCCGACCAGGTAGGAACCTTCCTCTTCCTTGAAGGTCACCGAGTTGACGTTGGCGCCCTGGGCCACGCCGTCGATCAGCACGAAGCGCACCTTGGGGAACTCCTTGGCGACCTTTTGCACCGCCTGGGTCTGGGCGAAGCCGATCGAGGCGATCAGGTCGAGGTTCTTGCGCGCCAGGCCGCGCAGCACCTGCTCGGCCTGGGTGTCGCTGGAGGCTTGCACCTCGATGAATTTGATGTTGGTTTCCTTCTGGAAGCGCGTGGCGCCTTCAAAAGCGGACTGGTTGAACGACTTGTCGAACTTGCCGCCTGCGTCATACACGATGCCCAGTTTTGGGTCAGCCGCGGACGCTTGGGCAGCAACGAACAATGCTGCAATCGTCAAACTAAATTGTGTAAGTTTCATGAATTGGCTCCTGGAAGTTCGATATTGTATATTTTTATTGGGCTAAACATGTACTTTGGGGCCGGCCGGGGCGCCGAAAGCCCGATTATTAGAGGCCCGCCTCGGCGCCGCCGCGCCAAAATATTGTTCAACCATCATTAAAAACGCCGCCGATGGAAAACGCCGGCGGCGTCGAATTGTTGGTAAAAACAAAATCAGCGAGACTTGGTTGTCGCCGGCTTCGCCTCCCGCCGCGCTCCTTGTGGTGCCACCGCAACAACAGCGGCGCCTTGGCGGGCGCCGCCGGACTGTGGTTTTTTCGGCAGTTGCGCGCAAAAAACCACACCGCCGGGCCGCTTCGGCCGGCCTGTCGCGGCGCCGTTGCAAGACCGCCGCCGGCGCCGCTGCGCCGCGTCCGGCGGGCGGCGGGCCTGTCCGCCAGCCCCTTGCGGGCGCCGCCGCCACCCGCTTGGGACGCTATGCTGACAACTATGCACAGGATTTATATGTTCGACAAATACGTTTTTATTTGTCTATTTATATGAAATTCATATGAATAAATACCGGAAGAAAGTGATTTCCTGTCAATTTTTATTCATGCTAGCATTTCCGAAGCCGCACTTTTTGCAAACTGCTTGGTGGATAATTTGACATCTTCCATCCGGCACCGGCCCGTCGTCCGACGCGGCCCGCCCGCATGGCGGCATCCGATTCGATCCACGCTTAATCCACGCACATCCCGAGGGAGTTGGTCCATGATGAAGAACCAGACACACCGCTTCGCCGCCCGTTCGCTGATCGCCCTGGCGGTCGCCGCCGCCTTCCCGCAGTCGGCCGCCTGGGCCGCCGACGCCGCCGCCGAGAATGCCGCCGCCGAGCCGGCGCCGGCCGCCAGGCAGGGCAACCAGCTGGAGACCGTCATCGTCACCGCCCAGCGGCGCGCCGAGAACATCAAGGACGTGCCGATGGCCATTACCACCTTGAAGGGCGACAAGCTCGACGTGTTGACCTCCGGCGGCCAGGACATCCGCTTCCTGTCCGGCCGCTCGCCCAGCCTGAACGTCGAATCCGACTACGGCCGCTCCTTCCCGCGCTTCTACATCCGCGGCCAGGGCAACACCGACTTCGACTTGAACGCCTCGCAGCCGGTCGGCCTGGTGGTCGACGACATCGTGCAGGAAAGCCCGATGTTGAAGGGCTTCCCGGTGTTCGACGTGGACCAGGTCGAGGTGTTGCGCGGACCGCAGGGCACCCTGTTCGGCCGCAACTCGCCGGCCGGCGTCATCAAATTCGACTCGGCCAAGCCGGTCTTCAAGACCGAGGGCTACGCCAGCATCGGCCTGGGCAACTACGGCGCCAAGAACGCCGAGGGCGCCTACAACCTGCCGCTCAGCGACACGGTGGCGCTGCGCCTGTCGCTGCAATCGCAGAACCGCGACAACCGCGTCCACAACAACCAGCCGAACGCGCCGACCCGGGACTTCGAGGGCTACCACGACAACGCCGGCCGCCTGCAATTGCTGGTCAAGCCGGGCAAGGACTTCAGCGCGCTGCTCAATCTGCACGGCCGCAACATGAACGGCAGCGCCACGCTGTTCCGCGCCAACGCGATCAAGAAGGGCAGCAGCGAGCTGGTCGACGGCTTCAACTACGGCGACTATCCGACCGACGGCGCCAACTCGCAGCATCTGCGCACCAAGGGCGCCAACCTGCACCTGCGCTGGGACCTGGACGGCCTGACCGTGCACTCGATCAGCGGCTACGAGAGCGCCGACTTCTACAGCCGCGCCGACGTCGACGGCGGTTACGGCGCCGCCTACGCCTTGCCGATGGGGCCGGGCACCATCCCGTTCGCGCTGGAGACGGCCGACCTGCTGCCCGACCACAAGCAGCTGACCCAGGAAGTGCGCGTCGAATCGAACTACAAGGGACCGCTGCAGTGGATCGCCGGCCTGTTCTACTTCAAGGAGGAGATGCAGATCGACAGCATCGCCTTCGACACCTTCTTGCCGGGCAATCCGCAGAAGTCCTCGTATTCGCAGCAAAACCAGACGGCGCGCTCCTGGGCCGCCTTCGGCTCGCTCAACTACACCGTCAGCGACAAGTTGAAACTGCGCGGCGGCCTGCGCTACACCAGCGACAAGAAGGAATTCGCCGCCAAGCGGGTCGAGGGTGTCACCGCCGGCCCGTTCCAGGTCAACCGCGACTCGTCCAACGTCAGCTGGGACGTCTCCGGCACCTATGAACTGGACAAGAACAGCAACCTGTTCGGCCGCGTCGCCACCGGCTACCGCGCGCCGTCGATCCAGGGCCGCCTGTACGGCCTGGGCGACCGGCCGACCGTGGCCAACGCCGAGAAGGTGCTGTCGGTCGAAGGCGGCGTCAAGCAGGACTTGTTCGACAAGCGCGCCCGCCTGTCGGCCAGCGTGTTCCAGTACCGCGTCACCGACAAGCAGCTGACCGCCGGCAGCGGCGTCGTCAACCAGAACCAGCTGATCAACGCCGACAAGGTGATCGGCCAGGGCATCGAGCTGGACTTCCAGGCCAACCTGTCCGACTCGCTGCGCCTGACCCTGGGCGGCAGCTACAACGACACCGAGATCAAGGACGACAAGCTGTTCATCAGCTATTGCGGCGGTCCCTGCACGCCGACCAACCCGGCCGGCCCGTCCGCCGGCACCTCGCGCGTCAACGGCAACCCGCTGCCGCGCGCGCCCCAGTGGCAGGGCAACTTCACGCTGCGCTACAGCACCGCCATGGGCGACGGCGAGTTCTTCGCGCTGACCGACTGGGCCTACCGCAGCACCTACAATATGTTCCTGTACGAGGCCAAGGAGTACAAGGCCAAGTCGCTGGTCGAGGGCGGCCTGCGGGTCGGCTACAAGTGGGACCGCTACGAGGTGGCGGCCTTCGCCCGCAACATCACCGACAAGGTGCAGGTGGTCGGCGCGATCGACATCAACAACCTGGCGGCCATCACCAACGAACCGCGCACCCTGGGCGTGCAGTTCAAGACCAACTTCTGACCCGGCCTGCCGGCCAAGCACAAAAAACCGCGCGTCGCCCGACGCGCGGTTTTTTTTTGGTATGCAAGGCGCCAGGGAGGCTGGCGGACCCCAGCGGCAACAAGCCGGGGTCGGACC
>NZ_JAEMNU010000094.1:0-3607 GCF_016461825.1 Rugamonas violacea | reverse complement strand
CCCACCCCAGGTGGCGCCGTTGGGGGTCGCCAGCATCCCGCCCGAAATGCAGCGTTTTTGTGCGTTGCCACAAAGGCAAAGCCGGGTAAGATGCAGCGATTCCAAAAATAAGGCGACGACGAGAATGCAAACAGTAGTCAACCTGTGGCCGCTGCTCGGGGTGGCGGTGATCGTCGCCGGCTTCGCGCTGCGCGTCAATCCGGCCCTGGTGGTGGTGGCCGGCTGCGTCGCCACCGGCCTGGCCGCCGCCATGCCGGTCGAGCACATCCTCGCCTCGCTGGGCGCCGCCTTCATCAAAACCCGCAACCTGCCGCTGATCCTGCTGCTGCCGCTGGCCGCCATCGGCCTGCTGGAGCGCTACGGCTTGAAGGAGCACGCCCAGCGCAGCATCGCCCGCATCGGCGCCGCCACCAGCGGGCGCGTGCTGATCGTCTACCTGGCGCTGCGCGAGCTGACCGCCGCCTGCGGCCTGACCAGCCTGGGCGGCCACCCCTGCATGGTGCGCCCGCTGATCGCGCCGATGGCCGAGGGCGCCGCCGAGCTGCGCCACCCCGGCCTGACCGACCGCCTGCGCCAGCGCATCCGCGCCATGGCCGCCGCCACCGACAACGTCGGCCTGTTCTTCGGCGAGGACGTCTTCGTCGCCTTCGGCGCCATCGTGCTGATGCAGACCATCCTGCGCGGCGAGGGGTTGGAGGTCGATCCGCTGCATATCGCCCTGTGGGGCATCCCGACCGCCGTCTCGGCCTTCATCATCCACGGCTGGCGCCTGCATCGGCTCGACGGCCAGATCGCCCGCGAAATGGCGGCGGCCATCGCCGCCGGCGCCAAGCTTCAGGCCGACGGCAGGCGACAGGCCGACGGCAAGGACGGGCCTGACGCGCAGGGCGGCGCGGCCGGCGGGACGGCGGCATGATCCTCGTCGTCGACTACTTCTACATGGTGCTGGGCGCCATGCTGGCGCTGATCGGCCTGATGTCCTGGCGCGACCGCAGCAATCCACGGCGCCACAGCACCGCGCTGTTCTGGTGGATGTACGCGCTGATCTATGTGGCCGGCGAACGCCTGGCGCCGGCCGTGGCCGGCGCGTTGATGGTGACGATGGCGCTGCTGGCCGGCTTCGGCGGCGTGCGCCTGGGCAGTTACGGCCAGCGCAGCGACGCCGAGCGCCAGGCCAGCGCCGTCAAGCTGGGCCACAAGCTGCTGCTGCCGGCGCTGACCATTCCGCTGGTGACGGTGCTCGGTTCGACCCTGCTGAAGGACGTCAGGATCGACGGCCTGTTCCTGCTCGACCAGAAGAACGCCACCCTGGTCAGCCTGGGCTGCGGCTCGCTGCTGGCGGTGGCGGCGGCCTGCTGGCTGACCCGCGCCACGCCGCTGCAGGCGATGCGCGAATCGCGCCGGCTGGTCGACGCGATGGGCTGGGCGGTGGTGCTGCCGCACATGCTGGCGGTGCTCGGCCTGCTGTTCTCCGAGGCCGGCGTCGGCAAGGCGGTGGCCCATGTCAGCACCTCCTACATCGCCATGGACACGCGGCTGGTGGCGGTGCTGGTGTACTGCGGCGGCATGGCGCTGTTCACCATCGTGATGGGCAACGGCTTCGCCGCCTTCCCGGTGATGGCCGGCGGCGTCGGCATCCCGGTGCTGGTGGGGGTGTACCATGCTAATCCTGCGGTGATGGCGGCGATCGGCATGTTCAGCGCCTATTGCGGCACCTTGATGACGCCGATGGCGGCCTACTTCAACATCGTCTCGGCCTCGCTGCTCGACTTGAAGGACAAGAACGCGGTCATCAAGGCGCAGATACCGACCGCGCTGGCGCTGCTGGCGACCAACGCGGCCTTGCTGTATTTTTTGATGTAGCTGTGACGCTGCAGTAGACGGGAGTGGCAGGCAATGAAGAAGATCGTATTGTTGACCGGGTTCGAACCTTTCAACGGGGAGGGCATCAATCCCTCGTGGGAGGCGGTGCGCGCCTTGCAGGACTGGAACGAGGCCGACTTCACCGTGGCCGTGCGCCAGCTGCCCTGCGTGTTCGGCGCCGCCAAGCTGGCGATGAAGAACCTGATCGAGGAGCTGCAACCGAGCGTGGTGATCGCCGTCGGCCAGGCCGGCGGCCGCAGCGATCTGACAGTCGAGCGGATCGCCATCAACGTCGACGACGCGCCCATCGCCGACAACAACAAGCGCCAGCTGGTCGACCAGCCGGTGGTGGCGGGCGGCCCGGCGGCCTACTTTTCGACCCTGCCGATCAAGGCCATCGTCCACGCGCTGCGCGAGGCCGGCCTGCCGGCCTCGGTGTCGCAGACCGCCGGCACCTTCGTCTGCAACCATGTGTTCTACGGCCTGATGCACCACAGCGCCGACTTCGGCACGGCGATGCGCGCCGGCTTCATCCACATTCCCTATTTGCCGCAGCAGGCGGCGGACCATCCCGGCGCGCCCAGCATGGCGTTGACCGACATGGTGGCCGGCCTGCGCGTCGCCGTGCGCACCGCCTTGCAGCTCAAGAGCGATGTGCGCGAGGCCGGCGGCACCACCCACTAGCCCGGAAATGTCGGTGCCGCCCTAGTCGGCGCGGGCCGGCGGATTGAGGATGTTGAGGAAGGCGCGCACCACCGGCGCGTCGTCCAGCGTGGTGTAGGTGATGTACAGATTGGCCGACGGCGGCTGGCTGCGGATCGGCAGGAACACCACGCCGGGCCAGCCGATGCGGCTGGTGGTCTCGGGCAGCAGGGCCACGCCCAGGCCGGCGCCGACCATCGCCAGCAGGGTTTGCGGCTCGCTCGCCTCCTGGAAGATGGTCGGCTGGAAGCCGGCCTTGACGCAGCACTGGATCAGGTAGCGCGGGAAGGCCGACTTGTCCAGCGCCAGCGTCAGCATCGGCTCCGCGGCGATGTCCATCAGCTCGATGGCGTCCTGCTTGGCCAGCGGATGGTGCTCGTTGATGGCGACGCAGACGTTCTCGCGGAAGCACAGTTCCTGCCGCAGGTTGTCGTGTTTCAGGTCGTCCTCGTCGAGCTTAGGTTCGCGCCAGAAGCCGACGTCGATCTGCTTGGCGCGCAGCGCCTCGTACTGCACCGTCGGGCCGAACTCGTGCAGGGTCCAGGTCACGCGCGGGAATTTGCTCTGGAACTCCTCCAGCAGGCTGGGGATCGGCCCCCACATGGCCGAGCCGACGATGCCCACGCGCAGCCGGCCGACCTCGCCCCGGTCGATCTGGCGGATGGTGTCGATGGTCATGCGCATCTTGCCGAGCAGTTCGGCCGCCTCGTTCATCAGCGCCCGCCCGGCCACCGTCAGCTCGAAGGTGCGCGTGGTGCGGGCGAACAGCCGCACCCCCAACTCGTTCTCCAGCTTCATGATCTGCTGGCTCAGCGGCGGCTGCGAGATGTGCAGCCGCTCGGCCGCCCGGCTGAAGCTCTTTTCCTCTGCGACGGCGAGGAAGTACCTTAACTGTTTCAAATCGATGGTCATGGCGTGCGGTGACTCTTCAAAAAGTACGACGCGAATCTGAATCTATCGGGAGTGCCGGCGACGCCGGCCAAACCCACGGGCGCAAACCTGGGGTCGGACCCCGCGGGGTCCGACCCCGGCTCCCGGTCTT
>NZ_JAEMNU010000093.1 GCF_016461825.1 Rugamonas violacea | reverse complement strand
CTCGAATGTCTTTCGCTTTCTTGTTGCCATGTATCACTCCTCAGATGGTGGATTTTCCACCTATTGAGGTGTCCAGGCAAATTAGACCACAGCATAACTATAGCTATGGTAAAAATTATCATATTTCCCTGCCACATGACGGCCGTTGTTGGCCGTAGGTGGAAGCCAATAAAGTGTAATTGGGAGAGGGATTGTCACGCCACTACCCGTTCCAAAATATTTTTCTATCCATTTTAGCCTGTTGTACAGACGAGAATTTTACCGTGCAAATTTATCAATGCTCATCAATTCAATTTGACAGTCACCTAGCCAGCCAGGTCCGCCCGCTGAGACTGCATCCGAAAATGCATCTAGGTCCCCGTTGAAATAATCCGGGCCCTTGGGATGGGAGGCTTCGTAATAGATGTTCTAAAAATCACCCTCAGACTTTAATAACGAGCAATTAATAATGTGTTTTTTTCATTTCTATATCTGATAGTCCGCTGTGGCCGACTACGGAAAGCATTGTGTGCAATAGCGGGTTTAAGTCCTGAAGCCAAATAAACTGCGATGTGCTTGCAAGTAGCGAATGTGGCGCCGGTCTATTTTTTTTAGAAATATATCTTTCCGTAGCCCGAGTTCAGCAATAAATTTTTTTGCTGTTGAAGAAAGTAAAATTTTCCCTGAGTCATCGAACGATATAAAGCCCCGATCAAATAATGTATCATACATTGGCGAGAGAAGAATTCCATTAAAAGGATCTAAGCGTTCAGAATCAGAGGCAACTTTCCAAGGTTTAATATGAGACGCTTTAAGTATTTCTTCAACATTTATTCCACTGATAGCACAGCTATCCCAGTAAGATATTAGCTCACGCCGAAATTTTTGCTGGCCGATACGTGTCTTAATGTTTGCGGCGCCTTCAGTGTTTATATTTCCGGGAGCCCATCCACTGTCGTTATATTCTAAAACTTCAACAGTAAAATAAGAGTTTAAATTGTTTAATACAATTGGTTTTATAATATCTTGAAAATCTTTTGGGAAGCTAATCTCCTGCCCACTGGTTATCTGAAATAGATCGATTACATCCAAATTAAAACGTGGCTCAAAGGAAACTCTCAATAGCCGCTTCGTGCTGTTCTTTAAGTCGTTAAAACTGGCGACTTCTTTTTGGGTGGGCCAAAGACGAAATTCCTTCTTCCGATCTCGGAATGGCTGCTGCCAAGATGTATCGGATAATTTTATAAGATTTGCCATTATAATTCCTTTGATATTTAATAATTATTATATTCAAGTTAACCTTGGTTTTATAAGTCGAATTTAAATAAGCGACCATTCCTGGCCGAAGGCGGTCAGCCTCGTACATATCTTATACCGGGTCAAGGTCTACTGGGAACTGGCTGGCTCGCTGCCAATTTTCTTCATCAATGTCAACATCCTCATTTCGCCAATTCCAAGCCCTATTCAAATGCGAAAACACGTGTCCAAGATCCATGCGAAAACTTTCTTCGTCATATTCTGGGTCTTTGTTCATCTCCGATATAAGACGAGCCAAATGCTCCTGCGCGTCTTCGAGTTCATACATAAGCGCAGACCAACCAACTGGAGCGCCTTCCTTGCTAATCATAGGACTCCTTCACTCTACGTCTAACAGATGCCCCAAGCGTTGGCGAATCAACCTCATAGCAAGATTTAACGACTGGAAAGAGCTTACGTCTACGATGTCCGGATACCGTTCATCAACTCCTATTAAAGCCACTGGGCACGACCATGCGCTGCCACCTATATGTCGCATCTTGTCTAGCGCAGCATGGGTTCCCGCCTGCGTGGCGGTCCGCCGATGCGGAACGACGAATTCAGGGTTATTCGATGCGCCCCAAACCGCCCCCTCAAAAATCAAAATTTACCGCATCAAAGGGAGCTGTTTGAAATAAAAATTCTCACTACGACGGGGCATGTGGTCGCCGCTGAAGATAATTCTTCCGCTGGCGTTTCCGCCCCGTAGCGGACCTTGCTTAGCCGGCTAAACCCATCAGGTTTGAGGTGCCGTCCAGACCAGGTTCCACAGGTGACCGTCAATGTCCTCGAAACCTTGGTCATACATAAAGCCATGATCTTCGGGCGGATGTGGAATGCGCCCTCCCGCAGCAGCGGCCTTCGCAATCAGACAGTCCACTTCCTCTCGACTCTCGCAGCTCAGACAGATGATGACCTCATTAGCTTCAGTCGCCCGAGCGAGGGGTTTGTCGATAAAGGACTTGAAGGAGGTTTCGGTCATCAGCATTGCATATATGCAGTCGTCCACGATGATCATAAACGCCGAATTCTCATTGCTAAATTGTGCATTGAAGCTGAAGCCGAGAGCAGAAAAAAAGGCCTTGGATTTGTCCAGGTCCTTCACCGGTAAGTTGAAGATGACTTGCTTGTTCATGACGCCTCCTTCTTAAAAGGTGGATCGGATAACGGGTGCTATATCCCAGGTCGGCGGAGCTACCGGCAACTGGAACCTGACAGCTACTTCTGGTGAGTCGATTCCAGATAACACGCCTTGCCTACAGACAATTTAGGCGTTACGGCTAAGGTAATGAGCGACCAGTGCGTTAGCGTGGCCGTGGCCAATTTGGTGCTCGTTCTTGAGCCAGCTCACCAGTTCCATATGCTTCTTGCCGCTCATTATCGCCAGAAGATCTAACCAATGCGTGACAGGATGTCCATAAGTTTTTTCGATGGAAGGGAAGTATGAAGCTGGGCCTTTCAATTTTTCAGTATCGCTCATGGTTTCGGGCTCCTCGTTTTAAATTTTCGCGGCAATGTCCCCACGCATTCAGCTGCCACTGGCCTAAAATGCATGGTTGTAGAAATATAACTTATTCGGCTTTCCGCGTCAGTCAAAATTGAAGGCGAGTCTTTGCGCCGCGCTGCCGCGCTGCCGCGCGCTGAGGGCGGGGTGCAGGCCGGCGGCAGTGACGAGCAGCGCTTCCCCCTGTGCCAATATCACTTGAGACAGCTACCCGATTAATTTAAAGTACGGCGGCAGGTCCCAACATTCACAACCGAAAGCATCAAATTAGCACTTCAGCAGATACAGAGAACGCAACCGGCCCGTCGTCTATTGATGTGCTGCGTCCCGACTTTGACCTTGTTCCCGTCGCCGAGCGGCGAGCCGTGTCCGACGTCGAGAAGTTGCGCATTCCGGCCCAATGGCGGCAGAAGTTCGCTGGCGCGCTGATAGAACAACAGGCAATTGGCCAGTCGCGAGCCGATGTTTTTCGCATCCGCTGCATCAACAAGGAAGATTTGTTCCTGAAATCGGAGCCCGTTGGTTTGCTAAGTGAGCTTCCTGACGAGGTGGAGCGCCTTCATTGGCTGATGCAACACAAACTGCCGGGGCCAACAGTTATTGAGGCAATAACAGAGCACAATCGCCACTGGCTGCTCATGAGCGCCGTCCCTGGGCGTGATCTGGCTAGCGCCGATGACCTATCGATCAGCCAGATAATCGTCATCGTGGCGAGGGCGCTGCGTACCCTGCACCTGGTGCCAATCGCAGAGTGCCCCTTCGATCAGCGCTTGGAAAAGCGTTTAATAGTCGTCAAGAATCGAATGGACGCCGGACTCGTTGACGACGCCGACTTCGACGATGAGCGGCAGGGACGAACCAGCGAAGACGTGTACGCTGAGCTGTTGTCCACGCTTCCGCAGACTCACGACCTGGTGGTGACTCACGGCGACGCTTGCCTGCCGAATTTCATGGCTGAGGCCCAACAGTTCACAGGTTTCATCGACTGTGGCGGGCTCGGTGTCAGCGATCGTTATCAAGACCTCGCGCTCGCGGCTCGCAGCATTGCACGTAATTTCGGAGTGGAGTGGCTGGAGATTTTCTGCCGCGAATACGGTATGGAACTCGATATGCAGCGCATGAAATTCTATTGTTTGCTGGATGAGTTCTTTTAAGCCCGCCGAAGACCAAGGAGCTTGGTTTTCACGTCGATGCCAACATTGGGCTTCCGGCGTCATTTCAAATTGAAGGCGCGTCTTTGCTCGGTGCTATCGCGCGCTGACGGCCATCTTCACAAGCCCTGCGCCTTCAACGCCTCAATTTCCGCATCGCCATCATCGACCAAGCGTTCGCCGCCGGGGAACTTGCCCAGGCCGAGGATGCGGCCCAGCGACAGCAACAAACTTTGTCCCGGGGCAGAGCGTTCGGGCGCCAGCTGATAGACCGGGTCGGCGAAGGCCGCCGCCGGGGTGGTGATGGTCCAGCCCATCTGTTTGAACTGGGCAATCACGTCGTCCAGCCACAGGGCGTTGATCAGGTTGTGGTGCATCAGGATCACCTGGGCGATGTCGCGTCCCTGCAATTGCAGCGACAGGGCGCGGTAAGCCAGCGCGCGCTGGCGCACATGGGCCAGGTAGGCTTGCTTGATCGGCGTCAGGTCGGCCTGCGGATTCTTGCTCAGCACTTCTTGCAACTTCTCGTCGAGGCGCCAGTCGCTGGTGTCCAGGCTGACGTAGGCGTTGCGGTAGCCTTGCTTTTGCAGGAAGGTGCGCATGCCGTCGCGCTTTTCGGGCGTGTTGCCCTCGCGTAGGAAGGTGTAGCGATACCACTTCTGGTAGCCGGGCAGGGTCTTGATGATGGCGTCGCAGTCGAGGATCTCCTGCTGGTACTGCGCCAGGCTGAGCTTGGCGTCGTGCAGGTCCGGGTGGCTCATCGTATGGTTGCCGATGGCGTGGCCGGCCTGGCCCCAGGCCTTGGCCAGCGCGTAGCCGGTCGGTTTGTCGGCGCCGAAGCCGGTGGTGACGAACAGCGCGGCCTGCACCTTGTGTTTGGCCAGCGCGGCGAGCAGGGCGTCGTTGCGCTGCTGCGGTGTCAGGCGTGGGGTTTCGGCCAGATTGGGACCGTCGTCGAAGGTGAAGGCGAGCGATTGAGCTTGCGCCAGCGGGGCCGCCAAGCCAATGGCCAAAGCGATACTCATGGCGGCGCTGCGCAGGCGGCGGCGGGTTTGCTGCGGGCTGGATTTCGTCATCTGCAATAGCGTTCGTTGAGGAAACTAATTATTGCACAGGAAAAATTGATGCGTGAATAAGTCTTGCTTTTCAGGCAAAATTTTATACGGCGGAAGCGCTCCCGGCCATCGCCGGCGGCCCAAAAATTATCTTTCTGAGCAACTATTATGATATAAATGCAAGCTCAAAAAAGATTCGGAGACATGGTTTGAAAAAAGGCTTTTACACCATCATGGCGGCGCAGTTCTTTTCCTCGCTCGCCGATAACGCCTTGTTCATCGCCTGTGTCGGCTTTCTGACGCTGCTGAAGGCGCCCGACTGGATGACGCCGATGCTGAAGTGGTCCTTCGTGCTGTCCTATGTTTTGTTGGGTGCTTTTGTCGGCGCTTTCGCCGATTCTTTCCCCAAAGGCAAGGTCATGTTCATGACCAACCTGATCAAGATCGGCGGTTGCGCCACCATTTTCTTCCAACTGCATCCGGTGCTGGCCTACGGCATCGTCGGGCTGGGCGCGGCGGCGTATTCGCCGGCCAAGTACGGCATTTTGACCGAGCTGCTGCCGCCCGAACAACTGGTGGCGGCGAATGGCTGGATCGAGGGGCTGACGATCAGTTCGACCATCTTCGGCGTGGTGCTGGGCGGCGCGCTGTCGGCCAACGCCGCCGTCTCGTCCTTCTTGTTGAGTTTTGATTTCCCTTTCATTGATACCGGCATCGACACGCCGGGCGAGGCGGCGCTGTGCGTGATCGTCGGCGTCTACTGCCTGGCCGCGCTGTTCAACCTGGGCATCGCCGACACCGAGGTGCGCTACGCCAAGCAGTCGACCCGCGCCGGCCAGCTGATCGCCGACTTCTGGCGTTGCAGCGGCGTGCTGTGGCGCGACAAGCTGGGCCAGTTGTCCCTGGCGGTGACCACGCTGTTCTGGGGCGCCGGCACGGCGCTGCAATACATTCTGCTGCGCTGGGGCCAGGAGACGCTGGGCCTGGGGCTGGACAAGGCGGCGCTGCTGCAGGGCGTGTTCGCCTTCGGCGTGGCCGGCGGCGCGGTGCTGGCGGCGCGCTATGTCACGCTGCGCCGCTCGTTGTCGGTGCTGTGGCTGGGCATGCTGATGGGCGGCGTGGTGATGTTGATGACGGTGGTGCACACGGCGTGGCTGGCGGCGCCGCTGCTGATCGTCATCGGCGGTCTGGCCGGCTTCTTCGTGGTGCCGATGAACGCGCTGTTGCAGCATCGCGGCTACAAGTTGATGAGCGCCGGCCACTCGGTGGCGGTGCAAAATTTCAACGAGAACCTGTCGATCCTGGCGGTGATGGCCTTGTACGCGATGATGCTGCGCATGAACGTCGGCCTCAACACCACCATCCTGATCTTCGGCGGCTTCGTCGCCGCCAGCATGGGCCTGATCATGCTGCGCCACGCCGTCACCAAGCCGGCCTGCAACCGCGAGCTCAATTTATAATACGCTGATGGCGCGCCAACGCTGGCGACGCCAGTCGGCGGCCCCGGCCGCCGGCTTGTCGCGCCGGTTGTGGCACAATGCCGCGCTGGCGGCCGCTGCCGTCGCTTTTACCAATCATCAGGAATTACCATCATGACCATATTCGCCGTACCCGTCTTCGACGCCACCGTCATCTTCAACGACAAGGAATTGTTCAAAGGCCGGGGCGCCGCCGACGGCTGGGGCCAGAAACTGGCCAAGGAAATCGAGTGCGAGACCACCGTGCAGAAGGTCGGCACGGGCTGGGCCATCGCCGCCAATTACGAAGGCGAGGACTGCCTGTGGGGCATCCACGGCCAGCGCCTGAAGCGTATCAATTAAGGGCACGTCGAAAAACTGCAAAATTGTCGTTCCCGCGCTGGCGGGAACCCATGCTGAGTCAATGAGCGTGCAGTGTATGGATTCCCGCCCGCGCGGCGGCCCGCCGATGCGGAATGACGGTTATTCGAGGTGTCCTTAAGGTTGCAACTCGGCGGCGCCGGCGCTTTGCGCGGCGCTGTGGTCCAGGTCGGGCCGGTGCCACGGATCGACGTGGGTCATCAGATTGAGCACGCGATGGTGCTGCAGCACGCGCTGGCGCGCCGCCACGGCGATGTCGTGGCCGGCCTCCACGGTGAGCAGGGCGTCGACCTCGATGTGGGCGTCGACCACGATCATGTCGCCCATTTTGCGGGTGCGCACGTCGTGCACGCCGCTCACGCCGGGCGTCTCGGCCAGGGTGTGGCGGATCGCCTCGACCTCCTCGTCGTCGACGGCGCGGTCCATCAGGTCGTGCAGCGCGTCCCAACTGAAGTTCCAGCCCATGCGGGCGATCATGCAGCCGACGATCAGCGCGGCGATCGGGTCGAAGATCGGATAGCCGGCCAGGTTGCCGACGATGCCCAGGCCGACCACCAGCGAGGAGGCGGCGTCCGAGCGGGCGTGCCAGGCGTTGGCCACCAACAGGCTCGATTTGATGCGCTTGGCCACCGCCAGCATGTAGCGGAACAGCGTCTCCTTGGCCAGCAGGGCGGCGCCGGCCACCCACAGCGCGACGCCATGCACCTCGGGCACGCTGGCCGGGTTCTGCAGCTTGAGCACGGCCGACCACAGCATGCCGAGGCCGACCGCCAGCAGCAGCAGGCCGAGCGCCAGCGAGGCGGCCGTCTCGAAGCGCTGGTGGCCGTAGGGGTGGTTCTGGTCGGCGTCCTTGCGGGCGTGGTGGCCGGCGAACAGCACGACGAAGTCGGCCACTAGGTCGGACAGCGAGTGGATGCCGTCGGCGACCAGGCCCTGCGAGCGGGCGAACACGCCGACCGCAATCTGCACGCTGCTGAGCACCAGGTTGACCACCACGCTGACCCAGGTGCTGCGGCTGGCCGCGCTGGCGCGCTGCGCGGCGCTGAATTGCTTGTCTTCGGAGTCGTCGTGCAGGTCGTTGAATTG
Organism: Rugamonas violacea; assembly: GCF_016461825.1. GTDB lineage: Bacteria > Pseudomonadota > Gammaproteobacteria > Burkholderiales > Burkholderiaceae_D > Rugamonas. The sequence goes on along the minus strand of NZ_JAEMNU010000093.1, from coordinate 17,597 downwards.
CATGTGGGTCGGTTCTCGTGGTGGTGGGGCGGCGACAATGGCTTGAGCGTAGCATAGCGGACGGCGGCGGCGCTGAACAGCGCCAAGGCGGCCGCTCGATTGCTGGCGCCGACCTTTTTTGCTAGCATGGCAGCCATTGTCGGTCCGCGCGCAGCGCCCGTTGTACAGGCCCGGCATGCTCACCACCGGCGCCATGAACCTTCCCCGACTGCCCGAACCGCTCGCCCTGCTGCCCTATGTGGGCAAGTGGTGCCTCATCGCCGGCCTGATCGCCGCGCTGAGCGGCAGCGCCTCGGCCTTCTTCCTGTTCGCGCTCGACCGGGCGACCAGCTACCGCGAGGCGCACGCCTGGCTGATCTGGCTGCTGCCGCTGGCCGGCTTCGCCGTCGGCTGGGTGTACCTGAAGTTGGGCCGTTCCGTCGAAGCCGGCAACAACCTGCTGATCGACGAGATCCACGACCCGAAGAGTGTGGTGCCGCTGCGCCTGGCGCCGCTGGTGCTGGTCGGCACCGTGGTCAGCCACCTGTTCGGCGCCTCGGTCGGCCGCGAAGGCACCGCCGTGCAGATGGGCGGCGCGCTGGCCGACCAGTTGACCCACCTGTTCCGCCTGCGCCCCGAGGACCGGCGCATCCTGCTGATGGCCGGCATCGGCGCCGGCTTCGCCTCGGTGTTCGGCACGCCGCTGGCCGGCGCCATCTTCGCGCTGGAGGTGCTGGCCATCGGCCGGCTGCGCTACGACGCCATCTTCCCCTGCATGGTGGCGGCCATCGCCGCCGACCAGATCGGCATGGCCTGGGGCGTGCGGCACAGCCACTATGCGATGCAGGCGACGGCGCCGCTGACCTTGCTCAACGTGGCGGCGGTGCTCGCCGCCGGCGCCCTGTTCGGCCTGGCCGGCATGGCCTTCGCCCGCAGCACCCACGCCGCCTCGGCCTTCATGAAGCGGCATATCGCCTACGCGCCGCTGCGGCCGCTGCTCGGCGGCGGCGTCGTCGCGCTGGCGGTCTGGCTGCTCGGCACGCGCTACATCGGCCTGGGCATCCCCGTCATCGTCGAGGCCTTCGCCCGGCCGCTGGCGCCGTGGGACTGGGCCGGCAAGTTCGTCTTCACCGTCGCCTCGCTGGGCAGCGGCTTCAAGGGCGGCGAGGTGACGCCGCTGTTCTACCTCGGCGCCACCCTGGGCAACGCGCTGGCGCCGCTGCTGCACCTGCCGTTCCCCTTGTTGGCCGGGCTGGGCTTCGTCGCCGTGTTTGCCGGCGCCGCCAACACGCCGCTGGCCTCGATGATCATGGCCGTCGAGCTGTTCGGCCCGCAGATCGGGCCGTTCGCCGCGCTGGCCTGCGTGATGGCCTATCTGTTCTCCGGCCACAGCGGCATCTACCACGCCCAGCGGGTGGGGCGGGGCAAATACCACCAGCCGCAGCGCCGGCCGCCGGCCGCCGACTGAGGCGGAGTCATCCTGGCGTGCGCGGTGCGCCGCCCGCCTGTGTTATTGTGTATGGGTGGCCATCGTTCGGCCATCTTCGACACCCGCCTAGTTGACGACTGGAACCAGGAATCTGCCATGGCCCGTCCCAGCGACCCCAATCAAAACCATCTGTTGTCGGCCCTGCTCGACGTCGACTTCGACCGCCTGTCGCCCCATCTGGAGCTGGTGCCGATGCGCCTCGGCGACGTGCTGTACGAGTCCGGCGGCAAGCTCAGTCATGTCTACTTCCCCACCACCGCCATCGTCTCGCTGCACTATGTGCTGGAGAACGGCAGCTCGTCGGAGATCGCCGGCGTCGGCAACGAGGGCGTGCTGGGCGTGTCGCTGTTCATGGGCGGCGACAGCACACCGAGCCGCGCCGTGGTGCAGACCGGCGGCTTTGGCTACCGTATGAAGGCGCACATCCTGATCGAGGAATTCAACCGCGCCGGTCCGGTGATGCGCCTGCTGCTGCGCTACACCCAGGCGCTGATGACGCAGACCGCGCAGACCGCCGTGTGCAACCGCCACCACAGCGTCGAGCAGCAGTTGTGCCGCTGGCTGCTGTTGACCCTGGACCGCCTGCCCGCCGGCGAACTGACCATGACGCAGGAACTGATCGCCAGCATGCTCGGCGTGCGCCGCGAGGGCGTCACCGAGGCGGCCGGCCGCTTGCAGGGCTACGGCTACATCAGCTACCGGCGCGGCCACATCAGCGTGATCGACCGCGCCGGCCTGGAGACCGACGTCTGCGAGTGCTACCAGGTGGTGCGCAAAGAATTCGCCCGTTTGTTGTCGGACGTGCGCCAACGCGGCGGACCGGCCGCGCTGGGCGCCGGCAGCCCCTTGTAGCGGCGCGCCGGGTAGGGCGGCGCTGCCGCACCTTGTCTGGGCCGAGGCTGACGCTCTGAGTACGATTGCACAAGGTAAGAATCTATGTATGTGGAACAGAAAACCCCGGCCGAACGGTTGCTCTTGACGGGCTTCGGCGCCACCCTGGCGACATTGGTGCTGGTGGCTTTACTGGTCGGCGCGATGGCCGGCGGCGGCTTGCTGCAGCCGGAAATGGCGCTGCGCGTGGCGGCCGGCACGGCGCTGGCGCTGGTGCTTGGCCTGCTGGTGGTGTTCGCCCGGGTGCGCTGGATGATCCGGCGGCGCGGCGCGGTGCTGTTCGGCCAGCAGCCGCTGCTCAAGGCCGACGCGCTGCAACGCGCCATCTTCAACAGCGCCAACTTCTCCAGCATCGCCACCGACGCCCAGGGCGTGATCCAGATCTTCAACGTCGGCGCCGAGCGCATGCTGGGCTACGCGGCGGCCGACGTGCTCAACCTGGTGACGCCGGCCGGCATCTCCGACTCGGAGGAACTGATCGCCCGCGCCACCACGCTGAGCCAGGAGTTCAACACGCCGATCACGCCCGGCTTCGAGGCGCTGGTGTTCAAGGCCTCGCGCGGCATCGAGGACATCTACGAGCTGACCTACATCCGCAAGGACGGCACCCGCTTCCCCGCCATCGTCTCGGTCAGCGCCTTGCGCGACGCCGACGAGAAGGTCATCGGCTATCTGCTGATCGGCACCGACAACACGGCGCGCAAGCAGGTCGAGGCCGAGCAGGCCCTGCTCGACCAACGCCTGCGCGACCAGCAGTTCTACACCCGCTCGCTGATCGAGTCGAACATCGACGCCTTGATGACGACCGACCCGCGCGGCATCATCAGCGATGTCAACCAGCAGATGGAGGCCTTGACCGGCTGCAGCCGCGACGAATTGATCGGCGCGCCGTTCAAGGACTACTTCACCGAGCCGCAGCGCGCCGAAGCGGCCATCACCCGCGTGCTGCGCGAGGGCAAAGTGACCAACTACGAGTTGACCGCGCAGGCGCGCGACGGCAAGCAGACCGTGGTGTCGTACAACGCCACCACCTTCCACGACCGCAACCGCAACCTGCAGGGCGTGTTCGCCGCCGCGCGCGACGTCACCGAGCGCAAGCAGTTCGAGCACGCGCTGCAGGAGACCAACGTCGAGCTGGAGGGCGCCCGCGCCACGGCGGAGAAGGCCAATCTGGCCAAGTCCGAATTCTTGTCGAGCATGAGCCACGAGCTGCGCACGCCGCTCAACGCGGTGCTCGGCTTCGCCCAGTTGATGGCCTCGGAGACGCCGGCGCCCAGCCTGCCGCAACAGCGTTCGCTCGACCAGATCCTCAAGGGCGGCTGGTATCTGCTGCGCCTGATCAACGAGATCCTCGACCTGGCGATGATCGAGTCGGGCAAGATCACCATGTCGCAGGAGTCGATGGGGTTGGCCGAGGTGATCGCCGACTGCAAATCGATGATCGAGCCGCAGGCCCACAAGCGCGGCATCCAGATGGTGTTCCCGCATTTCAGCCGGCCGGTCTACGTGCACGCCGACCGCACCCGGGTCAAGCAGGTGATGATCAACCTGCTGTCGAACGCCATCAAGTACAACCGCAGCGGCGGCACGGTGACGGTGGACTACGGCGTCGGCGAGGCCGGCCGGGTGCGCATCAGCGTGCGCGACACCGGCGCCGGCCTGAGCACCGAACAACTGGGCCAGCTGTTCCAGCCGTTCAACCGCCTGGGCCAGGAGGACAGCGCCGAGGAGGGCACCGGCATCGGCCTGGTGGTGACCAAGCAGTTGGTCGAACTGATGGGCGGCGCGATCGGCGTCGACAGCGCGCTCGACGTCGGCACCACCTTCTGGATCGAGCTGCAGAGCGCCGAGGCGCCGGCGCTGATCGGCGGCCACGAGCCCGTCGCCGAGACGGCCCTGACGCAGGCCGAGGCGGCGCCGCGCACCTTGCTGTACGTGGAGGACAACCCGGCCAATCTGAGCCTGGTCGAGCAGTTGATCTCGCGCCGGCCGGACCTGCGCCTGCTGACCGCCATCGACGGCCACCTCGGCATCCAGCTGGCGCGCACCTACCAGCCGGACGTGATCCTGATGGACATCAACCTGCCCGGCATCAGCGGTTACGGCTGCCTGAAGATCCTGCAGGAGGAAGCGTCGACCAAGCACATTCCGGTGCTGGCGCTGTCGGCCAACGCGGTGCCGCGCGATATCGAGAAGGGCATGGAGGCGGGCTTCTTCCGCTACCTGACCAAGCCGATCAAGGTGCAGGAGTTCATGGACGCGCTGGACCTGGCGCTGAATTTCGCCGCCGCCAACGGCATGGTCGAGGAAGAGCATTGAACGGCGCGCACAGCGCCAACCGGACGGCGCCAGCAGGCGCGCCGGCCGTACACGTCATCAAGGAAGCACGGTCATGATCAACGCAAGCGAACTACTCAACGCCAACATCCTGGTGGTCGACGACCAGGAGGCCAACGTCATGCTGCTTGAGCAGATGCTGCGCAACGGCGGCTACAGCCGCATCACCACGACGATGGACCCGTTCAGCGTTTGCCGGCTGCACCGCGAGCAGCACTACGACCTGATCCTGCTCGACCTGCAAATGCCGGGCATGGACGGCTTCGAGGTCCTGGCGGCCTTGAAGGACATCGAACCGGACGGCTATGTGCCGGTGCTGGTCATCACCGCCCAGCCGGGCCACAAGCTGCGCGCCTTGCAGGCCGGCGCCAAGGATTTTGTCGGCAAACCCTTCGAGCTGGTCGAGGTGGAAACGCGCATCCGCAACCTGCTCGAGGTGCGCCTGCTGTATCAGAAACTGGAACGCTACAACCAACAGCTGGAGGCCACGGTGCTGGAGCGCACCGCCGAGCTGCGCGAGAGCGAGGCGCGCTTCCAGCGCTTCACCGAGCTGTCGTCCGACTGGTACTGGGAGCAGGACGCCGAAGGCCGCCTGACGCGCTGCTCCGGCCCGGCCGCCGAGATGCTCGGCCTGGCCGGCCCGGACGACGGCCCCGGCGCCGCCGCGTTGGCCGACGCCGGCTGGGACCCGGCCGAGCGCGCCGAACTGGCCGCCAACATCGCCGAGCGCCGGCCCTTCCTCGATTTCGTCTACCGCCGCACCGGCGCCGACGGCCGCACCCGCCACCTGCAAGTGAGCGGCGAGCCGATGTTCGACGCCGCCAGCCGCTTCGTCGGCTATCGCGGCATCGGCATGGACGTCAGCGCGCGCATGCGGGCCGACGGCTGACACACTGCTGAAAACCGGTTGATATCCGTCGGCGCCGGCGCGGCTAGTGCGCCATCCGCGCCATGCTGGTCATGACGGTGCGGGTGGCGAGGACAGCTCCTCCGGCGCCGTGCCGGCCAGGCGCACGCAGTTGCGCCCGCTGTGCTTGGCGCGGTACATCGCCTTGTCGGCGGCCTTCAGCAGGGCCGGCCAGTCGGGGTGCTGCGGGCTGTGCACGGCCACGCCGATGCTGACGGTGAAGCGCAGCGGTCCTTGCGGCGTGTCCAGCCGCAGCGAGGCCAGGCTGGCGCGCAGGCGCTCGGCGCACTGCTGCGCTTCGGCGCGGTCGGTCTCGGGCAGCACGCAAATGAACTCCTCGCCGCCGAGGCGGCCGAAGTGGTCGACCTCGCGCAGCGCGCCCTGGCAGCAGCGCACCAACTCCTGTAGCACGCGGTCGCCGATGTCGTGGCCGTAGTTGTCGTTGACCTGCTTGAAATGGTCGATGTCGAGCATGGCCACGGCCAGGCTGCGGCCGTGGCGCTGGGCCAGCGCCAGTTCGCGCTCGGCCACCTGCTCCAGGTAGAGGCGGTTGCAGGCGCCGGTCAGGCTGTCGTGGTGGGACAGGTGCAGCAGCTGTTGTTCGAGCAGGAAGGCGCGCTGGTGGAACAGGCGGAACAGCAGCATCACGCTGGCCGCCAGCACCAGCGCGAACAGGTACTGGATGACGCAGTTGGCCAAGTCCTGCCAGCCCAGCTGGAGCGTTGCCAGCAGCAGGAACAGCAGGGTCGGCGCGCTGACGATGGCGACGAAGTTGCGCAGGCGTAGAGTGACCACGGACATCGAGAAGATGCTGGCGGCGATCGCCCCCATGCCGGCCTGCAGGCCCGGCTGCAGCAGCCAGGCGCAGGCGATGATGGCGCCGGCGTGGCAAAAATAGATGACGGCGCAGCGCGTCGTCACGCTCCAGCCGAGCCGGTTGGGCCAGTAGCCCACGCCGGCCAGCAGCACGGCGGCGACGCGCACAATCAGGGCGGCGCCGGCATGCGCCGGGTCGAGCCGCCAATCCCACAGCGAGAACAACAGCACGACGAGGCCGAACAGCGGCGTCAGCAAGGGCAGTAGTTGCTCGACCTGGCTGTCGTGTTTCGCCTGCATGATGCGCTCGGCCGGGCCGGGCAACTCGTTCAACGGCGTCAGCGCGCGCCAGATGTTCAGATACAACATGGTTGCCGCGGCGGAGTGGCGTGTGGCGCGGACGGGGCTGGCGGTCGGAGCATGCGCACCTTTCATCAAACTATGCGATTGAGGATAGCAAGTATAAACCGAAAAAAACTTGATTTACGTCAATATTCACCCGGGTGCGCAAGCGGGCTATGAGATCACCGCGACGCGGTCTTCGGCCAGCCGGGCCAGTTCCGCCGCCGAGCGGCAGCGGCCGCTGGCGCTGATGCCGACACTGCAGCTCATGCCGCCGAAGCCGGCGAAGAAGGCCTGCTCTATGCCCGTCTGTAACAAGCGCGCGACATGCGCGGCCTGGCGCGCCGAGGTGCCCGGCAGCAGCAGCGCGAACGAGCACTCGTCCCAGCGCGCCAGCACGTCGCCGCCGCGCAGGCGCTCGGTGGAGTAGCGGGCCAGGTCGGCCAACACGGCATCGCCGCTGGCGCGGCCGAACATGGTGTTGATGCGGCGGATCTGGTCGAGGCGGAACACCACCAGGGCCAGCGGCGCGCTGTAGCGGCGCGCGCGCAGGAACATGTAGTCGAGCAGGCGGTCGAATTCGCGGCGGTGGTAGCTGCCGGTCAGCGGATCGGTGAGCTGGCTGTCGGCGCCGCCGGCGGCGGAGCGGCCGGCGGCGACGGCGCCGTTGGCAGCGGTGCCAGCGGCGACAGCGGCGGCGTCGCTGTCGTCGGCGGCGGCCGGGGCGGTGATGCCATGGACGGCGCGGCAGGCGGTTAGATCCGGGTCGGGCAGGGTGGCCGGGTGCGCCGCTTGTGGGTGTGCGCTGCGCGGTGTCGGCGTCGGCGCGCGTAGCGTGCGCAGCGTCAGCGTGGCGCCGGCGGCGGCCAACAGGGCCATGCTGGCCATGCGCTGCCAGGCCGTCAGCTGCGACTGGAAGAGGATGAAGCAGAGCAGCGCGGCGCCGGCGCCGAGCAGCAGCGCCAGGCCCAGGTCCTCACGGCCCGCCAGGCGGTTCCAGGCGGTGTCGCCACGGCGGCGCTTGGGTTGTAGGGTGTGCACGGCGTTTCCTTTCGATGAAGGTGAATCGAATTCACCGCTTTTGCTGCTATTCGCATTTCCTGCCGGCGGTATTGCCGTTTCCACTTTGCCGGCCCCCGTTTCGGCGGCATAATGCGCGAGAGACGGGCTGGTCGCGGCGGTGGAACTCTTCCTCATGGAATCAATTATATTGATTTTCTGAATTATTTATTGAATTTGGGTAATTTATTTTTTCTATCTGTGGAACTTGGGACTGGTATCGCGATGAAGAGCAAGGCAAGCACGCCCGACGAGGTATGTACGACCCAGCAGGCGGCCGAGATCCTCGGTATTTCTGTATCCTCGGTACAACAGCTGGTGGAGGCCGGGGTCATCGAGGCCTGGAAGACCAAGGGCGGCCACCGCCGCATACCGCGCCAGGCCGTGCTGAGCTACAAGACCGCGCCGATGGCCGGCACCGCGCCGGGCAATCGCGGCACCGGCGGCGGTAGCGCGCCGGTCGGCCCGGCCAGCATCCTGGTGATCGAGGACAATCCGATGCAGCGCGCCATCTACGAGCGCCAGATCGCCGCCTGGCAACTGCCCGTCAGCCTGTCGTTTTGCGAAAATGGTTACCAGGCGCTGCTGGAAATTGCCCGCCGCCAGCCGGATATCCTGTTGGCCGACATCATGATGGAGGGCATCGACGGCTACGAGGTGGTCAAGACCATCCTGGGCGACCAGCAGTTGGCGATCCCGCACATCGCCATGCTGTCGAGCATGACCGAGCAGGATCTGGCGGCGCGCGGCGGTGTGCCGGCCGGTGTGGTGTTTTTCGCCAAGCCGGTCAACTACGACGAACTGCGTGGTTATCTGCGCGCCTGCTGCGCGCAGCGGGCGCGGCAGGGGCGCTGAGCGCGGCGTCGCCGGCGCTGGTTGAATATATCGATTTAAACGAATTTGATATTTTATTGGATGCGATATTGTTTCGATGCCAGCGTGGCGTGCCCTTGTCGGCCGCCGGCGACATCGCCGAGGAGCTGGCATGGGTGCCGTCTACCGCTACATCGATCCGCAGGTGCTGCTGCGCGCGGCCGGCGGCGACTTGGAGTCCTTCCGCAGCCTGTCGTATACCTTCGTCGCCATCGCGCCGCCGATGTTGCAGCGGCTGCAGGCGGGGTTGGCGGCCGGCGAGGCGCGCGCCATCTGTTACGAAAGCCACGCGCTGAAAGGCACCGTCGGCCTGGTCGGCGCCGTCGCGCTGGTCGCCGCGCTGCAGCGGATTGAGAGTGCGGCGGGCGGTGGCCAGCTGGGCGTAGCCGCCGGCCTGTGCGACGGCCTGGTTGCCGCCTTCGCGCAGGTGCTGGCCGAGGTCGAGCGCAGCATCGCCGAGTTCGACGGTGTCGCCGTCACGGTCGGCACCGCCGCCGCCACGGCCGCCACCGCCAGCGCCAGCGCCAGCGCCAACACCGCCACCGTTGCCGTCACCGCCGCCACTCCGCGCCGATGAGTCCAACCATGCCGATGCGCGCCATCCGCCGCTGCTGGGTGAGATTATTCCGCTAAGTGGAATAGTAATTTCCATCTAAGCATTATTTACATAAAAAACTGAAATGCTTACCATGGCTTCCTCGTCCATAGATTCAGGAGCCTTGCCATGCCCAGTACCATCGCCTCGTCCGTTGCCACCACCGCCGACCTGACCCTGCACGGCCTGCATCTGTCCGGCCACTGCCACAAGATCGAACTGCTGCTGCACCTGCTCGGCCTGCCGTACCGCTTCGTCGACGCGCCGGCCGAGGTGCGCGCCTCGGCCGGGTTCCGCGCCCTCAACCCGCTGGGACAGATTCCGGTGCTGCAGGATGGCGACTTGGTGCAGAGCGACAGCAACGCCATCCTGGTCTACCTGGCCGGCCGCTACGCGCCGGACGGCGGCTGGCTCGGCGCCGACCCGGTCGAAGCGGCGGCGATCCAGCGCTGGCTGTCGATCTCCGCCAACGAGATCAAACACGGCCCGGCGGCGGCGCGCGTGATCTGCCTGTGGAACGGCCCGGGCGACCTGGCCCAGGCGCAGGCGCTGGCGCAGCGCACGCTGGCCTTCATCGAGCAGCATCTGGCGGGGCGTGACTTCCTCGCCGCCGCGCGCCCCACCGTGGCCGACCTGGCCTGCTACAGCTACCTGGCCCACGCGCCGGAGGGTGGCGTCGCACTCGCCGCGTATCCGGCCGTGCGCGCCTGGCTGCGACGGGTCGAGGCGCTGCCAGGCTTTGTGCCGATGCCGCGCTCGGCGCTGCCTGCCGCAGCATGAACGGCCCCTTCCACGCCGGCGAGCTGGCCGCGCAGCGGTTGGCCGGCCAGGCCTCGTCGGGCGCCGCCATCCGCGACTTCATGCCGGAGCAGCACCGCGAGTTTTTCGCCGCCCAGCCCTTCATGCTGATGGCTGCGGTGGCCGGCGACGGCTGGCCCACCGCCAGTGTGCTCAGCGGCGCGCCCGGCTTCGCCGCCAGTCCCGATCCGCACACCTTGCAGCTGGCCGTGCTGGCCGATCTGCCGGTCGGCAGCCAAGTAGGCCTGTTGGGCCTGGACTTCGCCACGCGCCGGCGCAACCGGGTCAACGGCGTGGTCGCCGCCGCCGGACCGCAGGGCCTGCGCATCGACGTGCGACAGTCCTTCGGCAACTGCCCCAAGTACATCGTGCAGCGCGACGTGCTGCCGGTGGCGGCCGGGCAGGGCGGCATCCTGCACGACGGCACCGCCGGCCAGCTTTTCGACGGCTTGGACGCGGAAGCGCGTGCCGTCGTGGCGCGCGCCGACACCTTCTTCATCGCCACCAGCGGCGGCGCGCACGGCGCCGACATCTCGCATCGGGGCGGCCCGGCCGGCTTCGTCCGCGTCGCCGGCGACACGCTGCTGGTGCCGGACTATCCCGGCAACCGTTACTTCAACACGCTGGGTAATTTGCAGCTGGAGGAGCGCGCGGCGCTGCTGTTCATCGACTACGCCAGCGGCGACCTGCTGCAACTGCGCGGCCGCGCGGAGGTGCTGTGGCCGGCCGGCGCGGCCGACGGCGCCGAGCGATGGTGGCGCTTCGAGGTGGCTGGCGGTTGGCGCCAGTCCGGCGCGCTGCCGCTGCGTTGGCGTGAGCGCGAAGGTTCGCGTTGACGCCAACTTGGTATCTTTAAAAACCCTTGTCGTTCCTGCGTCGGTGGAAACGCGTACGTGGCATGGGTTCCCGCCTGCGCGGGAACGACGTGCGCACCCGGGGTCAGCGCACCCGGGGTCAGTGCCGACATTCGGACACAAACTCAGCAGTTGCAATTACGGGGAATTACGCCTACAGCCGAGGCCGTGTCTGAATGTCGGCACTGACCCCGGCGGCTGCTGACCCCGGCGGCTGCTGACCCCGGCGGCGGCGTACGTGGCATGGGTTCCCGCCTGCGCGGGAACGACGTGGGTACTAGGCGGCGTCGCGCGCGGCGGTGTTGGTCGTCTCGGCCTGCGGTGGCGGCGCGGCCGGCGCCAGGTGCCATTGCTCTTGCGGCACCACTTGCGGCTGCGGGGTGTCGCGCTGGTAGTGCGGCGACATGATCTGCACGCCGTATTCGTTGAACACGTCGACGATGTGCTGGTGCAGCTGGTTGAGCACATCGGCGCGCTGGCGCGGCGTCTGCACGGTGGCGTAGGCCACCAGCCGGTATTCGACGTAGAAGTCGGACAGCGCCAACTGCATCACATACGGCTTGGGCGTGGCGGCGATGTCCTCGGTGCGGCCGGCGGCCAGCTCCAGCATGGCGTGCACCTGGCGCCACGGCGTGGTGTAGCCGATGGTGACGGTGGTGTCGAGCACGAAGCCGGTGCCGGGATAGGCGCGCGAGTAGTTCTTGCTGGTTTGCCCCAGCACCCAGGCGTTGGGCAGGGTAACCTCTTCGCCCAGGCCGGTGCGCAGGCTGACGTTGAACAGGCCCAGCTCCACCACCGTGCCCTCGCTCTCGCCGATGCGCACGTACTCGCCCTTGCGCAGCGCCCGCGCGTACATCAGGATCAAACCGCTGGCGCCCTGGCCGACGATGCTCGAGGCGCCGATCGACAGCATCAGCCCGACCAGCACCGAGACGCCCTGGAACGCCGCCGTCTGCGCGCCCGGCAGGTAGGGGTAGGCCATGGCCAGCGCGAACAGCCAGATCACCACGTTGGCGATGCGCCGGGTCGGCCCGGCGGTGTCGCGGTCGAGCCAGCCGAACTGCAGCTCGCCGCTCTCGACGCGCTGGAAGAAGGAGGCGGCGGTCAGCACCACCAGCCGCGCCAGCACGGCGATGACCAACACCAGCAGCAGGCCGGGCAGGGCGGCCAGCACGCTCTGCGCGACACCGCCGGCGACGTCGAGCAGGTAGCCTTCGAGCCGCTCGCCCCAGCTGCGCGTGTAGGGCACCTTGCCCAGCACGAAGGCGGCCAGCAGGTAGGTGGCCATCAGGCGCAGCGCCCAGATCAGCAGGAACACCAGGCGGCGCATGAAGCCGACGTAGTGCTCGGCGTCGAGCACGCGGACGTTCTTCAGGCGCACCTCGCCGAGCCGGCTGTTGATGAGCCGCATGCTCCAGGCGCCGGCCCAGCGGTGCAGCCGGGTCAGGCCGTGCAGCAGCAGGGTCCAGGTCAGCGTGGCGGCCAGGCACAGCGCGCCGGCGATCAGCAGGTAGTGCAGGCTGGTTTGCTCGCGCTGTTCAAGCAGCGCCTTGGCCAAGGTGGCGGCGGCCTCGGTGGCGACGCTGTCGGTGCTGTCGCCGGCCAGCGGGTTGATGTCGGCCGGCGTCACCAGGAACAATTGGGCGCCGTCGAGCAGCACCTGGCTGCCCTCGGCGATGGCGTGGGTGGCGGGCAGCAGCGGGCCTGGTTTGGCCAGCACGGCGAGCAGGCGTTTGTGCGCGCCCTCGGCCCGCTCGGCCGGGCTGTAGCCGGTCAGCGGGGCGCGGAAGACGAACAGCGTGCGGTTGGCGAACACCAGCGGCGCCACGCTGGCGGCGGGGCGGGCCGTGGCAGTGGCGCCGGCGCCGCCGTCCCGCTCGGGCAGCTCGAGCGCCTGCGAGGGCGGGCATAGACAGAACAACAGGACGATGTGGAGCAGGCGGCGCAGCACGGCCATGGAAACCTCGGGGCGGATGAAAATACCCGATGATGCCATGGCGGCGTGCCGGGCCGCCAGCTCGGTTGCCAAAAAAATAGCGGCGGGCCGGCCGGCGTGGCCGCCCCGCCGCTTGGGGACGGGCCTAGAAGCGGGTGAAGCTGGTCTCGTCGAGCTGGCCGGCCAGTTCCATCGGGCGGGCGCCGGTGCGCGTCAGCGTCGCCGCCTTGGGCGCGCCGCGCCGCTGTGTCAGGGGCTTGCTGCCGGCCAGTTTGAAGAAGCCCATGGTCTGCTGCAGTTCCTCGGCCTGGCTGCTCATCTGCTCCGAGGTCGAGGCCAGCTCCTCCGAACCGGCGGCGTTCTGCTGGGTGGTTTGGCTCAGCTGGCTGATCGCCTGGTTGATCTGCGCCAGGCCGGCCGACTGCTCCTCGGAGGCGGCGGTGATCTCCTGCACCAGGTCGGAGGTCTTTTTGATGTTGGGCGCCATCGCGTCGAGCATCTGGCCGGCCCGCTCGGCCAGGTCGACGCTGCTGCTGGCCACCTCGCCGATCTCCTGCGCGGCGACCTGGCTGCGCTCGGCCAGCTTGCGCACCTCGGCGGCGACCACGGCGAAGCCCTTGCCGTGTTCCCCGGCGCGGGCCGCCTCGATGGCGGCGTTGAGCGCCAGCAGGTTGGTCTGGTAGGCGATGTCGTCGATGATCAGGATCTTCTTGGCGATCTGCTTCATCGCCGCGACGGTCGACTTGACGGCGTCGCCGCCCTCGATGGCCTCGCCGGCGGCCTTGCTGGCCATGGCGTCGGTGACCTTGGCGTTGTCGGTGTTCTGCGCCACCGAGGAGGTCATCTGCTCGACCGAGGCGCTGGTCTCCTCGACGCCGGCGGCCTGTTCGCTGGACGACTGCGCCAGCGTCTGGGCGGTGGCGCTGACCTGCTCGGAGGCGGCGGCCAGGCCCTCGGCGCTGCTGTTGACCTCGCTGACCACCTGCGCCAGCTTGTTGACCGTGTTGTTGGCGTACTCCTTCAACTGGCCGAAGGCGCCCTCGTAGGGCTTGTCGATGGTCTTGGTCAGGTCGCCCTCGGAGACGGCGCCCATCACCCGCACCACGTCGGCGATGCTCGCCCCGGTGGTCTGGGCCAGTTGGTTCAGGCCCTCGGCCATTTCGCGCTGGAAGCCCAGCAGGCCGGTCAGCTCGACGCGGGCGTCGAAGTTGCCGTGGTTGGCCGCCTCGACCACGCCGCGTTGGCCGTTGATGACCTGCTGCAGCTTGACCGTCATCTCCTTGACGGCGAACAGCAGGCTGCTGGTATCGTTGGCCTTGACCTTGACCTCGCGGCTCAGGTCGCCCTTCGAGATGCTCTGCATCAGCTCGACGGCGTAGCCCGGCTCGCCACCCAGCCGGCGGATCAGGTCGATCGTGATGATGCTGGCGATCACCAGCGCGGCCAGCACCGCCGCCGCCGCCAGCATGATCACCTGCTTGCGCGTCTCCAGATAGTTGTCGTTGGCCTCGATCGCCTCCTTGTCCATCAGGTCGCCCTGGAATTTGGCCAAGGCCTCCAGCGTGCCCCAGTAGGCGTTGTTGGCGGTGGCGAAGTCGTTGCGCAGGAAGTCGGCGGCTTTTTTCTGGTCGCCGCGCATCAGGGCGTACAGCTCGTCGTACTTGGGGTTGAGCAGGTTGCCCTTGTCGGTGATGTCGCGGAACATCGCGCGGCCCTTCTCGGTGCTCAGCAACTTGTCGATCTTGGCCAGCGCCTCGGCCACCTTGGGCCGGTTGGTCTCGACGACTTTTTTGAACTTCTCGCGCTCCTCCTCGGTGCTGGAGAGCAGCATGCTGCGCAGCAGGCGGCCGTTGTCGATGGTCAGCTTGATGGTTTCGTTGGCCAGCATCACCTTCGGATAACGGTCCGTCATGATCTCGCGCATGTTGTCGTTCATCGCCGCCAGCCGCGATATGCTGACCGTCGACAACACCAGCAGCAGGATGACGACTGCGCCGAACCCCAGACCCAGGCGGGTCGCGACCTTCATATTGGCGAACATGGATGCTCCTCTTTTATGTGCCGAACAGCGCCGTTCCGGGATGGAGGGCGGACACCGCAAGGGCGATCTGTGGCGAATCAGGCGGTGCCGGGGTGCGCCGGCGCGGGCGCGCCGATGCGGTAGCGCGAGGCGTCGGGGAGGGCGAAACTGAGCGACGGAATGGCGCGACAGCGCTGCGGATGGCACATAAGGTGTCCTATGTTCTGACCCTGACTGAACGAAAAGCTTATCACGCTGGGAAGTGCCCAGAGTAAATAATTCCGCACCGACGATCAATTTGCAACAGAGCCCGCGCGGCGCGCCGGCGGCTGCCGGAACTGTTGTTCGGGGCGTAATTAGGGTGGTGAAAATCACAATAAAAATAACACACATCAAGAATGCCCCAGGTCGTCCACGGCGGCAAAACATCTCTGTGTATTATTCGCGCAATGCCGGTCGCGGCACGGCCGCGCCGGCGCCATTCCGCCACCGTTGCCATCCCAAGGGAGAGTCATCTTGCGCCACACCAGCCCCGCCCCGCACCGCGAATACATCCTGAAGGACTCGGAAGCGGTCGTCTCCAAAACCGATTTGCGCGGCAACATCACCTACGCCAACCAGGACTTCATCAACATCAGCGGCTACAGCGCCGAGGAGCTGATCGGCGCGCCGCAGAACATCGTGCGCCACCCGGACATGCCGGCCGAGGCCTTCGCCGATTTCTGGCGCAGCCTCCGGCAGGGCCGCAGCTGGACCGGCCTGGTCAAGAACCGCTGCAAGAACGGCGACCACTACTGGGTCGAGGCGAACGCCGCGCCGATGATCGCCGACGGCAAGGTGGTCGGCTACACCTCGATCCGCGTCAAGCCGACGCGCGAGCAGGTGCGCGCCGCCGACCTGGCCTACGCCGAGATCCGCGCCGGCAACCGCGAACTGTTCATCCGCGACGGCAGGGTGCTGCGGCGCGCCGGCTGGCGCTGGCCGGCGTGGCTGCCGACGCCGACGCTGAAGCGCCGCATCGTGCTCGGCTGCGGCGCGCTGGCGCTGTTGTTCCTGCTCAGCTGGCTGACCCCTGCGCTGGCCGGCGACACGGCGGCGCGCGCCCTGCCGGCCGGCGCCGGCGTGCTCGGCTGCGCGCTGTTCGGCTGGCACCTGCAGCGCGCCGCCGTGGCGCCGCTGCGGCAGTTGTGCGGCGACATAGGCAGCATGAGCGCCGGCGACCTGAGCGCGCGCATCGCCGCGCGCGGCGACGACGAACTGGGTTGTTTGAGCCAGGCGCTGCGGGTCTTGCAGATCAATGTGAAACTGTTGGTCGGCCAGATCAAGGAGAGCGCCGGCGCGGTGCGGCTGGGCGCCCGCGAGATGGCCGGCGGCAACGCCGACCTGGCGGCGCGCACCGAGTCGCAGGCCAGCTCGCTGCAGGAGACCGCCACCTCGATCGAGCAACTGACCGGCACGCTGCGGCAGACCGCCGACAACGTTCGCCGGGCCAACGCCCTGGCCAGCCACACCGCCGAGGTGGCCGGCCGCGGCGGCGTGGCGGTGGGGCAGGTGATCGACACGATGGCCGGCATCCGCGACAGCTCGCAACGGATCGCCGAGATCATCGGCGTGGTCGACGGCATCGCCTTCCAGACGAATATATTGGCGCTCAACGCGGCGGTGGAGGCGGCCCGCGCCGGCGAGCAGGGCCGTGGCTTCGCCGTGGTGGCGGCCGAGGTGCGCGCGCTGGCACAACGCTCGGCCACGGCGGCCGGCGAGATCAAGCGTTTGATCCAAGGTTCGGTGGCGCAGGTGCGCCGGGGTGGCGAACTGGTCGACGAAGCCGGCCGCATCATGGCCGACGTGCTCGCCTCGGTGACGCGCATCGCCGGCCACATGGGCGACATCTCGCACGCCAGCGGCGAGCAGAGCCTGGGCATCGCGCAGGTCAACCTGGCGATCGGCCAGATCGACGCGGCGACCCAGCAGAACGCCGGCCTGGTCGAGCAGTCGGCGTTGGCGGCCGAGACCATGTTGGGCCAGTCGCAGCAACTGGGCCGGCTGGTCGACGCCTTCAAGCTGGTGGCGCGGCCGGCCGGCATGGCCGCCGCCGTGCCCGCCGTGCCGGCGCGGCCGGTGGCAAGGCGCGGCGAGGGCGCCGCCGCCACCTGTTGAGCAGGTGGCGGGAAGGGTTAGGCGGCGGGTTCAGGCCCGCCAGCAACATCGCGTAGCCTTCCGGCTCGGCAACGGGCAAGGGCGGCGCCGCCAAGTCGACCCGCACATCGTCGAGGAGATAAATTTTTAATAATCATAGAGCTGTTAATGCAATTGGCCTATGACCCCGGGAGTCAGTCGTGAAATTTTGTGGCAATAGTGCGCATGGACGCTGGCGGTGCCCCCTCGTCCGGCGCCGGTTTCCCGTAGCGTGGGTAATTACAGTTTCTTGATGAGCAGCTTTTCGACCCAACCCTCTCCTTGTGGTGTCGTCACACGATATAGACCGTCGCGCTCTTCCCCCATATAGATGACCTCGTCCGTCTTTCCCAGCTTCATAATTTTGTCGGCAGACTTGCTTGCTTGAGCATAGACATTGATTCCGGCGATCTTGCCGACCATGGTTTGACCTGCTGTGGTCTAATTTGCCTGGACACCTCAATAGGTGGAAAATCCACCATCTGAGGAGTGATACATGGCAACAAGAAAGCGAAAGACATTCGAG
>NZ_JAEMNU010000092.1 GCF_016461825.1 Rugamonas violacea | reverse complement strand
CTCGACCTGGTGCCGATGCAGGTGCGCGTGCTGCGCCATATCCGCAAGCGTTACGGCTGCCCCGGCGGCGTGCACGCGCCGGTGACGGCGCCATTGCCGCCGCAGCCCCTGCCCAAGAGCAACGCCAGCGCCGACCTGCTGGCCATGCTGCTGGTGGTCAAGTTCGTCGACGGCCTGCCGCTGGCGCGTTTCGAACACGTGCTGGCCCGCCACGGCGTGACGGTGCCGCGCCAGACGCTGGCGCGCTGGGTCATCGGCGCGGCCGGCGTGCTGCAGCCGCTGCTCAATTTGATGCGCGACGCCTTGCTCGACGGGGCGTATTTGCACGTCGACGAGACCGTGGTGCAGGTGCTCAAGGAGGCCGGCAAGGCGCCGACCTCGAACAGTTATATGTGGGTGCAGACGGGCGGACCGCCGGCGCGGCCGGTGGTGGTGTTCGACTACGATGCCAGCCGCGGCGGGCAGGTGCCCGTGCGCCTGCTGCACGACTATCGGGGCTATGTGATGACCGACGGCTACAGCGGCTATAACGAGCTGATGCGCACCGACGGCATCGAGCAACTGGTGTGCTGGGCGCACGTGCGCCGCCGCTTCGTCGAGGCCGTCAAGGTGCAGCCGAAAGGCAAGCGCGGACTGGCCGACGAGGCCGTCGCGCTGATCGGCAAGCTGTACGGCGTCGAGCGCGACCACAAGGATGCCGGCGACGCGGCGCGTCTGCTGGCACGGCAACAGCACAGCGTGCCGGCGCTGGCGGCGCTGCGCGCCAGGCTCGACAAAACGCTGCCGGGCG
>NZ_JAEMNU010000091.1 GCF_016461825.1 Rugamonas violacea | reverse complement strand
ATCACGTATCACCAATTCAAGCGCTCAAAGCATGGCAGAAGAAAAAGCCCGAATTATTTGTTAAGCGCGTGTATAACCACACGAGTCTTGACAAGTAGCTACTTCACGACCCCGGAGGCCCTAGAGAGTGCGCGTTTGCCAGACGGAACATTTGATGCGAATGCATTGCACCAAGGTCTTCAAACATACCCAGGTACAAGACCGAACTTCCGCGCCTTTGCTCAAGTCTATGAGATCATGGATGACGTGCCGCATGGTGGTGCTGCTATAGGACCGACGACTGCAAATCCATACTTCAACCCTGGACAATATCCGTCGCTGGACCAAATTTACTTGCAGTCGGAGTTCAAGGGAAATCTGAGGCCAACCCAGTTATATAATCTTTCTAATACGAAGACACCCGCCTACACGCCAATGAATGAAATCCTCAACAATATGCTCAGATGGGATACGCAATGACAAAAACCCCCTGTGTCAGGATAGTTGTCGCGTCATCTGATTTCTCGTAATCGTACAGGGGGCGGAGCAAAGACGGGCAGTGAAACACTATTCAGC
>NZ_JAEMNU010000090.1 GCF_016461825.1 Rugamonas violacea | reverse complement strand
GACGTGGCGAGAGGGTTCGAATATCCGGTATGAACATGGCGTATTTAGCGGTGGCACCATTGTAGGCGACTACAAAGTGGAGGTGCTGAGCCGAATTCCAGACGAAGTGTTCCGATATGCCAATTCGGCGCCGGGTCGCGGCATCCGACTTAGTTTCCGCATCAAGGACGACGGGGTTTTGCTGGCTTGGGATGTACAGGAAAATCTCCCCGGAGCAAGCGGCTTCCTGTATGCCATGCATGGCGGTGACTTTCCTTGCGAGACGAGTCCTTATCAATCTCATCCCAACTGCACCAACGGTCCGCTCAAAGAAGCGCCTTGGTACTCCACTACATGGGAACGTTGAAATGGCGATACTTTCAACGGTTGAATGCGAACAACTACGGCATCGAGACGACCGTACGTTTTTGGCGCTCATGATAGCCATATCATCCTTGACGGCATGCGCGCAAACCGGCAAGCCACATACCGATAGAGAACTAAGGGGCATGGGAATGGTGGTGGACTCAAAATTGGCAGCCGGCGCGCACCCAAAGAAAGGCTTGTACGGCATGACCGATGCGGGAAATTATGCCTTCGGATTCCAAATGCTGGGTCCAACTGGAGGAGGGATAAGCTCAATCGGCGGGGGCACAAATATGTCGTTTCCCCGTTGGGTGAGAGTGAGATGGCGCGAGGGGGATGACATCACCTTGGAATTTAGTCATGGCGAAGCTATTGGTGGCACTGTTGTCGGCGACTACAAAGTGGAGGTGCTGAGCCGAATTCCAGATGAAGTATTCCGCTATGCCAATTCGGCGCCGGGTCGCGGCATCCGACTGAGTTTCCGCATCAAGGACGACGGGGTCTTGCTGGCTTGGGATGTACAAGAAAATCTCCCTGGAGCAAGTGGCTTCCTATATGCCATGCATGGCGGCGACTTCCCTTGCGAGACGAGTCCTTATCAATCTCATCCTAACTGCACCAACGGTCCGCTCAAAGAAGCGCCTTGGTACTCCACTACATGGGAGCGCTGAAATGGCCCTACCTTCAACGGTTGAATGCGAACGACTACGGCATCGATACGACCGTACGTTTTTGGCGATCATGACAGCCATATCATCCTTGGCGGCATGCGCACACACCGGCAAGCCGCAGACCGATAGCGAACTGCGCGGGATGGGGATGGTGCTGGAAAGCCAATTGGCTCCCGGTGCTCGACCTAAAGACGCTGTCTTGGCACGTACTGATGCTGGCAACCGCGTTTTTGCACACGGGCGCCTTCTAGCGTCTTCGGGGAACAGTATTTCATCCATTGGTGGCGGTACAAACATGTCCTTTCCCCGCTGGGTGCGCGTGACATGGCGAGAGGGTTCGAATATTCAGTATGAAGATGGCCGATTTGTCGGAGGCACCGTCGTCGGCGACTACAAAGTGGAGGTACTGAGCCGCATTCCCGATGAAGTATTCCGCTATGCCAATTCGGCGCCGGGTCGCGGCATCCGACTGAGTTTCCGCATCAAGGACGACGGGGTCTTGCTGGCTTGGGATGTGCAAGAGACAGTTGTGCATCATCCAACTGGCGCAAGGGGTTTCGTATATTCCATGCACGGCGGCGACTTCCCCTGCGAGACGAGTCCATATCAGTCTCATCCCGACTGCACCAACGGTCCGCTCAAAGAAGCTCCTTGGTACACCACTGCATGGGAGCGCTGAAATGGCCATACCTTCAAAGCTTGAATACGAACGGCTATGACATCGATACGACCACGGGCGCAAGCAGCCTCTACATGGCACTGGATGCATGGTCGTCGACCCATGCGCATGAGAATCACAAACGCTTCGGCAAGTGGCAGGGGAATTGAAGGCGGTTCATCAAAATGATAGTGGTTTCAATCTTTCAGGAGGAATCATGTACTCACTACCCATCAAGAAGATCCTGCAATGCACCTTGACACTGGCGGCGATGGTACCCGCAGCAGTCTATCCGCAGTCACTGGAAGGCTTGTTAAAGACACTTCAGCAGGCGACATCATCGAACACCGTGGATGCCTTCAAGTCGGTCGCCGACGTCATCCAAAGTCAATTGCCGCCAGGTGCAAGCGCGCAGAATGCCGAGGGCAAAGTGGTCCTGTATCGCACGGCACGGTGTGAATATTGCAAACGCGCCGCAGCCTATATGCGTCAGAAAAGTATCCCTTTCGCCGAACGGAATATCGACGCCAACGCCGGTTACAAGGCAGAGTACACAAGCTTGGGAGGCAACGGGGGAGTTCCCCTCATAATTTTCGGAGCGAAGGCCATCTACGGCTTCGCCGAGGCATCATTCGAAAAGAACTATGCCGATTTTCAAATTTCACTGGCCGATAAATCCCACGGCACGCCGACACCGGCGGGCACCGGCGCCGCTCCGCAGGCGGGTTGCTGTGGTCAAGTAATTTCGGACACGACGATAGGTTGGCGTGCTGCCATTTTCCGTTCGTAGACGGTGGGCGACAGATTGCCCAATGCTGAA
>NZ_JAEMNU010000009.1:21664-42251 GCF_016461825.1 Rugamonas violacea | reverse complement strand
GGACGAGGTTTGGCTCAATCCGGAACGGGCTGAACCTGAATTAGTGAAGCTGGCTGCATGAAGTGACGCGACAACTTTGTTGACAACTACCGCTACCTGGGCCGCATGCAGGGCGTCGACGGCAAGCTGGTGACCTATCTGATGCGCGGCGACGCGATCGTGCCGATCCGGCTGCACCAGGTGCTCGACGGCGATTACCGCGTCGACGTGCTGAACGACAACGAGCTGGTCATTCACTATGTGCCGCTGGACGAGCGGATACATATCTCGGTCAGGTCCGCCGAGAACTAAGCCCGGCCGGCCGGAATATCGACGTTTCATTTTGTTGGAATGATTGGAGTAACGCTTTGCTTCATCGACGCAATATGTATGGCCGGACCTGCGCTGTGATCGGCTGCCTGCTGCTCGCCGCCTGCGGTGCGCAATCGATCCGCAACGAGGCGGAACAGCTGCTCAACAAGGGCAACTACGAGCGGGCGTTGAAGACCTATGAGGACGGGTTGGCGCAGTATCCGCAGAACGTGGTGCTGCGTTCCGGTCTGATCAGCGCGCAAGAGGCGGTGTTCGCCCGCCTGATCAAGGCGGCGACGGAGGCCCGCGCGCTCGGCAAGGACGTGGTGGCCGAGGAGATCACCCAGCGCGCGCTGGTGATACGGCCGAACGACGAGCGGGCCAAGGCGATGCTGCTCGACATCGCCCGCGACCGCCGCCAGAACGCCGCCCTGGCCAGCGCGCGGGACTTGATCTCCAAGGGCTTCGCCGAACGCGCCACCTTGGTGATCGAAAGCGCCTTGAAGGACAGCCCGCGCAACGCGGAGCTGCTGGCCCTGCAACGGCAGTTGGAGCTCGACGCCAAGCAGTTCGAGCTGGGCGGCGCGCGCCTGTCCGAGGTGCGGCCGGTGTCGCTGGACTTCCGCGAGGCCAATCTGCGCATGGTGTTGGAGGTGTTGACCCGCAACAGCGGCGTCAACTTCGTCATCGACAAGGACGTGCGCCAGGACCTGCGCACCACCGTCTATTTGCGCCAGAGCCGCTTCGACGACGCGCTGGAGCTGCTGACGGCGACCAACCAGCTGGCCTACAAGGTGATCGACGCCAGCACCGTGCTGATCTATCCAAAAACGCCGGAGAAGACCCGGGAGTATCAAGATTTGATGATACGGGCCTTCTACCTGTCCAGCGCCGACGTCAAGCAAACCGCGCTGCTGTTGAAGAACATGCTGAAGATCCGCGAGCCCTTCATCGACGAGAAGATCAACCTGATCGTGATCCGTGAAACGCCGCAGACCATCCGCCTGGCCGAGCGTCTGATCGCCCTGCACGACCTGGCCGAGCCGGAGGTGATGATGGAGGTGGAGGTGCTGGAGGTCAAGCGCGCCAGTCTGACCGAGCTGGGCATCAAGTATCCCGACGGCTTCACCTTGACGCCGCTGGCGCCGTCCAAGGCGACCGGCTTTACCCTGGGCAACCTGAACACCCTGAACAAGGATTCGATCGGCATCAACCTGCCCAGCGTCACGCTGAATCTGCACCGCGACGTGGGCGACGTCAACATCCTGGCCAATCCGAAGATACGGGCGCGCAACCGCGAGCGGGCCAAGGTGATGATCGGCGACAAGCTGCCGGTCGTCACCACCACCGGCAACGCCGGCAGCAGCACCTTCATTTCGGAGTCGGTGCAGTACGTCGATGTCGGTTTGAAGCTGGAGGTGGAGCCGAACATCTATCTGGACGACGAGGTGGCAATTAAGATCGGCCTGGAAGTCAGTTCGCTGGTGCGGGAGATCAAGACCGCCGGCGGCTCGCTGGTCTACCAAATCGGCACCCGCACCGCCAACACCGTGCTGCGCCTGAAGGATGGCGAGACCCAGTTGTTGGCCGGTCTGATTAGCAACGAGGAGCGCATGAGCGCCAACCGCGTGCCCGGCGTCGGCGATCTGCCGATGGTCGGCCGCCTGTTCGCGTCGCAGCGCGACGACAATCAGCGCACCGAGATCGTGCTGTCGGTCACGCCCCGCATCGTGCGCAACATCCGCCGGCCGGACTTGAACCAGGCCGAGTTCTGGTCGGGGACGGAAAACGACGTGCGCAGCCGTCCGTTGGTGCTTGGGGCCAAACCGGCCGAACCGGTTGGCGCGGCGGCCGGCCCCGCCGCCGCCGCGCCCCGGCGGCGAAGGCGCCCTGCCGGCCGGCGCGGCAGTTGGCGCCGGGGCCGTGTCGGCCGCCGCCGCCGTGCCGCTCAGCTTGCAATTGCAGGCGCCGCAGGAATTGAAGGTGGGCGAGGTGTTTTCCGTGCAGGTCAACGTCAAATCGACCGTTGCGCTGCGCGGCATGCCGGTGCAACTGGAGTTTTCGCCGCAGACCCTGCAGGTGATGGACGCCGAGGAGGGCCTGTTCTTCCGCCAGGACGACGCGGCGATCAGCAAGACCAAGACGCTGGAGCAGGCCAACGGCCGCGCCTCGATGGCGGTGTTGCGCAACGGCGCCGACGGCGTCAGCGGCAACGGCACGGTGGCGTCCTTCCGCTTCAAGGCCCTGGCCGCCGGCAAGGCCGAGGTGCGCATCAGTTCCGCCCGGCCCATCGCCGGCGTCGCCGTGGCGCCGCCGCCGCTGCCCGAGGCCAGCCAGATCCTGGTGAAATGATGGCGGCGCCCATGCAGCGTTGGCGCGGCTACACCATCATCGAGATGATGGTGGTGATGGTGGTGCTCGGCGTGCTGGCCAGCGCCGCCATGCCGCTGGTGGAGCTGAGCGCCAAGCGCGCCAAGGAGCGCGAGCTCAAACAGGCGGTCTGGGAGATCCGCCAGGCGATCGATGCCTACCGGCTGGCCGTCGACGCCGGACGCATCGGCCGCGGCGACGGCGCCAGCGCCTATCCGCCCAGCTTGTCGGCGTTGAGCGCCGGCGTGCCCGACATGAAGGCCGGCGGCCAGGCCATCTACCTGCTGCGGCGCATCCCGCGCGACCCGTTCGCGCCGAAGTCCTTGCCGGCCGAGGCCTCGTGGGGCTTGCGCAGCTACGCCTCGCCGCCGCAGGAGCCGAAGGCCGGCGCCGACGTGTTCGACGTCTATTCCACATCTGCGGAGGTCGGCATGAACGGCATACCGTACCGGTTATGGTGAGGCGGCGCGGCCGGCGGGCCGGCTTCACGTTGATCGAACTGCTGGTGGTGATGGCGCTGATCGGCTTGCTGTTGTCGCTCTCGCTGCCGCGCCACTTCCGCAACGTGGAAAAGGCCAAGGAGACCGTGCTGCGGCAGGACCTGGCGATGCTGCGCGAGGCGATCGACAAGCACTTCGGCGACCAGGGCGTGTATCCGGAATCGCTGCAAGAGGTGGTCGAGCGCAAATACCTGCGCCGCGTTCCCGTCGATCCGATGACGGAGCGGGACGACAGCTGGGTCATCGTCGCGCCGGAAAAGAAGGAGTCGGGCAAGGTGTTCGACGTGCGCAGCGGGGCCGGCGGCACCGCCCGGGACGGGAGCGCCTATGCGACATGGTGACGCGGCCGCGCCGGCCCGGCAGGGCGGCTTCACCTACATCGCCGTGCTGACGGCGTTGGCCATCTTCGGCATCGGCCTGGCCGCGCTGGGCACCATGTGGAGCGCGGCGGCGCAGCGCGACAAGGAGGCCGAGCTGTTGCTGGTCGGCGCGGCGTACCAGCGGGCGATCGGCGACTACTATTTGAGCTCGCCGGGAAACCCCCGGCGCTTTCCGGCGACGCTGGACGAGCTGGTGGAGGACCGGCGCTTCGTCGGCACCCGGCGCCATCTGCGCAAGCTGTACGGCGATCCGGTCAACCACGGCGGCGATTGGGAGCTGGTCCGCGCCGCCGACGGCGGCATCGCCGGTGTGCGCAGCCTGAGCGAGGCGGCGACGCTGCGCCGCCAAGCGGTCCAGCTGGGCGCCCTGACGGTGGTGGGCCAGCGCTACGCCGACTGGCGCTTCGTCTATTTGCCGCCACAATGAGGGAGCGTCGCCACCTATGAAGCAGGAAAGCATGCGGTTCACCGTCCGAACATTCGACGCCGCCTCGGCCACCGTCGCCGAGCACGTGGTGGCGGGCGGCAGCGCGCAGGCGGTGCGCGGCGCCCTGGAACGCCGTGGCGCCACGGTGCTGTCGGTGCGCGCTGCGTCGACGCGCTTCGCGCCAAGTTTCTTGCGCCAATTTTCGCTGGCCCGTCGCGCGCAGTTCGACGTGGTGCTGTTCTGCGCCGAGCTGCGCACGCTGCTGTCGTCCGGCATGTCGCTGGTGGAGGCGGTCGACACGCTCGGCTCAAAGGATGGTGCCGGCTTCAAGCACGAAGTGCTGGCCGAGATCAAACAACATCTGTTGGAGGGCAAGCCCTTCTCCAGCGCGCTCGAACTGAACCAGTTCCATTTCCCCTTGCTGCTGGTCGCTTCGATGCGCGCCAGCGAGCGCTCCAGCCGCGTCGACGAGGCGCTGGGCGAATTCATCGGCTACGAAATGGTGGGCCGGGAGTTGAGCAAGAAGATCGTCAACGCGGCGATCTACCCCGGCCTGGTGGTCGGTTTCGGCATGCTGGTGAGCCTGTTCATGCTGTCCTATGTGGTGCCGCGTTTTTCCCGCGTCTACGAGGACTTCGCCACGTCCATCAGCACGCCGACCTTGATACTGATCCGTGTCGGCGGCTTCTTCGGCGACCATCTGTTGCTGCTGTTGTCGGCGCTGGCCTTGTCGGCGCTGGCGCTGCTGCTGGCCTATCGCAGCGGCAGGTTGAAGGTGTGGCTGTTGCGCCTGATGGGGCGGTTCAAGCTGGTGCGCCATTACCTGCGGCTGTACCAGCTGGCGCGGATCTACCAGACCGTGGCGATGCTGTTGAAGGGCGGCTTCACCCTGAGCGACGCCATCCCGCTGGCGCAGGACCTGGCCTTCGACGCCGCGCTGCGCCGGCAGTTGCTTGCCGCGCGCCAGCTGGTCGGCGAGGGCAAGCGGCTGAGCCAGGCCTTCACCGAACAGCAGTTGACCGACGTCGTCACGCTGCGCCTGCTGCAGGTGGGCGAGCGCTCCGGCAAGTTGGAGCACACGATGGAGATCATCGCGCAGACCTATCGGCAGGAGCTGATGCTGTTCATCGAGCGCGCCACCCGCGTCGCCGAGCCCTTGCTGTTGATGGTGGTTGGCGTGCTGATCGGCGCCATTATCGTGTTGATGTATATGCCGGTCTTCGACCTGGCGGGAGGATTTTGATGGTGAATGTGGACGCCTTGCCGGCCCTGTCCGGCGACACGCTGTTCGCCGCGCGGGCCGCCGCCAAGGCCAGCGGCCGCCCGCTGCTGTTGGAACTGGCCGCGCTGGCCAAGGTCGAGCCGGCGCAGCTGGCCGCCTTGTCGGAGGCGGCGTTCGGCCTGCCCCTGTTGTCGCTGGCCGCGTTGCGTGCCGCACCGCCGCAGCTGGACCGGGTCGGCTTCACCGACTGCGTCAACCGTGGCATTTATCCGCTGGCGCCCGATGCCGGCGGCTGGTTCGTCGTGGCCGACCCGTGGGACGAGCAAATGCTGCAATGGCTGTCCAACCGCACCGGCGAGTATCCCAAGCTGGCCTGGGCCGCGCTGTCCGACATCATCGCCGCATTGGAGCACGCGCAGTTGCAGATCAAGGCGTCCAGCCAGTTGGCCGGCGCCGCGCCGGGCCAGGCGGCGTCCGCCGGCGGTGGCGGCGACAGCATCTCGCTGGAGTCGATAGAGCGCAGCGCCAGCGCCGTGGTGCGCTTCGTCGACTCGGCGATCTACGACGCCTGGAAGGCCGGCGCCAGCGACATCCACTTCGAATGCGACCGCAGGGGCGTGCGCGTCAAGCTGCGGCTCGACGGCGTACTGGTGCCCTCGTCGGAGCTGGCCGACCCGGTGCGGGCGGAGGAGGTGGTGTCGCGCATCAAGGTGCTGGCCCAGCTCGACATCGCCGAACGCCGCGTGCCGCAGGACGGCCGTTTCCGCCTGGCGCTGGGCCGGCGCGAGCTGGACTTCCGCGTCTCGGTCATGCCCAGCATCCATGGCGAGGACGCGGTGATCCGTCTGCTCGACAAAACGCAGCTGCACGACGACTCGAACGCGATCTCGCTGGCCGGCCTGGGCCTCGACGACGACGCCATCCTGCGCATCCGGCGCCTGGCCAGGCGGCCGCACGGCATGCTGCTGGTGACCGGCCCGACCGGCAGCGGCAAGACCACCACGCTGTACGCGGCGCTGTCGGAGATCCGCACCGAACAGGACAAGATCATCACCATCGAGGACCCGGTCGAGTACGAGCTGCCCGGCGTGCTGCAGATTCCGGTCAACGAGAAGAAGGGGCTGACCTTCAGCCAGGGCCTGCGCTCCATCCTGCGGCACGACCCCGACAAGATCCTGGTCGGCGAGATCCGCGATCCGGAGACGGCGGAGATCGCCGTGCAGGCCGCCCTGACCGGCCACCTGGTTTTCACCACCGTGCACGCCAACAGCGTGTTCGACGTGATCAGCCGTTTCTCCCACATGGACATCGATTTGTACAGCGTCATGTCGGCGCTCAACGGCGTGGTCGCGCAGCGCCTGTTGCGCAGCAATTGCCCGCAGTGCGCGCAAGCGTTCCAGCCCGACGTCGACCTGCTGGCGCGCCTGCGGGCGGCCAATATCGAGCCGCGGCAATGGCGCCTGGCCCGTGGCCGCGGCTGCGGGCATTGCCGGAACACCGGCTACAAGGGGCGGCGGGCGATCGCCGAGGTGCTGCCGTTCGACGATGCCCTGCGGGCGATGATCCTGCGCCGCGCCGACATCGGCGAGATCAAGCGCCACGCGCTGGACGCCGGCGTGCGCCCGCTGGCCCTGCGCGCGCTGGACCTGGTGGTGGCCGGCGCCACGACGATGGAGGAAGTCGACCGTGTGGTGGCCTATGATTGAGCGCCTGCACAGCCATCTGCATCTCTACCTGACCGGCTCGAAGGGCTATGTGCGCCGCCATGCCGGCTGGGGTTGGCGCCGGCGGACCGAGTTGCTGGGCCAGTTCGATTGGCACGCCGGGGCGCCGTTGGACCTGGCCCCGTGGCTGGGCCGGCATTGGCGCACCTCGCTGCACGTGCACCTCGGTTCCGCGCTGTGCCGCCTGATGGCGCTGGAGATTCCCGCCGGGGCGAAAGATGCGGCGGAGGCGCAGGCGATCGCCTCGGCCAGCCTGCAGCACGAGTTCGGCCTGGGTGCGGCGCAATGGCTCTGCACCGTGGAGCGGGCGCCCGCCGGGCAGAAGTCCGCCGTCTGCGCGATGCGGCGCGAGCTGCTCGAACGTCTGCGGGCGGCGGCGCCGGGGCCACAACTGCGGCTGGTGTCGGTGAAGCCGCTGTTGGCCGGCGTGTGGAGCGCCTTGCCGAGGCGGGGCGGGGCGGATGCGTCGCCGTCGGCCCTGCTGGCGGTGGAGGAGGACGCCTTCACCGTCGTCGTGACGCAGGCCGGCAAGCTGCTGGCCATGCACGCCTTGCCCCATCGCGGCGAGGCCGATCTGGTCGAGCGGGAGCTGCGGCGGCTCGGCCACTCCTACGGCATGGCCATGGAGACGCGGGTCGGCCTGGCCTTGGCGCGCGGCCAGCAAGGCCTGCTGGGAGAGCACCACCGTCTGCTGCTGTCGGGACGGGAGCATCTGCGACGGCGGCACTACGCGGATTTCCGCGATGTGCTGTTCGCCGGGGAGGAGGGCGCCTGATGAAGCTTGAACTCGATTTCATTGCGCAGCGCCGCCCGCCGTGGACCTGCTTGTTGTTGCTATTGGCCGCCTGCGCCTGGGGCGGCGGCATGGCGCTGCAGTGGCATGGCTTGTGGCAGGAGTCGGGACGCCAGCAACTGCGCCTTGCGGGCCTGCAGCGGCAACTACAGCAACAACAGCGCGAGGCCAAGCTGCGCAGCGAATTGACACCGGCCATGGCGGCCAAACTGAAGGAGCAGACGCAGATTCTGGCGGCGTTGCGCTATCCGTGGAACCGGCTGCTGTCGACGCTGGAGCAGGCCGACGGCAACGGTGTCGCGGTGTTGTCCTTCTCCCACGAGCAGGCGGCCGGGCGCACGCAATTGCAACTCGAGGCGATTGACGTGGAGGCCTTGACGCGCTTTGTCGATAGTCTGAACGAGGGTGTCGAGCACGGCGAACGGTGGCATGTTGCCGGATACCAAGTTCAACGACAGGCCAATCCCGTCATCGTCAAGGCGACCGTGCTGAGCAAGTAGTGGGGGGCGTGATGATTCATGGGAATCATTGCGGATTTTTAAAGCACCCACGCCGGCGTTTTCTCGCCCGGCGCCGGGCGGCCGGATCGGCCGTCTTCACACCCGCTTCAGGTGGATACCTTACACTAGCGGCATGACGCTCGCCTCCCTCCTTTCCCAACGCAGTCGGCTGCTGGTTTTATGTGCAAGCACGGCCGGTTTGCACTATCTGGCCATCGATTGGGTGGGCGGCCGCCTCGGTCCGCTGGACAGCCGCCGGCCGGCCGATGCGGCGCCGGTGACGGCCCAGTTGCGCCTGGCCCTGCCGCAGCGCGCGTCGCAGCCGTCGGCGCCGTTGCCGCAGGTGGCGCCGCTGGCGCCGGACGCCGTCAAGCGGGTGCGCAAGGCCGCGCCCAAACCGGCCGCCGTGGCGCCGCCGCCCGCCGTCGCCGAGACTCCAGCCGAGACTCCAGCCGAGACTCCAGCCGAGACCGCGCCGTCAGCCGAGCCGGCGCCGGCCGCCGCCGACGGCGCCACCGGAGCCACCCCGGCCACCCCGGCTGCGCCGGCCACGGCCGCGGCCGCCGCGCCGGCCGCCCGGCCGCAGGACGGCGCCGCCCAGGCGCAATCTGCTGTACCATCCGCCCCGGACGCCGCCGACCAGAGCGACAAGAGCGTCGCCGCGCCGGAGGCCGCCCCGCCCGGCATGCGCCGCTACAAGGTCAACCTGCCGCCGTCGGCCGATTTCGAGCTGGACGTCAAGCGGGTCGACGCCAACGGCACCACCTGGAGCGGCGTCGCCGCGATGTCCTGGCACAGCGACGGCAGCCGCTACACCTTGAGCGTCGAGGCCGGCCTGAGCATGCTGATCACCCGCATCAACCTGCTGGTGCTGAGCAGCGAGGGCCTCATCGACGACTACGGCATCGCCCCGGTGACGGCGACCGAGAAGGTGCGCGGCCGTTCGCTGACGGCGACCCATTTCAACCGCGACGAGGGCCGCATCACCTTCTCGGCGTCCGAGCGCAGCTATCCGCTGCTGGTCGGCACGCAGGACAAGGCGACGGTGCCGTTCCAGCTGGGCGGCATCGGCCGCGCCGACCACAAGCAGTTCGGTGGCGACATCGACCTGCAGGTCGGCGAGGAGAAGGACGCCAACATCTTCCGTTTCCAGTTGGTCGGCGAGGAGGCGCTGGAGACGCGCATGGGCAAGCTGAGCACCTGGCACCTGACGCGACCGCCCCGGCCGGGCAGTTACTCGTCGCGCATCGACATCTGGCTGGCACCGGGCCTGAATTGGTACCCGGTGCAGATCCGCAACACCGAAGCGAGCGGCGCGCTGACCACGCAAACCGTCTCAAAAATCACCGCCACCGAATCTGGACACTAATTATGCGCATCACAGCAATCCACCACCGCCTGGCCGCCGCCGCGCTGCTCCTGGCCGGCCTGGCGCCCGCCTTGGCCGCCGCCGCCGGTCCCGCCGCCGCCGCCGCCCCCGCAGCAGCAGCAGCAGCAGCCGAGCATCCGGTGCACAAACGCGCCTTCAATCTGCCACCCTCGGTCGATCTGAACTACACCATCCGCGCCCGCCAGCACGGCCTGAGCATCAACGGCGACGCCCAGGTGCACTGGCAGGCCGGCGACGGCAAGTACAGCATCGCCACCGAAAGCCGCGCCGCGCTGTTCGGCAAGATCCTGGAAAACCGCAGCGAGGGCGCCATCGACGACTACGGCATCGCGCCGGCCACCTTCTACGAGAAGCGCTTCCGCAAGGACGGCAACACCACCAGCTTCAAGCGCGACAGCAAGACCATCACCTTCAGCGAGGGCGACGACACGTATCCGCTCAAGGGCGGCGAGCAGGACCGCACCAGCGCGCCGTGGCAGCTGCTGGCCATCGCCCGCGCCGCGCCGGACAAGTTCAAGCCCGGCAGCGAATGGTCCTTCTTCGTCGCCGGCCGGCGCGACGCCGAGGCCTGGACCTTCAAGGTGCTCAAGAACGAGAGCGTGCAGACCGGCCAGGGCGAGGTCAACGCCGTTCACGTGGTCAAGGCGCCGCCGCCGGACGCCCAGGGCCAGCAGGTCGACCTGTGGCTGGCGCCGTCGCTCGACTGGCTGCCGGTGCGCATCCGCTTCAACGACGGCGACGGCGACTACGTCGACCAGGTGCTCGACAAGCTGATTAAAAAATAGGCGGCCGCCGCGACCCCGAATATGGCCACCATCCGCACCGTCGCCGAACACGCCGGCGTTTCGACCGCGACCGTGTCGCGCGTCATGAACACGCCGCAGCAAGTGAGCGAGGGCACCCGCGCGCGCGTCGAGACGGCGATGCGCGAGCTCAATTTTTCCCGCAATAGTGTCGCCGCCTCCCTGGTCACGCGCCGTTCCGATTGCATCGGCCTGATCGTCGGCGGCTTGTCCGGCGCGTTCTTTGCGCCGCTGGTCAATATCGTCGAGGAAACCGTGAGCGCCGCCGGCAGCTATTTGATCGTCAGCTGCGGCAAGGACACTCCCGGGGAAGTGCTGGCGGCGCTGCAGTTTTTGCGCCAGCGCCAATGCGACGCGATCATCTTGTTCCCCGGCGAGTTGCCCGATGCCGCCCTGACCGCCTTGCTGCGCGAGCAGGCCAACGTGGTGGTGATCCACCGCAGCGTCGTCGGCTTCGAAGACCGCTGCGTGCAGGTGGACAACGCCACCGGCGCCCGTCTGGCGGCGCGCCACCTGATCGACTGCGGCCACCGCGACATCGGCGTCATCAGCGGTCCCGCCACCAATCCGGAAAGCGTGCAACGCCTGGCCGCCTTCGCCGACACGCTGGCCGGCGCCGGTGTGCCGCTAGATCCGGCGCTGGTGTTCGCGGGCGACTTCCGGCTGGCCTCGGGCCGCCAGGGCATGGCCAAGTTGCTGGCCGGCGGCAGGCCGCTGAGCGCCGTCTTCTGCCTGAGCGACCAGATGGCCTTCGGTGCCCTCGACTATTGCCGCAGCGTGGGCGTCGCCGTGCCGGAGCGCCTGTCGCTGCTGGGCTTCGACGACGTCGAATTCGCCGAACTGATGCACCCGCGACTGACCACGGTCAGGCAGCCGATCACCCTTCTGGCGCGCACCGCCGTCGAGATCGCCCTGCGCTTGAGCCGCTCGGGCGCCCCGTCCGGCCCGCAGGCGCTGCTGACGCCGCAACTGATGCTGCGCGATTCCGTGCGCCGCCTGGCCTGAGCGGCGCCGCGCCCCGGCCCTTCTTTCCCAGCGCCATCAGCTGCTTTCTTTAAGAAATATTTCGTCATCCACGGCCCGCTCCACGGGCTGTCAGCGGTTGCATTATTTGTGAAAATTTACTACAAATGATGAAATATTATTATCTTTTACGGCAATCTTGTTAAATAATGTAAACGCTTACATTGGCTCTCCAGGGACCTGGGAGCCATGCTGGGCGCGATGTTGGCGCCGGACGCCGGGTCATGCAACACCGGGCGTAATGCCGGCCTCCGTAATAAAAAAACAGGAGACGCAATGACATTCACACCACGTATCTTCCACCGTGCGGCCATCGCCTGCGCACTGGGCACCGGCATACTCAGCGGCTGCGGCAGCGGCAGCGGCAGCGATAGCAGTCCGCCCCCCTCCAACCAGCTGCTGGCCGAAATAGACTTCGGGCAGAAGGAACTCAAGGATTTCCCGCGCATTAGGAGCGCCATCGCGCAGGACGGCGCCACCGAACAGGCCATCACCGGCATTCTCGCCGGCATGACGCTGGCGCAGAAGGTCGGCCAGATGACCCAGGCCGAAATCAAGAGCATCACACCCGACGAGGTGCGGCGCTACTACATCGGCTCCGTGCTCAACGGCGGCGGCTCCTTCCCCAACAACGACAAGCACGCCAGCCCCGCCGACTGGGTCGGGCTGGCCGACAGCTACTGGCGCGCCTCCATGGCGACCGACGCCGCCACCAAGATCCCGGTGATCTGGGGCACCGACGCCGTGCACGGCCACGGCAATGTGTTCGGCGCCACCCTGTTTCCGCACAATATCGGCCTGGGCGCGGCCAACGATCCCGCCCTGGTGCGCCGCATCGGCCTGGCCGTGGCGGCCCAGGTGGCCGCCACCGGCATCGACTGGACCTTCGCGCCGACCCTGGCGGTGGTGCGCGACGACCGCTGGGGCCGCAGCTACGAGGGCTATTCCGAGGACCCCGTCATCGTCGCCAAATATGGCCGCGAAATGGTCAAGGGCCTGCAGGGCGACTTCAAGGACGGCGCGCCCACCGTCATCGCCACCGCCAAGCATTTCATGGGCGACGGCGGCACCGACCTGGGCAAGGACCAGGGCGTCAACATGTCCAGCCGCAGCGAGATGATCAACGTCCATGGCCAGGGTTACTACGCGGCGCTGGGCGCCGGCGTGCAGACGGTGATGGCCTCGTTCAATAGCTGGACCAACGAAAGCCTCGGCATCCGGATCGGCAAAATGCACGGCAGCAAAGAGATGCTGACCGATACGCTGAAAACCAAGATGGGCTTCGACGGCTTCGTCATCGGCGACTGGAACGGCCACGCCCAGGTGCCGGGCTGCAGCGACGGCAGCTGCCCGCAGGCGATCAACGCCGGGGTCGACATGATCATGGTGCCGGACCAATGGAAGGCCTTCATCGCCAACACCATCGACTCCGTCAACCAGGGCGAAATCCCGCTGGCCCGCATCGACGACGCGGTCAGGCGCATCCTGCGCGTGAAGATGCGCGCCGGGATCTTCCGCGCCAAGGCGCCGCTGGCCCGCGCCCACGCCGCCGACGCGGCCCAGTTGCAGCACCGGGCACTGGCGCGCGAGGCGGTCCAGAAGTCGCTCGTCATGCTGAAAAACGAGCAGCAGATCCTGCCGCTGAAGCGGGGCGAGAAGATCCTGGTGGTCGGCAAGAGCGCCGACAGCTTGTCCAACCAGACCGGCGGCTGGTCGCTGACCTGGCAGGGCACCACCAACACCAACGCCGACTTCCCCAACGCCGACAGCATCCTGAGCGGCATCAAGGAGGCCGCCGGCGCCGGCAACGTGGTCTTTAGCGAGACCGGCGCGGGCGTCGGCCTGGCCGGCTTCAAGGCCGTCATCGCGGTGATCGGCGAAACGCCGTATGCCGAGGGCGTCGGCGACATCGGCAAGACCGGCACGCTGGAGCACGCGCGCCGCTATCCGGAAGACTTGGCGGTGTTGAACGCCGTCAGCGGCAAGGGCGTGCCGGTGGTGACGGTGCTGGTGACGGGCCGCGCGGTGTGGACCAACAAGGAGCTGAACCGCTCCGACGCCTTCGTCGTCGCCTGGCTGCCCGGCACCGAGGGCAAGGGCGTGGCCGACGTGCTGTTCCGCAAGGCCAACGGCGACATCGACCACGACCTGAACGGAAAACTGTCCTATTCCTGGCCGAGGAGCGCCTGCCAGACGCCGCTCAACAAGGGCGACGCCAACTACGACCCCCTGTTCGCCTACGGTTACGGGCTGGGCTACAAGGACAGCGTCAAGGTCGCCAAGCTGGACGAAACCACGCCCGTGCTCGGCTGCGCCCAGGACAGCGGCAGCGGCGGCGTCGCCACCGTCGACCTGGAAGTGTTCAACTCGGCCGACAAGCCGCCCTACACGCTGCGCATCGGCGACCCGAGCAACTGGTCGAAGCCGCTCGGCGCCGACCTGAACGCCACCGTCGCGCTGCCCAACCTGAAGGCCGAAACCACCCAGGTCAACGTCCAGCAGGACGGCCGCAAGATCACCTGGACCGGCGCCGGCCAGTTCTACTCGCAAGCGGGCGAAGCCGCCGACCGCCAGCCCTACCTGAACGCCAACGCCGCCCTGGTGTTCGACACCATCGTCGGCCGCGCCCCGGCGGGGACGGTGAAAATGCGGGTCGACTGCAAATACCCCTGCATCGGCGAGCTCGACGGCACGCGCCTGTTCAGCGGCCTGCCGCTCAACGCCAAGCGCACGGTGAAGATTCCGCTGGCCTGCTTCGCCGCCAAGGGGACCGACTTCACGCTGGTCGACACCCCCTTCCTGGTCTACACCGAGAAGGCCTTCACCGCCTCCTTCGCCAACATCCGCTGGGTGCCGGGCGCCGCCAAGGACGCCGACGCGCAGACCTGTGAAGCGATGGGGCCGGGGCCGGCCGTGTTCGGCCCGCCCGTCGCCGGTCCGCTGTTCGGCCTGTTCAACAACGGCCTGCTGGGCGCCGACCTGGCCTTCAGCACCTACTCCACCAACGGCAGCCATACCAGCATGGCGCTGCAGCCGGACGGCACGCTCAAGCTGGGCTTCGCCGCCGACGGCGGCGACGGCCTGCTGATGGTGACGGGCACGCCGCTCAACCTGAGCAACTTCGCCGCCGGCACCTTGCAGTTCGACATCAACGTGGCCAGCTACGGCGCCAACGCCGGCGGGCTGGCGGTGAAGATGGAAAGTCCCGGCACCAACTGCAACTCGGGCGACTATCTGTTCGGCCGGCCCGCGCCCGGCGCCTGGACGCCGGTCACGGTCAAGGTCGGCGACCTGATCGGCGGCGCCACGTCCTGCTTCGACCTGCGCAATGTCGGCATGCCCTTCGGCACGTTGCCGAAATGGGGCGACCAGCAGGGCGTCCAATACTCGCTGCGCAATATCCGCCTGGTCCAGTAGGCCGCCTCGCCGTATTGGCGCTAACTTAAGGTGCCGGCGGCTCCAAAACCACCCAAAGGCGCAGAGCCAGGGACGGACCCGCTGGGTCCGTCCCTAGATTTACGCCGCTGGGGTTTCTTATTGCGCCGCTGGGGTTTCTTAACTTAACGGCATTACCGTCTTGTCGCGTATTTTCTGCCCATCTTAGCTTGGCGGGGTGCTTCCACCCGGCCGCGTGCTCGTTAGGCGACTCCATCGTTGCCGCGCCTGATATACTGACGCCCCCGCGAAGCAGATGCGGACCGCGCGCCCGAGGGGCGGCGCCGTTGCCATCTTCACCACAGTCGCGTTGCGTACAGAATGGCAGAGAATGATTGACATAATGGCAAGTGCGGCTGCGGCCGCGGAAGCATTGAACGAGCACGACCACCAGGATTCCCTGCAAGCCCACTTTCAGCCGAACGTGTCGGCCGACGAAATCGAACAGGTCTTCCACCTCAAGCGGGCGCAGCCCCTGCTGCAGGTGTTCACCACCCTGTTCCACGGCGGCTTCGACGGCGTGCTGGTGCGCCTGCTGGTGCTGCGCGAGCTGGCGTCCGACGCCTCGACGTCGGCCTTCTCGCGCGCCGACATCAACACCCGCCTGGCCTATCTGCTGCCGGAGAGCCTGGAGACGGTGCTGGTGCGCCTGCGCTCGAACCAGCTGCTGGCCTGGGACGCCCAGCAGGCCGTCTACCGCGTCACGCCGATGGCGCGCAACGTGCTGTCGGCCATCGACAGCCTGCTGGCGCTGGGCCAGAGCGCCGACGAGGCCGAGATGGGCTTCCTGCTGTCGCAGGTGGCCGGCGCCCAGGCCATCGGCGGCGTCTCGGTCGAGCAGCTGCAGCATCTGCTGGGCCGCCTGAACGACCTGACCGAGGAGTTCGCCGACGCCATCGCCTCCGGCTCCGAGTTCCTGCTGCGCGCCTCGCAGGCCAAGTGGCACATGGCCTGCGACTGGGTCGAGAAGGGCTCGGAGATCCTGCGCGCCATCACCAGCGACGAGAACGCCGACGGCGCCACCCACCGCGCCGCCCAGGCCATCGGCCGCGCCCAGAGCGCGCTGCTGAACATGCAGGGCATGTTCTCGCGCGCCCTCAACCAGATCGAGCGGCAGCGCGTCCACCTCGGCCAGTCCGGCCTGTCGACCACCGACATCAAGCGCTGGCTGCTGCTGCACGAGGACCTGGCCTCGCTGGCCGACGGCGCCATCGACCAGCCGGTGGTGCCGCTGTTCATCACCCCGGCCGAAATGATCGACGTCGCCGAGACCGAGCTGCTGGCCGACCGCGCCTCCGGCGTGGTCTCCGGCGGCCTGCCGACCGGCACCGACGCGCCGACCACCATCAACGACGGCCCGGCGATGCAGAAGGAGCTCGACGACTGGCTGGCCCGCCTGTCCGACTTCGCCACGCTGGGCAATTTCCCCAGCATCGCCGCCGAGTCGCCCCGTTCGATCCCGATCCAGGACTCGCTGCTGCCGGCCAGCTTCGCCATCGCCTCCTACCGCGCCTCGATGCTGCCGCTGTTGGGCGACGCCTCCGAGGCCAGCCTGCAGGGCGCCACCGCCGAACTGGCGCGCCTGCCGATCACCTTTACGCCGACCGACGAGATGGTCCAGCTGCTAGACCCGCACGTGGCTGCCATGTCGATCGCTTCGCTTTCACTTTCACTTTCTTTAGACTCGGAAAGCGGCCCGGCCGATGAATGACGATTCCCAAATCCTGATTGCGCGTCTGTTGACGCACCAAACCCTGCGCCGCGACGACAAGCTGGTCAAACGCGTGCTGTCCGACGAATTGTTCCGCGCCGAGGTCGACGCCCGCCTGCTGGCCACCGGCCTCAAGCTGCTCGACAACGTCTACGCCGACCACGTCACGCTGGCGCTGACGCGCGCCATCGAGCCGAAGATCTTCGGCGCGCGCGACATCTGGCAGAACAACAACTTCGGCCTGGCGCGCGACGGCGTCGCCCTGTTGGTCGTGCTGTGGGCGCAGATCATCCTGCCCAAGCGCGAGCGGCAGGAGACCCACCAGCACGTCGGCGACGACCAGAACGACATGTTCGGCATCGAGAAACCGCTGCCGCGCGCCGAGGACACCTCGATCGGCATCGCCTACAAGGCGCTGCTGGCCGACTTCGGCGACAAGCTGGGCAAGAAGACGCGGATGGACATGAACCTCGGCATCCTGGCCAAGCTCGGCTTCATCGAGCGGCGCGGCGACATCATCGTCGAAGGCCCGCTGCTGGATCTGATGATGGACACCGACATGCTCAAGGAGCGCATCATCAACGGCGCCCTGGCCGACGTGTTCAAGCGCGCCCCGGCGCGCATCATCCCGGTGCCGCGCCGCGCGCCGCCGACGCCGACGCTGGAGGAGACCCTGAGCGAGGAGGCCGCCGCCGAAGCGCCCGGAGCCGCCGTCGAAACCGCCGCCGCCGGCGCGATCGCCGCCGTCGAAACCGGCGTCGCCAGCGCGATCGCCGCCGCCGAGGTCGACGGTGCGGCCGCGGTCGCATCATCCAACGACTTGCCAGCGGCAGCGGCCAGGCCTGACGATGCCGCTTAAGCGTGCCAACCCCCGCGGCGCAAAGCCGGGGTCAGACCCCGTACGGGGTCTGACCCCAGGTTTCGACCTGGGGTTGCAACCGCTCACCGGCACGCCAGCACGCCACGCCACCCATCACACTCTTGGCATCAGGGACTGACCCATGTTTCATATCAAATCACTAGAACTGGTCCATTGGGATTATTGGCAGCGGATCAAGAACATCCCGCTCGACGCCAAGATCATCACGATCGCCGGCCAGAACGGCTCCGGCAAGACCACCCTGCTCGACGCGCTGCGCACCCTGTTCGGCCTGGACTGCTCGATGGGCCGCACCTACAAGCACTACGCGCGCCACTCCGGCCAGCAGACCGCTTGGCTGCGCGCCGTGGTCGACAACAAGAACGTCGGCAAGCAGCTGTCCAACCGTCCCTTCCGCAGCTCCGGCTTCTTCAGCGACGACGAGGTCACCCTGTTCTGCCAGATCCAGAAGAACGGCGGCGACTGGAAGCGCCAGTACCTGATGCGGCCGGGGAATGTGCAGATCGAAGAAGTCACCGACGCCAACGACTGGCTCGGCGTGGAGAACTACCGCAAGCGCCTGGCCAACGCCGGCCTGTCGCCGGCCATGGCCAAGGTGCTGGCGCTGGAGCAGGGCGAGACCGACAAGCTGTGCGAATACGCGCCGCGCCAGCTGCTCGACCTGGTGTTCCAGGTGTTCGGCGACAAGGAGGTGCTCGACGCCTACGACGAGGCCAAGCGCCACCAGCGCGACACCGAGACCGAGTTGAAGCGTTTCGAGACCGAACTGGAAGCGTCGAAGACCAACCTGGAGGGCCTGCGCCTGCGCGTGGCCAACTACCACCAGTGGGAAGACCTGAACAAGGAACGCCGCAACCTGCAAGAGGAAGTCCAGCCCTCGCTGGAATACCACGAGGCGCGTGAAAAGCACGCCATGTTGAGCCGCCAGCTGCGCGACGCCCGCAAGCCGTTGGCGCAGGCCGACCAGCAGTTGGTCGACAAGCGCAACGCCGTCGCCGCGCAAGCCAAGGCGATGACCGAGGCGCAGCAGCACGAGACCGTGTTGGAACAGGAATCGACCGCGCTGCAAAGCCGGCTGAACCTGATCAACAGCAAACTCAAGCCGCTCGACAGCCTGCTGGAACAGAAGGCCCGCCTGCAAAAGCTGTCCGCCGACTCCGGCGCCGACATCGCCGAAGTGGCGCAGCAGCTGGAGGAGAAGGAAACCGAACTGACCCGCCAACGCCAGGCGCGCGAAGCGCTGGCGACGCGGATCGCCGGCGAGCAGGCCACCATCTCGGCATTGCAGGGCAAGACCGCGATGCCGGAGCCGGACAATGTGCGCGGCATGCGCCGCGCGCTGCGCGACGCCAACATCGGCCACGTCATGTTGTCAGACATCGTCGACGTGACCGACGCCCGCTGGCAGGGCGCCGTCGAAGGCGTGCTGGCCGGCTTCGCCTCGGTGGTCCTGCTGGACAAGGCCGGCGACGCGCCGGCCGCCTACCGCCTGGCCGAGAAGGAGCGTTATCGCCACTTCATCGTGCCGGACCTGGTGTCGGCGCCGTCGTCGTCCGACGACAGCCTGATGTCGGTGGTGAAGTTCAGCGCCAAAGTACCGGCCTGGCTGGTCGAACAGCTGCAACGCATCAGCCGGGTCGACTCGGTCGAGCAGGGCTTCAAGCTGGGCAACCACGCCGAATGGATCACCCCCGAGGCCTACCACCGCGAACGTCGCGGCGGCCGCTCGCTGTTCGTCGAAGCCTCGCGCTACCGCTTCGGCACCGCCGGCCGCAGCCAGCGTATGGACGCGATCATGAAGGGCCTGCCGGCGCTGGAGGCGCAGGAGGACAAGCTGACGCTGAGCATCAGCAAACTGGCCGGCGAAGTCGGCGCGCTGAAGGGCCGCATCGCCGGCGTCGACGCCGCCAAGGAACTGGCCGCGCGCCAGGCCGAGTTCGACGAGGCGGCGCGCAACGCCGTGCCGTTGAAGGAAGAGCGCATCGAGGTCGGCACCCGCCTGGGCGAGCTGCAGACCCTGACCAAGAACGCCACCGTGGCGCGCACCCGCACCGACTCGGTGTGGCAGAACGCCCGTTTCGCCCTGTCCGAGGCCGAGGCCGGCCTGCGCCTGGGCCACAAGCGCCAACTGGAGCAGCGCAGCGAGCACGCCCGCGCGCTGCTGGCGCTGCGCCGCACCTGGCGCCAGCTGCCCAAGGGCTGGCGCCGGCCGGCGCGCCGCACGGCGCTGGTGCGCGAACACCAGAACGCGCACCAGGTCGCGCTGCGCATCCACAGCCTGGAAGCCAGCCTGGCGCGCAGCGACTGGGAGCTCGACGCCACCGTGATCGACCAGTACGAACGCTTGAACGAGCAGCTGCACGGCCGCCAGTCCGAGACCGAGGAGCGGCGCTACCAGAACAACCGCGCCATCGAAGCCACCGGCAACGCGCGCGGCGCCTATATCGAACGGCTGCGCTACACCGTCAAGACCTACAGCAAAAACATCAAGGAGCTGGGCGAGCTGGCCGGCATCGAAGTGCACGCCGACCCGGTGCGGCTGGAGAACGACGACACCCAGCTGTCCCAGGCCGGACTGCACGTGCGCTTCAAGTTCGACGGCAAGGGCATCATCGGCATGAACGACGGCGAAGCGTCCGGCGGTCAGCAGGTGATGAAGTCGCTGGTGCTGCTGATTGGTTTGCTCAAGTCCGAAGACGGCTCGGGCGGCTTCGTCTTCATCGACGAACCGTTTGCCCACTTGGACATCCGCAACATCCAGCTGGTCGGCGAGTTCCTCAAGAACACCGAGGCGCAGTATTTGATGACCACCCCGCTGACCCACAACACCGACGTCTACGACCCTTCCGAGCTGACGCTAATCACCAGCAAAAAGAAGAAGGACACCGAGTGGGCGCAGCCGATCTTCGTGCTGCAGCGGCGTGCCAGCGATGTGGCCAAGGTGGCGTAGAGCCGCCTGTTGGGCGGCCTGGAAACCCACAGGCGCAAACCTGGGGTCGGACCCGCCGGGTCCGACCCCGGCTCTCCGCCTCTGGGTGGTTTTGGGCGCCGCCGGCGCCTTGACTGAACTGGATCATTCGCTTGATCCGGTTTTTTTTCGCAAAACCCCGCCGGGGTCAGCAAAACCCCGCCGGGGGG
>NZ_JAEMNU010000009.1:0-21658 GCF_016461825.1 Rugamonas violacea | reverse complement strand
CATTCGGACATTCACGGCGTGAATGTCCGAATGTCGGCACTGACCCCGAAGGTTCGAAGGTTAAGCGCTGGTGTATTCGGTGACGGTGACGCGGATCGTGTCGGGTTTGTAGCGCACTTCGAAGATGAAGCCGCCCGTGCTCTCCCACGAGCACTGGCCGGCCTGCGCCTCGGACTGGTCCTTGCAGGCGGAGCGCTTGCCGCGCTGCGCCGGGATGCCGCGCGCCTGCGTCAGGAACTGCTGCAACTCGTCGTATTTTCCGGCCGCCGCGCTGGTCTTCAGGCGGCCGATTTCGCTGCGCGCCAACTCCATCAACTCGTTTTCGCTGGCCTCGGCGTGCGCCTGGCGCGGCAGCACCAGCGTCACCGCGCTGACGACGAAGTCGACGCACTGGCCCTGCTGGATCTCCACCTGCATGCCGTCGCGCAGCGGTGCCGATTCGATCGTGCGGTTGGCCTTGCGCCGCTCCAGCTTGTAGCCGGGGTAGGCCTTGGCCTGCAGCGCGGCCTGCGGCGGCTGCATGGTGCAGCCGGCGTTGAACTGCGCCAGCAC
Organism: Rugamonas violacea; assembly: GCF_016461825.1. Taxonomy (GTDB): domain Bacteria; phylum Pseudomonadota; class Gammaproteobacteria; order Burkholderiales; family Burkholderiaceae_D; genus Rugamonas. The sequence continues at coordinate 21,106 of NZ_JAEMNU010000009.1, read as the reverse complement.
CGTCAAGGGCGCGCTGCACGCCAGGCAAAGCAGAATACGGCGCAGGGCGGCGGGGATGGTCATGAGGGGCGTCTCGCAATCGTTGAATCGTTGAATCGTTGTTATCGGTGCCGCTACGGGCTGGCGTTGGCCGCTGGGCGGCGTGCTGGCGGCGTATTCTACCAATATTGACAATTGTTCAATAAACTATTTGTCGTGCCGTCGTCGCCTCGGCTTCAGGCGTGGCCGGGCGGCGCCGCCAGCGAGCGCACGATCTGCCCCAGCGTGGCCAGCGCCGCCTCGGCGCGGGCGTCCCATTGGTGGCCGTAGTTGAGCCGCAGGCAGTGCGAGAAGTCGGCCTGCGGCGCGAAGATCGGCCCCGGCGCGACGCTGATGCCGTGCGCCAGGGCGACGCGGTGCACGGTCAGCGCCTCGACATTGTCGGGCAGTTCGACCCACAGGAAGTAGCCGCCCTTGGGCCGCGTCACCCGCGTGCCGGCCGGGAAGTGGCGCCCCAGCGCCTCGATGAAGCTGGCCTGCTGGTCGGCCAGCTTGTGGCGCAGCAGGCGCAGGTGGCGGTCGTAGCCGCCCTGTTCCAGGTATAGCGCCAGCGCCGCCTGGGCCGGCGCGCAGGTGGTCAGCGTGCTGGTGAGCTTGTGCCGCGCCACCTGGCGGGCGAAGCGGCCGGCGGCCACCCAGCCGACCCGGTAGCCCGGCGCCAAACACTTGGAGAACGAGGAGCAGTGCATCACCAGGCCTTCGGTGTCGAAGGCCTTGGCCGGCGACGGCCGCTTGCCGCCGAAGTACAGCTCGCCGTAGACGTCGTCCTCGATCAGCGGCACCTGGTAGCGCGTCAGCAGCTGCACCAGTTGCTGCTTCTTCTGGTCGGACATGGTGCTGCCCAGCGGGTTCTGGAAGTTGGTCATCAGCCAGCAGGCCTTGGGCCGGTGGCGCTCCAGCGCGCGCTCGGCCGCCGCCAGGTCCATGCCCTCGCGCGGGTGGGTTGGCACGGCGATGGCCTGCAGACCCTGCCGCTCGATCGCTTGCAGCGAGGCGTAGAAGGAGGGCGCCTCGATCAGCACGGCGTCGCCCGGCCGCGTCACCGCCGACAGGCACAGGTTGAGCGCCTCCAGCGCGCCGTTGGTGACGATGATGTCCTCGACCGGCACGTGCAGGCCGTCGATCAGATAGCGCAGCGCGAGTTGGCGGCGCAGCCGGGCGTTGCCGGGCGTGAGGTCGTCGACGCTGGCCCACGGGTCGAGCTCCTGCACGCTGCTGCGCATCATGCGCGCCAGCCGCGCCAAGGGGAACAGCAGCGGGCTGGGGAAGGCCGAGCCGAACGGCACCACGTCGCGCTTCATGGTCGACTCCAGCACCTCGAACACGCGCTCGCTGACGGCCAGCGGCGCGGCCGCCTCGTCGGGCCGCGAGGCGGTGTCCGGCTCGGGCGGCAGCTGGTTGTTGGCGCCGCCGCTCGATACGGCGACGAAGTAGCCGGAGCGCTCGCGCGACTGGATCAGTCCCTGCGCCTCCAGCATGTAGTAGGCCTGGAACACGGTCGACGGGCTGACGTTGCGGTTGGCGCAGGTCTGCCGCACCGAGGGCAGGCGATCGCCGGGGCCGAGCACGCCCTGCAGGATCGATTCGGAGATGTCGCGGGCGAGTGCTTCGTAGAGCTTCATAGGCTGTGCTGGGTCGGTATCCCCGCATGGTAATGCATATTGGCAATGAGAGCGTTTCATCTGATCCGGTTTTTGCCATCTGATCTGCTCATGCCGCTGGCGGCGCGGCGTGACTATCATCCTGCAAACACTCTCACCGCAATCCGCATCAAGGAAAACCATGAACCCCACCGGCATCCTGCTGGCCACCTTTATCCTGTCGATCACCGGCCTGTTCGCCTTCATCTGGTCGCTGCGCAAAGGCCTGTTCGACCCCGACCCGGCCGCCGCCAAGGTCATCTTCATGGCCGGCGAGATCGGCCAGCGCGACAGCGAGGCGGCCAGCGCCTCGTCGGCGCCGGCGCAGGCCGCCGACCCGGCCGAGCTGGACGCGCGCGAGCGCGCCGACCGTTCCAGCGCGCTGCCGGCCTTCGTGCTGATCGGTTCGGCCGTGCTATGGCTGATCGTCGCCTCGCTGGCCGGCCTGATCAGCTCCTACAAGCTGCACAGCCCCGACTTCCTGACCGACTACGCCTGGCTTACCTTCGGCCGCCTGCGCACCATGCACCTGAACGCGGTGGCCTACGGCTGGGCGCCACTGGGCCTGCTCGGCCTGGCGACGTGGATGCTGCCGCGCCTGCTGCGCACCACCCTGGTCGGCGGTCGCCTGGCCGTGCTCGGCGCCGGCCTGTGGAACGCCGGCCTGATCGCCGGCCTCGGCGCGCTGGCCAACGGCACCAGCGCCGGCATGGAGTGGTTGGAGATCCCCTGGCAGATCGGCATCCTGTTCGCCGTCGGCGGCATGTTGATCGGCATGCCGATGGTGTACACGCTGCAGCAGCGCCGCGTGCACCACCTGTACGTGTCGGTCTGGTACATCGGCGCCGCGCTGTTCTGGTTCCCGGTGCTGTACATCGTCGCCAAGATCCCCGGCGTGCACTTCGGCGTCGAGCAGGCGACCATGAACTGGTGGTTCGGCCACAACGTGCTGGGCCTGTTCTACACGCCGCTGTCGATCGCCTCGGTCTACTACTTCCTGCCCAAGGTGATCGGCCGTCCGGTGCAGTCCTACAACCTGTCGCTGCTGGGCTTTTGGACGCTGGCCTTCTTCTACGGCCAGGTCGGCGCCCACCACCTGATCGGCGGCCCGATCCCGGAATGGCTGATCACCCTGTCGATCGTGCAGAGCGTGATGATGATCATCCCGGTGGTGGCCTTCTCGCTGAACCAGCACCTGACCATGAAGGGCCAGTTCGGCGCGCTGCGCACATCGCCCACGCTGCGCTTCATTTTGGTCGGCGCGGTGATGTACACGCTGGCCTCGTTGCAAGGCTCGCTGGAGGCGCTGCGCTCGCTCAACGCGGTGACCCACTTCACCCACTTCACGGTGGCCCACGCCCACCTCGGCATGTACGGCTTTGTCACCATGGTGATTTTCGGCGGCGTCTACTTCGCCCTGCCGCGCGTGCTCGGCATCGACTGGCCACGGCCGGCGCTGATCGGCTGGCACTTCTGGCTGGTGTGCGGCGGCTTCGCCATCTACCTGCTCACCTTGAGCATAGGCGGCATTCTGCAGGGGCTGATTTTGCTCGACCCGGCGCGCCCCTTCATCGACTCGGTGGTGGTGACCATGCCGTGGCTGGTCGGCCGCAGCATCGGCGGCGCCCTGATGACGCTGGGCCACCTGACCTTCGCCTGGCACGTGGTGCTGATGGTGGCGCGCTCGGGCATCCTGAGCCGGACCGATAACGCCTCGTTACAAGCGGTGGCATAAGCATGGAAAACGAACTCAAATTACTCGGCGGCGCGATGGTGACGCTGGCCATGGCCACCTCGGCGATGGTGGTGGTGCCCTTCATGCAGCTCAAGGACGTGCCGGCGCCGGCGGCGCTCAAGCCCTACACGGGCCAGCAGCTGCGCGGCCGCGACATCTACGTCGGCAACGGCTGCATGACCTGCCACACGCAGCAGCCCAGCAGCACCGGCGCCGGCCGCGCCGACGCCCAGCGCGGCTGGGGCCGGCCCTCGGTGGCGGCCGATTACCATTACGACGCGCCGCCGCTGCTCGGCACCATGCGCACCGGGCCGGACCTGTTCAACATCGGCGCGCGCCAGCCCAGCGCCGACTGGCACCTGGGCCACCTGTTCCAGCCGCGCTCCTATGTCGCCGACAGCAATATGCCGGCCTTCCCCTTCCTGTTCGAGGTCAAGGACAAGAGCGCCGTCACGCGCGCCGACCGTGTCGTCGTGCTGCCGGCCGGGACCGTCGGCTACGACCAGGCGGTGGTGGCGCGGCCCGAGGCGCTCGACCTGGTCGCCTACCTGACCGGCATGAACCACACCTACCCGGCGTTGACGCCGGGCGAGGCGGCGCTGGCGGCGCAGACGCGCGCCAGGAGCGCTGGCGTCACCAACGCCGCGCCGGCCAACAGCAAAGGAGCACAAGATGTCGTTAAATAATCGGGGCCAGGACCAACGCCGGGAGCAGGGCCAGGAGCCGGCCAAGCCGCGCGCCGCCCGGCGCGAAAACGCCGACCCGGTCGAGCAGGCCAACCCGGTGCCGAAGGTGGTGATGGGTTTGGTGCTGGGACTGGTGGTGTGGGCGGTCGGCTACATCTTCGTGCAGGAGGCCGGCGGCGACGTTTCGCTGGGCGACCGGCGCGATCCGTCGACCTTGACGGCCGCCGTCGGCGGCACCGCCGACGGTGCGCAGATCTTCGCTTCGCGTTGCGCCGCCTGCCACCAGGCCAACGGCAAGGGCCTGCCGGGCGTGTTCCCGCCGCTGGCCGGCTCGCCCTGGGTCACCGGCGACGCGGACACGGCGCTGCAAATCGTCCTGCACGGCATGACCGGCCCGATCGAGGTGCTCGGCACCACCTACAACGGCGCCATGCCGGCTTTTGCCGAGCAGCTGTCGGACGCCGAGCTGGCCGCCGTGCTGACCCACGCGCGCGCCACCTGGGGCAACGCCGCCGCGCCGATCGACGCAGCGGCGGCGGCGGCCGCGCGGGCGGTGACGGCGGCGCGCGGCGAGCCGTGGAACGGCGCGCAGGAAATCGCCACGGTGCTCGCCGCCGCGCCGAAATAGGGGCACGCCATGCACACCGCGCCGCTGACCCGGGAGCACGGCACCGCCATCGCCGCCACCACGGCGGCGATGGCCACCTCGGCCACCTCGGCCACCTCGGCCGGCACGGGCGATGCCGTCGCTGCCGCCACCGTCATCGGCACCACCGCCACCGCCACCGCCACCGCCACCGCCACCGCCACCGCCACCGCAGCCAATGCCACCGGCGCAGCCACCGCCGCCGCCTGCAATGCCGCTGGCGCAGCCTCGCGCTGGCGCCATTTTCTGCGCGGCTGGGGGCCGGCGTTGGCGATGTGCGCACTGGCGCTGGCCGGCCTGCTGCTGTTCGACCATCTGACGCGCAGCTTCAAGGCGGTGACCTCGGACGGCGTGCGCCGCATCGACATGGCGCGCACGCCGCGCGCGTTGCCGGCGATCGAGCTGGTCGACAGCACCGGCGCGCACTTCTCGCTGGCCGACATCGCCGGCGCGGGCGGCCAGACCACGCTCATCACGCTGGTCTACACCTATTGCGTCGACATCTGCCGCACCACCGCGTCCGGTCAGGCCTACCTGCAACAGGAGCTGCGCGCGCGCGGGTTGGACAATCACGTGCGCCAACTGACCATCAGCTTCGACCCCTGGCGCGACACGCCGCAAGCGCTGCGCGCCTACGCCCGCAGCATGAAGGCGGACCCGCTGCGCTGGCGCTTCGCCACGGTGGCCGATCCGGCCGACCTGGCGCGCCTGCTCAAGGTGTTCGAGGTGGTGGTGCTGCCGGACGGGCAGGGTGGGCTGGTGCACAACGGCGCCATTTTCGTCGCCGATCCGCACGGCCGGCTGGTGCAAACCTACGATCTCGACCGGCCCGACCAGGCGCTGGCCGACCTGTTGCTGGACTGACGCCATGGCGCCACTTCGCCCGCTGCGTCATCCCTGCCTGCCCGGCGCGCTGTTGGCGTTGCTCGGTCTGGCCCACCCCTGGCTGGAGGCGAGCATGGCCAGGCACATGCTCGCCGAACTGCCGCTGTTGTTCGCGCTCGGCTGGTACGCCGCCGCGCTGGCCGGCGCGCGCTGGCGCCCCGCGCGCGCCTACGCCGCGCCCTTGCTGCTGGCGGCGCTGCTGATCGTCAGCGTGTGGATGCTGCCGGTGGCGCTCGATCTGGCGGTGCTGCATCCGGCCGTCAACGCGCTCAAGGTGCTTGGCCTGCTGCTGGCCGGCGCGCTGGCCGGCGCCGCCTGGCCGGTGGCCGGCCTGGTGCTGCAAGGCTTCTTCATGTTCAACTGGAGCTGGATGACCATCGTCGGCGGCCTGCTGTACCAGGACGCGCCGCAGCAGCTGTGCAGCGTCTACCTGAGCGAGCAGCAGTGGAGCACCGGCGCGGGACTGGTGGCCTTGGCCTCGGCGGTGCTGGTGCTGTGGCTGCTGCACTCGGTGTTCCTGCCGGCCTTGACGAGCATGGCGCCGCCCTGCGACGGCGCGGTGTAGGCGGCCGGCCGAGCCGCTAGTACAGTTCGGCGTCGCCCGCGTCGCCGGGGACGGCGGGTGCGCCGGCCGGGTCCCGGGTCCATTCGATCAGCTCGCCGGGTTGGCAGTCGAGGCGCTCGCAGATTTTCTCCAGCGTTGAAAACCGCAAGCCCTTGACCTTGCCCGATTTGAGCAGCGACAGGTTCTGCTCGGTGATGCCGACATAGGCCGCCAATTCCTTGGATTTGATTTTTCGCCGGGCCAGCATCAGGTCGAGGTGGATCACGATCGCCATCAGACGAAACCCTCGTTTTCTTCCGCCAGTCGACGTCCCTCGTCCATCAGGCCGGTGACCAGGTAGAACAGGGCGCACACCAACACCAGCGTCAACTGCTCCGAACTGAAGCCCATGGTCGGCGCCGGCACGGCGGCCCCGGCGGCGCGCAGGGCCAGCGCACGGACCGGCAATTCCACGATCGACAGCAGCGTCGCCAGCGGCACGGCCGCCGCGAAGGCGCGCAGATGGCAGGCCGATGCGGCGCTGAACAGGGCCAACCGGCGGAAGTTCAGCAGCAGCCGGTCGAGCCGCCACAAGCCGTACAGCAGCGTCAGCACGGCCGGCAGGCCGAGGGCGGCGCTCAGCAGGCGCTGGCCCGGTGTCAGCGCCAGCATCTGCGCGCGCGACATGCCGTTCGGCGAAATCTCGATGTACAGGAAGCGCCAGTGCGGCAGGTCGCCGCTCCAGGACAGCACGTAGAAACCGGCGACGACGGCGCAGCACAGCCACAGCAGGCAGCGGATGGGGCGGATGGTTTTCATAAAGTATCGTAAAACGATAATAAATTATCGTTTTACATTAATATTTGATTGTTGTATATTCAATTGTAATACATTCAAAAGAGGAGGCGGCGATGCACGCAACAAGGCAAAAGCAGGACGCGGCGGGCGGCGGCAGGCCGGCGGCGCGGGGACGAATGGCGGTGCTGGCGGCGGCGCTGGCGCTGAGCGCCTGTACCACCATGCAAATCGAAGAACGCAACTTCATCCGCCCCGACCGCCCGGGCGACGAACGCGGCGCCGCCACGCTGGAGCGGGCGCTGCCGGCCGCCTTCACGCTGCGCGAGGAGAGCATCGCCATGGCCGACGGCGTCAACCTGCGCGGGGTCAGCCTGAGCCGGGCGGACAGCGCCGCCACCGTGCTCTACTTCGGCGGCAACGCCTTCCACCTCGACCAGCACGGCGCCGAGGTGCTGGCCGCTCTGGCGCCCTGCCGGGTCGACCTGACGATGTTCGACTATCGCGGCTACGGCCGCAGCGGCGGCGTGCCGGACGTGGCCACGATGAAGGCCGACGCCCTGCGCGAGTTCGACCTGGTCGACGCCGCCCGGCCGGGCCGGGTGATCGTCCACGGCCAGTCGCTGGGCAGCTTCATCGCCGCCTATGTGGCGCAGCAGCGGCCGGTGCGCGCGCTGGTGCTGGAGTCGACCACCACCAATGCGCTGGACTGGGCCAACGCCAACGTGCCGTGGTATGCGCGGCCCTTCATCACGGTGGAGTTGAGCGCGCCGCTGCGCGAGATCGACAACGTCGCCACGCTGGCCGGCTACAACGGCGCCAGCCTGCTGTTGACGGGGGAGGACGACAGGGTCACGCCGCTGCCGCTGGCGCGCAAGGTGTTGGCGGCGCTGCCGGGGCAGCGCAAGCGGCTGCTGGCCTTGCCCGGCGCGGGGCACAACAATGTATTGGAGCAGCCGGCCAGCGGGGCGGCCTACTGCGATTTCGTGCGCGACAGCGTGGCCGGCCCGGCGCCGGCTGCGGCCCCGGTCGGGGCAGGGCTATAGCGGCGGCAGGTCGAACTGCTTGAGCGCGCTGACCGGTTTCTGCGCCCGGCGCCAGCGCGCCAGCAGCAGGTGGTAGACGCCGTAGTAGACGGCGATCAGGCCGAACAGGCCGGTCGTCAACGGCATCTGGTGGAACAGCTCCGGCGGCAGCGGGATGTGGTCGTGCATTTGCAGGTAGAGCTCGAAGGCGCGGTGCATCAGGCGGCCGATGAACAGCATCGAGACGACCACGCCGATGCGCAGGTCCTGCGTGTAGAAGAAGCCCTGCAGGGTGTTCTCCAGCCGGCTGCGCTTGAAGCCGCGCCAGGCCAGCGCGGCGCCGACGGCACCGCCGGCGACCAGCGCGAGCAGGGCCAGCGGGGTGTCGAGCAGTTGCGCCGCCAGCAGGCCGACCAGCAGCAGCGGCAGCACGCCGTAGCTGTAGTGGCGCCACAGCTGCGACGGGTTGCGGCCCATCAGCGACTTCAGGCGCGAGTAAATGCGCCACACCAGCAGGGGCACCAACAACAGCAGGATCAGGGTGGTAATTTCCATGTTTCAGCTTCCGCGTACCCGCGTCGGGTAGTCCAAAACAGCGATTGTATGCCAGAACGGCGCCGTCCCGGCCGCCGCGCTGCGCTGCCGATTGACAATTGTGTGGTGCGTGAGCAATATGTGCCGGTATAGTCGCCATTTTGCGCGTCGCGCCGCCTTGCCCGGATCGGACACCCATGAATCAAGCCCTCCCCGTGATGTCCCCGCCGCCGGGCCTGATGGCCGCCTCGCCCCAGGCCGGTGCCGCCGGGCTGGGTTATCAGCTGCCGCCGGCGGCGCTGCAGGCCATCGTCGACGCGCCGCGCGCGCCGGCGCTGAGCCTGAGCCCACGGCGCAACCTGGCGGCGCTGCTGCAGACGCCGCCGCTGCCCAGCATCGTCGAGGTGGCCCAGCCGGAGCTGAAACTGGCCGGCCTGCGCATCAACCCGCGCACCTGCGCCGCCAGCCGCTTTTCCTTCGCCACCGACCTCAGCCTGCTCGACCTGGCGACGCAGAAGGAGCTGCGCATCCGCGGCCTGCCGCACACCCTGCGCGTGGCCGACCTGAGCTGGTCGCCCGACCAGCGTTACCTGGCCTTCAGCCATGTCGCCTTCAGCGGCGAGACCGGCGGCGTCGAGCTGTGGCTGGTCGACGTGGCCGCGCGCAACGCCCGCAAGGTGCTCAACAAGCCCTTGTCGGCGGTACTCAGCCGTGGCTTCAACTGGCTGCCCGACAGCAGCGGCATGGTGGTGCAACTGCGTCCCGTCGGCCTCAACAAGCCGCCCCAGGGCAGCGGCGTGCCGAGCGGGCCGAACCAGCAGGACAGCGAGCCGGGCGGCAGCCGCAAGCAGCTGCGCACCTACCAGGACCTGCTGCGCAACGAGGACGACGCCCGCCTGTTCGAACATTACGTGACGGTGCAACTGGCGTTGATCGACCTGCACGGCCGCACCCGCATGATCGGCAAGGCCGACCAATTCTCCCGCGTCTCGGTGGCGCCGGGCGGACGCTACCTGCTGACCCAGTGCATCACCCGGCCGTACTCCTACATCGTGCCGGCGTCCAGCTTCGGCGAGCGGATCGAGGTGCGCAATATGGACGGCCGGGTGATCCACACGCTGGCCGAGCTGCCGCTGGAGGAGGGTCTGCCGCCCGGTAACGACGCCGTCTCGCCCGGCGTGCGCCATGTCTCCTGGCGCGCCGACGCGCCGGCCACCCTGGTCTGGGCCGAGGCGCAGGACGGCGGCGACCCCGCCGTGGCGGTGGAGGTGCGCGACCTGGTGTACAGCCAGGCGGCGCCGTTTGCCGCGCCGCCCCAGGTGCTGGCGCGGCTGGGCGCGCGCTACGCCGGCATCGCCTGGGGCCGGGGCGACCTGGCCCTGGTCACCGAGCGCTGGTACAAGACGCGCGCCGTCAAGCAGTGGCGCATCGCCCCCGACCAGCCCGACGACGCGGCGGAACTGATCCACGCCGGCTCCTACGAGGACCGTTACAGCAGCCCCGGTGCGCCGGTGCTGCGGGCCGACAGCGCCGGCTTCCCGCGCCTGCTGATCGGCCCGGACGACAGCATCCTGCTCGACGGCGCCGGCGCCACGCCGGACGGCGACCGTCCCTTCATCGACCGCCTCAGCCTGGCCAGCAAGAAGAAGGAGCGCCTGTTCCAGAGCGCCGCGCCGTACTACGAGAACGTGATGGCGGTGCTCGACGAGGAGGGCACGCGCCTGCTGACCACGCGCGAGACGCCGAACGAGCGGCCCAACTACTATCTGCGCGACCTGAGTTTGCCGCCGCGCGAGCAGCTCACCGCGCTGACCGACTTCCCCCACCCGACGCCGCAGCTGCTCGACGTGCACAAGGAGCAGATCCGCTACAAGCGCGCCGACGGCGTCGACCTGACGGCGACCCTGCTGCTGCCGCCCGGCTACGAGGTGCACCGCGACGGCGCGCTGCCGCTGCTGATGTGGGCCTATCCGCAGGAGTTCAAGTCGAGCAGCGCGGCCAGCCAGACCACCGGCTCGCCGTACCGTTTCAACTCGGTCAGCTACTGGGGGCCGGCGGCCTTCCTGGCGATGGGTTACGCGGTGCTCGACAACCCGTCCTTCCCCATCGTCGGCGACGGCGAGCAGGAGCCGAACGACACCTATCTGGCGCAGTTGGTGGCCGACGCCGAGGCGGCCGTCGACGAGGTGATCCGCCGTGGCGTGGCCGAGCGCCACCGCATCGCCATCGGCGGCCACTCCTACGGCGCCTTCATGACGGCCAACCTGCTGGCGCACACCCGGCTGTTCCGCGCCGGTATCGCCCGCAGCGGCGCCTACAACCGCACCCTGACGCCGTTCGGTTTCCAGTCGGAGGAGCGGCAGTTCTGGCAGGCGCAGGAGGTCTACCAGGCCATGTCGCCGTTCAACAACGCCGACAAGATCAAGGACGCCATGTTGTTGATCCACGGCGAGCAGGACAACAACAGCGGCACCTTCCCCTTGCAGAGCGAGCGCATGTTCCAGGCCATCAAAGGCCTTGGCGGCACGGCGCGCCTGGTCATGCTGCCCAACGAGTCGCACGCCTACCGCGCCCGCGAGTCGATCCTGCACATGCTGTACGAGACCAACCGCTGGCTGGACAAGTACGTCAAGCAGGCCAAGCCCTGAGCCGCGATCCGCTCCTGGCCACGCCGCTCCGGCGCGCACCACAGCATCGATGGAACCGGCGGCCCCGCCACGCCACTTATGTTGGTGGCGGGCCGTGCCCGCCGGGTCATTGATCGATATCCCAACCCTAGGTAACTCAACCATATCAACCATATCAACCATATGAAACCAACCCTGATCGGCTGTTCCATTAGTTTGCTCATGCTTTCCGCCTGCGGCGGCGGCAACGACTCGGCGGCGCCAGCGGCGCAGAACGTGCTGCTGGCCAGCACGGCCAGCGGCGCCGCGCCGGCGCCATCGACGTCAACGTCAACGTCAACGTCAACGTCAACGTCAACATCGTCGGCCGCCGCCGTCGAGATTGTGCGCGTGTCGAGCGCCCGGCAACTCCAGGCGGCCATCGACGGCGCCGCTCCCGGACGGCAGATCGTGCTGGCCGACGGCAGCTACGCCGGACCGTTCAGCATCGTCGACAAGAACGGCCGGGCCGACGCGCCGATCACCATCCGCGCCGAACATCGCGGCCGCGCCGGCATCGTCGGCAGCGGCGGCCTGGCGCTGAGCCGTTCCTCCTATCTGAACATCGAGGGTTTGAGCTTCACCAACGCCGCCGGCGCCGTCTCGCTGTCGGCCTCGCACCATGTGCGCATCACGCGCAACCGTTTCGCGCTGGCCGCCAGCGCCACGCCGAACAAATGGATCGTGCTGACCGGCGCCGGCAGCGATTACAACCAGATCGACCACAACGAGTTCGGTCCGCGCCACGACCTGGGCCAGATGATCTCCATCGACGGCGCCAAGGACAAGGTGGCGCAGCACACCACGGTCGAAGACAACTACTTCCACGACGCCGACGCGCAGACGGAGAATGGCGGTGAAACCGTGCGCGTCGGCCTGTCGCAGATGTCGCTGTCGGACGGCCACACCATCGTGCAGCGCAATCTGTTCGTCAACTGCGACAGCGACGCCGAGGTGGTGTCGGTCAAGAGCAAGAGCAATACCGTGCGCTACAACACCTTCGTCAACAACGTCGGCCAGGTCAGCGCGCGGCACGGCCACGGCAACCAGTTCTACGGCAATTTCTTCCGTGGCGATGGCAGCAAGGCCAAGGTGGGCGGCCTGCGCATCTATGGCAACGACCAGCAGATCTTCAACAACTACATGGAGGGGTTGACCGACGAGGCGATCTATCTGGATGGCGGCGACTACGACGGCGGCCCGAATCAAACCGATCCGCCGAGCGACAAACTGGCCAGCCACTGGCGCGTCTACCGCGCCCAGGTGATGTTCAACACCATCGTCAACAGCAGCGCCGGCATCGTCATCGGCGGGCGCGAATTCCAGCCGCGCGACAGCCGCATCGCCAACAACATCGTGCTGAACCGCCGTGGCACGCTGTACGATGAAAAAACCCAGACCAACACCGTCTTCGAGGGCAATATCGGCTTTGGTTCCACCATCAGCCGGGTGCCGCGCAACGCCGCCGCCATCGCCGTGGTCGATCCCAAGCTGGTCGCCGTCGGCGGCCTGCAGAAGTTGTCCGCCGCCAGTCCGGCGCGCAACGCGGCGGTGGGCAGCTACGCGATCGTCGGCGACGATATGGACGGCCAGCCGCGCTCGGCGCGCGACGTCGGCGCCGACGAGTATGTGGATGGGCCGGTGCTGCGTAGGCCGTTGACGCCGGCCGACGTCGGCCCCGACGCGCCCTGAGGTCCACGCCGGGAGTGGCTTCAAGGTGCCGGGAATGCCGGCGTACCCCAAGGGCGAAGAGCCGGGGTCAGACCCGCTGGGTCTGACCCCAGGTTGCGCCCTTGGGTTGAACCGGCTTGAGCGGGCCGTTGTTGGGGTTGAAGGGCGGGCCCCCGTGGCGGGGGAACTGCTGCTGCGTCCGCGCCGGACGGGCGATCCTTACACGGCTTGCACAATTATTTTTTCACCATCGCGGCGGCGTAGAATGGGGCGATTAGCCACCGCGAGGGAGTCGCCATGTTCGACGATGTTGCTGGAAAGTATGAACACACCCATCAGCCGCTGCGTGCCCACCGCGCGCCCGACCCGGCGCCGGTCGACGAACCGGTGCCGGAGCCGCCGGCCCATCCCCACCAGCCGCATCCGGTGCCGCAGGACGACCCGGTGCCGGACCACAATCCGAGTTAAACCGAACTAGTCGAAGGCCCAGGTGTAGAGCACGTCGAGGGCGTTGTTGGTGCCGGTCTGGAACTGCAGCGTGATGCGCGGGTTGAGCTTGTAGCGCAGCTTGACCAGGCTGGTGGCCGAGCCGGCGCCCTGCTCGAAGCTGAGGTAGGCGCGCGAGGAGATGCGCTTGCCCACCGTGACCACGGTGCTCTCCAGCCCCTTGGCCTGGGTCACGCCCAGTTCGTCGACGCCGAGCGAGTTGGCCAGCTTGCCCTGGCCGCCGCCGAACAGCGCGCCGGCGGCGGTGCTGAGCAGGGCCATGTCGTTGCCGGCGGTGTTCTCGATGCCGTGGCCGAGCACCAGCCAGGCCAGCTTGTCGCTGTCGGGCACGGTCGGCGTCGAAACCAGCTTGGCCACCGGCGCCAGCGCCGTGCCGCGCACCTCCACCCCCGCCTCCACGTTGGTCTCGCTGAGCGCGTCGCCCTCGGGGCGCTTGCGCACGGCGAGGATGTTCAGGCCGGGATTGTCGTAGGCGCCGGTGAAGTTGATGACGCCGCGCTCGATCGACAGCTTCTGGCCATAGGCGGCGTAGGTGCCGGACACCACGCGGATGCTGCCGCTGGCGCGCGGCGGCCGGCGGTCGGCGATGCGGATGCGCACCGCGCCGGCCAGTTGCGCCTCCAGTCCCTTGCCCTTCAGGTTGAAGTTGTCGCCCAGGTCGGCCTCGACGTCGATGTTCAGCGGCGGACCTTGCGCCGCCTTGGCGCCGGCGGCGGTATTGCCGCCGCGGCCGACGATGACCACGTCGTCGCTCATGGTCGGCGTGTCCTGCGAGGCCAGCTCGATGTGGGCGCGGTCGGCGCGGAATTTGCCGTCGAGCTGGAAGCGCTTGGCGTCGCGCGTCAGCGTGCTGCTGCCGCTGACGACGAGGATGCGGTCGGGCCGCGCCAGCAGTTCCAGCTTGTCGGCCGTGAGTTTGAGCGCCATGCTCGCCTCGGCGTTGGCGAAGCGCACCCAGCCGTCGGCCTGGGCGCGGCCCTCGGCGCCGTCGAAGCTGAGCTTTTGCAGCTGCAGCTGGTCGCCGGCCAGCTTGGCCTGCAACTGGCCGTTGCGCAGCTTGATGCCTTGTTCGGCCCAGTTGAGCACCAGCTTGTCGCCGCTGATGTCGCCGTTCAGCTGCGGCGCGGCGATCGTGCCGCCGCCCGTGATGGCCAGCTTGAGGGCGCCGTCCAGCTCCAGCCCCGGCTGGCCCGTCAGCGGCGCCAGCCAGGCCAGCGAGGCCATGTTGGCGGTGCCGTTCAAGGTCAGCGTGCTGCTGTCGGCGATGCGGCCGTCGACCATCTGCACGCTGGCGTCGATCCTGGACTGGCCGGCGCGGCTGCCGTCCAGGTTGAGTTGCATGCGCAGGGTGTTGCCGGCGACGTCGGCGCGCGCCTCCAGCTGGCGCAGGCCCAGCGGCAGCGGCAGGTCGGCGCCGAGCACGGTGATGTCGCCCTTTTCGCGGTAGGCGTGCAGCATGCCCTCGACCGCCGGCGCGCCGCCTTTCGGCGCCTGCAGCGTCAACGCCCATGCGGCGCCCAGGGTCATGTCGCTCTTGACGTTGCTGCGCCAGGCGTCCGACAACTGGGCCAGATAGTTGACCGGCACGCCGCCGGCCTGGCCCTTGCTGCGCCATTGGACGCCGTTCTTTTCCAGGTAGTCGAGCCGCAGGCTGCCGGCCGGCAGGGTGATGGTGGTGGCGCCCAGGGCGATCTGCTCGGGGCGCAGCAGGCCGGCCACGCCGCCGCCCGCCGGCGCGGCCAGGCGCAGCGGCGCCGGCGCCTGCAAGGTCAAGGCGAAACGGCCACGGTTTTGCAGCGTGTCGATGGCGCCGCTCCAGATCTCGCCTTTCCAGCCGCCCTTGAGGCGCAGGGCGGCGTCGAAGTCGGCGTTGGCGGCGCTCAGTTGGATGACGTGGGCGCCGACGCTGCCGCTCGTTTGCAGGCGCGCCTGGTTCAGGCTCAAGGCCGGACCGGCGTAGCCGTTCAGGACGATGTCGCTGACCAGCGCGTCGCCGGCGCCCAGGCTGGCGCTGCCGCGCAGCGATTTGAGCTGCTGCTGGCCGGGCAGGCGCAGCGCGCTGCCGTCCAGCGTCAAGCTCAAGGCCGGTTGCGCGCTACCGCCGGCCAGGGTGCCGGCGGCGTGCAGCACGCCGCCGAACTGCGGCCCGAGGCTGTTCAACTGCGGCGCGTCCAGCTTCCAGTCGAGCCGGTCGCGCGGCGCGCCGAAGGCCCCGCTGGCGAGCAGGCTGTTGGGGCCGAGGCGCAAGTTGATGTCGCTGCGCTCGACGCGGCCGGCGGCGGCCGTCAGCTTGGCGTAGCCGCTCAACGGCGCGCCGGCCAGGGTGGCGTTGTTCAAGCTCAGATTCAGGCCGGCGTGCCAGCCGCCGGCCAGGCCGGCGCTGCCGCTGATGTCGGCGTTGACGCTGCCGGACGGGTAGGCGCCGAAGGCGGCCGGATTGAAGCGCAGCGCGCTGCCGGTGAGCGTGAGTTCGGGCTGGCGCTGGGCGCCGCTCAGTTGCACGCTGCCGCTGGCATGCAGCAGACTGTCCGGCACCGGGTGTTTGGCCGAGGCCAGGCCGAGGCCCTTGGCGTCGGCCTCGAAGCTGCTGTGTGGCGCCGCCATGCTGCCGCTGACGATGCCGCTGGCGCTGAGCGCGCCGAGCAGGTCGCTGCTGGCGGCGGACAGCTGGCGCGCGTCGACCTTCCAGCGCAGCTGCTCGCCGGGCGCGCCGAAGCTGCCGTCCAGTTGCAAGGTGTTCTGGCCCAGCGCGAGCTTGGCCTCGACGCCGCTGAGGTGGCGCGGATCGGCGTTCAACTTGCCCTTGCCGGACAGCGGCTGGCCGAGCAGCTTGCTCGGTTGCAGGGCGAAGTCGGCGGCCAGCTGCCAGTGCGGCGCCAGCTTGCCGCTGGCGCGCAGCTCGGCGTTCAGGTCGGCGAACGGATAATTGCCGAAGGCGGCGGGGTCGAAGTGCAGGGCGTTGGCGCTGACCTTGAAAGCTTGCGCGTTCTTCAGGCTGGCCTGGCCGCTCAGGGTGACGCTGCCCTTCTTGGCTTGCAGGCGGGCGTGTTCGATCTGCAGCAGGGCGTCGGCCAGACTGGCGCGCAGGTTCAGGTCGAGGTGCAGGCCGGCGTCGGCCAGCGTGGCGGTCAGCGTTTGACGCTTGGCGTCGCTGGCCAGCTTGATGTCGCCGGCGATGGCGCTGTGGTGCAGGCTGCCGTGCAGCCCTTGCAGGTTGAGGCGCTCGGTGCGCAGCGCGAAGTCGGCCTTGGCGATGCCGGCGTCCGGCGCGGCGCGGGCGATGTGGCCGGCGCCCTTGAATTGGCCGGCGCCGCCCAGGTCGATGCTGACGGCGTCGATGCTGGTGGCGGTCAGGGTGCCGCCCAGGCGCGCCTGTAGCGCTTGCAGCGGCAGCAGATGCAGGTCGAGCGGGCCGGCCTTGCCTTCGTTGCGCAGCGTCAGTTGGCCGCCGATGGCTTGCTGGGCGCTGATGTTGGCTTGCAGTTGCAGGCTCAGATCGGCCGGCGGCATGCTGGCGTCGAAGCTGGCCGGGTCGATGTGGCGGCCCTGGATGTCGGCCTTGCGCAGGATGATGGGATCGAAGGGCGCCAGCGTCAGCGTGGCGTCCAGCGTGGCCTTGCCGGCGGCGCCCTTGGCGCTCAACTTGAGCAGCTCCAGGTTGCCGCCGGCCGTCAGGGCGACGGTCGCCGCCGGCAGGGCCGGCGTGCTGGTGGCGGCGTTGGTGGCGTTGGCGGCGGCGCCGTGGGTCGCCGCGCGGGACGGCGCCGGCGCGGATGCCGCCGCTGCGGCCGGCGCGCCCAATGCGGCGGCCGTGGCGCCTGACGTTGTCGCTGCCGTCGGTGTGGCCGGCGGCGCGGGCCGGTAGGCCAGGCTGGCCTTGCCGCTCAATGCGAACGGGCGTTGGCCGGCAATGCTGAGGTCGGCGCGCAGCTGGCCGAAGGCGGTCGAGGCGGCGGCGTCTTCGAGGTGCCAGCCGTCCTTGTCGCCGGCCAGCTTGAAGCGCAGGTCGCGGATCTCGTCGCTGCCGGTCTTGCCGGCCAAGGTGAGCCGGCCCAGCCGGGCGTCGCCGACCGACAGGCGGAACGGCGGCGCCAGCGTGGTCGGCATGGGGGTCGGCTTCGACGGGCCGATGCTGTCGACGCGCAGGCTGGCGACGTGCAGCTCGCTGATCGCCAGGCCGGCGGAGAAGTACTGCAGCGGCGACCAGTTGATGTCGATGCCGTCGGCGGTGATGACGCTGTCCGGGCTGCGGTAGACCAGGTGGCCGATGTGCATGCGGTGGTATAGCGAGCCGCTGACGCCGCTCACGCTGATCTGGCCGCCGCTGGCGTTGGACAGGCGCTGCACCAACTGCTGCAACGTCGCTTCGCGGCCCAGCAGCCAGACGGCGCCGGCCAGCAGCAGCACCAGCGCGGCCAGCGCGATCAGCAGGCGGCGCAGCCAGCGCCGTGGTGCGGGCGCCGACGGCGGCGTTGGTGGCGTCGGTGGCGGGGACGTGGCCGGCGCGGTGCCGGCGGGCGGGGTGGTGACGGACATCAGAAGCTAAATCCCAGCGAGAAGTGGAGACGGTATTTTTGTACGGCGTGGCCGTAGGCGACGTCGACGTTGATCGGGCCGACCGGGCTTTTCCAACGCGCGCCGACGCCGTAGCCGGACTTGGGATGCAGGTCCTTGAACGAGTCGCCGGCGTTGCCGGCGTCGTAGAACAGGGCGGCGCCCCAGGCCGGTTTGAACCAGTATTGGTACTCGGCGCTGGCGGTGGTCATATAGCGGCCGCCGGTGATGGCGTCGCCCTCCTGCACGCCGAGTTGCTGGAAGGCGTAGCCGCGCACCGACTGGTCGCCGCCGGCGCGGAACAGGTAGACGGCCGGCACGCCGGCCTTGTTCTTCGAGGCCAGCGCGCCGGCCTCGCCGCGCAGGATCAGGTTGCTGCGCGCGCCCAGCGGCTGATACAGCACGGCGCGGCCGTAGCCGCGCACGAAGGCTTCGTCGGTCAGCAGCGGCAGCAGGGCGCCGCCCAGCTGGGCGTTGATGGCGTAGCCCTTGGTGGGGAACAGCAGGTTGTCGAGGCGGCGCACGGTGATGCTGTAGGTCAGCGGCAGGCTCTTGCTCTTGCCGGCCTCGGCGTCGTTGATGGTTTTATGCTCGCTGAGGAACTCCAGCGCGACGCTGCGTTCGAGCAGCGGCGTGCCCCAGGCGCGCTTGGCGCCGACCGTGGTCACGCTGGTCACCTCGCCGGAGATGTCGCTGCGCTCGAAGGAGGCGCCGACGCTGTCGTTGTAGCCCTTGGGCGTGACGGGGAAGTAGAGGTCGCCGCGCGCGCTCTGCTTCTTGGTCTCCAGCGTCAGCGCGCTTTTCAGTTTGAGGCCGGCGATGGCCAGGTCGTCGTAACTGAGCGAGGCGCGGTTGCCGGTGTTGGTCGAGAAACCCAGGCCGGCGCTGACGTTCTTGCGCTTGTTCTCGGTCACCCGCACCAGCAGCGGCAGCGGCGCCATCGGCGTCATCGGCGTCAGCGCGCCGGCCGGCGTGCCCGTCTCGGCCGCCTCCAGCTGCTCGTTGAGGATGGCCGACATGTCGGCGCTCACCTCGACGCTGCTGAAGTAGCCGGTGTCCTGCAGGCGCGACTGGAGGGCCTGCAGCGCCGCCTCGCTGTAGTAGTCGCCCGGGTGAATCTGGTTCAGGTTGGCGACGATGCTGGCCGGGTAGCGTTTCAGTCCCTCGACGCGCAGCTCGCCGAAGCGCAGCTCGGGGCCGCTGTCGAGCACCACGCGCAGCTCGGCGCGGTGCTGTTCCGGATCGACGGTGGCGGCGCTGTCGACGATGCGGGCGCGCGGGTAGCGCGTCTGCACCACCTGGCGCAGGAGGTTGCGTTTGGCCTGCTCCCAGTCGGCCTGGCGGAAGATCGCGCCCTGTTTCAGGCCCCAGCCGGCCTTCAGCGCGGCGCTGTCGAAGGCCTTGTCGCTGGCCTGGTCGGGCGGCGGCGCGAAGCCCTCCAGCACCAGCGCCACCTCGGCCACGCGCACCGGCTCGCCCGGTTCGACCGTCACCAGCACGCGCGGCTCGGCGCCGTCGCCGTCGAGGCGGGCGCCGACCACCGGTTCGTAGTAGCCGTCGGTGGCGACCAGCGTGCGGATCTGGGCCGGCGCGGCGCGCACCATGCGCTGCAGCTGCTCGCGGTCCATGCGGGCGTTGCCGCGAAAGCGCAGCAGGTCAAGGTTCTTCTCCAACATCTCCTGCAGCGGGCCGGGCGCGTCGATCCGCACCGTGTAGTTGAAGTCTTCGGCGGCGCCGGCCGGCGCCGCCAGCAGGGGCAACACCAGCAGCGGCAGGGCCAGCACGGACGGCGCCGTCAGCGCCGACGGCAGGGCGCGGCCGGCCAGCGCGAGACGCAACATTACATTTGGCGCCAGATGTGCCAAAATTCGTGATCCTGCCAATTTTTTAGCGGGTGATGCCGGAAACATGAGACTCCATCGAGGGTAAGCGCAGCGTGCATGTTACCGGATTGCCCAAAATGATGGCGTACTTATAATGCCGCGCCGGCGATCGCTGGACCACAACGGACCACGACCCGCCGCCGCCGAAAAGAAAGATTGCAATGCTCGCAAGCGATACCGCACTGGTGCTGTTTAGCGGTGGACAAGATTCCACCACCTGCCTGGCCTGGGCCCTGCACCACTACGCCCATGTCGAGACCATCGGCTTCGACTACGGCCAGCGCCACGCCGTCGAGTTGACCGTGCGCCCGACCGTGATCGACAAGCTGCGCGCCGCCTCGCCGGAGTGGCAGCGCAAGCTCGGTCCCGACCACATGATCGACCTGTCGCTGATCGCGGCCATCTCCGAGACGGCGATGACGCACGACATCGCCATCGAGACCCAGGCCAACGGCCTGCCCAACACCTTCGTCCCGGGCCGCAACCTGCTGTTCATGACGGTGGCCGCCACCGTGGCCTACCGGCGCGGCCTGACGGTGCTGGTCGGCGGCATGTGCGAGACCGACTTCTCCGGCTACCCGGACTGCCGCGACGACACCATGAAGGCACTGCAAGTGGCGCTCAACCTGGGCATGGCGACCCGCCTGAAACTGGAAACGCCGCTGATGTGGCGCGACAAGAAGCAAACCTGGGAGCTGGCGCGCGAGCTGGGCGGCCAGGCTTTGGTCGACCTGATCCGCGCCGACACCCACACCTGCTACCTGGGCGAGCGCGGCGCGCTGCACGACTGGGGCTACGGCTGCGGCACCTGCCCGGCCTGCGCCCTGCGCGCGCGCGGCTACCAGCAGTTCGCCGGCACGGCGCCGCTAGATGTGGGTTGACGCATAAGGTTCAAAGCGGGTCGATCTTGCTGCGCATGTAGGGTAAGCGCTCCACGAACCCCAACCTATTCAGCCAGGCAGAATGCTGGTTAAATCCGGGGTATGCAAATCCTTCACATTCCACGGCAGCAGCGCCTCGACCTGGTCCACGGTTTTCGCCGCAGGCAGGTCACGCAGCACCCGCCGCAGCCACGTGTAAGGTTCGACCCCGTTCGCCTTGGCCGTCTCCAGCACCGAGTAGATGACGGCGCTGGCGTTGGCGCCGGCCACCGTGTCGCTGAACAGCCATGCCTTGCGGCCGACGACGAACGGCCGGATCGCATTCTCGGCGCGGTTGTTGTCGATCGGCAGGTCGCCGCGCTCCGTGTAGCGTGTCAGGCGCGGCCAGTAATCGCGCAGGTACGACAGCGCCGTG
>NZ_JAEMNU010000089.1 GCF_016461825.1 Rugamonas violacea | reverse complement strand
GGACGAGGTTTGGCTCAATCCGGAACGGGCTGAACCTGAATTAGTGAAGCTGGCTGCATGAAGTGACGCGACAACTTTGTTGACAACTACCGCCGTACTGAGACCGGTGTGAACAATTCGCCGACGTTGACCAAGCGCTCGCTGACTACGACGGTCAACGCTGGCGACGGCGAGCTGATCATGCTGGGTGGGCTGACGCAGGAGAAAAATAGTTCCAGCTCGTCCGGGTTGTCGTTCTTGCCTAGCTTTATGCGATCAGATAGTCGAGACGACAGTCGTACCGAGTTGCTTTTGTTGTTGCAGGTGGATCGGGTTGTCCGGTGATTTTTTATAGGAGGGTTTATGGCTATTGAACTTGATTTTTCGTTGCTGGTCGCTGCTGTCAACTTGGACGATGTGTTGACTGCTGTCTTGGCTGTGAGTTCTACGCTGGCAGGTCTATTTGTCGCAAAAAGGGGAATTTTTTCAGTGATGCGAATTATTGAACCCTATGACGGCAACAACAAATACCATAATGGTGCTCGGGGCGATTATTGTTGGGAGTAATTCGCTCATAGGATTGAGATGGAAATTTAGCGCGCTAAAGTCTCGACTGGAGTTTAGCGCGCTAAATTTTTTCGTTTGTTCGGCTTGTAGCTCTGCGATAGATGACTATTTTTGGTTTTGTATCAGTGTGATGGGCGTAACGAAATGCGCTTTCTAGACTCTTATTGGACCGAACATGCCAGTGTAGATCAGCGCATCCCAAATTTTCTTTATTGTCTGTCCTGTCTCTTGGCTTACAAACAGCGAAGACCGGGCACCATGCGGCCGGCCCAAAAAATAAGGGCGCATGGATTCCCAGGTTTCAGCGACTGTCGACCATTCTGAGCATGGCACCTCTTTCTCCAGGATAAGCGCTATTGCTATGGATAATGGAACCATTCGATCAGCGGACAACGGTTTCTCCCAATTGCATCTAACCAGGATAGGTGTCGTATTGGGGTTATATAGCTTTACGTCAAGTCTTTCTGCCGTGATGTGTGCAGCGCGATGATATGGAAGTGCGGTTACGGAGTCAATTACACTCTGACCGTCATCATAAGGACAGGTAATGAAGCCGTTAGCAAAGTATCTTGTGTGATCGAGTCCTTTGTATCCGCAACCGTTGCCCGGAATCGTTACTGGATTTCTGTCGTCGTGATGGCTGACCAACGGGTGCCAACTAGGGTATGCGTCAACCACTGGCCCCAATTCATCGTGAAGGTCCATTAACTTTTCTTTGCTGGATGCTCTCTGAGATTCATCCACATCTCTTGCGCGGGGAACAAGATAGCTTAAGACCTCTTCAAATCCTACTCGCGCTGCTTCATCTGCTCTAAATGCCATGTTTATCTCCTTGAATAGGCTACTTCATGCATGATATTGCATATCTTTGCATGAAACAAGAATTTTATGCTCGATGCTGGTCTTTTGTGTTTTGCCGATGAGGATGCGAGTTGATGCTTGCGCCGCGTAGCGAAATTTAGCGCGCTAAACCTGCTTATTGCATTGCCGCTCCGTTGGATGGTGCGCGATTGCCCTAGCTGTAGCAACCTGCATTTCAAATTGGCCGGACCAGTATTCGACGACTTTCTCGACCGACAATAACTGCAACTGACGGGACGCTCAAACGTAAGCGATCCATGAACCACAATCTTGTGGCCTGGCCCTGATTTCGCCATGCTTGCCCTTTCAATTTAAACGGGAGCAAGCATGGACGGCGA
>NZ_JAEMNU010000088.1 GCF_016461825.1 Rugamonas violacea | reverse complement strand
GACGGCAATACTCATCAGGGACTCGTGAACTCAAAAAATGGCGGTAGCCGACATGTTACCTGATGTCAAATTCCACACGGAACGGCATTGAGCCTGAAATTTGCCATCCATACTGCATCCGAACGACCAAACCGCCGCGACGATTATTTTCGATCAATTATCATGCTGAGGAGTTCAGGAGGAATTGCTTGCCCGCTCGCGCCCAATTGGCGCACGGTTTCGTGCAGCAAATTCAGTCGCGTAATTTTCAATGCGACCCCGGCTATTATTCCAACGATCGGAATGAGAAGGGCGACTATTGGGATCAGGTTCGGTGACAATTCGTTGAGTACACTCATATTTTCTTTCGTATGGTTTGTGTTGTTGGCGCATCAAATCATGGGGAATCGATTTGATGCGCCAATATTGAGTAGGCCGGCTTAGAGGCATAGGTTTACACACATCTTTTTCTGACCGTCGCACTGGCCCGCAAGAACCGCACTTTTTGAGTGTTTTTGCTTAAAAATTGAGCAAAGTCGTTGTGCGTTGACGGGAAATCCATCGGGCAGGCACTCCGGGATTGCTGTTTCTGCAACAGCTGGTGCTTTGTAAGTGTTTGATTTTATTGGCGAAAAAAGATGTGTATAAACCTATGGCTTAGAGGTGCATCGAATAAGCTGAATTCGTCGTTCCGCATCGGCGGACCGCCGCGTAGGCGTGAATCCATGCTGCGCTAGACAGGATAGGGCGTATGGGTTCCCGCCTACGCGGGAACGACGGGGTTTTAGAGGTGCCTTAGTGCGGTTGGGTGGCCAGCCAGGCGTCGATTTCCGGCAGGCGCTCGTTGCGCACCTTGATGCGGTACTGGATGCTGGCGATCGCGCTCTTGGTGTCGCCGCGCGCACTGGCGCTCAGGTTGGCGTCGGCATAGGCATTGAGCTTGACGATCATCTCCGGGTCGGCCGAGCTCTTGCCCAGGCCGGGGAAGTAGCGGCTGCGCGAGTTGACTTCAACCCGCTTGTTCAGCTCGGCCTGGTTGGCCTGCGCGAAGTCGAACGCCAGATTCGGGTGCAGGCTGGCGACGCGGCTGATCATGCCCGGCCCGGTGGTGGCGTCGGGTTCGGCGCTGATGGCCAGTTGCAGCGCGCGCTGGGCCAGCGCCGGGTCTTCGGCGGCGGCCAGTTTGTTGTACAGCTCGGTCTTGACCAGCGGCGTCTTCTCGGCCAGGGCGGCGGCGTGCAGCGCGTCCCAGGTGGCGGCGTCGGCGTGGCGCGCGACCACGCTCAGCACGGTGCGGCGCAGCGCGGTCGGCAGGGCGCTCTGGTCGGCGTAGCGGCGGCGCGCTTCGGCGATGACGACCGGGTCGCCCAGGTCGCCCAGGGTTTCGATCAGTTCCTCGCGCAGGTTGATGACCGAGGTGGCCTCGCCGGCCTTGGCTTCCCAGCCGATGTGGGCCAGCAGCGGCGTCAGGCGGTCGATGGCGAACTTGGCGAAGCGCTGGCGGCGTTCCGGCATGGCTTCATACGAGCGGTTCAGGCCGTGGAACACGCCGACGATCTTGCCCCACACTTGCGGATCGGCCGCCAGCGAGGTGGCCTTGGCCAGGTCGAGGAAGTTGGAGGCCGGTTGCAGGCCGGCCATGCCGAGCGACCAGCTGTCGGCCATCAGGCCCAGTTGGTCGATCGGCGCCAACTGGGCGAAGCCGCCGGCCAGCGCGGCGAAGGCCTTGGGCGTGTAGACGGTGCGGTAGTAGCCGGCCTGGCCGGCGTTGACCAGCACGGGACCGCAGCCGGGCACGCTCAGGCTGGCCTTGCCGCCGCTGACGACGGTGCGCGCCGGTTTGCCGCCCAGGGTTTGCGCCACCACCGGCACGCGCCAGGACAGCGGCTTCTTGTTGGGCAGATCCTTGCTGAACTCGCCTTGGGTCAAGCTCAATTGGGTGTTGCCGTTGCGGCAGACGGGGTCGGCGACGCGGATCAGCGGCACGCCCGGTTGCAGCGTGAAGTCGTGGGCGATGGCGCTGACCGGCAGGTGGGCGGCCTTCTCGACCTGCTGCCACAGGTCGTCGGAGACGGTGTTGCCGTAGCTGTGCGCCTTCATGTAGGCGCGCACGCCGTCGCGCCAGGCGTTCTCGCCGACGTAGTTCTCCAGCATGCGGATCACCGCCTCGCCCTTCGAGTAGGTGATCGAGTCGAAGGCCTGGCTGGCTTGTTCGACCGTGTCGATGTGTTGCACCACCGGGTGGGTGGTGACCAGGGCGTCGCGCTCCATCGCGCTTTCGCGGCTGTCGATGGCGCCCAGCGCGGTGTTCCATTCCGGGTGCAGGCGGCTCATGGTGCGGTTCTCCATCCACGAGGCGAAGCCTTCGTTGAGCCAGAGGTCGTCCCACCAGCGCATGGTGACCAGGTCGCCGAACCACTGGTGGGCCATCTCGTGGGCCGCCACCAGGAAGGAGGCCTGCTTGTCGCCTTGGGTGGAGATGCTCGGGTCGAGCAGCATCACGTGTTCGAAGGTGAACACGGCGCCCCAGTTTTCCATCGCGCCGAAGAAGGGGCTGCGGCCGGGGGCGGCGATGTTGTCGAGCTTGGGCAGCGGATATTTGACGCCGAAGTAGTCGTTGTACTCGCGCAGCACGGCGCGCGAGGAGTCGAGCGCGAACTGGGCCTGGGCCAGCGCGCCGCGCTTGGTCACCACGCCGAGCTCGACGCCATCTTCGACGGCCGTGGCGCGTTCGAAGTCGCCCAGGCCGAAGAACAACAGGTAGGTCGACATCTTCGGCGTGGTGGCGAACTGCACGCGCTTGCGGCCGTCGCCCAGCTCGGTGCTGGTGGCGATCGGCATGTTCGACAGCGCCATCAACTGCCGCGGCACGACGGCCTCCAGCGCGAAGGTGGCCTTGTAGTTGGGCTCGTCCCACGAGGGGATGACGCGGCGCGCGTCGGAGTTTTCAAACTGGGTGTAGAGGGCGCGCTGCTTGCCTTGGGCGCTGTCGTAGTCGAGCGAGAACATGCCGCTGGTCTGGCTGCCGATCTTGCCGCTGTAGACCAGTTTGAGCTGGTACTTGCCCGGCGCCAGCGCCTGGGCGAAGCGGAAACTGGCCGTCTCGTTCTTCTCGTCGACGCTGATGGCGGCGGCCTGCAGCAGCGGTTGGCCGGGGCCGGCGCTGATGGCGGCGCTGCTGAAGGCCAGGTCGGCCGCGTTCAGGGTCAGCGTGTCGCCGCGTTCTTTGAGTTCCAGCGCGATGGTGACGCTGGCGTCGAAGGTGGCGGCGGCGGCGTTCGGCGTCAGCGAGACGGCGTAGTGGCTGGGCACCGCGTTGCGTGGCAATTGGGTGGTGGTCTGGCCTCGGCCGGCCATGGCCTTGGCGCCGGCCGGCTTGGCGGCGGCGCCGACGTGGGTGGGGATGGCGCTCAGGCCGACGAGCGCCAGGACGGCGGCCGAGATCAGTTTGCGTTGCATGCAGTGCCTTCTTGTAGAGGTGTGTGGTGACGGTGGTTGGAACGGTGGTGCGTGCTACCGGGCCGACGCCGGTGGTGTCCGGTGCCTTGCGTGTAGCAATCTAAGGGTAGTCGCGCGCCTTGTCAACCGAGCAATCTTCCTTGCCCAAGCAAGCGGCGCAAAATGCGACTATGATCGAAGTCCGCCGGCGCCTTTGCCGCCATGTCGCACCGCAAGGCGCCCGAAAAACAACGAAAGGCAGACCTATGATCGATTTGTACACTGCGGCCACGCCGAACGGCCACAAGATTTCCATCGCGCTGGAGGAGTTGGCGCTGCCTTACACCTTGCACGCGTTGGAGTTGTCGAAGAACGAGCAGAAGGAGCCATGGTTCCTGGCGCTCAATCCGAACGGCCGCATTCCGGCCATCGTCGACCGCGCCGTCGACAATTTCGCCGTGTTCGAATCGGGCGCCATCCTGATCTACCTGGCCGAGAAGACCGGCCAGCTGATGCCGGCCGACGCCAAGGGCCGCTCGCAGGTGCTGCAGTGGTTGATGTTCCAGATGGGCGGTATCGGCCCGATGATGGGCCAGGCGAATGTGTTCTTCCGCTACTTCCCGGAAAAGCTGCAGGGCGCCATCGACCGTTACCAGGGCGAGAGCAAGCGCCTGTTCCGCGTGCTCGACGGCCGGCTGCAGGACCACGAGTTCCTGGCCGGCGACTATTCGATCGCCGACATCGCCAACTGGGCCTGGGTGCGCACGCACAACTGGTCGGGTGTCAACCTGGACGGCCTGCCCAACCTGCAACGCTGGGTCGACGCCATCGCGGCGCGGCCGGCGGTGCAGCGCGGCATCCTGCTGCCGCCGTCCCAGCTGGACCGCAACGCCAGCGACGAGAAAGCCCAACAGTTCGCCGCCGAGGCGCGCAAGATGTTGGAGACCGGCCAGTCCACCCAGGCGGGAGTCTGATATGAAGCTCTACACCACCGCCCGCGCGCCGAATCCGCGCCGGGTCGCCATGTTCATCGCCGAGAAGGGCATCGAAGGCGTCGAACCGGTGCAGGTCGACATCATGCAGGGCGAGCACAAACGGCCCGATTTTCTGGCCAAGAACCCGCTGGCGCGCGTGCCGGCGCTGGAGCTCGACGACGGCCGCGTGCTGTGCGAGACGCGCGCCATCTGCACCTGGCTGGAGGGCTATGCGCCGGAGCCGAACCTGATGGGCGAGGGCTACGAGGAGCGCGCCTTCATCGAGATGGCCGACCGCCGCGTCGAGCTGCATCTGTTGCTGGGCGCGGCCAACTGGATACGCCACGCCCATCCGGGGCTGGCGCCGCTGGAGCAGCCGCAGTTCGTCGAGTTCGGCAACAGCCAGGCCGACAAGATGCGCGAGACGGCGCGCTGGTTGGACCAGACCTTGGCGCGCCAGGAGTACGTCGCCGGCGCCCGCTTCACCGTCGCCGACATCACCGCCTTCTGCGCGCTGGAGTTCGCCCGTGGCCTGATGAAGTTCCGTCCCGGCGCCGAGGGCATGGCGCATCTGCAGGCGTGGCGCGAGCGCATCGCGGCGCGGCCGAGCGCGGCGGCCGGCTAGCCGGGCGCGGCGGGCGGCTCGGCCTGCCGCGGCGGCGCGGCGGCGATTGCGCGGCCGCGCCGGCGGCCTTAGACTGGGCGCTTCGCCACGCCCCGAGGAGTTACCGATGAGATCGCTTTCCCGTGCCCCTTGCCTGGTCTTGCTGGGCGCCGCCGCCATGGCAGGGCGAGGACGGCTACGAGGCGCGCAACGAGATACTGCGCAACGGCGAGTGGCGCACCGAGTTCACACTGCACTTCAAGCGCCTGCCGGCGCCGGCCCAACCCTGAGGGTGGCGCGACCGGGGCCGGAGTCCGACGCGACATGCCGCCAAGTGAAGGCAAGCCACAGGCGTGACCATGGGCTCGGACCCCGCGCGCCAAGGCGGGGAGGCCGACCCCGGTCCTCTGCCTGTGGGTGGTCTTACGGGCTTAGCTGCTCGACCCAGACCGGCGCCGACCACAGGCTGCGGCCGTCGTCCTGGGTCACCTTGGCGTAGTAGAAATGGCGGCCGGGCGTGGGTGTGATGGTGCTGTCGGCGGCGCTGCCGAGCACGGAGACGCTGCCGTTGCGGCCCGGCACACCCTCGAACACGCTGACGGCGGCCGCGCCGCGTCCCGCGCTGTTGGCGTAGCGCACGGACAGGGTCAGCGCGCCGCTGTTGTCGAAGCGTTCGCCCATCAGGTGTCCGTTGGCCAGCAAGACCAGCTGCGACTGCTTGTCCATCGTCGCGAAGACGCGGCGGGCGCGCAGCGCGTCGAGCAGGCTGGCCGACGACAGCGCCGTGCCGTTGGCAATCAGCACGCCGGTGCGGTTGCTGTATGCGGCGCCCCAGTTGGCGCAATGGTTGTCCTGGTCGCTGCTGAAGGCCAGGTGGAAGCCGGCCTCCAGCGCGGCATTGCACGATTTTTCGTAGTTGCTGTGGCGCGCTTCGGACTCGTCGACCACGGCCGAAAAGGCGTTGCTGTTCAACACCTCGCACAGCACCATGGCGGCGTCGCCGTCCTCGGTGTAGCCGAGCGGCCGGCCGGCGGCGCGGAATTGGCCGTCCTGCGGGTGGTTGAACTGGCCGAGCCAGCCGTGTTCGCGCATCAGGCTGTACAAGGCGGGGTAGTCGCCCTTGGCGGTGAAGGTGTCGGCCAGTAGTTGGCCGGCGCGGTTGCGCTCCCAACCGAGCAGTTGCTCGCTATTGAAGATGTTCAAATGGCCGCCCTTGCTGATGACGCCCCATTCCATGCCGTAGATGGCGAGGAATTCCGGATGCTCGGCGGTGTAGCGCGCCGCGTCGGCCAGGCCGCCCTGGTACAGGCCGCGCGCGGCGAGCGGCTCGGCGTTGGCGTTGCTGCCGTCGGCGCCATCGTACATGTGGTTGTGCTCGGAGGTCATCAGGAAGTCGAGGCCGTGCCGGCGCGCGAAATCGTAGGCGTCGCGCGGGCCGAAGGGCGTGCTTTGCGGCTCCTGGGCGCCGACGCAACGGTCCAGCGCGCCGCCGCCGTCGCTGTGGTTGCTTTGGCTGTGCAGGTTGCCGAGGTAGACGGTGTAGTCCAGGCCGGACGGCGCCGGCACCGCCGCCAGCGCACCGGGTGCCAGCGGCGTGCCGCGTGCCGCCCGCGCCGCCTGCGCCGTCGGCAGGGCGGTGAAGGGCGCCAGGGCGGCGGCCGGCGGCGCGCCGACCA
>NZ_JAEMNU010000087.1 GCF_016461825.1 Rugamonas violacea | reverse complement strand
CTACTTTCGTAAGTGCTTGAATGTAGACGGATCTATCGCCCGCTCCATTGTCGGTCAGGCAAAATTCGCCAGCTGTCGAGATGTGTATAAACCTATGCGTCTACCTGGAGGGTGTGGTCGGCGTGCCTTGGTATAGCGACAACCCGAATTACGCCAGTCTGCTCGGCTCCGGTATCACCCTGGATAATGGCGGCGGAGCCAACGTTGTCGCCCAATTCGTCAGCGGTTTCAAAAATGGTATCGTGCTGAAAGGTTCGATGACCGACGGTAAAGCAAATGGCTCGCAATATAACAAAGTTCAATTCGGTTATCTGTACCAGAATGCCGTCGGTATTCTGCTGACCACCGACGATACCGGTACCAACTGGGTCAACGAGAATACCATTACCGGTGGACGCATCGCCGGTGAAACGGGCTTGTTGGCCGTGAAGGGGGCGCAACAAACCGATCCTTATAATGGCAACAAGTTTTACAACATCGGCTTCGAAGGCCTGGTCAACGGCATCGACACTTCCTTCTTCAAGTTCAACTATATTATTTCCCCACGCTTCGAACAGGTTCAAAACGGCATCAACTTCCGTGGTGGCTGGTCATCGGACAACACTATTGTGGCCACGGCGTTGAAGGAGTCCGTCTTTGTCTCGGGTACCGGCACCGACTACCGTACCGCGCCGCGCACCGTGTTCTTCGGCAAGTTGTTGACCAATCCGGGTCAAGTGACGTCGGGCGAGTACAGCTTCGCCGACCAGGATGGCCGCTTCATTTCTGTCAACATGGCACCTTCGTCTACCGTGAACACCGAAAGCAAGAGCCGGGTCCTGAGCCTGACCGATCTATTGCATAAGCCATAAGGGCACCTCGAAAAACCACCAAATTGTCGTTCCGCATCGGCGGACCGCCGCGTAGGCGGGAACCTATACGCCGCATGCTGTCTAGCGCTGCTGCTTGATTCACAATGTAAATTCATCCTCAGTAATATTTAATTCCAAACTAACTTATTCCAATTCGCAATTGATTTTCTATTAAAGAAAGTATCATTTGTGATTGGAATATTTCTTCGATTTCTTGATGGAAATATACTGTTGCCAATATTGATTAGATCGTGATTGGCAGCATATTTTTTCTTGACTGGATAATATTTGCGATGTAACTTCATTGCATCAGCAATAGCCGAGTTTGCTACTCCGACTGGGGGGCTGTATCTCCCGCTATGGCGACAAAAAAGAAATATTGTCACAGAATATATACTGCTTCCAATAGGGAACGCAATGATACCGCACGCCCTGACCATTATCGTCAATGAGCTGAATCGGCATTTATTGGAATATGGTCCGGTCGCCACGCCGATGGTCGAGTTGGGCAATATCGCCGAAGGCTTCAAGGCCAGCGCCAGTGGTAGCGGAGTGTCGCGCGAAGTGTTGAATATGCAGTTCGTCAATATCAGGGAAGAGAAATCGCTGAAAAATCTACCCAATTTCACCCGTGACGAGATTAATGGAAAAGCCTTGTATGAGAATCCTCCGGTATTTCTGAATTTCCAAATTTTGATCGTCGCCACCCACACCAGTTATACCGGAGCGACGCTGATGTTGTCGCGCGCCATACGCTTTTTCCAATTGAACAATACTTTCACCGAAACCAGCGTGGCACCCGCCTCGATCACCACTAATGCGCCGATCAATCCGCTCGACCGCCTTGCTCAATTCAAATTGATATTCGATCTGTATTCGCCGGCCATGGAGGAGGTGAACCATATGTGGGGCACGCTGGGCGGCAAGCAGTACCCCTTCGTGCTGTATTTGATGCGCATGCTGGATTTGAAATTCCAGGCGCCGCAGAGCGAAACAAAACTTATCGTCGAAACCCAGTCCAACGTTCATCCGATAAGCCCTATTCCTTTCTGAAAGAGGTGAAGAAATGGCACAGGTCTACAAGACTCCCGGCGTGTACATCGAGGAAATCCCCAAATTCCCGCCCATCATCTCGGCGGTGGATACGGCGATCCCGGCCTTCATCGGCTACACCGAAACCTCGATCGACGTGCCCGTCAACAAGCCATTCCGCATCACCTCGATGGTCGAGTACGAGCAACACTTCGGCCGGCCGCAGCCGGAGACGGCGATGAAGGTGGCCGGCGCCGAGGTCAAGGACGCCACCGGCAGCGTGATCGGGCAGAAGTTCAGCGCCACGCTGGCGCCGGCCGACCGTTCCAAGCACATCATGTTCTACGCCGTGCAGATGTTCTTCGCCAACGGCGGCGGCCCCTGCTACATCGTCTCGGTGGGCCTGTACAAATCGCCGTCGGCGCTGCTGCTGAGCGACCTGGAGGCCGGCCTGGCCGCGCTGGAAAAGGCCGACGAGCCGACCCTGATCGTCGTCCCCGAGGCGCAGGCGCTGAGCATCGCCGATTTCAAGGCGATCGAAGAGGCCGCCCTGGCCCAGTGCAACCTGCTCAAGGACCGTTTCGTCATCATGGACGTGCACGGCGACGCCTTGTCGCCGGGCGACCCGACGGCCAACATCCTGACCATCGTCAACACCTTCCGCAACAGCGGCATCGGCATCAACAACCTCAAATACGGCGCCGCCTACGCGCCCAACCTGGACACGATACTCGACTTCGTCGTCGACGAGACCACCACGGCGGTCAGTTACTTCATCGCCGGCGTGCCGGGCGGCGCCATGCTCAACACCCTGGCCACCGGCAACAGCCTGATCTACGAGAGCGCCAAGGCGGCCATCCGCGACCTGCCGTGCACGCTGCCGCCCAGCTCCACCATGGCCGGCATCTACGCCGCCGTCGACGCCGACCGCGGCGTCTGGAAGGCGCCGGCCAACGTCAGCGTGGCGGCGGTGGTCAAGCCCAGCATCGAGTTCACCAACCGCGACCAGGAGACCATCAACGACGACGCGGTGGCCGGCAAGTCGGTCAACGCGATCCGCCCCTTCACCGGCAAGGGCACCCTGGTGTGGGGCGCGCGCACCTTGGCCGGCAACGACGCCGAGTGGCGCTACGTGAACGTGCGGCGCCTGTTCATCTTCATCGAGGAGTCGGTCAACAAGGCCTGCGGCGGCTTCGTCTTCGAGCCGAACGACGCCAACACCTGGGTCAAGGTGCAGGCCATGATCGAGAACTTCCTCACCGTGCAGTGGCGCCAGGGCGCGCTGCAGGGCGCCAAGCCGGACCAGGCCTTCTTCGTTTCGGTCGGCCTGGGCAAGACCATGACGGCGCAGGATCTTTTGGAGGGCCGCATGATCGTCGAGGTCGGCCTGGCGGCGGTGCGGCCGGCCGAATTCATCATCCTGCGCTTCTCGCACAAACTGGCGCAGGCCTGAGCCGGGGCGTTTTTCCACCTTACGACAAGGAGTAGGTCATGGCACAAGACTATCCCATCCCGCGCTTCCACTTCCAGGTCGACTGGGGCGGCGCCAAGATCAGCTTCACCGAGGTCACCGGCCTGGTGATGGAGCGCGAAAAGATCGAGTACCGCCACAGCGACAGCAAGGACTTCAACAAGATCGCCATGCCGGGTATGGTCAAGAACGCCAACATCACGCTCAAGCGCGGCAAGTTCGAGAACGACTTCGACTACAACAAGTGGCTCGACGACGTCGCCAACGAACGCTCCGAGGGCCGCCGCGACGTCACCATCCGCCTGCTCAACGAGAAGCATCTGCCGGTGGCGGCATGGTCGGCGACGCGCTGCTTCCCGGTCAAGATCACCGCGCCGGACCTCAAGTCGGACGCCAACGAGACCGCCATCGAGAGCCTGGAGATCGCCCACGAGGGTCTGAAGCTGATGAAGATCTGAGCCGGCGGCCGCGATGAACGACTACTACCCGCCGTGGAGCTTCTACTACAAGGTCGAATTCGGCGTCAGCAAGGACAAGAACGACGCGCGTTTCCAGACCGTGTCCGGGCTGTCCGTCGAATACGACATGGAGGAGTTCAAGGAGGGCGGCGAAAACCGCTTCACCCACAAGCTGCCGGTGCGCACCAAGTACGCCGACCTGGTGCTCAAGCGCGGCATGCTGACCGATTCGGCGGTGATCGCCTGGTTCTTCGACGCCTTCCGCGAGCGCCAGTTCGCGCCGACCGACGTCAACGTGATCCTGATGAACGCGGACGGCGAGCCGCTGCGCACCTGGAAGATCGCGCAGGCGATCCCGAAGAAGTGGTCGATCAGCGACCTCAATTCGGGCGAGAACACGGTGGTCATCGAGAGTATGGAGCTGTCCTACCGCTACTTCACCATCCAGTAGCGGCGGCGCGGCGGGACGCAATGGATGGCGCGCGGCGCCGGGGAAGAGCGAGATGCCGATAGAGATCAGGGAGCTGCACATCAAGGTCGCCGTCAGCGCCGGCGGCGCGGCCGATGCCGGCGGCGGCGCGGCCAGCCAGCCGCCGGGCGCGGCGGACGGTGCCGGCGAACAGGCGCAGCAGGCCTTGGTGGCCGCTTGCGTCGAGCAGGTGCTGCGCATCCTGCACAACAAAATGGAGCGTTGATGGCCACCCAGGGCAAACTCGAAAAGATGCTGATCCTGGCCTTCGACACGGCCGGCGCGGCCGAGAGCGGCGGCAAGCTCGACGCCAAGGGCCGCTTCGAAGCGCTGATCAATCCGGAGACCTACACCCTCGAATACAAGGTCAAAACGGCCGAGGGCCAGGGCCAGGGCAGCAGCGGGGCGCAGCAGAAGTTCGCCTACACCATGCCGGAGGAGCTCAGCTTCGAGTTCCTGTTCGACAGCACCGGCATCATCGACGGCAAGCCGAGCAAGGACGGCGTGTTCGACCAGGTCGACGCCTTCCGCAAGCTGCTCACCGAGTACCGGCCGGACTCGCACGAGCCCTTCCACCTCAAACTCATCTGGGGCAACCTGATCTTCAAGGGCCGCGCCATCGAGCTGGGCATCACCTACAAGCTGTTCAACCCGGACGGCCAGCCGATCCGCGCCGTGGCGCGCGCCAAGTTCAAGGGCAGCATCGAGGAGCAAAAGCGCATCGCCAAGGAAGACCGCCACTCGCCCGACCTGACCCACATTCGCACCGTGCGCGGCGGCGACAAGCTGCCGCTGATGTGCTTCGCCGTGTATGGCGATCCGCGCCACTACCTCGACGTGGCGCGCGTCAACGGCCTGGCCGACTTCCGCGCGCTGGTGCCGGGCCAGCAGCTGCTGTTCCCGCCGCTGCGCAAGAGCGGGACCACGCCATGAACGACGGCGCCAGCACGCCGGGCAGCATCTCGGCCGACGTTTGCACCTTCGCCCTGCTGGTCGAGGGCAAGGACGTGTCGGGCCAGTTCCATGTTTTGGCGCTGGACGTTGGGCGCGAATTGAACCGCATTCCGACGGCGACGATCGAGCTGCGCGACGGTGATGCTGCGCAGTCCACCTTCCAAGCCAGCGAGGCCGATCAGTTCATCCCCGGCAAACAGATCGAGATCAAGCTGGGCTACCAGGCCAAGAGCGAGACCGTGTTCAAGGGCGTGATCGTCAAGCACAGCCTGCGCGTGCGCAAGAACTCCAGCCAGTTGCTGATCGACTGCCGCGACACGGCGGTGAAGATGAGCACCGAGCCGGCCACCCGCCACTTCCAGGCCAAGACCGACAGCGAAATCATCGAACAACTGGTCGGCGCGCATGGTTTGCAGCACGACGTCGCGTCGACCGGCGCGGCGTTGGAGGAGCTGGTGCAGTACCAAGCCACCGACTGGGACTTCGTGCTGTGCCGGGCCGAAGCCAACGGCATGGTGGTGCTGGTCGACGACGGCAAGGTCAAGGTGATGAAGCCGGCCACCGGCGCGGCGGCGGTGCTCAGCGTGGCCTTCGGCGCCAGCCTGATCGAGTTGGATGCGGAGATCGACGCGCGCAGCCAGAGCAAGGCGGTGCACGCCAGCAGTTGGAGCGCGGCCGACCAGAAGCTGCTGGTGGCCGAAGCCAGCGAGGGCCAGGCCGGCTCCAGCGGCAATCTGCAGGCGGCCGATCTGGCCAAGGTGGCGGCCGGCAGCGCGCTGCTGCTGCGCCACGGCGGCCAGCTGGGGCAGGGCGAGCTGCAAGCCTGGGCCGACGCCCAGCTGCAGCGCGAGCGTCTGGCCAAGGTGCGCGGGCGCGCCCGCTGCCAGGGGCTGGCGGCCGTCAAGCCGGGCGATGTGATGGAGTTGAAGGGCGTCGGCCGGCGCTTCGAGGGCAAGCTGTATGTCTCCGGCGTGCGCCACAGTGTGGTCGGCGGCAATTGGGAGACCGACGTGCAGTTCGGCCTGGCGTCGCAGCAGTTCGCGGCGGCGGCCAATCTGCGGCCCTTGCCGGCGTCCGGCCTGCTGCCCGCCGTCAGCGGCTTGCAGATCGGCGTGGTCAGCGCGCTGGAGGGCGATCCGGCGCACGAGGAGCGCATCGCCGTGCGGCTGCCGTTCGCCGACAATTCGACCGACGGCGTGTGGAGCCGCATCGCCTGTCTGGACGCCGGCAAGGAGCGCGGCACCTTCTTCCGTCCCGAGGTGGGCGACGAGGTGGTGGTGGGTTTTCTCGACAGCGATCCGCGCCACCCGGTGGTGCTGGGCATGTGCCACAGCAGCGCCAAGGCGGCGCCCGAGCCGATCGCCGACAAGAACGACAAGAAGGGTTACGTCAGCCGCGCCAAGCTGCGCCTGCTGTTCGACGACGACAAGAAGAGCGCGCTGCTGGAGACGCCGGCCGGCAATCGCATCACCCTGTCGGAGGACGCCAAGGGCATCGTGCTGGAGGACCAGAACGGCAACAAGATCACGCTCGACGACAGCGGCATCAAGATCGAGAGCAGCAAGGACCTGGTGCTGAAGGCGGCCAAGGATATCAAGCTCGATGGCGTCAACGTCGAGCTCAAAGCCAGCGCCGGCTTCAAGGCGGCCGGCACGTCGAGCGCCGAAATGTCCGGCGCCAGCACCACGGTGAAGGGCAGCGCGACGGTGGTGGTGCAGGGCGGCATGGTGCAGATTAACTGAGCGAACACGGGAGGGCAGCATGCTGCCAGCAGCGCGGGTAAGCGACATGATCGTCAGCACGGCCACCTTTGGCGCGCCGGTGCCCATCATTCCGCCGGGGGCGCCGACGGTGCTGATCGGCGGCCTGCCGGCGGCGCGGGTGGGCGACA
The DNA here is from genome assembly GCF_016461825.1 of Rugamonas violacea. Lineage (GTDB taxonomy): Bacteria > Pseudomonadota > Gammaproteobacteria > Burkholderiales > Burkholderiaceae_D > Rugamonas. Next base: position 42,114 of record NZ_JAEMNU010000087.1, on the reverse strand, counting down.
GCTGCGGCGCCGACGCCATCGTCAAGGGTTCGATGACGGTGCTGATCGGCGGCATGCCGGCGGCCCGCCTGGCCGACCTGACCGGCGGCGGTGGCGCGGTGGTCGGCCCCGGCGCGCCCAATGTGTTGATCGGAGGCTGAACATGCGCCGCGAATACCTGGGGCGTGGCTGGAGCTTTCCGCCCACCTTCAACCGCGTCCGCGCCGGCGTCGACATGCTGGAGGACGAGGCCGACATCGCCTCCAGCCTGGAGATCCTGCTGACCACCGCGCTGGGCGAGCGGACCATGCTGCCGCAGTACGGCTGCAACCTCGACGAGCTGGTCTTCGAGAGCCTGGACACGCGCCTGAAGACGCTGATGGCCGACAAGGTGCAAACCGCCATCCTGTATTTCGAGCCGCGCATTGAGATCGAGACGGTGCGGCTGGACGACAGCCGCGAACTGGAGGGACTGATCCTGATCGAGGTGGTGTACATGGTCAAGGCCACCAACTCGCGCTTCAACTTCGTCTTCCCGTTCTACAAACTGGAAGGCACCGACATCAACCTCACCACCACGGTGAACCTCTTGCCATAGCGCGGGTGCCCGGATGCCGCTCAACGACTGCACGCACAACACCGATCCGCTCATGCTGGTGCGCGAGGGCCTTAGCCAGGCGCAGCGCCAACTGGCGGCGCTGGCGCCCGAGTTCGCGCCGGTCGACCAGCACGGCCCGGCGCACCGGATGATCTTCGCCCGCGCCTACTCGGCCTATCTGCGCTTCTTCAACGAGAAAAACCTCGACGCCGGCGACTGGCAGCCCTTCTTCAGCAGCGACGTCTCGGTGCAACTGGCGGTGGCGTCGGTACAGGACGTCGCCTTCTACAAGGCCGGCATCAAGTCCAACTTCGACTTCCTCAACCAGCTCGACAACGACGCCGACCTGGCCGGCCTGCGCCTGAACCTGGGCCAATTGTTCGGCAGCGCCGCCACCCTGGCGGCCCAGCTGGACCAACTGGCGCTGGGCCTGCCGAGCGAGCTGCCCTTGAAAGCGCAGCTGCAAAACCTGATCCGCCGCCAGCTGGCGCCGGCCTTGAAGTCGCTGCTGCTGTACCACCGCGACGGCCTGCTGGCCGCCTCGCCACCGCCGGCCGGGCCGTATCTGACCGAGGCGGCGCCGGCCTTCGACATCCTTGGCGCCGCCTACACGCTGCCGCAGGCGTTGCAGACGGCCGGCCGGCCGCTGTCGTCCGACTGGATCGCCGACGACGCCGCCACCACCTGGCCGCAGTATTTGGTCAACCTGGACAATCTGCTGCTGTATCCGGACACCGGCGTCTACGGCAGCGGCACCACCTTGTTCAGCCGCGTCAACCACATCGCCACGCACAACCTGTTCACCTCGATCTTCGAGCGCTTCCTCAAGGTCTACGCCCGCACGGTGGGCACGGCGGCCGAGGCGCTGGAGGCCAGCTTCACCGCGCGCGACAGCCACGAGCCGCACTACGGCTTGTTCCTCGCCTTCCTACGCCTGTTCGAGCGCGTGCGCGCCGAGTCGAACACGCTGACCGCGCGCCATCTGGACTTCTACTACCGCGAGGTGCTGCGCCTGAAAGAGAAGGGCGCCCAGCCCGGCCATGTACACCTGCTGGGCGAGCTGGCCAAGGTGGTGCCGGCCCATTTGCTGGCCGAGGGTACGCTGGTCAAGGCCGGCAAGGACGCCAAGGGCAAGGACGCCTTTTTCGCGCTGAGCCGCGACACGGTGCTCAACCAGGCCAGCGTGGCGTCGCTGCAAACCGTCTACCGGCACGACGCCGAGCCGGTGGCCGGCGCTGGCGGGCATGACGCCGGCCGCCTGTACGCCTCGCCGGTGGCCAATTCCAGCGACGGCCTGGGCGCGCCGTTGACGCCGGAGCAGCCGTCCTGGCATCCCTTCCACAACAAGATCTTCGCCGATGGCGCGCTGGCGCAGATCCGCATGCCCAACGCCACGCTGGGTTTCGCCGTCGCCTCGCATTACCTGCTGCTGGCCGAGGGCGAGCGCAGCATCGACCTGCGCCTGACGCTGGCGGGGCCGGGGCCGTCCGGCGACTTGGCGGCAGACGCGGTCTGCCTGCTCAGCACCGCCGCAGGCTGGCTGGAGAAGGCGCCCGACCACTGGCGGATGGAGGCCGGCGTGCTGCATCTGAGCCTGCACCTGAACGGCGCCGACCCGGCCATCGTCGCTTATCAAGAGAAGGTGCACGGCGCGCGCTTCGGCGTCCAGCTGCCGGTGCTGCAGGTGCTGCTGCGCCAGCGGCCCGACGCCGACTATCCCTACGCCCGGCTGCAGGACGTGCTGTTGCGCCAGTGCGCGCTGACGGTCGACGTGGTCGGCGTGAAGACGCTCAGCGTGTCGAACGACTTCGGCCCGGTCGACACCTCCAAACCCTTCCAGCCGTTTGGTGCTCTGCCCGCCGTCAACAGCAAGCTGGTGATTGGCGCGCGCGAGCTGTTCCAGAAAAAATTGGACGCGGCCACAGTGCGGATCGACTGGCAATCCAAAGCGGTGGTGTATCCAACTAGCGCCACGCCGACCGCCAGCGTCGACTATCTGGTCGCCGGACAATGGCAGCTGGCCTTGATGTCGGGAATCTCCATCGGCGTCGAGTCGCTGCCCCTGACTGCCGGCCTGAACCTGACGCTGCGCGAGGCGCCCGACCTGTCGCCGCCCGAGTTCTACGGCAACGACTCGCGCCAGGGATATCTGCGCCTGCGCCTGAACGCCGACCTGGGCCAGGCCGCCTATCAAACGGCATTGATCGATTTTTTGCACGGTAAAACGACGACGCAACCAACGCCCCAGCCGGTGGCGCCGGTGATGGCCGCGCTGACGATGGACTACACGGCCAGCCAGACCATCACCCTCGACAGCGCCGACGCAGCCGCCTTCAAGTTGCGCCAGGCCCGCTTCTTCCATATCGCGCCGTTCGGCCAGGCCGAGCAGCATCCGCTGTTGAATAGCGCGCACAAGGTCTGCTTGCTGCCGCAGTTCGCCTTCCACAGCGTCGACTCGGGTGTCGAGAGCGGTGGCGAGTTCTACATTGGCGTGGCCGGCCTGAAACCGCCGCAGAACCTGGCGCTGCTGATGCAGGTGGTGGCCGGCACCGCCGATCCGCAGACGCCCAAGCCGCCGCAGCATATCCAGTGGAGCTACCTGCGCCGCAACGAGTGGGTGGCCTTCGCCGGCAACGAGGTGGGCGACGGCACCGCCGGGCTGCTCGCCTCCGGCATCGTCACGTTGAGCGTGCCGCGCGACGCCAACGCCGACAACATCTTGCTGGCGCCCGGCATGCATTGGATACGTTTGGCCGTGGCGAGCAAGGTGGACGCCGTCTGCCGGCTGCTGATGGTGGCGGCGCAGGCGCTGGAGGCGCAGTTCGCCGACCAGGGCAACGATCCGGCCTTCGCCGCGACGGTGCTGCCGGCCGGCGTGGTCACCAAGCTGGCCGTGCCGGACGCCGCCGTCAAGCAGCTCAGCCAACCCTTCGCCAGCTTCGGCGGACGCGGCGCCGAGGCGGCCGGGGATTTTTACACGCGCGTCAGCGAGCGTCTGCGCCACAAGGACCGCGCCATCGCGCTGTGGGACTACGAGCACCTGGTGCTGGAGGCCTTCCCGCAAATTTACAAGGTCAAGTGCCTGAACCACACGCAGTACGAGCCGGCGCCGGGTCCGGGCGGCATCTACCGCGAGCTGGCGCCCGGTCACGTCACCATCGTCACGGTACCGAACCAGCAATTTCAGAACCTGCGCGACCCCTTGCGGCCGTTCACCAGCCTGGACCTGCTGCAGCAAGTGGACGCCTTCCTGCGTCAGCGCAGCGGCTGTTTCGTCCGCCTGCACGTGCGCAATCCGAAGTTCGAGGAGGTCCGCCTGGACTTCAAGGTAGGTCTGCGCGACGGTTTCGACGAGACTTTCTACGTCAAGCAGCTGCGCGAGGAGATCACCCGCTTCCTGTCGCCGTGGGCCTTCCCGGGCGGCGCCGCCCCCTCGTTCGGCGGCAAGGTCTACAAATCGGTGCTGATCAATTTCGTCGAGGAGCGGCCCTACGTCGACTATGTCAGCGACTTCAAGCTGTTCCACGACATTGACGGGGTGGCCGGCACGGTCGACCTGGCCATGGTCGGCGGCTCGCTGGCGGTCTCCATCCTGGTGTCGGTGCCGGCCGTGCGCCACGCCATTGAGGTGCTGCATCCGCTGGCACTGGCGGGCGCCGCCGAACACTGCCCCTGCGAGGCATCATGAGCGCCGATTCCATCACCATTCCGGCCCAGCCGGTGCTGACGCCGGCGGCCGACTTCTTCGGCCTGCGCCGCGAAGGCGTCGGCTTCATCGAGCAGATGTCGAGCGCCGTTTGGACCGACTACAACGCCCACGATCCGGGCATCACCATCCTCGAACAGCTGTGCTTCATGCTCACCGAGCTGGCCTACCGCAACGGCTGGGACATCAAGGATATCCTGATGCCGGCCACGCCGCCGGCCGATCCGGCGCAGCCGTATCCCTTGCAGTCCTTCTTCACGGCGCGGCAAATCCTGACCGTCAACCCGGTCACGCCGGACGACTTCCGCCGCCTGTTGATCGGTCTGGGGCCGGTGCGCAACGCCTGGGTGTTCTGCAAGCAGTGCGCCTGCGACGTGGTGTACTACGCGCAGTGCGAGTTGGGCCAGCAGGTGTTCAGCTTCGCCAAGCCTATGCCGGGCGCCAAACCGGCCAGCCGCGTCGACGTGCAGGGGCTGTACGAGGTGCTGCTGGAACTGGAGGCGGACGCCGAATCGGGTGACCTGAACGACGCCAAGGTGGAGCTGAAGGCGACCGTCAGCGGAGCCGATACCAAGCCGCGCACGCTGGAACTGGAGCTGCGCTTCCCCGACTGGGAGCTGGCCCGGCCGGCCGACTGGCTGGCCTTTCTGGCTCCCGGGCCAACGGTGGCCGTCAAGCTGCTGTCGCTGGGCGCCACCAAGATCTACGACGTGATGAGCGACCCCGGTCTGGACCAGGACGGGCGCGACCGCTATCTGCGCCAGCACTGGAACGGCGTTTTCTATCTGGGCTTCGAGGTCGAGCTGGCCGCTGCCGTGAAGGTGCGCATCGACAGCGTCGCGCTGCACCTGTTCAGCGACAATCCGACCCGTGGCGTGACCAGCGTGTTGGCGCTGCGTGACCTGCTGCAGGACGCCGGCTCGGGCGGCGCCATCGCGCGCTACCGCGCCAAGGTGCGCAAGGCGGCGCTGGCCCTGGCCGACAGCTGGAGCACCTTGGCGCTGTACCGCAACCTGGACGAGGACTACTGCCGCGTCGCCACCGTCAGCATCGAGGACGTGGCGGTGTGCGCCGACATGGCGGTGGCGGCCGACGCCGACATCGAACTGGTGCAGGCGCAGGCCTGGTTCCTCATCGAGCAGTATTTCAATCCGCCCGTGCTGCACTACAGCCTGCAGGAGATGCTCGATAGCGGCGTGCCGGTGGAAGACATTTTCAACGGCCCCATACCGGAGAGCGGCTTCCTCAAGCCGGACGAGCTGGCCGCCGCCGGCCTGAAGACGGTGCTGCGCACCTCGGACATCATCAACCTGCTGATGGACATCGACGGCGTGGTGGCGGTGGGCAGCCTGCTGCTGTCCAAGTACGACCGGGCGGGCGAGTTGGTCAAGGGCGCCGCCGATCCCACGCTCAACAACGGTATGCTGGTGTTCGATCCAAACCAGGGCAGCGCGGCCTGGCAGCTCTACCTCAGCGCGCTGCACCAGCCGCGCCTGTACTTCAAGCGCTCGCGCTTCCTGTTCATGAAGAACGGCTTGCCTTTTCTGCCGCGCGCCGACGAGGCGGCCGACACGTTGCTGCAACTGCAGGGCGAGGCCGAACGCGGCAAGATCAAAAACGCGCCGCTGGACTTGCCGGTGCCGTCCGGGACCTACCGCCAGCTCGGCAACTACTACCCGATGCAGTATGGCTTCCCGCAGACCTACGGCATCGGCCGGGCCGGTTTGCCGGCCAGCGCCGCGCCGCTGCGCCAGGCCCAGGCCAAGCAGTTGCAGGCCTACCTGATGGTGTTCGAACAGCTGCTGGCCAACGCCGGCGCCCAGCTGGAGCACACGGCGGACCTGTTTTCGCTCGATCCGGCGCAGTCGCGCAGCTACTTCGCCCACCAGCTCAGCGGCGCCGTGATCGAATCGTATGGCCAGGTGGTGCTTGGCCTGACGCCGCCCAAGCTGAACATGATGACGGAGACGCCGCTCGAATTCCAGGAACGCCGCAACCGCTTCCTCGACCATCTGCTGGCGCGCTTCGGCGAGAGCTTCGCCGAATACGCGTTGCTGCTGACCGACGCCAACGGCGTGCAGACCGGCATGGCGCGGCTGATCGACGACAAGATCGGCTTCCTCGACGGCTATCCGCGTATCAGCCGCGACCGGGCCCGCGCCTTCGACTATACGCGCCAGCCCTGCGCGCCGGACAACGTGGCCGGCATCAAGCTGCGCGTCAGCCTGTTGCTGGGCTATCCCGATCTGAACTTCGTCTGGACCATGACGGCGCCCGTCACGGTCAGCGGCTATGCGCTGCAAGACCGCCAGGGCCGCAGCTGGCTGGCCGGCAGCTTCGCCGCGCCGTTCACGGCGGCCGACGCGGCCGCCGCGCAGCAGCTGGCCTACAACGCGACGATCGCGCGCCTGTCGCAGCCGGAGGCCTATCATCTGGTCAAACAAGGCGACCAGTTCTTCCTGCGGCTGCGCGACGTGAGCGAGCAGCCGATGGGCGCCAGCCCCGAGACCTTCGCCACGCTTGCAGCAGCGCGCGCCTTGATGGACGAGCTGCTGTCGTGGAGCAGCAACCAGCGCGCAGTCGTGGTCGAACACCTGCTGCTGCGGCCCAAGTTCCCCGGCGACGGCTTGATCGCGCCCTGCACCGAGGGCAGTTGCACCAGTTGCGACGACGCCGATCCGTACTCTTTCCGCCTCAGCTTCGTCATGCCGGGATGGACCGCGCCGTTCAACGACAATCTGGCGCTGCGCGGCTTTGCCGACCGCACCATCCAGCAGGAGCTGCCGGCGCATCTGCTGGCCAAGATCTGCTGGGTCGGCAACGACGGTTTCATCCTCAACCTGTGCGAAGCGGTGGTGGCCGAGGTGGCCATGCTGTTGGAGACCGAGGGCCTGACCAGCGACGGCCAGCGGCCCGGCAGCGTGGCCGCCTGCGCCTGCGCCGAGGCGCTGTACACGGCTTTTTCGGCGGTGTTCAACACCTGGTACGCCGACAAGACGCTGGACTACTGGCAGCCGGACGCGTTGGATGCGGCCCTGCAGGCGCTGTTCGCGACCACGCCGAGCGCCGGCGACTTCTCCTGCAGCACGGTGTTGGACGCGGCGCTGTTCGCCAAGGTGAAGGCGCTGATGCTGGCGCACTTCCACGCCGTGGTGCTGAACGGCTGGCAGTTCGAGCGCTTCGAGAACGCCTGGTGCGCCTGGCTGGATGCCAACGCCCCCTTCAACTGGAGCGCGGAGCGCGTGCAGGATCGGGTGCAGGCGATTCTGGCCGGCGCACTGGCCGTGGTGGCGGACGACGCGATCAAGGCGGCGCTGTGCCACTGCGCCACCGCCATCACCGTCGCCTGGGGAATGGAATTCGATACCTGGATGGTTACCAACATCGCGGCCGGCAAACAGCCGGCCGATTTCAGCGTGTTCGTGCCGACCCCGGTGCAGCTGTGCGCGGGGCTGAGCTTCAAGGCCGGCACGGCGGCGCTGGTGGCGGCCTTGCTGGGCGACCGCTACGCCGCCTATGTCGAGGTGTCCTACCGCTTGCGTATCGTGCTGGCGCTGCTGGCCAAGCTGCGCAACATCTATCCAGGCGCGACGCTGCACGACTGTGACGATGGCAGCGACCTCAATCCTGTGCGCCTCGGCAGCACGGCGCTGGGTCAGCAGCCGCGCCGTCCGGTGGCGCCGGCCCCGGAGGTCGAGGTGGTGGTCGAGAACGCGCCGGCGCCGGCGTCGTCGACAGCGGCTCCGGCTCCGGCTTCGGCTTCGGCGCCGAGGCCCGACAAGAAGCCCGCCAAACGCGGTAAGGGACCGAAATAGCTAAGCCGGCAAGACAACCAGTTCGCCAACACATACGCCATTTCCGAAAGACGGTGCTGAACATGAAAACTGTCCAAGACACATATCCTGTTTTCGAGGCCAACCAGGTTTTGTCGAACCTGCACCTGAACCAGCTGTTCGACTATCTGAACGAGCAGGAGCGGCTGACCCGGGCCAACCTGATCGGCGTCGGCATCGCCTGCGGCCTGACGCTCAAGCTCGACGACGCCAGCACCACGCTACACCTGGCGCCCGGCTGCGGCATCACCACCGAGGGCTATCTGATCATCGAGGCCGACCCGGTGGCGCTGACCGCCTACCGCGACTACAACCTGCCGCTCGACGTCGACTATCCGCTGCTGCGCGACAAAAGCCAGACCGGCCACCCGTCCTATCCGCTGTGGGAGATGTTCCCGGCCGGCGAACCGGACACCACGCCGCTCGGCAGCCCGGCCAACTTCCTCGACAACAAAGCCGTGCTGCTGTTCGTCGAATTGAAGACGGAGGGGCTGCGCAACTGCAGCCCGAACGACTGCAATGATCGCGGTTCGCAGACGGTGGTCACCATCCGCCGTCTGCTGATCGGCGTGGCCGACCTGGCTAAGGTGATCGCCGAGGGCGCGGGGGCGGGCGGCGGCCTGACCACGGCGGACCTGGAAGCATTGATGGCGGCCCGCCTCAACCTGCCCGACCTGGCGTTGCCGCGCTACGACGTGCCCAGCAGCGCGCCGACCACCTCCGAGCACGTGCTGGCCGCCTTCCACGCGGTGTTCCACGGCGCCCAGCTGGCCACCAACAGCGGGCTGGCGCTGAGCGCCGCCTACCAGGCCTTCAAGCCGCTGCTGCTGGAACGCTATCCCAGCGACCCCTTCGCCGGCTTCGGCGCCAAGTTCGGTTTCCTCGACAACGCCTTCGGCACGGCGGCGCAGATCGTCTTCCTGCAGTACTACTACGACCTGTTCGACGACCTGCTGCGCGCCTACGACGAAATGCGCTGGAAGGGTGTTGAGCTGATCTGCGCCTGCGTGCCGTCCGAGTTGCTGTTCCCGCGCCACCTGATGCTGGGCGTGCCGCGCCCCATCGGCATCAACGCCGCCTTGTACCGCAACGGCTTCACGCCGGCCTGCCACGGCGACCAGCTGGTCGACGAGTTCCTGCTGCTGTTCGGCCGCCTGGTGGGCATGTTGGGCAGCTTCACCCACCAACCGCCGCTGCCGTCGCAGGACGGCGACAGTGCGCTCGACCAGCAGATCCGCATCACGCCCAGCACGCTGGGCTGCGGCCCCTTGGAGCACAAGGCGCTGCCGTACTACTATCGGGTCGACCTCGCGCCGCCGCTGTACCAGCTGTGGAGCCCGACCCGCAGCCGGCGCGGCCGCGCCAATCAAAGCCTGGGCTACCGCAGCGTCGAGTATGTGCCGGCGGCGCCGGCCTTCGTCAGCGAGCCGCTGCGCTTCGATCTGGAGCCGCACAACTTCCTGCGCATCGAGGGCCACCTGGGCAAGCAGTTCCAGTCGGTGCTGACCACCTTGCTGACCCTGAAGACGCGCCACCGCCTGCCGTTCCAGGTGATCGCCCTGCGCACCGGCGCCTTCGACGAGAACGTGGCGCTGCTGGCCGGCGACACGGCACGCTTCCCCGACCTGGAAGCCATGTACGACGTGCTGCGCGAAGAACTGCTGACCAACCTGACCGAGGGCATCCGCTTCCTCTACAACGTGGCGGCCAACACCGCGCTGCCGGCCGGCGTGCCCAAGCATCCACTGCTCAAGCTGCGCGCGCCGAAGTTCGTCTACGACGCCAACACCGTCGGCGCCTGGTACGAAAAATACCTGGCCGGCTTCCTGGCGCGGCCCTACATCGACGTCGACCAGAACCAGATCGATCCGAACGCCGTGTTGATCGTCTACTGCGCGCTGTTCAGCGGCACCGTCGGGCTGCCGGGCGAGTTCTTCGCCCACGCGGTGTCGATCTACTACATGAGCAAGTTGGCCGAGACGCTGCCGGCCAGCCTGGACGTGCTGGCCTTCGCCGACTTCGAGAACAAATGCCAGGACTTGCTGGGTCTGACCCACTTCTTCCGCGACCAGCAAAGCGCCGCCGTGTCGGCCGACCTGCAGCAGTTCATGCCGAAGGAGGAGTTGATCGACCATTTCGACCAGGTGCTGTACGGCGCCAACCTAGGCGCGATGAGGGCGGTACATGACGAGTTCCTCGCTCGCATGCGCCAGCTTAAGCAGCAGCAGGTGCTGGCCTTCTTCCTGCAAAAACATCCCGGCATCCAGCACAAGGCCGGCGTGCCGCTGGGCGGCACCTTCCTGCTGGTGTACCACGAGGCGGTGGCCACGCAGGGCGGCATCGGCACGGCGCTGCCTGTGCTGAACCAAGCTGTGGCCGCGCCGCGCGGCAAACGGCGGGCAGCCGGCAAGACGGCGCTGGCGGCGGTGGACGGCGGGGCGAGTGCCGCCAGCGACGCCAGTACCGCCAGCGCCGCCAGCGCCGCCGGGAATGCCGCCGCCGACGCCGCCCGAAACGCGTCCGGTTTCAACAAGGAGGCGCTGAGTCGTGCTTTGAAGCGCATCGGCGGCGACATCCGCTACGCCCAGGACGCCGACGTGCAGGCGCTGATCGGCAGCCTGGCGGCCGGTACCGGCACTATCTTCTTCCCCGGCGTTATCGGCCAAGTCAGCGATCCCATCGCCGACGCCGTCAAGGCGCTGGCCGACGGCGTGGTGATCGCCGACTTTTTCCTGCCGTATCTCTGCTGCTCCGACGGGCCATGCGTCCAGTACGTGCTGCCGTTGCCGCCGTTGGGCTTGACGATCACGCTGGGCTGCACCGACGCCAACGGCGTCGCGCTGGCCACGCTGACGCCGGCAGGCGGCATGGCGCCGATCAGCTACCAGCTCGACGGCCAGCCCTTCAAGGCGCTGACGCCGACGGTGGCGTTGAGCGTGGGCGAGCACACGCTGGCGATCCGCGACAGCGCCGGCGCCGAGTCGGCGCAGCAGACGGTGGCCGTGCCGTCGACGCTGCGGCTGGGCGAGGCCGACTTCATCGACGACGTGACGAACATGACTTACCAGGTCGGCCTGGCCATCTCCGGCGGAGTGATGCCGTATTTGACCGATTTTGGCACTATCAATATCAATCAATATATCAGTCCGCCAGTGCCCAGCGGCGAGACAGCCATGGTGGCGGTGCGCGACAGCGCCGGTTGTAGCGTCATGCGGGACTACAGCCACGTCGTGGTGGCGCCCTGCGATCTGCCCTGCAAAGGGATCGCGCGGCGCGCCGGCTACCGCTTCTGGCTGCCCGAAGAGGATCCGCAACACCCGTTCCGCGCCTTCCGGCTGGCGGTGCAGGCCTTCAATTTCGACTTCAGGAACGGCCAAGTGGTCGACCTGGGCGCCGACGTGCAGCACATCTTCGAGGCCACCACGGTCGACGACCTGAACAAGAACTACGAGGCGGTGGTGCGCGGCTGGATCCAGCGCATCAACGAGTTGACCGCCAAGGCGATCGGCAACGCCGACTGGCTGCTGCTGGACTACGACAACGCGCTCGAGCTGCCGGCGCTGCGGATCGAGGGCTTCGACTGCCTGGGCTTCAACATCCAGATCGCCTCCGAGTTCAGCCGCCCCAACCAACAGGGCGGCCTGGTGTTCCAGTACGCGCCGGTCGGCACCACCATCAACATCGCCGAGGGCACCGTCCAGGTGCCGGCCTTCAATCCCAGCCACATCGACAAATGCGATCCGTCGCGGCCGGTCACGCCGGTGTGCGGGCCGCTGGATATCGGTCTCAATTTCGACTTGAACGCCGGCGACGGCGAGGTCAACCTCGACGTCGGCGTTTCCAGCGACGTCGAGCTGGTGTCCTTCACCTGGGAGGTGCAGGACTGCTCGCCCTCGATCGTCAGCGGCCGCTCCGCCACCGTATTCATCGTCAGCAACGAGCCGCCGGTAAAGAACGTCCGCCTGTGCGTCTACACCAAGGAGGGCTGCATGGTGGTCCGTTTCGGGCAGGTCAACGTCGGTGGATCGAGCTAGCGCGCCATGCAGCCGAACGCACCCCACAGCATCCTGCGCCAGTATGTCGACGTCAGGGTGGCCGGCAGCGAGGCCGAGGCGCTGGCCTTGCAGGGCCGGCTGGCCGGCCTGTGCGCACAGTGGCTGACGCCGGTGATCGAGCGCGCGCTGGACCGCTGCTGTCCGCCACGCGGCGTGCTGCGCATCGAGCGGCTGGAAGTGGACGCCGGCAGCATCGCGCTGGGACGGCTGGAGCAGGACCTGCCGGCGTTGCTGGAGCGCTGCCTGGACCAGGCCCTGAGCGCGCACCTGGCCGGCGGCGCGGAGGGCGGCCGGGCCGCGCCGCGCCACATCGACACGGCGCTGGCGCTGGACGAGGCCTTGGCCCACTTCCTGCGCTACGGCACGCTGCCGGCCACGCTGCACCTGGCCGCCGGGATGGACTTCGAGGCCAGCCTGCTGGCGGCCTGGCGCGTCGACGGCGGTGCGTTGGCGGCGCCGGGAGCGCCTGCCGCGCCAGGCGGCACGGCGCTGGCCAGCGGCACGGCGTCGGCGCCGCTACGCGCAACGCAGCAATTGACGGCGCTGCCGGCGCCGGCGGCGGAACTGATGGCCGCGCTGCGCGGCGCCAGCGCGTTGCAGCGCCTGACCGGCCAGTTCTCGATCTCCTTCCAACTGGCGCTGCTGGCGCGACTGGCGCCCGGGTTGGCGGCGACGCTGGGCGCCGCCGTGGACGCCGTGGACGCCTTGGGCGCGCTGGCGCCGGGCGGCACTGCGGCCAGCTGTGCCAGGCTGCTGTGCCGCGCCGCGCTGGAGCTGGCGCTGCACGGCCGTGCCGGCGACGCCAGGCTGCCAATCCACGGCGCCTTGTCGCGCGGCTTGCCCGAACAGGCGGCGCGCGCGGCGCTGGCCGCCTTGCGGTCGCCGCTGTCGGCGTCGGACGCCGAACGGCAACGCGGCCCGGCCGTGTTGCGCGCGCCGGCCGCGCTGGTCCGGCCGGCGCGGCCGGGCGGCCGGCGGCTGGCGTCGGCGGCGGAGCAGGCCGGCCAGCACCCGGAGCGCCAGCAGGGCATCTACATCGACAACGCCGGCTTGGTGCTGTTGCATCCCTTCCTGCCAAAGCTGTTCGAAACCTTGGACCTGAGCGAGGGCGAACGCTTGCTGCGGCCGGGCCGGGCGCTGGCCTTGCTGCACTTCCTGGCCAGCGGGCGGACGACGGCGCCGGAGTACGCGCTGGCGCTGCCCAAGCTGCTCTGCCAGTTGCCGTTGACGGCGCCGGTGGAGGATGGCGTGGTGTTGACGGCCGCCGAGTGCGAGGAGGCGGAGGCGATGCTGGCGGCGGTGATACGCCACTGGACGGCGCTGCGCAGCACCTCGGCCGACGGCCTGCGCGGCGCCTTCCTGCTGCGCGCCGGCAAGCTGAGTGAACGCGGCGGCGAGTGCTTGCTGCAGGTCGAGCCGCAGACGGCCGACATTTTGTTGGCCGATCTGCCGTGGGGCGTATCGGCGCTGCGCCTGCCGTGGATGGAGCGCATCCTGTGGGTGGAGTGGACCTAGTGGACAGCCGACAGCCATGAAAACCAGCGCCGAAAAATCCACCACCACCACCACGCCGGCCACGGCGCACCGGGCGGCGCAGCAGCCGTTCTTCCAGAAGGCCGCGTTGGAGGAACGCGCCACGCCGCGCGGCGGCGGCATGGTGCAGGCCAAGTTGAGCGTCAACCAGGCGGGCGACCATTTCGAGCGGGAGGCCGACCGCATGGCCGACCACGTGATGAGCGCGCCGACGATCGTGAAGCCCGAATGGGCCACCGGCCGCGCCAGCGATTGGGCCTCGACGGCCGGCGACCGGCTGCAGAAGAAGGAGGCCGAACGGCCACAGCGCAAAGAGGCCGAGCCAGTGCGGCGCAAGGAAATCGAGCCCGCGCAGCGCAAGGAACCCGAGCGCGTGCAACGCAAGGAGATCGGCGCCGTGCCGAAGGTCGACGGCGCCACCGAGTCGGCGCTGATGAACAAGATGAGTGGCGGCGAGGCGTTGTCGGCGGAGACGCGCGGCTTCATGGAGCCGCGTTTCGGCGCCGACTTCAGCGGCGTGCGGGTGCACCGCGACAAGGAGTCGGCCGGCCTGAGCAACCGGCTCAGCGCGCGCGCCTTCACCTTGCGCAACCACGTCTTCTTCTCCGATAACCAATTCCAGCCCGGTACGCGCGAGGGCAAGCATCTGCTGGCGCACGAGCTGACCCACACCATCCAGCAGGGCCAGTCGGTCCAGCGCAGCCCGCAGCCGGCCCAGCGCGGCGCCGAGCCGGAAATCCAGCGCAGCCCGCAGGTGTCGGCCAACAGCGCCACGCCGGCGGTCCAGCGCCTGGGCATCCAGGACGCGCTCGACTACTTCGCCGACAAGGCCTACAACATCCCCGGCTACCGCCTGCTGACCATCGTCCTGGGCTTCAACCCGATCAACCAGCGCAGCGCCGACCGCAGCGCCGCCAATATCCTGCGTGCCCTGGTCGAGCTGATTCCCGGCGGCGCGCTGATCGCCCAGGCGCTGGAAAACCACGGCGTGTTCACCCGCGCCGGCACCTGGGTCGAGCAGCAGTTGGCGACGCTGGGCGACATCGGCGGCGCCATCGTCGCCGGGCTGGCCCGCTTCATCGACTCGCTCGGCTGGCGCGACATTTTCGACCTGGGCGGCGTATGGGACCGCGCCAAGGCCATCTTCACCAACCCCATCGGCCGGCTGATCGACTTCGGCGCCGGCGTGGTCAGCGGCCTGATGACCATCGTGCGCGAAGTGGTGCTGTTGCCGCTGGCGGCGCTGGCCGAGGGCACCGCCGGCTACGACCTGCTGAAGGCCCTGCTCGGGCAGGACCCGATCACCGGCAAGCCGGTGCCGCGCTCGCCGGAGATCCTGATCGGCGGCTTTATGAAGCTGATCGGCCAGGAGGAGGTGTGGCAGAACATCCAGAAAGGGAACGCCATCGGCCGCGCCTGGGACTGGTTCCAGGGTGCGCTGGAGGGCTTGCTCGGTTTCGCCCGCGCCATTCCGGCCCAGATCATCGCGACGCTGCGCAGCATCACCTGGCAGGACGTGCTGACCATCACCGGTTTGTTCAGCAAGGTGGGACGGGCCTTCCTCAACATCGCCGGCCAGTTCTTCAGCTGGGCCGGCGGGCAGGTCATCACGCTGTTGGAGATCATCTTCTCGGTGGTGGCGCCGCGCGCCGTCCCCTATGTCAAGAAGGCGCAGGGTGCCTTCCGCAGCATCATCCAGAATCCGATCGGCTTCGTCGGCAACCTGGTCAGCGCCGGCAAGCTGGGCTTCCAGAACTTCGCCGCCAACATCGGCGAGCATTTGAAGACGGCGCTGATCAAGTGGATCACCGGGCCGCTGGGCGAGGCCGGCGTCTACATCCCGCAGTCCTTCACGCTGATCGAGATCGTCAAGCTGGTGCTGTCGGTGCTCGGCCTGACCTGGGCCAACATCCGCTCCAAGCTGGTCAAGATCATCCCCGACCCGGTGCTGACGGTGATGGAGAAGACCGCCAGCGTGCTGGTGACCCTGGTGCGCGACGGTCCGGCGGCGGCCTGGCAGGAGATCAAGAACGAGTTGAACGAACTTAAGGACAGTATGATCGCCAAGGTCACCGAGATGGTCACCACCGAGATCGTCAAGGCCGCCGTGACCAAGCTGGTCACCATGCTCAACCCGGCCGGCGCGGTGATCCAGGCGATCATCGCGATCTACAACACGATCACCTTCTTCATCCAGAAGATCAACCAGATCGCCGCCGTGGTGGCCTCCTTCATCGACTCGATCGCCGCCATCGCCTCCGGCCAGATCGGCGGCGCCGCCAAGAGCGTCGAGCAGACCCTGGCCAACACGCTGGTCATCGTGATCGCCTTCCTGGCCAAGTTCGCCGGCCTGGGCGGCATCCCGGACAAGCTGGTCGGCGTGGTCAAGAAAATCCGCGCGCCGATCGACAAGGGCCTCGACAAGATCGTCGCCTGGCTCGGCGTCCTGCTGAAGAAAATCGGCGCGGCGGCCAAGTCGGGCTTGCGCAAGCTGCTCAACTGGTGGAGCAAGAAGGTGCCGGTCAAGGGTGGCGGCGAGAGCCACACGCTGACCTTCGCCGGCGAGGGCAAGGCGGCCAAGCTGGTGCTGCGCTCGGACCCGGCGCTGCCCTCGGTGTTCTTGACCGGCACGGCGGAGAAGCGCCGCCTGGCCGCCGCGAAGAGCGCCAAACCGATCGGCACCGCGCAGACCCACGAGGCGGCGATCACGCCGATCCAGCAGGAGCTCCGGGACCTGGACGACGCCGGCCCCGACTCCACCACCGCCGACACCGCTTCCGGCAAGGCCGCCACCAAGGCCGACAAGCTGGCCAAGCAGCTCGACGGCAAGCTGGCGACCTTGGCGGGCCACATCAGCGCCACGCTGGAGGATTGGCAGGTGAGCGATCCCGAAGTGAAGAAGGACGATATCGCCATCACCCGCGGCAGTTTCAGCTTCCAGCAGAAGGTGCGCATCGGCGCGCAGCACGCCGATCAGGGCGAACTGGTTTACGACAGCAAGAAGAAAGCCTGGAGCAAGCTGGGTACGCGCGACGGCGCCCGCCTGGGACGGCGCCACGTGATCTCGGCGCACGACATGTCGAGCCACTACAACACCGCGCTGGTCGGCAAGAAGGTTTCCGAGGCCAAGGTGCTGCTGGAGCAGCGCGGCTCGGTGGGCGAGGCGCTGACCCCGGTGCCCGACCTGAAACTGGCCTCCTTGCAGGGTTCCGCCAAGACGCGCTACAACAAGTTCTTCGGCTACGCCCGCAACCTGTTCATCGGCGACCAGCTGGAGAACAGCATGCTGCAGGCGAAGATCGACCCCTTCCATCCCGAGATGGCGGGCAGCGACAAGAAGCTCGACGAGCACGTGCGCCACATCAAGCGCGGCTGGGCGCTGGACGGCGGCTTGAAGGTCACCGGCCTGGACGAGGGATAGCGGATGTCCGCCGTCAACCTGCAAACCGCCTTGCACTACCTGCGCGCCATCATCCTGGCGCGGCTGCGCGACGCCGCGCCGGACGAGCTGGAACGCTCCGTCAACGACACCGCCTGGTACGACGACGGCTCGCCGTTCGCCGGCTTCATCGAGAGCCACCAGCCGGCCTTCGAGGAATACATCGTGCTGCTGCTGGCCTTGTCGCCGAATGTGCATCCGACCTTTTTGAACGACGTCATCGCCAGCCACCTGCCCGACGGCGGCGACTTCGCCGCGTTCGGCGGCGTGCGCGTCAACGGCCACCGTGGCGTCATCCCCACCGGCGAAACGGCGCAGTTCATCCTGGCCGGCGACAATCTGGTCAACCGCCTGCAGGTGCAGCGCATGCTGGGCGGCGGCCACTGGTTCGCCCGCCAGCGCGTGCTGTGGCTGGAGCCGGTGGCCGAGGGCGAGCCGGCCATGAGCGGGCGGCTGATCCTGGCGCCGGAGGTGGTCGAGCTGCTCACCGTCGGCGCGGTCAGCAAGCCGCGCTTCTCCAGCGCCTTCCCGGCCGAGCTGCTGGAGACGGCGATGGAGTGGGACGACCTGGTGCTGAATCCGGACACGCGGCGGCAGATCCGCGACATCGAGCACTGGACCGTGCACAAGGACACCCTGCTGCGCGACTGGGGCATGGGCCGCAAGATGAAGCCGGGCTACCGCGCCCTGTTCTACGGCCCGCCCGGCACCGGCAAGACGCTGACGGCGACCCTGCTGGGCAAGCAAACCGGCCTGGAGGTCTACCGCATCGACCTGTCGCGGGTGGTCTCGAAGTTCATCGGCGAGACCGAGAAGAACCTGGCCAAGCTGTTCGACAAGGCCGAGAACAAGCGCTGGATTTTGTTCTTCGACGAGGCCGACGCGCTGTTCGGCAAGCGCACCGACATCCGCGACGCCCACGACAAGTACGCCAACCAGGAGGTGGCGTTTCTGCTGCAGCGCATCGAGAGCTACAACGGCCTGGTGATCCTGGCCACCAACCAGCGCGCCAACATCGACGACGCCTTCGTGCGCCGCTTCCAGGCGATCATCCACTTTCCGCTGCCCGGCGTGAGCGAGCGCGAGGCGATCTGGCGCAAGAGCATGCCGCCGCAGATCACCCTGGCCGACGACCTGCGCTGGCCGGCGGTGGCGGCCAGCCACGAGTTGAGCGGCGCCGGCATCCTGAACATCTGCCACTACTGCGCGCTGCAAGTGTTGGCAAATGACAACGTTGTGCTGTCCGCCGCCGCGCTCGAGGCCGGCGTGATGCGCGAGTATGTCAAGGAGGGCAGGGTGTTCTGAGGCGGCGCGCGGCAGTTTGTGTTTGCCAGCGCGGGCCGATGTCCTATACAGTGGGAGCCAGCGGCGCCGTCGCGGTGGGGACGGGCGGCCCGATCTGGAGGGGCTATGTCGGCATCAAACATGCATCCCCCCGTCGCCGGGCGGGATGTCAAGGCGCACGCGGAGGCGCAGCTGCAACTGGTGCGCGAGTACCTGACCGGCTTTGAGCTGGCCCACTTCTCCTCGTCGCTGCACCTGATCCGCCAGATGCCGCTGGCGCCCGGCCAGGCGCTGGAGCTGGAGGCTTTCCAGATCCTGGCGCAGTCGCTGGACGACGACAGCCAGCCCAACGAGCTGCTGCTGCGCGCCAAGAGCCTGCAGATGCAGGCCCAGTCGGAGAATTTCCCGATGGCCCAGGCCGCCGCCTGGCGCGCCCTGCAATGGGTGCAGACCCGCATGCGCCTGTACCACGCCGCGCTCGACAGCGTGGCCAGGGCCGGCGAGCTGTACCAACGTTGCGGCCACGACAAGCTGGCCGTGCAGATGCGGGCGATCCGCTGCACCGTGTTGTTCAGCTCCGAGATGTATGTCGAGCTGCGGCAGATCTGCGCCCAGTTGCTCGGCCATCCGGACGGGCTGGCGGTGCCGGTGCGCGCCTTGCTGCTGAATTACTCCGCCTCGGCCGCCTACTATCTGGCCATCGAGGAGGACGACGAGGACGGCGCCGCACCCTACTGGAACGACTGCCTGGCGCTGCGCCGGCAAGCGCTGGCGCTGGCCTGCGCCGAGGGCCTGCACTACCATGAGGGCCTGGCGCTGCTGAATCTGGCGGTGGTGACGGCGACGCTGGGACGGGCGGCCGCGAGCCGCGAGCATCTGCGCCAGTTCCACCGCCGGGTCGCGCCGGCCAATATGCAGCCTTACTGGCTGTTGGGACTGCGCCTGTGCGAGGTGCTGCTCGGCTGCGTCGAGCGGCCGCGCGAGCAGGCCTGGGCCACGCTGCTGGCATTCGACGCCGAGCTGGCGCTGGAGCCGCCGCATAGTATCGGCTCGCGCGAAATCATCGCCCACACCATCCGCCGCTACGGCCGCCAGTGGGGCTATCTGGAACAGACGCTGCAAACCTGCATCAGGCAGGTGCGGGTCGAGCGGCGCCACAAGCGCGAGCTCGCCAACGCGCTGGGCGAGACCATCAACGCCGTCATGGAGCGTCCCCATTTGCAGCAAGAGAACGCCCAGCTGGCGCAGCACGGCACGGCGCTGGAGAACTCGCTGGCGCTGCGCAACGTCGAATTGAGCAACGCCCTGTGCAAGGTGCAGGCCGAGGTCAGCGTGCGGCTGGCGGCCGAGGCGGCGCTGCGCCGCGCCCACGACGAGCTGGAGGGCCAGGTGCGCGAGCGCACCGCCGCGCTGGAGCTGGCCATGCGCTCGCTGATGCAACAGGAGAAGCAGATGGGCATGTCGCGCATGGTGGTCGGCATGGCGCACGAGATGAACACGCCGCTGGGCAACGCCCGGCTGGCCGCCAGCGCCATCGCCGAGCAGGGCCTGGAGCTGCGCGACAACCTGGCCGGCGGCACGCTGCGGCGCAGCCAGTTGCAGGCGCTGCTGTCGCACGTGACCGACGGCGGCGCGCTGCTGGAGCGCGCCATCAGCCAGATCGGCGCGCTGGTCGAGCGCTTCAAGGGGTTGTCCAGCCATCCCGAGCAGGAGGCTTGCGGCCGCTTCGACATGGCCGAGTTGCTGCGCATGTGCCACGGCCACTGGCAGCCGCTGCTGGACACCCAGTCGGTGCGGCTGCGGCTGGAGTTGCCCGACGAGTTATGGCTGAACGGCTACGCCAACGGTTGCCGCCAAGTGTTCCAGCAATTGTTTGAGAACAGCATCTACCACGGCTTCAAGGGACGCGGGCATGGCGAGATCGTGGTCAGCGCCCGCAGCGAGGGCGGCGAGCTGCTGATCGAGTGGGCCGACGACGGCAACGGCATCGCCGCCGAGCATCTGGACAAGGTGTTCGAACCCTTCTTCACCACCCAGCTGGGCCAGACCGGCGCCGGCCTGGGCCTGGCCAGCGTGCACAGCCTGGTGGTCGACATGATGAAGGGCCGCGTGGCGATCACCAGCGTGGCGGGAGAGGGAACCCGCGTGCTGCTGCGGCTGCCGCTGGCGGGCAGCGCGGCGGATTTACCGTAGCATTGATCGACTTCGCCCTGGTCCGCCGCGCTGGCGCCGCCTCTTCGGGCGCCATGGCCGCTAGGACAACTCATCTTCGTTGCCTTGCCTTTTTATGAAAGCCGTTTCAAACTCGTTCAGCATCTTTAAGATCTTCGGCAGCAGCGCGCCATTGTGAAGTGTCGGATTATCAACATAGGTCTTCATCAGGTAATACTCTTTCAGATTGTTGATCTTGCCCCTCTCGATGAGACGGTTAAACTGCTTGAAATTTTTCAGCCGCAGCTCCGAGAGCGTCGGCGCACCAATCTCGCCAA
Source organism: Rugamonas violacea (assembly GCF_016461825.1). GTDB lineage: Bacteria > Pseudomonadota > Gammaproteobacteria > Burkholderiales > Burkholderiaceae_D > Rugamonas. Next base: position 21,198 of record NZ_JAEMNU010000087.1, on the reverse strand, counting down.
GCTCTTTGTCCCATTTCGCCACTGCGGCAGGCGGGGCCTCCGACGTCCACTCAAGACAATCGGCCAAGGCTACCAGGACCCCGGCTTGGGTACGTTTTGGTGCTTTGGCTTCGTCTTCTTCGATTAAATATAGCGGATGTAGCTTGGGATCTTTATTCGACACCAATTGCTCGTAAAAATAGCCCAACGCTTTCTTTAGCGCGCCGTATTCTTCTGCGGTGATGTCTTTTTTTTTCATTCCCTCATTCATCACATGGGCTGGGTCAAATTCAATCGGCGCGAACCGTGAATGCGACCGAATCCGGCTCGCGCGACTTTTGGCCGAGGTAGGGCAGCAAGCTGATGAGTCCAAGCACCGCCAGCGCGACACCTACCCAAAGCGGCGAGCGCAAACCGTAGCCGGTGGCAATCCCGACTCCGCCGACCCACGAGCCGAGGCCCAGGCCGATGTTGATGACGGAGGTGTGTATGGTGTTGACCAGCGGCCCGGGATGCGCGGTCTTCATCACGCGAGCGATGATGGCGGGATTCATCGACATGCCGACCAGGCCGATCACGACCAGCAAAGCAACGCTGATGGTTTGGTTGTCAGCAAAGACGGCAAACAGTGCCAGGCTGACGCTCAAAACGATCAGGCCCCAGACCATGATGGGGATGGTGTACTGGTCGGCAAAACGACCCACCACGCCATTGCCCACCACGTTCGCAAAGCCATACACGCCCAGCAACCAGGGAATCGAGGACGGCGGAAAGCCGGTAATCTCGGTGAGGATCGGTATGAAGTAGCTGAAGGCCGCGAAAATCGCGCCGATGATGAGGCCACTGCTGGCATAGGCCGCCCACAGGTGGCGATTCCTGAACTCGACCAGTTCGTCGCCGAGGCTGACTTTTTCAGTCGCTCTGGAGCGCGGCACCATGAGCGCGATGAGGACCATGCACAAGGCCGCCAGGATAACCACCAGCCAGAAGCTTGCGCGCCATCCCATTTTCTGGTCGATCAGCGTGGTGACCGGCATGCCGACCACCGAAGCGAGCATGAGCCCGCCGATGACGACGGCCGCGGCGCGCCCGCGCGATTTGGCGTTGACGATATCGGCACAGATCGCCAAGGCCACGCCGAAGCAGGCCGAGGCGGCCACGCCGGTGGCGACCCGCGCGACGGCCATGATGTCATAGCTGGTGGCCGAGGCGGCGACGGATTGGGCAATGGTGTAGAAGCCCAGCAGCCAAAGCAGCCCTTTTTTATTCGTGATCCGCAGTTTGAGCATGCCAATGGTGATCAGTGGCCCACCGACGACCATGCCGATGGCGTAGAGCGAGATCAGATAGCCGATCTGTGTCACCGATTCGCCCAGCGCCAGGGCCAGTGACGGCATCATGCCCGCCACCATGAATTCGGAAGTGGTCAACGAGAAGATCGTTAACCCTAGAATGTAGACAACCAACGGCATATGGGCTTCCTTCGAGAGTAATTATTGCTGAAACTGAAATGGGCAGTACGGACGGGGACACTGCCCATGAGGCCGGACTCAGGACGCCGAAGATGCGCGTCCATAAGTCGAGCCGATTTGTCGTTCCGCCGATGCGGAACGACGGTCTTAACGCGATGGCAACTAGTTTTTTTCCAACGTGAAAACACTGTCCGCAATGTCGCCGGCAAAGAAGTTCGGAAAGTCGCGTACCGAAAGATGCTCGGCGTCGTTGCCGGTGACCATGCGCAGCAGGCGGTTGCTGCCGGCCTGGAGGTAGAACACCGACGACGCTTTGCCCGGCCGCTCCAGCACCCAGGCGTCCGCCGCTTGCCCCAGCACGGTGTGACTGCCGTCATGCCGCGCATTGCCGTCAAGCAGGATCGCCTGCGGCAGGAACAGCTCACGGAACGGCGTCACCTCGTCGGCCAGCGCCGTCTCGTACAGCTTGACGCCCGCCGGCTCCGCCTCCCTGGCGTAGGCCACTTTCTGCTTGCGGCTTTGGCCCAGTCTGGCGTCGCCGAGTTCCGACATCCACAGCCGGTGCCCGGTTTCCTTTTCCGACCAGGGATTGAACAGGCCGTCGATGCGGCAAATGTTGCGGGCATAGTCGAACCAGCAATAGCCGGAGGTGACCTGGTCCTCTGGCTGCATCGGCAACCAATAGGAGATATAGGCGCTGCTCCATTGCATCGGCAGCAGCGGCGGCGCGGCGTGTTTTGGCATGGCGGCTCCCTATCGACCCAGGGCGTAGCCGAGGGTGCCCATCAGCGCGTCCTGCAGCGGCGGGAAATTGTTGCGGCGGGCGTCGAAGCTGGCGGTCAGATCCTCGTTGCTCAGTCCGATACGCTCGCCCACGCTTTCAAACCACAGGCGGCTGCTGTTGGCATGGTTTTTGAACAACTGCACCAAGGGTACCACGCGGCTGTTGAAGTTTTCCAGGGCGGCGGCCGTGTCGGCTTCGGCGCTGAGGGTTTTCACCAGCAGCAGGGCGACCGTCACCGCCATGGTGGTGCCGTGGCCGATCGAGAAGTGGCCCGATTGCAGCGCATCGCCGATCAGGACAAACTTGCCGTCGTAGGCCAGGTCGTGGCCGAGGTCCATGAAGGTGCGCCAGCCTTGGCCGGGCTGGCTGATCAGCTCGTGTTCACCCAGTTCGGCCTCGAAGGTCTTGGCGAGATAGGCGGCGACCTGGCTCTCGGAACGCATCTCCAGCTCGGCCTTGGCATACGTCTGCTCATCGCACTCGACGATAAAGGTACTCATCGTGTCCGAGTATTTGTAGGCATGGCCGATGAAAATGCCATTGGCATTGCTGCGGAACACCAGGTTCATCTGGTCGAAGCGCTGCTTGGTGCCGTACCAGATGTACTTGTTGCGCCCGAAATCGATCTGCGGCGTCAGCGCCGGCGGCAACTCCACCGATTTGTGGTTGACGCCGTTCGACACCACCACCAGGTCGTACTCGGCTTCCAGCTGCGCCGTGCTGGCCAGCGGCGTTTCGTAATTGATCGTGATGCCGGCCGCCACGCATTTGGCGCGCAGCGCCTGCACCAGGGCGCGGCGTTCGACGCCGCACAAGGTGATGCCGGTGCTCATCAGGTTTGGCTGATTGTTGTGCACCAGTTTGAACTCTTCGATGAACTGCGGATTGAGCAGTTCCGGCTGTTCCAGGTAGGACAGCGGATTGGCGGGATGGCGCGGCGGCCGTCCCGGCAACACGACACCCCAGCCCGGTACTTCTTCCTGGGTATTCTTTTCCGCAATGCTGATGTCCCAGTCGGGTTTGGCTTGCTTCATTTGACTGGCAAAGATTAGTCCTGCTGGCCCGGCGCCGATGACGAGAATTTTCATTAATTTACCCTTCCAAGTTTGTACCAAACGTTTTGTTTCTTCTGGATTTGCTGCAGCTCATCGTAGGGAACCGATGTGAAGTACAGTTTCTCCGCCATGTCGGGCGGATAAACGCGGGGGAATTTCTTGTGCATATAGCGGGTGTACCGGGTTTGCAGGAAGAAAATCAGATTCGGGTTGCTCAGCGCCTCGTAGTTGGCGATCGCCATGTCCTGCATGGCGTCCGCCTGCACCTTGCGCTGGTGGGTGAACTCGGACAAGGCCAGGCCGAAGGCGTCGCCGTGCTGTTCCAGCAAAGTGATCAGGACGTAGACGTCTTCCAGCGCCATGTTCATGCCCTGGCCGAGGAAGGGCGCGGTGGCATGCGCCGCATCGCCGATCAGCAGGACATTGCCCTTGTAATGGAAGGTGCTGGAACGGACATTGATGAGGTCGTTGCTGGGCAGGGTGAAGAACTGCTCCAGCAGCTCTTGCCGGCTGGCCGCCGGCAGGATGCCGAAGTAGCGGCTGAAGAACTCGGCCATGGCTTCGCGGTTTTTCGTGTTCAGGCTGGTTTCGCCGGAGTAGGGCAGGCAAATGGCGAAGCTGATGCTGCCGTTGGGGATGGTGGCGGCGCGGCCGGCAAACAGGCCCTTGGAATCCATGCCGAAGAAATACAGCAGATCCTTCCGGAAGCCGAGTTCCGATGCGTTCGGCAGCACCAGGGTCTTATAGCCGTGGCGGAAGAAAGTCTGCTTGAACTCGAAGCGCCGCATGCCGCTTTGCATGGCGCGGCGCACCGCCGAGTGGGCGCCGTCGGCGCCGATGATCAGGTCGCCTTGCAGATGCTGCAGGGCGCCGTCCGGACCCTGGATCAGCACGCTTTTGCCTTCCAGGTCGACATCCAGGCATTTATGCTCGAAGTGGTATTGCACCTTGTGTATGACGGCGTATTTGTTCAACAGGCGCTGGAACGCGGTCCGGTCCAGCGACAGGGGGAACATGCCTTCGAGCGGGGTCAGCTCGCGCACCTTGTGTTGGCCGCCGACGGAAAACGCCATGCCGATGACGGGTTCGCCACATTGCTCCAGCTCCTGCCGGCTGATGCCGGCGGCCAGCACCGCCTTGATGCCGCGCACGGTCATGCTGACGCCGATGGCGCGCGAGTTGACCGGATCGGCGTTGGCCGAGTCCACCAGCAGCGGATCGCCGCGCTTTTCGACAACGTGCACCTCGTGGCCGCGTTGCGCCAGATAGACGGCGGTCAGGCTACCCGCCAGGCCACCGCCGACGATTATTATTTTATGCATTTCAGGCCTCCCTAGACATCTTTCCCCGAGATAAATCGGTCAATTGCTGATTAAAGAATTCCAACATTTCTATCTGCGCGATGCCGACCACATCGGCCTCAAGGCCGCGGGCGTACTGCGCCAGCGCCAGGCATTTCTGCGCCAGCATTTCGCATCCCAGGCTGTAGTCGCCGCTGATCTGGCCGCTGAGCGGTTCTGGCACCGGCGGTCCGGCGTTGCGGCCGGGCAGGCCGGACGGCATGTTCATCAGCGCCGCCGACACCGGCCGCAGCAAACCGGTCATGATGTCGATGGAGGCGTTCATCAGGCGCGAACGGCGCAGGCTGCCCAGCGGCTGCTGCGCGAAATGCAGGGCCATCAGCGAGAAGGTCAGTTCATAGCAGCCTTGATACAGCTGCATCAGCGAACGGGCCTTGGCATCGGTCACCACGGTGCAGTCGGCGCGCGCTGCCAGCACCGGATTTTTCAGCGCCGGCACGGCCGGTTCGAACGGCTTCGCGCGGGCCGAAAACTTGCCGGCCATGGCGCGCAGCCGCTGGAAATGCGAGGTGGCGAAGTGCGGTGAATCGACCGCCACGCCTTCGCCCTGCTCGGTGACGAAGTCGATCGCGAACAGCGCGCTGTCGCGGTCGCACACATCCAGCTGATAGCCGGGATAGGCGCGGTTGGTCAGCTCTTTCAGGAACAGGTGGTGTTCGCCGCCGCTCTTGCCGCCGTTGCCGGTGAACAGATCCGGCAGGTCGGCGACGGCCCGACGGATGGCGATATAGAACGCGGCGATGGATTTTCCTGGCGTGGGAAGATAGTCGGGCCATTCGAAACGCACGAATCTGGCCAGCACATGCTCGGAAAACGGCTCGAACGAAAATTCCGTGTCCAGGCCGAAGCGCTGCCGCGCCTGCTGTCCCAGCAACGGGGTGCCGGCGTAGAAGGGCTCGCCGAGCGCCATCAGCACATTGTTCACCAACAGGTAGTGAATCATTTCTTCATGGGCGATTTCGAGCAGCGCGCCGCGCGCGCCGCTGTTGCGGCGCCGGTCTTCGGTGCCGCAGGCCAGCTCCAGCTCGTCGGCCAGCCAGCGGCCTGCCTCGACCAGTTTCGCCCCCTGCTCATAGTTGGGAATGGTGTAAGCGGCATACAGGTACTGCAGCATCAGCGACAGTTCCAGGTCGATGGCCTTTTTCAACTCGCCGATCAACTCGGCCTTGCTGGCGATGACATGGGCGGTGCCCGGTTCCGGCTCGGCCGCCTTGGCGGCGGCTTCGACCTGGGTCAGGTATTTCAGGAACAGGCGCGATTTCGGCAACGACAGCTCGCGGGTGCTCGGCATGTAGTAGCTTTTGTCGCGGTTCTGCGGATCGCACATCTGCCACATCAGGCGCGAATAGGTTTCGCACTTGCAATGGTCCGCCAGGCTGAACACCTTGTCCGACATGAAGGGATACACCAGCTCGTAATAGCTCATCACATGCTGGTAGAGGAAGGCGTAGTCGACCTGTGCGGCCGGCACCTCGTCCAGATGCCAGTCATCGGGCAGCACGCGGGCGCCGATGAACTGTGCTTCCCTGCCTTCGCCGAGCATGACGCGGGTGGCGCCGGAACGCCGGCCGGTCAGGGTCAACTCGGCGTAGCCGTGCCCCAGCACCGAGGGGCCCAGCCGCGCGGCCAGCAATTCGCCGTCTTGCGCCGCCGCCGTCAGCGCGGGATGCGCCGCCAGCTCGCCGCGGAAACGGCTTTGCAGCGTGATCGTCTGCGGAAAGTCCTGCCGCTTTTGCCGGTTGGGGGCTTCCAGATATAGATGGTTGCTGTCGGATTGCAGCACCCAATCGGTTTCGTCCCACTGCGCCTGCGCGCTGCCCAGGCTGAGCGAGCTGGAGGCCGTGGCGGCGTGCAGCAGCGGCACGTCGAATACGCCGTGATGGCGCCAGTAATCCAGATACAGCTGCTCGGGGATGCGGGCGATCAGCGTGCCGCCGGCGTCGTGCAGCAGCAGATCGCCCAGCGCCAGCTTGCCGCCCAGGACATGCGTGGGATGCTGTTCGGATACGGCGCCGGCGGCGCGGGTGGTGAAGGGAACGGCGGTCGGCATGTTGACCGAGACCCGGTCGGCATGCACCTTCACCAGCACCGGCCCCAGGCTGCCTTGGCGCGGCAGCAGCAGGCGGCCGGCCGGATAGGTGGCCAGCTCGTCCCGGCGCCAGAGGCCGATGCTGCCGGTCAGGTCGTAGAACACCGGCGAATCGGGCTTTTGCGGCGTCGACATATTGAACAAGGCATACTGGACCGTCAGCCCCAGCACATCCTCGTCGGCCAGGGCCTGTTGCAAGGCGCGCATGCTGGCCGGCAGGGCCGTGTCCGGATTGAAGAGGAAATTCGCGTCCTGCTTCGCCACGGAAAACTGGAACAGCCGGGTGCGGCCGAATTCATCGTCAAGAAAATGCCCGTTGCGTTCGGTGATATGGCCGCCGCCTAGCCAGCGGACCGAGTGCGCCTGCGGGATGTCGGCACTGAACAGGGTGGGCGTGTTGGGCGTGGCCTGCTGGTCGCTCAGGGTGAACTGGCCGGCGTAGATCAGCGTGGTGTCGGGCTGGCCGGGGTTGTTGTCGACCCAACGGGCGCGGTTGAACGTGGTCCGCAGATAGTCGTTGTAATGCCCCCACAGGCCCAACTTGGCGCCGACCAGGCTGTCCCCGGTATCGACTTCGCCATCGCGCAGCTGAACGCCGGTGATCCTGGCGTTTTCCCATGAAAAATGATTATTGCCGCAAAAATTGTAACCGGCCGCCTGACTGAAAATCCCGTCCGGATCTGGCTTGCCCGCCGCGTCGAAGCGGGGGGCAAGCTGTTTCAGGTGCGTATGGAATTCAGACGGCGCCCGGCTCAAATCGACGGGTTCGCCCGCCATCGATACCGCGTTGGTGGCGATATCGATGTTGCCGTGCGTATTGCGATTCGCAGTAGGCACGTTGGCGCGGGCAAATCCGCGAAAATGAAAACGCGGATAATCAAGAATACTCATGCGCGCTCGGTCGTGAGGGTGGCGAAGGTGTCGTCGTCGTTGGAGGCTTCCGCCGGCTGGCTGAGCCGCTCCAGCAACAGGCTGCTGGCTTGGCGGGCGCTGATCAGGCTACCTTCCATCCAGGCGCAATGCGCGGTGTAGGCGTCCGAGCAGGCGATGATGCCGTCCTGGTGGAGCAGGGCAGTCGGGTGCTCGGCTTCCGGCTCCAGGCAAAATTCGACGCCATGCGGCCAATGCTTGTAAAAATGCGCCTTGATCGGCGGCAGCGGCTGGCCGTTCAGCGGCAGGACGTCCTCCAGATGGCTGCGCACACGTTGCAGATAGACCTCTTCACCCAGCTCCAGGCTGTCCCGCCAATAGGTGGCGCTTTTGCTGTCGGTGTAGAACAGCAGGTATTTGTCGCTCTTGAAGTAGATTTTCCGCAGAGGATTGTCGGCCATCAGCACCTTGTCGGTCAGTCCCAGCTCTTGCCACCAGGCCTCGTCGAAGGTCAGGAAACCCTTGAACAAAGGCAGGAAGTCGTACTGGAACGGACTCCAGGCGGCCGGAAAGTCCAGGTTCAGGCGCGCCATGGCGGAGGGTGGCACGGCCATGATCAGGTGGCGCGCCCGGTGCACTTGCGTATCGCCCATGTGGCTGAAGGAGAGGACGTGGTCGTCGCCGGACTTTTCAACCGACAGCAAACGATGCTCCAGGCGGAACTCGACGCCGGCGGCCTGTGCCTGGCGCTGCAACTGGCCCAGCAGCCCGCTGTAGCCGTCGGTGGCATACAGCCACTGGTTGGCGGCGTTTTCGGTGAAATCTTGCGTTTCCGGGTGGGTTTTGATGATGTCGTAGGCCATGGCCGCCGTGATGATCGGCAGCAGCAGGGCGTCGTAGCCGGTCGCCTTGATGATGCGGGTGGCTTCGCTGGCGCCCAGGTAGTGGCTGACGAAATCCAGGAAGGAATCGTTCGGATGCTCTTTCAGCATAGGACTCAGGCTCAGCAGGGTTTCCTTCAGTTCTTCCTGCACGCCGTCATCGAATACCGCCTGGGTGAAAGGGTAGATCGCATGGGGAAGTCCGCTGCCCTGCATGAGCTGCTGGAAATGCGGATGCAGCTGCGGCGAGTAGCGGGCGGCGCCGAGTTCGGCGATTTCGTCGCCGTTTATTTTCCACGATTGGATACGGCCGCCGACGGTAGCGTCCAGATCGAACACCCGGATGCGTAAATTCTTGCTGATGGCGGAGTTGAGCAAGCGGCTCACGCAACTCAGTCCACCGATGCCGGCGCCAACTATGCAAATGTCAGAATAATTTGTCATCCAGAATTCCTTTTAGTTAATCAAGAACCGTTAACCAAAATTTCCCCCGCCGTGTTTTGGCATGTCGAGAGGCGCGGCGTGCAAGCCGCTTGCCGGGCGTTGCCGGCTGGTGGCTGACGTGCGCCCGCCGACAACTGGCGAGGCTCAAGAATGGTCGATTTGGCTAGCGTTTTTCTGTTTCCGGGCCAATGGCCCGCCGCTCACGCGGCAAATGGGTGTTGCTCAAGAAAAAGTGCCGTCTGTGACTAGACCGACGCGCATCTCGTTGCCGCCCACCCGGACCAGCACGAAAACCTAGCGCTGGCAGCGAACGTCCGGGATTCTTGCTTTTATGTAAAAAGACAGCGTGACTTTACATTCACATGCTTCTCGGCGTCACTGTAGGGCTCTACAGGTGTCGAAGGGCACGGGCTGGTCGTGGTTTAGCGGCTGACGCTGGGGGAGTTCGGGGCGGGGGGAGGGGATCAAGGCGGCTGGATTGCCGGTGCGATCGCAGGCGGAATGGATCGGCTGATGCTGCGGCGGGACGAACGGCGGGCTGAAATGCGCCGGCGCGCGCCGCATGGGATGCAGAATGAAAGAAGCCGGCAGACTGAAGATGGCGATTTGCCATTTTTTCAGTATGCCGGCTTTGGCCGGACGGGAAGGGCGGCCGCAGCCGCCTTCCCAATGCTGCTGCTGCGGTCTAGTCGCGAATCTCCAGCGCCCGGTTCAAGCTCAGCGCCGCCAGCGAGCCGACCGCGCCCGACAGCAGGTACAGGCTGACATAGCCCAAACCGAAGTTGGCCGACAGCCCCAGCGCCACCAGCGGGGCGAAGCCGGCGCCGACCAGCCAGGACAGGTCCGAGGTCAACGCCGCGCCCGTGTAGCGGTACTTGGCGGCGAAGTTGGCGGTGACGGCGCCGGCGGCTTGTCCATACGACAAGCCCAGCAGCAGGAAGCCGGCCAGGATGAAGATGTTCTGGCCCATCTCGCCGCCGTCCATCAGCATCGGCACGAAGCCGCTGAACACGGCGATCATGGTGGCCAGGGTGCCCAGGGTGCGGCGGCGGCCGTAGCGGTCGGCGATCAGGCCGGAGGCGACGATGCCGCCGGCGGCGAGGACGGCGCCCAGCATCTGCAGGTGCAGGAAGTCGCCGATCGAGCGGGTCGAGTACAGGTTGATCCAGGACAGCGGGAACACCGTGACCAGGTGGAACAGGGCGTAGCTGGCCAGCGCGGCCAGCGCGCCGATGACGATGTTGCGGCCCTGCGAGCGGCCCATTTCCGTCACGCTGACCGGCTCCAGCTCGCGCTCGTCGAGCAGGTGCGAGTATTCCGGCGTCGACACCAGGCGCAGCCGGGCGAACAGCGCGACCACGTTGATGGCGAAGGCGACGTAGAAGGGATAGCGCCAGCCCCAGTCGAGGAAGTCGACGGTGGACAGGCCCTGCAGCAGGTAGGCGAACAGGCCGGCGGCGATGATGAAGCCGACCGGCGCGCCCAATTGGCCCAGCATGGCGTACCAGCCGCGCTTGTTCTGCGGCGCGTTCAAGGCCAGCAGCGAGGGCAGGCCGTCCCAGGAGCCGCCCAGGGCCACGCCCTGGCCGACGCGCAGCAGCGACAGCAGCACGATGGCGGCGCCGCCCAGGGTGGCGTAGCTTGGCAGGAAGGCAATGCCGGCGGTGGACACGCCGAGCAGGAACAGCGCCAGGGTCAGCTTGGCCTCGCGGCCGAAGCGTTGTTGAATTTGCATGAAGACGATGGTGCCGAACGGTCTTGCCAAAAAGGCCAGGGCGAAGATGGCGAAGGAATACAGGGTGCCGTCGAGCCGGCTTTCGTGCGGGAAGAAGACCTCGGGGAACACCAGCACGGAGGCGATGGCGTAGACAAAGAAGTCGAAGTACTCGGAGGCGCGGCCGATGACCACGCCGATGGCGATCTCGCCGGGAGCAATGTGGCCGTCGCGCGAATTGATGTTGCGCGCGCCGCTACTGCTACTTGAACGGTTGGAGGAAGTGGAGGAAGATGGGTTGGGATTGCTGTCGTAGCCTGTCGTTGTTATTGACATAGTATCGTCTCGCTTCGTCTCAAAAGTTTCTTATAGTCGACGCTAAGCCATAGGTAGGACAAAGTGTCCAATCGCCAACCTGCGCCGTTGGCATTACAGTAGCATGTTCTCCATCCTCTGTAAGCACAATACCGCATGATTCCTTTGATAGCCCGTCGCGGACTATTCCTTCTCCCATTGCTGTGGCTTGCCGGCTGCAACACTGTGGTGATGAATCCGTCCGGCGATATTGCCGCTCAGCAGGGACACTTAATCGTCGTCTCTACGCTGTTGATGCTGTTGATTATTGTTCCCGTGATCGCCCTGACGATATTGTTCGCCTGGCGTTATCGGAAAAATAACACCGCCGCCAAATATGAACCCGACTGGGATCATTCGACCAAACTGGAACTGGTGATCTGGGGCGCGCCCCTGCTGATCATCATCGCCCTCGGCCTGCTGACCTGGATCAGCACCCACCTGCTCGACCCTTACCGTCCGCTGCAACGCCTCGACGCCAACCGGCCGCTGGCCGCCGGCGTCAAGGTGCTGGAAGTGGAAGTGGTGGCGTTGGACTGGAAGTGGTTGTTCATCTATCCGGAACAGGGCATCGCCAGCGTCAACGAGCTGGTGACCCCGGTCGACGTGCCGGTGCGCTACAAGATCACCGCCTCGTCCGTGATGAACTCCTTCTACATCCCCGCGCTGGCCGGTCAGATCTACGCCATGCCGGGCATGCAGACCACGCTCAACGCGGTCATCAACAAGCCGGGCAATTACGAAGGCTTCTCGGCCAACTACAGCGGCGCCGGGTTCTCGCACATGCGCTTCCAGTACCACGGTGTCAGCCAGGGCGATTTCGACGCCTGGGTGAAGAACACCAAGGCCGCCGGCGGTTCGCTGGACCGGGCCAATTACCTGGCGCTGGAAAAACCGAGCGAACGCGAACCGGTACGCCGCTACGGCGCCATCGATCCCGCGCTGTACGAGGCGATCCTGAACCGCTGCGTCGGCGAAGGCACCGTGTGCATGAACAAGATGATGGCAGCCGATGCCAAACGCGCCAAGCAGAACGAGATTTGCGAGACGCCCGCGCCCACACTTTCCATGAAGAATAATGATGCACGACGAAATTAATTTGACGAAGCTCATCTTCGGCCGGTTGAGCTGGGATGCGATTCCGTTCCACGAACCGATCCTGCTGGCGACCTTCTGCATGGTCGCCGTCGGCGGCCTGGCGCTGGTTGGCGCCATGAGCTACTTCCGCGTCTGGGGCACCCTGTGGCGCGACTGGATCACCAGCATCGACCACAAGAAGATCGGCATCATGTACATGATCCTCGGTCTGGTGATGCTGCTGCGCGGCTTCACCGACGCGCTGATGATGCGCGCCCAACAGGCGCTGGCCTTCGGCGACCAGGCCGGCTTCCTGCCGCCGCACCACTACGACCAGGTCTTCACCGCCCACGGCGTGATCATGATCTTCTTCGTCGCCATGCCCTTGGTGACCGGCTTCATGAACTACGTGGTGCCGCTGCAGATCGGCGCGCGCGACGTCGCCTTCCCGTTCCTGAACAACTTCAGCTTCTGGATGACCACCTTCGGCGCGATGCTGACGATGGCCTCGCTGTTCGTCGGCGAATTCGCCCGCACCGGCTGGTTGGCCTATCCGCCGCTGTCCGGCATCCTGGCCAGCCCCGACGTCGGGGTGGACTACTACATCTGGTCGCTACAGATCGCCGGGGTCGGCACCTTGCTGTCCGGCGTCAACCTGATCGTCACCATCGTCAAGATGCGCGCGCCGGGCATGACCCTGATGAAAATGCCGGTCTTCACCTGGACCTCGCTGTGCACCAACGTGCTGATCGTCGCCGCCTTCCCGGTGCTGACCGCCGTGCTGGGCATGCTCTCGCTCGACCGCATGTTCGGCACCAACTTCTTCACCAACGACATGGGCGGCAACGCCATGATGTATGTGAACCTGATCTGGATCTGGGGCCACCCCGAGGTCTACATCCTGGTGCTGCCGGTGTTCGGCATCTTCTCGGAAGTCGTCTCGACCTTCTCCAGCAAGCGTCTGTTCGGTTACACCTCGATGGTCTACGCCACCGTGGTCATCACCATCCTGTCCTACCTGGTCTGGTTGCACCACTTCTTCACCATGGGTTCCGGCGCCAGCGTCAACTCCTTCTTCGGCATCACGACGATGATCATCTCGATCCCGACCGGCGCCAAGATCTTCAACTGGTTGTTCACCATGTACCGCGGCCGCATCCGCTTCGAGCTGCCGATGATGTGGTCGATCGCCTTCATGATCACCTTCGTCATCGGTGGCATGACCGGCGTGCTGCTGGCCGTGCCGCCGGCCGACTTCGTGCTGCACAACAGCCTGTTCCTGATCGCCCACTTCCACAACGTCATCATCGGCGGCGTGCTGTTCGGCCTGTTCGCCGGCATCAACTACTGGTTCCCGAAAGCCTTCGGCTACAAGCTCGACAGCTACTGGGGCAAATGGTCGTTCTGGCTGTGGGTGATCGGTTTCTACTTCGCCTTCATGCCGCTGTACGTGCTGGGCCTGATGGGCGTGACCCGCCGCATGAGCCACTTCGAAGACCCGTCGCTGCAGATCTGGTTCCAGATCGCCGCCTTCGGCGCCGTGCTGATCGCGCTGGGTATCGCCGCCATGCTGGTGCAGTTCTTCGTCAGCTACCTGCGCCGCGAACAGCTGCGCGACTTCACCGGCGACCCGTGGGACGGCCGTACCCTGGAGTGGTCGACCTCGTCGCCGCCGCCGGACTACAACTTCGCCTTCACGCCGCAAGTGCACGACAACGACAGCTACGCCGACATGAAGAAGAACGGCTACCAGCGTCCGCTGAAGGACTTCGTCGCGATCCACATGCCGAAGAACACCTGGGCCGGTTTCGTCATCTCGGGCCTGAGCGCGCTGGTCGGCTTCGCCCTGATCTGGCAAATGTGGCTGGTCGCCGTGCTCGGTTTCGTGGTGACCCTGGCGACGATCATTGTGCATACCTTTAACTACAAACGCGATTACTACATTCCGGTCGACGAAGTTGTCCGCACCGAAAATGCCCGCACCCGCTTGTTGGAAAGCCATGTCTGATATCAAAGTAAGCAACTCCGGCGCCCTCGGCGCCGACCCTAGCGCGCGCTTCTTCGTGCGCGAGCACCATCCGGAAAACGGCACCCTGCTGGGTTTCTGGATCTACCTGATGAGCGATTGCCTGATCTTCGCCTGCCTGTTCGCGACCTATGCCGTACTGGGTCGCAACTACGCCGGCGGTCCCTCGGGCGCCGAGCTGTTCGACCTGCCGCTGGTGGCCCTCAACACGGCCTTCCTGCTGCTGTCGTCGATCACCTACGGCTTCGCCATGCTCGAAGCGCAGCGCAAGCGCCTGCGCGCCGCGCTGATCTGGCTGGGCGTCACCGGCCTGTTCGGCGCCGCCTTCCTGTCGCTGGAAATGTACGAGTTCCTCCACCTGATCCATGAAGGCGCCGGTCCGCAGCGCAGTGGCTTCCTGACCGCGTTCTTCGCGCTGGTCGGCACCCACGGCCTGCACGTCACCTTCGGCATCGTCTGGCTGGTCACCCTGATGTTCCAGCTGGGCCGTCACGGCCTGACGCTGGAAAACCGGCGCCGCATGATGTGCCTGTCGATGTTCTGGCACTTCCTGGACGTGATCTGGATCGGCGTCTTCACCTTTGTCTACCTGATGGGAGTGCTGCCATGAGTGAGCATCACAACGACGACCACGGCCACGGCCATGGTCACGACGACCACGCCGACCACGGCAGCCTGAAAAGCTACGCCATCGGTTTCCTGCTGTCGGTGCTCCTGACCGCCATCCCGTTCTGGCTGGTGATGGCCAAGGTGATCGACAAGTCGAGCACCATGGGCCTGGTGCTGCTCGGCTTCGCCGCCGTGCAGGTGGTGGTGCACATGATCTACTTCCTGCACATGAACGCCAAGGCCGAAGGCGGCTGGTCGATGCTGGCCCTGCTGTTCACGGTGATGGTGCTGGTGATTATGATGGCCGGTTCGATCTGGGTCATGTACCACCTGAACCACAACATGATGCCGGGCATGATGGATCACGACATGCGCAACATGCCATGACGAAGCAGCCGCACGTAGCAGAGGGGGGCGCGTCCGTCGCGCCCCGTTCCGGCGCGTTGCGGCTGGCGCTGCTGGTCGGCGCCGTGCTGCTGATCGCGGCTTTCCTCGCGCTCGGCGGCTGGCAGGTGCAGCGCCTGTTCTGGAAGCGGGCGCTGATCGAGCGCGTCGAGCAGCGCGTCCACGCCGCGCCCGGCCCGGCGCCCGGCGCGGCGCGCTGGGACGGCGTCAGCACGGCGACAGACGAATACCGGCACGTTAGCGTGACCGGTATTTTGCTTTTTGAGGCCAGCGTGCGCAGCCAGGCCGTCACCGCGCTGGGCAGCGGCCACTGGCTGCTGACGCCGCTGTGCCGCGACGACGGCACGGTAGTGTTGGTCAACCGTGGCTTCGTCGAAGCGGCCGCGCCGGCTGCGGCCGCAGCCACTGGCGCCGCCGGCGCCGCAGCCGACAGCGCCGGCATGAGCGCGGCCGCGCCCGCCGCCGCCGCTGGCTGCCAACCCGCTTCATCGCCCCGTGTTACCATGACGGGCTTGCTGCGCATCAGCGAGCCCGGCGGTGGTTTCCTGCGCAAAAACGATCCGTCCAAGCAGCGCTGGTACTCGCGCGATGTGCGGGCGATCGGCGCCGCGCGGGGACTGCGGCCGATGGCGCCGTACTTCATCGACGCCGACCCCGGCCAGGAACCGGTGAACCCAGCCGACGGCCAGCGTCCGGTCGGCGGCCTGACGGTGATCGCCTTCCCGAACAGTCATCTGGTCTACGCGCTGACCTGGTTCGCGCTGGCCTCGATGGCGGCGGCGATGCTGTGGTGGTTGCTGCGCGGCGGCGGGCAAGAACGCGGCGCGCAGCGACGGCGCGACTGATTCATTGTAAAAAGTGTACATGCCGGTGAAAATGGAAGCAACAAAACAACAGACGGGCATCACGCAAACCAAGGCCGCCGCCAGCGTCGAATACGCGGCCGGCCACAAGAACATGGCCCAGTTGATCCAGCTGCGCTGGATCGCCGTGGTCGGCCAGATCATCGCCATCGGCACCGTCATCCTCGGCTTCGACGTCAAGCTGCCGACCGTGCCGATGCTCGAAGTGCTGGCCTGCCTGATCGCCTTCAACATCGCCAGCCAGCTGCGCTGGCACGAACACCGCGAGGTCACCAACGGCGAGCTGTTCCTGGCGCTGCTGGTCGACGTCGCCAGCCTGACCGCCCAGCTCTACCTGAGCGGCGGCACCACCAATCCCTTCGCCTTCGTCTACCTGCTGCAGGTGATCCTCAGCGCCGTGCTGCTGGAGGCCTGGTCGACCTGGACCATCGTCGCCATCACCATCAGCTGCCTGGACGGACTGGCGCTGTTCGCCAAACCGTTGGCGCTGCCGCTGGACCACGCCCGTGGCATCGGCAGCCTGTATGTGCAGGGCATGCTGCTGTGCTTCGCCCTGATCGCCGCGCTGCTGGTGGTCTTCATCACCCGCATCATGCGCAATCTGCGCGCCGGCGACGCCCAGCTGGCCGACCTGCGCCAGCGCGCCGCCGAGGAGGAGCACATCGTCCGCATGGGCCTGCTGGCCTCGGGCGCCGCGCACGAGCTGGGCACGCCGCTGGCCACCTTGTCGGTGATCCTGGGCGACTGGAAGCGCATGCCCGAGTTCGGCAAGAACGCCGAGCTGATCGAGGAGATCGGCGAGATGCAGACCCAACTGTTGCGCTGCAAATCCATCGTCAGCGGGATTTTGTTGTCGGCCGGCGAAGCGCGCGGCGAGTTCTCGGCCAAGACCACGATCAAGCATTTCCTCGACGAATTGGCGGCCGAGTGGCTGGCCAACCGTCCGGTGCAAACCTTCGCCTACCAGAACCGCATCGTCCACGACCTGCCGGTGGTGTTCGACTCGGCCCTCAAGCAAACCATCGGCAACCTGCTGGACAACGCGCTGGAGGCCTCGCCGCAATGGCTGAGCCTGGAGGTGGGGCGCGACGGCGACACCCTGAATGTGCTGGTCAGCGACGCCGGCCCCGGCTTCGCGCCCGGCATGCTGGCGCAGTTGGGCAAGCCCTACCAGTCGACCAAGGGGCGCCCCGGCGGCGGCCTCGGCCTGTTCCTGGTGGTCAACGTGGCGCGCACCCTGGGCGGCACGGTGACGGCGCGCAACCGCGCCGAGGGCGGCGCGGCGGTGCAGCTGAGCCTGCCGTTGGCCGCCATCGCGCTGCCGGCCGAGGAGGAAACCGCCGATGAGTGAAGCATTTGAGCAACACGAGCCGCAGGCCGAGCCGGTCGGCCAGCGCGTCCTGCTGCTGGTCGAGGACGACGAGGCCTTCGCCCGCACCTTGGGCCGCTCGTTCGAACGGCGCGGCTACAAGGTGTTGCTGGCGGCCAATGTCGACGAGGCCAGCGCCGTGCTGGTCGACCATTGTCCCGGCTACGCCGTGGTCGATCTCAAATTGAAAGGCACCTCGTCCGGCCTGGCCTGCGTGCAGATGTTGCACCAGCACGACGCGGCGATGCTGATCGTGGTGCTGACCGGCTTCGCCAGCATCAACACGGCGGTCGAGGCGATCAAGCTGGGCGCCTGCCAATACCTGGCCAAGCCGTCCAACACCGACGACATCGAGGCCGCCTTCGGCCACATCGCCGGCGCCGTCGAGCTGGAGATGACCAACCGCTCGACCTCGATCAAGACGCTGGAGTGGGAGCGCATCCACGCCGTGCTGGCCGAGACCGACTTCAACATCTCCGAGGCGGCGCGGCGGCTCGGCCTGCACCGCCGCACCTTGGCGCGCAAGCTGGAAAAACAGCGCGTCAAATAGCCAATTCGAGAGCAAAATCGATAGCGAATTGATAGTGGCCGGCGGCCGTTTGTACTGCTGAGTCTGTTGTCGAAAAATTATTGTGCGAATGTTACATTTGGCGAGAATCTGAATCTCAATCTCAAGCACAATACAAATAACAGCATTTTCAACAGTGCAATTATTCGGCGTTGCCGCTTTGTCAGTCCGTCACCAGGTCAGCCTCCATGCATCCTGTTTCGCTGTCACTTTCGAGCTTGTCCGGCGCCGCCAACCGGCCCCGTCCGCGCGCCCTCCACCTGCTGGCCGCGCCGCCACTCCCGGTACTGGTCCTGTGCCTTTCCCTGTCCCTGTCCCTGTCCCTGTCCGCCTGTAGCGTCCTCAGTCCCGGCGCGCCCAAACTCAAGCTGGGCGACGTGCGCGTGCTGGCCGCGCCCGACGCCAACCGCAACAGCGCGGTGGTGTTCGAGCTGGCCCTGGTGTCCGATCCGGCGCTCGAACAGCGCCTGATGAATCCGGCCGAAAAATGGTTCGGCGCCGCCGCCGACCTGGCCGCCAGTTATCCGCAGACGCTGCGGGTCTACCACTGCGAGGTCACGCCGGGCCAGGAGCTGGGCCTGCCGCAGCGCCTGTTCGAGGGCCAGCGCGCCTACGCCGTGTTCGTCTTCGCCGACCTGGCCGACGGCGAGCGGCGCGGCCGTATCGAGGCCTGGGGCGAGGGCGGCGCGATCAACTTCGCCCGCACCGGCTGGAGCCTGACGCCGCGCGACAAGAAGGCGGCGGCGCCGCAGCCGCCGCCGCCGATGCGCTGCGACAGCTGAGCGGGGCGCGCAGGCGGCGCCGATCGGCGCCACGACAAGCACATCTCCGCATCACCCAGGCTTACTTCGGCAGGACGGGAATCCATGAAATTGAGTACCAACGAGGCTGTGTCGATCCCGATCGATGCCATTAAATGGCACGACGGCTTGTTGCTGGCACCGGTGCATTTCGAGAAGCTGGCGCAGCGCCACGAGGAGCTGGTGGCCTACCATGTGCGCGCCGCCGCGCCCTACGCCTGGGGCGTGCGCAGCCTCAAGCTCAAGCGCGACCGCATTGCCGAGGGCACGCTGACGGTGCTGCAGCTGGAGGCGATCATGCCGGACGGCCGCCTGGTCAGCTATCGCAGCAAGGCGCCGGAGGGGGCGCGCGGCGTGCCGGCCAGCGGCCAGACGGCGCTGACCCTGAACGTCGGCGCCGAGCAGTTGCGCGCGCTGCGCGAGGGCAGCGTGGCGCGCCATGTGGTGTGCGTGGTGCTGGGCGAGGCCGTCGACCAGCCGGCGCCGGGCAGCGGCCGCGACGAGCCGGCCGCGCAGTTCGTCGCGCCGTTCGTGCAACTGGCGCTGGAGAGCGAGCTGCGGCCCGGCCAGGAAGTCTATTTGCCGCTGGCCCATTTGATCTGCGAGAGCCAGCAACTGAAGGTGGCGCCGTTCATCCCGCCGCTGCTCGACATCGCGGTGGCGCCGCCGGACGGCCACGAATCGCTGCGCGCGCGCGCCGAGGCGCTGCGCGAGCGGCTGGCCGGCACCGAGAGCCGGCTGGTGGCGATGGTGCGCGAGACCGCCGGCCAGAACGACGAGCGGATCGAGCGGCGCGAACGGCTGCGCAACGTCAGCACCGCGCTGGCCCAGCTGCGCGCCGTGCTGGGGCTGGGCGTGGTGGCGCCGGCCCAGTTGTATCTGACCCTGGGCGGCATGCTCGGTCCGCTGAGCATGCTGCGCGAGCTCGAGGAACTCGACGAGACGGGCGAGTTGAACCAGGCCTCGCAGGACCTGGCCGACTATCGCCACGACGATCCCGAAACCACCTTCGTCGAGCTGCTGCGGCAGATCGGCGGCCTGCTCGACCTGCTGGCGCAGCGTTACAGCACGCTGCTGTTCCAGCACGACGGCGAGTCTTTCCGCCGGCCGTTGGGCGTGGCCGAGCTGGAGGGCTGGCCCAGCACGCCGCTGAGCGGCGGCGAGGCGACGGCGCCGGTGCTGCTGGTGCGTCTGCGCGGCCTGAGCGGGGCGCAGGCGCAGCGCTGGCTGGCCTCGGCGGTGATCGCCTCGGCGCAGCCATTGCGCGGCGTGCGCGAACGGCGCGGCCTGGGCACCCGGCGTTACCGCGTGGCCGACGACGGCCTGCTGCACGCGCTGGTCGAGGAGGGCGGCATCGTGCCGCCGCCGCAGGCCAGCATCGAGGCGCAGGGGCTGCGTTCGTCGAACAGCTGCCTGCTGGCCCTGCAGATCGATCCCGAGCTGGTGCAGGCCGGCCAGGCGCTGGTGCTGCAGGGGCCGGTCGAGTCGGGGCCGAGCGAAATCATGCTGCTGGTGGCGCGCGAGGATGGCGGCGCCGGCGCCATCGCTGTCGGCCGGACATGATGGCCGCCGATACCTTCATGGCGCCCAGCGAGAGCCTGCTCAGCGAGCAGCTGCTGGCCTTCCACACCGAGCTGGTGGCGTTGCGCCGGCAGTTGTCGCAGCAGGTCGAGCCGGGCGGCCAGGGCCTGGCGCTGGCCAAGTTGAGCGATTTGCTGCGCGGCCAGCTGGACTGGCAGAGCGCGCAGGCGGTCGGCCAGGGCGGCCGCTTCGTGCAGGAGTACGAGCTGGAGGCGCGCTATCTGAAGGTGGCGCTGGCCGACGAGGTGCTGATCGGCCTGACCGACTGGCCGCTGCGCGACGAGTGGGTCGCCTGCCCGCTGGAGCAGCAGTTGTTCGGCACGCGCAGCGCCGGCGAGCGCGTCTTCGACCGCATCGAGCGGCTGTTGCGCGAGGCCCAGCCGGCCCGGCGCGACATGGCGCAGCAATACCTGCTGGCCCTGTCCATGGGCTTCCAGGGGCGCTACCGGGGCGGCGACCGGCCGCAGGAGGTGCTGCAGAAGTGGCGCCTCGACCTGTACCGTTTCATCGCCGGCGGTCCGCCGGACGAGGCCATGCTGCCCGGCCGCGAGGAGGATTTCCACGACCTGGGGCGGCGCTTGATGCCGCAGGCTTACGCCCACACCACCAGCGACGCGCCCTTGCAACGCCTGCCCAGTCCGCGCCGCTGGATGTATGTGTTTGTGCTGTTGGCGTTGGCGCTGCTGCTGGCGTCGCAGTGGATCTGGCATTCGGGCACGGCGCCGCTGAGCGACCATTTCGAGCGCTCGGTGGCGCCACGGAGCGCGCCATGATGGCGGCCGGCGCCAAGGACGGCAGCGCATTGCTGGTGGCCGGCGTGCTGCTGGTGCTGTTGCTGGCCTTGTGCCTGGGACTGTTCTTCTACGTGCTGCGGGCGGCGCGCGGGCGCGGGGGGGG
>NZ_JAEMNU010000086.1 GCF_016461825.1 Rugamonas violacea | reverse complement strand
CCTTAGCAGGTTGTAAGAATAAGAATTATGTGTCGCCTGAGTTGTTGAGACATGCTTCATTACCCATTCTTTACCGATACTTCTTCCCAATTTTTGAGCGCCGCCGCCCCGTCGGGAGCGCGCGCTCGTACAAGTCAATGCCTGATGACCATAGCAAGTTGGTACCACCCCTTCCCATCCCGAACAGGACCGTGAAACAACTCTGCGCCGATGATAGTGCTGCAACCAGTGTGAAAGTAGGTTATCGTCAGGCTAGTTATTCTAAAAAACCCCACCAGTGATCCGGTGGGGTTTTTTTTCGTCCACACATTATCTACTAGTTGCAACGTTGCCCGATGTGACACTTGTTCCAAACTTGAACATATGTCGCAGAACTCGGCGCTCAGGATGGCGCGCCGGCGCCACAGAAAAGCCCACATTCCCCCTGTAGCCCCCTGCCAGCCACGTTTCCGCCTGCTGCGTTGGAGCTGGCACGACACTTGCGAAAAGAGTCATGTGCCTGACCCGACCCCCGTTTCCCAAACGGCTCATAACCAAAGCAGAAAGAGGACGACATGAATCTTGCGGACATCAGCAAACTGGGTGTAGCCAATCCCTTCAAGCCACGATACGACAATTACATCGGCGGCAAATTCGTCGCCCCGGTCAACGGCAACTATTTCGGCAATATCACACCGATCACCGGCCAGGTCTTTTGCGAGGTGGCCCGTTCCACCGCCGAGGATATCGAACTGGCGCTGGATGCGGCGCACGCGGCCAAGGCCGCCTGGGGGAAAACCTCGCAAGCTGAGCGCGCCAACATCCTCAACAAGATCGCCGACCGTATGGAGGCGAACCTGAGCTTGATCGCGACCGCCGAGACCATCGACAACGGCAAACCGATCCGTGAAACCATGGCGGCCGACATCCCGCTGGCGATCGACCACTTCCGTTATTTCGCCGGCTGCATCCGGGCTCAGGAAGGTTCGGTCGCGCAGATCGATTCAGAGACCTATGCCTACCACTTCCACGAGCCACTCGGTGTGGTCGGCCAGATCATCCCTTGGAATTTCCCTATCTTGATGGCCGTGTGGAAGTTGGCGCCGGCGCTGGCCGCCGGCAACTGCGTGGTACTGAAGCCGGCCGAGCAGACCCCGGCGTCGATCATGGTGCTGGTCGAGTTGATCGGCGACCTGCTGCCGCCCGGCGTGCTCAACATCGTCAACGGCTTCGGTCTGGAGGCGGGCAAGCCGCTGGCCTCGAACAAACGCATCGCCAAAATCGCCTTCACCGGTGAGACCGGCACCGGCCGGTTGATCATGCAGTACGCGGCGCAAAACCTGATCCCTGTCACCTTGGAGTTGGGCGGCAAATCGCCGAATATCTTCTTCGAGGATGTGATGGATGCCGACGATGACTTTTTCGACAAATGCCTGGAGGGTTTCGCCATGTTCGCGTTGAACCAAGGCGAGGTGTGCACTTGCCCGTCGCGCGTGCTGATCCAGGAGTCGATCTACGACAAGTTCATTGAGCGCGCCCTCAAACGCGTCGCCGCCATCAAGCAGGGCAATCCGCTCGATGCCGCGACAATGATTGGTGCCCAGGCCTCGCAGGAGCAGTTGGAGAAGATCCTGTCCTATCTCGACATTGGCCGCCAAGAAGGCGCGCAGCTGCTGGCCGGCGGCGAGCGCAGTCAGCAGAGCGGCGACCTGGAGGGCGGCTACTATGTGCGCCCCACCGTCTTCAAGGGCAACAACAAGATGCGCATCTTCCAGGAGGAAATCTTCGGCCCGGTGGTCTCGGTCACCACTTTCAAGGATGAGGCCGAGGCGCTGGAAATCGCCAACGACACCTTGTACGGTCTGGGCGCCGGCCTGTGGACGCGTGACGGCTCGCGTGCCTTCCGCGTCGGCCGCGCCATTCAGGCCGGCCGCGTTTGGACCAATTGCTATCACCTGTATCCGGCCCATGCCGCGTTCGGTGGTTACAAGCAATCCGGCATCGGCCGTGAAAACCACAAGATGATGCTGGACCACTACCAGCAGACCAAGAATCTGCTGGTGAGCTACAGCCCCAAAGCGTTGGGTTTCTTCTAATCCCTGTGCGCCCCGTCGGCCGTGCGGCGGGGCAGCCGAAAGGT
Source organism: Rugamonas violacea (assembly GCF_016461825.1). Taxonomy (GTDB): domain Bacteria; phylum Pseudomonadota; class Gammaproteobacteria; order Burkholderiales; family Burkholderiaceae_D; genus Rugamonas. Next base: position 2,870 of record NZ_JAEMNU010000086.1, on the reverse strand, counting down.
TTGCCATGCACCACGCTATCGCCCGCGTCACAGCCACCGCCGCCGCGTTGGAACTCATCGCGCGCCTGCGCCAGCAACACGGCCCGCTGATGTTCTTCCAGTCGGGCGGTTGCTGCGACGGCAGCACACCGATGTGCTACCTCGCCGGCGAATTCAATATCAGCGACACCGATGTCTACCTCGGCAATCTCGACGGCGCGCCTTTCTATATGGGATTCGAGCAGTTCGAGTACTGGGCGCACACCCAATTGATTATTGATGTCGTCAGTGGAAACGGCGGTATGTTTTCGCTCGACAACGGCACCGGGCAACGCTTTCTGACGCGCTCGCGCCTGTTCAGCGATGAGGAATTGGGCTTGCTGCCGAGCGCCGAGAGGGGCGCGCGCGGAGCTTGAGCGGCGCGCCGCCGCAGGAAAAGATTGAGCTGCGTTCAGGAGTCAAGGGGCGAGATACCCTCTCCAGCCTGAACGTTTTATTGACGGCTGCGGCCGTCATTTTTTTTGCCCCGCCCACCCCGGCCGGCGCCGCCTATTTCAGACTGGGCACCTTGCGGTAGATGGTGTTGCGCGATACGCCCAAGGCGCGGGCGGTGGCCGAGACGTTGCCGCCATGGGCGGCGAGCGACTTGAGGATGGCCGACTGTTCCATCTCCTCAAGGTTGGCGACGGTGGTGGCGATTTCTTGCGCCGGCGCGGTGGCGCCGGCAGCCGGCGTCAAGTCGATATCGTCGAGGAAGTCGTCGGGCATGTGGCGTTGGCAGATCTCGTGCTCGTCGCCGGCCATGATGATGGCGGTGCGCAGCAGATTGGTCAGTTGGCGGAAGTTGCCCGGCCACTTGTGCCGATGGAACAGATCCAGTAGCTCGGGTGAAACGCGGTACCGCTCGCTGCTCGACTCGGCGGCGAGGATTTTCTTGACCACGGTCTCGAGGTCGGTGCGCTCGCGCAAAGGGGGCAGTTTGACGACCAAGCCGTTGAGGCGGTAGTACAAGTCCTCGCGGAACAGTCCCTTGGCCATGCGCTCGCGCAAATTGTGGTTGGTCGCGCAAATGAGTTCGACGTTGACGGGAATCGATTTTGCGCTGCCGAGCGGCGTCACCATGCGCTCTTGCAGCACGCGCAGCAGACGCGCCTGCAGGCTAAACGGCATATCGCCGATTTCGTCGAGGAACAGGGTGCCGCCGTTGGCCTGCAGGATGCGGCCGATCGCGCCCTTCTTGCGCGCGCCGGTGAAGGCGCCGTCCTCGTAGCCGAACAGCTCCGACTCGATCAGGGTCTCGGGAATCGAGGCACAATTGACGGCGACGAAGGGGTTTGCCGCACGCGGCGAATCGTTGTGGATGGCCTGGGCCAGCAGCTCTTTGCCGGTGCCGGTTTCACCCATGATCATGATCGGGATGTCGTGGCCGAGCACTTTGCCGACCTTGTCGATCACCAATTCGAGTTGCGGATCGCCGGTGCGCAGGTAGCGCAGGCCGGACAGGCGGCGCGCGGCGCTGGCGGCATGGCCGGCGGTGGCACCGCAGGCGGTCGACGGTGGCGGGGCGCTTGTCTCGGTGGCGGCCAGCGATTGCTGGAACACGCTGCTGGAGAGGCGCAATTGGGCGCGGCCGAAGACCCGCACGCCGCTGTGCAGACACAGATTGAGCAGGCCGGGCGAGGCGGCGCGATAGTGTTCGTACAGCGACGAGACCGGCAAGCCGAACAGGGAGCTGAACGTGTGCGATTGCAGCGCCGCATAGGACAGGCCAAGTTGGAATAGGCCATTGCGGTTGGCTGAGAGGAAGCGGCCGCCGGGACTGAATGAGGCGATGCCCTCCATCAGCGTGCCGATGAATTCCGGCCTGGCATGGAAGTGGATGGTGATCGCGTCTTCGAAGGTGGCGGAAAACAGTTGGTTCTCGATCATCAGCGCGGACATGCGCACCAGGGCCATGGTGTGCTTGTGGAAGCTGCGCTGGTCGCCGGAGACGTCGAGCACGCCGACCACCTTGCCTAAGTGGTCGGTGATCGGCGCGGCGGAACAGGTTAGGAAATGGTTGACGGACAGGAAGTGCTGTTCCGCGTGGACCAGCGCCGGCGCCTTTTCGGCGATGGCGGTGCCGATCGCATTGGTGCCTTTGCTGGCCTCCGACCAGGCCACGCCCGGTTGCAGGGCGACACGGTTTGCTTTCTCCAGAAAGTCGTCATCGCCCAGGGAGTGGACGATGACCCCATTGGCGTCGGTCAGGATCACCATATTGTGCGTATTGACGATCTGCTGGTACAGCGTCTCCATGGCCGGTATGGCATGGGTGTGCAGCAGGCGATTTTTTTCGATCAGGAGGGCGAGGGCGTCCGGGCGTAGCGGGCTGAAGTCGGCCGCGCTGTCTGCCGCCAGACCGTAGGCCAGCGAGCGTTGGTGCGAGGTTTCGATGATCAGCGGCATATTGTCGGCCCATCCCGCCGCCCTGGGTGTGCAGGTTGCCGGCACATGCTGGATGCTCAGATCTTGAGCTGTCTGTCGATGCATAGTTGTCTCGTCTCTTGAATGAGGCCGCGTTCTATGCGTGGCCTTCTTGTCAGCGCAGGTGTTCCATAATGTAGCATCTGTGCAGAATGCGGGCAAAACAAAGCGGGCTGCGGTGTGTGGCCTGTTGCTGCACGGGGTAAGTAGCAAGCTTGGTGCCAGGAGTGTAAATAGTCCTTGTACGACAGCTATGCCTTTGCTATAGTTCGCCTCCCCGCAAACGGAGCACGCAAAACAGCGCAGTGCAGAGTAAGCGGGGAGAAAAAGAAGGTTGACGAAATGGCCGAAACGCTGCATACTCTTCCTTCTTCGCAACTGACAAACAAAACGCTTTGTCAAGGGTTCAAGGCCCGGTTGCAGGC
>NZ_JAEMNU010000085.1 GCF_016461825.1 Rugamonas violacea | reverse complement strand
GTGGTTTCGGTGGCATAGCGGAATGATGCTGGAAAGCCGCTTGGTTTACAACCCTTTATTGATGCGCTCGCTGCGGCTGAATAGTTACCTTGTTCTTTGGTGGCGCGGGGATGGACGGCCCGTATATTAAAGACATGGTCAGGGCCTTTGATAATATGGGAATCGCACTAACTCCCGCTAACCGTGACACTTGGTCATCCGGGATTGCGGAAGTCGATGCGGCGATTGGCGTGCAAGCGTATAGGTTTGGGCAGCATCCATTCCCAACTTTATTAGATAAATTTGATCAGAGTGGCAATCAGTTCAACCTAATTGGCTACTCGTACGGATCGGAAGTGGCTGCACAGGTCGCCGTGAACTATGCCAGGGGAGGGACGAAAATTGACAATCTTGTGCTGATCGGATCGCCGATCAGCGAGGACTATTTGAAAACGGTGCAAAACACTAAGAACATTGGCAATGTCATAGTGATGAATCTTACTGCGCATGGAGATCCAATTTATGCTGGGATGTCAGACACCACGTTGATAAAGTCAGCGTTAACATTGAAAGATCAACAGTCATCCGGTACGGGGCATTTTTACTACGCGTCCGAGACGCCGGTCGGTCAGGCTAACCGAGATTCACTTGCTGCCTATCTTTACAAGAAAGGACTGCGTTGATGATTGGCATCTCTGCACGTCGCATTAGATTGCTTGTGGTTGTTAGTGGCGCGCACGCTGCATTGACGGCAATACTTTGGTTCTGGTCTCTTGGAGGTGCGTTAGGGCTTGGATTTAAAGACAAAGGCACGTGGTCTCTTTTTGATCATTTCCAAGCGGATGTAATCCCAACTTTGGCGAAGATTCTTGCAACACCTGGGCGATTCATAATGTCTGATAAGTCCGATATCTTGATGAGCATTACTATTCCTTGGCTTGCCAATAGCGTACTTTGGGGAGCGGGCATCGTATTGGTCTTCGAGCTGTTGATGTATCGTCAAAGTAAAGGTGGGATGTAAGTTATGTTGATGTTGCGAAGGCCGGGGGCAAACCCGGCAGGTTGACAATCCTCAGAAGCCGGTGAGAGCCTGGCTCACTGCCTCAGCGCGTGCAGGAAGCCCTGTGCGAAAGCTGCCCGGCGGGCGCGCTGTGACCCGCGAACGAACCAAGCGTGGCCTTTGGTGTCCGCATCGCGGCTGGCGGTATCGCGCAGCGACTGATATCGTCCGCAGCGCAGTGCTGACATACCCTTGCGGCCACGCCGATAATCGGCCAAACTTTCGCCCAGAATTTTTTCGTTCTTTAACTATAGTGGATCCCGAATTTGAGACGATGGTTTAAGCTGTGGTCCGTGAAAGGATGACAGCAAATGAGTGAAGGAAAAAAACGGCGAGTGCAC
>NZ_JAEMNU010000084.1 GCF_016461825.1 Rugamonas violacea | reverse complement strand
CCGCGCCCTCGTCCGGCGGCGCGGCGCGGCGCGGCTGCGGCGGACGGCCGCCCTGCAATTTACTGCGGATGGCGAACATGACCAGGAAAACCAGGCCCAGCCAGAACAAGATACGTGTCATGCCATTCCCCGATGCAATACCACTTCAAACACGAACCGGCTGCCGACATAGGCCAGCAGCAAGGTGGCGAAACCGGCCAGGGTGAAGCTGAGCGCGGTCTTGCCGCGCCAGCCACGGAAGCGGCGGCCCGCCAGCAGGGCCGCGAACAGCAGCCAGGACAGCAGGGTGAACACCGACTTGTGGTCCCATTTCAGGGCCTGGCCAAACAATTGTTCGGAAAATACGATGCCCGACAGGACGGTCAGGCTGAGCAGCACGAAGCCGAAGCCGATCAGGCGGAACAGCAGCTTCTCCATCGTCAGCAGGGCCGGCAACTGGTCCAGCGCGCCGGCCAGGAAGCCGCCGCCGTCGCTGCGGGTGTGCAGGCGCGACTCCTGCAGCGCCATCAGCACGGCGTGGAAGGCGGCGATGGTCAGGCTGCTGTAGGCCATGACGGCGATGGCGATGTGCCAGCCGAACATGCCGGACTTGCCCTCCAGGGTCACCAGCACGCCGGGGAACAGCGCCTGCAGCGCCACCGCCAGCGCGGCGCTGGGCATGACCAGGCGGCGCAGGCCGTCCAGGCTGAGGTTGAGGTTTTCCACCCAGTAGGCGCAGACCGACACCCACAGCGCCGACGACAGCATGGTGGCGAAGCCGATGCGCAGGGTGCCGGGCGCCAGCACGTCGCACCACAGGGCGACACCGTGCACCAGCCAGGCCAGGCCGGTGACGGCGGTGATCGAGGCGCCCTGGCGCGCTGGCAAGAGGGCACAAACGAGGTACAGCGCGGCGGCTGCGATGAGAAGGATGGTCTGCATAGGCGAAGTTTACACCACAAGGACGGGATAGGGCGGGCCGCCGCGCGTTTTGCGCCGGCGCCGCCGCCCGGCCCGGCCCGTGGCGGCTCAATCGATGGCGGCGACGCGGATCTCGTCGTTGTGGTGGCGCTGCTGCTCTTCCATCACCAACTGGCCCAGCTCGCGCTTGAGGGCGTTGAACTCGGCCGAGGCCGGGTCGCGCAGGCGCGGCAGCTCGACCAGGATGTCGCGCTTGACCGTGCCGGGCCGGTAGGTCATGACGACGATGCGGTCGGCCAGGTAGATCGCCTCCTCGATCGAGTGGGTGACGAAGATGATGGTCTTCTTCAGTTCGGACCAGATGCGCAGCAGCTCGTCCTGCAGGTTGCGCCGGGTCAGCGCGTCGAGCGCGCCGAAGGGCTCGTCCATCAGCATGATCGGCGAGTCGAGCGCCAGCACGCGGGCGATGGCGACGCGCTGGCGCATGCCGCCCGACAGGTCCTTGGGAAAGCGCTGCTTGAAGTCGCCCAGCGACAGCATGGCCAGCAACTGGTCGACCTTGGCCGCGATGCGCGCCGGCGGCAGGCCCTTGATCTCCAGGCCGAAGGCGATGTTCTTCTCCACCGTCATCCAGGGGAACAGCGCGTACTCCTGGAACACCATGCCGCGCTCCGGACCGGGGCCGCTGACCAATTGGCCGTCGGCGTGGATGCGGCCCGACGAGGGCGGCGCGAAGCCGGCCACCGCGTTGAGCAGGGTCGACTTGCCGCAGCCGGAAGGTCCGAGCAGGCAGACGAACTGGCCCTGCGGGATCTCCAGGTTGATGTCCTTGAGGGCGACGACTTCGCGGCTGTCGGTCTTGAAGACCTTGTTGACGCCGGCGATGGTGATGTGGCTTGCGCTCATTGGTTCTCCAGACCGCGGTGCCAGCGCAGCAAGTGGTTGTTGAGTTGGTTCATGGCGACGTCGATGGCCAGGCCGATCAGGCCGATGCTGATCATGCCGGCGATGATCTTGTCCGACCAGAAGTATTCGCGCGCCTCCAGGATGCGGAAGCCCAGGCCGTTGTTGACGGCGATCATCTCGGAGACGATCACCACGATGAAGGCGGTGCCGATGCCGATGCGCACCCCCGACAAGATATACGGCACGGCGGCCGGCAGGATCACCCGCAGGAACATGGTCGAGCCGGAGGCGCCCAGGTTGCGCGCGGCGCGCAGGTAGATGCCGTCGACCTGGCGCACGCCGGCGATGGTGTTCATCAACACCGGGAAGAAGGCGCCCAGGGCGATCAGGAACACGGCCGGCGGGTTGCCCAGGCCGAACCAGAGGATCGACAGGGGGATGTAGGCGATCGGCGGAATCGGCCGCAGCAGTTGCACCAGCGGGTTGAGCCAGGCGTAGACGCGCGGCTGGGCGCCCATCGCCAGGCCCAGCGGCAGGGCCAGGCCGGCGCCGATGACGAAGCCGACCACCACCCGGTACAGGCTGCCGATGGAATCGGTGATCAGCTCGCCGGAGACGCTCCACAGCAGCCACGAGCCGGCCGCCGGGTCGTAGGGCTGCATCGGCAGCAGATAGGCGATCCAGCGCTGCAGCACCGCCAGCGGCGACGGCAGCACCTGGGGATTGACCAGGTCCAGCATGGCCGCCGCCTGCCACACGGCCACCACCACGACCGGCACGATCATGCCGACGCCGACCTCGCGCCACTTCGAATTTGCCATGCCCATCCTCCCGGCCGCTGTTGCGCGGCATGCGATAAGCGGCGCTTGCGGCGCCGCCTTTCTTATTAGTCGTACTTATATGTATGGATGCCGCGGCCGCGCCGCCGCCCGCTTATTTGACGTTCAGGCTTTTCTTGGCCGCGTCGAGCAGGTCGGTCTTGACCCAGTCGCGGGCCACCGGTGGCTTGCCCATCTTGCCGACGCCGGTCTTGACCATCACGTCGGTGGTGATCTGGATGTGTTCCGGGCTGATGTCGTAGGAGTACGGCGAGTTGCCGATGGCGTCGTCGAAATCGTCCTTGCTGATCTGGCCCTTGAACACCGTCTCGCGCACATACTTCTCGGCGATCGCCCGGTTGTCGATGAAGGTCTTGGTCGCCTCGACGAAGCAGCGCATGAACTTCTCGGCCACCGGCCGCTTGTCCTTGTAGAACTTCTCGGTCATCACCATGGTGCGGATCGGTTCGCCGATCGGCGTGTCGTAGGGCTTGACGATCTCGTTGCCGAAGCCCTTGTTGATGGCCTGCGAGGATTGCGGCTCGGACTGCATCATGGCGTCGATGTTCTTGCCCAGCAGCGCCTGGTTCAGGTCGGCGTAGGCGAGGAACACCAGTTGCACGTCCTTGCCCGGCTGGTCCGACACGCTCAGGCCGCTCTGCTGCAGCTCGGCCAGCAGCAGCACCTCCTGGATGCCGCCGCGCGTCACGCCGACCTTCTTGCCCTTCAAGTCCTTGACGCTCTTGAGCTTCAGGTCGCCGCGGCCGACCAGCCGCGCGCCGCCCTTGGCGAAGCCGGCCACGACGTAGATCGGCGCGCCGCCGGCGCGGCCGGAGATGGCCGCCTCGGAGGCGGTGGTGCCGACGTCGAGCTCGCCGGCGATGATCGCCTGCATCACGTCCAGCCCCTTGGCGAAAATATGCTCCTCCACCTTGATGCCGCATTTGGGGGCGATCTCCTTGATATAGGAGACGGCGCCGTAGTGGGCGAACTTCAGGTTGCCGAGGCGGACCACGTCCTGCGCCCGGGCCGCGCCGGCGGCCAACATCGCGGCCGACAGGGCGGCCAGGGTCAGGGTCTTGCCTATCGATTCAAGTTTCATCCGCTCGCTCTCCAAAGGGGTGGTGCAAAGATGCACAGATCATACCAAGCCCGGCCGCGCTTGCCTATCGCCCGGGAAAAGGCAGGGAGACGCAATCGCGCGGCATGGCGACATGGCGCGCCACAGCTGAGACCATAATACAAGACGGAAAATATTTTCAGAAAAATAATTGACTGTTGTTGCAGGCACCAGCCGCCGAGCGGCGGCGCCATGCCGCCGTGCCGGGCGGCGCGGCGGGCGGCGGCCGGCGGCCGGCGGTGCGCCGCCGGCCTACTCTCCCAGGTATTTGCCGTAGATGGCCCGGTAGCGCCCGCTCTTGCGCAGCTGCGCCAGGCCGGCGTTGAAGTCGTCGCGCAGTTGCGCGTCGCGGAACACCGGCCGGTAGTCGCGCGGGTCGGCGCGGGTGAAGGGGTGCTCGTCGACGGCCGGCATGACGAAGGCCGGGTCGAGCTGGCGCCGCTGCCACACATAATATTGGAAGACGGTGCGGTCGCTCAGCACCACGTCGTAGCGGCCCAGCGCCAGCAGCACCGGCTGGGCCTCCTGGTTGTTGCGCTCGACATAGTCGGGCGAGCGGCTCAGCGCGCCCAACCAGTCCGGATAGCGCTTGGCGGCGCCGACGAAGGCCATGATCGTGCGCCCGCGCAGATGCTCGGGCCGCTCGATGCGCAGCTGGCGCCGCTGCAGGGTGTAGAACACATTGTCGTACAACACCGGCGGCTCGGCGTAGTGGCCGCGCCCCGTCATGTCCTCGCCGACGTCCATCATGATGGCGTCGGTCTGGCCGCCGCGGTAGGCCAGCGTCAGGCGCCCCATCGGCAGGTACTGCGCCTGCAGCGTGTGGCCGCGCAGCGCCAACGCCTCGCGCACCACCTCGACTTCGATGCCGCCGTCCTGTTCGGCCAGGATGTAGGGCGGCAGGTTGTCGCCGAAGCCCATGCGCACGGTGGCCGCCGGCGCGGCGCCGCCGGCCAGGACGGCGGCCAGCGCCAACAGCCGCCAACACGGCACTCTGTTCATGCGCACTCCCGGGAAACCACTGCGACCATGGGGGAAATGATAACAGGACTGGCGGCGCCGGCGCGTCCCCGATGGGGTAAAATGGCGGCCATCGTCCGGCCCGCCGCCGGCTCCCACTCAGACAGATTGCAGGTTCCCCATGCTAGATAATCTTACCCAACGCCTCGCCAAGGTCGTCAAGACCATGCGCGGCGAGGCGCGCCTGACCGAGGCCAACACCGCAGAGATGCTGCGCGAAGTGCGCCTGGCCCTGCTCGAGGCCGACGTCGCCCTGCCGGCCGTGCGCGAGTTCATCGCCAAGGTCAAGGAAAAATCCATGGGCGAGGAGGTCATCTCCTCGCTGACGCCGGGCCAGGCCTTGGTCGGCGTGGTGCAGCGCGAGCTGGCCGCCATCATGGGCGCCGACCTCGGCCCCGAGGCGGCCCAGCTCAGCTTCGCCCAGCAGCCGCCGGCGATCATTTTGATGGCCGGCCTGCAGGGTGTGGGTAAGACCACCACCGTCGGCAAGCTGGCCAAATACCTGCAAGAGGAAAAGAAGAAGAAGGTCTTGACCGTCTCGGCCGACGTCTACCGTCCCGCCGCGATCGCCCAGTTGCAGGCGGTGACCGCCCAGGTCGGCGCCGACTTCTTCCCGTCGAGCGCCAGCGACAAGCCGGTCGACATCGCCCTGGCCGCGCTGGACTGGGCCAAGAAGCACTACCACGACGTGCTGATCATCGACACCGCCGGCCGCCTCGGCATCGACGAGGAGATGATGCGCGAGATCGCCGCCGTGCACGCCGCCGTCAAGCCGATCGAGACCCTGTTCGTGGTCGACGCCATGCTCGGCCAGGACGCCATCAACACCGCCAAGGCCTTCAACGACGCGCTGCCGCTGACCGGCATCGTGCTGACCAAGCTCGACGGCGACGCCCGCGGCGGCGCCGCCCTGTCGGTGCGCCACATCACCGGCAAGCCGATCAAGTTCGCCGGCGTGTCGGAGAAACTCGACGGCCTGGAGGCCTTCGATCCGCAGCGCATGGCCAACCGCATCCTCGGCATGGGCGACATCATGGCCCTGGTCGAGGAGGCGCGCAAAGGCGTCGACACCAAGGCGGCGGCCGAACTGGCGCAGAAGATCAAGGTCGGCGGCAAGTTCGACATGAACGACTTCAAGGCCCAGCTGGGCCAGATGAAAAAGATGGGCGGCATGGCCAGCCTGGTCGACAAGCTGCCGGCCCAGTTCCAGCAGGCCGCCGGCGGCGCCAACATGGACCAGGCCGACAAGCAGGTGCGCCGCATGGTCGGCATCATCGACTCGATGACGCCGCAGGAACGCGCCAAGCCGGAACTGATCAAGGCCACCCGCAAGCGCCGCATCGCCACCGGCGCCGGCGTCCAGGTGCAGGAAGTGAACCGCATGCTGACCCAGTTCGAGCAGATGCAGACAATGATGAAAAAGCTCTCCGGCGGCGGCATGATGAAGATGATGCGCTCGATGAAGGGCATGATGCCGGGCATGCGTTAAGCGTCTTTGCGCCCGCCCCATGAGGGCGGCGGCAAGCCCGACGACACCGCCCCGCAGCCCCTGCGCGGCGGTGTTTTTTCGTGCAAAAGCCCGGGCCCATGCCCTTTCCCGGTGCATGGCTGTGCGGCGACCCTGATTTACGTGGCGTTTGCGGGAAAAATAACGAAAAACACTTGCATCCACGGTAAATCCCCACCAATATTAGCCGTGCGATCAATTGCGCAATTTTCCATGTGTTCGTTAAGGAGGCTCGAAGATGGCAACAGCCAAAAAAACCCCAGCAGCAGAACCAGCTAAGAAGGCCGCGGCAGCCAAACCCGCAGCCGTGAAAAAAGCAGCACCAGCCAAACCAGCCGCAGCCAAAAAAGCCGCTCCTGCGACGCCGCGCAAGCCGAACGCCGCTTTCATGAAAGAGATGACGCCGTCCGCCGTGTTGGCCGCAGTCGTTGGCGCCACGCCGCTGCCGCGCACCGAAGTGACCAAGAAAGTCTGGGACTACATCAAAAAGCTCGACCTGCAAGATCCGGCCAACCGCCGCATGATCAATGCCGACGACAAGCTCAAAGCAGTATTCGGCGGCAAAGCCCAAGTGTCCATGTTCGAAATGACCAAGCTCATTTCCGACCACCTGAAATAATCGCGGCGGCCTGCCGGCCGCGCGGAAGTGCCCCCATCGCGACGCGACGGGGGCATTTTTTTTCGTCTGATGGTTTTGGCCGCGCCAGGCGCGCGGCGCCGGCAACTACAGCGCCTTGATCTTCCAGTTGTTCCACGCCGCCAGCACGGCGTTGGGATACTCCGGCCGGCCACGGCTGCCGTTGTAGCGGCCCAGGGCGAGGAACAGGTTGCCCGCCTCCATGTCGATGTACATGCGCAGGATGGCGCAACCGTAGCGTAGATTGGTCTGCATGTCGAACAGGGCGCGGCGGTCGCGGTCGCCGATCACGTTGGTCCAGAACGGCATCACCTGCATATAGCCGCGCGCCCCGACCATCGAGACGGCGTATTTGCGGTAGGCCGATTCGACCTGGATCAGGCCGAGCACCATGGCCGGATCGAGGCCGGCGCGCTTGGCCTCGTACCAGGCGGTGGCGAGGAACTCCTCGCGCACCTGCCGGTCCGGCAGCTTGCGCTGCAGCCGCTGCGACATCTGCGTCAGCCAGCCCTGGTAGCGCAGCCGTTCGGCCTGGTTGGCGAAGGCCGGCCGCGGCGGACTGGCGTCGCGGATCGCGTTCGACAGCGCCAACCGCACCGCGTCGGCCAGCGCCTCCTCCTTCTGGTTGCCGGCCCGCGCCGGCGCGCACAGCAGAACGCCGGCCAGCGCCAGCGCCAGCAACGGCGCCAGCGCGCGGGCGGCGGGAACCGCGCGCGTCATCACTTCTGCATCTTGCCCTGGACGAAGGCGATGATGTCGGCCAGCGGCACGGCGCTCGCCTCGGTGTCGCGGCGGCCCTGGTATTCCAGGTTGCCGTCCTTCAGACCGCGCTCGCCGATGACCACGCGATGCGGCACGCCGATCAATTCCCAGTCGGCGAACATGGCGCCCGGACGTTGGCCACGGTCGTCGACGATGACGTCGATGCCGGCCGCCTGCGCGTCGGCGTAGAGCTGCTCGACGGCCTGCTTGACCATCTCGCTGCGGTCCATGCCCATCGGGCACAGCACCAGCTCGAACGGCGCCAGCGCGGTCGGCCAGATGATGCCCTTGTCGTCGAAGTTCTGCTCGATCGCCGCGCCCAGGATGCGGGTGATGCCGATGCCGTAGCAGCCCATCTGCAGCGGCGCCGGTTTGCCGTTCTCGTCGAGGAAGGTGGCCTTCATGCTCTCCGAGTAGGCGGTGCCGAGCTGGAACACGTGGCCCACCTCGATGCCGCGCTCGATCGCCAGCACGCCCTTGCCGTCCGGCGAGGCGTCGCCCTCGACGACGTTGCGCAGGTCGGCGACGACGGCCGGCTCGGCGACGTCGCGGCCCCAGTTGGCGCCGGTGTAGTGGAAGCCGGCGTCGTTGGCGCCGCAGACGAAGTCGGCCAGGTTGGCGACGCTGCGGTCGGCCACCACGGTGACCGGCGCCTTGGTGCCGATCGGGCCCAGGTAGCCCGGCACGCAGCCGTAGACCTCGAGGATCTCGGCCTCGGTCGAGAAGCGGTGCGTGGCCAAGCCGGCGACCTTGCCGGCCTTGATCTCGTTGAGTTCATGGTCGCCGCGCAGCAGCAGCATGAAGTACTGCTTGGCGATCTTGCCGTCGGTTTCGGTCTCGGCGGTCAGCGCGATGGTCTTGACGGTGCGGCTCAACGGCAGGCCCAGCTGGGCGGCCACCTGTTCGCACTTGGTGGCGTCCGGCGTGGCGGTCTTGACCAGGTCGGCGCCGGCGGCGGCGCGCGGCGCGACCGGGGCGACCGCCTCGGCCGCCTCCATGTTGGCGGCGTAGTCGGAGTCGGGACAGTACACCAGCGCGTCCTCGCCGGTGCTGGCGATGACGTGGAACTCGTGCGAGCCGGAGCCGCCGATGGCGCCGTTGTCGGCCGCCACGGCGCGGAAGCGCAGGCCGAAGCGGTTGAAGATGCGGGTGTAGGCGTCGAACATCACCTGGTAGGAAGCCTGCATGCCGGCCGCGTCGCGGTCGAAGGAGTAGGCGTCCTTCATGGTGAACTCGCGGCCGCGCATCAGGCCGAAACGGGGCCGGCGCTCATCGCGGAACTTGGTCTGGATGTGGTAGAAGTTCAGCGGCAGCTGGCGGTAGGACTTGATCTCGGTGCGCACCACGTCGGTGATGACCTCCTCGGAGGTCGGCTGGAAAGCGAATTCGCGGCCATGGCGATCCTTCAGGCGCAGCAGTTCGGCGCCCATCTTGTCCCAACGGCCGGTTTCCTGCCACAGCTCGGCCGGCTGGACCAGCGGCATCAGCAGCTCGATGCCGGCGGCGCGGTTCATCTCCTCGCGCACGATGGCCTCGACCTTGCGGATCACCCGCAGGCCCATCGGCATGTAGGTGTAGATGCCGGAACCGAGGCGTTTGATCATGCCGGCGCGCATCATCAACTGGTGGCTGACGATTTCGGCGTCGGACGGCGCTTCTTTAAGCGTGGAAATAAAAAATCGGGAGGCGCGCATAACGGTGAATTCTTTTTAAAAAGAGAGGGTTATAATCAACCTAATTTTAAAGGATTAGCTGGCTGATGCGTCCATACTTTATACAAATGCGATCAATTGATGGCGTTCCGGCCATTTTCGTACCCCGAAAATGCTGCCGGCGCGCGGATTTGTGGGCAAAAATATAAGAGGGACGCGCTGTCGCAGAAAGTTTGAGGTGCAATATGCTCGACCGTGAAGGGTTTCGGCCCAACGTCGGCATCATCCTGCTCAACGCCCATAACGAGGTGTGGTGGGGCAAGCGGGTGCGCGAGCACTCATGGCAATTTCCGCAAGGCGGCATCAAATACGGAGAAACGCCGGAACAGGCGATGTACCGCGAGCTGGAGGAGGAGATCGGACTACGACAGGAGCACGTCAAAATCGTCGGCCGCACGCGCGACTGGCTGCGCTATGAGGTTCCCGACCACTTCATCAAACGCGAGATCCGCGGCCACTACCGGGGCCAGAAGCAGATTTGGTTCCTGTTGCGCATGTGCGCGCGCGACAACGACGTCAATCTGCGGCTGACCGACCACCCCGAGTTCGACGCCTGGCGCTGGCACGACTACTGGGTGCCGCTCGACGTGGTGATCGAGTTCAAGCGCGAAGTCTACCAGCGCGCGCTGCAAGAGCTGTCGCGCTTCCTGACCTGGCCGGCGCACGGCAACGGCAGCGGCAACGGCCACCACCGCCACACCGCGCGCTACCTGCGCCAGCCGCACGGCCCCAAGCCGGCGGCCGAAGCGGAAGCGGAGGCGCATCCGGCGACGGAAGTCTGCGCGCCGGAGGCCGAGCCGCAACTGGTCTTACCGGCCAAGAGCAGCGGCTGAGCCGGTGCACGACGCCGCAATGGAAAAAGGGCCGGATCAGCAGATCCGGCCCTTTTTCCATTGCGCCGCACCATCGCGTGCCGGCAGCCAAACCCGGCCGGGTCAGCCCGGCCGGGGTCAGCGGCCGGGGTCAGCAGCGGCCGGGGTCAGCGGCCGGGGTCAGTGCCGACATTCGGACACGAACTCAGCAGTAAATTGATGAGCTTCGCCACATTCGTCTCCAGCCACGCCCATGGCACAGGCACTATGGTTGAGGCCGTGTCCGAATGTCGGCACTGACCCCGAGGGCTTGGTTGAGGCCGTGTCCGAATGTCGGCACTGACCCCGAGGGCTATGGTTGAGGCCGTGTCTGAATGTCGGCACTGACCCCGAGGGACTGACCCCGAGGGAGGGGGGGGGGTTAGACGATGCGGCAAGCCTCGGCGAAGCTCAGCCGTGGCGCGCGCGGACGCACCTTGCCCGGCTCGCCATAACCCAGGCTGCAGACGAAGTTGGCGCGCACCGGCGTGCCGTCGAAGAAGGCGGCGTTGAGCTTGTCGGCGTCGAAACCGGACATCGGGCCGCAGTCCAGGCCGATGGCGCGCGCCGCCATGATCAGGTAGGCGCCCTGCAGCGAGGAGTTGCGGAAGGCGGTGTCGGCGATCGACTTCTCGTTGCCAACGAACCAGGCGCGGGCGTCCACCGCCGGCGACAACTGCGGCAGCTTCTCGTAGAACTCCATGTCCATGCCGACGATGACCGTCACCGGCGCCTGCTCGACCTTGGCTTGGTTGCCCGGCGCCATGCACGGCAGCAGCCTGGCCTTGGCCTCGGCGCTCTTGACGAAGACCAGCCGCGCCGGCGAGGAATTGGCCGCCGTCGGCGCCCACTTGAGCAGGTCGAACAGGTGTTCCAGCTGGGCGTCGCCGACTTCGCGCGGCTGCCAGCCGTTGTGGGTGCGCGCGGCGTAGAACAGGGTGTCGAGGGCGGTGTCGTTGAGCATGTCGGCTCCAGGAAATGGTGGTTAAAGGAGAGAAATACCCGCCTAGCCTACACATTTTGTCGAGGAGGTACAATGACGCCTGCCTTTTCTCCACGATACCGCCATGTTCACACCCTCCTCCGACGACGTGCGCCGCTTCTTCTGCGACGCCTACCGCAAGCACCACGCCAAGGAAATCCTCAGCCCGATCGAGGCCATGGCGGCCGACTGGATCGTCCAGCACCCCGAATACGACGAGGCGCTGCGCGACGTCGAGGCGGCGCTGGCGCGCGACTATTCGGTCGAGGGCGGCCAGGCCAACCCCTTCCTGCACCTGTCGATGCATCTGTCGATCAGCGAACAGCTGTCGATCGACCAGCCGCGCGGCATCCGCGCCGCCTGCCAGGAGCTGGCGCGCCGGCTCGACTCCGAGCACGCCGCCCACCACGAGGTGATGGAATGCCTGGGCCAGATGATCTGGACCTCGCAGCGCGCCGGCCTGCCACCGGACACCGAAAGCTACGTCGAGGCGGTGCGGCGCCGCGCGCGCGGCTGAGCAACGGTCCCGCGGATTGTCGGGGCGCACACAAAACCCAAGGACGCCAACTGGGGTCGGACCCCGCAGGGTCCGACCCCGGCTCTACGCCGCCGGGTGGTTTGATCGCCGCCGACGCCTCGACGGACATAAAAAAAGCCACGCTAGCGTGGCTTTTTGTTCACAAGCGAGGCCGTCGCCGTTCAGCGATGGGTCGCCAGCGTGGTCGGCAGGCTGTGCAGATAGGCCGCCAGATCCTTGATGTCCTGGTGGCTCAGCGGTTTGACCTGCAGGGTCATGGTGCCGTCGTTGCGGCCGTTGGCGCCGTCGCCGCGCTTGTAGGCGGTCAGCGCGTGCTCCAGATAGTCCTTGTGCTGGCCGGCCAGCTTCGGATAGTCGGGCGAGATCGGCGAGTTGAAGTCCTTGCCGTGGCAGGTGGCGCAGGTGTACTTGTCGGCCAGCTCCTTGCCTTTGGTGATACTGCCACCGGCGACGGCCGACAGCGATACGGCGGACAGGAACAGCGCGGTCATCAATTTTTTCATCGTGGTCTCCCTCATTTCGCCGCGGTGTGTTGGGCAGGCTGCTGCGAATAGTAGGCGGCGATATCGGCCATGTCCTGGTCGGACAGGCTGCCGGCGATGCCCTTCATCGACGGATGCTTGCGGTCACCCTTTTGATAGGCCTTCAAGGCCTTCTCGATATACTTGGCCGACTGGCCACCGATCATTGGCACCTGGAACACTTCGGGGAAGGTCGCCTTGTAGCCCGGGATGCCATGGCAACCGATGCACATTTCAATCTTTGCCGGGGCGGCCTTGGCGTCCCCAACGATATCTGCCGCGAAAGCGACATTGGCGACGCCGGCGAGCACGAGAAGTGCGTAGATTTTTTTCATGGTGGTGGCAAACTCAATTAATGGTAATCGGAGACCGCTTTTATGGCAAAAACTTGACATTTGCTCTATCAATCTTCGATTCTAACTCAATTGCAATCGCAGAGTCCACATGGAATCTGGCTCCCCCGGCCCCGCCGGCGCGCTGCGCCGGGGGGCGGTTCTGGCATATACTCGGCCTAACTTCCACACTAATAGAGATACACCCTTATGCACGCTCAACCAGGCCAAGGCCACCGCTTCCAGGGTTCCGACAACTACGTCGCCACCAATGACTTGAAACTGGCCGTGAATGCGGCTTTGACGCTACAACGGCCGCTGCTGATCAAGGGCGAGCCGGGCACCGGCAAGACCATGCTGGCCGAGGAAGTGGCGGCGGCGCTGAACATGCCGCTGATGCAGTGGCATATCAAATCGACCACCAAGGCGCAACAGGGCCTGTACGAATACGACGCGGTGTCGCGTTTGCGCGACTCCCAGCTGGGCGACGAGCGCGTGCGCGACATCCACAACTATATCGTCAAGGGCGTGCTGTGGCAGGCCTTCACCGCGCCCGAGCCGGTGGTGCTGCTGATCGACGAGATCGACAAGGCCGACATCGAGTTCCCCAACGACCTGCTGCGCGAGTTGGACCGCATGGAGTTCTACGTCTACGAGACGCGCGAGATGGTCGTCGCCACGCACCGCCCGCTGGTCATCATCACCTCCAACAACGAGAAGGAGCTGCCCGACGCCTT
Organism: Rugamonas violacea; assembly: GCF_016461825.1. GTDB lineage: Bacteria > Pseudomonadota > Gammaproteobacteria > Burkholderiales > Burkholderiaceae_D > Rugamonas. The sequence continues at coordinate 3,024 of NZ_JAEMNU010000084.1, read as the reverse complement.
CCTGCGCCGCTGCTTCTTCCACTACATCAAATTCCCCGACAAGGACACGATGGAGCAGATCGTCGCCGTGCACTACCCGAACCTGAAGAAGGAGCTGCTGGCCACCGCGCTGCAGACCTTCTACGAGGTGCGCGACGTGGCGGGACTGAAGAAAAAACCGTCGACCTCCGAATTCCTCGACTGGCTCAAGCTGCTGCTGGCCGAGGACATTCCGGCCGAGGCGCTGCGCAGCCAGGACAGCAAGGCCGTGGTGCCGCCGCTGCACGGCGCGCTGCTCAAGAACGAGCAGGACGTGCACCTGTTCGAACGCCTGGTCCACATGTCGCGCACCAACCGCTGACGCCATGCTGATCGACTTTTTCTTCACCCTGAAAGACGCCAAGATCCCGGTGTCGATCAAGGAGTTCCTGACCCTGCTCGAAGCGATGCAGAAGAACGTCATCGCGCCGTCGATGGACGATTTCTACTACCTGTCGCGGCTGACCATGGTCAAGGACGAGGCCCACTTCGACAAATTCGACCGCGCCTTCGCCCAGTACTTCAAGGGCATCAACGCCGCCTTCGACACCAACGGCGCGATCCCGCTCGACTGGCTGGTCAAGCGCATGCAGCGCGAGCTGAGCGAGGAGCAGAAGGCGCAACTGGAGAAGTTCGGCTACGACAAGCTGATGGACCGCCTGGCCGAACTGCTCAAGGAGCAGAAGGAGCGCCACGAAGGCGGCAGCAAGTGGATAGGCACCGGCGGCACCTCGCCCTTCGGCAACGGCGGCAGCAACCCGGAAGGCGTGCGCATCGGCGGCAAGGGCGGCAACCGCACGGCGGTCAAGGTGTGGGAGGCGCGCGCCTACAAGGACTACGACACCGAGCGCGAGCTCGGCACGCGCAACATCAAGGTGGCGCTGCGCCGCCTGCGCAAGTTCGCCCGCGAAGGCGCCGAGGACGAGTTGGCGCTCGACGCCACCATCCGCGCCACCGCCAACAACGCCGGCTTCCTCGACATCAAGATGCGGCCGGAACGGCGCAACAAGGTCAAGGTGCTGATGCTGTTCGACGTCGGCGGCACCATGGACGACCACATCGAGCGCACCGAGGAGCTGTTCTCGGCGTCGAAGACGGAGTTCAAGAACATGGAGTTCTTCTACTTCCACAACTGCGTCTACGACTACATGTGGAAGAACAACCGGCGGCGCAACTCGGAGCGTTTTCCGACCTGGGACATCCTGCGCAAGTACCCGCCGGACACCAAGCTGATCTTCGTCGGCGACGCCACCATGAGCCCCTACGAGATTTTGCAGCCGGGCGGCTCGGTCGAGTACAACAACGAGGAAGCCGGCGCCGCCTGGCTGGCGCGCTTCACCGCCGCCTTCCCCAAGTTCGTCTGGCTCAACCCGGAGCCGGAGCAGTTGTGGCAGTACCGCCAGTCGGTATCCATCATCCGCCAGTTGATGAACAACCGCATGTACGGCTTGACCATCAGCGGGCTGGAACAGGCCATGCGCACGCTGAGCAAATAGCCGGCGCCGGTGCCGGCCCGCTAGAGCTGGGCCGGCAGCAATCCCAGCACGATCTGCAACGACAGGCCGGCCGCCATCGCCGTCAGCGCCAGCAGACGGATGGTGCGGCTGCCGCGCCGCGCCCGCGCCAGCCGCTGGCAGCGGTCCGGTTCGCGATAGGCAATGGCGCGCTGGCGCCCGAAATTCACATGTGCATGCATATGCCCTCCCTACTGATGTTATCGAAACGACCAGCTTACCAGCGGCCGTTCCAAAGTGGTGTAAAAGCTGCGCTCGCGCCGTATAAGCGGCGTAAAAATGTCACAAGCGGGTCATTTCCCTTCGGGAATTTCCCGTCGAGCTGATAAAAATACTTCAACTGTTTCTGGACCATTTGATATAAATGCAAGTGTCACAGATATCATATTACAGGCCAAAAATTCACCATTCCTGCCATCAGAACCTGGACGAAACTATCAACTTGTATGTAAATATTTATCATATACTGGTTAGATACGAACTCACTTGGACTGCTTTGGCATGCATCCCCGGACCGCCAGATGCACATAGCAAAGATGTCCACGCAACAGGAAAGGTAAGCATGCCGGACACTACAGCACTCGCCGACTACATTCGCTATCAGCTTACCAGCTTGAATGCTAAGAACAGGCATCATGACTTCGAAGAGATGTGTTACCAGTTTGCACGTCAAGCCATTTCGCCAAATTTCCTTCCCGCAACTGGTCCCGTTAGCAGCGGGGGCGATCAAGGACGTGATTCCGAAACTTTCCAATCGATCACGCAATTTGCCCCCCCAGTTGGATCAGCTTGGGGGTTCGCTGATGGGCGAAAGGCAGTTATTGCATGCTCGCTTGAGAAGCGTTTCAAATCAAAGATCGAAAGTGATATCAAGAAGATTTGCGAAAGCAACAGACCGGATTTTATCTACTTCTTTTCAAACCAAGACATTCCAGTCGCAGCACGACATAAGCTTCAAGCATGGGCATTGGAGACTTTCGACGTCCAACTTGAAATCTTTGACGCCCTCGCGATTTCTGACCAGCTAACAAGGTTCGAACTTTTCTGGGTTGCTCAGTCTTATTTGAACATCCCATCTGAAATGTATCCACGTACTCACAATGATGAGAATCAAAAGTACAACCAGCTTTACTCTAAATGGGTTAAGGAAAAGCGCGCACCTTGTACTTTCTCGGATTTTTCGGAAGTCAAAATCGGAGTACGTAAGGCTACATTCAATAATGATCTGAAGGTGGATCTCATAGAATGGATCAAAGTACTTAACTCTTTTCCAACCGCAAGCCCCGCGATTCTGCTTCGACGCTGCAAGTATGAGATTTGCGTTGCTGCGCTACGTGGCCTTGGCGACCTCGACCAATTCACCCATCTGGTTGAGGCCTACTTTAATGCATAGGTTTACACCACGCCGTTATACACAAGTCCGGACCGTCGTGCGCTTGGCCGAAAAATCCGTTTACATTCAATGAGTTGCGGCCGCCCTTGTAAACTTGGC
>NZ_JAEMNU010000083.1:257468-292760 GCF_016461825.1 Rugamonas violacea | reverse complement strand
GCAGCGCCGGCGGCGGCGCCGCGCCCGCCGCGCCGGCCGGCGCCAACGGCAACGGCAACGGCCGCGTCAACGGGCCGATCCGCATCACCTATAGCAACGGCAACTTCAAGGGCCTGCTCGACACCGCCGCCGCCCGCTTCGGCGTGTATTGGAAGTACGTCGACGGCACCATCCAGTTCTTCTACACCGAGTCGCGCACCTTCCAGATCAACGCCATCCCGGGCGATTCGAGCATGAGCGCCAACATCACCAGCGGCGCCGGCTCCACCGGCGGCGTCAGCGGCGGCGGCGGGGCGGGCGGCGGCGCGGCCAACGGCGCCGCCGCCGGGGTGAGCACCAGCAACAGCCAGAACATCGGCGTCGCCTCCAAGCTGTCGGTCTACGCCAGCATCGAGAAGTCGGTCGGCGCCATGTTGTCGGGCTACGGCAAGGTGGTGGCCTCGCCGGCCACCGGCGCCATCACCGTGGTCGACACGCCCGACACGCTGGACCACATCGCCAGCTTCATCGACGGCGAGAACAAGTCGCTGTCGCGCCAGGTGGTGATCAACGTCACGGTGTTGTCGGTCAACCTGGCCGACGCCGACGAGTACGGCATCAACTGGAACCTGGTCTACCAGGGCCTGAGCAACAAGTACGGCATCAAGAACGCCGCCGCCGCCGGCAGCAACGGCGTCGGCTTCTCGGCCGGCATCCTGGCCACCGCCGGCAGCAAGCTGGCCGGCACCTCGCTGGTGATCAACGCCCTGTCCGAACAGGGCAAGGTGCGGCGCCAGACCACCGCCTCGGTGGTGACCTTGAACAACCAGCCGGTGCCGGTGCAGGTGGCGCGCCAGACCAGCTACCTGCAATCGTCGCAGACCACCGTGACGGCCCTGGTGGGCGCCTCGACCACGCTGACGCCGGGCACCGTCACCTCCGGCTTCAACATGAGCATCCTGCCGCACATCCTGGCCAACGGCACGGTGATGTTGCAGTTCTCCACCGACATCTCGGCGCTGCGCGGCATCCGCACGGTGACCAGCAACGGCAGCATGATCGAGACGCCGGAGATGGACACCCGCAACTTCCTCCAGCGCGTGGCGATGAAATCGAACGAGACGCTGATCATCAGCGGCTTCGAGCAGACCGACGACAACCTCGACCGCAGCGGCGTGGGCACGGCCAGCAACTACCTGTTCGGCGGCGGCCTCAAGGCCAGGTCGAGCAAGGAAGTGATCGTGGTATTGGTCACCCCGACCACCATGGGTAGTCTGTAAGCGAGGCGCCGCCATGACCGTCTACCTGACCTCCATCGGCAAGCAGCGCTTCGTCTGCGGCCTGTTCTGGCAATCGCTGTCGCGTCCACGTGAGCTGGAGCAGGAGGCCCGCGCGCTGGCGCGCAAGATGGCCTTCGACCTGATGCTGCTGCGCAGCGAGCACGGCGCCGCCCAAGCCGGCTTCGCCCAGTCCGGCGCGGCGGCGCGCCGCGGCCTACCCTCGCTGGCCGCCGCCGTCTGCAAGGCGGTCGCCAGCGAGGGCGCCTTTTACGACGGCCGCCAGCAGCGCGTGCACAACTGGCTGGGCGCGTTCAAGCTGCCCGACGGCATGTGGGCCTACTTCGCCGTGCGCGACGCCAATTTCCTGCCCAACGGCGACTTCGCCGGCAGCAAGGAGGAGGTGCTCGAACGCCTGCACGGCGACTATGGCCTGGGCGGCTGGAACGTGGTGATCGGCGACGCCGAACTGGCCGAGTACGATTTCCACAACTTCAACCCGCGCCAGCTGCTCGACCTGCTGCCACTTGGCAAGGGCGGCCAGCCGCGCCGCCGCCGCGAATGGGCCTTGCGCGCCGTTGAGCGCCGCCTCGACTGGCGCCACGCGGCGGCCGCCGGCGCCGTGCTGTTGCTGCTGGGCGCCGCCGGCTACGCCTGGTGGCAGCAGCAATTGCGCCAGCGCGCCGCCGCCGAGAAGGCGCGCGCCGCCGAGGCCGAGCTGGCGCTGCACGGCGGCGCCCGGGCGCCGCGCCACCCCTGGGCCGGCCGCGCGCTGCCGCAGCCGCTGGCGCAGGCCTGCGTCGAGCGGCTGACCTTGCCGACCGCCGGCGGCTGGCAGCTCGACGACTACATCTGCGAGGCCAGCCAGTTCAGCTACACCTGGTCGCGCCAGGGCTCGACCATCGACTACATGCTGGCCAGCGTGCCGGCCGCAGTGATCGACCTGAGCGGCGAGAAGGCGGTCTACAGCGCCGCGTTGGCGCCGCCGGCCGGCCCCGACGAGACGCTGCTGGAACAGCGCGCGCTGCTCGAACCGCTGCTGTCGCGGCTGCAACTGGTCGGCCTGGCGCCCAAGCTGAGCCGGGTGCCGGCGGCACCGCCGCCGCCGCCCGTCGAAGGGCAGGCGGCGCCGTTGGCGCCGGATTGGAAGGCCTTCACCTTCACCCTGGCGGCGGCCGGACTGCCGCCGCTGGAGGTGGCCGCCATGCTGAGCCAGCCCGGCGTGCGGATCGACAAACTCATTTACCGCGCCGGTGCGTGGTCCATCGAAGGAGTGATGTATGCGAAATAGTTCCCCTAGTTCCCTGCTGCTGGCCGCCTGCCTGGCCGCCCCGCTGACCCTGGCCCTGACCCTGCCCTTGTCGGCCGCCGCCGTCGAGACGGCCGCCGACCGGCTGACCCGGATCGAGGCCGAGACCCTGGTGCTGAAGGCGCGCGAGAAGCAGCTCGACGTCCAGGTCAACATCATGAGCAAGCAGAACGACATCGTCGCCAAGCAGCAGCTCAACGAGTTGATGGTGCAGAACGCCGTGATGGGCGATCCGGTGATCCGCTCCATCGAGGGCATCGGCAAGACGCTGTACGCCACGCTGCAGCTCAACAACGGCACCATGGTCGACGCCCAGGTCGGCGAGGTGCTGTCGAACGGCATGAAGGTGGTTTCGATCCGCGCCAACGAGGTGATCGTCCAGACCGGCAAAAAACGGCGCATCCGCCTGGCCGCCACGGTCAACACGCCGGCCACCTTCAACCCCAACTTCCCCAGCGCCGGCGTGCCGCTGCCGCCGCCGCTGCCCTTGTCGATGTCGATGGGCCTGCCGCCCGGAGGTGGCAAGTGAAGCTGTCGTCCTGGCCCCGGCTATACGCCGAGCCGGCCAGCTTCGTCGCTGCCGCCGCCGGCAATGGCGGTGGCCACGCCGCGCTGCGCGCCTCGCTGGCGCAGACCATGCAGGCGCCGCCCGACGGCGCCGAGGCGGCCATCCTCAGCGCCGGCGGCGCCTTCGAGGCCAGCGCCGAGGAGCGCAAGATGCTCTGCCTGCTGGCCGACGGCCGCCTGCTGGTGGCCGAGGGCCAGGAGCTCAACGGCCACGTGCTGTCCTACCGCGCCCGGCTCGACAAGCTGGGCCACGATTGCCGCGCGCAGTTCGTCGACATCGCCACCATCGAGCGGATCTACCGCGACGGCGGCGCGCCGGCCGGGCGCCACCAGGAACACACGATGATGCAGGTGACCGCCAAGGAGCTGCTCAAGCGCGCCTGCCTGGAGCGCGCCTCGGACATCCACCTGCGCGTGCGCAAGAGCTCGACCGAGATCTACTTCCGCGTCCACAACGACCTGGTGCGCGCCGGCGGCCAAACGCGCGAATACGGCGAGCGCCTGCTGGCCACGCTGTACGGCGCCATGACGTCGGTGTCGGACAGTTCGTACAAGCCGACCGAGCGGCAGGACGCCAGCATCGCCGACCGCGACAAGCTGCCGGCCCAGTTGTACGGCGTGCGCATCGCCACCGCGCCGACCAGCGACGGCGCGCTGATGGTGCTGCGCCTGCTCTACAACGACGCCGGCGACAATATCGACCTGCTGCCGCTCGGCTTCGGCGCGGCGCAGGCGGCGCAGATCCAGCATCTGAAGGAACAGCCGATCGGCATGAACATCATCAGCGGGCCGACCGGCTCGGGCAAGTCGACCACCTTGCAGCGGGTGCTCAGCGGCGCGCTGCTGGAGGCCCAGGGCAAGCTGCACGTGATGACGGTGGAGGACCCGGTCGAGTATCCGATCGAGGGCGCGGTGCAGACCTCGGTCACCAACGCCGCCACCGAGGAGGAGCGCGGCCGCCTGTTCGCCGCCGCCATCAGCAACGCGCTGCGGCTCGACCCGGATACCATCATGATCGGCGAGATGCGCGACCGCGCCTCGGCGCAGAACGCGTTGCGCGCGGCGATGACCGGGCACCAGGTTTGGACCACGGTGCACGCCAACAGCGCGGTGGCCATCGTCGACCGCCTGCTCGACCTGGGCCTGCCGCTCGGCCTGGTGGCCGACCACACGGTGGTCACCGGCTTGATCAGCCAGCGCCTGGTCAAGCTGCTATGCCCGCACTGCAAGCTGCGCTTGGCCGACCTGGCCGAGCTGGCGCCGGAGCGGGCGCCGACGGCGGCGCTGCTGGCGCGGCTGCGCCTGGCGCTGGGCGGCGCGCTCGACGGCGTTTGCGTCGCCGGCGCCGGCTGCGCCCACTGCCGCCAGCAGGGCACGGTGGGACGCACCGTGGTGGCCGAGGTGATCCTGCCCGACGAGCAGTTTTTCAAGCACCTGCGCGCCGGCGAGAAGGTCGCCGCCGTGGCCCACTGGCGCCGCGCGCTGGGCGGCCGCACCTTGCTCGAACACGCGCTGGAGAAGGTCGCCGCCGGCCTGGTCGATCCGCGCATGGCCGAGAAAATGGTCGGCCATCTGGCCGGCGCCGACGGTGGGGGCGGCCATGGCGCTTGACCTGCAACGGCGCTGGGCCAGGAGCCAGCTGACCGACTCGGTGCGGCTGCGGCTGTACCGCAAGATCGCCAAGATGCTGGGCAACGGCCTGCCGCTGCTGCGCATCATGGAGGAGTTGCAGGGCCGCGCCTCGCAGCAGGGCAAGCGGCCCAACGAACCGCTGGCGCTGGTGCTCGACGACTGCCGCCGCATGGTGCAGAACGGCCGTCTGCTGGCCGAGGCGCTCGACTGGTGGGTGCCGCGCACCGAGCAGATGATCCTGATGGCCGGCGAGCAGTCGGGCCGGCTGGAGGCGACCCTGATGGCGCTGATCGACGTGGTGCAGGCGGCCAAGAAGATCCGCAACGTGATCCTCGGCGGGGTGGTCTACCCGGTCGCCGTGTTCGGCCTGGTGCTGGCCTACATCTACCTGTTCGGCACCCGCGTCATCCCGCAGTTCGCCCGCATGGTCGATCCGAGCGGCTGGCACGGTGCCGCCAAGTCGCTGTACCTGATGTCGCAGCTGGTGCAGCACTGGATGCTCTACGTGCTGCTGGCCGGCGCGGCGCTGTTGGCGGCGCTGCTGCTGTCGCTGCCGCGCTGGCGCGGCGACCTGCGCGTGCTGGCCGACCGCTTCGCGCCGTATTCGGTGTACCGGCTGGTGGTCGGCAGCGGCTTCCTGATGGCCTTCTCGGCGCTGCAATTCGCCGGCATCACGGTGGAAAAATCGCTGATGCGGCTGTCCGACATGGCCGACCCCTGGCTGCGCGAGCGCCTCGACGGCGCCCTGCTCGGCGTCAAGTCGGGTCTCAACTGCGGCGAGGCGCTGCGCAACGCCGGCTACGGCTTCCCCTCGCGCGAGGTGGTCGACGATCTTTGTGTCTACGCCGAGTACAAGGGTTTTGCCCAGGCCTTGAAGATCCTCGCCGACGAGTGGATGGAGGAGGGTATCGAGCAGGTCACGCTGCAGATGAAGGTGCTGAATGGTTTTGCGATCGTCAGCCTGGCGATTGTCATTGCATGGTTGGTGGCCGGCTTCTTCGGCATCCAGCAGGAGATCGCGACGATGGCGCGCGCGGTCCGTTGATTTTTTCTTTCCGTTGTCTTTTCTTTTAACTTTGAATGAGGAACCGCACCATGAAAAAAGCTTCCATGAACAAGCTGGGCATCGTTGCCTTCCGCAGCCGTCAACGCGGCGCCTCGCTGCTGGAGGGGATCGCCTATCTCGGCATCGCCGCCATCGTCATTCTGGGCGCCGTGTCGCTGCTCAGCAGCGCCTTCGGCAACGCCCGCTCGAACCAGGCCTCGGAGGAGGTGGTATCGCTGCGCACCGCCGTCAAGAAGCTGTACTCCGGCCAGATCTATCCGGCCACCATCGTTTCCACGCTGGTCGCGGCGCACGCCATTCCCGGCTCACTGGTGGTCGACAGCGACAAAAAGACCGTGACCAACTCCTGGGGCGGCGCCGTCACGGTGACCCCGGGCCCCAACGGCGGCTCCTTCGTCATTAACTATCCGTCGGTGCCGCAGGACGTGTGCATCAACCTGGTCACCGGCGCCAACGGTTGGACCAAGATCGACAACGACGGCAAGGGGGAGGTTACCACTTTCCCGGTCAACGCCGAGGCGGCCCTGGGGGTCTGCACCGCGCCCGCCAACAAGCTCGCCTTCGCCGCGAACTGAGCCACCTTGAGCGAGCAAGCACCAATGAGCGACGCCAGCAAAGTGCGGGAACTCGACTTCTCCGACCTGTATCTGGGCCACCCCGGCGTGGCCGAGCGTTTTTCCGACGTGCCGGGCGCGCCGGCCAATCCGCTGTGCGCCGGGCCGGCCCTGCGTGCCGATCTGGACCGCCTTGGCACGCTGTGCCACGCCCGCCTCATTGGCGCGCCGGCGGCCAACGCCTTCCAGGTCAGCCACGACCAGGTCAACTACCGCGTCACGGTGCTGCGCGCCGTGGCCGGGCTGACCTTCGTGCTACGCAAGATGGCCGGCCGGGTCGAGTCGCTCGCCGCGCTTGGCCTGCCGCAGGCCTACTTGCACCAGTTGATGGCGCGCGACCTGAGCGGCCTGGTGATCGTCGCCGGCGGTGTCAAGTCGGGCAAGACGATGAGCGCCTGCGCCCTGGTGCGCGACCGGCTGCGGGCGCACGGCGGCGTGGCCGTCACCGGCGAGCGGCCGATCGAGCTGCCGCTGGAGGGCAGCCATGGCCAGGGCATCTGCTTCCAAACCAGCATGCCGGCCGAGCCGCGCCATTTCGCCGGCGCCTTCCGCCAGTTGCTGCGCTCGGGCGCGCAGACCATCCTGATCGATGAGATCAGCGACCACGAGACCGCCGTCGAGGTGTTGCAGGCCAGCGTCAACGGCCACCTGATCGTCACCACCATGCTGGCCGACAGCGTGGTGCAGGCGGTCGGCAAGTTGCAGGCGCTGGCCAGCCACAAGCTGCCGGCCGAGCGCAGCCAGGCGCTGCTGGCCGACGGTTTGGGCGCGGTGCTGCACCAGCAACTGCTGCGCGGTCCCAAGGCGATGCTCAAGGCCGAGCTGCTGTCGCTGAAGGACGCGGCGGCGGCGCGCGCCACGCTGCGCTGCGGCGACCACGAGATGCTGGCCTCGGAGCTGCGCCGGCAGATGGCTTCGATGATCAGCGCCAACGCGGCGGCGCAAAGAATGGCGGCGGCCTAGATGTGGAACCTGGCGGTGTTGACCGTGCTGATATCCCTCGCCGGCTACTACGCGAGCGCCGACAAGGCCGGCATCGAAGTGCAGCGCCAGGCCCGGGCCGACCGGCAGGCCGACGAGATGGCGCTGTACCGCGACGCGGTGGCGCGTTATTTCGCCGGCCACGGCGGCGGCCCGCGCAGCGTCAACCTGGCGACGCTGCGCGCCGGCGGCGTGCTGCAGGCGTGGTCGCCGCTGGCCGCCGCAGCGGCCACCACGATCTGGGCCAACTACCGCAACGCCGCCGGCACCATTTACATCTACGCGGCGCAGCCGCCGGACACCAATATCGTCGCCGACATCGTGCGCCTGTCGCGCAATTCGGTGCTGGCCGGCGTCTACCGCAGCGGCGACAGCAATTTGTACTCGCCCATTTTCGGCGACACCCAGATCAAGCTGCCCACGCCGGCCGAGCTGGCCATCCCGGACGGCAGCCCGGTCTGGATCGTGCTGGCGCAATGACGCGCGTTGGAACTCATTGAAACTCATTGACACTCATTGACACGCAACGAGGACGCTTATGAAGATATCCAGGCAGGGTGGCATGACGCTGATCGAGATGATCGGCGCGCTGGCGATCGGTTCGATCATGATGGCCGGTTTGTCGGCCATGATCGGCGACGCCCTCGACGACGGCGAGGGCCAGCAGGCGGCGCTGTACCAGGCGCAGGTGGTGGCGGCGGCGCGCCAGTATATCGGCGCCAACTACCAGGCGCTGCTGGCGGCCACGCCGGCGGCGGCCAGCGTGGCGGTGGTCGACATTGCCGCGCTCAAGGCGCAGCGCTTCCTGCCGGCCGGCTTCGCGCCGCAGAACGGCTATCAGCAAGTGAGCTGTGTGCTGGTGCGCCAGCCGACGCCGGGCAGCGGCAAGCTCGATGCGCTGATCGTCGGCAGCGGCGGGCAGAAGATCGAAGACAAGAACATCGCTGCGGTGGCGGCCGGCGCCGGCCAGGGCAGCGGCTACATCACGGCGGCGACGCCGGGCACCGCCGTCGGCGCCTCGTGGAGCATGGTCACCACCGCCTACCGGGGCGCCAAGTGCCCGGGGGCGGCGGCGGCGCTCACCGGCGGCGCCGACGACGCCGGCCACCTGGTGTCCAACCTGTTCTTCGACGGTCCGGGCCAGCTGTCCACCGACTTCCTCTACCGCAGCGCGGTGCCGGGGCGGCCGGAGTTGAACCAGATGCGCGCGCCGATCCACATGCTGCCCGGCAGCGGCGCCCAGGCCACCGAGAACGACGCCGGCGACCCGCGCTGCACCGTGGCCGCCGGCACCGGCAAGATCGCGGTCGACACCCAGGGCCGCGTGCTGAGCTGCCAGTCCGGCGTGTGGAAGCGCCAGGGCGCGGCATTTTGGAAGGACCCGGTGGCGAGCTTCGCCGCCCTGCCGGGCAGCGACAACCAGCCGGGCGACGTGCGCATGGTGTTGGATTTGAGCCGTGGCTTCACCTGGAACGGCAGCCAGTGGAAGGCGCTGGCGGTCGACCAGGACGGCAACCTGGCGCTGCCCGGCCGCCTGGGCAGCCACGACGCCATCCTCAACCGGGTGGTGGTGGCCAAGAGCGCCTGCGACGCCGACGACCCGGACGGCACCATGGCGCGCGACGCCAGCGGTCTGGTGATGTCCTGCCAGTTCGGCCTGTGGCAGTCGCAGACCAACATGGCGCTGCAAGCCAGCGACACCGGCTGTGCGGTGATCATGCCATCCTCCGTGAGGGTGCCCGATCCCGAATGCACCACGGCCTATCACGGCCCGCGCAATTATTCCCAGGCGGTCGACACCTGGGAGGCGGAGATCAAGCGCCAGATGATGCCGACCAAGAATGGTCTGATCAACGTCAACGTCTGGGCCAGGATGAACCGCGACCTGGCCAACAACGACAAGGTACAAGGCCAGGTGCGGCTGCAGGTCGACATTATCGACAACGACACCGGCTCCTCCATCGGTCATACCGACGCGGAGTCGGTGCGCATCGATAACAGCTCGGCGACCATCAACGCCACGCTGTCGAAGACGGTGCAGCGCAACCGAACCGGCTACAGCGTGCGGATCCGCCCGTCCTGGAGCACCCTCGAGGGCCCCACCACGCCCTTCAACCGGGCCAACTTCAGGAACTACGACGGCAGCGTGGTGGAGCAGGTACCCCTGTCCACCGGCTGGAACATGGACTTGTTCCAGTGAGGGCGCACATCCGGGACTCGGCGGCGCGGCGGGCCGCCGCGTTGCTCTGCCTGGCGCTGGCGCCGGCTGCGGCGCAGGCTTGCTGGGAGGAGGCGGGCACGCGCTACGGTGTCAACCCGCACCTGTTGTACGCCATCGCCAAGACCGAGTCGGGCTTGAATCCGGCGGCCAGGAACCAGAACAAGAACGGCTCCTACGATGTCGGCCTGATGCAGATCAACAGCAGCTGGCTGCCGCGCCTGCGCCAGTTCGGCCTGGACGAGCGGCAGCTGCTCGAACCGTGCACCAGCATCCAGGTGGGCGCCTGGATCCTGGCGCAGAACATGCAAAGGCTGGGCAACTCGTGGGACGCGATCGGCGCCTACAACTCCAGCAAGCCGGCGCTGCGCCTGAAGTACGCGCTGCGCGTCTACAAGAACATTCCACCGGCCGTGCTGCAACAGGGCGCCGGCCAATGAGGCCCTCGGCCCGCCCCCGCCGCAGATGAATATCGCTTGCCACGTCCCGGGCGAAGCGCAGTTCGAACAACTGCGCGTGGCGTTGGCGCGCGCCGGCTTCGCCTGCGAGCGCTTCGCCAGCGACAGCCTGCTGCTGCGGGCGATCCACCGGCGCAGCTTCGACTTCATCCTGATCGACCTCGGCGATAGCCAAGCCAACGACAATCTGTTTTCCTGGCTGACCTGCCGCGCCGGCGAGAACACGCCGGTGCTGGTGCTGTCGGCGTTGCGCAACGCGGAGTGGGTCGCCGAGCTGCTCAACGCCGGCGCCGACGACGTGTTGCTGCGGCCGTTCGAGGAGGTCGAACTGGTGGCGCGCATCCGCGCCGTGTTGCGCCGCGCCGGCCAGCGCCAGGCGCGCCGCGCCATCGACATGTCCGGTTTCCAGCTCGACCGCGAGGCCGCCAGCTTTTGCTATCTGGGGCAGGCCATCGAGCTGACGCCGCGTGAATTCACCATGGCCTGGCTGTTCTTTTCCTCGCCCGGCGTCTACATCTCGCGCGAGACCATCGGCAGCGCGATCTGGGGCACCGGCAGCGAGGTGGCCGGCCGCACCATCGAGCAGCACGTCTACAAGCTGCGCAAGAAGCTGTCCGCCGCGCTGGCCGGCGCCGTCAACATCCGCACCGCCTACAACCAGGGCTACCGGCTCGAACTGGCCGAGCAGGACGCCGCGCCGACCGCCTAGGCTTCACCATTGCCGGCGCCGCGCCTGCGGCCGCCATGGCTGCGCCCTTCCGACTTCCCAACTGCCCGGCTCCGGCCGCATTGCAACCGGCTTCCGACCGGGCTTTGTCCGGTTTTTGAGCGATGCAGGCGGGGCCGAGATTCTCAAAATTCCTCAATTTCTCATCAATGCTCACAGTTCGTTTTTTCCGCTGCGGGTCGCTGATATTGTTCATTCAAGTCGTGGCGGCGTTGCCGATATCGCGCTCCGCCACCCAGTCACATGGACGTTTAACGCAGGTTCTTGGAGAAAAATATGACGCATGCCAGCACAGTTGTGAACGAAGTTGCCGCCCTGTCTGGCGCCGCCCAACCAGGCCTGATGCCATCCGCCGTGGCGCCGCTCGACCTCGACCAGCTGTACCGCAAACACCATCAGCACCTGCTGCGCTTCGTGCAGCGCTACCTGCGCAATGCGGAGGACGCCGCCGACGTGGTGCAGAACACTTTTGTCGAGGCGGCGCGTTGCGCCGACCGCTTCTCCGGCCTGTCCAAACCGTCGACCTGGTTGTTTGGCATCGCCCTGAATCTGGCCCGCAACCAAGTGCGCCGCAACTGCGCCGACATGTACGAATGCGTCGACGAGACCTTTTTGGAGCAGATCGCCGACACCGAGGCCGACCCGGCGAAACTGGTCGAGCTGCGCCAGATCGCCGGCAAGGTGCAGGCACTGCTGGATCAACTGCCGGCACCGATCCGTGCCACCTTCGACGCCGTGCTCGACGGCGAGTCGACCTACGAGCAGGCCGCCGAACAGCTGTGCATTCCGATCGGGACGGTGCGTTCGCGCGTGTCGCGGGTGCGTACGGCGATGCGTCTCGAATGCGCCTAAGCCGCGCCGCCGCCACATGCGGGCGGCGCGCTCAGCGCGTGCCGCCGGACGGCCTGGTTTTGGCGGCGGCGAGCCATGCCGCCGCCTGGTCGGCCAGCGCCATGATGGCGTCGAGCACGCCGGGTTCGTCGCTGAAATCGGCGATCGGGATGGTGCGGATCGCCACATGGCAGCCATTGTCGGCCTGCCATAACAGCTCGGTGGCGCCGTCGGCGGCCGTCAGCGCCGCCGGCGGCCAGCAGCCGTAGGGCAGCTGCTCGCTGCGCGGCAGGGTCGCCACGATGGTCAGGCAGGGCAGGGCGTCGCGCAGCGTGACGGTGCTGCTGGTGGCGATGGCGCCCAAGCGCAGCTCCAGCACCGGCGCCGTATGGGCCGCGTCGGCCTGTTCGGCCAGATCGACCATCTCGCGCAGGAAGCGCGTCATGCCCGCCAGGGAGCCATCGAGTTCACCAGTCATTTCAATATTCCGCTGCGAGGTGGAGGCCATGTGGTTGCGGAGAACCGTTGGGACGCCTGGGTTGGGGAGGGGAACGCGATAAGGATGCGCCATTTTACGCATCGTCGTGCGGCATGCAAGCCATTTCACTTCGATCTTGTCATGCTGGGTGGCGCGGCGACGAGCAACGGTTCCTTCGTCGTCGCCGCGCGCGCGGCGGCAAGCGGCGGCACGGTTTTTTTGTCGTCTTGCGGCGCAGCCGGGAACTATCGCCACTGCGCCGCGCACTCATATGTAGCCGTCCCTGTCGATCCGGGGCGGAGTTTAGTAGTTTATCCACTCAAGGAGGTTATATGGCAGCACAAGGTGCAGCGTCAGTGTTAGGTAGCTTTAAGGCAATCGCCGACATTTCGATGACCGGCGCGGCGTCGGAGGCGGTCGATGCCGCCAACGCCTACGAGAAGATGAAGAAGAAGGGGCGCGATGCCGCGCTGCAGCTGATTTAAGCGGCAGCCGGAAGCACGGGCCGGGAGGCCTGCGCCAACGGCAAGGGGCGCGTTGAGGCGTGCCCCTTCCGGCACCGGGCGCCAAGGCATGGCAGCACTCATCACCACCACGTCGAACCAAGGAGAGACGATGATCAACGCAGAGAACAAATTGTGGGGCGGCGTCCAATCGCAGGGCACGGCCGGGCCCAATCCAGGTCCAGGCAATCCGATGGGGCAGGCGGCCCAGCAGGCCTCGGCGGACGCCATTGCGTTCCAGTTGTGGGTATCCCAGCAGGCCACGTCGCTGGCCAAGTTGAAGGTTTTCCACACCATGGCCAAGCAGGTCAACGATCAGCAATAGGCGTTGCGCGATGCGCCTGGCGCGCATCGTGGCAGCGTTCAAATCACATTTATCCGGAGCGCATGATGGCACTATCGATCAGTGAACAAACCAGGGCTGGGGCGGCCCGCGACATCGCCGAGCTCAAGGCGGTGGACCATGCCGGCGACAATGTCGACGACGTGACAACCTTCACCAAGTTTATCAAGAAGGCCGAAGAAGTGGCCCAGGCGGCCTTGTAGGCGGCCTTGTAGGTGGGATTGTGCCGGCATCGTTGCCGGTTTTTTTTTGCGGAGCCGACATCGCTGCCGGCATCAGCGGCATCAGCGGCGCCGGTTCGCATCGGCCACGCCTGCCGTGGCCGATGCCGCAACAGCTCCCTCAACCCTTCCTGGGCAGGCCACGCCGGCGCGGCATGATTACCGTGTCCGCCTCGGCGCCCCATTCGCCGCCGTCCAGCGTCTGCCGCGCCTGCCAGGCGGCAAGCGCCGGACCTCGCCATACACCCTTGGACAGGTTCGGTTTGACGCTGGCATCCTGCCGCGCCGGGTTTTTCTTTGCATGCATGATTTTTCTCCGTGAATGATGGCTCACAGGGTAAGTGCGTTGGCGGCCGGCGCGGTTCCATGCCGATTCGGCGCCGCCGGGGCGGGCGCGACGGGAACTTAAGCGTCGCCCCACCCACCCATCAGACGACACGCTGTCCAACCCAGGCAACAGGAGCCACCCATGAATGCTATTTCCCCCATCGCCGAGCACGCCGCCGCGCCGCGTCCAACCGGCGGCGCCGACGGCAGTCGCCTGACGCTCGAGATCCAATCCATCGAAGCGAACGACGGCGCCCAGTTCCGCTCGGCGCTGGAGCGCCAGGTGCAGGCGCGCAGCGGCGCCGGCGCCGGTCCCGGCGCCGCCCAGCACGTCACGCTCGGCGAGAAGCTGGCCGGCCGCGCCAGCGGCCTGGCGGGCGAGCTGCGCAAGGACCAGCAGCACGTCTCCAAGATGTTGGAGGGCGCCAGCCAGAGCGGCGATTCGATGCAGCTGATGAAGGCCATGATGGCCTTGAGCGACTACCAGATCCGGGTGCAGACGATCTCCAAGACCGTGTCGAAGGCGACGCAGGCCTTCGACCAGCTCACCAAGCTTCAGTAAGCGCATGGAGCATCGATCTGTGATGTATCTGCGGGCCTTATTGCAGGCCCTGCGGCAGGCCTTGCCGCAGCTGGCGCGCCTGGGCGCGGTGTGTTTCCTGGGCCTGTTGTGCGCCTGCGGCAAGGTGGTCGATTTGCAGAGCGGCTTGAACGATATCGACGCCAATGAAATCGTCACGGTGCTGAACCGGCACGGCATCGAGGCGCAGAAGCGCGCCAGCAAGGAGGGCGTGGTGTTGGCGGTCAAGGACGGCGACATCGCCCGCGCCACCGACGTGATGCGCGCCGCCGGCCTGCCGCGCCGCGCCCGCTCCGACCTGGGCACGATCTTCAAGAAGGAAGGCATGATTTCTACTCCGTTGGAGGAACGCGTGCGCTACATCCACGGCCTGTCGGCCGAGCTGGAGTCGACCCTGTTGCAGTTCGACCGGGTGGTGGCGGCGCGGGTGCACGTGGTGCTGCCGGAGCGGATCGCGCCGGGCGAGCCGATCCAGCCATCGTCGGCGGCGGTGTTCGTCAAATATCTGGCGCCGCTCGACGAGGACACCGTGGTGCCGCGCATCCGCAACATGGTCGCCTCCAGCATCCCGGGCCTGGGCGGCGATGAGGGCCGGCGCAAGGTGACGGTGGTGTTGACGCCCAGCGAATTGAGCGCGCCGGCGGTGGAATGGACCACGGTCGGGCCGTTCCGCGTGATGTCCGATTCGGCCGACGGGCTGGGCGCGACCTTGCTGGCGCTGCTGGCCTTGGGCCTGGCCGGTGTGGTACTGGGCCTGCTGACGCTGGCGCGGCGCCATGCCGGCATGGCGCGCTGGCTGGATCGCTATTCCGGCAAGGAGCCGGTGTTCCTCGCCGAGGCGGACGACGACGACGACACGCCGGCGGCCGGCGGGGCCCAGCGTTGACGCCCGCCGCCGGCGGTGGCAGGGGGCTTCGTGCTGGACGCTGACTTCCTCGACTGGTGGTTCAGTCCCTGGCGCTATGCGGTTCGGAGTCCGGCCGGCCTGGCGCCGGCGCTGGAGCCGCTGGCGCGGCGCGACGGCTATCGCCTGTGGTGTCGCCAGGCGAACCTGCCGGCGGACCTGCCGGCGAGTTTGGAGCCGGCCTGGCAGTTGGTGGCGACCGATGACGGCGCCGCGCTGCGGGCCAGCGCGCGCCTGTTCGCCGGCCTATTGGCGGCGCGCGGCCAGCGCCGCGACGCGCTGGCCGCGCTGGCCTTCGCCGAGCGCAAATGGTGCATGGCCGTCGCCGCCACCCAGCCGCTGCAAGGCTGTCGCGCGCCGCCCTACACGGCCGACGACGCGCTGGAGGTGGTCGGCCTGGTCGAACTGGCGCGCCGCCTGGAGACGCAGTTCGCCGGCCTGTGGCCGCGTCTGCGCCTGACGTTGCCCGAGCCGCTGGCCGAGCGTGTCGACGCCTTGTTGGCGCGCGTCGCCGGCGAGAGCGTCGAAGCCTCGGCCCGGCGCGCGCAGCGCTGCTGGAGCCTGTGCCGCCAACGCGCGGCGGTGACGTGGGCGCCGAACGCCGGTCCTGTGGCCGACACCGAATTGATGAAGCGAGGATAGGATGGACAAATTTTGTGTGGCGGCGCTGCCGTTCGAGCCTCGGCTGGCGACCCGCGACGGGGTCTGGCGCGCGGCCGCGCTGGCGCGCTGCGCCGACGCCGGCGTGGTGGCGGACGAGTTGCTGGCGGCGGCGCGCCAGCAGGCCGAGGCCTTGGGACGGCAGGCGCAAAGCGAAGCGCGCGCCGCCGCGCTGGCGGCCGAGCAGGACACGCTGCGGCGCGCCGGCCCGCTGCTGCAAGGGCTGGAGCAGGCCAAGGCGGGCCTGCTGCTGCGCAGCGAGGATCTGGTGATCGAGCTGGCCCAGGCCCTGTTCGAACGGCTGGTGTTGGAGGCCGTGCCGCGGCAGCGCGTCGAGGCGGCGCTGCGGCGGGTGTTGCTGGAGGCGCCGCCGAAGCTGCTCGACGCCTGCTTGCGCGTGCACACGGACGATGCCGGGTGGTTGCCGGCGCTGGACTGGGAGATCAAACATGACGCCAGCTTGGCGCCTGGCTGTTGTCGGCTGGAGGCCGGCAACGGCGAATGGCAGGCCGATTTCGGCGCCGCCGTCGCCGCCTTGCATTCGGCCTTGCCGGCGCTGCTTCTGGCCGACCAGCCGGCGTCATTCGACGCCATGACTGACTGATACACATAGACCTGAGGCGGCGCCTCGTCGCCGCCATATTCGCATTGGAAGGATGAGAGCTCATGGTAGGTAAAACGCAGGCCACAAACAGTGCTGGCGCGGTGCACATGGCGGAGCTTGAACCGCCGCCGCCGCCTCCCCCGGTCGAGCCGCCGTCGAGCGGGTCCAGCGGACAGCAGCGCCGGTTCTCGATGAGCGGCGACGGCAGGACGGGTCTGCAACTGCGGCAGCAACTGCAGCAACTGGAGCAGGCACAGAACTCCTCCTCGCCGAACAATATCAGCGGCGATATACCGCAGCCTGGCGCGCAGTTGACGCGGGTATGCGAATTTCTCGGGGTGCTCAAAAGCAAGTTCAGCGCGCATTTATCGGCCTCGGAAAATGCCGCCGTCGATGCCCATTCGACTGCCTTGCAGTCCCCCGCCGAGACGACGAGCCAAAACG
Source organism: Rugamonas violacea (assembly GCF_016461825.1). Classification (GTDB taxonomy): domain Bacteria; phylum Pseudomonadota; class Gammaproteobacteria; order Burkholderiales; family Burkholderiaceae_D; genus Rugamonas. The sequence continues at coordinate 276,037 of NZ_JAEMNU010000083.1, read as the reverse complement.
CTCCTACATTGATGGAGGAGCGTCTGAAATCGGCGCTCAGTTTCCTGAAAGAGCTGTACGACTCGGTCAAGCAGCGCCTCCCTCCGGCGCCGCCGGATGTGGTTGGCTCCGGGGGAACACCGCATGGACAAGCGTCCGACGCGCCGCCACCGCCATACTCGCTCGCGCCGCCGCCCGGTCACGCTGCTGTTGCCTCCAACCCGGCTCCGGCTCCAGCTCCAGCCCCCGCTCCCTCCCCAGCCGCAACCCCAACGGCCACCGCAACCGCGACCCCGTCGGACCAAGCTGCGGCCGAGGCGGCCGATGCCGCCCATCAGAAGAAGACTGAGCGGCTGAAAGGTTTGGAGGAGGCTTTGCAGGCCTTTTTTAATATCAGCGAGAAGGGCCGGAACGCCGCCTTGGAGCTGATCTGAAGCGCATCCGCAGGTCCGTTCATGGCGGCGAAAAAACAATGCGAAGCGGGGCGAACCGGACGGCCGCGCGCGCCACTCATCTGGACAGTCCGTCTATCCACCGGGAGAACACCGCATGTCCAACGCCATGATCCAGTCGCTACGCCACTTGAACAACCGCTCCGAGCAAACCGGTCAGCAGATGGCCGACTTCGGCCGCCGCCAGACTGCGGGCGAACAGCCCGATCCGGCCGAGTTCACCGCGCTGCTGCAGCAACGTTCCGTCACCCACGACGCCATGTCGGCCCAGCTCAAACTGCTGGAAAAGCCGATCCGCACCGTGCTGCAAGAGACCAAGTAAGCCATGGACGACGACATCGCGCAATGGTTGCAGACGCAGCCGCTCGACGAGCCGGTCGAGATCGACGGCGAGTTCATCTACCTGGTGCCGCAGCAGGATGGCGCCGAGCTGGGCGCCATCCTGACCCAGGCCTACGCGCCGGCCCAGTTGCAGGACGCGCTGCGCCTGGGGTTCCAGAGCGCCTTGCAGTTCGACGCCGGCCTGGGCCGCAGCGCCGACGGCCGCGACCTGGTATTGACGCAATGGCTGCCCCAGGTCGGCGGCTGGCTCGATGTGGCCGAGCCGCTGGAACAACTGCTGAACCAATTGAGCATGTGGCGCGCGGCGCTCGGCCCGCGCCAGGCGGTGGCGGTGGCGGGCGCGGCGCAACGCAACGAACAACGCCTGCGCACCCTGTTCAGCGGAGCACGACCATGAGCCATGCCAGCCTCCGCCGCCGGCTGGGCGCGGCACTGGCGGCGGCCTTGCTGCTGTGTGGCGGCCCGGGCCGGGCCGCCACGCCGGCCGGCTGGAAGGACAGCGGCTTTGCCATCAACGCCAACGGCATGAAGCTGCACGAGGTGCTGGAGGAGTTCGGCCGCGTCTACGGCGTGCGGCTGGCGGTCAGCGCCAACGGCGCCGCCATCGTCAAGGGCAAGCTGAAGGCCGACAGCGGCGCCGACTTCCTCGACCACATGATGCAGCAGTACCGCTTCCGCTGGTTCGTCTACAACGACACCCTGTACGTGGTGCCGCGCGACGAGAATTCCTCGAAGCGGCTGGAGATCGGCGAGGACGCGGTGCAGGACGCCAAGGAGGCCTTGATCGGCCTGGGCCTGTTCGACAGCCGCTTCGGCTGGGGCGAGCTGCCCGACGAGGGCACGGTGATCGTCAGCGGCCCGCGCGCCTACGTCAACCTGGTGCGCGAGGTGCTGTTGCCGGAGGAGGGCAAGGCGCATCTGAAGGGCAAGCAGATCATGGTGTTCCGCCTGAAGTACGCCAGCGCCACCGACCGCGTCATCACCAGCCGGGGCCAGGCCGAGACCATCCCCGGTGTCAAGACCATCCTGAACAACCTGCTGTACGGCGCCGGCTCGGGCGAGAAGCTGGCCGACACGCGCGGCGGCCGCTACGACGTGGCCAGCGGCAAGCGTTCGCGCCAGGAGAAGGGCGGCCGCGGTGTCGCCCGCGAGGTGGGCAACAGCCTGCTGGCGAGCGCCGAGCGGACCCAGCGCGACAACCCGCGCGGCCCGCGCGACGGCGACGAGGGCGAACCGGAGCGCGAGCGGCCCGGCCGTGGCAAGGCCGCGCCGGCGGAGGACAAGGCGCGCATCGAGGCCGACCCGTCCTTGAACGCGATCATGATCTACGACAACATCAACAAGCAGGAGATGTACAAGGGTTTGATCGCCCAGCTCGACATCGAACCGCAGCAGATCGAGATCGAGGCGCTGATCGTCGACATCGAGCGCAACAAGCTGGCCGAACTGGGGGCGGAGTGGGGCGTACGCAGCGGCAACGTGGTCAGCACCATCAACAGCACGGGCGCCGACTCGAAAGGCATCGACCTGCCCATCCCCGGCGCCACCCTGTTGATCAGCAACGCGGCGCGCTTCTACGCCCGCCTCAAGGCGCTGGAGAGCGACGGCCAGGCGCGCGTGCTGGCCAAGCCCACCGTGCTGACGCTGGACAACGTGGCGGCCGTGCTCGACCTGAACCAGACCGCCTACGTGCCGCTGGTCGGCGAGCGGGTGGCCGACCTGGCCAACGTCACCGCCGGCACCATGCTGCGCGTGGTACCGCGCATCGTGCGCGAGGGCGACACCACCCGGGTGCGGTTGGAGGTCGACATCGAGGACGGCACGCTGGGCGACGTCGCGCTGAAGAGCAACGTCACGCGCTCGACCATCAGCACCCAGGCCATCATCGACCTGCAACACACGCTGATGATAGGCGGTTACCACGCCGAGTCGGTGTCGAGCAGCCTGCAGAAGACGCCGTTGCTGGGCGACATTCCCCTGTTCGGCGGCCTGTTCCGCAGCGAGAAGACGGCGCACAGCAGCCGTGAACGGTTGTTCCTGATCACGCCGCGCCTGTCCGGCACGACCGGCGCGGCGACCGCGTTGGCGCGCTCGCGCGCGGCCAAGCTGGCGCGCCGGGTGGCGCTGGAGGACCAGCGTGGCGCGGATGGCCTAGTCCAGGACAAGGCCGGAAAGGAGAAAGTCGCTCAGGACAAGGTTACTCAGGACAAGCTGGCGAAAGCGGCGGCGCTAGAGCAAGCGGCGCAAGAGAAGGCGGCGCAGGAGAAAGTGGCGCAGGAAAAGCTGGCGCAAGAGAAGGCGGCGCAAGAGAAGGCGGCGCAGGAGAAAGTGGCGCAGGAAAAGCTGGCGCAAGAGAAGGCGGCGCAAGAGAAGGCGGCGCAGGAGAAAGTGGCGCAGGAAAAGCTGGCGCAAGAGAAGGCGGCGCAAGAGAAGGCGGCGCAAGAAAAGGCGGCGCAAGTGGCCGCTCAAGAAAAATTGGCTCAGGAAAAACTGACACAAGAGAAGGCGGCGCAGGAAAAACCGGCACGGGAGCAGGCCGCCTCGGCCGGCTCGCCGGATGTCGTGTCCATCTCCGCGACGACGGCGGCGCAGATCGCCAAGCTGGCGGCGGGCAGCACGCCGCTGCTGCTCAAAGGTGGCGCCGCGTCGCGCGTGCCGAAGGCGAAGTGCAGCAAACCCAAGCCTGTATGGCCGCCGAATATTTTGTTCTAATCAATTCAACCAGGAGGTACTGCATGCAATGGAATGAGGGCTATGTCGCCGATATCGACTATCCAAGCGGCTTCTTCGAGGAGCAAAGTCCCGCCTACCTGAATTTCGCCTGCGTGCTGAACGGTTACGAGCCGGTCGCGCTCGACGCCCCGTTCAGTTATTGCGAGTTGGGATCGGGCCGTGGCCTGACCGCCAATTTGCTGGCGGCGAGCAACCCGCAGGGCGATTTTTACGCCGCCGACTTTCTGCCGTCCCATGTGGCGGGCGCGCGGCAACTGGCCCGCTCGGCCCAGCTGGACAACCTGACCCTGCTGGAGGACAGCTTCGCCGACCTGGCCGAGGGCAGGGTGGCCGGCCTGCCGCAGTTCGACTTCATCACCCTGCACGGCGTCTACACCTGGGTCACGGCGGACAACCGTGGCCACATCGTCAATTTCATCAAGCGCTATCTGAAGCCCGGCGGCATCGTCTATGTCAGTTACAACGCCCTGCCGGGTTGGAACGCCACGCTGCCGCTACAGCGCCTGATGTTGGAGCACGCCGACCGTCATCCGGGGCGGAGCGGCGCGCAGCTGGAGGGCGCGCGCCGCTTCATCGACACGCTGCGCGCCACCAAGGCCGGCTATTTCGGCGCGCAACAACCGCGCCTGCAACATCGCCTGGATTCCTTGAAGAACGACAACGCCAACTACCTGGCGCACGAGTATATGAACCGTGGCTGGCAACCTCTGTATCACGCCGACGTCGCGCGCGACCTGGCGGCCGCCAAGCTCGACTATGTCGGCTCGACGGAGCTGCCCATGGCCTTTCCCCACCTCTACCTGTCGGCCGAGCAGCAAACCCTGCTCGACGGCATGCCCGACGAGATCATGCGCCAAACCGTGCAGGACTATCTGCTCAACACGCCGTTCCGCAACGACGTCTACGTGCGCGGCGCGCGACGCTTGACGCCGGCCAGGCGGCTCGACTGTCTGCGCCGCATGGGCCTGGCGCTGATCGTCCCCGAGGTCCGGGCGGAAGCGGAACTCGACTGGGTGCTGGGCAAGGTGCAACTGCCGCCCGAGCTGCTCACGCCGGTGTTGGCGGCCCTGCGCGCCGGTCCGGCCAGCTTCGCGCAGCTGGCCGCCCTGCCTGCCTTGGCGGCGGCGCCCCAGCCGGCCCTGTACCCGTTGGCCGAGATGGCGGCGTTGCTGGTGGCTGCCGGCCAGGCCGCCGTCTATTGCGTCGACGCGGCGCCGGCCTGCGCGCAGGCGGCGCGGCGGATGAACCTGGCGGTGGCGCGCCAGTCGCGCTTCGACGACCACTACCAGGCGCTGGCCTCGCCCCTGCTGGGCAACGGCGTCGTCGCCGGCCTGGTGCAGCGCCTGGTGTACCTGGCGTTGGCGGAGCGGGAGGGCGCGATGGAGCAGGCCGATGTCGATCCCGCGGCCGTCGCCGCCACGGTCGGCGCGCAGATGGCATTGCAGGGCTTGCGGCTGGGCGCGGCCGACGCGCCGGCGGCGGCCGAACTGGCCGATCTGGAGCAGACCGTGCGGGCGATTTTGCAGCACCGCCTGCCGCTCTGGCGCCAGCTGAAAATGCTTTGATTGATGGAACAAAGTGGCCGCTGGCGACCACTTATAGATGCTCACTATCGAGCTTGAATGCATCACCTTTACCTACTGGAGAACATTATGGGAATTCCTGGAATTTCGCAAGTTTTGGATATCGCCTCGGGCCTGATGGGCATGTTGGGCGGCGGCAGCCCCGCCGAAAAGGAAAAGAAGCAGGAACCCGGCGATCTGGCCTAAGCTAAGCCCCAGGGGGCGTTCCACTATCGGGCCTGGCGCAAGCTGATGGCCCCGATATGCCGGCAGGACCGCAAGGTTCCGCCGGTTTTTTTTTATCCTTTCCCTTTGCGTTGTTTGTGGACGAAAAAAATCCGGCCGGGCGCCAGCCGGGCCGGATGGTCCGCCGAGGCGGACCGGCCGCTTAGGCGAACTCGTACAGCATGCCGTCCTTGATCGCCTGGGTGTAGTCGTCGGTCGACAGCAGGCCGTCGTGGCCGCCGGTGACCGCCGCCTCCACCGTCTTGAACAACTCGGCGCCGTTGGCCATGTAGCGGCGCGCCGCCTCCTGCACCTCGGGCGGCACGGCGACGGTGCTGCCGTCGGCCTTGGTCAGGTAGCCGGTGCGGGCCATCTGGTCCATCTGCGTCTCGCTGAGCATCGCGCCGCCCAGCTTGTCCTTCTGGAAGTCGCGCATGGTGTGGGCCGCGCTGGAGCCGCTCGGCAGGTCGTGTTCGCACTCGCGGGTGAAGGGCTCGGTGCGGCCGGTCTCGTCCGACAGCGTGCCGTCCTTGAGCGCCTGGGTGTAGTCGCCGGTGGCCAGCAGGCCGTCATGCTTGCCGGTGACGGCCGATTCGACCTGCTTGAACAGGGCGCCGTCGTGCGCCATGAAACGCTGGGCCGCCGCCTGCATCTCGGCCGGCACGGCGATGGTGCTGCCGTCCTTCTTGGTCAGGTAGCCGGTGCGCGCCATCTGGTCCATCTGCTCCGAGCTGAGCATTTCGCCGCCCAGTTTGTCGCGCTGGAAGTCGCGCACGGTGTGGGCCGCGCTGGAGGCCGTCGGCAGCCGGTAGCGGTTGCTGCGGCAGAAGGTCTCGCTGTCGCCGCCGCCGTCGGCCGACAGCGTGCCGTCCTTGACCGCCTCGGTGTAGTCGCCGGTCGCCAGCAAGCCGTCGTGGCTGCCGGTGGTGGCCGACTCGATCTTCTTGAACAGCTCGCCTCCCTTGGCCATGAAGCGCTGCGCCGCCGACTGCACCTCGGCCGGCACGGCGACGGTGCTGCCGTCCTTTTTGGTCAGGTAGCCGGTGCGCGCCATCTGGTCCATCTGTGCCGAGCTGAGCATTTCGCCGCCCAGCTTGTCGCGCTGGAAGTCGCGGATGGTCCGGCCGGCGCTGGAGGCCGACGGCATCTCGTACTCGCCGTGGCGCTGCACCACGTCGCGCTCGTGGCGGCGCGACGACAGCATGCCCTTGTCGAGCGCGCTCTGGTAGTCGCCGGTGGCGAGCAGGCCGTCATGGCCGCCGGTGGTGGCCGACTCGACCTTTTTGAACAGCGCGCCGTCGTGCGCCATGAAGCGCTTGGCGGCGTCCTGCACGGCGGCCGGCACGGCGATGGTGCTGCCGTCCTTCTTGGTCAGGTAGCCGGTGCGGGCCATCTGGTCCATCTGCTTCGAGTCGAGCATCTCGCCGCCCAGCTTGTCGCGCTGGAAGTCGCGGATGGTGTGCGCCGCGCTGGACGAGGAAGGCAGCAGCTGCGCGCCGCGGCTGACCCGGCAGTCGTCCCGGCCGGCGTGGCGCGACAGCTTGCCGTCCTTGTAGGCCTGGTAGTAGTCGCCGGGCGCGAGGATGCCGTCCTGCTTGCCGGTGGTGGCCGCCTCGACTGATTTGAACAGCTTGGCGTCCTTGGCCATGAAGCGCTTGGCGGCGTCCTGCACCTCGGGCGGCACGGCGACGGTGCTGCCGTCCTTCTTGGTCAGGTAGCCGGTGCGGGCCATCTGGTCCATCTGCTCGGCGCTCAGGTTGGCGCCGCCCAGCTTGTCCTTCTGGAAGTCGCAGATGGTTTTCGCCGCCTTGTCCGGCGACGGCAGCGGGTACTCGTGGCGCGAGCTGACCACCTCGGTCGAGTGGTCGTTGCGCGCCAGCGTGCCGTCCTTGAGCGCCTTGCGGTAGTCGTCGGTCGAGAGCAGGCCGTCGTGGCCGCCGGTGACGGCCGATTCGATCTTCTTGAACAGCGCGCCGCCGTTGGCCATGTAGCGCTTGGCGGCGCTCTGCACCTCGTCCGGCACGGCGACGGTGCTGCCGTCCTTCTTGGTCAGGTAGCCGGTGCGCGCCATCTGGTCCATCTGTTTCGCGCTGAGCATTTCGCCGCCCAGCGCCGAGTTCTGGAAGTTCTTGATGGTGGCGCCGGCGCTGGAGGCCGACGGCAGGCGCTCCTTGCGGCCGCCGCCGTCGCCGTCGCCGCGGTTGTCCTCGCGCAGCGATTCCTTGAGCAGGCGCTTGAGCCAGTTCGGTATCGGTAGGTTGTCGATCGCCGAGGAACCGCGCTCGTGGCGCGAACCGGGCCGGCGCGGCCCCTCGTCATCGTCGTCGCAATGGTGGTGGCGCTTGTCGTGGCAATGGGCCTCGGGCTCGCGCTCGATGGTCACGACGGTGTGTCGATAGCTGTAGGTGCTCACTTCATGGTTCATGGTTTCTCCTGGTTGGACAATACGCGGCCCGCACGCGGGCGCTCAATTGAGTGCTGAAAAATTGGGCAAAGTTCCGTGTTGCGCCGCGCGGGCTGGGCGCGGGCTGTGCGCGGCCGGCGGCGGCAGGGAACCGGCGGCGCCGGCGGCGCCACTCACGGACATGAGAGATATCGCCTACACCCCCAATCTGACACCGGCGTTTGTGCCGCACGACGCCAAGCCGGCCGCGCCGGCCAATCCCAACGCGCCGCCGCAGGCGCCGCAGGCCGGCGCCGTGGCGTCGGGCCCGGCGCGCCCGCGCGGCGACGGCGCCGAGCAGACCAAGGTCACCGGCACGGCGGTGTTCGACGACCTGGCCGGGGTGAGCCAGCCGCACGTCAAGAAGCGCGACCTGAAGCAGCGCCTGACCACGGTGCAGCAGCGGTCGCGCAACACGCAGCGCAAGCAGCTCACCCGCATCAACCTGAACCAGGACGAGGACGACGAGCCGGTGCGCACGGCGGCGCTGGAGACGCTGACCGCGCTGCGCGACGGCGGGCGCGGCGCGCTGAGCGAGGAGTTGGCGGGCAAGTACGATTGTCTGCAGCACTACGCCCTGCTGCACAACGCCCTGTGCGAGGTCGACGAGCAGGACGCGCCGGCGGCCGAGAAGCAAAAGCTCAAGTCGGAGCTGAACGGCATGATGGGCGAGTTGATGGAGCAGCACCGCGACGAGATCCGCCAAGGCCTGAAGGACACCCAGGAGCTGGAGGCGGCCATGCAGAAGATGGCCGGCGGCAGCGACGCCAAGCCGGCCTCGCTGCGCGAGCTGCGCTTCATGTACGGCGCCAAGGGCAAGGGCATCTTCGATTCGCCGCTGACGCCGCTGTCGATGTCGAAGGCGTTGTTCCAGCGCTTCGGCGCCGGCAATTTCAGCAGCGGCCTGTCCGGCCTGCACACGCGCATGTCGGCCGAGCTGCGCGCCGAACAGACCAAGGGCATGACGCCGCGCCTGTGGCTGTGCATGTCCGACGCCAGCGCCTTCAACTCGGTCAAGTCGGCCTTCAAGATCGCCACCGAGCTGCGGCGCGACCTGGTGGCCAAGGCCGGCGTGCTGCCCAAGGCCAGCCCGGCGGCGATGTCGCTGTCGCTGCTGACCCTGGTCGAGGCGGGCAAGCCGAAGGCCAACAGCATCGTCGCGCAGATCCACGACACGCGCAACGCCGACAGCGGCACCAAGGACCGGGTCTACACCCAGGTGCTGCACGCGGTGCGCAACCTGTCGACCACGCTGTGGCCGCTCGACAAGATGACGCAGCGCATCGAGTTGCTCGACGAGTTGAGCAAGCAGGTGACCAGCACCCACAAGGGCATGCCGTTGATGGAGACCAGCGTCGAGCGGCGCGAGCGGGCCTGGCGCGCCGATTTCGACAAGCAGCGCGACGGCGCGGCAGCGCCGGCCCAGGCCGCGCCCGCCGCCTAGGCGGACAGCGGCGCACAACAGCGACACGAGCGGACACACTAAAGGGGGGACGATGGAAGAATTATTGATGCACCTGGCCGGCACGGCGCGGCGCGAGGGCGGCGTGGCCAGCCAACAACTGGACAACGGCATGGAACTGCTGGTGTATCCGCTGGAGGAGGGCGGCGCCCTGGTCGGCCTGGGCTACGAGCGCGACGGCGCCGGCCAGGTGCGCGCCGAACAGGTGCTGCGCCGCCGCGCCCAGGACATGGCGCGGCTGGGCGCCTGGCTGCCGGCGCTGTTTGCCGACGGCAGCTGGTATCTGCTGCGGCGCCTGCCCAACGCCAGCCTGGACGGCGCCACGCCGCTGCTGTCGCACGACGAGCTGGCGGCGGCCGAGGAGTTGCTGCAGTGAGCGCGCCGGGCATCCACTCGGGCGCCGGCGGGCGCCGCCTGCCGGCCGTCGCCGGGCCGGACGCCGGCGAGATCCACAGCGTCGCCGGGCAACTGCCGCAACGCCAGGTGGCCGGCGCCGAGCTGCTGCCGGAGCAGGCGGCCGTTTCGCTGGCGCCGCCGGCCAGCGCCACGCCCGGTCCGCTGGCGGCGCTGACGCGCCTGCTCGGCCCGTTGCTGACGGTGGCCAGTCCGGCCTGGTGCGGCGACCCGGTGCCGCGCATGCGCGCGTTGCAGAAGATGCTGGTCGAGCATTCCCTCGGCTTGGCCGAGGACGACCGCGGCGACTGCATGGCGGCCATGATGGTGCTGGAGCAGGCGGTGCAGCTGCGCCTGCGTTGGCAGCAGATGCGCAGCAGCGAGGCCGAGCCGGCGCCGGGCGCCGACGGGGAGAAGACGACATGAGGAACCGCAGCCAGCCGCGCGCCCGGCGCGACGAGATGGCGCCCGAGTTGAGCCTGGCGATCGGTTTGGTGTGGGGGCACCTGGGCGCCGGCCAGTTCGAGTCGGCGCATGAGCTGGCCTGCGGCTGCCTGCGCCTGTGGCCCGACGAGCGGCGCCTGGTCTGGATGGCCGCCTACGCCGCCGCCGAGCTGCTCGAACCGCTCGACGCGGCCACCCTGGCCGTGCTGGACGCCCTGCGCGCGGGCGGTCGCGGCGAATGGGCCGCGCTGGTGCTGCGCCGCGCCGCGGCCGTCGAGGGGAGCCGCGCATGTTGATGCCGATCGTCATCACCTTGAACCGCTGGGCGGCCAGTGTCGCCCGCCGCGCCGAGCTGTTCGCCGCCGGCGTCGTCATCGCCATCGTGCTGATGCTGGTGCTGCCGATGCCGGTCTGGCTGCTCGACATCCTGATCGCCTTCAACCTGTGCGCCGCCGGCCTGATGGTGGTGGTGTCGATGTACATGCCGGGGCCGACCGCCTTCACCACCTTCCCCGCCGTGCTGCTGCTGACCACGCTGTTCCGCCTCGCCATCGAGGTCGCCACCACCCGCTTGATCCTGCTGGAGGGCTTCGCCGGCCACATCGTCGAGACCTTCGGCAACTTCGTCGTCGGCGGCAACCTGGTGGTCGGCCTGGTGGTGTTCCTGATCCTGACGGTGGTGCAGTTCATCGTCATCACCAAGGGCTCGGAGCGGGTCTCCGAGGTGGCCGCCCGCTTCTCGCTCGACGCCATGCCGGGCAAGCAGATGTCGATCGACAGCGACCTGCGCGCCGGCCTGCTGAGCGGCGAGGAGGCCAAGAAGAAGCGCTCCGAGCTGGGCAAGGAAAGCCAGCTGCACGGCGCCATGGACGGCGCCATGAAGTTCGTCAAGGGCGACGCCATCGCCGGCTTGTGCATCGTCGCCGTCAACCTGATCGGCGGCATTTCGATCGGCGTGATCCAGCGCGGCATGACGGCGGCCGACGCGATGAAGCTGTATTCGATCCTGACCATCGGCGACGCCCTGATCGCGCAGATTCCGGCGCTGCTGATCTCGCTGGCGGCCGGCATGATCACCACCCGCATCGCCGGCGACGACCAGGAGGAGGGCGAGCCGGCGCCCAACATCGGCCAGACCATCGTCGCCGAGTTGTTCGCCGAGCCCAAGGCGCTGCTGACGGCGGCCTTCATCATGCTGCTGTTCGGCGCCATCCCCGGCATGCCGCTGCTGGTGTTCGGCACGCTGGCGCTGGCGTTGGGAGTGGGCGGCGCGCTCGGCCTGCTCAAGCCGCTGGCCGACGCCGAGGTCAAGCGCCTGAGCGACGATCTGGACAAGCGCAACGCCAAGATCGTCGACCTGACCACCTTCGCCGCCACCAAGGCCTTCCTGGTGCGCATGCCCGAGGACCTGGCCGGCGGCGCGCCGGCCGAGGCGATCAACAGCGCCGTGCGCATCATGCGCAACGGCATGCTCGAACACCGCGGCATCCCCGACGTGCAGCCCATCGAGTTCCAGTTCCACGCCTCGATCCCGAGCGGGCGGGTGCACTTCATGATGGCCGAGGTGCCGCTGGTCGATGTCGAGATCCGCAGCGGCTGGGCGGCCACCTCGGAGACGGCCGAGCGCATGCGCGAGCTGGGTTTCACCGTCGTCGAGGACGCCATCAGCGGCACACGCCGGCGCCGCGTCTGGGTGCGCCTGGACGACGAGGAACAGCTCAAGGCGGCCGGCGTGCGTTACCTGAAGTGGGAGGCGGTGCTGGCCTGCGACATCGAGGTGGAGATGCTGCGCAACTGCCAGATGTTCGTCGGCGTGCACGAGGTGCAACGCTTCTCGCGCTGGGCCGACCGCCGCTTCCCCGAACTGGGCAAGGAGATCACCAAGTCGGTCACCTTGCCGCGGCTGACCGAGGTGGTGCAGCGTCTGGTGCGCGAGGGCGTCTCGCTGCGCAACGCCCGCCTGCTGCTGGAGACCACGCTGGAGTGGTCGCAGAAGGAGCGCGACCCGGACGTGGTGGCCGACTACGTGCGCCTGGCGTTGAAGCGCCAGTTGTGCTACGAGGTGGCGCGCGACGGCTTGATCGAGGTGGTGCTGCTGTCGCCGGAGCTGGAGGACCAGCTGCGCAACGCCATGCGCCAGACCAGCCAGGGCACCTACTTGGAGCTCGACCCGGAGGTCGAGCAGACCATCCTCGACCGCCTCGGCGCGCTGTCCGGCACCGGCGGCACGCCGGCCGCGCCGCCGGTGCTGGTGACGGCGGCCGACATCCGCCGTTCGGTGCGCAAGCTGATCGAGGAGGAGTTCTTTTCGGTGCCGGTGTTCGCCTTCTCCGAGCTGACCCAGCACGCCCGCGTGCAGCCGGTCGGCATGATCGAGTTGTGACAATTATCCATAGGAGAAAAAAATGTTGAACGCCGTACTGAGCAGCGCCGCCACCTTGGTCGGTTATGGTGCCACGCCGCCCGAGTTGGGCGACAAGCTGGCCGAGTTCCGCCACGGCGGGCAGGCGCAGGGCAGCGCCTTCATGCACGAGAACGTCCCCTTTCTCCACCAGCCCCACATCAATCAGTGCGCCGACGCCTGCATGAACATGCTCAAGCAGTTTCACGGCAAGCCTCCGGATGACTTGTCGAGCAATTCGCGTGGCGTGCTGGAGGGACTCGATTCCGACCAGGTCCTGGCGCACATGGCGGCCGCCGGCCTGGAGCGGGCGCCGCTGATGCTGCCCTTCAGCCGTCACTGGCAGCCGGACAAACTGCGGCGGGCACTGGCCGAGCATGGCCCGGTGCAGTGCTCGATTTCGAACACCGGCGGCTTGACCTACCACAGTGTGCTGCTGGTCGGCGTCAACGAGAAAGAGGTGCTGCTGCACGACCCCTGGGGCAAGGGGCCGACCACCATGCCGTTGACGGAGTTCGAGGGCAAGCTCGACTGGACCGACCCCACTTGCATGCTGGCCTTCGAACTGCCCAAGGCGGCAGCGGAGCCGGCGGCCAGGCCCGCGTCGACCAGGGCGCGCATCGATTCGCTCATGCGCAACCAGTCGGCGGCCGGCTAGTTATCCGTCGGCGGTACGGAACGGCCCGGCGCGACTGCGCGCCGGGCCGTTTCGCTTAGATGATCGTCGTCGAGCCGGTGGCCGGCGCCGTGTTGGCGGCCGCCAGCGCGGCGGCCGCCGCATCCACCGCCGCCTGCGCCGCGCCGGGCGCCAACTTGGCGGCGGCGGCGACGATGGCCGGTTCTTCGAGCGGAAGGGCTTGCAGGCGCGCGTCGGAATATCGGCTGTTTTCGCGGAAGTGCTGCATGGTCTGCGTGAAGGCTTGTTCGGCCGCGTCCGCGACCGCCGTGTCCTCTTGATTATCCATCAAGCGGAGGTAGTCGGAGACGAATTCCTGGGCCGAGTCGGCGGCGAGCGCCAGGGCGTGGTCACGGCTGGGGGCCGCCCTGATCGCCGTCGCCAGCGCCTGGGCGGCGGGCGGATTCAGGTTAAGGTTCAGCCCCAGGCCCGGTCCCTGCATCGGTGGGGCCGGCGGCGGCAGCGCCGGCAGTGGCGCCGGGTCGAGCTGGTTGCCGACCCACATGGACGAGTGTAATGAGTGGCCGCCGTCGTAATTGACGAACATCATGGTCGCCAACAAGACGTCGTTCTGGTTCACATTCGGCGGCTGGCCCGGGACCGGCGGATTGTCTACCAAATCCTTACTATAGTGCAGCATCAGATTGGTGGTGCCGGAGACGCCGCCGACCCAGGGCAGGCCGTGGCTGAGCGCCTGCTGTACCGCCCTCGATGGGCGATTGTCCGGCGCCGGCGTCGGCGGCGGATTGCCATACTGGTAGTTCCGCGGCGCCAGATGGTCGAAATTGGGCCGGTTGCGCAAACCCGGCGGGACGGCGGGCTGCAAATGATTCGCCGTTACGGCCGACTTCTGATGACGCATCATGGTGCCTACCCGCTGGCTCTTTTCCACCGTACTTTTTGCGCTGGCCTGCGCATCCTGGAAATCCAATTGGTGGTTGGCGCTGATTTCCATCATACCCATGCAATACTGACGGACATGCGTCGCGAGGTCGGGCGGGATTTGAGGTGCGGTGGGATCGGGGCTGGCGTTGAAGATCAGCTGCTGCGCCGATAAGGCCAAATGCGCGGGCACTTGATGGCTCAGTTGCTGTAGCGTTTCCGACGCCAGTCGCGCCGCCATCTGCGCGACATATTGCGTTTTTATTTCATCCTTGGTCTGGGCCTGCCCGGGCGCTTGTCCCTTGAAACGCCGATCCAGTTCCGCTTGCAGCAATGGTCTGCCGCCAGCGTCCAGTTGAGTGCTCAGCAAGGCCTCCAATGGCGCCTGCATGTCTGTCGCCAGCGACCTCTGGAGTGTCGCCAGTTGCCAACCGACGTAGCCTCGCAAGTTGTGTTCCTCGCCCCTCGGATCGGTCTGGCCATTGCTCCACTGGGCGTGTGCGGCGACGGCGTCCTGCCCGGGAATCTGCAGAAATGGCTCGATCGCCGGCATCAACAGTGCGCCCGCCGTGGTTTTATCCCGCCATTGCTGCGCCCCGAACGCGCCGAGAAAGTCGCCTTGCTTGTCCTGCCGGTTGACTTGTTGGCCGATGACGGTGCCGTAGTTGAAGTCGGCTTTCTGGCGCCAGGCGGGCGGCACGTCGGGGTTGTAGAGCACCAGTTTGACGGCGACGTAAGGAATGGCCAGACAATCGACACCATTGGTTTTTGGCGCGCACAGGAAGGCATCGAGCGCTGCGCGTCGGCTCGCCGTGTCGGGCGCGTTCAAAAACGCCTGGAGCAAGGGCGAGGCGCCTTCCCAGCCGCGCGGCTCGTGCCGCATGGCGTCGTGCACGGCGTCGACGTGCTGGTTGATAAGCTGATCTTTCTGTTGTCGCGTCGCGGCATCGGCGCCCTTCCACAGACATTGGTCGGCAATCGCCCTACCCAAGGACGTCATGCTGCCCAACATGCGTTGCGGCGGCTTGGCGACCAGCGCGGCGGCGAAGGCGGTATCGTAGGCTCGGCCGTAGACGTTGTCGTGCAGGCGCGTCTTGTAGGTCAGCTCGTCGCGGTTGCGATTGAAATCGTCGTGCGTGGCGTCGGGCAGCTCGGCGCCAAGATGGCGGGCCAATTCCTCCAGTTTAGGCAGGCCGGCGTTCTGGCAACGGGTGGCGACCTGGTCAAAATAGTCGCGGCTGTCGGCAAAGCTCATTTCATGCTTGAGCCACTTTTGTTTGGCGTCGACGAGCAAGGCGTGCAGCTCTGGTTGCTGCGGCGCGGTGGCGGTGGCGGCGCTGATGTCGCTGTCGAGAGTGGCCATCCATTGCATCATGCATTCGGTCGGCATGCGTTTCACATTCGGCGGCGCTTTGGACAAAGGGCGCGAGGCGGCGTTGGCGCCGGGCGCCGCGGGCTGGTGTTGCTGCATCTTCTGCACCCTTGCGGCGGTGTTGCCGGTTGGGCGAGGCGGCGTCGTGCTCGCGGCCGGCAACGTTGGCGTGGCCGGCGACACGGGCGTGGACGTGGCGACGGGACTGTTGGTGGGATGCGCAACGAGGGGGATGGGATTGGATGCTGAAATGGGCATGCTGCTTATCTCCTGGTGGGTGGAAGGGGAGCACCGCTGGCGATCCGCGCAGCGCGCTCGTCAATGAGTGGCGGGGCCTGTGCCGCGGTTCGCGCCGGCGTTCGATCGCCGTGTTCGGCGGCTGTTTTTGCGCGGCCAGGGAACCGGGCGCCGGCGGCGGCGACTCACCGACATGCGTGTGCATTCTGGCCGGAGGTTGATCATGTTTGAGTTGCGGGTATTGAACGGTTTGCATCGGGGCGCGGCGCTGCCGCTCGACGAACAGGTCTTGTTGATCGGCGCCAGCGACGACGCCGGCGTGGTGCTGGTCGATCCGGGCGTGGCGGAGCGGCACGCCAGCTTGTCGCCGAATGGCGACGGCTGGCTGCTGGCGGCGCTGGACGGCGTGCTGCACGCCGCCGACAGCGGGCGTGCGCAAAGCGCGATCGACCTGGCGCCGGGCGACTGCGCGCGGCTCGGTCCGATCTGGCTGGCGGTGATGGCGCAGGACGCCGCCTGGATCGAGGCGCCGGCGACGTTGCCGGAGGAGCCGCTGTTCGACGCCCTTGCCGAGGCGGCGGACGTGTCGGCGGCGCTGGCGGAGGAACGCGGCGGCATGCCCGGCGGCCCGGTTGCCGGCGGCGGCGCCGGTGCCGCCGATGCGGCGCGGCGGGACGGCGCGCCGGAAGGGGGGCCGGAAGGGGCGCCGTTGGATGGGACCGCGGACGCGGCGCCCGGCGCGTCCGGAGGAGCCGCCGCCGCCGGGCCGGCGCGGCGCCGCAGGGGCGGCTTGCGTGGCCTGGGCGGCCTGCTGGTGCGCCGCCGCGTGCTGTTGCCGCTGCTGGTGACCATGCTGAGTTGCGCGGCGGCCTACGCCATCACCAGCAAGCCCGAGGGCACGCTGGCGTCCAAGAAGGCGGTGGCGCAGGCGCGGCTGGACGGGCCGTCGGCATCGTCCGGCAAGCCGGCCGACAAGACGGTGGCGGCGGCCTTCGACGCGCTGCACGCCGACGCGGCGCCAAGCCGGCCGTTGACCGCCGACGAGTTGCGCGCCGCCTTCCGCAAGCGCCTCTCCGACGCCGATCTGCTGAAGCGCTTCGACCTCGACCTGCAGGAGCAGCAGTGGCTGATGCAGGCCGCGCTGGACGACGACGAGGCCGACCGCTTCGCCCGCATCCTGACGGCTTTCGTCAAGCAGCACCACATCGGCTTCCACATCAGCGCCAAGATCGGCAGCGGCGAGTCGATGTTGCCGTTCAAGATCAAACAGGTGGTGTCCGGCGCCAACGCCAGCGTCATCACGCAGGACGGCGAGCGGGTCTATGTGGGCGACGAGTACCGCGGCGTGCGGCTGGTGGCGATCCAGGCCAACCAGCTGAGCTTCGCCGGCAAGCGCAAGATCGAGGTGAAGTGGTGAGCGCCGCCGTGGCCGACGCGGCCGACGCGGCCGACGCGACCTTCGACGACGCGCTGGCGCAGCGCCTGGCGCAGCTGCGCGGCAAGCTGCCGGGCTGGCTGGCGCAGTTGCCGACGCAGCCGGGCTTCAGCAGCCACGGCAAGGTGTCGCAGGTGCTGGGCACCTTGATCGAGGCGCACATGCCGCCGGTGCGCATCGGCGAGCTGTGCCACTTGCACGACCCGGCGCGGCCCGGCCAGCCGATGCTGGCCGAGGTGGTCGGCTTCACCGACAAGGCGGCCATCCTGTCGGCCCTCAGCCCGCTTGAGGGGGTCTCCAACCGCACCGTGGTCGAGCCGCTGCGCCGCTCGCACTCGGTGGAGGCGGGCGACCACCTGTACGGCGCGGTGCTCGACGGCTTCGGCCGCGTGCTGTTCCGCGCCCCGGCGGCGGCCGGCAACGTGGCCACCTGGCGCGCCACGGTGCCGGTGATCCGCGACGCGCCGGTGGCCACCGACCGGCCGCGCATCAGCGTGGCGCTGGCCACCGGCGTGCGCGCCATCGACGGCATGCTGACCATGGGCGTGGGCCAGCGCATCGGCGTGTTCGCCGGGCCGGGCTGCGGCAAGACCACCTTGATGGCGGCCATCGCGCGCGGCTGCGAGGCCGACGTCATCATCTTCGGCTTGATCGGCGAGCGCGGCCGCGAGCTCAACGAGTTCCTCGAACACGAACTGGACGAGGCGCTGGTGCGCAAGACCATCATCGTCTGCGCCACCTCGGACCGCACCTCGATGGAGCGCTCGCGCGCCGCCTTCACCGCCACCGCCATCGCCGAGGCCTTTCGCGCGCGCGGCAAGAAGGTGCTGCTGCTGATTGATTCGCTGACCCGCTTCGCGCGGGCGCAGCGCGAGATCGGCCTGGCGGCGGGCGAGCCGCCGGCCCGTGGCGGCTTCACACCCTCGGTCTACACCAATCTGCCGCGCCTGATCGAGCGCGCCGGCAGCACGCCGGAGGGCTCGATCACGGCCATGTACACGGTGCTGGTGGACGGCGACAACGCCTCCGACCCGATCGGCGACGAGGCCAAGTCGCTGCTCGACGGGCACATCCTGCTGACGCGAAAATTGGCCGAGCAGGGCCACTATCCGGCCATCGACGTCCTGGCCAGCATCAGCCGGGTGATGGGCAACGTGACCACGCGCGAACACCGCAAGGCCGCCTCGCGCTTCCGCGAGCTGATGGCGCGTTACCAAGAGATGGAGCTGTTGATCCGGCTGGGCGAATACAAGGCCGGCACCGATCCGTTGGCCGACCGCGCCGTGCAGTTGCGTCCCGAGCAGCTGGCCTTCCTGCGCCAGGACACCAGCAGTAGCGCCGACTACCGCGAGGCGCTGGCCAAGCTGGAGGCGCTGGCGGCATGAGCGGCCTGGGTCGCTCGGGCAAGCGGCGCCAGCGCGAGGTGGTCGACGTGGTCGAGCCGGTCGCGCCCGACCGCAGCCTGGACAAGCTGCTGCACGTGCGCAAGCAGCGGCTCGATCGTTTCGAGCGCGAGCGCCAGGAGGCGCGG
>NZ_JAEMNU010000083.1:256999-257460 GCF_016461825.1 Rugamonas violacea | reverse complement strand
GCCTGGCGCACCGCGCGCCAGGCGCTGCGCGAGGCCAAGCTGCGCTGGCGCGGCGCGCTGGAGGAGGCGCACGAGGTGTGGCGCGAGGCGCGCGCCCAGTTCTTCAAGATGGCCACCACCAGCGGCCAGGTGCGCCGCGCCAAGGGCGCATATGAGCGCATGAAGGGCGAGGCCATCGAGCTGCAACTGGAGTGCGGCGAGTACGCGGCGCGGGCCAGGGCGGCCGGCGGCGATTTCTTCACGGCGCGCCGGCGCGTGCTGGAGGCCAACCGGCAGCAGGAGAAACTGGGCATCCTGCGCGATGAAATCCGATTGTTAGCCCAGCAAAGCGAGATGTGACATGGCCGATATACGCATTCCCAGACGGCCCGAGCCGGAGCGCGAGGCCGGGCGGGCGCCGCCGTTGCGCCGCGCTGTGACGCCGGCCTATGCCGCCGTGGCGGCGCGCCTGGCCCCCGGCG
>NZ_JAEMNU010000083.1:203171-256950 GCF_016461825.1 Rugamonas violacea | reverse complement strand
GCCACGCCCCGCGCCGGGCCGCAAGCCGGCCGGCGCGCGCGCGTCGCCGGCGACGGCGGCGGCGCAGCAGCCGGCGCGGCAGACCAGCGCAGGCGCCGATGCGCGCGGCGCGGAATCGAGCGGCGTTTTGGATCTGATGGCATTGCTGGCCGTGTTGGACGACGCCGGCGGCGATGGCGGCGGGGCGGGCGAACGTGGCGCGCCCGGCGATGGCGTGGCGGAGCGCGGCCCGGCCGGCAGCGGGCCGAGCGAGCGGCTAAGCGAGCGTCTGAGCATGTTGGCCGAAAGCGGTCTGGATCTGGATGCGCTGGCGATCCGCTTGCTGCCGCCGGGCGGCGACGACGGCATTTTCGAGGTGGTGCTGCCGAACGGGCAGAAGATGGGGGTGGCGGTGCATCTGCGTCAAGGCATGGCGCGTTTTCATCTGAGTCCCTTCGACGACAAATTGGGTGGACGGCTGCGCGCAAAAAAAATGGAACTACAAGGCCTGTTGGCGCGACATATGAACCGGGACGTGGAAGTGACGGTGTTGTAGCGCCGCCGCCGGGTTCCGTCCCGCGAACCCACCGGAGCAATCGGCCATGTCAGATATGGACGCACCCATCGCCCCTGCCACGGCAGTATCGACCCACACCGCGGCGGCACTGGCCCGTGTCGCAGTGAGCGCCGCACAGGCGGACTTGTCGCGCATGGTGGGGCGGGGTTGTTACGTCGCGCTGCCGACGCTAGGCGCCACGCTGCACTTGCGGGCGAGCGACGCAATGCCGCCGGACTGGTCCGACGCCTTGGTGTTGGCCGGGCCGTTCGGCGCGCTCGAACTGGCCCAGGGCGCGCGCCTGCTGCGTGCCCTGACGGGAATCGACTTGAGCGGCGAGGGCGACATCGATGCCGACGCCGAGCGCTGGAGCTGCATGCAGGCGGCCGTGTTGGGTCGGCTTGGCGGCACCCAGTTCGGCGACGCCGAGCGGATCCTGTCGGCACAGCCGACGCCGGACGACGCCCGCATCCTGCGCCTGACCGTGCAAACCGGCGCGCACGCCTTGCATACGTATGCGCGCGCCGGCGCGACCGACTGGCTGCGATGGTTGCAGCGCGGCGCGTGGACGCGGCGGCTGCTGCCCTTGTCGCGCCTGCTCGACTTGCCGCTGGAACTGGCCGTTCCGCTGGCCACCCATACCTTGCCGAGCCATGTCTGCCGCGCGCTGGCGCCCGGCGACGTCCTGCTGCCGGACACACCTTACTTTGGCTGCGCCGGCGAAGGGCGGTTGCGCATCGGCGCGCGCCACGCCCGCGTGCGCTTCCAGGCGCCTGGCGCCTTGCTCATTCTTGCCTTGGAGGGAAACATGGATTCAGATCAGATCAATATGCCATCGCCGCGCGAAGCCGGCGCGGAGGAATCAGCCATCGCGGCGGTCGACAGCGCCGCTGCCACCGACAACATGGCCACGGCGACGGCGACCGCCGCCGGCATGGGCGGCGGCGAGCCAGGCACTGGCGCCGGCGCCGCAAGCGAAAACGGCGGCGCCGATGGCATCGTCGCGGCGGACGGCGCAGACGGCGCGGACGGCATGGCGGCCGAGCTGGCGGCCGACGAACTGACCCCGCTCGACCTGCTGCCGCTGACGCTCAGTTTCGAACTGGGCCAACTGCGCCTGTCGCTGGGCGAGCTGCGCACGTTGGCGCCGGGCAGCGTGCTGTCCTGCGAGGGCGGCTCGCCGGCGGCGGTGGCGATCGTCGCGCGCGGCCGCCGTCTCGGCCTGGGCGAGGCGGTCGAGGTGGCCGGCCGGTTGGCCATCCGCGTTGTGCAATGGGGAGCGCAATAGTGGGTGGGCAGTTCGATGTCGTCTCCTTCGCCATCCTGCTGGGGATGTTGTCGCTGGTACCCTTCCTGGTGGTGACGACCACCTCCTTCCTGAAGATTTCGATGGTGCTGCTGATCCTGCGCAGCGCCACCGGCGTGCAGCAGGTGCCGCCGACGCTGGCGATCTACGGAATTTCGCTGGCGATGACGGTGTTCGTGATGGCGCCGACGGTGCAGGAGATCGGCAAGATCGCCGCCAACATCGAGGCCGGCCACGGCAGCCAGGCCAGGCCGGTGCTGGCCCAGGCGCAGGACGCCTTCGAGCCGCTGCGCGGCTTCATGCTCAAGCACAGCCGGCCCGACCAGCGCGAGCTGTTCCTCGCTTCGGCCAAAAAACTCTGGCCGAAAGAGGCCGCGCAGGGCGCCAAGGACAGCGACACGCTGGTGCTGATCCCCGCCTTCGTCGTCTCGGAGCTGCAAACCGGCTACGAGATCGGCTTCCTGCTCTACATCCCCTTCGTGGTGATCGATCTGCTGGTGTCGAACGTGTTGATGGCGCTGGGGATGCAGCAGGTCAGCCCGCAGACCATCACCATTCCGCTCAAGCTGCTGCTGTTCACCATGGTGGACGGCTGGGGCAAGCTGCTCAACGCGCTGGCGTTGTCCTATGCTTAGCCCGTGCATGCATAGCCCGCGCATGCCGGGGCCGCCGCGCGGCCGCAGCGGGGGAGGACCGCCATGACCGCCGACACCATCAACTTCTTCCAGCACGGCCTGTGGCTGGCGATCATGTTGTCGGCGCCGCCGCTGCTGATCGCCACCGTGTTCGGCGTGATCGTCTCGCTGGTGCAGGCGGTGACGCAGATCCAGGACCAGACCCTGCCCTACGTGGTCAAGCTGGTCTCGGTGGCGGTCACCATCACGGCGGTGGGGCGCTGGCTCGGCACCGAGCTGCTACAGCTGACCGACCTGGCGCTGACCATGATTCCCAATATCGGCCGCTGAGGAGACGCGAACATGCCGCCATCCCTGCTGCTTGACCTGCAAACGCTGCTGGTGACGATCGCCCTGATCACGCCGCGCACCGTGGTCTGCCTGACCATCCTGCCGGGCTTCAGTTTTCGCACGCTGACCGGCATGGCGCGCACCGGCGCCGCGCTGGCGGTGGCGTTGCCGGCCGCGCTGCCGACCTACGCCTTCGTGCAGCGCACGCCGCCCGACGTGTTCTTCGCCGGTATGCTGATCTTCAAGGAGGCCATTGTCGGCGGCATGCTGGGCATACTGCTGGCGATGCCGATCTGGGTGGTGCAGTCGATCGGCTCGATACTCGACAGCCAACGCTCGCCGATCCAGATCCAGGCCAACAACCAGTCGATGGACCAGGACGCCAGCGCGATCGGCGCCATGCTGGTGCAGGCGGTGGTGCTGTTGATGATACAGGCCGGCCTGTTCGTCGCGCTGGCGCGCATCCTGATCGAGAGCTATGGCAGTTGGGCCGTCTACGACCTGATGCCGCCGTTCGAGCCGGGCCACTTCGACGTGGTGATCAAGCGCTTCGGCGAGTTCCTCTGGCATGTGATGGTCTACGGCGGGCCGGTGCTGATTCCGTTGGTGATGGTCGATTTCGGCTTCGCCATGGTCGGCGTGTTCGCTTCCAACCTGCAGGTGTCGTTCGCCTCGTCGCCGATCAAGAGCCTGCTCGGCATGTTCATCCTGCTGGCCTATTGGCCGACGCTGTCGCACTACATCGGTGGCGACTTCGCCCACATGCTGGACCTGGCCGCCAGTCTGCTGCAGGTGAGCCCGAACCTGCGCACGCCGGCGCAGCTGTTGCCGTGAGCGACGACAAGACAGAACCGCCCAGCGAGAAGAAGCTGGAGGACGCGCGCGAGAAGGGCCAGGTGCCGGTCAGCCGCGACCTGGCGCGCCTGTGCACCTTGCTGGCGGTGGCGGAGATCTCCTTCGCCAGCGAGCCGCTGTGGTGCGAAGCGATTTTTTCGCTGTTCAATCTGTCCTTGATGCGGATCGGCCAGCCATTCCTGCCGGCGCTGGGCGAGTTGATGTCCTCGGTGACGCTGTTGCTGTTGGCGGTGTTTTTCCTGTTCTGGATCGTTTGCAGCCTGACGGCGGTGCTGGGGCACTGGGGCCAGTTCGGCGTGCTGATCTCGGGCGAGGCCATCGTGCCGAAGTTCGACAAACTCAATCCGGTCAACGGCATCAAGCAGTTGTTCGCCGTGAAGAAGCTGATCGAGCTGCTGCTGACGGTGTTCAAGGCCGTGCTGATCGGCTGGATCGTCTACAACCTGGTGCGCGACCAGCTGCCCTCGATCATCTCCCTGTCCGGCGGCGAGCCGAAGGACATCTTCCACGGCTTTATGACTTTGCTGCGCTCGGTGTTCCATACCCTGGTGGTGGTCTGCCTGTGCCTCGGCCTGGTCGACTACGGCATGCAGCTGCACTTCCACCTCAAGGGTTTGATGATGGACATGGAGGACATCAAGAAGGAATACAAGGAGTCGGAGGGTGATCCGATGGTCAAGGGGCAGCGCAAGCAGCTGGCGCGGGAACTGGCCATGTCGGGACCGACGGCCAAGACCGAGAAGGCGAACGCCGTGGTGGTCAATCCGACCCACTTCGCCGTCGCCTTGCTGTACGAGCCGGAGGCGGGCGGCGTGCCGCAGGTGCTGGCCAAGGGCAAGGACGAGCTGGCGCAGGCGATGATACGCCGCGCGCGCGAATGCGGCATTCCGGTGATCCGCCACGTCTGGCTGGCGCGCATGCTGTACGCCAGCTGCCGCGCCGACAGTCCGGTGCCGCGTGCCAGCTACGAGGCGGTGGCCTATGTGTATGCGGTGGTGGCCGAGTTGATCGCCGCCGACGACACCGGCCGCGAGGTCGAGCTGGAAAGCCTGGGCGAGCCGCCCGCCGGCCAGCGTCCCGGCGCGGTCTGAGCGGCGATGTTCAAGCTGTTCGACACCGGCCCCGCGCCGCGTCCAGCGCAGGCGCCAGCGGCAGCGCCTGTGGCAGCGGCAGCGGCAGCGGCAGCGGCAGCACGCCAGCCGCCGCCGCCGCGCACGGCACCGGGGCGGGGTGGTGGCGCGGCGGGCTTGGCGCCGGCCGATGCGGCGCCGGCGCCGGCGTCGACAGCGGCGGCGAAGAAGCGGCCGGCGCCGCTGCGCCCCGTCGACAGTATCGCCTGGCCGCGTGCGCTGGACAGCGCGATCGGCGCCGAGGCGCAACCGGCGGCGGCCGGTGTGGTGGGCAGCGAGGACCGCTTGTGGCATCTGGCGTTGGTGGCGGCGCCGGGCAGGCCGCTGCTGCGGGCGCCGGCGCCGGCGAAAAAGCAGGCCGGCAGCGTGGCGCGGCCGAAGTCGCGCGGCGAGTGCGAGCGGCGCTGCGGCGGCGTCGGCCGCTGCGACGCCGGCCACGCCGATGGTTGCGGCGGCGCGCTGTGCGCGGCGGACGCGACGAACGCGACGGACGACGCGGAGGTAGTGTGAGCGGATGGGCGCCTTGCGCTGCCGGACGGCGCGGCGGGAACTGTTTGGCGCCAGGCCCCACTTATCGCTGTAGCAAGCGTTTTTCTCGAATTTCAACCAGAGGAAGGAATGCATCATGGTTTCAAGCGTCAATAACAATTCCGGCAGCTATACCCCTGCCGACCACTCGTTCACGGAGGGCTTGAAGGGCAAGTCGAACGAGGACCTGCAGAAGATGTCGAAAGATCCAAAGCTGAGCACGGGCGAGAAAATGGCCGTGCTCGAAGAGCTGGCCAAGCGCACCGGCGAGGAGATGAAGGCCGAGGAGGCCGGTGGCGGCGGCGATCCCGCCGAGGGCGGCTCGGACGAGCTGGCGGAGCTGATGAAGAAGTTGAAAAACGGCACCATCACGCCGGAGGAGCTCGACAAGCTGGCCGGCATGATGAAAATGGACCCCAAGGACCTGGAGGCGGCCATGGGCGGCGGCGAGGACGACAAGGAAGAGAACCCCGACAACGTCTAAGTCCTTGAGGCCGGCGGCCGTGCCGGACCGGGGCCGGCCTCCTCGCGGAGACCGGCCCCGGCGCCGTTGGCGCGCCGCGGCGGGCCGTTCCGGCGCGATGGTAATAATTGTTGAGAAATATTTTCCGGCCGATTCAGTAGAATGCCTGCAAGGGGGCGCGGCCGGGCGCCGCCGGCCTTGCCCGGGCGCCGCGGGCGTGCGCGGTTTTTTGATCGTCGTCCCGTCTTCCGCGCCGGAGGCGGGCCACCCATCCAAGGCCCACCATGTCGAATGAAATCGTCGCCGCGCGCGACCTGCTGCAGGAAATAGTCGAACGGATCAACGCCGGCCAGACCTTTTCCGACATCCACCTGGAACAGGACGCGCCGGCCATGCTCAAGACGCCGCGCGGCTGGCAGCAGCTCGACCCGCGCCCGGTGCGGCGCGAGGAGATGCTGCCGATCCTGCGCGGCATCGACGCGGACTGGGAGGACAAGATCGTCGAGGGGGCGATCGACCGGCCGATGGTGCTCAGCTCCTGCCGGCTGCGTTGCAACGTCTACCGCCTGTCCTGCGGCGAGAAGGTGGCCGTGTCGATCCGCCGCCTGCCGCTGCAGCCGCTGGCGCTCGACAAGACCGGCCTGCCGCACTACGCCAAGACCCTGCTCGAAGCGAGCAAGGGCATCATCCTGGTGACCGGGCCGACCGGCTCGGGCAAGACCACCACCATCGCCGCCATGCTCGAGCACCTGAACGCGACGCGCAACGCCCACATCATCACCATCGAGGAGCCGATCGAGTACCAGCTGCAGCGGCGCCAGTCGATCATCTCGCAGAAGGAGGTGCCGACCGACACGGCCAGCTTCTCGGCCGGCCTGCGCGAGGCGCTGCGGCAGAAACCGGACATTTTGATGGTCGGCGAGATCCGCGACTTCGACACCGCCGACACCGTGCTGCACGCCGGCGAGTCGGGCCACCTGGTGCTGGCCACCATGCATACCAGCAGCGCCATGAGCGCGATCACCAAATTGCTGGCCTTCTTCTCGCCGGAGCAGCGCGCCCAGCGCGCCGCCACGTTGGCCAACGCGCTGATCGGCATCATTTATCAGAGTCTGCTGCCGACCGAGGCCGGCGACGAGTTCGTGCTGGCCAGCGAGATGATCTTCAACCACAACCAGCAGGCCGCGCCCTACATCGTCGACCCGGCCAAGACCCATTTGATGGCCGAGTTCCTGCGCCGCAAGGAGGACAACCTGTCGCGTGGTCTGAACGAGGTGCTGGCCCAGTTGGTGGCCAAGAAGACGGTCAACCCGAAGGACGCGATGCGCGCCGCCTACAACCGGCTGGAGTTGCACGACATGCTCAACAGCATGCGTTAGGGGAAGGGCTTGGCCGCGCTGCGGCGCGCGGCCGGCCTGGTGCGGCCGCTTGCGCGCCGCGCCAGGTCCGCCTATTACTGCATGTGTTTCTGAAGTTCAGCCTGATGTTCAGCCTGATGTCGTTTCTGCCGTTCGAGGGAGATCGCATTGCCCAGCTTCTTGAATTGAGGAAGGTTGTCGGTGGTTGCTTCACCTAAGATATCGCTGTGAGCCTGGTTGAATGTGGCGAGACTGTGTTTGTCCGCACGGCACCAGCTGATATCGGTCTGCAATTGTTCAAGTTTATTGTTGGGCCATTTGCTCAGTTCGGTGGCCGACATGCGCGGCGCCGGCGCAAGCTGCGCAGCGGCGAGCCGGGGCGCGGCAGGTGCCGCAGGTGCGGCAGCCGTATGGGCTGCGTGCTGCGCCGCTGCCGGTTTGGCCTGCTGAGCAGGTTCTTGTTCTTGCAACGCCTTGATTTGAGTCATGACGCTTGCGATGTGTATTTGAATGGCGTCTGAGGACTGTTGGGCCTGCTCCGTAGTCGAATTGGCGATTGTCGTTTCATGTTTCTCCGAGAAACCGGCTGACTGGGTCATCATCGGTTTGTCGGCGATGCCAAGCGCTGCGAAACATTCTTTCGCCGTACCACCGGGATTCTTCTTGATGAAACTAGCGATCTCGTCGTTGCGAATCGGCTGCGCAAGACGCCAGTTGCCGGACACACTATTATTGTTGTCCTCGTAGTCGCCGGCAGGTTGTATGCCCCGCGTCATGAAGGTTGCCATGGTCATCGGGACAGGCTGCGCAGGTGCTGATTTCGGGTTTTTTTGGAAGAATAAATTGAAGAACTGCTGGCGCATGACGCCGGCGCCGGACGTGTAGCGTTGTTGATTTCTCCTCTGCTCCGTTGATAAAGGCGTGGTGGTGGTCGCCTTTGGCGCGGCGCTGGCCTGCGTATCTGCCGAATTTTTTGGGTTGTTCGCCGAAATGGTGGCGCGGATGTTTGATAAAAGATTTGAGATCATGGTTTGGTCTGTCGAAAAGAGCTTGGGTCCGTCGGCAGGTGGTTTGGACCACCAGTTCTGTAGGGCAGCTTGTTGTGCCCCGGTCATGGGTGGCGCGGGTTTGGCCTGCGGTTCCCTGCCGCGCTTTGGCGGCATCGGCCGGTGCTTGGTTTATGGTAAGAATGGTGGAACGATTTACGTCGCATGCTCACCTATAAGGCATCGTTTGATAACGGAAAACAAGCATGAAAATGATCTTCAGTCAGGGCCAGCCGCTGTACCGCAAGGACCATCTGCTGCAACTGCGGGCGGCGCTGGAGTTGCCGTCCCACACGCTGGGCGAGGAGGGCCTGGTGTTCCTGATGGCCGCCGAGCGACGCGTGATGGTCTCCTACACCGACGGCGGCCACCTGTCGTTGATCTGCGAGGTGGGCTGGCTCGACGCCTTGCGCGCCAGCGGCTGGCGCGCGCTGTTGCTGCGCCTGTCGACGGTGCACGACTACGATTTCCCGATCAGCCTGCTGACGGTGGACGGCAAGCTGGCCCTGCTGTGGTGTGCCGACGCCCGCATGGAGACGACGGCCTGGCTGCGCCGCGCCGAGGACGCGCTGACCTGGTCCTTCGACATCCATACCAGGATCAACAACCACACCCTGTAGCGCGGCGGGCGGCCGCGACGGCCGCCAAGGAGAACAGCATGCTGATAAGCGGAACTGAATTGACGGGCCAATGTATAAGCCTTACTTATATGCACGCGACACCTGCGTTAAGCGCGTCATTCGCGCCGAGCCCTAGCCCTAGCCCTAGCCCGCTTCGGGGCCAGGGGCACGCCGACGCCGACGCCGACGCGGGCGTCGGCCGCTCCCGACAGCTGCAAGCCATCCGCGACTATGCCGCCGCAGCGGCCAACGCCACCGTCACCTGCGCCGCCAGCACTACTAGCACTACCAGCACCGCCTCTGCGCCGGCCGCCGCCATGGCGGGCTACACGGCGTTGGCCTCGGCGCCGGCGCTGGCTTTGCACCGGGCGGCGATGCTGCGCCTGCGGGCCGAGGCCGGCCACCATTGGACGGCGGCGCCCTGCGTGCCGGCGCCGGCACCGGCCGACTGAGGCCGGCGGCAATCCTGTCGCGCAGGCAAGTCTCCACGCGACTTCTGACGGCACCGGCGTTTGCCGGTATCATGTCGGCCTTCCCCTTGCTTGTCCCACCGCCCACGCCAACCCCGGCGCATCGGCGGCAGTGCCGGCCAAACAGGTACTGACACGTACTATTTCGCGAAACAATATGAACACTGAATTGACCCCGGCGTCCGCCACGACCACCGCCGCCGCCAGCACCGCCAACGCCACCTCTAACGCCGCCGCCATCCCCGGCCGGCGCATCTCCGTGGCGCCGATGATGGACTGGACCGACCGCCACTGCCGCGTGTTCCACCGCCAGATCAGCCGCCACACCTGGCTCTACACCGAGATGGTGACCACCGGCGCGCTGGTCTACGGCGACGTCGAGCGCCACCTGCGCTTCAACGACGAGGAGCACCCGGTCGCCCTGCAACTGGGCGGCAGCGACCCGGCCGACCTGGCCACCAGCGCCAAGCTGGGCGAGAAGTGGGGCTACGACGAGATCAACCTGAACTGCGGCTGCCCGTCCGAGCGGGTGCAGAAGGGCGCGTTCGGCGCCTGCCTGATGGCCGAGCCGCAACTGGTGGCCGACTGCGTCAAGGCGATGCGCGACGCCGTCAGCATCGACGTCACCGTCAAGCACCGCGTCGGCATCGACGACGGCGAGAGCTACGACTTCGTGCGCGACTTCGTCGGCACGGTGGCCGAGGCCGGCTGCCGCACCTTCATCGTGCACGCCCGCAACGCCATCCTGAAGGGCCTGTCGCCGAAGGAAAACCGCGAGGTGCCGCCGCTCAAATACGAGTTCGCCTACCAGCTCAAGCGCGACTTTCCTGACTTCGAAATCATCATCAACGGCGGCGTCAAGACGGCGGCCGAGATCGACGAACACCTGCGCCATATCGACGGCGTGATGCTGGGCCGCGAGGCCTACCACAACCCCTACCTGATGGCCGACTTCGACCGCCGCTATTACGGCGCCGAGACGGCGGTGGCCAGCCGCGAGCAGGTGCTCGAGGCGATGCTGCCCTACATCGAGGCGCAGCTGCGCCAGGAGGGCGGACGCGGCCTCAAGCTCAATTCGATCACCCGCCACATGCTGGGGCTGATGCAGGGCCTGCCGGGCGCGCGGGGTTTCCGCCAGACCTTGTCGGACTCGAAAAAACTGGCCGCCGGCGACGCCCGATTGTTGCTTGAGGCGGCGGCGCGACTGCGCCAAAGCACGTAAAAACCGGCCCGCGACAGTGCAAACCACGGCACTGTCGTTATTTCCACTAAGAAAGTTCGTTTGCGTAAAATTGAGGCAGGAAATGCTTGCTTTGAGGCAAAACTTGCATCTATAATTTCAGAATATACACACATATCCACCGTTCCCAGATTGTGTATGCGACGTAGAAACTACACGTAAGCTGCTGGTGGGGCCGCTTATTTTGCATTCGCAGTCATTGTTTGCTACTGTACATAGATATTGCCTAGCAACAAGGGCCGGTGGGGCGCTTCGTGCACAAGACGACGGCATTCCAAGGCACTTTTATCAATTGTGTCACTTACGAAGAGACGAAATGAATTTAGCAAAAATGAAGGTGGGCACACGTCTGGGCCTCGGATTCGCGCTGGTCCTGGTCTTTCTGGTTGCCGTCACGGTGGTGGGTATCGCCCGCATGTCGCAGATCCAGGACCGGCTCGACCACGTGGTCGGCGTCAACAACGTGGTGACCCGCCTGGTGCTCGACATGCGCACCAACGTCAACGACCGCATCACCGCGCTGCGCATCCTGACCCTGATGAGCGATGCCAGCGACATGGAAAAAGACATGGCCCGCATCAAGGATCTGGCCGGCAAATACGCCGACACGCAGAAGAAGCTGAGCGACCAGTTCGCGCTGGAATCGACGGCCGAAGAGAAGGCGCTGCTGGCCCAGATCAAGGAATTGGACGCGGCCGCCATACCGGCCATCGCCAAGGCGTCCGAGCTGTGGATGGCCAACCAGGCGATGGATGCCACCAAGGTGCTGATCAAGGAAATCCGTCCGGTGCAAACCAAGTGGATGACCGCGCTGGACCAGCTCGCCACCCTGGAAGAAAAACTCAACGCCCAGGTGCAGACCGAGGCCGCCGAAGGTTTCGGTAGCGCCCGCACCTTCATGATCCTGCTCGGCGCGCTGGCCGTCGTCATCAGCGTCGCCGCCGCCATCGTCATCACCCGTGGCCTGCTCAAGCAGCTCGGCGGCGAGCCCGACTACACCGCCAGCATCGCCGGCGCCATCGCCAACGGCGACCTGTCGATCGTCATCGACACCGACGTCAGCGACAAGGACAGCCTGCTGGCCGAGATGAAGGAAATGCGCGACAGTCTGGTCGATATCGTTGGCCAGGTGCGCACCGGCACCGAAACCATCGGCACCGCCTCGCGCGAGATCGCCGCCGGCAACATCGACCTGTCGTCGCGCACCGAGATGCAGGCCAGCTCGCTGGAAAAAACCGCCTCGGCGATGGAAGAGTTGACCTCGACCGTGAAACAGAACGCCGACAACGCCCGCGAGGCCAACCAGTTGGCCGCCACCGCTTCGGACGTGGCCCGCAAGGGTGGCGCCGTGGTGTCGCAGGTGGTTGACACGATGAGCTCGATCGACGCTTCGGCCAAGAAGATCGTCGACATCATCGGCGTGATCGACGGCATCGCCTTCCAGACCAACATCCTGGCGCTGAACGCCGCCGTCGAGGCGGCCCGTGCCGGCGAACAAGGCCGCGGCTTCGCCGTGGTGGCGTCGGAAGTGCGCAACCTGGCCCAGCGTTCGGCCGGCGCGGCGAAGGAAATCAAGATGCTGATCGACGACTCGGTGGAAAAAGTCGGCGCCGGCACCAAGCTGGTCGGCCAGGCCGGCGTGACCATGGACGAGGTGGTCGCCAGTGTGGCCCGCGTCACCGACATCATGAGCGAGATCGCCAACGCCAGCCAGGAACAGAGCGCCGGCATCGAACAGGTCAACGTGTCGATCATCGAGATGGACAGCATGACCCAGCAAAACGCGGCACTGGTGGAACAGGCCGCCGCCGCCGCCCAGAGCCTGCAGGACCAAGCCTCGGAACTGGCCCGCGTGGTCAGCATCTTCAAGCTGGTCGAAGGCGAACAGCGCGTCGCGCCGGCCGTCTCGGCGATGGCCAGCGCGCCGGTGCGCAGCATCGCGCCGCGTGCGCCGCAGAAGAAACTGGCACCCGCCATGATCGCCCGCCCGGCCGCCAAAGCCGCCGCCAAGCCGGCGCCACGCAAGGCCGCCGCCAGCAGCGCGGCCGCCAGCGACGAGTGGGAAGAGTTCTAATCGTCCCGCCGGCCGCCTGCGGGCGGCCGGCCAGCAATCGTTCAGCAATCGTTCGGCAATATTCAACAAATTTCAGCATCAAGTAAGTAGGGGTCGCGTTACGGCGCGGCGGACAGCGTGTTTTTAAAAATAAGTGAAAAATTGTAAAATGAATAAGATTTCGATCAGCACCATCGCATTTACCCTCCTGAGCACCGGCGCCAGCGCCTTCGCCGCCGAAGTGCCGGCCTCCTTCGATGCCAAGAATTGCCGCGCCGAATATCCGAAAGCGTCGTTGATGAACGAAGAGCAGGGCAATGTGTCGATGGCTTTCCTGGTCGCCGCCGACGGCAGCGTGATGGAATCGAAAGTGGAAAAATCGAGCGGCTTCAAGAACCTCGACAAGGCCGCCGTGAAGGCGATCAGCGCCTGCAAATTCAAGCCGGGCACCAAGGACGGCGCGGTCGCGCAAACCTGGGCGAAGGTCGATTACGCCTGGAAACTGTAATTCATTTCATCGGCAGCACGGAACTCGTCTAAAAATACTTGGGGAAATCAAATGTCTACAAATAAGCGTTGGTTGAGTGTGGTCGCAGCGGTGCTCGTCATGGGCGCGCCTGCAGCGTTCGCCGCCGAGGTGCCGGCGAGTTTCGATTCGAAGAATTGCAAGGCCGAGTATCCCAAGGCTTCGCTGATGAACGAAGAGCAGGGCACCGTCTCGATGATGTTCCTGGTCAAGGCCGACGGCACCGTGGCCGACTCCAAGGTCGAGAAGTCGAGCGGCTTCAAGGGCTTGGACAAGGCCGCCATCAAGGCCTTGAGCGCGTGCAAGTTCAAGCCGGGCACCAAGGACGGCGCCGCCGCCGAAACCTGGACCAAGGTCGACTACGCCTGGAAGCTGGACTGATTCAGACATGGCGGCCGCCCGGCCGCCAGCGGCGCGGCCGAGCTTGGCCGCCGCCGGCCTTGCCCGGTTGCGCACGCCATTCCCCCTCGTTAGCCCTCCCTCCTTAGTTTTTCTCTCGCCAAGCCCTTCGGTTCCTGCGGCATGCCGGTCCTTTGCCGCCCCGTTTGCAGGCACTTTTGCCGCCCCAATGTAGCGCCAGCCCCATGTATGTAACAAGCTGTAAATCTGCGGCGAAGCGCGCGCGGATTCCCTATAGTATTCTGTGGGAATAGGAGATTCGATCATGAAGAAAATGATATTCGCATTGGCCGCCGTGGGGGTGCTGAGCGGTTGCGCTGTCGTGCCGGCCGGCCCGGTGTACTACAGCGCCCGCGCGCCGCAGAATTACGACCCCTACCAGTGGCACACCGTGGCGGAGGAGCCGCAGCGCGCTTCGCGTGTCGAGTACAGCAACGAGCCGGTGTACGAGTCGCGCACGGTGTATGTGCAGCAACCCGTCTACGTGCAGCAGCCGGTGTACGCCGCGCCGTCTTATTACTATCCGCCGGTGTCGATCGGTCTCGATTTCGTCTTCGGCAACCGGTGTTGCGGCTGGGGCGGCCGGGGACGCTACGGTTACGGCCACGGTCACGGCCGCCGCTGACCAGGGCTTTTTCATCCCGCATAAAGCAATGCCCGCTGCCGTCTTTCGGCGCAGCGGGCATTGTTGTCTGTGGGGTAGCTTGCTGTGTGGATGAATTAATGAATGAAGAACAGGGCGGCGTCGTTCAGCACTTCCGCCGAGCACAGCAGGTAGGTCGAGCCGCCGGTCAGTCCCAGCACCAGCGCGCCGTATGACACCGGGATACAGCGGGGGAGAAAGCGGGTTAAGCGAGCCATGGCGTACTCCTGATCTGGCCCCGCAGGCAAAGTGCGGGGGTAGTCATCAGCATAGCCGCTCGAATAAGCTTGTTGTATCGGCAAAAAGTCCGAACGCTTGTAGGACAAGCGCCCGACGATGCGATTGGCCGGGTTATTTACGCCACTGCACGATGGCCTCGGCCGGCGCCGTGTCGAGGGCGTTCGACACGCTGAGCCATTGCTGCAGCCGGTCCGGCAGCTTGAGGTTGATGCCGCGACCGTCGATGATACCGATCTGCTCGACCATCTTGGCATCCATCTTCGCCTTCGACACGGTGGGCGCGCCCATGACCATGCGGTCGTAGGCCTTGCGCGCCTTGTTTTCCCATTTGTGCAGGCTGCTGTCCTCGAAGCGGTTGGCCTCGAAATAGATGGTCAGCGAGCCGTCCGGGTTGCCGTAGCCGACGATGCCGGCGCCCTTGCGGATGGTGGTGGTGTTTTCCAGGTCGAAGGAGCCGGTCGGCACGAAGACGCCGGCGCGGCCGTCGGTGTCGGGCCGGCCGACGGGCGTGTCCTTGCCGTAGGTGCTCACTTCGGTGATGTTTTTTTCTTGAGCCATGTCCTGATCTGGCCGCAATTCCGGGCGGACGCGGCGTTCCTGTTCGATAAATAGTGGGAGGCGGATACGCGTTGCGGCACAGCGCAACGCCGATCCCCATTGTAGCGGGAATCTAGTTCCACTTGGAAACGTTTATACACTTTTATTCAAACGAAAAAAATGCCGCCCAGCGCTAGCTGGACGGCATTCCGGGCGCCGCTGTTATTGTGTTCAGGCGGTTTTTTTGCGGCGCGCGACGAAGCCGACAATGCCCAGGCCCAGCAGCATCATGGCGTAGGTTTCCGGTTCCGGCACAGCTGCCGTCACAGAAACGTTATCCAGGTAGGAGCCGTAGGTCGGCGAGCTGACCGGACCCAACGATTCAAATTTCAGTTCGGTGCTGGCGCCGGCCGCGTGCAGGCCGGACAGGGTGAACACACTCCAGCTGTTGTTGACCTGGCCGATCAGCGGGCTGGCGTTGAGCAGCTGGCCGCCCCAGTAGACGTTCATCGAGCTGGTGGCGCCGTTGGCCGTGTCGGGCCGGCCGGAGTAGGCGAACGACAGGGTGTAGCTGGCCAGGCCGGCGGTGCTGACGTCCTGCTTGACGGTGGTCAGCTGGTCGGTGTTCAGTTCCAGGTATTGCTGGCCGTCGGCGGCGTGGCTGTTGAAGCCGCCGTAGCCGCCATGCGCGCCGTCGGTCTGGATCTCGAAGGCGGAGTTGCCGCCGGCCGAGGAGGTCCAACCCGGCACCGCGCCGAGCGGGGTCCAGGCGGTGTTGATCAGCGGTGCTTCAAAGCTGCCGTTGACGACCAGGTTGCCGCTGGCGTTGGCGGCGCCGGCGGCGACGAGGAGGGTTGCTGCGGCAAGGCGGATGAAGGAGGTGCGCATGAGAAGATCCCGATGTGAGTTGTTTTAGATAAACATATATTGCTTTTCAATACCTAAATGTTACCACTGGAAACTCTCAAAAACTCACCTTGATGAAAATATTTATTTCAATTGTGATATCGAAACATTTCTTTTTATCATTAAATTGTTGTGCGGGAATAATGCGCTGCGCTCGCCTTAATCAAGTGGAAATGTTTTCGGGGCGCCGTATCGGTGGGTTTTCCCTATGAAAACAGGGGGATGTGGCGCCGTCCGGCCGGGCCGGCGCGGGGCGGCAGCTCGGCCAATTGCAATGGAGAATTTTTGTGACGCGGCGCGCTCGGCTGTGGTTTTTTTGCCGGCGCGGCTCAGGCGGCGTTCATCCGTTGGCGCAAGGCCTGCACATGGCGCTCGCTGACCGGCACCCGCGCGCCGCTGCGCAGGCTCAGCTCGTAATTGCCGTCGCCCAGCACGGCCAGCGCCCGCACCTGGTCGACACGGACGATGGCGCCGCGATGCACGCGGAGGAAGTGGCGCGGGTCGAGGTGGCGCTCCAGCTGACCGATCGGCACGCGGTGGAGCACCTGGCGGCCGGCCAGGTGCAGTTCGACGTAGTTGCCGGCCGCGCCTATCCAGTGCACCTGGTCGAGCTGGATGCATTCGATGCGGCCGATCGAGCGCACGCTGAGCTGCTGCCAGTGCGCCGCCGCCACCGCCACGGCCGGATGGTCCGCGCCCGTCTGCGCCGCCTGCCGCGCCGCGTCCTGCGCCGCCAGGAAGGCGCGCACCGCCTGGCCGTAGGCGGCGCGCTGGCGCTGCGCCAGCATGGCCTCGGCGCGCTCCAGCGCCTGCGCCAGGCGCAGGTCGTCGATAGGCTTGAGTAGATAGTCGAGGGCGTGCACCTCGAAGGCCTCGATGGCGTAGGCGTTGAAGGCGGTGACGAAAACCAGCAGCGGCGGTTCGGCCTGTTGACACAGCTCGCGCGCCAGGGCCAGCCCGTTCTCTTGCGGCAACTGCACGTCGAGCAGCACCAGGTCGACCGCTTGCGTCGCCAGCAGCGTGCGCGCCGCCGCCACGCTGGCGCACTCGCCGGCCAGCTGCCAGCGCGGATGCTCGGCCAGCGCGTAGCGCAGGTTGACGCGGCCCGGTTCCTCGTCGTCGACGATCAGCGCGCGCAGCGGCGGCGTGGCCGTTGCCGCCGCCGCCATGTCCGGCACGGCGGCGTTGATGCCGGCGGCGTCGGCGCCAAGTGCGGCCGTTGCGGTATGCGGCGCGGCGGCGCTCATGCCGGCAGCGCCAGTGGCAGGCGTAGTTCGACGCGGAAGCGGCCGGCGTCCACGCTGGTGCGCAGCGTGGCGAGCGGGCCGAAGGCCAGTTGCAGGCTGGCCTCGGTGTGGCGCAGGCCCAAGCCCAGGCCGGGGTTGCTGCCGTGGGCGGCCGCCAGCGGATTGCAAATGCTCACGGCCAGCTGGCGCTCCTCGGTGTGGAAGCGCAGACGGATGTCGCTGGCCTCGGTGTGGCAATCGAGGTCGTGGCGCAGGGCGTTCTCCACCAGCGGTTGCAGCAGCAGCGGCGGGCAGGCGATGGCGCCGATGCGCGCGTCGACGCCCTCGATGTTGACGCGCAGACGGGTGCCGTAGCGCAGCTGTTGCAGCGCAAGGTAGTCGCGCACGAAGGCCAGTTCCTCGTCGACGCTGACCCAGTCGCGGTCGGCGGCGGTGAGGGCGTAGCGCAGCAACGCGCTGAGGCGGTTGATGCCGGCCAGCGCCACCTTCTTGTCGTCCGAGCGCACCAGCGCGCTGATGGCGTTGAGGGCGTTGAACATGAAGTGCGGTTCGAGCTGGCCGCGCAGGGCCAGCATGCGCTGCTGCTCCAGTTCCAGTTTGAGGCGCAGGTTGTCGGTCTCCGCCTGCCCCAAGGCCTGCTGATCGGCCTTGCCCTGGCGCCAAATGCTCAAGGCGATCTGTGCGCCGATGCTGCCGCAGGTGAGGGCGACGTCGACGAACCAGTTGAACTTGTGGATGCTGGCCAGCGCCTTGAGCATGCGTTCGAGGTGCAGCGCGCGGCCGGCCAGCAGCACGTTGTAGGTGGTCTCGTACATCACGTCGAGCGGGAAGAAGATCAGCAGCGTGGCGGCGAACACCAGCGCGATACGCCGCGGCCGCGCCAGCAGCGCCGGCCAGCGCGTGAACAGCGCGTGCAGCAGGCAGCACAACAGCACCTGCGCCATGGTGCAGCGCCACCAGGCGAAGAAGTCGGTGGCGTAGGAGTTGCCGACGCCGGTGCGCAGCGTGGCGCTGTAGGACGAGGCGGCGCCGAGCGCGCTCAACACCCCCCAGACCAGCAGGTTGATGGCCAGCAGGCGCAGCATCTGGCGCCCGTCGGGCCAGCGCGTCGCGATGGTGGTGGCGGCGGTCGGCGCGCTCGGTGTGGCCATTGGGCCGGCGCTGCCGAACATGTCGACGGTGGCGGCATGGGTGGGGTTCATGGGCGCCAAGTATAGCAGCGGCGCGATGCCGCCACGGCGGCACTGTCCCGCCGATCCGGGCTTTCGTCACATGCCGCGCGCCAGCGCCGGCGCGCTTGCCTACACTGCGCTCATTCTTCCTTTTTGGAGCATGTGGATGCGCTTTGACTTGAACATCAACGGACGGCGCCAGCGCGCCGAGGTCGACGGCGACACGCCGCTGCTGTGGGTGCTGCGCGACGCGCTGGGCATGACCGGCACCAAGTTCGGCTGTGGCGCGGCGCAGTGCGGCGCCTGCACCGTGCACGTCGACGGCGAGGCGGTGCGCAGCTGCGTGCTGCCGGTGCAGAGCGTCGCCAAGCGCGCCATCACCACCATCGAGGGACTGGCGCCGCAGCGCAGCCATGTGCTGCAGCAGGCCTGGATCGCGCAGCAGGTGCCGCAGTGCGGCTACTGCCAGTCCGGCATGTTGATGGCCGCCGCCGCGCTGCTGCGGCAGAATCCCCATCCCAGCGACGCCGAGATCGACGCCGCCATCACCAACATCTGCCGTTGCGGCACCTACCCGCGTGTGCGCGCGGCGATCCACGCCGCCGCCAAGGCTGGTGCGGCATGAGCGGCGCGGCGACGCGGCGCGGCTTCCTGCGCTCGACGCTGGCGGCCGGCGTGTGGACGCTGGGCCTGAACCTGACGGCCGGCGCCGCCGCGACGGTGCCGGCCGCCGGCGCGGGCGGCGCCATTGCTGGCGCTCGAACCGATGACAAGGCGGGCACCGTCGCCTTCGATTGCTGGCTCAGCTTCGCGGCGGACGGCATGCTGAGCGCCTACACCACCGTCACCAATCTGGGCCAGGGCACGCACACCGCCATCGTGCAACTGGTGATGGAAGAGTTGGAACTGGCCGCCGCGCAGATACGCGTCTGCCACGCCCCGGTGCGCAAGGAATTCCACCGCCGCTTCCCGGCCGGGATCACGACCTTCGCCAGCGCCGGCCTGCGCACGGCGCGCGACAGCGTGGGCCTGGCCTGTGCCGCCGCGCGCGACATGTTGCTGCGCGCCGCCGCGCAGCGTTGGCAGGTCGAGGCGGCCGTCTGCCATGCCGCCGACGGCCATATCGTGCACGGCGCCAGCGGCCGCCGGCTGCCCTACAGCGCCTTGTTGGCGGAGGCCGCCGCGCTGACTCCGCCGGAGAAGCCAAAACTAAAGGCGGCGCGCGACTGCAAGGTGTTGGGCCAGTCGATGGCGCGCGCCGACATCCCGGAACGGGTCGACGGCAGCGCCGTGTACGGCATCGACGTCAAGCAACCTGGCTTGCTGGTGGCGGCAGTGCTGCACGCGCCCGGCTTTGGCGGCGCGCTGTTGCGGGTCGACGCCGCGCCGGCGTTGAAGGTGCGCGGCGTGCGCCAGGTGGTGCGGCTGGCCAACGCGGTGGCCGTGGTGGCCGACGGCTATTGGCAGGCCGAGAAGGCGGCGCGCCTGCTCAAGCCGGTGTGGCGCGCCGGCCCGCACGGCAAGGCGGACAGCACCACCATGCGCGCCGAGTACCGTGCCGCCGTGATGGGCGAAGGTGGCCTGATGTATCCGAGGGCGACCGACCGTCCCGACAAGCAGGACCACGCCGCCACCGCCGCCGCGCTGCTGGGCGCCAGCCGGATCATCGAGACCGTCTACGAGCTGCCCTTCCTGGCGCACGCGGCGATGGAGCCGTTGAACGCCACCGTCAGCGTCGGCACGGGGCCGGACGGCGGCGCCGAGGTCTGGCTGTCGACGCAAAGCCAGACCGACACCCAGCGCGCCGTGGCCAAGGCGCTCGGCTTGGCGGTCGAGCAGGTGACGCTGCACACGCAGCAGGCCGGCGGCGGTTTCGGCCGCCGCCTGGAGCACGACTTCGCGGTCGAGGCGGCGCTGATCGCCAAGGCCGTCGGCAAGCCGGTGAAGACCATCTGGTCGCGCGAGCACGATATGCGCTCCGGCTACTACCGGCCCGCCACCACGGCGCGCGTGCGGCTGGCGCTGGACGACCAGCACCGGCCCACCGCGCTGCGCGGCGACATGGCCGGGCCGTCACTGCTGGCCTATTCCGGCGTGACCAACAGCCCGCCCATCGATGGCGTGTTCGACTGGAGTTATCTGATGGGTTGGATGGGGCGCAGCTACGCGATCCCGGCCTACGACACGCGCTGGAGCCGCATCGACCATGCTGTACCCTGCGGCTACTGGCGCTCGGTCGGCAATTCGCAGAACTGCTACTTCCTCGAACACACGCTGGACCAGGCGGCGCGCGCCGCCGGCGTCGATCCGGTGGCCTACCGGCGCGCCCTGTTGAGCGGGAAAACGCGGCTGCTGTCCTTCATCGACCAGCTTTGCGCACGCGCCGGTTGGAACACGCCGCTCGCGCCCGGCCACTTCCGTGGCTTCGCCCTCAACGAGACCGGGCCGACGCTGGGCGGCCACGTGGTGGAGGTCGCCGTCGGCGCACCCGGCAAGTTCCGCCTGGTGCGCATCACGGCGGCGATCGATCCGGGGCGCGTCGCCAATCCACAGATGGTCTCGGCGCAGATGATGGGCGGCACGCTGTTCGGCCTGTCCGCCGCGCTGTTTGGCGAGATCACGCTGAAGGACGGCGCCGTCGAGCAGGGCAACTACGACGGCTACCAAGTGGCGCGCATGGCGCAAACGCCGCCGCTGGAGGTGCTGGTGATCGGCAGCGGCGAGACCGGCTACGGCGTCGGCGAGGAGGGGCCGCCGTCGATCGTCGCGGCGCTGGCCAACGCGCTGCTGGCGGCCGGCGGCAAGCCGATCACGCGCATGCCGCTGACGCAGGCCGGTTGGGAATTGCTGGGTTAGCGTACGCTGAACTGCACCGGGATCGACAGGTCGAGCTGGGCGGGGCGTTCGTCGGGGATGCGCGGCAGCGGGGCGGCGCGTTGCAGCGTCTCCAGCGCGGCCTGGTCCAGCAGCGGATGGCCGGAGCTGTGTTCGATGGTGGCGGACAGCACCTGGCCGTCGCGGTTGACGCGGCAGCGCAGCGTCACCACGCCTTCCTCGCCGCGCGCGCGGGCGGCCGTTGGATAGCGGCGGAAGCGTTCCATCCGCGCCAGCACCTTGCCCTCCCAGCTGTTCGAGCCGCTGCGCACCTCCTGCTGCGCCGGCGGTAGCGCGGGCGAGGGCGGTGCCGCCGCCACCGACGCAGTGTCGACCGGTGGCGTGGCGCGCGGCGCGCTGCTGGCCGTCGCGCCGACCGGCGGTGCATCCGCCGTCGGTGGCAATGGGGTGGACTTGGGCTGCGGCGGGGCTGCTTGCGGTGTCGGCGGCGTCTCGCGAGGCTGCGGCGGCGTGGGCGTCGGCTTGCTCTCCGCGCTGACGCGATCGGCCTGGCGCTGCTCCAGAGGCTTGGGCGGCGCGGCGGCCGGCAGGTAGACCAGCATCATGGCGCGCTC
Source organism: Rugamonas violacea (assembly GCF_016461825.1). Lineage (GTDB taxonomy): Bacteria > Pseudomonadota > Gammaproteobacteria > Burkholderiales > Burkholderiaceae_D > Rugamonas. Next base: position 235,262 of record NZ_JAEMNU010000083.1, on the reverse strand, counting down.
GGCTTGCGGCTCGGCGGCGACCACGTGCTTGTCCTGCGCATGGCCGTATAGTATCCATGCCAGCAGCGCGCAATGTGCGGCGACGATGGCCGCCGCAGCGAACGGCTTTGGACCGCGCGTGAACGCGGGCGTGCCCGCGTTGGCGATGACAACAGCGGCGCTGTTGGCGCCAGAGGAGCTGGCGCTGGCGAGCAGGGTGGCGGCGGCAGCGTCGGTCCCGGCGGCCGTGTTGGTCTCGACGGCCGCGTCGACCTCAGTGGCGGCCTTGGCATTGACCGTGGCGCCGGCCAACGCGCTGTCCATGGCGCCGGCATCGGCGGGCGGACCCTCGGGACGGCGCAGCAGATAGACCACCACCGCCAACTCCATCACTGCGACCAGCACGATCACCGGCCAGGGCGGCCTGCCCAAACACATCACGACGAAGCCCAGCGCCATGCCGAGGCAGGCCATGCGCTTGCCGCGCTTCGACACGGCGCGGTGTTCGCGCCACTGGCGCAGCGGCGCGCCGAAGCGCGGATGCTGCAGCAGGCGCTGCTCCAGCCGTGGCGAGGCGCGGCTGAAGCAGGCCAGCGCGAGGATCAGGAAGATCGTCGTCGGCATCACCGGCAGCAGCGCGCCGATCACGCCCAGCGCCACCATCAACACGCCGAGCGCGGTGTAGCCCCAGCGCAGCAGGCGCGCGGCATGCGCCTCGCCGCCGGCTGGCTTGGCCGGCATGCTCGGCGTGTGTGGCGGCAGCCGCATCAGAGCGTGCGGCCGACGTGGCCGTGCATGCGCGTGAAGGCCGCCTCGGCGCCGGCTACCAGGCGCGACTCCTGCTCGGCGTCGAGTTCTACGCCGTCGAGTGCCGCCGTGAATTCGCGCCAGTGGCGCGCCGCGCCGTCCGGGTGGGCGGCCAGATGGCGCGCGCCGAAGTCGCCGTCCAGTCCCAGCTTGCCGGCCAGTTTGAACAGCACCGCGCCGCCCAGCTTCGAGCCTTCGGTGACGTAGAGCCAGCCGAGCGCGGTGGCCAGGTCGACGTCGGCGGCCAGCGGCGCCTCGGGACCGTCCAGCGGCAGCGCGGCGCCCAGGTCGCCCAGGTCGGCGGCGATGGCGGCGTAGCGGCGCCGCTCGTCCAACTGCGGCAGCAGCGCGGCCAGTCCGGCGTGGTCGTACAGCGGGTCCACATCGCGCAGAAAGCTGTATTGCGCCTGCAGGAAGCGGGCGTAGTTTTCTTTGCTGGAGAAGGGGGCGCTGGCCATGATGCCGTCGTCGAGTTGTTGGTGAGTCGCCATGGTACGCGCTTTCAGGCGCAGGCTGCGGGTAGGCGGAAGATCGTTGATGTTCATGGGGTTCCTTGTGTGCTTGCGAGGGTGTTTAGAATTTGACGCCGAGCGACAGGCGCATGGTGCGGCCCGGCCCCGGCATCAGGCTAAGGGTGAGCGGGTCGAGGTAGTAGCGGTCGCCCAGGTTGTCGACGCCCAGGTCCAGCGTGGCGTTGGGCGCCAGCTTGTAACTGGCGAACAGGTCGACCAGGGTGTAGGCGCGCGTCAGCACCTGGGTTGCGGTGCCGGCCGAGTTTTGCCATTGCGCCTCTTTGTCCTCGGTGGCCAGCGGCGAGCCGACGTGGCTCAGGCGCGTGCCGACGGTGAGCTTGTTCTCCAGCAGGCGGGCGCCCAGCGTCAGGTTCATGCTCAGCTTGGGCTGGATGTGGTTGCTGACGTAGGAGGTGGTGAAGCCGATCGGCGAGCAGTCCGGCGTGTCCTTCATGCGCGGCAGGAAGCTGCCCTTGGTGCGCAGGTAGGCGGCGGTGGCGGCGTCGCAGATCAAGGTCTTGCGGTTGTAGGTGGCGGACAGTTCGCCGAACAGCGCGCCACGGTCGTAGCTCGACTGCAGTTCGAAGCCGGCGACCTGGTAGCTGTCGGCGTTGGCCATCGAGAAGTTCTGCGCCCAGGCCGGCAGGCCGGCGATCTGCCGCCGCGTGATGTAGTCGCGGGTGACGTTGTCGAAGTAGGCCAGTTTGAGGCGCAGCTTGTCGCTGGCGCTCCAGACGCCGTCCTTGACCAGGTTCAGGCCGATCTCGCGGTTGTCGCTGCGCTCGGCCTTGAGCGGCGAGAAGTAGGTGGCCGAGAAGCCCAGCGTCGACTCGTACAGGCTGGGCATGCGCAGGCCGCGCGCGCCGCGCAGGTAGACGCTGACGCTGTCGGACAGCTTGGCGGTCAAGCCGAAGGAGGGCGCGAAGCCGTGGTCCCGGCGCTCCAGCGGCATGCTGTACTTGAAGGCGCCGGGGATGTCGTCGTGGAAGACGTAGTCGTTGGGCTGCGCGTAGTCGACCTTGGACGGGTCGATCGGCACCGGCTCCTGGCCGTAGTTCTCGACCATGCCGACGCCGGTCAGCAGCGGATTGGTGGCCGGCGTGAATTGGCCGGCGTCGTCCTGGCGCCATTTGACGCTGCCGATGTTGTCGCCGGCCTTGTCGTACAGCGTCACCCACTGCCAGCCGCGCGGGTCGTGCAGCTGCTCGGCCATGCGGTTGCGGTCGCGCGTGTTGTAGCGCTGGTAGCGGCCGCCGACGTCGACGCTCAACCAGTCGCGCGGCTTCCACTGCAGCGCGATGAAGGCGCTTTCCTCGTGGCGTTTGCCGTCGCGCTGGGTGCGGTTGTGGTTGATGTCGTCGGCGACGATTTGCACGTCCTTGCCGGGGCCGATGTTCTCGTTTTGCAGCGACAGGCCGTAGTTCAGCCGCAGCGGGCCGAAGCGGGTGTCGAGCAGGCTGGTGTTGCTGATGTCGGCGCCGAGGCGGCGCGCCGCCGTCTTGGCCAGGTACAGGCTTTCGACGCAGGCCTTGCATTCGTGGTCGCCGGGGTTCGGCTTGCCCTCCAGCGGATTGTGGAAGATGTCGCCGTTGCGGGCGGCGCTCTGCATGTCGGTCAGCCACAGGTTGGCCTTGAAGTCGAGCAGCGACTGGCCGGCCGGCTTCCAGCCGTAGCGCGCGGTCCAGGCGTCGGTGCGCACCTGGCTGGTGTTCCACTGCGGGATGAAGCCGGTGCTGTTGCGGTAGATCTGCGACGGCATCACTTCGCCGAAAGCGCTGTCGAAATAGCGGTAGCCCAGCTCCAGCGTGTGCGCGCGCGGCAGGCGCAGCACGCCCTTCAGCAGCACCGAGGTGGTGGTGTTGGAGGTGTTGAGCACCTCGTCGCCGGCCTTGAAGAACTGCGTCACGCCGTTGTCGTCGCCCCATTCGTCGAGCTGCTGGTAGCGGCCGTAGCCCTTGGTGCCGGCGAAGTAGTTGCCGATGCGGCGGCGGCTGTAGGCGGCCACCAGGTCGTAGTCGTCCTGCGTGGTGGCTACGGCGACGCTGGCGTAGCCGCTGTGCGCGTTGAGCAGGCCGTTGCGCTCGCGCCGTGGCGTGGCGGAGAAGTCGTCCGGCGCGCTGACGCTGTTGCTTTGCAGGCCGCCGCGCAGGCGCACGCCCGTGCGCGCGCCGGGCAGCAGGACGTCCTCTGGGCGCAGCGTCTGCATGCTGACCATGCCGCCGATGGCGCCGGCGCCTTGTGCCGACAGGTTCGGTCCCTTGTCGATGCGCACGCTGCTGATCAGGTCCGGGTCGATGTAGCTGCGGTCGGCGATGCCGGCGTAGCCGCGATACACGGTCGACGATTGCAGGCTGCCGTCGATCAGCACCGGCACGCGGCCTTGTCCCTGCAGGCCGCGCACGTTGATGTCGACGGCGCCGCTGTTGCGGCTGTCGCCGACCTGCACGCCGGCGACCGCCTTGAACATGTCGGCCGGCGAGGTGCCGCGAAAGCGTTCGATCTGCTCGCGGCCGATGTGGGCGGCCGACGAGGACTGCGTGTAGGGTAGGTCGGCCGGATCGGTGTCGTCGTCGCTGGACCAGGCGCCGGCGGCGCTCTGGCCCTGCACGTTCAGGGTGCCGATTTGCACCGCGCCTGCCGCCGCCTGGGGCGCCGCCGTCAGGATGATGCTGCCGTCGGCGCGCACTTCGGCGCGCAGGCCGCTGCCGGCCAGCAGTTGGCGCAGCGCCTCGGCGACGCTGAACGCGCCCTTTAACGGTGGACTGACGCGGCCCTGGGTAAGCCGGGCGTCGGCCAGCAGCACCATGCCGGCCTGGCGCGCCAGCTCGTTGAGGGCGCGGCCCAGCGGCTGGGCGGCGATGCTGAATTCGATGCTGGCCGGCGCCGCGTAGGTGGGCGCCGGCGCAGACAAGGCCAGGGCCAGTAGCAGGGGAAGGGGACTGCGGCGTATCAATGAGGGCATCGTTGTTCCTATGGTGATGTGGTGTGTCGCTCATAGTTAAAACGAATGAGACTCATTTACCCTGACGTGCGGAGAAAAATATTTACGGTTTTAAGTGTGGATTGGCGGGATGCCGGCAAAACCCAGCGGCGTAAATCTAGGGTCAGACCCCGAGGGGTCTGACCCTGGCTCTGCGCCGCTGGGGTGGGGCGCCGGCATCCCGCCGCCTTGGCAAGCGGGCCGCCAGTTCAGCGCGGCAGGATGCGTTTGACCCGGCCGTCGCCGACCACCCGCACCGGCAGCGCCAGCGGCAGGGCGGCGGCGAACTGGGCCGGATTGCCGACGTCGAAGCTGCCGCTCAGGCGCAACTGGGCCAAGGCGGCGTCGTCGACGCGCAGGCCGCTGTCGGCGTAGCGTTCGAATTCGGCCAGCGCCTCGGCCAGCGTGGCGTTGTCGAAGTTGACGCGGCGCTCGCGCCAGCTACCGACCGCCGCCGGCACCACGCTGGCCGGCACGGCCGGACCGTCCGCCGCCAGGGTCAGGCCGTCGCCGGCCAGCAGCGCGGGCGCGTCGGCGTTGCGCCCCGGCGCGGCCACCGCGACCTTGCCCTGTTGTACGGCGACGTTGACCAGGCCGTCGACGTTGCGCACGGAGAAGTGCGTGCCCAGCACCGTCACGCGGGCCGCGCCGGCCTCGACGTGGAAGGGGCGCTGCGGCTCCGGCTTGACGTGGAACATGGCCTGGCCGCGCAGCAGGCGCACCTCGCGGTGGTCGGCGTACAGGGCCACCTGCACTTCGGTCGCCGTGTCGAGTTCGATGCTGCTGCCGTCGGGCAGGCGCTGCTCTGCATACTGGCCGCGCGCGGTGGTGAAGGTTTGACTGTAGCCCGGCTGGTGCAGTTGCTGGTAGCCGAGCAGGCCGCAGGCCAGCAGCAGGCAGGCGGCCAGCGCGGCGCGCGGCGCGGCGTCGGCCAGACGGCCCAGCCAGCGCAGCGGGAGAAATTGCGCCAGCCAGCCCGATGGCGCGGCCGGCATTGCCGCCGGGGCCAGGCCGCTGCGGTCCAGCGCGGCGACGCGGGCGGCCGGCAGGCCGGCCAGCAATGTGTCGGCGCGGCACATCTGCTGCCAGGCGAGGGCGTGGGCGGCGTCGCTGTCGAGCCAGTGTTGCAGCGCCGCCTGCTCGGCCGCCGACAGGCCGGCGTCGCGGCGCAGCAGCCATTGCGCCGCCGCGCCGTCGATGGCGTCGGCGCGGCCAGGTTCAAGTTCCTGCCGGCTCATGCCGACAGCTCCCCGGCCAGCGCCTTCTTGCAGGCGACCATCGCCTTGATGATGTGCTTCTCCACCATGTTGACGGAGATGCCCATCTGCGCGGCGATCTCGACATGGCTGAGGCCGTCGAACTTGTACAGGGCGAAGGCCTGGCGGCAGCGTGGCGGCAGGTTTTCTATGATCGCAAGCAAGTGTTCCATGTGCTGCCGGTCGGCCAGTCGTTGTTCTGGTTCGTCGGCGCGCGGCGCGCGCGGCTCGTGCAGGGCGAGGTCCTCGTGGCGCCGGATCAGGCTCTGGCGCTGCTGGTCGATCACGATGTTGCGCGCCGTTACGTAGAGCAGGGCGCGCTCGTGGCTGCCGGGCTCGGCCGAGTCGCCGCCCCGGCCGGACGTCAGCACGCGGGCGTAGGCTTCCTGCACGACATCCTGCGCCTTGTCGCGGCAGCCGGTGGCGCGCGCCATCAAGCGCAGCAGTTCCTGGTAGTAACGTTCGAGCACCGCGTCGCATCCCTCAAAAGGAGGCATGATAGCAATTGATGCGAATAATAACAAGAATCATTCGCATTTACGTGCTATGGCCAGCACTGGCGGGCCGTGCCCCAGTGCTGAACCCGGATTACATGTCGATGTTGGTGTAGTAGAAGTCGTGGTCGATCTGGTGAATGCGGCGCAGTCCCATCCGCTCCAGAATAGCGAAGGTCACCGGCTGCTGCGGCTCGTACACTTCGACCTGCATCAGTATCCGGTTTTCCTTCACGGTACGTTCCATGCCCAGCAAAACGTGCTGCTCATGCCCTTCGACGTCAATCTTCACGATCAGGTTCCTGTCTTTCAAGCCGAGGAAGGAATCGAGGGTTACTCCGTCAACTTCCATGGTGGCGTACTCGAAACCCTGATGCACCATGCCAACGCCGCCGCGGTTGCCGTCGGGATGGCTGGTGCTATCCCAGGCGTACATCAGATGATCGCTCTCCGATACGGCCTTGTTAAACGCCTTGATTTGACGCGCCGCGCCGTTGAGGAAGACATTCGATTGCAGCTGCGCAAAGTTATGCCGGTCCGCCTCGAAAGCGAAAATCTCGCTAGCCAGCCCCGCTTTTGCAAACAGCAGGGAATACATGCCCCAATAAGCGCCGATATCGAGAAATGCCGTTTTCTCCTTGCCGCGGAAGCGCTCGGCAAGTTGCAGGAAGTACGCCACCTGCTCGGGCTCCCAGCTTCCCTGGTTAATCACACAGCGATCTACCAGCGACGAAGGATCCAGCAACAACCGGCAACCTAGGCGGTCGTAGATGCTCACCCCGGTCGGCTCGCTGGACACAGTGCCTGCCGGCGCGGTTGCCGACAGGCGCGCCACGGCGGTACTGATTTCCTTGGCCGAATTCGCCAAGGATAGCAGGCTGGCATAGGCGTTCTTCATTTGACGAAAAGGGGTGATGTTATGCAGGGTACTCATGTTATCTCCGGTTCTGAAAGTGCAATATTGGAAAAATTTTAACACGATTCAACGTTCATGAAGAACTCAGTGTTGCTCAAAGGAAAAATCAGCTGCCTGTTACCGTCAGGCGGTTGAGCCGCCTTCCACTGTCGCTCCGCATAGGGCGAATCGAATATGGCGGCGAACGTAAATGGGGCGTAGTGGATGGACGCGCACGGCGGCTACATGAAAAATATTGGATCTAGAACGCAAAAAGTCCATCTCGAAAGATGGGCTAAGTGCTTGCATTCCATGGAAGGGGGCTGAGGGGGCTTGAATCCACGACAACAGGAATCAACGAATGGCAATTTATTACAACGCAAAATGCATGGCTGTCTCCAGGCTGAATGCGCGCGCCTCGCTGAACGGCAAACTATCGGTACGCACGCGTAGACGGAGCGGGCCGTGCTCATATCCCAGCCCCATCATCTTGAAACGCGTGTCGTAGCTGGCGCTGACCGTTCCCCACCGGCTGGCGTAGCTGCCGACGACTTCCGGGATGGTGGTGCCGGCGATGCGCTGCGCGCCAATCCGCGCAGCCCATTGCCCGACCTGGTAAGTCAGGTTCAGCGCGGTGCTGGCGCCGATGCTGCTGGTGCGCTCGATCAGGCTGCTCTGCCCGACGATCTTCGGCTTGTAGTTGATGTAGCCGTCGCTGTCGACCGTGCGCACGTCGGAGGCGATGCGTTTCACCAGCGACGGCAAATTGGTCCAACGCATGCGGCTCCACAAGTCGTTGACCGCCAGATTGGCGGTGAGCTGGCTGCTCAGCGGCCATTGCAGGGCGGCCGAGATACTCGCGCCGGACGATTTTTGCGTCGCCTCCGGCATGAACGGATAGGTGTAGCCCGTATTCGAATTCGCATACGTTCCGTCGATCCGGTAGGCGGTATCGGGTTTGTAGCTCACCGTGCCGGACGCGCCGCTGTCGCGATTGCGGGCGTGCCCGTACACGGAGGCCGACACCATCAGCAGGGGATTGCCGGCGCCTTGGTCGGGCAGGGCGAAGGTGCGGCCCACGCGCGCGCCGGCCGCCGCCCACTGTTTCGACTGGGCGTCCGCGGCGAAATCGCGTGCCTTGTCGGGCGTCTTGTGGCTCTGGTAGACATGGTACATGTCCACCGTATCGCGGTTCGCCTCCAGCGACAGTTCCAGCCGGTATTCCGCGCCGATGCGCCAGCCGTTTTTCTCCACGCCGAATTCCACGCGGTCCCGCTGCAGGAAGACGTTGCGGCCGTTGTGCGGGGCGTAGTTGGCGCCCCAGTCGCGGCCCAGTTCGCGGATCGGCACGGCATCGTAGACTGCCCAGACTTGCGCCTTGGCGTAGGGTTGCCAGGCGCTGCTTGGCGCATGCAGTGCGATGTCGCTGTCGGCGACGGACGTTTGCGCGGCGGCCCCGCTTGCAGCAAGCAGGGCGCCCAGTAAGGAAATCAAACGCATGATGGTCAGTTCAATGTCTCGAAGCTGCCATCGATGTAGTTGATCATCCTGTTGCTGGTATTGATCAGCGCTGTTTTGCTGTTGTTCTTGTAGGCGTCGAGGTACTTGGCGCCGTCGACCAGCGTGACCGTGACGCCCGTTGCGCTGGCGATATGGACCGTTCTTGGCAGCGCGTTGTTGCCATCGAAGGAGATCGCGTTCGCGCCGTCGTTGTAGGTGGCGTTGAACTCGGCGGTCTTGTAGCCGGTGGTGCGGGCGGCAAACGTGATGGCCAGCGTTGGACGGCTGACAATTTTCAGGCTGCCCTTGAACGATGCGCTGGCCAGGACGAAATTGGTCGCCGACAGCGGCGCGGTGCTATCGTAGTTTTTGTAGTTCGATGCTTCGGCCGTGATGACGCCGTTGAAGTTCTCTGAACGGCTGTTGGTGAAGCTGCCGGTGAACTGCGCGTAGTTCGGCAGGTAGCGGTTGCCGTGTTTGTCGGTATCGAATTTGCTCAGGGACAGGGTGCCGCTGACGGTGCTGCTGGCCGTCGCGACTTCGATGCCCAGCTTGCCTTCGGTGACGCGATACGTGCCGCCGTTGTTAGACGCCCGGACGAAGGATGTATTGGCGATCTTGACGCTGCCTAGCGTCGCGCCATTCTTGACCGCGCCGACGGTGCCGGAGAACGCGTAGTTGTTGATGCCTCCCGCTTCGGCCGTGGTGGTGGTACTGACCTTCCACGTTTCGTAGTCGGTGAGCGCAACGCCGCTGGCGTCGGTGCGCGCGGGCATGGTGCCTTCAATCAGCGCGGAGGTGACGGCGTTGCCGTTCATCGCATAGCTGATGGTGCCGCTCGCCGCGCTGCCTACGGCCGTGTAGCCGCTCAAGGTCCGGATGTTGTAAGGGACGCCCCATTGACCCTTTTGGTATTCCTGCGTCAAGCGCCGTGTCTGGGCGGCGTAGATGAAATTGCTGCTGGCCGCAGGCGCCAGCGTGATGCTTCTGCCGATCATGGCGCGGGTATATCCATTGCTTGTGCTGCGTTCCGATCCTTCGACGATTCTACCGTTCAGCGTGCAGGAGACGCTCTTCGGCGTCACCGACGACAGGTCGCTATTCGTCATGGCGATGGTCGCCGCCGCATCTTTGTAAAGCGTGCACGAACTGAACGACAACTCTGTCGAGCCGTCGTTGACGGTAATGGCCGTGGATTTTTTCTGGATAAAGTCGTTGTAGAGCTTGATGCCGTGACCGGAGACGATGATCCAGTCGGCCAGGTCCTGATCCAGCGGCGATACGGCGCTGTCGAAATCGGCTTTCATCGCGTCCAGGCTGTTGCGCAGGCCGCCGCCGTCCTTGTTTGCGTCCGACCATGCTTGCAGGTTGGTGCGCAAACTGGCGAACAGGGCTTTCGTGTCGGCCACCGGATTGGCCGGTGTCGGCGTAGGCGTAGGCGTCGGCGTTGGCGTAGGAGTCGGCGTTGGAACCGGCGTCGGCGTAGGTGTTGGAACCGGCGTTGGCGTAGGCGTTGGAACTGGCGTCGGCGTCGGCGTTGGCGTCGGCACAGGCGTCGGAGTCGGAGTTGGTGTAGGCGTCGGAGTCGGCGTTGGAGTAGGTGTCGGCGTCGGTGTCGGAACAGGCGTCGGGGTATTGATAGCCACGTCGGAGAACAGCTTTTGGCCATCCAGCGTCTTCAGCGTTGTTTTGTTGACGGTAGCATCGTTGGCCACTGCCGTCAGCGCGGTGAGCAGGGCTGCTTTCGCGCCGCCGCCAATGCTGACGGTCCCGTTTTTCATCGTCACGGTGCCGGTCGTCGCGGTGACTGCGCATTTGACTTTTTCACCGGGCGTACCGGCGCATCCCATACCGCTGGCGTGAGCAATCTGCGAGATCGCTGCCAATGCCACGGACTGCAATTTTTCCGACGCATCGGTCGTATTGGCCGCCGCATCGCTATTGGAATTGAGCGGCTTGGTGGTCAGCGGATTGAAACCGAGAACCTTGGTGACTTCGGTCTGCGCCGACGCCACGTTTGCCGCGGTCAGGCTGCTTGCCGTGCCGGCGCTCATCGCCGCCGTCACCAGCATGTCGGTGAACGGCGTCACGTGGCCGGTCGCGTTGTTGTTGCTGCCGCTGTCGAGCTGGACCAGGCTGCGCATCGTCATCGTGGCGGGCATGGCAATCGTGCCGCTGTACTCGTCTTCCATGGTGGTGGCCGCGTCGGCGCTCACTTCCACGGTGAACAAGCCGGTGCGGGTGCCCAGGTTGACCGAATAACTGCCGTCGGTTTTGGACGTGCGTCCGGTGGCGACCGGCGCCGCGGAGCGGTTGCCGGCGGCGTCGTAGGCATAAACATTGACGATGCCGTCCTTGATGAGGCCCTTGGCGGCCACGCCGCTAATGGTGCGGGACGGTGTGGCGACAGGACCCACGTCAGGAGTAGAGGGATTGCCACCCCCGCCGCCACCGCAGGCGGTCAAAGCGGAAGTCAGGGCGCAAACGAGGGTAAGTTTTGTCAAATTCATTGCAATAGTTAAATAATAGTTTTCTCACTGTCAATTGTAACATATGCAATTATTGTCGAAAATAAATTGAGCAATTATTAGACTTGCTTAATTAATAATCTATGCGGGCAGCCGATTTGCTAGGGGGGGGCAGAATCGGCAACGCCTGCGCGCTTGCGCAGCAGGTTGGCGGGGCTGGAGGAATCGTCAAGCGGCGCGCGGATCAGTCGCTACGAAGGCGGCCTGCATGAGCCGCCAGTGCGCTTCGCTGAGGCATTGGTAAGGGGTATTGGGAGTGTCAGCGGCGTTCTTCTCCGGGCGGAGGTCCGCAGAAACAAAAAAGAGCTACAAGCCGAAGCGTGTAACTCTTTGATATTCCTACATATTCTTGGGGTGGCTGATGGGGCTCGAACCCACGACAACAGGAATCACAATCCTGGACTCTACCAACTGAGCTACAGCCACCACTGGTACTGCGCGATCTACTACGATACTCTGCTGCGGGAAATAAAAAAGGCTGCAAGCATGAACTTGCAACCTCATTATTTGCTGCGAATTCTTTGGGGTGGCTGATGGGGCTCGAACCCACGACAACAGGAATCACAATCCTGGACTCTACCAACTGAGCTACAGCCACCACTGATACTGCGTTGTCTACGGTGTTTCGTAGACAGGTGCCGAATTATACAAGCCAGTTTTGAAACACGCAAACCTTAATGCGGTTTTTCGCAAAAATGGCAAATCGGCCTAGACCGACACCGCCGTCACCGGCGGCGTCAGCCCCAGCAGGCCGGCGAACGGTCCGCTCAACGACGCGGCGGCGGCGCTGGTGTAGCCGTGCAAGCCGGCCGGCGTTCCGCCGGCGCGGCGCAGGCCGGCCGCCTCGAGCAGGCGGCTGAGCTGGCGCGCCACGGCTTCGCCGGTGTCGAGCACGCTGACCGGCGCGGCGGTGTGGGCGCGCACCACCGCCTGTATGCCGGCGAGCACGAAGGGGTAGTGGGTGCAGCCGAGCACCAGCGTGTCGACGCCCTCGGCGATCAGCGGCGCGATGTAGCGCTCCAGCAGGGCGCGGGTGGCCGGCGTGTCGAGCTCGCCCTTGTCGATCTGGTCGGCCAGGCCGACGCAGGGTTGCAGGTGGAAGCTGACGCCGGTGGCCGCGCTGATCTGCTCGCGCAGCGAGAGGAATTTTTCGCCGCGCAGCGCGCTGGCGGTGGCCAGCACGGCGACCTTGCCGTTGCCGCTGGCGGCGGCGCCCGGCTTGAGGCCGGGTTCGACGCCGACCACCGGCAATTGCGGATAGCGCGCGCGCACCGCCTTGATGCCGGCGATGGTGGCGGTGTTGCAGGCCACCACCAGCGCCTTGGCGCCGCGCCCGACCAGGAAGGCGGCGATGGCCAGCGAACGCTCGGTCAGCACCGCCTCGGTCTGCGCGCCGTACGGGGCGTAGGCCGAGTCGGCGAAGTACAGCAGGTGCTCGTCGGGCAGCTGGGCGCGGATGTGGCGCAGCACCGACAGGCCGCCGACGCCGGAGTCGAACACGCCGACGGGGGCGTCGGCGGGCGTGGCGAACGGCGGCGCAAAGGGGAGGGAGGAAATCAAGTTCGTGTCCGGACAAGGCGCCCGCCGCCCGCGCACGGGCGCGCGGCGGGGCCGGGTGGGTTGCTTAGGCGGTGACGACGGGGATCGCGCTGACGCTGCTCAGCTTTTCGATCTTGGCCTTCCATTCCGCCGGGCCGGTGTTGTGCACCGAGGTGCCGGCGGCGTCGACCGCCACGGTGACCGGCATGTCGACCACGTCGAACTCGTAGATCGCTTCCATGCCCATGTCGGCGAAGCCGAGCACCTTGGCGCTCTTGATGGCTTTCGACACCAGGTAGGCGGCGCCGCCGACGGCCATCAGGTAGGCCGACTTGTGCTTCTGGATCGACTCGATGGCGACCGGGCCGCGCTCGGCCTTGCCGATCATGGCGATCAGGCCGGTCTGCTCCAGCATCATGTCGGTGAACTTGTCCATGCGGGTGGCGGTGGTCGGGCCGGCCGGGCCGACCGCCTCGTCGCGCACCGGATCGACCGGGCCGACGTAGTAGATGACGCGGTTGGTGAAGTCGACCGGCAGCGGCTCGCCCTTGGCCAGCATGTCCTGGATGCGCTTGTGCGCGGCGTCGCGGCCGGTCAGCATTTTACCGTTCAGCAGCAGGGTTTGGCCCGGCTTCCACGACGCCACTTCTTCCGTGGTCAGCGTGTCGAGGTCGACGCGCTTGGATTTTTCCGTGTCCGGCGTCCAGTGCACCTCGGGCCAGGTCGACAGCGGCGGCGGCGTGATGTAGGACGCGCCCGAGCCGTCCAGCACGAAGTGGGCGTGGCGGGTGGCGGCGCAGTTGGGGATCATGGCGACCGGCTTGGAGGCGGCGTGGGTCGGGTACATCATGATCTTCACGTCGAGCACGGTGGTCAGGCCGCCCAGGCCCTGGGCGCCGATGCCCAGCGCGTTGACCTTGTCGCACAGTTCGATGCGCAGCTCTTCGAGCTTGTTTTGCGGGCCGCGTTTTTTCAGGTCGAACATGTCGATGTCGTCCATCAGCACCTCCTTGGCCATCAGCATGGCCTTCTCGGCGGTGCCGCCGATGCCGATGCCCAGCATGCCCGGCGGGCACCAGCCGGCGCCCATGGTCGGCACGGTCTTCATGACCCAGTCGACCAGCGAGTCGGACGGGTTGAGCATGACGAACTTGGTCTTGTTCTCCGAACCGCCGCCCTTGGCCGCGACCTTGACGTCGACCGTGTTGCCCTCGACCAGCTCCATGTGCACCACGGCCGGCGTGTTGTCCTTGGTGTTCTTGCGGTCGAACTGCGGATCGGCGACGATCGAGGCGCGCAGCTTGTTGTCGTCGAAGTTGTAGGCCCGGCGCACGCCCTCGTTGACCGCGTCGGTGACCGTGCCGCTGAAACCCTCGAAGCGCACACCCATGCCGATCTTCAGGAAGACGTTGACGATGCCGGTGTCCTGGCAGATCGGCCGTTTGCCCTCGGCGCACATGCGCGAGTTGGTCAGGATCTGCGCGATGGCGTCCTTGGCCGCCGGGCTCTGCTCGGCGTCATAGGCGCGCGCCAGGTGTTCGATATAGTCGGCCGGGTGGTAGTAGCTGATGTATTGCAGGGCGGCGGCGACGGATTCGATCAGGTCTTCTTGCTTTATGATGGTCATGGTGTTCTCGCGTTTGAGGGAGGGGCTAAGGGGAGGGCGTTAATGGCTTTGCGATTCGTTCTGCGTGCCGGTGGTGATGCGGTCGGTGTAGGCGATGGCCAGCGCCGACAGCAGGAACACGGCGTGGATCGCGGTTTGCGCGATCAGCACCTTGGCGTCGTAGGAGGCGGCGTTGATGAAGGTCTTCAGCAGGTGGATCGAGGAGATGCCGACGATGGCCATGGCCAGCTTGGTCTTCAGCACCGAGGCGTTGACGTGCGACAGCCACTCCGGCTGGTCCGGATGGGTGTCGAGGTGCATGCGCGAGACGAAGGTCTCGTAGCCGCCGATGATGACCATGATCAGCAGGTTGGAGATCATCACCACGTCGATCAGGCCGAGCACGACCAGCATGATGGTGGTCTCGTTGAGTTTGGTCGGCACCTCGGAGCCGGGCACGGCGATGGCCTGGAAGATGTGCGCCAGCGCCGCCTCGTTGCCGAGCGCCGCGCCGATCAGATCCTTCAGTTCGACCCAGAAATGGAACACATAGACGCACTGCGCCAGAATCAGGCCCAGATACAGCGGCAGCTGCAGCCAGCGCGACATGAAGATGAAGGCGGGCAGCGGGCGCAGCTTGGGGACTGGTTGGTGTTGCGGGTCAGACATTGGGGTGATTCTCCGGAAAAGGATGCGGCAAAAGGACTGCCGACATTTTACACGTGCAATCCGGCAATCGTCTTGCCGGGCGTGCAGATCGGCGGCCGCGGCGGGGCGAATGGGGAGAATCAGTGGACTAGTCAAAAATTCGGTAAAATTGCATAAAAGATCAAATTGCTTGCTCGACTAGCAGGTCCGCCGGCCGGCCATATTCGGCCCGATGGGCGGCTGTAAGGAGGCAGTAAGCGGCAAAGTTTAATGTTGTTGGCAAACGATTACTACAATGGAGATCAGCATGACCGGTACAGCAAATCAAGGAACCCAGCAGCAAGGTCCGCAGGAGTCGCGCGTGTTTCAGCCGTCGGCGGCCTTCGCCGCCCAGGCGACCATCTCCGGCATGGCCGCCTACGCGGCGCTGCAAGCCGAGGCCGAGGCCGACTACGAGGGCTTCTGGGCGCGCCTGGCGCGGGAGAACCTGGTCTGGCAGAAACCCTTCAGCCGCACGCTCAACGAGGACAACGCGCCGTTCTACAAGTGGTTCGAGGACGGCCACCTGAACGTCTCCTACAACTGCCTGGACCGCAACCTGGAGAACGGCAACGCCGAGAAGACCGCCATCATCTTCGAAGGCGACGACGGCCAGTCCAGCCACGTCAGCTACCGCCAGCTGCACGAGAAGGTCTGCAAGTTCGCCAACGGCCTGAAGGAACGCGGCGTCAAGAAGGGCGACCGGGTCATCATCTACATGTCGATGTCGGTCGAAGGCGTCGCCGCGATGCAGGCCTGCGCCCGCATCGGCGCCACCCACTCGGTGGTGTTCGGCGGCTTCTCCGCCAAGTCGCTGCAGGAGCGCATCATCGACGCCGGCGCCGTGGCCGTCATCACCGCCGACGAGCAACTGCGCGGCGGCAAGCGCCTGCCCTTGAAAGTCATCGTCGACGAAGCGCTGGCGCTGGGCGGCTGCGACAGCATCAAGGACGTCATCGTCTACCAACGCACCGGCGGCGACATCGCCATGCAGGCCGGCCGCGACATCTGGCTGCACCAGCTGGTGGAAAAACAGGCGGCCGTGTGCGAACCGGAGTGGGTCGACGCCGAGCACCCGCTGTTCATCCTCTACACCTCCGGCTCGACCGGCACGCCGAAGGGCGTGCAGCACTCCAGCGGCGGCTATTTGCTGTGGGCCGCGCTGACCATGAAGTGGAGCTTCGACATCAAGCCCGACGACGTGTTCTGGTGCACCGCCGACATCGGCTGGGTGACCGGCCATAGCTACATCTGCTACGGCCCGACGGCCGTCGGCGCGACCCAGGTGGTGTTCGAAGGCATCCCCACCTTCCCCAACGCCGGCCGCTTCTGGGACACCATCGCCAAGCACAAGGTCAGCATCTTCTACACCGCGCCGACGGCGATCCGCTCGCTGATCAAAGCCTCCGACGTCGACCCGGCCGTGCATCCGAAGAACTACGACCTGTCCACCCTGCGCCTGCTGGGCACGGTTGGCGAGCCGATCAATCCGGAAGCCTGGATGTGGTACTACAAGAACATCGGCCGCGAACTCTGCCCGATCGTCGACACCTTCTGGCAGACCGAGACGGGCGGCCACATGATCACCCCGCTGCCGGGCGCCACGCCGATGGTGCCGGGCTCCTGCACCTTGCCGCTGCCGGGCATCACCGCCGCCATCGTCGACGAAGCCGGTCAGGACGTGCCGAACGGGCAGGGCGGCATACTGGTCGTCAAGCGACCATGGCCGTCGATGATCCGCACCATCTGGAACAATCCCGAGCGCTTCAAGTCCAGCTACTTCCCGGAGGAGCTGGGCGGCAAGATGTACCTGGCCGGCGACGGCGCCATCCGCAACAAAGAGACCGGCTACTTCACCATCACCGGGCGGATTGACGACGTGCTGAACGTGTCCGGCCACCGCATGGGCACGATGGAGATCGAATCGGCGCTGGTGGCCAATCCGTTGGTGGCCGAAGCGGCCGTGGTCGGCAAGCCGGACGACACCACCGGCGAGTCGATCTGCGCCTTTGTCGTGCTCAAGCAAGCGCGGCCGACCGGCGACGACGCCAAGCGGCTGGCGCTGGAGTTGCGCAACTGGGTCGCCAAAGAGATCGGCCCGATCGCCAAGCCGAAAGAGATCCGCTTTGGTGACAACCTGCCGAAGACGCGGTCGGGCAAGATCATGCGGCGCTTGTTGCGCGTGTTGGCCAAGGGCGAGACCATCACGCAGGACATCTCCACTTTGGAGAATCCAGCGATTTTGGAGCAGCTCAAAGAAGCGTCCTGATAGGGTGAAAGAGGGGGAAGGCGAAAAATGTTGGTACTCCTTGGAATCCTTGCTATAATTCGCCGCTCCTCGGAAGGGGAGTAAGAAATGCAGGAGAGGTGGATGAGTGGTTGAAGTCGCACGCCTGGAAAGCGTGTATAGGTTCATAGCCTATCGGGGGTTCGAATCCCCCTCTCTCCGCCAAGGATACAAAAGCAAAAGCCACCCTCGGGTGGCTTTTTGCGTTGTAGCCTTGGCGGAGAGAAGCAAGGCCCCTGCGGGCCTTGCGCGGGGGATTCGAAAGCGGTCGCCCTGCAGGGCGCCGCGCGGTCGCGGGACGCGACCGAATCGCCCATCTGCCACCGCTGCGCGGTGGCGCGCCGAAGGCGCCGCGCGCAGCGCAGTTTCCTAAAAACATATTCCACCTGGCAAATTGTCCGAATGTCGGCACTGACCCTCGCCCTGCTTCAGTCCTGCGTCCTTCAATATGCTGTTCCACGTTCCGATTGGTAGGTCTCTTTTTGGGTGAGGCACAGTTACCAGGCCGGGCTTCTCAGCGTGTTTGAAGTGATGATGGCCCACCTCTCGACTGATACGCCATCCAGCCCTTAGCGGTGAGGCGAGGCAAGCCGGATGGACTTTACCCCCTCACCACATGATCACGCGCTGCTCGGGCGGCAGATACATCGGATCGCCCGGCTTGATGTCGAAAGCCTGATAGAAGCCGGGCTGGTTCATCACGGTGCCCTTGGCGCGGAATTCGCCCGGTGAATGCGGATCGCTCTTGATCTGGGCAATCGCCGCCTCGGGGCGCAATTTGGCGCGCCATTTCATGGCAAAGCCGATATACAGGCGCTGTTCGCCGCTGAGGCCGTCGAGTACCGGCGACGGCTTGCCGCCGAGTGAGCGCTGATAGGCCTGGTAGGTGATCGACAGGCCGGAATTGTCGCCGATGTTTTCACCCAGGGTCAGCTCGCCATTGATGAAGTAGCCCGGTACGGGACTGTAGGCGCCATATTGCTTGACCAAACCGGCGGCACGTCCCTTGAAGGCGCTACGGTCCTCCACCGTCCACCAGTTGCGCAGGCGACCCTTGGCGTCGTACTGGCTGCCGGAGTCGTCGAAGGCATGGCTGATCTCATGGCCGAAGGTGATACCCAGCAGGCCATAGTTGACCGCATCTTCGGCTTTCACATTGAAGAACGGCGGTTGCAGGAGCGCCGCCGGAATGGTGATCGAATTGAGCGCCGGACTGTAGCTGGCGTTGACGGTTTGCGGCGTCATCGACCATTCGTCGCGGTCGACCGGCCTGCCCAGTTTGTCGAGGTTTTGCTGACGGCTCCAGATGCGCGTCGCCCGCACGTTGGCGACCAGGTCATGCGCTTGCGTTTTCAAGGCGCTGTAGTCGCGCCATTTGTCCGGATAGGCGATCTTCGGCTTCAAGGCGGCCAGCTTGAGCTGGGCTTCCTTCTTGGTCTCCGGCCCCATCCAGTCGAGCTGCTCGATGCCGTCCTTGAACGAGGCCACGAAATTGTTGAACATGGCCATCACGCGCGGTTTGGTTTCGGGCGGCAGGTACATCTCCACATACAGTTTGCCGACCGCATCGCCAAGGACGCCGTCGGTAAAACGCTGGGCCCGCTGCCAGAGCGGTTCACGTTGCGGAACGCCGCGCAGCACAGTGCCTTCGAAGGCGAAGCGTTCCTTGACGGTGGCGTCGTCCAGAAAGTCGGCATAGCTTTCGAGAATGCGCCAGGTGAAATAACTCTTCCAGGATTCCAGCGGGACATTGGCCACGGTCGCGGAGAAACCGCCGAGGAAGCTGGGCTGGCGCACCACCGCCGAGGATTCCTTCGCCGCCAGGCCGGCCGCGGCAAAGTAAGCCTGCCAGTCAAAGGCCGGCGCCAGCGCGGTGAATTGGTCGAAGTCGACGCGGTTATACGACTTGACCGGGTCGCGCATCTGCACGCGGGTCCATTGCGCCGCAGCCAGGCGGGTCTCGATGTCGAGGCTCTGGGCGGCATGCGCGACGGCGTTCTTGTCGCCGCTCATCGCCAGCATGGTCTCGATATGCTTCAGGTATTGGGCGCGCACGGCCTTGAGCTTGGCGTCCTCGTCCTTGAGGTAATAGTCACGGTCGGGCAGGCCCAGGCCGGACTGGCTGATGTTGATGGTGTAGTGCTCGGGGTCCTGCGCATCGGGCGCGACGCCGGCCGCGAACGGCGTATGAATGCCATTGCGTTGCAGGTAAGCGAACAGCGCCGGCAAGTCCTTCTTGTCCTTGATGGCGGCGACGCGGGCCAGGTCCGCCCGCAAGGGTTTGAAGCCGGCGGCATTGCGCGCCTTTTCGTCCATGTAGCTGGTGTACAGGTCGGCGATCTTGTGCGCGTCGCTACCGGGCTTGCCGGGATGCTTGAGGGTGGCGGCGATCAAGGCCCGCAACTGGCCTTGCGCGGTTTCGCGCAATTCGACATAGGTACCCCAGGTCGACTTGTCGGCCGGGATCTCGGTATTGCGGGTCCAGACGCCGTTGACGTAGCCGTAAAAATCATCCTGCGGACGAATCGCCGGATCCAGGGTGTTCAGATCGATGCCGGATACCGGCGCGGCGCCCTGTGCGTTTTGCTGGGCGTACAGTGGCGGAGCGGACCAGACGAGCAGGGCGCAGCAGGCGGCGTTGATAAGCGAGCGATTCACGGCGATTCCTTTAATTTATGTCGACTTCATGTGGGAGAACATGCGGTGCCGGAGCGTGCGGCGGAGGATTATAGCGTCCCGGCGTCACACCGAACACGCGGCGGAACAAGGCGATAAAGGCGCTCACGTTGTCATAGCCCAAGTCCAGTGCCACCGCCGTCACCGGCCTGCCGGTCGCCAGCAGTTCCAGCGCCCGCAGCAAGCGCACGCGCTGGCGCCACTCGGTAAAGCTGAAGCCGGTTTCGGCGAGAAAGCGGCGTGTCAGCGTGCGCGGTGCAATGCCGGCCCAGGCCGCCCACTCGTCCATGCGCCGGCCATCCTCGGGCCGCGCCGACAGCGTCCGCGCGATCTTGAGCAGGCGGGCATCGAGCGGCATGGGCAGGCCGAGGGCCGCTTCGGGCAGCGTGCCGATCTCGTCGAGGATGACGCCGGCCAGCCTTGCCTGCCGCGCATCGGGAACGTCGCCGGCCCAAGACGCGGCCCGCGCCACGGCCTCTTGCAGCAAGCCCGGAACAGCCAGGACGCACGGCGCGGCGGGCAGCGCGGCACAGGCGGCGGGCGCGACGTACACACTCCAGCCCGAAAACGGCCCGTGCGAGCGCAAGCCGTGCGGCACGCCCGGCGGTATCCAGACGGCATGCGTGGCGGGCACCACCCAGTGGCTGTCGCCGGCATCGACGGACAGCAGCCCTTGCACCGCGCCGAGCAATTGCCCGCGCGCATGGCGGTGGCGGCGCGTCACGCGCACCGTGCCGGCGTGGCGCACCACGGCCAGCACCAGCGGTCCTTCGGTGGAGTCGGCCTGCGTCGGCAAAATCAGCGAGTCGGTCATGTGTGGCTTCAAAAAGGTATTGAATGTCTTTTATACCGTACACACGCCATCACCGCACGGTTATATTTGCATCGTCACCTTCATTTCCACCCTAACTCACAGGAAAAAACATGAACGCCACCGATATCCGCTCCGCTCTGGACGAATTGCTCAACCGGCAGGACCTGCCGCTGGAAGATGTGCTGGAACGTCATTTCAGCCCCGCGTATCGACAGCGCACCAATGGGCGCTGGGACGATCGTGAAGAGTTCGCCCGCCATGCGCGCAAGCTGCGCGAAGTTGTCGCATCGGCGCGCATCGAGGTACTCGACGAACTGCGCGACGGTAACAAATACGCCGACCGGCATCGGGTCCACGTCACCAAGCGCGACGGCACGCAGATCGTCCAGGAGGTGTATCTGTTCGCCGAGATGGATGCCAGCGGGCGCTTCGCGCGCATCGAAGAAACCACGCTGATGCTCGAAGGCGCCGAGGCCGACCGGGATATCGGCAGCGTGAAATAGCCCGTGGGCCGGACGGACCGGGCCAGACGGGCCGGGCGGGCTGAGCAGCCTGGCAGGCAGCGTCGACCGGTGTGATCAGCCCGTCAGCCCACCAGCACTACAGCTTCAACACCGCCTCGATCAAAGCGCGGCTGTCGAAAGGGCTGTCCGGCAAGACGATGTCGGGCTGCAGCAGCACGGGCGTGGCCGCGCCCGAGGGCCGTTGGAAAATCAAGCGTGGCACGCTGAGTGCCAGGCCGCTGTTGGGCAGCACAAAGTTCTGCGTGCCGCCGCTTTGCCGCGCACGCGCAGAGCCGGCGGCGCCGACCACCTTGCCGAAGCCAAAATCCTGCACGACGTTACTCAACAGAATGGACGAGGAATACGTATTCCGCCCCACCAGCAGGTAGGTGGTTCCGGAAAAATGCAGCGGGTCGTTGGGCGCCGGTTGCAGCAACGTGCTGATGGTGCCGTCGATGACATCGCCGAGCTTTTCCGTAGCGCTGTCGCGTCCCTTGACGACCTTTTTTCGGTACGTCGATGCCCAGCGATAAGGCTTGTCGGCGATGTAGCGCAGCAGGCCGTCCATCCACATGTCGTCGTTGCCGCCGCCGTTGGCGCGCACATCGATCAACAAGGTTTTTACTTTCGCGTCGCGCATCTGCCTGAAGGCCTGTTCGGTGAAGTCGGTGAACTGTTTTTTATCCGGCCAGTAGAAGGTATTGATGGTCAGCAGGGCGGCATCGCCGGGCAGCATCTCGAAGCGGAATTGCTGCGCGAAATCGGCTTGCCCGTTGAGGTAGGCCGGCATCCTGCCGAGCGCCGGAACCTGTAAATGCTTGCCGTTCTCCAGCAGCAGATCGAACTGCGCCGTCTCGCCGTACATCTTCCAGTAGAGGAAGGGCCAGCGCGTCGACAGCAGGTTGGCGTGGAACTCGGCGCTGTCGCCGTGGCAACGCTCAAGCAGTTCCGCGACGACGCGGCCGGCCGGCACACCGTTGATTTTTTCGATGCGCATGCCCTGGTGCGTGCTGGCGGCGCCGCCCAGTTCGGTGCGGATGTATATATTGCCTGCAGGCTGGACCGATACCTCGTAGGGGAAAAATTTCCCGCCCGCTTGCACGAAGGCCGCGCTTTGACCCTGCGCATCGGGCTGTGTGAGGACCATGTGGGCGTCGGCGTAGACCGGGTTGAGCGTCGCCAGCAGGCGCCAAGCCTGGTCCCGCGTCATCGGCTCGCGCAACTGCGTATCGATGTGTCGGTAGGCTAGGCGCAATTTATCCGGATCGGCAGAAAAACCCGGTTCCGGATGCGTGGCGGCGACCTGGTCCTGGATGAAACGCAGGTCGGCGCGCAACTGTTCCGGGGTGAAAAGCGTCGCCGCATGGGACTGCGTCAGGCAGGCGCCGCACAGTAGCAAAAGGCAAAGCGACAGTTTTTTACGCATGTTCGTTCTTTCCGGCGAAGAGAATTGGGAGGCTCGACTGTAGCCGCCGAAGCCGCCAAGTGCCGCAGGGAAGCGACAGGCGGCGTATTTTGCGTGTTGGATTGCAAGATCAGGCGCATGCGCATACAGTAGCAAGTTGGTCGCCTGCCAATCTTTCCACTCTCAGAACAATGAACAATCCGAAAGCCGCCGCCATTGCCGCCGATTCCACCAGCGCAGACAGCAGTATCCGTCGCCGCTCCTTGATCGCCGCCTGCAGTGCCCACGCCATCCACGACGGCTTGACCGATCTCATCTATGTGCTGCTGCCGATCTGGCAAGCGCAGTTTTCCATCAGCTACGCCGTGGTGGGGCTGTTGCGCGGCTCCTATTCGGGCATGATGGCCGGCTTCCAGTTGCTGGCCAGCCGCCTGGCCAAGCGTTGGGGCCGCGAGCGCATGCTGGTCGGCGGGACGGCGCTGGCCGGGGTCGCCTACCTCATCGCCGGCCAGGCCGGCGGCCTGACGGTGCTGCTGATCGCCCTGCTGCTGGGCGGCCTGGGCGCCAGCACGCAGCACCCGCTGGCGTCCTCCATCGTCAGCGATACGCATGAGGCCGGCGGCGGCGTCAAACAGGCGCTGTCCCAGTACAACTTCGCCGGCGACATCGGCAAGACGCTGATCCCCGGGCTGGTCGGCTTGTTGCTGGTGGTGGTCAGCTGGCAGACCAGCGTCACGCTGATGGGCTTGCTTGGCCTGGCCGCCGCCGGTTTGCTGTGGTGGCTGCTTCCCACCCAGCTTGAAGCAACAGCGGTCAAGGTGACATCCGCCAAGGCCGTCACGGCGGCCGGCTCGGCGGGCGGACTCTACGCGCTGTTGATGACCGGCGCCCTGGACAGCGCGGTGCGGATGGGCTTTCTCACCTTCCTGCCGTTTTTACTGAAAAGCAAAGGCGCCGGCAGCGCCAGCATCGGCCTGGCCTTGTCGCTGCTGTTTGTCGGCGGCGCGTTCGGCAAACTGTTGTGCGGCTATCTCGGCGCGCGCATCGGCATGATGAAAACGGTGTGGATCACCGAGTCCGCCACAGCGCTGCTGATCCTGCTGACGGTGTTCCTGCCGTTGGCCGGCATGATGGCGCTGCTGCCGTTGCTGGGATTGGCGTTGAACGGCACCTCCTCGGTGCTGTACGGCGCGGTGCCGGAGTTGGCCGGCGCGGGCAAGCGCGAGCAGGCCTTCGCCCGCTTCTACACCTGCACCATCGGCGGCGGCGCGCTGGCACCGGTGCTGTTCGGCCGCCTGGGCGACGTTGCCGGCATCCCCGCCGCGCTGATGACCTTGGCGTTGATCCTGCTGTTCACCTTGCCCTTGTCGTGGCGGGTACAGAAAGGCTAGTTACCAAGCTGTTCCGCGACGCCAACCTGCACCTGGTCACGCGCGGCGGCCAGTACACGGTCGTTTGCAACGTCTCGGGGAAGTCGGAATATGGCAACGAGAGCATCCCGGGTGTCGCGTCGCTGCTGCTGTCGCAACTGGATTCAACTGGCTGGACCTGGTGTCCTACTACTGCGACAACTTCCTCTGCTCGACCATTCCGGACGACGTCTACACGCCGATGGCGTAGGCGGCAAGCCCCGGTCCGGCTGCTGCGATCAACGACGCGCCAGATTCGCCAGCATCTTCAGCAGCTCGGCGGTGAAGCCGGGTGCCAGGCCGGCGCCCGCAGCCACAGGGTGATCGGCGGCAAAGGCCATGTCCACCACCACCATCACCGGCCGGCAGGGCTGCGCCACGCGCCCGCTCGCCGCGTCGATTCCCGTTCCACGCGGGCCGGCGAACTGAGCTTCAGTGCTGGGTTTTTTTCCGATGAACGTGGCCATGGCGATTTCCCTTGTTGAATGAATAAGCCTGTATTCTGCGCTGTTTCACTGATGGGATAAATGCGTATAATCGAATTGAGTATCCCAAAAATGGAGCAATGGCGTGGATGTATTGAACTACATGCGGCTGTTCGTCGAGGTGGCCAAGCGTAAGAGTTTTCGCGGCGCCGCCGAGGCGCTGGAGATGTCCAATTCCACGCTGTCGCGCAACATCGCCGAGCTGGAGAAGGCCATCGGCCTGCGCCTGCTGCACCGCTCGACCCGCAAGGTCGAGCTGACCGAGGCGGGCGAGGTGTACTTCAAACGCTGCCAGGGCATCGTCGAGGAGGCCTTGTGCGCACACGAGTCGCTGCGTGACGTGTCGGAGCGGGCGATCGGCACCTTGCGCGTGTCGATGACGTCGAGCTTCGCGGTCGGCTATCTGGCGCCCATCCTGGGGGAATTCTCCCGCGCCTATCCGCTGATTAAATTTGACCTGGACTGCACGCCGAGGGCGGTGGACTTGCAGGCCGACCCCTACGACCTGGCGATCCGCCTGGGCGCGCCGCCGACCTCGCCGTCGTCGCTGGTGGCGCGCAAGATCGCCACGCTGCCGCGTTATCTGTACGCCTCGCCCGGCTACCTGCGGCGCGAGCCGGCCTTGGCGCATCCCGACGATCTGGCTGGGCACGCGCTGTGCGGCCGGCCCACCGTCGGCGGGCAGTTTTCCGCCAGGCACCTTCTGCTGCGCGGCGAGGAGACGGTGATGGTGATGCAGGCGTCGCGCTTCGTGACGAACGGCGCGGCGTTGGCGCTGACCATGGCGGCCAACGACTTGTGCATCGCCGTGCTGGACCCGCGCATCGCCCGGCACGACGTGGCGGCGGGCCGCCTGTTGCGCGTGCTGCCGGAATGGCAGGCCGAGCCGGTGGAGGTGCATGTGATTACCGACACGCGGCATCTGCCGGCCAGGACCAAGCTCTTCATCGCGTTTTTGAAGGAGCGCCTGGCCGAGTGAGCGGGGCCGCGCCGCGCCGGGTTGCGCGCGATTTTGGTTGCGCGCGATCTATTGCTCGCCGGCTTCCAGCACCGCCAGCAGGCGCGCCAGGCCGGCGTCCAGCGCGGCCAACTCCTTCTTTTCCAGCGGCGCCAGGATGCGGTGCTCGTTTGCGACGTGTGCCTCGACGGCGCGGTTGACCAGCTGCAAGCCTGTGTCGCTGAGTTGCACCAGCATGCTGCGGGCGTCCTCGGGGTTGGGCTGGCGGACGATCCAGCCGGCCGCCTCCAGCCGCTGCAGGCGGTGGGTCATGGTGCCGGAGGTGATCATCAGCGCCGAGAACAGGGCGGTCGGGCTCAGCCGGTGCGGCGCGCCGGCGCGGCGCAGCGTGGCCAGCATGTCGAATTCCCAGCTGCTCATGCCGAAGTCGGCGAAGGTGTCGTCGAGGCGGCGCTGCAGCAGCAGGGCGCAGCGGCGCACGCGGCCGATGGTCGCCATCGGGCTGACGTCCAGGTCCGGCCGTTCGCGGTGCCATTGCTCGAGGATGCGGTCGACCGCGTCGGCGGCTCGCTCAGGTTTCATATGCTGTCCCGCTTTGTCTTGATGTGAAGATTATATGCCGGCCTGCGCCAAGGCATGCCTAGGCGGCGCGTTGCGCCGGTGCGTGCTGCGCCAGGGTGTGCAGCACGATGTCGCGCAAGCGTTCGATGACGGGGTTGGCCGCCGCGTCGGCGTGGTGCAGCAGCAGGCCGACGTCGGGCAGCGGCGGCAGGCCGCAGTCCTCCAGCACGCGCAACTGCGCCGGCACGCCGATGTCGGTGCGCACCGTCACGCCCAGGCCGGCCGCCACGGCCGCCCACACGCCGCCCAGGCTGGGACTGGTGAAGGCGACGCGCCAGGCGATGCCGGCGCGGTCCAGCGCGTTGGTGGCGGCGCTGCGCATCAGGCAGGGGGCGTCGAAGACGACCAGCGGCAGCGGTTCGTCGCGCCGGCCCGGCGTTGGCGGCGCGAGGTCGGCCGCGCCTATCCAGCGCATCGGCAAGGGGCCGATGTCGAGTGCGCCGCGCCAGCCCGCGGCGCGGCGAGCGCCGGCGTCGGCGCCGAGCTCGCTGCCATTGCCGCCGCCGAAGCCGCTACCGGCGAAGCGGCTGCCACCGTCGCCATCCCAGGCCAGCGCCAGGTCGAGCCGGCCGGCCGCCATCTGTTCGAGCAGTTCGGCGCTGCGCGCGACGCGGGCCTCGATGCGCAGGCGCGGGTGGGCGCGGGCGAAGCGGCCCAGCATGTCGGTGAGGATGTGCTCGGCGAAGTCCTCCTGCATGCCCAGCCGCACGCTGCCGGCCAGCTCGACGCCGCGCACCGCCGTGGCGGCCTCGTCGTTCAGCTCCAGCAGCCGGCGGGCGTAGCCGAGCAGCGCTTCGCCGGCCGCCGTCGGCAGCATGCCGCGTCCGGCCTTGCGCAGCACCGGCGTGCCGAGCTGTTCTTCGAGCTTCTTGAGCTGGGCGCTGACGGCCGAGGTCGAACGGCCGAGGCGGTCGGCCGCCTTGGCGAAGCTGCCCAGCTCGATGCCGGTGACGTAGGTGCGCAGGATATCGAGGTCGAAGGTGATACGCCGCATAAGCATCCCGTTTTGTTGAATCATGGGGTTCAATATAGCCGATTTTTGGCATCGTGAGGCGGCGGACCGGTGCTTTGGCGGCGGCCGGCGGTGCTCGCCCGGCGCAGCGGTTTCGTTGCGCGGTTTAACTTGAGTTCAAGATATGTGTTAGCATTATTTATCTTGATATCAAGGTAATTCACCATGAACACATCCAACCGCAACTCCTCCTGGGCCGACGTGCTGACGACGGCGCTGGCGCCCGTCATCTGGGGCTCGACTTACATCGTCACCACGCAATTGTTGCCGCCGGACCGGCCGTTCACGGCGGCGCTGCTGCGCGTGCTGCCGGCCGGCATACTGCTGACCTTGTTCAGCCGCCGCCTGCCCAAGTCGGGCCAGTGGGGCCGGCTGTTGCTGCTGTCGGCGCTGAACATCGGTTTCTTCCAGGCGCTGCTGTTCGTCGCCGCCTATCGCCTGCCGGGCGGCTTGGCCGCCGTGGTCGGCGCGATCCAACCCTTGCTGGTGATGGGGCTGGCGTGGACGGTGGATAGCCGCCGTCCGCCCGCTTTGGCCGTGGCGGCCAGCGTGGTCGGCATCGGTGGCATGGCGGCGCTGCTGTTGTCGCCCGGCTCGGTCTGGGACGCGGTCGGCATCGCGGCGGCGCTGGCCGGCGCCGTCTGCATGGCGGCCGGCACCTTCCTGGCGCGCCGCTGGCGGCCGGACGTGCCGGTGCTGGCCTTCACCGGCTGGCAGTTGTTGGCCGGCGGTCTGATGCTGGCGCCGGTCGCCTGGCTGGCCGACGCGCCGCTGCCGGCCCTGAGCGGGCTGCAGATGCTGGGCTACGCCTATCTGTCGGTGGCCGGCGCGCTGCTGGCCTACGCGCTGTGGTTCCGTGGCATCGCCCGGCTGTCGCCGGTGGCGGTGTCCTCGCTGGGTTTGCTCAGTCCGCTGACGGCGGTCACCCTGGGCTGGGCGCTGCTGGGGCAGTCGCTGGGCGGCGTGTCCTTGCTGGGCATGGCGCTGGTGATCGGCAGCATACTCGCGGTGCAGTGGGCCTCGACGCCGCGCGCGGCGGCTTGAGCGGGCGGCTCAGGGGCCGCGCCGATTGAAGGGATGCAGCAACTGGCCCAGCAGGTCGGGTTCCATCGGTTGGTCGATGCCGTAGGCGGCCGGCCAGCCGTCGCGTTCGACGTGGTAGGTGCCGAACAGGCGGTCGAGCCAGGGCAGCATCGGGGCGTAGTTGGTGTGGCGGTGGGCCGGGCCGGTGTTGTCGTGGTGCCAGTGGTGGAAGGCCGGCGTGCTGACCAGCTGCTCCAGCCAGCCCAGGCGCCAGCGCACATTGGCGTGGATGAAGTAGCCCCACATGCTGCCGAGCAGCGCCACCAGCAGCGGCACCCAGTCGACCTGGCCGGCGCCGGGCCGGGCCAGGCCCAGCAGGTACAAGGGGAGGTAGCCGCACAGGCGCATGAACACCAGGTCGAGCGGGTGGGCGCGCGAGTTGACCAGCCAGTCCATTTCCTTGGCGCTGTGGTGGATGGCGTGGAAGCGCCACAGCCAGGCCACCTCGTGCATCCAGCGGTGGCCCCAGTAGAAGCCCAGCTCGGCCACCAGCAAGGCGGCGGGCAGGCGCAGCCACAGCGGCTGGGCGGCGACCCAGGGGAAGGGGCCGGCCGGCGCCAGTTGCGCCAGGCCCAGCGCGAGCAGGGCCAGCGGCCAGGCCAGCAGGCGCTTGGGCAGCAGGCTGGTGAGGAAGTAGTAGCCGAGGTCGGTGCCGATGCCGGCGCGCAGCGCCCGTTGCGGACGCAGGGCGAACAGCCGCTCCAGCGGCACCAGCAGCAGCGCCAGCAGGATCAGTCCGTTGCCGAACTTGATCAGGTCGAAGGCGAACGGCGGCAGGTTCTGTTGCAGCTGGCGTAATGTTTCCATGGGCGCGGCAAACTCCGTCGACGGGAGGGCGGGCCGCCGGCGGACGGCGGCCCGGTGCTGGCGCCGGTGGGCGCGGCGGCGCGGCTCAGCCGGCCTGGACGGTTTGGACGGCCTGGGCGCGGGCGCGGCGGGCGCGCAGCTTCCAGCCGATCAGCAGGCCGCCGATGCCGAGCAGCCAGACGGCGTCCGGCTCGGGCACGGCGTTGATGTTGATGCCGTCGAGGGCGACCATGGGCGGATCGCCGGCGCCGACCGAGAGGAAACTCAGCACTTGCGTGGCGGTGTGGGCGGTGAAGCTCATCGATTGCATGGCCCAGGGCGAGAAGGTCAGCGTGGCGCCGTTGCCGGTCATCAGGGCCGACATTTGCACATCGCCGCCGAAGTCGACCTGCCACTGGCCGCGCACCGGGCCGGGCGTGGTGAAGATTTCGGTGTCCTGCGCCAGCGCCTGGTAGAAGCTGAGCTTGTACTTGTTGCCGGGTGTCAGGCCGCTGATGGTCTGGACGATGGGCGAGTTGTGGTAGTCGCCGTCGGACAGGACGAAGTTGCCGCCGTCCGGGCTGTTGGCGGGGAAGGCGCCGGCCAGGCCGACGCCGGGGAACAGGATGCCGGTGAAGCTGGGGGTGACCAGGGTCTCGCCGATGTCGGAGTTGCTCCAGTTGCCGACGCCGGCCAGGTAGAAGTAGGTGGTGTTGCTGGCGGTGACGGTCTCGAAGGAGCCGTTGACGACCAGGTTGGCGTGCGCCGGAATGGCGGCGAGGGCGAGGGCGGGGAGCAGGATCGCGAGGGTCCGGCGCAGAACGGGCAGCTGTCTCATGGTAGCCTCTTTTCATTGGCGACAACGCTTGCCTGGGTCATCGCGGCCAGGGTTTGCCGCACCCCGCGCGGTGACCCGGGACGGGCCGCGCAAGCCGGCAATACCGCTTCATGATAGCAACGATCGGGTGGCTAGCATAGGCAAACCGAGCCATGCGGGCCAAGGCCGCAACAGTGGCGGGCGGGATCAATCCTGCTTCAGCTCGGGCTGTTCGGAGGGCAGGCTGGCGTCGAGCATGGCTTGCTCGTCGGCGCTGAAATGCGCGCTGCGCAGGCGCGCCAGCGCGCTGCCGGCGGCGGCCACTGTGAGGGCGTCGGTGGCGGCGTCGGCCGTCCCCGCGGGGAGGCGGGCGAGCTCGGCCCGGTAGGCGTCGAGGCGCTGTCGCCAGCGGGCGTCGGCGCTGTCCATCTCGGCCAGCCGGGCGGCCAGCGGCGCGCCCACGGTGGCGGCGCGCAAGCGGTAGACGGCGTTGGCGTCGCCGCCTTGCCGGCGCAGGATTTGCACGGCCAGCTCCTGCGCGTGCAGCCGGGCCGGCAGGGTGATGGCGCCCGCTGCGGCGGCCTCCGCTGCTGCTGCTGCTGCTGCTGCTGCTGCTGCCGCGTCCGCCGGCTTAACCGGTGCCGGCGCCGACGGGTTGGCCGCGCCGGCCGGGCGCAGGGATGGCGCCGCCGGCTCGGTGGGGCGGACAAAGTCGAAGTAGTGCGCGCCGTCGGCGGCCGGCGCGCGCGGCGGCTGCGGCGGTGTGGACGCCGGCCAGAGCGCGTACAGCAGGGCGGCGCCGGCCGCCGCGCCGCCGAGCTGGATCTTGTTGATGGGCATGGTGTCGTCGCCCGGGCGGACGCCGGCGGCGCCCGCCCGGGCCTCCCTTACAGACCGAAGATGATGCCGGCCAGGCGGTCGTAGATGGCGTAGACGGTGCCGGCCGGTTGCTGCCAGCCGATCACGTCGAAGTGGTCGCTGCCGGCGTAGACACCCAGGTGGTTCCAGCTGCCGCGCACCGAGCTGCCGTCGTAGTTGCGCTGCGGCTGGCTGGCCGGTCCCTTCATGCTGACGGTGTTGACCACGCCGTCGTTGGCGAACCAGCTGTTGTCGACGGGCACCCGGCCGGCGGCGGACTGGGTGTAGGAACCCATGCCCGGGCGCAGCAGCGCCGGCACCACCCATTCGCCGGCGGTGTTTTTGAGCAGGAAGATCATGTCGTCGCGGGCGTACTGGTAGTTGCCGCTTTGCAGAGGCGCGATGATGCGGTCGGTGCCGTTGCAGCAGGCGCTGCCGGTCTCGGTGGCGCGGCTGCCGATCGAGTAGTAGTAGACGTTGGGCGAGGTCTTGACCCAGTTGTTGAGGTCGCGGGCGCCGTCCGGTCCCAGATCCCATTGCGCGGCGTCGTGGTTGGCCAGCGACCAGAACGGCGCGCCCTTGACCCGTTCGAGGAAGTCGGCCAGAGACTCGCTCGGCCCTTGCGCCAGGCCGAACTGTTCCAGGCGGAACTGGTAGAGCGCGTTGTTGCTGCCGCCCAGGCCGGCCACCTCGACGATCTTGCCGGCCAGCTCGGAGACGGCCGGCACGAAGTCGACGATGACGTCGCGCAGGGTGGTGCCGTTGTGCGGCGTGGAGATGGTCGAGGCGCTCTTGACCCAGCCGGTCTTGCCGCCGGCGTAGAGCGCGCCGCCGCCCTCGTTGCCGTTGGGCGAGCCGTGTTCCAGCAACTGGACCAGGGTGCGCACGGTTTGTCCGCCCTGGCTGTGCGACACCAGGTGGATCGGATGGGCGGCGTCCCAGGCCGGGTACAGCGCCGGCGGATAGTGTTGCGGATTGTTGTTGGGGTCGGCCGCCCAGCATTTGCCGGCCGGTTTTTGGATGGCGCCGAAGGCGGCGTAGCTGGCGGTGTGCTTGGCGCCGTAGTCGGCGCAGCCGCCCTTGATCTGGTAGTACAGCTCGACGGCGCGGTCCCAGTTGGAACTGACCGGGCCGACGGCGGCGGCGAACACCTGGTGGTTGCCGGCGCGCAGGTGGGCGACGATGTCGTTGTTGCCGCCCCAGTAGCGGAAGCCGCTGCCCTGCAGGTCGTTCGGGCCGAAGCCGAGGAAGCCATGCACCATCACCAGCGGGAGATTGTTGGCCGCCTGGGCCTGGCTGCCGGCCAGGCCGGCCGCCGCCGCGAGGCTGAGGCGGGCGAGTAGTGTCGCGCTGCGTTTCAAGGTCAGTTTCATCGGGTCTGTCTCCTGGGAGTGGGACGATGGCTTGGCGAACGCGGCAGGGATTGCCGTTGCCTGGCGGCGTCGAATTGCTAGGACGATTTCACCATGATCCGGCTGAGAATGCTGACTTATTGGCAAGCTTTCCGGGCCAATCGGATGGCTTGGAAGGCCAGGGTGTGCGGGCGCCGGGGAGGCTGGAAAACCCCACAGGCAAAGAGCCGGGGGGGGGGCCC
>NZ_JAEMNU010000083.1:137273-203164 GCF_016461825.1 Rugamonas violacea | reverse complement strand
GGGCCCCCACCCCAGGTTGCGGTCCGGGGTTTTGCCGGCGTTGCGGCGGTGCCATGCGGCCCTGCGCGGCAGCTTGCTGGACGGCATCCCGAGCGACCCGACCATTTACCGTTTCTACGAGATGATCCAGGTCTACGGCACCACGCTGAAGGCGCTGGCGCACGAGCAGTTCGGCGACGGCATCATCAGCGCGGTCAACTTCAAGCTCGACATCAAGAAGGTCGACGATCGGCAGGGCGGCTCGCGCGCCGTCATCACGCTCGACGGCAAGTAGCCGCCGACCAAGCCGTTCTGAGGCGGGGCCGCCGCGCCGGACTTAGGCGGGGTTGCCGACTTCCTCGCCCAGCAGGAAGCCGGCGAGGGCGGCGTTGACCACGGCCGCATGGCTGATCGGCGCCATGTGGCCGCCCTTGGTCTGCAGCGCGCTGGCGTTCGGCAGCGCCGCCGCCACGCGCTCGGCCAGGCGGCGCGTCGAGGCCGGGCTGTTTTGGCCGGACAACAGCAGCGCCGGCATGTCCAGCACGGCCAGGTCGGCCAGCGTGGCCGGCTCGCCCAGCAGCGCCTGGAAGTCCAGCTTGACCTTGGCGATCTGGCCGCTGAGCTTGTCTTGCTGGACGGCCGGCAGGCCGTCGAATGTGCCGGGACGGTTCCAGTAGTCGATGAAGATGCGGGTCGCCTCCGCCGCGTCGTCGGCGCGGCCGATCCGGGCCACCACCGCCTCGATCTCGGCGCGCGCCGGGTCGTGCGGCGGCAGCAGGTGGAAGGCGACCGGCTCGAACAGGGCCAGCGACAATACCCGCGCCGGCATCTGGCGGGCCAGGCGCAGCGCCGTGGCGCCGCCGTAGGAGTGGCCGATCAGGTGGAAGGGCTCGCTCGGCGCCAGGTGGGCGGCGAGGGCGGCGTTGACGGCGCCGGCCTCGTGGGCCAGCGAAAAGGCGGCGCCGATGTCGGCCGGGAAGGGCGACTTGCCATAGCCGAGCAAATCGACGGCGATGCAGCGGAAACGCGACTCTTGTTGGGCGATCAGGTCGGACCACTGGGTGCGGGAACTCATCGAGCTGTGCAGCAAAACGAGGGCAGGCCGCGCGTCCGGCGGCAGTGCGGTGATAGGCATGAACGGTGATGGAAAACGGGAAAGCGGCGATTATATGCTGTTTTGTGCTG
Source organism: Rugamonas violacea (assembly GCF_016461825.1). Lineage (GTDB taxonomy): Bacteria > Pseudomonadota > Gammaproteobacteria > Burkholderiales > Burkholderiaceae_D > Rugamonas. The sequence goes on along the minus strand of NZ_JAEMNU010000083.1, from coordinate 202,000 downwards.
TTTTATGCTGTTTGCCGGCGGCCGCAAAAAAGCGCGGCCGCCGGCGCCGCCGCCCTGCCGGCGCACTCCCTTGGACCCGCCTGAACTCCGCCTAGTCCGTTTGAACTCAGCCGCCGGGGCGGGCCGTCGCGCCGGCCGTGGCGTGCAACTGCTGGTGCAGCCGGCGCAGGCAGTACCAGACGCCGGCGGTGACCAGCGGCACCATCAGGCCCGTCATCAGGTCGGGATTGACCGGCAGGTTGCTCGCCTTCATCGCCTTGCCGGCGTAGCCGACCAGCCCCAGCAGATAGTAGGAGATGGCCACCACCGACAAGCCCTCGACCGCTTGTTGCAGCCGCAGTTGTTGGGCGGCGCGGGCGTCGAGCGACTGCAGGATCTTGCGGTTTTGCCGTTCCTGCTCGATGCCGACGCGGGTGCGCAGCAGGTCGTTGCTGCGGGCGATACGCGTCGCCAGCGCCTCCTGCCGCTGCGCCACCGAGGTGCAGGTGTGCATCGCCGGGGCCAGGCGCCGGCCCATGAATTCGGCCAGGGTCGGCATGCCCTCGATGCGCAGTTCGCGCAGCTCCTGGATGCGGGCCTGCACCAGGCTGAAGTAGGCCTGCGAGGCGGCGAAGCGGTAGCTGTTGCTCACCGACAGCTTTTCCAGCCGCGCCGCCAGGCCGGAGATGCGGTGCAGCAGGTTCTGGTCCTCGTTGGCCTCGGCCATCGGCTGGGCCGCGCCGTGCTCGCTTTGCACCAAGGTGGCGGTCAGCGCCGCCAGCTCGCTCTCGATGCCGTTGAGGGCTGGCTGGCTGGCCTCGGCCTGGGGCAGGCCGAGCAGCGCCATGGTGCGGTAGGTTTCGATCTCCAGCAGGCGGCCGACCAGGCGGCCGGCCTGGAATTCGCGCAGGCTCAGGTCGCGCACGACGAAGCGGCTGAAGCCGTCCGGCTGGATCTTGAAGTCGGTCCAGATCTCGCCGCCGCCGCCGCCGACGCTGCCGCCGACCAGCACATTGCCCTGGAACAGTTCGCGCAGCTCCCGGCGCAGGTCGTCGCGCGGGTCGCCGCCAGGGGTGCCGCCAGGGGGGCCGCCAGTGTGGTGCGGCTGGCCCGTCGCGTCGGCCGGGGCCGGCGCCGGCGCGTCCTTGCTCAGCACGACGTGGGCGGCGACGATGATCTTGCCGTGCAGCCCGGCCAGCCATTCCTGCGGCACGTGTTGCAGCGGCGCCCGTTCGAAGGCCTGGCGCCAGCCGGCCGCCTCGGCGCCGCGCTCGACGAAGGTGTAGGTGGCGAACTCGGTGTGGCATTCCCATTTCAGGCGGAAGCGGTCGAAGTCGTGGTAGAAGTAGCGCGCCTGCGGATGCGGCACGGCGACGCCGTAGTGGATGCACAGGTCTTGCAGGATGCGGTGCTGGACGGCGCGGTGGTTGTGCTGGGCGCCCGGCTCGACCGGGGCGTACAGCGCGAAGTGGGTCAGCGTCTCGGGGGCTTGCAGCGCCAGGAAGGGACGCGAATGGATCTCGGCGGCCAAGGGCACCCGCAGCGGGTGGTTGAGCTTGGCGAAGTCGGCGTTGGCACGGTAAGCGACGGGCATAGCCCTCCCATGGGTGAAGGATGAGTGCGTGAGGAGCGCGCGCAGTTGCCAATGAGTATATCGCCGAACAAGATTCGCCACCACTTTCGATTCGCAATATATGCTATGGCCGGCGGTGATGACTCAGCTGGCCGCCTCGTTGGGGATCAGCACCAGCAGGTCGGTCACGCCGATGTCCTGGCCGGCCTGGAACAGCAAGGTGCTGGCCTGGCCGCGATGGTGGGTCTGGTGGTTGAACAGGTGGGTCAGCAGACTGGACAGGCGCTTGTCGAAGGGCACGCCCTTGGTGTTGCTGTAGTGCAGGGGCCGGGCCAGCTCGTCCTCGCCGAGTTCGTTGACGAAGGCGTGGATGAGGGCGTCGAGTTGGCGCCGGCGCGCCTGCAACGGCGCCAGTTCCGTCTCGAGCAGCTGGCCCAGGCCGCTCGGCGCCGGCATCGCCCGCACCGGGTCGAGCGCCGGGGGGCGGGCAGGCAGGGTGGCCATGCGTTGCAGCCAGATGGTGTCGGCCACCAGCAGATGGTTCAGCGTGCCGAGGATGGAGCCGAAGAAGGCGCCGCGCTCGGCGCTCAGCTCGGCCGGCGTCAGCCGCGCGGCGGCGGCGTAGACCTGCTGGTTCATCGTTTCGTTGTAGCTCGCCATCAAGGCGAAATGCTGGCGTGTCGTCATTGCTGTTCCTGGGTGGGGTGTTTGCCTGGGGCACGTTGTGGGACGGGCAGCGCGCGCAGCGCCTGCTCGAACGCAGTTGCGAATTTTGCCACAATCGGCGCCGTTTCGCGCCGCTGGATCAAACCGACGGCGGAGCCGGCCTGTTGCGGCGGCAAATCGACGAAGCACACGCCGGCCGGCGCCACCTCGCGCATGCTGTCGGGCACGATGGCGATGCCGAAGCCGGCTTCGATCAGGTTCAGCAGCGAGGTCTTGCGCGAGGTGGCGCGCGCCGCCGTGGGGAAGAAGCCCTGGGTCTGGCACAGGCCGGCGACCAGGTAGCTGAGGCCGCCGCGCTCGGGGTGGGGCAGCGAGACGAAGCGTTCGCCGCGCAGGCCGGCGATGTCGCTGGCGGCCTGCCCGGCCAGGCGGTGGCCACGCGGCACGGCCACCATCAGGCGTTCGCTGAACACCTCGCGCAGCTCGATGTTGGCGTGGCGGCGCAGCACCGGCAGGCGCACCAGGCCGAGGTCGGCGCGGCTCTCCTCGATGTCGGTGACCTGGTGGTCGGACGAGGCCTTGGAGACCTCCAGGGTGACGCCGGGGAAGTCGTCGAGCAGCCGCTGCAGCACGGCGCCGATGGCCGCCGTCAGGGTCACCGAGCTGGAGTGCAGCAGGCGGATCGTGCCCTGCTCGCCCTTGCTGACGTGCTGGGTGTGCTGCACCGTCTCGGCCAGTTCCTGCAGCAGGCGCTTGCTGCGCTGGTGGAACAGGCGGCCCGCCTCGGTCAGCTCGAAGTGGCGCGCATCGCGTTCGAGCAGCACGGCTTGCAGCTCGTTCTCCAGTTCCTTGATGTGGCGGCTCAGCGCCGATTGCGCCACGTACAGGCGCTCGGCGGCGCGCGAGTAGCTGCCGGCGTCGACGATTTCGACGAAATACTTCATCTGTTTGAGCGAGATCATGCCTATGCCTTTTCGAGATAGCTGGGGCCTACATTTGATATTGGCGCCGACGGTGCGCGCGGCGTTACAGTCTGGCCTGATGCTTAATTAAGCAAGGGGGAAACATCATGAGCGATTGGCTGGTGGTTGTCGGTTGCGCCGGAATGGGCCTGAGTATTGCCGTTAAATTGATTGTCGTCCAGTGTCTGCGGGCGAGGGACGCCGCCGCCGCCGAGATGGCAAACGGCGATAAGGAATGAGTGGGGAAATATATTTCCACATGGAAATAGCGTAGAATGGCGGACCATGCGCCGGGCTTGCCGCCGCGCCGACACCGCTTTCCACCCACACATGATCAACTCCATCGATACCGCGCTTTATCTGAGCCAACGCCTGAAGACCAGCGGTTGGCATATCGTCAGCACCATCGGCCTGGGCCTGGCGGCCGTCGTGCTGGCCTTCTTCGGCCAGGATTTCCTGGCCGACGCCCGCCCGCTGTTCCCCGTCATCGAGCAGAATTACGCGATCTGGCAGACCGCCTACGCCGCCGTGCTGTTTTTGATCGGCTTGCTGTGGGTGGTCGCCATGTCGCAGCGGGTCACGCTGTTCCGCGACTGCCAGCAGCGCATCGCCAAGCAACGCCAGCTCGACGACGAGCGCGAGGAGCGCGCCCAGCACGCGCTGATGGTCAAGATGGAGCGCGAGCGGCTGCGCGCCGAGGCCGAACCGGTGCCCTTTTTCAAGCGCAATCCGCGCAGCTCGAAGTTCGATTACTGATTGCTGAAACACTTGTGGTTCCCGCCATGCGGCGCATGCGTTTCCGCCATGCGCCGCATGTTGTTTGGCGCGGCATGGGTTCCCGCATGCGCGGGAACGACGGGGTTTCAGTGCAGCGTTTCAGTGCAGCGTTTTAGTGCAGCGTTTCAGTGCAGTGTTTCAGTGCAGCGTTTCAGTGCAGTGTTTCAGTGCAGTGTTTCAGTGCAGCGTTTCAGTGCAGCTTGACCGGCGGCACCAGCTTGCCGCGCAACCAGTCGACCAGGCTGAGCGCCGCCATCCGCGCCATGCCGTGTAAAGCCAGCATGTGCTTCTGGTACATCAGGCGATACAGTAGCCGCGCCGCCGCGCCGCCCACATGCAGGCTCTTGCCGCTCACCGCGCCGGTCAGCACGCCGACCGCCGCCAACGGCCCCAGCGAGACCAACGAGCCGTAGTCGCGGTAGCGGAAGTCGGGCTTGCGCGGCGTGTCGCGGCGCGCCAGCAGGTCGGCCAGGAACATCGCCTGCTGGTGCGCCACCTGGGCGCGCGGCGGCGCCGCCGTGCCCTTGTGCGGACAGGTGAAGCTGGCGCAGTCGCCGAAGGCGTAGACGCTGGCGTCGCCGCCGGCCTGCAGGGTGGCGTCGACGACGATCTGGCGCAGGCGGTTGACCGCCAGGCCGAGACTGGCGCACAGCGCCGGCGCCTCGACGCCGGCGGCCCACAGCATCAGGTCGGCCGGGTGTTCGCGGCCGGCGACGTCGATGACGGCGCGCGGCGTCACGCTGGCCACGGCGGTGCCGGTCAACACGCGGATGCCGAGCGAGCGCAGATGGCGCGCGGCGCGCTCCGACAACTGCGGGTGCAGGTGCGGCAGCAGGTACTGGCCGCGCTCGATGACGCTGATGTGTACGTCTTGCAGCGGATCGAGGGCGTGCACCTTATACTCGGCCAGCGAGCGGGCGGCATGGCTCAGTTCGGCCGCCAGTTCGACGCCGGTGGCGCCGCCGCCGACGATCACCACGCTGACCTGGCCCAGCGCCGGGTCGCCGCCGGCCTTGTGCTCGCCGGCGCGGATGCAGGCGGCGACGAAGCGTTTGCGGAAGGTCTCGGCCTCGCCGACGTTGTCGAGCGTGAGCACGTTCTCGGCCGCGCCGGGCACGTTGAAGAAGTTGGTCACCGAGCCCAGCGCCAGCACCAGCTTGTCGTAGGCCAGGCGGCGGCGCGGTTGCAGCTCCAGGCCGTCGACGCAGCGCGGCGCCAGCTCGACGCTGCGGCTGGCGCGGTCGATCGACATCACCTCGCCCTGGACGAATTCGAAGGCGTGCTCGGCCGCCTGGGCCGAGAATTCGATCTGCGTCACCTGCGGGTCGCATTTGCCGGAGGCCACGGTGTGCAGCAGCGGCTTCCAGAAATGGCCCGGCGAGCGGTCGACCAGCAGCACGCGCGCGCGCTTGGCCTTGCCCAGGGTGTCGCCCAGACGGGTGGCCAGTTCGAGTCCGCCGGCGCCGCCTCCTACGATAACGATGGTGTCCATGGTTCGCCTCCAGAGTTGGTGAATGGTGGTGCGACAGGATGGTGCTGTAAGGCCGCTTCAAAACGTCCTTAGCGTCGTTGCGGCTCCTTGCCGTGCCAACGCACTGTCTGCGTCGCCGCGCCTGGCCACGGCCATTTTGAAGCGGCCTTACATATGGATATGGCAGCTTAGGCGGCCAGTTCCTGCTCCTCTTGCGGATTGGCCGTGAACGGGCTGGTGCGCAGTTCGCGCAGCGCGTCGAAGGTGATGAACTGCTGCGGCCGCAGGACCTCGGCGCCGTAGGGCGCCACCGACACCGTCCACAGGCCGGCCGCTTCGGCGGCGCGCAGGCTGGGCTTGGCGGCGTCGATGGCGATGCTGGCCGCCGGCTGCAGGCCCATCGCGTTGAGGGCGCGGGCGTGCGGGCCGATGCCGGCCGGGCCGTCGAAGTTGACGCCGCCGGCCACCACGGCGAACAGGCTGTTGACGTCGTCGCCGAAGCATTGCTGCAACAACTGCGCGCTCACCGGCGCCGGCAGGTCCGACAGCACGGCCAGCTTGCAGCCGGCGGCGCGGGCGTCCTCGATCAGCGCCAGCGCGGCCGGCGACGGCTTCAGCGCCTGCCGCGCCACGGCCTGCTGGAAGTGGGCGTGCTTGGCGGCGAACAGCTCGGCGACGCGGGCCTTGTCGCGCGCCAGCGGTTCGCAGACCAGCGCGGCGCCGACGGCGCGGGCGTAGCCGTGCGTCGCGGCGGCGGCGCGCAGGGCCGGCAGGGTCCAGCGCAGCGACAGGCCGGCTTGGGCGAAGGCGGTGTTGCAGGCCGCCAGGTGCAGCGCTTCGGTGTCGAACAGTACGCCGTCGAGGCCGAGGAAGATTACGTCGATGCTCATGGAATGCTCCCGCTAAAAAGGTGGGGAAATCGAAGGACAGCAGTCAAAACAGCAGTGAATGTGCCTAATATAGTTGTAGAATAACTAAAAGAAAAATTAAAGATATTCGATAATTGATAAGGAAAGCCTTATGCATCACGCCAGTTTCCGCCAGCTCCAGTCGCTGGTGCTGATCGCCCGCCATGAAAGCGTGTCGCGCGCGGCCGACGCGATGCACGTCACGCAGCCGGCCGTTTCGTTGCAATTGCGCACACTCGAAGAGATCGCCGGCATCGCGCTGACGCGCAAGGTCGGCCGCAACATCCAGCTGACCGCCGCCGGCGAGGTGATGGTCGATTTCTCCGAGCGCATCCTGCGGTTGTGGGAGCAGGCGGCCGACGAGCTGGCCGCGCTGCAGGGCGTCACCAGCGGCACCTTGCGCATCGGCGCGGTCACCACCGCCGAGCACTTGCTGCCGCCGCTGTTGGTGCCGTTCACCTTGGAGCGGCCCGACGTGCGCCTCAAGTTGCAGGTGGGCAACCGCGCCGAGATCGTCAACATGCTGGCGCGCCACGAGATCGACCTGGCCATCATGGGCACGCCGCCGCGCGAGCTGCGCACCAACGCGGCCCGCTTCGCGCGCCACCCGATGGCCTTCGTCGCCAGTCCGGCGCACCCGCTGATGAAGAAGCGCAAGGTGAGCTTGCAGGATGTGATGGCGTGCAACCTGCTGGTGCGCGAGCGCGGTTCGGGCACGCGCACGGCGATCGAGCGGCTGTTCCGCGACGCCGGGCATCCGCTCAACATCGGTTCCGAGGTGTCGAGCAACGAGGCGATCAAGCGCATGGTGTCGGCCGGATTGGGGCTGGGCTTCCTGTCGGTGCACGCCTGCGCGCTGGAGTTCGAGACGGGCCTGCTGGCGATCCTGCCGATGCAGGAGAATCCGGTCGAGGCGGACTGGCACGTGATGCACCTGACCGACCAGCCGATCCCCAAGGTGGCGGCGGCCTTCCAGGACTATGTGATCGACAACGGCCAGGACCTGGTGCGGCGCGAGCTGGAGGGCTTCTACAAAAAGATCGGCCGCAAGGCGCGGGCGTCGGCGCCATAGGGGCGGCTTTACCAAGCCGTTACTCGGCGTCGGCGGACCGCTGTGCCGGCGCAGTTCATGCTCCGCGCGCGGTTTGGCTCGGCATGGGTTCCCGCTTTCGCGGGAACGACGGTTGGCGGTTTTTCGGCGTGCGTTTGGGCGCCGGCCGACCCAGCTGTCTCAGCCGGCTGGGCGGGGCGGCGGCAGCATCTTGAAGGCCTGCCAGGCCTTGGCCAGGCCGTCGGTCTCGTGGCCCTGCTGCGCCAACAGGTAGCCGCGCACGAAGGCGATCGACTCGGCGCTGCCGCTGTGTTCCTGCTGCAGCTGGGCCAGCAGGCGACCGGCCACGCTGAGGTCGTTGTGGCGGCCCAGCTCGTCCTGCATCGCGCTCAGCGCGCCGATCTGCCGGCGCACGCCGCCGGCGCGGTACAGGGTCTGGAAGAACTCCAGCGCGTAGCGCGCCTTCTTGCCGGCGATGCGCAGACGGTGCAGATTGGCGGCGTCGCCGCCGTCGATGGCCTTGGCGCGTGCGAGCAGGCGTTCGTGGTTGCGCTTGATGGTGTCGCGGGCGAATTTTTTCAGCGGCCGGGCCAGCGCGGCGCCGTCTTGTCCGGCTTGCGCCGGCAACTCCAGCAGCCAGCTGCACAAGCGCAGCAGCAACCGGGTGTAACGCGGCGACAGCAGCGCCTGCGCGGCGTCGTGACGGGCCTGCCTGGCCTGGCGCAGCACCGGCTGCTGGATCGCCAGCAGGTGGCGCAACGCGGCCGGCGTGTCGGCCAGCCTTTGCAGCGTGCCGGCCGCCAGCACCTCCCAGTCGCGCGCGCCGCCGAGCGCGCCGCCCAGCCAGCCGATTTCCTCCACCAGCCCGGCCGGGCAGGGCGCGGCGCCGTCGAACAACTTCAGCGCCGAGCGCAGCCGGCGCACGCCGACGCGCATCTGGTGCAGGCTCTCCGGGTTGTCGCTGTGGATGACGCCGTCCTCGTTGTCCTGGATCTGTTGCAGGCAACTGTCGATCACCGCCTGCATGCCCTGCAGCACACTGGCGCCGGCCGGCAGCGCCGGCGGGCGCGCCTTGCGCACCGTGGTGCCGGACTGGCTGCACAGCGCATAGCCGCGCTCGGCCTTGCTGATGTTGCTCAGGCGCAGGGGGATGTCCTCCAGCAAGGCCAGGGCGAAGGCGTACAGGCCCTGCGCACTGCCCGACTTCAATTCCAATTCGATCTCGTTGACGGGGCTGGCGTGCTCCTGGTGTTCGACGCTGCCGTGGTCGAGCACCAGTTCGATGGCGTCGTCGCCCAGGCGCACGTCCCATTTGTCGCGCTCGACGCGGACGGTGAATTTGGTCTCCAGCCGCTTGGCCAGGTCGCCGTCGAGCAGGGCGCGCCAGTCGGTGTCGGCGCCCATCATTTTTTTCAGCTTGCCCAGCTCGGGCCAGGCGCGCTTCACCGGGCCTTCCCATTCGTTGCGCTGGTGCAGGCCGCCGTGCACGCTGCCGCCCGCCTTCATGGTTTGTATCCAGCTGCCGTCGACCTGGCGCACGCGCAGGCCGGCCTGCTGGCGGCGCAGGGCGAAGTCGGAGGTGTCGAAATAGCGCGCCAGCAGGTTCTGGTGGCTGCTCTGGCCGTCGCTGTGGGCGGCGATCAGCGGATGTTGGCGCAGCCGTTCGTTGTCGTTGGCGTCGAGCAGCAGTTTCAGTTCGATTTCCATTGCGGTGCCTTTCCCCTTGTGCCGGCCAGTACCTGAGCCCAGGCCGGCACGGCGACGCGCCAGAATTGTTCGACGCTGCCGGCGGCCAGCTCCATGCCGAGCAGGCGCGCGGCCGGCAGCAGCGCGCTGTTCAACAGTTGCTCGACCGGGGCGCCGTTGTCGAAGGCCTGCGCGCCCGTTTGTTTGGACAGCTTCTCGCCCGCTTGGTTGCTGACCACCGGCACGTGCAAATAGGTCGGCTGCGGTAGATCAAGCAAGTGTTGCAGATACAGCTGGCGCGGCGTCGAGTCGATCAGGTCGGCGCCACGGACGATGTCGGTGACGCCTTGGACGCCATCGTCGACCACCACGGCCAACTGGTAGGCCCAGAAACCGTCGGCGCGCTTGACGACGAAGTCGCCGACCTCGTCGCACAAGTCCTGGCCGAGCGGACCTTGCCAGCGGTCGTCGAAGCCTAGCACGCGCAGCGGCTCGGCGCCGCACGGCACGCGCAGGCGCAGCGCGCGCGCGACCCTGCCGGGCGCCAGGCCGTGGCGGCAGGTGCCGGGGTAGATTTGCGACTGGGCCTGCCGGCCCGTCAGGCTCAGCTGGGAGTCGGCGATCTCCTTGCGCGAGCAGGCGCAGGGGTAGACCAGGGCGCCGAGTTGCTCCAGCGCGGACTGGTACAGGCCGCCGCGCCGGCTTTGCCAAGCGACCTCGCCGTCCCAGCGCATGCCGCAGCGTTGCAGCGAGGCGAGGATGTGCTGGTCGGCGCCGGCCACGTTGCGGTCGCCGTCGACGTCCTCGATGCGCACCAGCCAGCGGCCGTCGTGCAGGCGGGCGTCCAGATAGCTGGCCATGGCCGCCACCAGCGAGCCGAGGTGCAGCGGGCCGGTGGGCGAGGGGGCGAAGCGCCCGATGTATTGTGCTTGTTCACTCATGGCGCAATTTTAGCGTGCGCGGCGCTGCGCCGCTGCGCAACCGCGGGGTTTTTTGGCGATGCCCTTCAGCGCCGCAGAGGTTAAGATAGGCCATGGAACTTCTGACCGAGATCATTCTGCGCGCCGGCCGCTCCGCCGTCGAGCTGGCCTTCTTCATCCTGCTGCCGGTGATGGTGGTGATGTTGTCGTTGATGCGCCTGCTCGAAGCCAAGGGCATCCTCGACTGGCTGGTGGCGCGCCTGGCGCCGCTGCTGTTGCCGCTGGGCCTGACCGGGCTGTCGATCTTCGCCATGTTGCAGATCAGCTTCGTCAGCTTCGCCGCGCCCATCGCCACCCTGGCCATGATGGACCAGCGCGGCGTCTCCGACCGCCACCTGGCCGCCACCCTGGCGATGGTGTTGGCGACGGCGCAGGCGAATATCTCGATCCCGATGACGGCGCTGGGCCTGCACTTCGGCTTCACCTTGCTGTTCTCGCTGGCCGGCGGCCTGGCCGCCGCCGCCTCCACTTATTATTTGTTCGGCCGGCGCCTCAACGCTGCCGAGTTGAGCCAGGACCAGTCGCTGCCGCACCCGGTGGCCGAGGATGCCAAGGGCGTGCTCGACGTCATCAACCGCGCCGGCGCCGAATCCTTCCGCATCGCCGTGGCGGCGCTGCCGATGCTGATCTTGTCGCTGGTGGCGGTGACCTTGCTGCGCTCGGTCGGCGCCATCGACATGCTGACCCGCGCCCTGGCCGCGCCGATGGCCATGCTGCGCCTCGACGCCGCGCTGGTGCTGCCGGCGGTCACCAAGTTCCTCGGCGGCGCCACCGCCTGGATGGGTGTGATGGACGAGATGATCAAGCACGGCACGGCCGACGCCGCCATGCTCAACCGCAGCGCCGGCTTCCTGCTCAACCCCTTCGACCTGCCCGGCGTGGCGATCCTGATCTCGGCCGGCCGCCGCGTCGCCGGCGTGTGGCGCCAGGCCGCGCTGGGCGCCTGCGTCGGCATCGCCCTGCGCAGCCTGGCCCACCTGCTGCTGGCCTGAGGCCGCAGCCCCAGCCCCAGCCGCAGCCGTAGCCGTAGCCGTAGCCGTAGCCGGGGTCGGGGTCGGGCCGGTGGTGCTGCCGGCGCCGGCCGACACGGCGCGCCGAATGCTGCACTGCGCAAGAGGTCGCGCTTCGGCGCCGCGCGCGGCTGACATACAATGTGCGGCGCGGCAAATGCACAGACCGCACCCAAACCCCATTCGCGATTAGGATCCCATGCAAAAAATGTCCCCATCCTTCGTAGCCTCCGCCCTGGCCATCAGCCTGGCGCTGGCTTTCCCCGCCCACGCCCAGCAAGGCAAAACCGCGCCGGTGGTGCAGGAAGCGCCGTTGCGCGCCCATCTGGCCTTCCTCTCGAACGACGTGCTGGAAGGTCGTGGCACCGGCCAGCGCGGCGGCGACCTGACCGTTGCCTACCTGGAATCGCAGGCGGCGGCCCTGGGCCTGAAGCCGGCCAACGGCAACAGTTTCCGCCAGTCGGTGAAGATCGCCGGCGTCAAGTCGACCCCGGCCGAGAGCACCCTGCACCTGGAAGCGGGCGGCCAGACGCTGCCGCTGAGCTTCGGCCAGGACTGGGTCTGGGCGCCGGGCGACGCCAAGCCGGTGCACAGTTTCGACAACGGCATGGTCTTCGTCGGCTACGGCATCAGCGCGCCGGAAGAGGGTTGGGACGACTTCAAGGGTGTCGATGTGAGCGGCAAGGTGGTGGTCATGATGGTCAACGATCCGCAGCCGACCGCCGAGCAGCCGAACCGCTTCAACGGCAAGGGCTTGACCTACTACGGCCGCTGGACCTACAAATTCGAGGAAGCCAAGCGGCGTGGCGCCGCCGGCGTGTTGCTGATCCACACCGACGCCACCGCCTCCTACGGCTGGAGCGTGGTGCAGAACAGCTGGGCCGGTCCGGAACGCTTCCAGCTGGCCGAGGGCGCCGTTGGCAGCGGCCTGCATGGCTGGATGACCGACGCCACCGCGCGCAGCCTGTTCAAGGCCGCCGGCCAGGACCTGGACGCGCTGCGCGCCGGCGCCGAACGCAAGGACTTCAAACCGGTGGTGCTGGCCGCCAAGGTCAGCGGCGAGATGAAGGCCGCCGTGCGCCTGCTGGAGCAGTTCAACGTGGCCGGCATCGTGCCCGGCAGCGATCCGAAATTGAAGGACGAAGTGGTGATCTACAGCGCGCACTGGGACCACCTGGGCAAGCAAGGCACGGGCGCCGACACCATCTTCAACGGTGCCGTCGACAACGCCTCCGGCAGCGCCGCGCTGTTGGCCATGGCCAAGGAGGCGGTGCACTCGCCGGCCCGCCGCAGCCAGATGTTCCTGTGGGTCGCCGCCGAAGAGCAGGGCCTGCTGGGCAGCGCCGCCTACGCCACGGCGCCGTTGTGGCCGATGGCCAAGACGGCCGCCAACCTGAACCTGGACAGCTTGAACTTCGTCGGCGTGACGCGCGACATCGGCACGCAGGGCAGCGAGCGCACCGAGCTGGGCAAGATGGCCGAAGCCACCGCCAAGCAGATGGGCATGCGCATTTCCGAAGCCGAGCCCGATCTGGCCGGCGGCTACTTCCGCAGCGACCACTTCAACTTCGCCAAGGGCGGCGTGCCGGCCTTCTCGATCGAGGCGGGCCACGACTACGTGAAGAATCCGGCCGCCGCCAAGAAGTTGGTCGACGCCTATTCCGCGCGCTACCACCAAGTGAGCGACGAGTACGATGCCAGCTGGGATTTGTCGGGCATGACGCAGCAGGCGCAGTTCACACTGAACCTGGGCCGCCGTGTCGCCGACGCGCCGGCGATGCCGACCTGGAAGGCGGGCGACGCCTTCGGCAAAGTGCGCGCCGCCAAGTAAGCTTTGCAATGAAAACGGCCGCCTCGCGGCGGCCGTGCAGGCGAACATCATAATGAACCGTGCCGTCGACTACCAATGCGCCGGTTTCCGAATTGGTTTTTTCTTGGTCGGCACGAGGCTCGGAAGTTGCGCCTGAAGCAGTTGATCATCGCTCAGATTATTCATAGTCCAGTGTGCGAGACGTGCAAGCGAACCACTAAGACGGCGATGTATTGTTGCCCCATGAACAGGAGGGCGAATAGGGGCAACGACACCAATCATAATACTGCCAAAGTCCTCGCGTATCGCCTCAAGCACAGGCTCGGCATCGCTATCGTTCGATACCAAAATAACGCGGTCGTAGAGCCGTTTGTTGGCATCCCGATACATCCGGATAGCGAGATTGACGTCGGTTTTCTTTTCTTCCAATTTCCAAACTCTAACCCGGTTGCTCCGGTCATGCGGCTGTCCCTCGACGAAGGCAGCTATCAATGAGCCATTCTTATCGTACGAATGATTGCCGTAGACCATTTCAACGCGGTCGCCATACAAAGTCTTCAAGGCACGATGGTAGGCCGATTGAGCTTCAACGGAAGCGACACCATGTGTCGCGAAGGTAGCTAACGCGGGTGCCGTGAAGAAAATTACTTTTTCTAGCACCTCGTTCTGATCGCGCTGAACAAGCAAGGACTCGAAGAACTGAACAACATCGAACCACTTGAATTTTGTACCCCGCAACCGCCCATAGTACAAGTTGTAGCCATCAATGTAGACTGCTGTCCTCCTGACGGCTGCTCGGCTCGTTGGCACAGATTCACTCCCTGTAGATGTGAAAAAGCCGCCCAATAGAGCGGCTTCTCCGTCTCAAGCAAGAGCCAACTGAATGACGCCGCGAGAGATGAGTGGTACTTGTATACTAAAGCGTACTGACCGTGTTGTCAATTTCTGCAAGCTAACAGTGCAGCCTGCCACCGCTTACATCTTCTTCGCCTGTCCGCGCAGCGCTTCGAGCGTGCGCGGCAGGCTCTTCTTGCTCATCATGTCGACGATCCAGCCCAGGCCGTAGGGCACCGGCCCCGGGTCGGCGTAGACCACGTACTCGACCACCGACTTGGCCGGATTGAGCGGCAGCGGACTGAACATCCAGTAGCCGGTGGTGTCGGCGATGGTGTCCTCTATCTTCAGCTCGCCCGGCACCAGCTTCCAGTTCAACTGGCAAGTGGCGCCGCGTTGCTTGGCGTCGAGCTGCAAACGGTAGCGTTTGATTTTTCCCAACGGCAGTTCCAGCGTCATGTCGACCAGCACATTGTGCTCGTTGGCGGCGACCACCTGCGCGCTTTTGGTGTTGGGCATGTAGGCGGCGTAGGCCGGGTAGTCCTGCACGATGGCGCACAGCTTGGGCACCGGGGCGTCGATGATGGTGGCGGCGGCGAAGGACTTGCCGGGCAGGGCCGGCCGGTTCAGCTCGATCACCTCGATCTGCTCCTCCGACAGGCGCTCGTGGGCGATGTAGGGCGGTGGCGCGGCGTTCTGCGCGCCGGCGCGGCCGCCGCACAGCGCGATGGCCAGCAGCAGCGGCCATAGCGACGGCGGCCGGGACGGGCTCGGCGGCGCACGCAGGGCGAGACGCGAGAGTGGGCGGTTCATGGCGTCAGTGGTGGAAGGCGACGGTGATGACGGTGCCGCTCAGGTCGATGCCCTTGATGGCGATGCTGCCGAAGCTGGGGCCGTCGGTGCCCTTGATGCGGATGTTCTGGAAGTTCATCTCGCCGATCGAGGTGGGCAGGCTCAGGGTCAGCGAGCCGTCCTTGTTGATGGTGGCGGCCGCCTTGCTCGGATCGTAGACGACGTTCTTCATGCTCACGTCCGATTCGAGGAAACCCAGCACCGGGTTGACGATCTTGGCGATGTCGCCGACCGCCGCCACGCCGTTGTGCTTGATCTGCTCCTTGACGTGGGCCACCAGATCCTCGCTCATGCCCTGGGCGGCGGTGTCGCTCATCTCGTCCTCGGTCAGCGCTTGCAAGCCGGACTGCTGCTTGGTCAGCAGCACCGGCGTGGTGATGGTCAGCGCCGGCAGCGCCTCGACGGCATAGGCTTCCAGCGGCGCCAGCAGGGAGGTGGCGATGGCCGCCGCCAGGCGCAGGTTGCGCTGGGTGTGCAGGATGTCGTTGACGTGCTCGTGGGTGATGATGTCCCACTCGGCGAAAATGTCGCCCAGCCGTTGGCCGGTCTTGCGCTGGTGTTCGATGGCGGCGTCGAGCTGCTCCTGCGAAATCAGCTTCTTCCTGACGAGCAGCTGGCCGAACATCGATTTGTGGTGATTATGTGACAGCCATCCCATGGCGGACTCCGGTTGTGGTGGTTGGGCTACAAAGTGTTCGGGCGTGTGTTCAGGCGATCAGCTTGTGGCGCAGGCCATCGGGCGATGCGGCGGGCGCCGGTGCTGCAGTCGTTGCCGGCGGCGCTGGCGGCGTGGCCGTCAACAACGGTGGCGGACCGGGCTGGTGCGCCATCTGCACGATGTCCGACGGCGCCATGCCGAACCAGCGCTTGCAGGCGCGGTAGAAGGCGCTCGGCTCGGAGAAGCCGAGCTGGAAGCTGAGCATCTTCAGCGACAGTTCGCCGCTGCGCAGCGCCTGGCGCGCCAGTTCGCGGCGGGTGTCGTCGACCAGGCTGGTGAAGCTGGTGCCTTCCTCGGCCAAGCGGCGCTGCAGGGTGCGCTCGCTCATCATCAGGTTGGCCGCCACCTCGTCGCGGTGCGGCGGTCCCTTCGGCAGCAGGCTGGCCAGCATCGACTGCACCTTGGTGGTGAAGCAGGGCGGCGCGGCGCGCGCCAGGCTGGCCAGCGCGCGGCGGCCGTCGCCGTTTTCCAGCGGCTGGTTGGGCAGCGCCATGACCAGCTCGGTGTCGGAGAACTCCATCACGTTGTGCGGCATGTTGAACTTGACCGGGCAGCCGAAGGTTTCGCTGTAGACCTGGGCGTTGGCCGGTTGTGGAAAGGCGTACTCGACCACCACCGGGGTGGCGTCGTCGCGCCCGGCGGCGCAGCGCAGGGTGCGCAGCAGCACGCACCAGACGAAGTCGTAACGTTGTTGCGGCACCACACGCTGGCGTCCCGGCAGCAGCATGCCGACCCGGGTGTGGCCGTGGCAGCGCTCGATGGTGCTCTGCACGGTGGGCGAGTCGAGCATGATCTGGCCCATCACGCCGAGCCAGCCGAGCCGGTGCGGCGTGGAAATCTTCAGGCCGAGCAGGGGATCGCCGGATTTTTCCACCAGCAATTCCCACAGGTGGCTGAGCTTGTCGGACAGGGTCAGCGCGTCGCAGGCCAGGCCGTCGCCCTCGTCGAGGCCGGCTTCGGCGAACAGCGCCTCGGCCTCGACGCCGGACAGGGCCAGCCGCGACTTGACGCCGCGCACCAGGTGCAGTGCCGATGAATAACTCATGTCGCGTCCTCCGCGGTGGGGCGGAAGGGGCGCGCCGAAGATGGTTCAGTGAAGTGCGTAGACAAGGTGGACCTCCTGTATGTCACCACTGCGGTTGGACTAAACGCGGGCCGCGGACTGCGCCGCGGCTGTGCTGCTGTGTTGCGCTGTTGCTGCATTGCGGTGGGGCGGTGTGGCATCAAGGCGTGACGGCGGCGCGCAGGCGCAGGCCGATGCGCTCCTTCAGGCCTTGCAGCTTGGGGTCGATGACGCCGCGGGTATCCTTGGCGACGCTTTCGCCGAGCAGCTTTTGCATCTCCGGCACCATCGACTCGAACTTCTTCTTCACCGGCGATTCGAGGATCACGATCAGCTGGCGCAGCTCGTCCTCGGAGAAGCGCTCGGCCAGCAACGGCGCCACCGTCGAGGGGATCAGCTTGTCGGCGCTGCCGACGGTGATCGGGCTGGCCTCCTCCATGAATTTTTTCGCCTCGGCGACAACGTCGCTCATGGCGGCGTCGCGCTTGTCGGCGGCGGCGCGGCCCTGCAGCATGGCGCGGGCCTGTTGCACGGCGTCGGCCACCGGCGCCTGCAGCATGGTCTGGCCGATGGCGTCGATGCGCCACAGTTGCAGGATCTTGTTGACCAGCTCCTGCTTGGCCGGCGGCACCGGCGCGGCGGCGCCGGCCAGGCCGGCGGCGCAGAAGGCGAGGATGAGGACGGCGGTCTTGGCTTGGTTTGCTGCGGACATTGCTTACACTCCTATAAAAATCCGGCCGGGCGGCGTGCCCGGCCATGCTGCCAGGGTCAAAAGCGGTGGGTGAAGTTGACGCCCATATAGCGCACGCGGATGTCGCCGGAGACATCCTGGCCGGCATACGGGTTGTAGATCACGTTCAAAAAAGTGTTGCAGTTCAGGTTGCAGTCGGTGTTGGCCGGCACGTTGAACTTGCCGACCATGTAGGAGCCGCTGATGCTGATGTCGCTGTGCGGGCTCAGCTTGTAGTTCAGGCCCAGGCCGTAGAGCTTGGTGTCGGGCAGCGGCGCGATCAGGTCGATCTTGTTGGCCGGGATGGAGCTCTTGCGCGGCTCGTAACCCATGCGCAGGGTCAGCTTTTCGGTCGGGAACAATTGCAGGCCGAAGGCGAAGTTGACCACGCTCTTGTAGCCGCGCGGAATGGTCAGCTTGCTCGAATTGGGGATGCCGTACAGCCGCGCCACCTCGAGCAGCTTGACGCTCTGGTCGAACTGGAAGCTCAGCTCCTTCCACTCGCCCCACTTGGCGTAGCTGGCGTCGACGTTGAGCTGGACGTATTTGATCGGCTTCAGCTTGACGCCCACCTGCAGGTGCGAGGGGAAGGGGATGGTGGCGCTCAAGTTGCCCTTCTGCTGGGCCGGGATCGACGAGGGGAAGCCCAGCACGGCGCCGGCGATCGGGCCGAGCAGGCTGGCGTTCAGGCCCTGGACGAAGTTGCGCAGCATCGGCTCGGTGTCGAACACATAGGTGCCGCTGTAGCTGGTCTTCGAACCGCCCTGGTAGACCGCGCCCAGCGCGAACCAGGGCCTGGGCTCCCACAGCACGCCGAGGTTGATGGTCGGGTCGAACGGCGCCGTCATCTCCAGGCGCATGTGGGCGGCCTTCTTGAACGGGCTGACCATGCCGTCCTTGCCGCCGCCGCAGACGCCGAAGCCGAAGGTGTCGATGATGTTGCCGCCGTCCTCGGGGCACCAGCCCTGCTGCAGCTTGCCGAACACGCCCAGCAGCTCGTTGGGGAAGCGCATATTGGTGTCGACCACGAAGGCCGAGTGGGCGATCGGCACCGAGACGCCGAAGCGCAAGGTGTCGGAGTACTTGTAGCCGACCGACGGCGCCACGTACACCAGGCGCTGCAGTTGCACCTGGCGGCCGCCGAACTGGGCCGGGTCGTTGATGTCGGTGGTGCGGTCCAGGCTCATCGCCTGCGACATATAGCTTTGCGTGGCGAAGGTGAACGGCGAGCCGGCCTTGTTCCAGGACATGCCGATGCCGGGGATGATGACGCCGGGCAGGCGCCAGCCGGGCTTGCCGTAAGCCGGCACGTACATGCCCTGGCGCACCGGGCCGCCGCTCTGGCCGCTGGTCGGGTCGTTGGTCCAGCCGCCGACGTCGAAGCCGGGCGGCGCGTGGAAGCTCGACGCCGAGCGGATCGAGGCGCCGAAGGCGTGGAAGCTTTCGCTGTCGCCGGTCAGGCGGGCCAGGCCGGCCGGGTTGAAGTGGATCGAGTCGATGCCGGGCGGATCGGCGGTGACGGCGTTGCCCAGCGCCATGGCGGTGACGCTGGTGGTCAGGTTTTCGGTCAGCGCGGCGCGCGCCGGCGCCGGCGCCGCGCACACGGCGGCGGCGGCGGCCGCCACGGCGAGCAGGCGCAGCGGCGCCACGCTGGCCGGCGCGCTGGCGCGGTCGCCGGCGCGGCCGGCGGCGGTGGGGCGCGCGCGCATTTAGAAGGCCAGCGGCAGATTCAGGCCC
Source organism: Rugamonas violacea (assembly GCF_016461825.1). Classification (GTDB taxonomy): domain Bacteria; phylum Pseudomonadota; class Gammaproteobacteria; order Burkholderiales; family Burkholderiaceae_D; genus Rugamonas. The sequence goes on along the minus strand of NZ_JAEMNU010000083.1, from coordinate 183,193 downwards.
ACCGTCAGATTGGGCGAATCGGCGGTCAGGCCGATGCCGACCGACAGGTTGACGGTGGTCTTGGGCGAGACGCGGTAGCCCAGGCCCAGGTTGAGGATGCCCGAGGTCTGCATCGCCGTCTTGACCTTCAGGCCGTCGGCGAAGCTCAGCTTGGAGCCGGCCGAGATCGCTTCCTGGAAGGAGATCGTCGTCGAAATGCCGTACGACAGCGCGTAGGCGAAGCCGAGGCCGAAGCCGACCGAGGCGCCGGGCTGGACCCGGGTCAGCACGCGCGTGCCGTTGACCTGCCACAGGTTCTTGGCCGGCAGGCTGGCGGTGACGTTGATCGAGCCGAACAGGGCGACCGGGTCGACGATGCGGTTGACGTTCAGCCCGCCGGTGAAGGAGGTGACGCCGGCGCCGGTGGCCTGGCCGCTGCCGGCGACGATCTTGAACGGGCTGCGGCCGCTGGGCAGGCGCATGCTGCCGGTGACGGTCATGTTGGGCGTGTCGCGGTGCGCCTCGAAGGGCTGCCAGCGCGCGCCCAGGCCGATGTCGCCCAGCGAGTTGGACAGGCCGCTGTTGCCGCGCGACTCGGAGTATTTCGAGATCAGGGGCAGGGTGACGTTGCCGGTCAGATTGTCGAGCAGGCCGTAGTCGGCCGACAGGGTGTTGGTGATGGTGTGGGCGCTGGTGTTCTCGATGTCGAACAGGGTGATGCCGCCGCCGGCCAGGTCGGTGACGATCTTCTCCTGGCCGATGTAGCTGTAGCTCAGGTCGTAGCTGACCTGCAACTGGCTGCGGCGGATCAGCGAGTATTGCTTGTCGACGGCGGTCAGGGTCTGTTTCAGCAGGGCGCTCTGGTCGCCCTCGCCCTCCTTCTTGGCCAGGGCGTCGCGGGCGGCGGCGGCGTCGGCCGGCTTGGCGGTGTTGCCGTCTTGTGTCGACGCGGCCGGGGCGCCGGCCGGCGCGGTTTGCGCCAGCGCCGGCGCGGCCAGCAGGGCGGCCGCGAGGGTGGCCGCGAGCGTGGCCGCGAGGGGGGGCGTCAATGCGAATGCAGCTTTCACAGCGGCGGGCAGAGTGCGAAGAGTCATGCGGGATCCTTGTGGAGAAAAGTGAACGCTGCAAAAATTATTGACGGTGCATCCAGGTGCCGGTGGTGCCGGAGTTGACGGCCCGCTCCAGCAGGTGGCTGGCGTGGTTGAGGGCGTCGAGCCGGCCCTGGTTGCTGACGCGGTCCATGTCGACCACGCCCAGTTCGCGGTCCGACAGGGCCAGCCGGGCCACCGCGCTCTGGCCCTTGGCCGGCGAGATGATGAACAGGGTGTTCTTGTCCCACAGGCCGGCGAATTCGGACAGCGAGAAGACGATGTTGCCGGCCGACGGGTCGGCGATGTAGACGACGCCGTCGCGGATGCCGCGCAGCACCACGAAGTGCTTGGCGCCGGCATAGTCGATCGGCACGATGGCCGGCTGGTCCAGGGTCAGCAGATCCTTGATGTCGGCCTTGAAGCCGGCGCCGGTCACGCCCAGCGAGGCGACGTAGCGCTTCATGTCGAGCAGCGAGAAGCCGCGCCGCTCGATGATCTTTTCCTTCTCGCCCTTTTCCAGCATGCCCTCCATGGCCTGCTGCTCGTTGACCTTCAGGCCCAGGTGGTAGGTCAGGATGGTCACCAGCGCGGCCGAGCCGCAGCTGTAGTCGAAGGCCTGGCGCACGATGTGGCGGTACTTCAATTCGGAGAACGGTTCCAGCGCCACGCTCTGGGTGTACTGGCCGCCGCCCAGCATGGCTTGCGGCATCTCGAACTGCCCTTTCGGACGGTCCAGCGGTTCGTGTCGGGACATGACACCGGCGCCGCCAATGATGGCGGCGACTACGCCCAGCAGGAGCATCAGCATGGGATCAGGCGGCGCGGCCGGTGGCGCCGCACGACGGCCGCGGGACGGCGAGGAGGGGGCGGGACGGCGCGCGGCGCGCGCCCGCCCCGGACGCGTGGCGCCCGAATACTGTGATCATCTTGTCTCCATTTTTTATATGAATAGAACGGTCGTGCTTTATTAGGCCGACAACACTTCTTATTTTTTTGTTATTTATTAACGCATGCTTTGCTTCGGCCCGGCATCTGTTTTTTTAGAAAGGAAGCTCTAAGAAAACCTTTAGAAAACCTTCAAAACTTATGCTAACGCAAGCAACAGCGGCGCAACACCGCGCTCACTCTGTGTGGCTCCCAAGGCCAAGTGCTTGGCTTTGCAAGTCAGTGCGAAAGGCTAGACCGGGGTGGAGAGCGGCCCCTATGATTAATTTAATTAATATCCAAATATTAAGATTTTCACGGCAGGCCGGCCCGGCGCGACGCAGTCCCAGGATTGCCGATACCGGCGGCAATTCCAGGGGGGAATCCCTGGCGGCAGGGCCCCGATCGGGGGCCAGGGCGGGGCGGCCGTGACATAAGAGCAAGACGGTAATTCGCAAATCAACCTTCGCACTCATACAACTATTCTTGGAGATAAACATGCAAATCATCAAAACCGCAGTCGCCGCAGCCCTGGCAACCCTGGCCCTGTCCGCCTCGGCCATGACGCCGATCCAGGACGCCGAACTGAGCACCGTCAGCGGCCAGGACGGCGTGTCGATCGCGGCGAATCTGAACATCAAGATCGATTCCTTCGTCTACACCGATACCGATGTGGTCGACGCCAACGGCCTGGGTGGTGGTTCGGTCAGCTTCAACGGCATCAAAATCAACGGCCTGATCGCCGCCAGCATCGACATCCTGTCGCGCAACTCCTTCCTGCAAGCCGCCGGCGCCGCCGGTGTGACCAATCCGGGCACCTTCTACAACGCGGCATCGGGCGGCGACGTGGTGCAGATCGCCATCCCGGCCGACGTGCAAGTGGCCGCCGGCAAGCTGCTGAACGTCTCGGTCGATTCGATCAAGATGGGCAACAGCACCGCCTCCTACGGTTCGATGGCGATGAACCAGATCGATCTGCGCGGCACCCAAGTCTGGATCTGGGCGCACTAATCGGCTAAGGCTGCGCTGGCTTCCCAGGCCTGATGGTTGGCCGCGAAAGTCAGCGCAGCACGCTGGACCGGCAGCGAAGCGGACCCTACACTGGCTCCGCAGTCTTGAAAAAAACACCATAACAATTAACCAAAACCAAATTCTGGAGACACCATGCAAATCATCAAAACCGCAGTCGCAGCAGCCTTGGCAACCCTGGCCCTGTCCGCCTCGGCCATGACCCCGATCCAGGACGCCGAGCTGAGCACCGTCAGCGGCCAGGACGGCGTGTCGATCGCGGCCAACCTGAACATCAAGATCGATTCCTTCGTCTACACCGATACCGACGCGGTCGACGCCAACGGCCTGGGTGGTGGTTCGGTCAGCTTCAACGGCATCAAAATCAACGGCCTGATCGCCGCCAGCATCGACATCCTGTCGCGCAACTCCTTCCTGCAAGCCGCCGGCGCCGCCGGTGTGACCAATCCGGGCACCTTCTACAACGCGGCATCGGGCGGCGACGTGGTGCAGATCGCCATCCCGGCCGACGTGCAAGTGGCCGCCGGCAAACTGCTGAACGTCTCGGTCGATTCGATCAAGATGGGCCACAGCACCGCTTCCTACGGTTCGATGGCGATGAACCAGATCGATCTGCGCGGCACCCAAGTCTGGATCTGGGCGCACTAATCGTCTGAAGGTCCGGGCTGGACGGCCGCGCCCGCGGCCGCTCCCGCCTGGACCGATAAGCCGCCGGCGATGCCGGCGGCCTGTCATCCCTCCGTGCGGGCGCAGAACGCTCGCCCACTGCGCGATCGAAACGACCATGACAATCACCCCATTCCCGCCGGGCCGGTTTGCCGTCCCGCGCACCCCGCGCCTGTCGCCGCGGCGTTTGCCGCGCGCGCTGCACGCGCTGCCCTTGTTGATGGCGGCCCTGGCGATGCCGTCGAGCTGGGCGCAACTCCAGCCGCTGAACGACGAGGAGATGTCCAACTCGCGCGGCCAGGGCCTGTTGGCGATGAACAACAGCAGCCTGGGCGGCTTCGACTTCACCCGCGTCGCGCTCGATGCCGACATCTCGCTGAGCGCCAACTTCCGCAACATGCGCCTGGGCGAGTACAACTACGCCGCGCGCAACGGCGGCGGCGCCGACATCGACATGCCCTATCTGCAGTTCGGCCGCAGCGACGCCGGCGAGGCGCAGCGCCTGGTCCACATCAGCAACCCGTACTTTGAATTCGTCTATCGCAGCGCGGCCGACAACGCGACGCGCGAAGTGATCGGCATGCGCTTCGGCTTCGACGCCATCAGCGGCGACATCGGCCTCAAATTGAACACCCTGTCCGGCTCGCTGCAGGTCGGCGCCACGGCGGCCGACGGCAGCGCCTTGCTGCTCGATTCGCGCAGCGACACGCTGGGCGGCGGCAAGCGCTGGGACGGCGCTTGCACCGCGCCCTGTCTGCCGCTGGCGCAACTGGGCGGCGTGCGGGCCGGCGATGCCAGCGGACCGAGCCGCGACTTCTGGATTTCCGCGTTGAAAACCGGCGTGCAGTTCCAGGCGCCGTCCGGCACCACCACCATGCCCGACATGGCGCAGGCCGGCATTTGGTTGAACTGGCGCGACAAGTTGCAGGCCATCAGCACCAACGGCCTGGTGCCGCCCAACCTGCCGAAGGTGCGCTGAGCATGCGCGCGCCAGGCACTGCGCCACGCACTTCTCTAGTACCGCGCCGCGCCGCGCTGCTGGTCGCGTTCGGCCTGCTTGTCGGCGTCGGCGCCGGCGTGGCGGCGCCGGCGGCGCTGGCGATGGAGGCGCTGAGCGACGGCGCCCTGTCGAACGTGCGCGGGCGCGACGGCGTCAGCTTCGACCTGAACGGCTTCGCCATGAGCGGCGACGCCCGCGTCACCTACACCACGGCGCTCGGCGCCAGCGTCTACGTCGACAATTTCGCCGCCGCGCGCAGCGACAATCCGCTGCCGTTTTCCGACCCTTACCGGCTCGACATCGTCGCCGGCGCGGCCGGCCTGGCCGACGTCGTCAAGCTGGCCTTTCCGCTCAACAGCAATGGCGAGCAGCGCTGGCAGTTCGCCTACGACTGGGGCGTCAACGCCGATGGCATCGCGCGCGGCAACGGCAGCGTGGTGATGAGCGATGTGGTGATGTATGGCGGCGGGCTGCAGTTTTCCACGCCGCAGGTCAATGACGGTGTCGCCTTCGGCGCCGCGCTGCGGCTCGACGTCGGCCAACTGGCCTTGCGGCCGCGCGGCCGCGACAACAGCGGCGAGCAGATGGCCCTTAGCGGCATCCACCTGGGCGGCGTCGACGCCAACGGCAACTTCAACCAGACGCCGTGGGCCATCGCCGACGTGGCGGCGCAGCCGGCGGTGATCAACGCGCTGACCGACGAGACCGGCCCGCGCCTGCACATCGGCATCGATTGGCCGGACGCGCGCTACGGCAGCGGCGCGGCGCCGGCCGGCGGCCTGGTGATCGACAACATCTCCTTCAGCAGCCCGGGCCAGCCGACGGTGGATCTGGGTTCCTCGCGCATCGGTTCGATGCAAATCCAGTATCTCGACATCAAGTTCAGGCGCTGAGATGGGCGGCGCCACTTTCCTTCGCACGGCGCTGGCCGCCATGCTGCTGTTGGGCAGCTTGGGCGCGCGGGCGGCCGGGCAGCCGCTGCGTCCGCTGGACGACGCGGAGTTGTCGCAGGTCAGCGGCGGCGACGGCATCAGCTTCGCCGCCCACGTCGTGCTGAACGATCCGACCCTGGTCGGCGCCGTCAGCGACAGCCGGCTCTCGCTCGGCTTCAACGGCGACGGCCAGACGCGCTATGTGGTCATCAAGAATGTGCGCGGCGTGGTCGACATGTTCGCCGTCAGCCTGGGCGTCAAGCAGCGCGGCGACGGTGGCGGCGACTACATCCAGATCGGTCTGCCCGGCTATGTGCACTACACCAATTTCGGCTTCGAATCGCTCAGCGTGCAGACCGATCCGAACGCCGCCGTCAGCGGCAACCTGGGCAGCCTGAACATCAACGGCACCGTGTCCTTGCAGGGCCAGGTGCGGCTGTGGTCGCACTGAGCGCGGTCGTCTATTTGCGTTTGCCGATGAACTCGCTGGCATAGCCCAGCAGCGCCGCCGTGGGGAAGGCCAGTCCGCTCCACAACACGCCGCGCCAGCCGTGCTGGGCGAACATCCAGCCGCCCAGCGAGGAGCCGAGCGCGCCGCCGGCGAAGAAGATGGCGATGTACAGCCCGTTCAAGCGGCTGCGCACCTCGGCGCCGAGCGAGAAGATGGCGCGCTGGCCCAGCACCAGGTTGGCCGACACGCCCATGTCCAGCAGAATCGAGGTCAACACCAGCAGGCCGAGGTCGGCCACACGTCCCCATTGCAGCAACAGCGGCAGCACGAAGGCCAGCGCGCCGATCGCCAGCGCGACGGCGGTGGTGGCGCGGGTGTGGCCGCGATCGGCCAGGCGGCCGGCGATCGGCGAGGCGATCGCGCCGGCCACGCCGACCAGGGCGAAGATGGCGATGCCGGTCTGGCTCTGCCGGAAGTAGGGGCCGGCCAAGACCAGCGGCACGGTGGTCCAGAACAGGCTGAAGGCGCCGAACATGCAGGCCTGGTAGAGGGCGCGGCGGCGCAGCACCGGGGTGGCGCGCAGCAGATGCCACATCGAGGCGAGCAGGGCGGGATAGCGCAAGGTCGAGTCGGGTTGGCGCAGCGGCAGCTTGCGGCGCAGCACGAAGGCCAGCGCCGCCGTGCCCAGCGCCGACAGCACGAAGATGCTGTGCCAGCCGAAGGCGTCGGCCACCAGGCTGGCGACGGGGCGGGCCAGCATGATGCCGAGCAGCAGCCCGCTCATCACCTTGCCGACCGTCTGGCCGCGCGTGTGCGGCAGCGACAGGTGGGCGGCGAAGGGCACCAGCACCTGGGCGGCGACGGAGCCCAGGCCGATGCACAGCGCGGCGGCGAGGAACAGCGGCGCGCTGCTGGTGCAGGCGGCGGCCAGCAGGGCCACGGCCGAGGTCAGCAGGGCGGTGAAGATCAGTCGGCGGTTTTCCAGCAGGTCGCCGAGTGGCACGATGAACAGCAGGCCGAGGCAGTAGCCGATTTGCGTCAGCGTGACGATCAGGCCGGCGGCGCCCGGCGTCAGGCCGGTGGCGCGGCTGATCGGGCCGACCAGGGTTTGCGCGTAGTACAGGTTGGCGACGATCAGGCCGCTGGCGATGGCCAGCAACCAGACCATGCCGGGGGCGATGTCGGCCGGCGCCGGCGCCGGCGCCGGCGCCGAAGTAGTGTGGGAATCTTGCGGCTGCGGGTGGGGCGCGCGTTGGGTGTGCGGCTGGGTCAAGGCGTGCTCCTGAGTTCGGTAGCAGGCTATTTTAACCGGCCCGGCAAATCGCTGCCGTGCGGCCCCGATGTTGCCGCTGTCGCCATCCTTGCGGTCCTTGCCGCTGCGGCGGCGCGCTCAGGCCAACTGTTTAGGCCAACTGTTGGTGCAGTTCGGCCGTGATCTCGTACGAGCGCAGGCGCTGGGCGTGGTCGAAGATCTGCGAGGTGATCATCAGCTCGTCGGCGCCGGTGCGGGCGATGAAGGCTTGCAGCTGTTCGGCGACGCGGGCCGGCGCGCCGATGGCCGAGCAGGACAGCACGGCGTCGAGCATGGCGCGTTCCGGCGGCGCCAATTGGTCGAGGTAGCCGGCGCGCGGCGGCGGCAGTTGGCCGGGGCGGCCGCTGCGCAGGTTGACGAAGGCTTGCTGCATCGAACTGGCGCGGAAGTGCGCGTCGGCGTCGTTGTCGGCGGCGAACACGTTGAAGCCGAGCATCACATACGGCTTGTCGAGCTGGGCCGAGGGCTGGAAGTTGTTGCGGTATAGCTCCAGCGCCTGCAGCATCATCTGCGGCGCGAAGTGCGAGGCGAAGGCGAACGGCAGGCCGAGGTGGGCCGCCAACTGGGCGCCGAAGGTGCTCGATCCCAGGATCCACAGCGGCACCTTGGCGCCCCGCCCGGGCACCGCCAGCACGCGCTGGCGCGGGTTGTCGGACAGGTAGTCTTGCAGTTCCTGAACGTCCTGCGGGAAGGCGTCGGCGTCGCTGTCGAGGTTGCGGCGCAGGGCGCGCGCGGTCAGTTGGTCGGAGCCGGGGGCGCGGCCCAGCCCCAGGTCGACGCGGCCGGGGAACAGCGCTTCCAGCGTGCCGAACTGTTCGGCGACCACCAGCGGCGAGTGGTTGGGCAGCATGATGCCGCCGGCGCCGACCCGGATGGTCGAGGTGCCGCCGGCGACGTGGGCGATGACCACGGCGGTGGCGGCGCTGGCGATGCCGGGCATGCCGTGGTGTTCGGCCAGCCAGTAGCGCTGGTAGCCCCAGCGTTCGGCGTGCTGCGCCAGGTCGAGGGTGTTGCGGAGCGATGCGGAAGCGTTGCTGCCTTCGGCGATCGGCGACAGGTCGAGGATGGAGAATGGGATCATGGCCCACATATCGGGCCGTTGCGGCCGCTTTCAATGAAGGCCCTGGTCAAGATGTGGGTATCGGTTTGCCAGTGAGTCGAGCGCACCGGGCGGCGCTGCGCTTATAATTGGTGCATGCGGCGCCGACGTGGCACCGCTTGGGATGGATGGAAGCCGGGCCAGGACGCATATGCACACCGATCACTATCACCGCGCGCCGCCCGGCCGCCGCCGCAGGGGCGCCTTGGCGCTGTTGCTGGCCTGCGCCGCCGGCTGGCCGCTGGCAGTATCGGCCGCCGCCGCCGCCGCCGCTGTCCATCGCACACAGGCGGGCGAGCTGGTGGTGCTGGTCGACACCGGCACGGAAATGCCGATGGCGCAATTCCATGGCGGGCAGTTGTCCGGCGGCATACACATGGAACTGGGCCGCGCGCTGGCGCAGAAAATGGGCAAGACGCCGCGCTTTCTCGCCTTGCCGCGCAAGCGCATCGCGCTGGCGCTCAACGACGGCCAGGCCGACCTGTTGTGCATGTATGTGCCGGCCTGGCTGCCGGGACAATTTCTCTGGAGCGAGCCCTTCTTCCCGATGAGCGAGGTGCTGGTGACCCAGGTATCGGCAGCACGTCCACACGCCTTGGCCGAGCTGGCCGGCCAGCCCATCGCCACCGTGCTCGGCTACACCTATCCGATATTGGAGCAGGCGTTGGGCGGCGCCTTCGTGCGCGACGACGGCCCTTCGAACGAAAGCAATTTTCGCAAGATGGCGGTGGGACGCATGCACCATGTGCTCACCCAGCAAAGCTCGCTGGACTATCATCAGAAAGTCGGCAGCCGGCTGCAGGTGCACCCGCCGTTGCTGGTCAAGCACTATCTGGGGCAGTGTGCGGTGTCGCCGCGCGGCCAGGCCAGCCTGGCCGAGGTCAACGCCGCGATCGCCCAGCTGCTCAGGGATGGCGCGGTGCAGCACATCATGGCCAACTACCGCTGAGTACGTCAAAAGAAGGGCTGTGCTATCCTCGAAAGCCTTTCTTTTTGATAAGCTTTGCCGACTCCCATGCTGAAGAAACTCGCCGTATCGTCGCTGTTGCCCCTGCTCGCCGGCGTCCTGCTGGCACCGCTCGCCGCCTCGGCCGCGCCACCCGGCGCGGCGGCCCTGGCCACCGCCGACTACGCGCTGGCGACCTATCGCGACGACGTCGTCGAGAGCCTGGAGCGCATGGTCAGTTTCAATACGGTGGCCGACCCGGCCGTTCCATTTGAGCGCAATCCACAGCAGCAGGGTTTCAAGCGCTATCTGCGCGAGCAGGCGCGCCGTCTCGGCTTCGATTTTCACGACTACGGCATGGTGCTGGTGATCGGCCTGGGCAAGGGCAGCGAACGGGTTGGCGTGATCACCCACGGCGATGTGCAGCCGGTCGACCCGTCGAAGTGGGCCAAGTCGCCGTTCGTGCTGGACCGTGTCAGCGAGCCGGGCCGCCTGCTCGGTCGCGGCACCGAGGACGACAAGGGGCCGATCGCCACCGCGCTGTATGCGATGAAGGCGATCAAGGACCGCCAGCCGGGCCTGCGCAAGCGCATCGAGCTGTACGTCTACATGGGCGAGGAGTCGGACTGGGCGCCGTTGCAAGCCTTCCTCGCCAAGCACAAGCCGCCGCAGATGAACATCACGCTCGACGCCGAATATCCGGTGGTGGTGGCGGAGAAGGGCTGGGGTGCGTTGACCGTGACCATGCCGACGCCGACGCCGACGCCAACGCCAACGCTACAGCCGGCCTCGGCTTTGACCTCTAGCGCGGCCTCGGCGCCGGCCGGCGCGGCCCGCCTGGCCGCCTTCAAGGGCGGCTTCTTCGGCAGCCAGATTCCGGAGGATGCCAGCGCCGTCATCGAGGCCGCCGGTGCCGAGTTGGAGCAGGCGATCCGCCGCCGCGCCGAAGGGCAGGCCGGGATGCGTTACCAGTTCCTGCGCGATCGGCTACAGCTGACCGTGGTGGCGCGCGGCCATGCCGCCCACTCGTCCAAGCCGGAGGACGGCCTCAACGCCATCAGCATGCTGGCCGACGCGCTGAACGTGCAGCCCTGGGACGGCACGGCCGCCGCCGCGATGGTCAACTTTCTCAACGACATGGTCGGCACCGGCCTGACCGGCGAGCGCTTCGGCGCCATCGCCTACAGCGATGGCTTCATGGGGCCGATGACGGTGGCGCCGACCGTCCTCAAGCAGACCGCCGAGGGGATCGAGCTCAACATCAATCTGCGCCGTCCGCGCGGCAAGAGCAAAGCCGCGTTGTCGGCCGAAGTGCAACAAGCCTTCGACGTGTGGAAGAACGCGCGCATGCCGCAGGCGCGCCTGAGCGCCGAAATCGGCGATCCCTGGGTGCGCGACGACGCGCCGCAGTTGGCCACGTTGCTCGGCGTGTTCGCCCACTACACCGGCATCGCCGACGCCAAGCCGATCTCCATCGGCGGCGGCACCAACTCGCGGCTGTTCCCCAACGCCGTCAGCTTCGGTCCGGCCATGCCGGGAACCGTCTACAGCGGCCATTCCGAGCACGAGTTCATTACCGAGAAACAACTGCTGTTGAATCTGCAAATGTATACGGCGGTGCTGGTGGAATTGGCGACGGCAAAATCTGATTCAATCAACAAGCATTGATTTGAATATCGCAATTTTCGTCGATATATTATTGCCAATTGATGTAATTATTTCATGTTGTAATCGATTTTTAAAAATCGCCAGTAATCGATAAAACCATTCCCCGAGGCCGCATCATGCTTTACCATTGGAAACGGTAACGCATTCTGCGGCCTTCTTTTATTCCAATTTATTCTCATTCATCCAAGCTGTTCGATGCCAGCGTGCGCCCGCCGCCGGCAGGGGAAACTGTATGTGCTCGACATTACCGCTGCGCTCCGCCTTGCGCTCTTCTTTATGCGCCGTATTTTTCCTGTTGCTTGGCCAGCCGGCGGGCGCGGTGGAAATGACTGTGCCGGGCGGTCCGGCGGCCTTTGCGGTGCCCATCGAGCTGGAGACGACGGATGTGCCACAGCGCCGGGGCGCGTTGTTTCGCGTGCGCCACGAGGGCCGCAGCGCCTATCTGTTCGGCACCATCCATGTCGGCAAGCAGGCTTTCTTTCCCCTTGAACCCGAGGTGACCCGCGCGCTGGCAGACGCCGGCGCCTTGGTCATCGAGCTGGATATCCGCGACAATCTGCCCTTCCAGCAGGCGCTGGACAAGCATGGCCGCTATCCGGCCGGCGACAGTATCGTCCACCATCTGGCACCGGCCACGCTGCGCCAGTTGGTGCAGGCGCTGACCAAGGCCGGTCTACCGCTGCGCTCGGTGGAGCAGTACAAACCCTGGTTGGTGGCCAACATTCTGGTCGGAATGCAACTGGAGGGGCAGGGTCTGGAACGCGGCCAGGGGGTTGAATATTTCCTGCTGGCCGCCGCCAAGCGCCAGGACAAGACGGTGCGCGAACTGGAGAGCGCCGATTATCAGTTGGCCCTGTTCGACTCGCTGGACGACCGGCAGCAGGAGCAGTATCTACGTGAAAACCTCGCCGACCTGGACGATGGCCGCGCGCTACGCAATTCGCAGAACCTGGTCGACGCCTGGAGTGCCGCCGACGCACCGCGCATGAACGCGTTGTGGCGCGACCTGACCAGCGGCCCCACGATTTCGGCGAGTTTTTTGCAGGAAACCTTGCTGGGCAAACGCAACCCGGAAATGGTCAGCGCCATCGAACGCATCATGCAGCACGATCAACGGCCCTTCGTCGGCGTTGGCCTGCTGCATTTGCTCGGCGAGAACAGCGTGCCGCAATTGCTCAAACGCCGAGGCTACGAGGTTGAACGCATCTACTGAGGCCGAGCCGAGCTACTGAGGCCGATCGGCGGACGGCGCTGCCGCGGCCTTGCTCAATACCGCTCCACCACGCCATTGCTGTAGCGTACCCGGTCGCCGATTTTGTAGTTCGGCATTGCGTCGACCACCACCATCTGGTTGCTGCCGTCGTCCAGATGCACGGTGATGCGGTAGACCTTGTCGGTGGGCGCGCCGATGCCGCCGCCGGCCGCCGCCGCGCCGATCGTGCCGGCCGAAATATCCTGTCTTTGCATCTGGTCGATCGCCTGCACCGCGCCATACGATGCCGCCACGTTGCTGGATGGCGTCATGCCGGGAACGTTAGGCGTGCCCGGTGTGCTCTGCGCACTTTGAGCGCTGCTGCGCGGCTGGTCGCCCATGCCGGCGGTGCCACCTGCCATGCCATTGTTCGTCTCGGTGGCGCTGGTATTGCCGGCGCTGCCGCCGCTCCCCATTCCCGTTCCCGTTCCCGAGCTGCTGGTGGTGCCACTGCTGGTGCTGTTGAGAGTGCTGCCGTCCGTGGTGCTGTCGGTGGAGCTGTTGTTGTAGCGGTTGCTGTCGGTGCTGCAGGCGCTGACGGCCAGCAGGAATGCCGCACCCAGCCAGGCCCTACGTTGTTGAATATTCATGCCGATCTCCCGAGGTTGATTGTTTTGCCCACGCATTTTATTCAATCAAATAGTTGAATAAAGTCCTTACCGTCGTCCGTCTTCCTCACGGAAAAACGTCCACTTGATATAAGAGAAAAATGCGTCGTTTTTGTTCTGTCGCCTTCGCCTGTGCATTGAGCTAAATCAAATCGAAAATCTGTTGAGCACGCTTGTCGGAATGGCCTGCAATCTTTGACAGGCAGGCAATTTCATTCCTAAAACGAAACAGTTGATAAATCTCAAAAGAATCCGGCTGTGAGCAAGCAATAATCGTTCGGTCGAAATCCAAGGGGCACTATGATGCGGATGCGAGCAACGGAAAATATTATTGAGGAATTAATTGTTTCTACCTACGGCGAGCAGCTGGATGCGCACAAGCGCCATGTGTTTGGCCAGGCCCTGCAGGGGCTGGTGCGCCTGGCCAAGGCCGAGCAGCTGCTGGATATGCGGCTCGATGCGCAGCGCTCGATTGGTCTGCCGGGCAATGCCGACAGCCGACGCCAGACCCGCACCATCCTGCGCCGGATCGGTTTGGATTTGGCGCTGGACCAGGCCCAGAGCAAGTTGGAGTTTGGCGACGGCAAGGACGCGGCGGCGAATGGCGGCCAGGCCGGCGCCGACCTCAACGACGGCTTGTCGCACGGCTGAGGACTGCCGGCGGCGCCTCGATCAGGCCGCCGGCAGCACCTTGTAGCGGCGCCACAGCGCCCACATCAGCAGCGAGGTGAGCAGGGCGGCGTTGCAGTCGACCAGCCAGTCCGACAGCGCGCCGTGGCGGTAGGGAAAGAAACTCTGCACGTACTCGTCCAATGCGCCCATCAGCATGATGGTCAGCAGGGCCTTGCCGGCGCGCCAAGCCGGCGCGCCGCTGCCGCCGGTGAAGACCAGGAAGGCCAGGCCGGCGTAGGCACAGGAATGCAGCAGCAGGCCGGAGGCGACGTTGCCGATGTCGCTGCGGGCGCCGGGAATGGAGCCGAGGATCAGAATCAGCAGATACAACACCATCGCGCTCCAGTAGCGCAGTTTGGCGTGGCTGGCGGTGAGGAATAATTGGCTGAGCAGGGTGCGCATGATGAACCGGGCAAACGAAAGAGGCGAACGATACCATGTTCGCCGGACAAAAAAAGCCCGCTGTTGATAGCGGGCTAAAAAACCCGGTTATGGGTCAAGAGAGAGGTGCTTGGCGTCGCTGCGGCAGCGGCGCCGGAGAAAGGGGAGTGGTGCGCCGAAACTGGCCCGGCGCACCTGCCTGTGGTCATGCACATCGGTTGCATGTACCGCAGATGTGAATCAGTATAAGGGGGCAATATGACGCTGTTATGACAGTGCGCAAAGACCAGCCGGGACGGCGGCGCGGCGCACCCGGTCTGGCGGCGGAAACGGCCGGCGCCGAAAAATGGACAAAAAAAAGCCCGCTGGTTAAAGCGGGCTTAAAACTATTTTCTTGGAGGAGAATAGTGGAGACAGGTGCATTATGCTGCGCCGCCACATATATGTCTAATTGTTGTTTCGGATACCAGACATATGTTTTGCGAATATCTCCACGAACCTCTCCTCATCTTCCTCCCACTCTCAGTCCTTGACCGGCACCGTGTAATTCAGCGCCAGGCGGCCGCCGTCGACGTACATGGTTTGGCCGGTCATGTAGCTGGCGTCGGCGCTGGCCAGGAAGGCGGCGATGCCGGCCACCTCCTCCGGTTCGCCGCAGCGGCCCAGCGGGGTGCGCGACAGGATGGTGTTGCGCGCTTCGGGGCTGGACAGCACGGCCTGCTTGGCCAACTCGGTCAAAATGGTGCCCGGGCCGATGCCGTTGACGCGCACGCCGAACGGCGCCAGGTTCAGCGCCATCACCTTGGTCAGCTGGTTGATGCCGCCCTTGGACACGACATAGGGCACCTGGTTCGGAATCGCCAGCTCGGCGTTGACACTGGACATGTTGATGATGCAGCCGCGCTGGTGCTTGACCATCTCGCGCGCCGCCGCCTGGCCGCACAGGAACATCGACTTCAGGTTGATGCGCAGCACGCGGTCGAAGTCGTCCTCGGTCAGATCGAGGAAATCGGCGGCGTGGGTGACGCCGGCGTTGTTGACCAGGATGTCGATGCGGCCGAAGGCGGCCAAGGTGGCCGCCACCATGGCGTCGACATCGGCCTTCTGGCTGACGTCGGCGGCGAAGAAGCGGGCTTGTTCGCCCAGTTCGGCGGCGACGGCGGCGCCCTCCGGTTTGATGTCGACCAGCATCACGCTGGCGCCTTCGGCCAGCAGGCGTTTGGCGCAGGCCAGGCCGATGCCTTGGGTGGCACCGGTCACAATGGCGACTTGTTGGGATAGTTTCATCGGATGGTCTTCCTAGCGAGGGTTGAGGGCGCTTGTGGCGCCCTGTTGCGATGGCGGATTCTAACCTACAGGATGATGGCGTCGTTGGGCAACTGGTTGGGACGGGGGCCGTCGGCCGGGAAGTGGCGTTGCAGCAGCGCGTTCAGCTGCGCCAGCGCGGCCAGCGTGCTGGCGTGGAAGTCGCCCCGGGCGAAGCCCTCGGTCAGGCGGGCACAGACGGCCTGCCAGTCGGCGGCCGCGACGAGCCGGCCGACGTTGCGGTCGGCGACGATGTCGACGGCGTGCTCGGCCAGGTTGATGTAGACCAGCACGCCGCAGTTCTCCTCGGTGTCCCATACGCCGTACTGGGCGAACAACTGGCGCGCCCGCGCGCGGTTGGAGACATTGTCGAAGGCGGCCGCGAGCGGCAGCGCGGCCTCGACGATCAGGCGGATTTCGGCGCGGTGCTGCCGCTCGCCGGCCTGAATGGCCGCCTCGATCGCCGCCAAGGTGGCCGGCGGAAAGGCGCGGCGGCCGGCGCCGGTGGTGCTGCACAGGTGGCGCCAGGCGCGCGCGCAGCGGCCGAACAGGGCGGCGCTGCTTGGATCGCGTGCTGTATCGTTGGTATCGTTGGGATTGTTCGTATCGTTCATCTGCTCGCTCATCACCAGTTCCCCGAGGCGCCGCCGCCGTCGAAACCGCCGCCGCCGCCGGAGAAGCCACCGCCGCCGCCGCCGCCACCACCGAAGCCGCCGCCATGGCGGCCCGATTGGCTCAGCTCGTTGAGCACGGCGCCCAGCAGCACGCCCTTGGCGCCGGCGCCCCAGCTGCCGCGCGCCACGCGCGGACCACCGCGCGAACGCAGCAGCGCCACCGCCACCAGAGCGGCGAAGAACAGCAGCGGCAGCCACAGGACCAGGTCGCTTTCCGCCTCGCCGGGCGCCGCATTCTGTCCGCCGGCGGGGAATTTCTCCTGGTTCAGCAAGGTGCTGATGGCGCCCACGCCGGCCACCAGGCCGCCGTAGAAATCGTTCTGGCGGAAGTGCGGCGCGATGACGTCCTGCAGCACGCGCTTGGACTGGGCGTCGGTCAGCACGCCCTGCACGCCACGGCCGGCCTCGATGCGCAGGCGGCGCAGGGCCGGCGGATTGTCCTTCGCCACCAGCAACAGCACGCCGTCGTCGACCCCCTTGCGGCCCAGCTTCCAGGCGTCGCTGACGCGGATGCTGTATTGCTCGATGGCCTCGGGCGCCGTGCTCTTGACCAGCAGCACGGCGATCTGGCTGCCGGTCTTGGCCTCGTAGTCGGCCAGCACGGCTTCCAGCGCGCCGTGCTGCTGGGTGTCGAGCATGCCGGCCTGGTCGGTGACGTGGGCGCTCAGCGCCGGCACCGCCAGCAACTGCTGCGCCGACGCCGGCAGGCCTGCGGCCAGCCAGAGCACAAGCAACAGCGCCAGGGAGTGCAGCGGCGGCGGCTTCATCGGATCACTTGCCGAAATTGACGGTCGGCGCGGTCGAGATGGCCTTTTCGTTCTCCACCGTGAACGAGGGCTTGACCTGGTAGCCGAACATCATCGCCGTCAGGTTGCTGGGGAAGCTGCGCGCCAGGATGTTGTACTCCTGCACGGTGACGATGTAGCGCTGGCGCGCCACGGTGATGCGGTTCTCGGTGCCTTCGAGCTGCGACTGCAGGTCGCGAAAGCTGGTGTCGGCCTTCAGGTCGGGATACTTCTCCGACACCGCCATTAGGCGCGACAGCGCGCCCGACAGCTCGCCCTGCACCTGCTGGAACTTCTGGAAGGCGGCCGGGTTGTTCAGCACCTCGGGCGTGATCTGGAAGCTGGTGGCGGCGGCGCGGGCGCGGGTGACCGCCTCCAGCGTGTCCTTCTCGTGGCTGGCGTAACCCTTGACGGTGTTGACCAGGTTGGGAATCAGGTCGGCGCGGCGCTGGTATTGGTTGACGACCTCGCCCCAGGCCGCCTTGCTGGCCTCGTCGCGGCTCTGGAAATCGTTGTAGCCGCAGCCCGACAGCAGGGCGCCGAGCAGGCCGGCAAACAGGCTCAGCCGCAGCAGGCGCGACCAGAAGGAATTCGGTGGCAAGGTGGTGGACATGCTGACTCCCGCAATAAGATACCTTGAATATACCTCAGCCGGGCGGCGACCGGCGTTCGCGTCGCGCCGATTCCGTCCACCGCCCGGGCCGCCCGGCCCGGTCGGCGGCCGGCGCGGTACAATGGAGGGTTTGCAACTGAATAGAAGGGTGTGTCGTGAATTTCATTAATAAATTGTCTGCCGCGTGGACGGCCAACGACTCCCTGTTGTGCGTGGGCCTGGACCCGGACATGGCCAAGCTGCCGCCGCAGTTCCAGAACGATCCGGACGGCATCTTCAAGTTCTGTACCGAGATCATCGACGCCACCGCCGACCTGGCCTGCTCCTTCAAGCCGCAGATCGCCTACTTCGCGGCGCTGGGCGCCGAGCGCCAACTGGAGAACATCTGTTCCTACCTGCGCGCCAAGCATCCGCACATTCCGCTGATCCTCGACGCCAAGCGCGGCGATATCGGCGCCACCGCGCGCCAGTACGCCCGCGAGGCCTACGACCGCTACGGCGCCGACGCCGTCACCGTCAACCCCTACATGGGCTCCGACTCGGTCGAGCCGTACATGGAGTGGAGCGACCGCGGCGTGATCATCCTGTGCCGCACCTCGAACGCCGGCGGCTCCGACCTGCAATTCCTGCAGGTCGACGGCAAGCCCTTGTACCAGCACGTGGCGCGCCTGGTGGCCGAGAAGTGGAATAGCAACGGTCAGTGCGCGCTGGTGGTCGGCGCCACTTTCCCGGAGGAACTGGCGCAGGTGCGCGCCATCGTCGGCGACATGCCGTTGTTGGTGCCGGGCATCGGCGCCCAGGGCGGCGACATCGCCGCCACCGTCGGTTCGGGCAAGACCGCCGACGGCATGGGCATGATGATCAATTCCTCGCGCGCCATTCTGTACGCCGCGCGCCAGCCGGGCGAGGACTTCGCCGCCGCCGCCCGCCGGGTGGCGCTGGAAACCCGCGACGCGATCAATCTGCACCGCGGCTGAGTTGCTGAGCTGATGTGAAAATGGCCGGGCCGCCACGCGCGCCCCGGCCATTTTTTTGTCTTGCCGCCGGCGCTTAGTAGCGCGCCGGCGCCACCATCTCGGCGTAGTCGTACAGCGCGCCGAGGATCTCCTCGCCGCGCTCGTCGGCGGTCTCCTGCAGGTGGTCGATTTCGCCGAACAACTGGTCGACCGTGCGCGCGCCGCCGGCGCCGTCGAACAGGCGCGCCGCGCGGTGCTCCTCCCATTGCGCCTGCTCGGCTTCGCTCAGCGTCTGCGGGAAGTTGCGCGCGCGGTAGCGGAACAGCAATTCCTGCAGGCGCTGGTCGTCGAACGAGGGCCGCAGGCTCGCCAGCTTGGCCGGGCTTTCCTTGCGCAGCGAGTCGAGCAGGCGGCGGTCGTTGTTGCCGACGAAGCCGCCGTACAAATCCTCGTCGACGTCGAGCGACTCGGCCGCGGCGGGACGCTGGAACACCAGGGCCCAGACGGCGCCCATGTCCGGCCCGGCCGCCGCCAGCGCGGCGTTGGCGCGGCCTTGTTCAAGGTCGATGCCCCAGCGCGCCGCCATGGCCGGCGTCAGCGTCTTCAGATTGGCCACCAGCATCGGCGACTTGTTCAGGTGGATGCTCTTCACCGGCAGCCGCGTCATGCCTTCGGGCATCGCGTCGGCGCGCGTGAACATGCGGGTGCGGATGGTGTCGGCGTCCAGCGTGAACAGCTCGCGCGGGTCGTGGCTGCAATCCCAGACGATCACCTCGTTCTTGTTCGACGGGTGCTGCGCCAGCGGCCAGACCAGGCCGAGGCAGCCGCGCTCGGTCGGGAACATGCCGGACACGTGCAGGAAGGGCGCGCGCAGGGCGGGCGCCAGTTGCATGCCGATCTCGTCGGCGACGCGGTCCTTCTTGTGCAGCGCGAAGCAGAAGTCGAACAGCTTGGGCTGCTTCTGGCGGATCAGGCGGGCCAGCGCGATGGTGGCGCGCACGTCGGACAGCGCATCGTGCGCCGACTCGTGCAGCAGGCCGTTGGCGGCGGCCAGGTGTTCCAGGCGGAAGCTGGGCTTGCCGTCCTCGCGCAGCGGCCACTCGATGCCCTCGGGGCGCAGGGCGTGGGTCATGCGCACCACGTCGAGCAGGTCCCAGCGGCCGCACTGGTGTTGCCACTCGCGCGCGTACGGGTCGATCAGGTTGCGCCAGAACATGAAGCGGGTGATCTCGTCGTCGAAGCGGATGGTGTTGTAGCCGACGCCGATGGTGCCGGCCTTGGCGAAGGCCTGCTCGATGGTGGCGGCGAACTGGTGCTCGGGCACGCCGAGCTCCAGGCACTGCTGCGGCGTGATGCCGGTGATCAGGCAGGACTGCGGGTCGGGCAGGAAATCATTTGCCGGCTGGCAATACAACATGATCGGCTCGCCGATCTCGTTGAGCTCGGCGTCGGTGCGGATGGCGGCGAACTGGGCCGGCCGGTCGCGGCGCGCCTGGGCGCCGAAGGTTTCGTAATCGTGCCAGAGGAAGGTATGGGTGCTCATGAGTTCACTAAAAAAAGGGCTACAGTTTTCTGATTTTCTGCCGTTATTATAATTATTGCAATTCTGTTCCGGCCGGGGGCGCTCGCCGCCCGTATGCTCGCACAGAATGCTGGACCAAGGAGAGCTATCGTGTCAAATCCCGTTTCCGTCGGCGCCGTTGCTGGCGCCGCCACGGCGGCCCCGGCCGCCCCGGCCACAGAGAATGTCAAAACCAAGGACGACAGCGGCCTGAGCGCCGTGCAGAAGGCCAAAGGGCAGCTCAACGCCTCCATCGTGCAGGCCTCGCTGACGGTGTCCATCGGCGCCGGCAACGATCCGCTGGCGCTGCTGCTCAAGTCGGCGCTGACCGGCGTCAACGAGGCGCTCAAGGACCAGTTCGGCGACAACGCGATCCAGAACGCGGTGTCGCAAGACAACACGCCGGAGGGCACGGCGGGCCGCATTGTAGCCTTGTCGACGGCTTTTTACGATGCCTTCCGCCAGCAGCATCCGGGCGAGGACCCGGACGTGGTGTTGCAGAAGTTCCTAGACACGATACGCGGCGGTTCCGCCACCGGCTTCTCGGAGGCGCGCGGCATCCTGCGCGGCCTGAACGTGCTGGGCGGCGGCATCGCCAGCAATATTGACAAGACCCAGGAGTTGGTCGACAAGGGCTATGCCGACTTCCTGGCGGCACATAAGTCCAAGCCGGCCGGCGACGACGCGGCGGCCGACACGGCAGCCGGCGCCGGCAGCACGCTCGGCGTGAGCGCGAGCGCCGGCGGCAAGAGCACGGCGCGCGTCGCCTTCGCCAAGGCCGCCTAGCCGCTTTGCCGCCGGCTGGCCATAGCTCCGCTCAGTCAGCTCGGCCGCGCTTCCATTCACTCATTCGCCGCCGCGGCCGGCTCGGTGACCACGCGGTTGCGGCCCTGGTCCTTGGCGCGGTAGAGGGCGGCGTCGGCCACCGCGATCAGCGCCTCGCCGTCCTGCCCCGGCCGCAGGCTGGCCACACCCAGCGAGGCGGTGATATGCGGCAGCGGCAGGCGCATGTCGCCGAACACCACGGCGTTCTGCATGCGCTCGCACAGCCGCTCGGCGACCAGCAGCGCGACCTTGCTGTTGGTGTCCGGCAGCAGCACCATCATCTCCTCGCCACCGTAGCGCACCGCGAAATCGGTCGGCCGCAGCGCACCGCTGAGCACGTGGGCGGCGGCGCGCAAGGCCTCGTCGCCGGCCAGGTGGCCGTGCTGGTCGTTGAACTTCTTGAAGTGGTCGAGGTCGATCATGATCAGCGCCAGCGGCGTGCCGGCGCCGTGCGCGGTGGCGATCATGGTCGGCAGCAGGTCGTTCAGCCAGGCCCGGTTGTACAGCCCGGTCAGGCCGTCGATCATCGACAACTGGCGGTAGAACTCGCCCAGCTTCTGGCGCCGGCGCAACTGGGCGTTGGCGGCGCGGATGCGGAAGGACAGCAGGCGCAGCAGGTTGCGCGCCAGCGCGTTCGACTCGTCGATCAATTGCCACACCAGTTCGGCTTCGATGAGCAGCAACTCGCTGTCCTCCAGCGCGCTGATCGACGACAAATTGGCCTCCTCGTCGAGCACCGATTGTTCGCCCACGCTCTCGCCCGGCAAGACCTTGCTGACGGTGCCGTCGGCCATACCGGTGCGGGTGTCGGCGGCCACCGCCAGCGCGCCGCTGAGCACGATGTAGAGGCGGGCGCGGCTGGCGTCGGCCACCACCTCGCCGCTAGCCACCCGGACGATGGGGCAGTCGGCCAGCAGCTTGGCGATGGCCGCCTCGTCGTCGGAGTCGCGCAGCAGTTGCAGGTCGCCGATGCGGTAATTGGAGGCGCCGAAGGTGCAGATCTGTTTCAAGGTAATCTTTCAAAAACGTATAACAACGTTCTTACAAGCAAGCTGAACGTCGATCATAGCGCAATCCCCGCGCCGCCGGCAGCCGGCCGGACTTTACCTTTGTAATATTTTGTGTGCGGTGCCCGCCTTATGGAAATCTGGAAAAACCGTCATTCCGCATCGGCGGACCGCCGTGCAGGCGGGAATCTATACCCCGCATGTCCATTGGCTCAGCATGGGTTCCCGCCTACGCGGCGGTCCGCCGATGCGGAGCGACAATTTGGTGGTTTTCGAAGTGCCCTTAGTCCTTACTGAACCATTGCGATATATGCGCCAGGCGCCAGCTTTACGATCAGTGAAATCCCAATGTGCCCCACTGGGCTAGGATGATTTAAGTCTGGATAAGCTATAGAAGTCAAGTTTCGTTAAGTCCGGTAGATTGCCCGGTTTGCGTAGAATAATCCCTGTGTAGTTGTATTATCTTGGCCGGATCTTATTAATTATAAGCGGGAAAAGCAAGAACCATTGAATATAACCAACCATGAAGAAGCCGAACCACATGCCGCACAAGCTGGCAATGCCACTTGAATTTTTCAAAACAAAGAAATTTATCATTATTACGTACGGTACCAGAAGGCCAAAAGGAAAAGACAGAATTAACATTGCGTAAGCCAAAAGCGTCTCTGCACCTTCCACTGCGTCTGCAATGGGGCGATTTGCCGATAACGTCGCGACAAGCAACGCCGTAAGATTCACCGTCAACCACACATATCGGGCCAACTTGAATACTGATTTTTTAGCAAACAACGCCGCCGCAACGGAAATAACGGTAATGAAGGCGGCAGGTAAAAAACTTAACAGCACCCCCCCCATTACATCTCCGATGAAAAAACCATAAGAAGAAATGCTAATTATGAGGGCAGGAATGAGAACCCATAGAAGAATAAGAAACTTTTCGTCCCGTATTTTTTTAATTATAAGCATACGTCACGTCATCTATTCTTAAATTGGGCGGGTTGGGGGCGGCTTTTTTTATTTAAAATAGAAGAGCAGCACCGCCCGTGTTTAACAAAGACCGCCCCTAACGGCGGGCGGTATGGTCATTTTTGGCGGGTAGCGTCATACGCGGAATGAGATAGTGTCATACGTGGGAAGCCTGCAACGGCGGGCTTTCTGGCCAACCCGGAGGGTTGCGTGATGTGTGAGGAATTGGAGGGGGCTGCGGGGACTCCCCGCGCACCCCGTCACCACAGTGTCTTGCGGGGGTTTTCGTACCCCAGTGGATTTTTCAGCAGCCCAGACGGGATACGACTAGATACGAATAGACTACGACAGGATACGAGCAAGATATGAACGGGATACGGCCCACGTCAACTGACGTTGACGCGGCCAACTCTTACCTCACTGCTCCGTTCGTGTACGTTTGTCGGCACTGGTGCGCACCTGCGCGGGGCCATCGAGGTACAGAAAACTTTCCCCGTCATAAGCACCAATCAAGATAAACTTGGCGGCACGAATAAGTTCAGCGACGGAGCCCGGGGTGTTCGTGCCGTCAACGACGAAAGCAAGAAAATGCCAGCTTTGTTGGCTGTACCGAATTAACTCTGCAACACGGCTTGAATCAAAGCTGCCAGTAAACACGAGGTAAATCGCTCCGTCAACGGATACATGCGGCAAGTTCCTTGCCCCTAGCTCCTCTTGCGTCAGAAGAGCTTCGTGCAGCCATAACGCAGGTTGCTCAGATAGCGTTAATTGTTCGCATACAATTTTGGCCGCAATCTCGACCGTAGACGGGACACATTGAACTAATGTTCGACCGTCGAAAACCTTCGGCATGGGCTCCAAAACCCCTCCATGAAGAAAATCCAACAGTTGACTGCTATCGACACTCTCGGGTGCAAGGGCAAATATGTTCTCTGGTGCTAGTGTATAGTCCTCTGAGCCCTTGCCGGACGCGCCCGCATCGTGGAAAACGTCTTGGATGTATTCCAACGCCACATCGACTGGTAACGATATCGAAACGATTTTATCCATTATTTTGGCCTTACTGAACCATCGGGGTATATGCGCCAGCCACCAGTTTTACGATCAGTAAAGTCCCAATGCGGGCCCACTGGCGCTGGATGATTTAAGTCTGGATGAGCACTTTGGTCCGGGTTACTTGGGTTCACATACCCTCCACGAGGGCCTCCCGGAGCATCCGGGCCACGCCACGGCCATTCCGTGCCATCTGGGCCTTTAGGCGGGACTGATGGATCATTCCAATCAAAATCTGGTCGGGGTGGGCAAACTTTCTCGCCCTCGGAATCATTGCGAATCGGGCCCTTCATTTTATTGTGGTTAAGGCCCCACCAGATTGCCGCGCCAGCAAGCGCGCCGCCGATTGCTTCGCATCCGCCGGCAGCGCAAACTCCGGCGATCACCAGCGGAACAAATCTACCGGTAGGGTCCGTGTACTTGACCGGATTTCCGAGCGCGTAGCTATATGTGTTGATGCCCCCCGCCAGCCCAATCGGATCGCTCTGCACATACCGCCCGGTCTGCGGATCGTAATCCCTGTAGTAGTTGTAATGGGTAATCGTCTCGAAGTCAAACAACTGCCCGGGGAAGCGCAGGTTGTACACGAAGGCAGCGCCGCCGCCGGGGTTCTCTAGCGGATGGGCCACGCCGAAGGGATCGGCGGCATCCCAGCGCCAGACAATTGCGTTGCCGGCCGCGCTGGTGATCACGCGTGGGGTGTTGATTTGGTCCGCATACACGTAATAGATGTTCGGCGCGGACGGCGCGCCGGGCTTGAGCACCGCCACCGGCAAGTCGCCCAGGTAGACAGTTTCCTCCAGCGCCACGCCGGCGGCGTCATATTCGCCCAGCAAATGGCCCGCCTCGTCATAGGCGTAGACGTTGGCGCCGCTGGCCAGCAACGGACTGCGCTTGCTGATCCGCTGCCCCAGTCCGTTATGCTCGTAGCTGGCGTTGTCGGTGGCGCTGCGCCACATCTGCACCCGCTGGCCGAAGTCCCGGTAGGTGTAGCTGGTGTTCAGCTCGCGGATGAGGTTGCCGGCGTCGTCATAGTCGTAGCGCTTGGCGGGGAGGGGGCCGGAGGTGCTGTCGAGCCTGTTGCTGGCAGGCGACGTGACGTAGTTGTAGCTGGCCGCGCCGTAGCTGAGCGTGCTGCGGTTGCCGCTGGCGTCGTAACCGTAGCCTTGCGTGCCGCTGTTGCTGGTGAAACTGGTCAGGCGGTCCAGGTTGTCGTAGCCGAAGCGCTGGTCGAAGCTGGCCGGCGCGGGCGATGCCGAGGCGCCGCCCGTATGCTCGAACGCGGCGATGCGGCTGGCGGCGTCGTAGCGCACGATGCGTTGCAGGCCGTTGCGCGCGGCGTTGCCCAGCGGGTAGGCGACGAGGCGGCCGTCCAGATCGAAGAGGCGCGCATACAGGTTGGGGCTGGTGGCGCTGTGGTTGCCCCAGGTCCAGGATTGCGGGGCGCCGAACGGGGCGTAGCTGATCTGGCTGAGCAGTGCAATGCGGGTGGCACCATCGGTGACGCCGCCCGTCCCGGCCGGGTTGAGCGTCAGGCCGGCCAGCTGTCCGGCGGTGTCGTAGCCGTAGTTGACCCGGTTGCCGCTCGGGTAGGCGATGCTGGCCAGCTTGCCGGTGCCCGGGCCACTGTCGACATAGGTGTAGCGGGTCGTGCGCACGAGCGCCGGGGTGTTGAGGTAGACCGTTTGCACCGTGCTGGCCAGCCGGCCGCGCGCGTCATAGGCAAAGCTGGTTTGCGAGGCGGGATCGCTGATCTTGCTGAGGCGGCCGATGGCGCCGGCGGGACCGCCGACGCCGCCGTCGTACTCGTATTGGACCGTGGGCGCGCCGCTGAAGGTGCGGCTGGTGAGGCGGTTTAGGGCGTCGTAGGTGTAGGTGCTGACCTTGCCGCGCGCGTCGGTGCGGCTCAGCAGGTTGCCGGCGCCGTCGAAGGTGGTGGCGGTGGCGCCGGTGTCGGGGCTGGTCTGCTGCCGGCTCTGGCCGTAGCCGTCCACCGTGTAAGTGGTGAGCAGCTGGCGCGGATCGGCCACCGAAGTGAGCTGGTCGCGCCCGTCGTAGCCCAGCTTGATGGCGGGCCGGGCGGCGCCGGTCACCGGTGCCGGTGCCAACTGCTGCTTGAGGCGGCCCAGCCCGTCACGGCCGTGGTCGCTGGCCTGGGCCTGCGGGTTGGTGATCCGGGTCAGCCTGTCTTCGGCGTCGTATTCGTAGCGGTAGGTGCTGTTTTGCCGCGCCTGCGCGAAAGCGGCCGGGGCCAGCGCGGCGGCCAGCAGCGCGGTGATCAATTGCCTGGCGTGGCGTTTCATTGCATACCTCCCGTCTGTTGCCGCATGCGGTTGAGCGCGTCGTAGACGCGCGTTGTTTGGCGACTCAGCACGCCGCCCGGATCCTTGACGGTGTCCTCGGTGCGGTTGCCTTTGTTGTCGAGGATGTAGTTGATGGTGTTGCCCAGCTTGTCGGTGACGCCGGTCAGGCGCTGGGCGTCGTCGTAGCGGTAACTTATGGTGTTGCCGTCGGGCAGGCTGACCGTTTTCAGCAGGCCCGCGTCGTCATAGGCGTAACCGGTGGTGTCGCCCGTGCCGGCGCCCGGCGCCAGTGTGCTGCTGCTTTTGAGCCAGCCGCGCGGATAGTAGTCGAGCTTGGTGACGACACCGTTGGGCTCGGTCACCACGGTGGGGCGGCCGACGTCATCGTAAAGGTTGACGCGGGTGACCTGTCCGGCCGCATTGGTGATCGTGGCGAGCTGGCCGGTGGCATCGTCGTAGGTGTAGGTGGTGCGCTCGAGCACATCGCTGCGCGGGCCGGTGGCCGTGCGCAACTGGCCGGCCGTGTTGTAGGTGTAAGTCCAGCTGCGCGCGACGCCGTTGAACGTGGGTTTCAGGCCTTGCGCGCCGGTGGCGTCGCTGGTGGCCTGCAGCGTGCGGGTGATGAGGTTGCCGGCCGCATCGTAGCTTTGCGTGGTCAGTAGTTTGGGTTCGGCGATCTTGGTGCGCAGCCTGAGGCTTGGGTGCCATTCCGTGGTGATCGTGCGCGCTTCCGGCAGGGTGGCCGCCTCGATCCTGCTGATTTCGAGATTGCGTACCAAGTCGTAGGTGTAAATCGTTTGCGTGCCGGTGAAATCGGTGCGCGACGCCACGTTGCCGTTGCCGTCGTAGCTGATGGTATTGGATGCCGCCGAGCAACCCGCTCCGCCGGGCTGGCTGATGCCCGTCAGCCTGGGCGCGCCGAGTACCTTTTTGAACGTGTAGACCCGGCTGGTCTGCAACGGATCGACGATGGTGGTGGCGCCGACGCCATAGCTCAGTTGGTATTTGTCCACGCCGCTGGCGTATTCCGTCGCGACGGCGCGGCCCTCGGCGTCGTAATGATAGGTCGCCAGCCGTTTATCGTTTTCATCGATGATGCCGGTCAACGCGGACGGGATCGATACATTCGCCGTCAAGGCCAGCTCGTTGTACAGGTAGCGCTTGCTGGACAGCGGCGTCGTCTCGCTGGGGGCGGTGACGCTGGTCAACCGTCCTTCGGCGTCGTAGCCGTAACTGTAGGTATGGTTGCCGGGGTCGGTGAGCGTGGCCAGGCGGGATGCATTGTCCCAGGTCAAGGTCATTTTTTTGCCGAAGTGGTCGCTTACGGCGATGGGCAGGCCGGCTTTGGGCGCGACGGTGGATGGGGTCAGATTGGTGCTGAGAGTAAAAGTCTGCCGTTGTCCGTTGCGCGCGGTGATGCTTGTCAAGTGGCCGCCGGCGTCGTAGGTTTCGACCGTATCCGACGCCGCGTCGCGAAACGACCAGCCCGTCGTCTGGCCGGCGGCGTCCAGCAGTTGCTTCAGCACGTCGGTGACGCCTTTGCCGGCCAACCAGTTTCCCACACTGCCGGTGAAGAAAACGACGGTACCGTCCGGGCGGTAAACGAGTGCCTTGTCTGAGCGCGGCGCCCTCACTTTGCGGTCCAAACTTGAGCGCCAGAGTGTGCCGAGCGCGCCTTGTTGTTGCGCGCGAGGGGAGCTGTCGTAGTAGCGTTCTAAGGTCAGCGGAAATAGGCCGGTGCCGTTGAAATCGGTTTCGGTCAAATGCTTGTTGCCGTTACTGCTGTTGATCGGGTGGCCGACATCGGCATCGCATGAATTTTTCTTCAGCACCTCGCCGCAATAGCGATCAATCGGTGGGCTATTTCCACAGAAATAGGTGCCCAATCCGAAATCCGCGCCAACGGCATCAAATTTGCAGCTGGCCGTCATCGGGATCGCCCCGGCATCGCGATATAAGGGAAAGCAGATGTTGTCGCTGCTGTCCGCTTGCGCACTGAACGAAATGGAGAGTCCCGATAGGCCAGTTAGACACAGGCCGAATGCTTTTCTGATACGCATTTTTTGTTCCCTATCTTCAAGTCATGAATGGTAAACAAGGCTATTTGAGAAATCGCAGCATAAATATTATCATTAAATTATTAATTTATTCATAATATTCTTCTTGGATTTCGGCACGTGACGTGCGCTCTATTTGTATGGTTCGACGGAAACAACGTATTGCATCGCAGACGAATCGGCGCGCTATCGCCAACGCGGGCCGCTTGTGGTTCAATAGCGCCGTTATCCCAGCGCAGGACGCAATCATGAGTTTCATCGACGCAATCGGCACCGCGCACGCGGCCGCGCCCCAGGCGCGCATCGTCTCGCTGGTGCCCTCGATCACCGAGTTGCTGTGCGAACTGGGCCTGGCCGGCCAGTTGCTCGGGCGCACCGGCTTTTGCATCCACCCGGCCGAGACGGTGGCCGCGATTCCCAAGGTGGGCGGCACCAAGGACGTCAACGTCGAGAAGATCCGCAAGCTGGCGCCCACCCATCTGGTGGTCAACATCGACGAGAACGAAAAGCCCACCGTCGCGGCGCTGGCCGAGTTCGTCCCGCACATTGTGGTGACCCATCCCAACACGCCGTTCGACAACCTGGCGCTGGTGCGGCTGATGGGCGGCATCTTCTGCGCCGAGCCAGCGGCCGAGGCCTGGTGCGCCGCCTTCGCCGCCGAATACGCCGCCTTGCAGGCCGCGCCGCGCGGCCCGGCGCAGACCATGTTGTATTGCATCTGGCAAGACCCATGGATGAGCGTGTCGGCCGACACCTATATCGCCAACATGCTGGCGCAGATCGGCTGGCGCGTGCCGGCCTTGGGCGCCGGGCGTTATCCGCGCTTCGACTGGTCGCCGCAGTTGCTCGAACAAATCGACGGCGTGCTGCTGTCGAGCGAACCCTATCGCTTCACCGAGGCGCACGCCGACGCGCTGGAAAAACAGATCGGCAAGCCGGTCCTGCTGGTCGACGGGGAAATGCTGTCGTGGTACGGCACGCGCGCCCTGCAGGGGTTGCGCTACCTGCGCCAGCTGGCACAAAACTAAGCCGCCGGCCCCGCGTGGGCGGGGAGGGGCGGCTGTCTGCTCCGTGTGAGGGGCCGGCGGCATGCCGGCCGGGGGGACTTATTCTTCTTCCGCTTCAGCCTCGACGGCGACCGGTGCCGGGGTGTGGCGCTTGCTGTCGTTCAGGCGGCCGAGGGCGCTGTCGATGGCCCGTTTCAGTTTGTCGGCGGCACCGGCGATGGCTTGGTGCAGCGTGGCGGCATGGTCGCTGACGGCGATCGGCTGGTAGCCGGCGACCCGCGCTTCCATCAGGCAGCGATTGTCGCCGTCGGCCGATTTCTGGCTGTTCTTGTCGCTCAGGTGGACTTCGACCCGGCTGATTTGTTCGCCGAAGCGATTGAGGGCGGCGCCGACGACGGTCTGCACGTGTTCATCCAGACTGGCATGATGTTCGATGGTGGTATCGGTGTTGACTTTGATCTGCATATGCTTACTCCCGGTTATACAAAAAGATAAACCCGTCCAACCCAGGTCAAAGCAGTTGCTTCGAGGGCCGCGTGGCGCAGCTTGCGTCGCCATGGCGCGGCCAATGTGCATCTGGTTGAAACGCTGTGCACATGACTTCATATTACTCCTTTTTTTTGCCACCGCCGGTACTCCAGAATGCATAGCCGAGCTAGCCACTCAGGAATTAATCAGACCCGCTGCAATATTGATGGACAGCCCCAATATGACCAGGTTGAAGAAGAAACTCAGCACCGCCTGGCCCAGCACCACCTTGCGCATGGTGCGCGTGTGCACCGACACGTCGGCGGTCTGCGCCGCCACCGCGATGGTGAAGGCGAAGTAGAGGAAGTCCCAGTAGTTCGGCTCCAGCTGCTGGTCGGGGAAGGCGAGCGGCTTGTGGCCGCCGTCGTCGCGGTAGTACAGGTGGGCGTAGTGGAAGCAGAACAGCGTGCCGACCAAAAACCAGGAGCCGAGCAGGGTGGCGATGACGAAGCCGTAATGCCAGGCCTTGTCGCCGTCCGGCAAGTCCTTCAAGGCCGACAACTGCGAGACGATGGCTAGCAAGCTCATCATCGCCGCCGCGCACAGTGTCGCCAGGATCACCGGCGAGCGTTCGTCCTGCAAGGCGGCGGCGCGTTTGACCTGGCCGTGGTCGGCCCGCATCATCATCCAGCCCATGGTCAGCAGATAGGCCCAGACGGCGACGTCCCAGGCCGCCAGCAGGCGCGTCAGGAAGGGCCAGGCGGCCGGCAGGAAGGGGCTGACCACGGCGCCCAGCGCGATCGCCAGACTCAGGTGGGGACGGCTGCGCACGAAGTTGCGGAAGGGTATAGGAACGGACATGGCAGGCGCTGAAAGTGGGTTAGCGCCCATCTTACAAGCAATGCGGGCGGGGCGGCGCCTATTGCTGCTCGGCGACAAGGACGGTGCGGACGGTGCCGCTGGCGGCGCGGTGCCGGCCGTTTGCCGGCGCCATCGTCCGCGCCATTATCCGCGCCACCATCCTCGCCGCCGCCAGCACACCGGCCGCCTCAGGCCGTTTTGGCGTCGCGCTCCTTGGCGTCCAGCGCTTTTTGGTCGTGCGGGAAGCGGTCCATATGGGTCAGCACCGGGAACAACCAGGTCCAAGCGCCGGTGACGGCCAGCGTGGCGGCGCCGCCGAACAGCACGGCGCGCACCAGGCCGAACCAGCCGGCGGTCAGGCCGGACTCGAACTCGCCGAGCTCGTTGGAGGCGCCGATGAACACCGAGTTGACCGCGCTGACGCGGCCGCGAATGGCGTCCGGCGTCTCGTACTGCACCAGCAGGTGGCGGATGTAGACGCTGACCATGTCGCCGGCGCCCATCAGCAACAGCGCGGCCAGCGCGACCACGAAGCTGGTGGTGGCGCCCAGCGCCATGGTGGCGGCGCCGAACACGGCGACGCCGCCGAACATCCACAGGCCGACCCGGCGGGTGATCGGGAAGAAGGCCAGCGCCACCGAGCACAAAGCGGCGCCGATGCCGGGCGCGCTGCGCAGCAGGCCCAGGCCGCTCGGGCCGATGTGCAGCACGTCGTGGGCCAGCGCCGGCAGCAGCGCGGTGGCGCCGCCGAACAGCACGGCGAACAGGTCGAGCGAGATGGCGCCCAGCACGATGGGGCGCGAGCAGACGAAGCGCAGGCCTTCGAGCACGCTGTGCCAGGTGGCCGGTTCGCGGTTGCTGGCCTGCGGCGCGGCGCGCACCAGCCACATCAGCACCACCGACAGCAACAGCAGCAGCGCGGCGATCAGGTAGACGATGTTCGGTCCGGCCAGGTAGAGCAGGCCGCCCAGGGTCGGCCCGGCGATGACGGCGACGTGGAAGCTCGACGAGCTCAGCGCGACCGCCTGGCCCAGGCTGGCCGGCGGCACCAGGTTGACCAGCATGGCCTGGGTGGCCGGCCCCATGAAGGCGCGGGCGCTGCCGAACAGCACCAGGATGGCGAACACCGGCCACACCACGCTCAGGCCGCTGTGGCTGAGCGCCAGCAACAGCAGGCTGCACGCCAGTTGCGCCGTCAGGCAGAGGGCGACGATGTTGCGCCGATTGTAGCGGTCGGCGACGTGGCCGGCCAGCAGGATCAGCAGCAGGAAGGGGGCGAACTGGGCCAGGCCGATCAGGCCCAGGTCGAACAGGTTGCCGGTCAGCGCGTAGACCTGCCAGCCGATCGCCACGTTTTGCATCTGCACGGCGATGGTGCCGAGCACGCGGGCCGTCAGGTAGAAGGTGAAGTTGCGGTGGCGCAGGACGCGGAAACCATTTTCATCGGACGGCTGGGACATGGAAACTTTCGGCGCGGCGGCGCGCGTGAGGAAAGGGCATTTCAGGTTGCCGGGAATGCCGGCTTACCCCAAAGGCGAGGAGCCGGGGTCAGACCCGCGGGGGTCTGACCCCAGTTTGTGCCGCCGGGTGTTGCCGGCGTTCCGGCAAGCCGTGGGCGGCGCTGCGGCGGCCTCAGGGCCGGTTCAGGTCGGCTTCGGTGGTGAAGGCGTCGGCGTAGAATTCCTCGGCCGGCAACTGGCACTGGGCGACGAAATCGCGCTTGGCCGAGTCGACCACGATGGGCGCGCCGCAGGCGTAGACCTGGTGGCCGGACAGGTCGGGCAGGTCGGCCATCACGGCCTGGTGGACGAAGCCGCCACGGCCCTGCCATTGGTCTTCCGCCAGCGGGTTCGACACCACCGGCACGTACTGGAAGTTGGGCAACTGCTCGGCCCACTGGCGGCACAGCGCGTCCATGTACAGGTCCTGCGGGCGGCGGCCGCCCCAGTACAAGGTCATGCTGCGGGTCGACTGCCGGGCGATCATGTGTTCGACGATGGCCTTGATCGGCGCGAAGCCGGTGCCGGAGGCCAGCAGCACCATCGGCTTGTCCGAATCCTCGCGCACGAAGAAGGTGCCGAGCGGGCCTTCGAAGCGCAGGATGTCGCGCTCCTTCATGCTACCGAACACCTGCTCGGTAAACAGGCCGCCGGCCATGTGGCGGATGTGCAGCGTGATCGGCGCCTCGCCGTCGGGCGCGGTGGCCATGCTGTAGCTGCGGCGCTTGCCGTCGCGCAGCATGAATTCGATATATTGTCCGGCGCGGTATTGCAGGCGTTCGTTGGCCGGCAGTTGCAGGGTCAGCACGACGACGTCGGGGGCCACCTTCTCGATGCCGGCGACGCGCGACGGCATCTTCTTCAGCGGATAGTCGCTGCTGCCGGCCACCTCGCGCGCCTCGATCACCAGGTCGCTGTGCGCGCTGGCGCAGCAGAACAGCGAGAAGCCCTGGGCCTCCTCTTCCGGCGTCAGGGCGCGCTGCTGGTGCGCCTTGTGGCTGACCGAGCCGGACACCACCTTGCCCTTGCAGGAGCTGCAGGCGCCGTTCTTGCAGCCGTAGGGCAGGCCGACGCCGGCGCGCATGGCGGCCGCCAGCACGGTTTCGTCTTCCTCGCAGCTGAATTGATGGCCGCTGGGCTGAACAATAATCTGGAACGTCATACAATCCTTGATATGAAAAAAACTCTGAGTCAAAAAATCAACTTGCCGCGCCTGCTCATCCTCGGCTGCGGCGACGTCGGCATGCGCCTGTTGCCGCTGCTGCGCGGGCGCTTCCGCGTGTTCGCCGTCACCAGCCGGCCCGAGCGCCGCGCCGAGCTGCGCGCGCTGGGCGCCGTGCCGCTGCTGGCCGACCTGGACCGGCCGGCCACGCTGCGCCGGCTGGCCGGTCTGGCGCACTATATTGTCCATTTGGCGCCGCCGCAAGCGGACGGTGTGCTGGACCGGCGCACGCGCAATCTGTGCGCCATTTTACCTGAGCGCGCGCGGCTGGTTTATGTCAGCACCAGCGGCGTCTACGGCGACTGCGGCGGCGCTTGGATCGACGAGACGCGGCCGCCGGCGCCGCACAACGGCCGCGCCCAGCGCCGGGTCGACGCCGAGCGGGTGCTGCGGGCTTGGGCCGGCCGCGCCCAAGGCCGGCTGGCGATCCTGCGCGTGCCCGGCATCTACGGCGCCGAGCGCCTGCCGCTCAAGCGTCTGCAGGCCGGCACGCCGGCGCTGCTGGAGGCCGAGGACGTCTACACCAACCACATCCACGCCGACGACCTGGCCGCCATCGTCGCCCGCGCGCTGTGGCGCGGCGCGCCGAACCGGGTCTACCACGCGGTCGACGACAGCGAGATGAAGATGGGCGCCTACTTCGACGCCGTGGCCGACGCCTTCGGCCTGGCCCGTCCACCGCGCCTGCCGCGCGAGCAATTGCGCCAGGTGGTCACGCCGGCGCTGCTGTCGTTCATGTCGGAGTCGCGGCGCATGCGCAACGGGCGGCTGAAAAACGAGCTCGGC
The DNA here is from genome assembly GCF_016461825.1 of Rugamonas violacea. Classification (GTDB taxonomy): domain Bacteria; phylum Pseudomonadota; class Gammaproteobacteria; order Burkholderiales; family Burkholderiaceae_D; genus Rugamonas. The sequence continues at coordinate 149,235 of NZ_JAEMNU010000083.1, read as the reverse complement.
GTGCGGCTGCGCTACCCGACGGTGGCCGCGACCTTGGCCGCCTGCGTTGGAGTTCCAACTTAATAATTGGCAAGGAAATACACTATCACTATACGGGCGCGAACAGCGCCAGTGAGCGCGCCGAAAAAGCGGACAGGGACGGGCGGCGCCGGGCGTCGGCCTCGCCAAAAAAAGCAACATGCCTGTTTGCAAGGCAACGATGAAAGCTGGCTGTAAGCTTTGCGGCGCAAACTGACTCCATCTAGCGGCTGACGGTGGCGACTTGATGTGCATCAAGTCCGGGTTTTTCGCATGACGATATTGTGAGCAAAATCGTGGCCGCGACTGCAGATTTGGGTTTGCCGGCCGTTAATTGGTGTATGTTATGTGTTGCCGTGTCGCCACGGTGATTGATTGGCGACCTCTTCAAGGAGTGCATATGTCTACCATCCTGCATCCAACCAAAGAACAGGTCCGGGCGTATATGCATTTGCGCGAGTTCGACCGCCGTCCACCGCCAACCCCGGCGGAAATCCGACAGCAACTAGGCTGGTACGGCTATTCCTCGCTCAATGCATCCTCTGGCAACCAATGCCTTTTCCTCCCCAGCACTATTGCGCAATTGGCCACGCTGTTGGCCGTTGAATGGTGCTTCCTCGCCGCCGGCGTCAGCCGATCCCGTTGATTTTCATTGCTATTTCTATATCAAAAAGCTTCCTAGCATAAGAAATAGCGGTGAAATCTATCAAAAAATCACAAAAATATCACCTGCGTTAGCCGAACGTTAACAGAAGGGTGTATTATGTGGACTGTGCGCTCGAAACCGGCATAAACGACTGCGTTTTACAGTGCTGCCTTGGCATTTCAGCTAAAAATTTTTTATTTTAGTGTCGCTTTTATCCAAAAGGCGGCCAAAAACCTGATTGAAACCATTATGTCTATCAAAGAAATCACGGCGTCGCCTACCTACAATCCAAATCGCGTTTTGGATGCCATCATCGAAAAACTGCAGCTGAAAAACGACGCGGCCCTGTCGCGCGCGCTGGAAGTCGCACCACCGGTGATCAGCAAGATCCGCCACAACACGCTGCCGATTGGCGCGACCATCCTGATCCGCATGCACGAGATCAGCGACTTCAGCATCCGCGAACTGCGCGAGCTGATGGCGGCATAAAGTCGTCACGCGGCCATAGCGGCCGCGACGGCCGCAAGGCTGAATAGGCGCGAGCTATGGCTCGCGTTTTTTTTCGTCTTTTTTTTGCCACGGCTGTGGCCGGAGTGCTGCAAGGAAGCGGCCGACGAAGCGACCGGACGCAAACAAGCCGGCCGCGTCGCGGCCAGGTTTGCCGGCTCGGGCAGGGCGCGCGCCGCCTGATCGGCGGGCGGCGCCAGCCGATCAGGCCGAGGTACTGATGGTGGTGCCGATCTTCTGTCCGCTGGTGTTGACCGATGGTGTGGAAGCGGTCGGAGCTGGTGGCGGGGCAACACGTTCGGCCGGCTTGTCGATCTGCTTGGGCGGTTCGGCCTGCTTGGTCGGTGCCGCCGGCACTACGCTGGCGCTGCTCGCCGCACTGCTGCTGGAGGGGATGGCGCTGATGCTCATGATGCGCTCCTGAAATGAGGGCCGGGCGTGCCGCCGTCAAGCGAGACGGCGGCACTGGCTGAGGCGCCTAGGCGCTCAGACGCGGCCGGGTCGAATACAAATTCTCCGTGGTCGACGCGCTCGGCACTCCGGAATAGGCCGCCGCTTGCTGCTGCGGCACGCCGGAGTAGGCCGACATATTCTGCGTCGGTACACCAGAGTATGCCATCTTCTGCGCCGGCACGCCCGAATACACCACGTTCGGCACGCCGGAATAGGCGGTTCCCTTGGCTTGCTGCGCCGGCACGCCCGAGTAGGCGACGGCCGGCACGCCGGAATAGGCGGTGCCCATGGCCTGCTGCTGCGGCACGCCCGAGTAGGCGACGGCCGGCACGCCGGAGTAGGCGCTGGCCTGTTGCGCCGGCACACCGGAATACGCCTGGGCGGCGGGACGCAGATAACTGTCGCCGAAGGTCGCCTCATACAGTTCACGCATGCGCTCGCCGACGCGGTGGTGAGCCGCCTCGTCATCCTCGCCGCGCAGGCCGAGGTAGGGGAAGTGGTGCAGGAAGTAACCGAACACGGCCTGGCAGTCGGCGGCGTATTTCATCGTGTCAAGAATGTGGTAATGCCAGAAGATATCGACGTCAAACAGCGGCGCCGTCTGCTCCTGCGGATAGGTTTTCATCAGATACAAGAAGCGGCGATATTCGAATTCGACGGCGTTGACTTGGTCGAGCGACCAACCCTCACCCGACTCGGCGTGCATCAGTTTGACCTTGATCGGTTCGAGGTCGAGAGCGGCGATCACTTTGAAGCTGTCATTGGAAATCATGGATGAAAACCCTTTGAAATAATGAGTGTGCTATGGAGGATGGGGTGAAATCGTGCGGCCGGGCGGTGCGTGGATTCGGCACCGGAAGGCGCTGCGTTCGATTGGCTGGCTTGGCCAAACAGTCGAATTGCCTTGCGTCAACTATCCCAGTATAGGCAATGCAATGCCGATTTCAACCACAAACTTCCAAAAGTGTAGGCGAATTGCACAAGGTGTTGCTTGCAAAATTGTAGTTAATCGCTGCGGATTTGATAGTGTCTGAACGGCGACACAGTGGCGGACATGCTGAAGTAAAAACAACCCCGCCGGTGGGCGGCGGGGCTGGGGTGCTTAAACGACAATCACACTATTAGTTCGCCGGGTTCAGGCGTGGCCGCTCGGTGTAGAAGCTGGCCAGGCGGGCATTCTCGATGGCCGCGCTGGCCTGGGCGGCGCTGGCGCCCGAGTAGGCGGTCTGGCCGGCGGCGCCGGAATAGGCGGTCTGCGCGGAGGCGGCGCCCGAATAGGCGGTCTTAGCGGCGGCGCCCGAGTAGGCGGTCTGCGCGGCGGCGGCACCGGAATACGCCGTCTTGGCGGCGGCGCCCGAGTAGGCGGTCTGCACGGCGGCGGCGCCGGAATACGCGGTCTTGGCGGCGGCGCCCGAGTAAGCGGTCTGCACGGCGGCAGCGCCGGAATACGCGGTCTTGGCGGCGGCGCCCGAGTAGGCGGTCTGCGCGGCGGCGGCACCGGAATACGCGGTCTTGGCGGCGGCGCCCGAGTAGGCCGTCTGCGCGGCGGCGGCGCCGGAATAAGCCGTCTCGGCGGCGGCGGCGCCCGAGTAGGCGGCCTGGTTGGCCACGCCGGAATAGGTGGCGTCGGCGCGCACATAGTCCTCGCCGAAGGTCTGCTCGTACAACTCCTTCATGCGCTGGCCGACGCGCAGGTGGGCTTGCTCGTCGTCCTCGCCGCGCAGGCCGATGTAGGGGAAGTGGTGCAGGAAATGGCCGAACACGGCGTCGCAGTCGACCGCGTACTTCATCGTGTCGAGGATGTGGTAGTGCCAGAAGGTGTCGACGTCGACCAGCGGCGCGGTTTGCTCGTTGGGGAACTTTTTCATCAAAATCAGGAAGCGGCGATACTCGAACTCGATCGCGTTGGCGTGCTCCAGGGTCCAGCCCTCGCCGGATTCCCGGTGCATCAGCTTGACTTTGATGGGTTCCAGATCCAGTTGGGCAATTGCGTCGAATGTGGTCGAGGTCATGAGTGATTCCCTTTCAGTGATACGGGTTGATGAAAAGCATGCAAGTTGATTTTTGTCCATTGCCATCCAATACATATTGATATTTATCAATGTTTAGTCAGGATATTCCTAACGCTGTCGGAGGATGCCGGGGGCGGCCGCGCGCTCAGGCCGCCACATCGTCGGCCACCGCGTTGGCGTCGTCGACGCCAAAGCCGGCCGGCGCCTGGTGTTCGATCGGCACCGACACCGTCACCGTGGTGCCGGCGTTGGCGCTGCCGCTGATGGCGCACTGGCCGCCGAGGATGCTGATGCGCTCCTCGATGCCGACCAGGCCGAAGGAGCCGATCTTGTTGCGGCTGTTGGCGCGGATGCCGACGCCGTTGTCGCTGATGGTCATGCTGAGCATGCCGTGCTGCTGGCGCAGCTCGACCCGCACCAGGCTGGCCTTGGCGTGCTGCAGGATGTTGCTGAGCGATTCCTGCAGCACGCGGAAGAAGGCGGTGGCGCAGTGGTCGTTGATGGCGATGTCGTGCTGGTGGCCGTGCAGCTCGCAGACCATGCCGGAGCGCTGGCGGAACTGGGCGATCTGCCACTCGACGGCGGCGGCCAGGCCCAGGTCGAGCACGGTCGGACGCAGGTCGTTGATGATGTGGCGCACGCTCTTGATGGTGGTGTCGATCTGGCTCAGCGTCAGGCGGGCGCGGGCGTGCAGGCGCGGATGGCGCAGGCGCGTGCGCGAGGCCAGCATGTCGGCCTCGATGCGCAGCACCAGCAGGTTCTGTCCCAGGTCGTCGTGGATCTCGCGGGCGATGCGCTTGCGTTCCTGCTCCTTGATCTGGTCGGCGTGGGCGGCCAGGCGGCGCAGCTTGTGGTGCGACATCTGCAGCTTGGCCTGGCTGTCGCGCAATTCCTGGGTCATCGCCTTGGCCATCTTGATGGCGCGCAGGCGCGACGACGACAGGGTGTGGAACAGCGCGTAGATCAGCAAGGTGCCGGCGAAGCCGGTGAGCAGGGCCAGCCAGGGCAGGTAGGCGTCGAAGCTGGTGTACCAGTCGGACTTGGGGGCGCTGAAGCGGGCCTTCCAGGCGCGGCCGTTGAAGTCCAGCGGCAGCACGATGGAGAACAGCTGGTTCTCGGCCAGCGGGCGGACGCCGCGCGGCAGGCTGTCGAACAGCAGCAGGTCGCCCGGCTCGGCCTGGCGCAGGATGGGGTCGGAGCTCTTGCCGCCGTCGTACAGCGACAGGCGCACGTCGCGCACCGGCATCTCGTCGAGCGCGCCCTGCACCAGGCGGTGCACGCTGAAGCCGATGCCCACCGTGCCCAGGTAGGCGGCGCGGCGCTGCGCCACGTTGTGCAGCGGCAGCGCGTTGCGGTAGACCGGCAGGCGCATCGCCAGGCCGGACTGGCGCGGCTTGCTGAGGATGTCGATCGGCTGGCCCGAGGCGCTCAGCGTGTTGCTGTCGCGCGCACGCGCCAAGACGCTGGCGACGTGCTCGCGGGCGGCGATGTCGAGGCCGAACTTCTCGGCGAAGGGCTGGACCGGTTCGAGCATGGTGATGACGGAGTAGTCGGCGCGGCGGCCGGGCGGGGTGATGTGCAGCGGCGGGTAGCCGTCGCGCGCCAGCTCGGCCGGATCGTCCATGGCCCGCTCGAAGTCGGCGCGCTGCGCCTCGGTCAGGTATTGCGCGTAGTTGATGTTGTCGATCGCCGGGAAGTGCTGCTGCAGGTCGAGGCCGGCGACGTAGTGGTGGAACTTGCTGCGGCTGACCTGCTCGGTGGCCTGGACAAAGCTGGCCGCGCCGCGCAGCACGTCGGTGTAGGCCTTGATGCGCGAGGCGATGGCGTATTGGGTGTTGCGCGCCTGGTGCTTGAAGCGCTGGCCGGCGTCGTGCTCGATCGAGCGGGCGGTGATGAAGTAGAGCAGCGCGCCCACCCCCAGCGACAGCAGTACCCCGCTCCACCAGACCGGTTTTTTGGGGGAGAGGACGAATTTGTGCGCGAGGAAGGCAGGCATGGTGCGGTGGCTCGAAGCTGCTCCTTGTGCTGAACGTCCGGCGGGACGGGGTGGATTGGACAATATTGCACAAATATATAAACGACTGCTTATGCGAGTCAAGGAACTTTTTATCAAAATGTCACTTCTGACAGGATAGTCACGGCGGTCGGGCGAGCCACGGCTAAAGAAATCTCCCGCAAGGCACTCCAGGCGGCCGAGCGCGTCCAGCTGGAAGCTCGGCGCAATGCCGAGCTGGGGGAGGCCGTCAAGTAGCGGCCGGGCCAAGCGCGGCCACGTGGCCGCCCCAGATAAAGGGGAGAGGGGGAGCTGAGGTGCTCCAGCAGCAAGAAAATGAACTATCCCTCGTTTTATCCTACTCATGGAAAAGCTCACAACTTTTCACTGCGTAGGGGGAGCATGCAATGCAATGCGATGAAATCGAATTGCGGCGTGGAACCGGCAAAAATATGCTTTTTCCAGTGGGCGGACTCTTGCTACCTCCTGCATTCTTTATTCTTAAGTATAGGAACAGACTATGAGCAACAATATCGGGCCAAATTTCAATCCCGGATTCAGTGGCGGTTCATCCCAGCCACCGCCGGCTACTACTTCGCCAGCTCCCGCGCCATCTGTGCCGACGACGCCCAGTCTGCCGTCAATTGCCTCGCTGCAAACTAATCGGCCGGCCTGGTTGGCCAGCCCCGGCGCCGGAGCGTCAGCCGGAACGTCGCCAGCTCCGGCGGTGGCACGTGGTGGCCGCAAGTTTAAGGGGGCAGGGCTTACGTTGAATGTCTCGCCAACGGTTGTTTCGGGGGGCGTTGACATGGCAAAGTTGCGTCTCGTCTCAAATGGGAGTACCCATTTCCATGGATCGAGGTCGGGTAGTCTGATTACTTTCCACGAGTCGACACGTGAAGATTTGCGTGGCAGCTTGTTGCCGATGGGCGCGCTGATCGACGCCGGCGCGGCGGTGTTCACCGGGGAGCGTGGTAATTCCTTTGACGCAGATGGTCTTAATCGGAATAACCTGTCAGTCGTCGACGAGCACAACGTTATTGAGGCCATTAATTATGCAGGCGATACTTCGCTTGCGAGGAAGTCGCCGGTGCTCAGTGCGGCGAGCAATTCGTCCAATGAGACGCCGGAAGTAGCTGCATTTCACGCCAACGCTCGGGCTGCTATGGATCTATTGGCCGCCTCCCCCGACATGCTGGCACTGGTCAATGAGGGCTTCCCGGTCATCTATGGACTGACACCCGACCAGGACAATCTGCAGGCCGCTTCATCTGCAATTAAAGGTGAAGTTGGTGTCCCTGGTGGCGTTACGCGAGAAAATATCAAAGCTATTTTCGTACCGGCCGACAAAGTGGCTGTAGTCCAGTCGCTTGTCGGTGAAGCGATTCATGTCGCGGCAATCTCGACGTTCAAAAGTTAGCCGCTTTGGTTCCGGGGGCATTTATACCCCTTAAAACAAAAAATGCCGTTCAGTCTTAACTGAACGGCATTCCCCCGAAGGGCGGTTGGCGCGGTGGCGGGACGGCCGGGCTTACTTGGCGACCCAGCTGTCCTTCAGCGTGACGATGCGGTTGAACACCGGCTTGCCGGCCGTCGAGTCGACCCGGTCGGCGACGAAGTAGCCGTGCCGCTCGAACTGGTAGCGCTGGTCCGGCAGGGCCGCGCTCATGCCTGGCTCCAGGTAGGCGGTGACCACTTCCTTGGCGTTCGGATTGAGCGCGCCGATGAAGTCCTTGCCGCCGGCGTCCGGCTGCGGGTCGCTGAACAGGCGGTCGTACAGGCGCACCTCGGCCTGCAGCGCGGTGGCGGCCGAGACCCAGTGGATGTTGCCCTTGACCTTGTAGTTGTCCGAACCCGGCGTGCCCGACTTGGAGTCCGGGAAGTGCTTGACGTGGACGGCGATGACCTTGCCGTCGGCGTCCTTGTCGTAGCCGACGCACTCGGTGACGAAACCGTGGCGCAGGCGCACCCGGCTGCCCGGCGCGTCGCCGATCGGCGGGTAGTAGCGGAAGTAGCCCTTGCTCGGCGTCTCCATGAAGTCGTCGGCCTCGATCCACAGCTCGCGCGTGAAGGGGAAATTGCGCACGCCGCGCTCGGGGAAGTGCGGGTGCACCGGCGACTGGCAGTCGACGCTGTCGTGCTCGCCGAAGTTGTCGACGATCAGTTTCAGCGGCCGCAGCACGGCGGTGGCGCGCGGCGCCTTCGGATCGAGATCCTCGCGCAGGCAGCCTTCCAGCGTGCTCATGTCGATCCAGCCGTCCGACTTGGTCACGCCGATGCGCTCGCAGAACAGTTGGATGGCTTCCGGCGTGTAACCGCGGCGGCGCAGGCCGACGATGGTCGGCATGCGCGGGTCGTCCCAGCCGTCGACGATCTTCTCGTCGACCAGCTGGCGCAGCTTGCGCTTGCTGGTGACGACATAGGTCAGGTTGAGGCGCGAGAACTCGTACTGGCGCGGCACCGGTTGCTGGAAGAAGCCGCCCTCGGCCAGGGTGGCCAGCAGCCAGTCGTAGAACGGCCGGTGGTCCTGGAACTCCAGCGTGCAGATCGAGTGGGTGATCTGCTCGAGCGCGTCCGAGATCGGGTGGGTGTAGTCGTACATCGGGTAGATGCACCAAGCGTCGCCGGTGCGCACGTGGTGGGCGTGGCGGATGCGGTAGATGGCCGGGTCGCGCAGGTTCATATTGGGCGAGGCCATGGCGTCGTCGCTGGTCTTGGCGCGCAGGATGTGCTCGCCGTCGGCGAACTTGCCGGCCTTCATGTCGCGGAACAGTTGCAGCGACTCCTCGCGCGGGCGGTCGCGGAACGGCGAGTTCTTGCCCGGCGTGCCGAAGTTGCCGCGGTTGGCGGCCATGTCGTCGGCGCTCTGGCTGTCGACGTAGGCGAAGCCGGCCGTGATCAGGTACTCGGCCATGGCATACAGCTGGTCGAAGTAGTCGCTGGCGTAGTGCAGGTGGTGCTCGGTGCCCTGCGGACCTGCGTGGTCGTAGCTGAAACCGAGCCACTTGACGCTGTCGATGATGGTGTCGACGTATTCCTGCTCTTCCTTGGCCGGATTGGTGTCGTCGAAGCGCAGATGGCAGCGGCCGTCGTAGTCGCGCGCCAGGCCGAAGTTCAGGCAGATCGACTTGGCGTGGCCGATGTGCAGATAGCCGTTCGGCTCGGGCGGGAAGCGGGTGATCACCGGCGGCAGGCCGGCGCGGCTGTGGGTGCCGGCTGCCAGGTCGGCCTCAACGATGGCGCGCAGGAAATTGGAGGTCAGTGCCGGTGCGGGGCTGTTTTTATCGTTGCTCATCTGGGAAGTTGCTTTGTTAGGGGTAGAGTTGGAGGGCATTTTACCGTATCACCCCGCCGCTCGGCGGCCGATCACGGCAAAACTTGCCTGCTCGGCAACGCCGGGCGGCCGCCCGGGACGCCGTCCGCCGGCTCGCGCGCCGTTTCCGCCCGCCTTTCTTCCGTCTTTCCGCCTTCTTTTCCCCCTCAAGTGCCAGCATGTCGGCGCCGCCGGCGCCGCCGCCCGCCGCTGCCCCTCGTTCTATAGGATAATTCGTCTTTAATTGTTTTGGCATTCGGCCCGGAGTTTCCTTATGGAAAATTTATACAATGTGCTCGGTGTCGCGCCCAACGCTTCCGACGAGGAAATCAAGAAGGTCTACCGTTCGCTGGCGATGCGTTTCCACCCGGACCGCAACGACGCCCCCGGCGCCGAGCAGCGCTTCAAAAGCATCACCAAGGCCTACGAGATCCTGTCCGATCCCGTCAAGCGCGACGAATACAACCAGAGCGTGAACCACCGCATCATCCTCGATGCGGAAGGCGAGGCCTACCAGATGTGGCGCGCCGTCTTCAATCTGCACGGCAGCGTGCTGCCGGCGAACTGAAACGGGCGCCTTGGCGCCGGACCCGGCCGCCGCCTTCATCCAGGAACGGCCGGCACAGGCCGGCACAAGCCACACCGCAAGCACGGGCGTCCGGCGCCCCGCAAGAACCAGACAGCACCATTTAGAGAAAGAACGTCATGAGAAAAGTACACCCCGAATTTGCCTATCAGTCGCGCGAGCTGGGCGGCCAGATCGACGGCATTCTGGGCGATCCGCCCGATCGCAAAAACTACCAGAACATGGTCGACGCCCTGGTCTCCGAGTACGCCAGCGGCGCCGGCATCGAGGACGTCAACATGCTGGCCTTCGCGCTGGTCGACCACATCCAGTTCTCCGACCCCAAGGGCCTGCTGGCCGAGGCCGAGGACTACGAGTTCGGCGACCCGTCGCGCGTCTTCGCCATGGCCTCCTGCGCCGGCGAAGAGGCGGCCAAGATGTACGCCGCGCTGGAGGAAAGCCTGCCCGACCTGGCGCGCCAGGCCATCATCACCGCCTTCCTGTTCAAGAACCCGCGTAAATGGGACGACGACGACCAGTCGCTCGACCAGTTGTCGGCCAACGACGACGGCGACGACGTGCATGACGACGACGACGTGACCGACGAGTTCGCCCAGATGTTCGACCAGGATGGAGACTGACCATGACTGAAAAAAGCAATCTGCCGGCACTCACCAAGCAGGTCACCGAACTGGTGTTGGCCGGCTCGCTGGGCCACGCCGAACAAGCCTTCTCCGAGGCGGCCGACCAGTACGGCGACCTGGCCGTGGTCGAGGTGTTGAACAACATCCCGCCGCAGGTCACCGCGCTGCACATGGCCGGCTTCGACGGCGGCAAGATGTCGCTGGCGACGCTGCTGGTGCCGCCCAAGGCCTGGGCCGACAGCCTGGCCTTCTTCGCCGCCACCTGGGGCGACGACCTGATCGAGGACGACCCGGAGCGCATCGCCGAGTCGCTGTTCGCCCACATCCACGGCGTGGTCTTCGCCACCGACGACGAGGAGCGCCGCCACGCGCTGCTGGCCGAGGCCTCGGCCACCGACTGGGGCTCGACCGCCTTCGCCATCCTGTTCTCGATGGCGCCCAAGGAGATCCTGGAAGTGGCCGGCGAGATCATCTCGAAAGGCCCCTACCTGACCGGCCAGACCTCGTCCGACAACGACGTCGTGCCGCTGGCGGTGGAGCTGGCCAAGGCCTCCGAAGACGGCTGGGACCGCGCCCTGTTCGAGCTGTTCCCCGAGTTCCGCCACAGCGCCGACCTGGCCGACGCCGAGTTCAGCGACGACCCGGACGAGGAGCCGGCGTTCCTGCAGCGCTCCACCAAGGAGCTGCTGTACCGCCTGCGCAAGCAGGTGCCGTCGAGCCGCAGCGTGTCTGCCCGCACCAGCGCGCGCCGCAGCCTGGGCAGCGGCATCTTCTCCTGATGGAAGCCGGACACATGCTGCCTGCGTTAGTCGTAGAAAACCTGCCGCGGCTGACCCGCGCGATCAAGCAACTGGCCGCCGATCCGCGCGAGGACGCCGCCGTCAACCTGGCCGACGAACTGGCCGGCATCACCGCCATGGTGGCCGAGAAGTTCACCAACGAGCGCACCGCCGACGGCATCCAGAAGGCGCTGCAACTGACCGTGGGCGGCGTCTCGCTGGGCCTCGACAGCGTGCTGCTGGACGAGGGCGACGGGGCGGCGCTGGACTTCCTCATCGAGCACGGCGCCGAGGCGGCCTTCCAGGCCGGCTACCGCCTGATCCGCGAGTTGTCGGCGCTGCCCGAGGACGCCCTGGTCGGCGAGTACGACCAGGACCCGGTGTACACCCAGCGCCGCCTGCGCGACCTGTTCGTCGACCTGTGCCAGGCCGACCCGAACCAGAACTGGTCGGGCTACGAGCGCTACGCCGTCATGCTCAAGCAGCGCAAGGAGGTGCAGGCCATCGTCCGCCTGGCCGGCTGGCTGCGCCGCCATCACGAGCGCGGCCCGGTCAACGACAGCGACCTGAACGCCGAGGGGGTGATCGCGCTGGCCATCATCTTCGCCATCGAGGGTGGTGGGCGCGTTGTCGCCCGCACCGGGCAGAAGGAGTTCGAGCGCTTCGTCAAGGCGGTGCGCAAGAACAAGCCGGACTTCGAGGAGGGCTGGGCCGCGCTGTTGGCCAAAGTGCCGGTGCAACACCACCCGGTGCTGCTCGATCGCATCGCCAGCTATCGCGACCACTGCACGGTGGTGCAGAACATTCGCGGCCGCACGGCCATGAAGACCCTGTTCGCCGAGTTGGAGAACTACGCCGGCTCGGAGCTGGACGCCGACTACGATTGACGTGTTGATGTGTTGATGTGTTGACGTGTTGGCGTGTTGACGTGTTGATATGTTGGCGTGTTGGCGTGGCGGATCGGCGGAAGGGCGGCGCAAATGCGCCGCCTTTTTTTTCGAACGGCCGCGCGCCGCAGATGCCGGCCAACCC
>NZ_JAEMNU010000083.1:68865-137219 GCF_016461825.1 Rugamonas violacea | reverse complement strand
CGAACGGCCGCGCGCCGCAGATGCCGGCCAACCCCACAGGCAAAGAGCCGGGGTCGGACCCGCCGGGTCCGACCCCAGTTGCTGCCGTTGGGTTTTGCCAGCCTCCCGCGCAAGCGCTCAAAGCGGCCGCGCCTCGGCGGCGGCCTCCTCGGCCACAGCGACGAAGGCGGCGATCAGCGGCGAGTTCTCCTCGGCGCGCCGGGCCAGTTGCAGCATGGTGCCGGCGGCCGGCTCGGCCAGGCGGCGGTAGCACACCCCCTCCATGTGCAGGATTTCGAAGGCGGCCGGCAGCAGCGAGATGCCGCAGCCGGCCGCCACCAGGCCGATGATGGTGGTCGCCTCGCCGGCCTCGATGGCGACGTGCGGCACGAAGCCGGCGGCGCGGCACAGGCGGAAGATCTGCGGATGGATGCCGGTGCCTGCCGTCTTCGGATACATGACGAAGGGCTGCCCCTCCAACTGGCCGATGGAGACCACCTGCTGCGCCGCCAGCGGATGGTCCTGCGGCAGCACCAGCAGCAGCGGGTCCTGGCGCAGCGTGGTCAGGTGGATGCTGTCGTCCACCGCGTGCTCGGGCGGGCGGACGAAGCCCAGGTCCATCTCGCGCGCGGCGATGCGCGCCAGCTGGGGCAGGGTGGGCATCTCCTGCAGCAGCAGGCTGACGCCCGGATAGCGCTGGCGGTAGCGGTTGATGACGGCGGCGAACAGCGGCGTGAACGGAGTCGAGGCGGTGAAGCCGATGCGCAGTTCGCCGGTCTCGCCGCGCTGCGCCCGGCGCGCCGTTTGCACCGCCTGCTCGGACAGGGCCAGCACGCGGCGGGCGTCGTCGAGGAACAGTTTGCCGGCCTCGGTCAGGCGCACCCAGCGCTTGCTGCGTTCGAGTAGCTTAGCGCCCACTTCCGCCTCCAGCGCCTGGATCTGCTGGCTCAGCGGCGGCTGGCCGATGTGCAGGCGCTCGGCGGCGCGGGTGAAGCTGAGTTCCTCGGCGACGGCGACAAAGTAGCGCAGGTGGCGCAGTTCCATGTTTTGTTATCTCTTTAAAGTATTACTGATGCCTTAAATATATATTGGACAGTAATAATGCGCAATCCTAAGATGAAGCCATCCCGTTCATCTCCAGGTCATCATGTCCCGCGCATCCTCCCCATCGGCCGCCGAGCCGGCCCAGCCCGAGCAGTCCGAGCAGTCCGAGCAGTCCGCCGCCCCGCTCCCGGCCGAGTGCTCGCCGCCGGCGCGCATCGCCGCCGGCACCTCGGCCTTCAAGCGTAGCAACCGCGCCATGTTCTTCGGCGGCTTCTCCAGCTTCGCCCTGTTGTACTGCGTGCAGCCGCTGATGCCCTTGTTGTCGCACGAGTTTGCGCTCACTGCGGCGCAAAGCAGCCTGGCGCTGTCGGTGTCGACGGCGGCGCTGGCCGTGTCGATGCTGTTGCTGAGCTCGATCTCGGAACGCCTCGGCCGCAAGCCGCTGATGGTGGCGGCGATGGCCGGCGCCGCCGTGTTGACGCTGCTGTGCGCCGGCGCGCAAAACTATCCGCAATTGCTGCTGCTGCGCGCCGCCCTCGGCGCCGTGCTGGGCGGCATGCCGGCGATCGCCATGGCCTATCTGGGCGAGGAGATCGAACCGGCCTCGCTCGGCCTGTCGATGGGGCTGTACATCAGCGGCAGCGCCTTCGGCGGCATGGCCGGGCGAGTGTTCACTTCGCTGCTGAGCGACTGGATGTCGTGGCGCGTCGCCATGCTGGCGGTCGGCTTGGCCGGCCTGCTGGCGGCCTGGGAGTTCCGCCGCAGCCTGCCGGCCTCGCGCCACTTCACGCCGGGCCGGGGCGACTGGCGCGCGCTGCTGGAGGGCGTCCGCCAGCATTGCGGCGACAGCGGTCTACCGTGGCTGTTCGCCATGGCCTTTCTGTTCATGGGTTGCTATGTCAGCTTCTACAACTACATCGGCTACCGCCTGCTGGCGCCGCCGTTCGGCCTGAGCCAGAGTCTGGTCGGCATGGTCTCGCTGCTGTATCTGTTGGGTATCTTCAGCTCGGTCTGGGCCGGCCGCCTGGCCGACCGCCTGGGCCGCCGCCGTGTGCAGTGGATGATGCTGGCGATGATGCTGAGCGGTCTGCTGCTGACCTTGTCGGCCAGCCTGTTGCTGATCCTTGCCGGCGCCGCGCTGTTCACTTTCGGCTTCTTCGCCACCCACTCGGTGGCCAGCAGCTGGGTCAGCCGGCGCGCCGGCGCGCCGAAGGCGCTGGCCTCGGCGCTCTACCTGTTTTTCTACTACATGGGATCGAGCGTGATCGGCTCGGCCAGCGGCGTGATGTGGGGACGCGACGGCTGGAACGGCGTGGTGATGGTGCTGGCGCTGGGCTTGGTGCTGGCGCTGCTGATCGCCCTGCGCCTGCGCGGCCTGCAGCCGCTGGGCCGGGCCGAGCTGGCCATGGCCCCGGCCTGAGCGGCGTGCAAGGCGGAGTTCAGCTCGGACAGTTGGTATAGCGCTTGTCGCCGTCTTCCTTGATGGTGATGCAGTAGGCGCCCAGCGCCGTGCTGATCTTGTAGATCCGCACCCGGCTGTTGAGCGTGCTGATTTCCTTGATCGTCGCGCCTTCATACCACTTCGGCGGCACCGCCTCGTGGGCGGCGTTGATGCCGCGCTCCAGCCTGGCTTGTTTGGAGTCCGGCCGCACCGTTTCGCCCCGTTGCGGAAATTCCTTGCGCAAATCCTTGTCGATCTTGCCCAGGTCGTGCCTGGCCTGGCGCATGATGTCGGCGGCGCTGGGTGGCGCCGCGCCGAAGATGGCATCGGCCTGCGGCGCGGCGGCCGGCTCGGCCGCCGGCGCCTCCTTGGCCGCGCTGATCGCCTGTGGTGGCGGCGGTAACAGCGTCGCCTCGGCGGGCTTGGCCGCCGGCTGGTGCCGCGTGGGCACTGCTGGGGCCGTCGGCGGCGGCGGTCGCGGCGTCGAGCGTTTGGGTGGCGGCGGCAGCAGCCATTGGATCGCCGGCCGCGCCGCGTGGCCGTTTTCCGGCGGCGCCGCCGGGTTTTCGAGCGTCAGCGCATACAGCAGGGCCAAGTGCAGGGTCAGCGTCAGCAGCAGGCCGATCCAGATGCGCGGGATGTTGCGGAAGAAAGGCATGGGCGAAAGCGCGGTGGCGGTAAAAACGATGCCGTAATGTAACTTACATTTTCGACATTTGTTGCGCTTGTCACAAGTGCTTACAAAGGCCGCCGGGCAACTACATGCTGGCGAGCTGATCCATGCCAAACTTGCACCCGGTTGGTATGCAACCTTTCCCGCACCACATGGTCCAACCAGAGCAGGCCTGCCCCGGGCCTGACCACCCATGGAGGAATTCATCATGTTGCAAACGAATGAGATCCAACGCCGGTTTAGCAGTGTGGAACAAGCCATCGGTCAGGCCGCGCAAGCCTGTTCGGCGGAACGGGATGTGCCGAGTGAGCTGCGCGACTGCCTGCAGCGGCTGGATAGGCAATCCGATTTGGTGAAGGAAGTGATCCAGTCGAAGGACGAGTTACGCATCCGCAAAATGGTCGATGACCTGGAACAATTGGGCGACCGCGCCAAGCGCGTCTGCTCCAGCGGCGCCAGGCTGACGCCGCAAATGCGCAGCGCCGTGCTGCATATGCACGAGGAATTGTCGGAACTGAAGCATCAGGTACATTGAGGTGCCGCCGTCGTCGCCGCCGCCGCTGCGTCGATGGCGGCAGTGACAGCAGTGACAGCGGTAGTGGCGGTAGTGGCGGTAGTTGCGATAGTTAGTAGCGGGCGGCAGCTGGCGCGCCGCCCGTCCGGCCTTGACTACAGCACGCCCTTGGCGCGCAGCGCGGCGATGTCGGCGGCGCTGTGGCCGAGCAACTGGCCCAGCACCTCCTCGGTGTGCTGGCCCAGCAGCGGTGGCGCCAGCTCGGCCAGCGCCGGCGTGGCGGACAGCTTCATCGGGCTGCGCACCAGCTTGACCGTGCCGGCGGTCGGATGCGGCAGCTCGACCACCAGCCCGCGCGCCTGCACCTGCGGGTCTTGATACACCTCGCCGACGTCGTTGATCGGGCCGCAGGGCACGCCGACCGCTTCCAGTTCGGCGATCCAATAGGCGCGGCTTTGCGTCGACACCATCGCCGCCAGCAGCGGCACCAGCGTGTCGCGGTGCTGCACGCGCAGCGGATTGGTGGCGAAGCGCGGATCGTTGGCCAACTCCGGCCGGCCGCCCGTTTCGACGAACTTCTGATACTGGCCGTCGTTGCCGGTGGCGACGATGATATAGCCGTCGTTGCAGGCGAAGGTCTGGTAGGGCACGATGTTCGGATGGGCGTTGCCCCAGCGCTTAGGCGGCTTGCCGCTGTTCAGGTAGTTGCTGCCGACATTGGCCAGCATCGCCACCTGCACGTCGAGCAGGGCCATGTCGATGTACTGGCCGCTGCCGCTGCGGTCGCGGTGGGTCAGCGCCGCCATTACGGCGATGGTCGCGTACATGCCGGTCATCAAATCGGTCAGCGCCACGCCGACCTTTTGCGGTCCGCCGCCGGGCAGGTCGTCGCGCTCGCCGGTGACCGACATCAGCCCGCCCATGCCCTGGATCAGGAAGTCGTAGCCGGCGCGGTGGGCGTAGGGGCCGTCCTGGCCGAAGCCGGTCACCGAGCAGTACACCAGGTCCGGCTTGATCGCCTTCAGGCTGTCGTAGTCCAGGCCGTAGCGCTTCAACTGGCCGACCTTGTAGTTCTCCAGCACCACGTCGCAATGGCGCACCAGCTCGCGCAGCAGGGCCTGGCCCTCGGCTCTGGCGATGTCGACGGTGACCGAGCGCTTGCCCCGGTTGGCCGCCAGGTAGTAGGCCGCCTCGCTGGTGTCGACGCCGGCGCCGTCGCGCGCGTACGGCGGACCCCAGGCGCGCGTGTCGTCGCCGCTGCCGGGACGCTCGATCTTGATGACGTCGGCGCCCAGGTCGGCCAGGTTTTGCGAGCACCACGGCCCGGCCAGCACACGGCTCAGGTCGAGCACGCGGATGTGGCCCAGCGCCTTTGGCATGCCAGAATGGTGTTCTGTGGCATCTGTCATGATGTTTCAGCCTCTGAAGAAATCGGATAGGGCGCTAGCTTACCGTCTGAGCCGGTGCGGCCGCCACTATTTTTGCGATTAGACAACGTTGTGCGGCGCGGCAAAGATTTTATCGCCGCCCAGCCATGCCGACGCGAGCCGTGGTAATGTTGATGGTTAAGTCATGAATTCTGTCTATGAGGCATGTATATGTGGCCCTACCCTAAAATAGTTGCGCATCGCGGCGGCGGCACCCTGGCGCCGGAAAACACCATCGCCGGCCTGCGCGCCGGCCTGGCCTACGGCTTTCGCGCCGTCGAATTCGACGTCATGCTGTCGCGCGACGGCATCGGCATGGTCATGCACGACCCCGCGTTCGGCCGCACCGTGGCCGGCCGGGGCAACGTTGCCGAGACCGACGCCCTGGCCCTGTCGCAGATGGACGCCGGCGCCTGGTTCGGCCCGCAGTTCCGCGCCGAGCCGGTGCCCTTCTTTACCCAGTTCGTCGACTATTGCAAGGCCCAGCGCATCTGGATGAACATCGAGATCAAGCCGGTGCCCGGCCACGAGCAGCGCACCGGCGACTGGGTGGCGCGGCAGACCCGCGACTTGTTCGCCGCCGAGCTGGCCGCCGGCGAGCCGGCCGCCTTGCCGCTGCTGGCCTCGTTCAGCGTGGTCGCGCTGGCCGCCGCGCGCGACGCCGCCGCCGGGCTGCCGCGTGGCTGGCTGCTCGACCGCGTGCCCGAGCAATGGCAGGCGCAGGCCGAGGCGCTGGGCGTGGTGGCGATCCACACCAACCACAAGCATCTGACGGCCGAGCTGGCCGGCGCCATCAAACGGGCCGGCTACGGCCTGTTCTGCTACACCGTCAACGAGCCGGTCCGCGGCCGCGAAATCCTCGGCTGGGGCGTCGACGGTTTCTGCACCGACCGCATCGATTTGATCGGGCCCGACTTCGCCTGAGGCACCGTCTTGACGCGCCGTCTTGACGCGGTGGCGGACCGCCTCGGCCGCCGGCGCGCCCCGCGGCCGAGGCCGGTCTCCAATTCGACCACCATTTTGTCGACTTGAATCACGTATAATCAACCCTTTGCATCTGCCAGCCACCTCTGCCAATACGACATGAAATCATCTGAAATCCGCGACAAATTCCTCAAGTTTTTCGAATCCAAGGGTCATTCGATCGTCCGTTCCAGTCCATTGGTTCCAGGCAACGACCCGACCATGTTGTTGACAAATAGTGGCATGGTGCAATTCAAAGACGTCTTCCTCGGCCTCGACACGCGTCCCTATTCGCGCGCCACCTCGGTGCAGCGCTGCGTGCGCGCCGGCGGCAAGCACAACGATCTGGAAAACGTCGGCTACACGGCGCGCCACCACACCTTCTTTGAAATGCTGGGCAACTTCAGCTTCGGCGACTACTTCAAGCGCGACGCCATCAACTACGCCTGGGAGCTGCTGACCAAGGTCTACCAGCTGCCGGCCGACAAGCTGACCGTCACCGTCTACTTCGAGGACGACGAAGCCTACGACATCTGGGCCAACGAGATCGGCGTGCCGCAAGAGCGCATCATCCGCATCGGCGACAACAAGGGTTCGCGTTACGCTTCGGATAACTTCTGGCAGATGGCCGACGTCGGTCCTTGCGGCCCGTGCACCGAGATCTTCTACGACCACGGCGCCGACATCTGGGGCGGCCCGCCGGGCTCGGCCGACGAGGACGGCGACCGCTTCATCGAAATCTGGAACCTGGTGTTCATGCAGTTCAACCGCGACGAGCAGGGCAATATGAACCCGCTGCCCAAGCCCTGCGTCGACACCGGCATGGGCATGGAGCGCCTGGCCGCCGTGCTGCAACACGTCCACAGCAACTATGAGATCGACCTGTTCCAGAACCTGATCAAGGCCGCCGCGCGCGAAACCGGCGCCACCGACCTGGAATCGAAATCGCTGCGCGTCATCGCCGACCACATCCGCGCCGCCTCCTTCCTGATCGTCGACGGCATCATCCCCGGCTCGGAAGGCCACGGCTACGTGCTGCGCCGCATCATCCGCCGCGCCCTGCGCCACGGCCACAAGCTGGGCCAGACCAAGCCGTTCTTCTACAAGCTGGTGGCCGACCTGAACCTGGAGATGGGCGTCGCCTACCCCGAGTTGAACGAGGCCGCCGAGCGCGTCGCCCAGGTGCTCAAGCAGGAAGAAGAGCGCTTCGGCGAGACGCTGGAAAACGGTATGAAGATCCTCGAGGCGCAGCTGGCCAAGGACGGCAAGAACCTCGACGGCGCCACCGCCTTCACGCTGTACGACACCTACGGCTTCCCGCTCGACCTGACCGCCGACATCTGCCGCGAACGCGACGTCAAGCTGGACGAGGCCGGTTTCGCCGTGGCCATGGAATTGCAGAAGAAAAAAGCCCGCGCCGGCGGCAAGTTCAAGATGGCCGCCAACGTGGTCTACTCGGGCGACAAGAACACCTTCGTCGGTTACGACAAGCTGGTCCATGACAGCAAGATCGTCGCCCTGTACGCCGACGGCGCGCCGGTCGAGCAATTGACTGCCGGCCAGGCCGGCATCGTGGTGCTCGACACCACGCCGTTCTACGCCGAGTCCGGCGGCCAGATGGGCGACCAGGGCCTGCTCAGCACGGCCGCCGCCAAGTTCGAGGTCGAGGACACGCTGAAGATCCAGGCCGACGTGTTCGGCCACCACGGCGTGCTGGCCGCCGGCGTGCTGAAGGTCGGCGACGCCGTCGCCGCCCAAGTGGACGAGGCGGTGCGCGCGCGCACCATCCGCAACCACTCGGCCACCCACCTGATGCACAAGGCGCTGCGCGAAGTGCTGGGCGGCCACGTGGCGCAAAAGGGTTCGCTGGTCGACGCCGACAAGACCCGCTTCGACTTCAGCCACAACGCCGCGCTGAGCGCCGAGGAGATCGTCAAGGTCGAAGCCATCGTCAACCGCGAGATCCTGGCCAACGTCGCCACCCAGTCGCACAATATGTCGTTTGACGATGCCGTCAAACACGGCGCGATGGCGCTGTTCGGCGAGAAATACGGCGACGAGGTGCGCGTGATGGACATCGGCAGCTCGAAAGAACTGTGCGGCGGCGTCCACGTCCACCGCACCGGCGACATCGGCCTGTTCAAGATCATCGCCGAAGGCGGCGTCGCCGCCGGCATCCGCCGCGTCGAAGCCGTCACCGGCGAGGGCGCGCTGGCGCTGGTGCAGGCCATGAACCGCCGCCTGCAGGAGGCTGCCGCCGCCTTGAAATCGAATCCGGAAGAGCTGACCGCGCGGATCGGCCAGGTGCAGGACCACGTCAAGGCGCTGGAGAAGGAACTGGCCGCGCTGAAGTCGAAACTGGCCTCGGGCCAGGGCGACGAACTGGTCAACCAGGCGGTCGACGTCAACGGCATCAAGGTGCTGGCGGCGACCCTGGACGGCGCCGACGTCACCGCGCTGCGCGAAACCATGGACAAGCTCAAGGACAAGCTGAAAACCGCCGCCATCGTGCTGGCCAGCGTGGCCGACGGCAAGGTCAGCCTGATCGCCGGCGTGACGGCGGACGCCACGGCCAAGGTCAAGGCGGGCGAGCTGGTCAACTTCGTTGCACAACAAGTGGGCGGAAAAGGCGGCGGCCGCCCCGATATGGCGCAGGCCGGCGGCACCGATCCTAGCGGTCTGGCGGGCGCCTTAGCTGGCGTTGCAGCATGGGTCGCGCAACGCGCATAAGCAGCAAACATGCGGCCCGCGCCCATGGTGCGGGCCGTTACTATTCTGAATTTATCGTTGTGACTTCACAACGGACGGTGAACTATTTTGGTGCAGCGCGTCAATCGACCTGATTTGGAGTAGTATGTCGAAAATCAGTACAACAACATTGTGGGTATATTGATGAGTGATACTTTAATTGAAACCGAGATCATGGAATTCCACAAAGAACTCGACGCCCGGGGTCTGAACTGCCCGCTGCCGATTCTCAAGGCCAAGAAGGCCTTGTCCGAGCTGGAAAGTGGCGAGGTCCTGCGCATCATGGCGACGGACCCCGGCTCGGTGCGCGATTTCCAGGCCTTCGCCAAGCAGACCGGCAACGCTTTGCTTTCCCACGTGCAAAACGGTCGCGAATTCGTCTTTTTGATGCAACGCAAATAGACCTGCGGCGCCGGCCGTCTGGCCGGCATCCCATCGCCGCGTGTTCGGGCGGGGCGTTTTTCGCCCCGGCTCGTTCTCCCAAGAAATACTTATCCAGGAAAAATGCGTCTTTTAGACGATTTATACTAGCAAAAAATCGCACGATCGTGCTTAAATTCTGTTTGTTGGCTAAATTTCTCATATAATCTAGCCCACTATTTAGTCCCGTCATTCTTTATTTTTCCCAAAGGCACAGCTATGAAAGTCTTGGTACCCGTCAAACGCGTGGTCGACTACAACGTCAAAGTGCGCGTCAAGTCTGACGGCAGCGGCGTCGATATCGCCAATGTCAAAATGTCGATGAACCCGTTCGACGAGATCGCTCTGGAAGAGGCCATGCGCCTGAAGGAAGCCGGCAAGGTCACCGAGGTGGTCGCCGTCTCCTGCGGCGTGACCCAGTGCCAGGAAACCCTGCGCACCGGCATGGCGATCGGCGCCGACCGCGGCATCCTGGTGGAGACCGCCGTCGAACTGGAACCGCTGGCCGTGGCCAAGCTGCTCAAGGCGCTGGCCGACAAGGAACAGCCGCAACTGATCATCCTGGGCAAGCAGGCGATCGACGACGACTCCAACCAGACCGGCCAGATGCTGGCGGCCCTGCTGGGTTGGCCACAGGCGACCTTCGCCTCGAAAGTCGTGCTGGAAGACGGCAAGGTCAGCGTCACCCGCGAAGTCGACGGCGGCCTGGAAACCCTGTCGCTGACGCTGCCGGCGATCATCACCACCGACCTGCGCCTGAACGAGCCGCGCTACGTCACCCTGCCGAACATCATGAAGGCGAAGAAGAAGCCGCTCGACGTGACCAAGCCGGAAGACCTGGGCGTCGACGTGACCCCGCGCCTGAAGACCCTGAAAGTGGTCGAGCCGGCCAAGCGCTCGGCCGGCATCAAGGTTCCCGACGTGGCGACGCTGGTGGCGAAACTGCGTAACGAAGCCAAAGTTATCTAAGCGCGGCCTGGCCGTTTATATTTTTACCCCGGCGCACTGAGGCTGGGGTCAGACCCCGGATTGTTGTCGCAGGCCGAAGTTGGTGCCGCCGCAATAGGGTCCGACCCCGGTTTCCGCCGCGCGGGTTTAGAACACATTCTAGGAAAAAATCATGGTCGCATTAGTTATTGCTGAACACGACAACGCTAGCCTGAAAGGCAGCACCCACCACACCGTCACCGCTGCGCTGCAGTGCGGTGGCGACGTGCACGTCCTGGTCGCAGGTTCCAACGCCGGCGCCGCCGCCGCCGCCGCCGCGCAAATCGCCGGCGTGTCGAAAGTCATCGTGGCCGACGCCGCCCACTTCGCCGACGGCCTGGCCGAGAACATCTCGGAGCAGGTGCTGGCGCTGGCCGCCGCGTACAGCCACATCCTGGCCCCGGCCACCGCCTACGGCAAGAACATCCTGCCGCGCGTCGCCGCCAAGCTGGACGTGGCGCAGATCTCGGAAATCACCAAGGTCGATTCGCCCGACACCTTCGAGCGTCCCATCTACGCCGGCAACGCCATCGCCTACGTGCAGTCGTCCGACAAGGTCAAGGTCATCACCGTGCGCAGCACCGGCTTCGACGCCGCCGCCGCCACCGGTGGTTCGGCCGCGACCGAGAACGTTGCCGCCGTCGCCGATTCGGGCAAGTCGGTCTTCGTCGGCCGCGAGCTGGCCAAGTCGGACCGTCCCGAGCTGACCGCCGCCAAAGTCATCGTTTCCGGTGGCCGTGGCATGGGTTCGGGCGAAGCCTTCAAAGTGCTCGAGCCGCTGGCCGACAAGCTGGGCGCCGCCATGGGCGCCTCGCGCGCCGCCGTCGACGCCGGCTTCGTGCCGAACGACTGGCAAGTCGGCCAGACCGGCAAGATCGTCGCGCCGACCTTGTACATCGCCGTCGGCATCTCCGGCGCGATCCAGCATTTGGCCGGCATGAAGGATTCGAAAACCATCGTCGCCATCAACAAGGATCCCGAAGCGCCGATCTTCTCCGTGGCCGACTACGGCATCGTCGGCGACCTGTTCGAAATCGTGCCGCAACTGGTCGCAGAACTGGGCTAATCCGCTTCAACAGCACTTGGATTGAACACCCCCAAGCCACGCCGATCCCGCAGCATAGCCGGGTCGCCGTGGCTTGTTTTCTTGGAGAATAGAGAATGCCGTATCAAGCACCGCTGAAAGACATGCTGTTCGTGATGAACGAACTGGCCGACCTGGCCGCCGTCAACGCCCTGCCGGGCAACGAGGACGCCACCGCCGACACCGCCGAGGCCGTGCTGGAGGAGAACGCCAAGTTCTGCGCCAACGTCGTCGCCCCGCTGAACAATCCGAGCGACAAGGAGCCGAGCTTCTGGCACGACGGCCAGGTCACCACCTCGAAGGGCTTCAAGGAAGCCTTCAAGGCCTTCGCCGAAGCCGGCTGGCAGGGTGTGCAGCATCCGGTCGAGTTCGGCGGCCAGGGCCTGCCCAAGCTGTTCGCCACGCCGTGCATCGAGATGCTCAACTCGGCCAGCATCTCCTTCGCGCTGTGCGCGCTGCTGTCGGACGGCGCCATCGAGGCGCTGCTGACGGCCGGCAGCGACGCGCAAAAAGCCATCTACCTGGAAAAACTGGTGTCGGGTCAATGGACCGGCACCATGAACCTGACCGAGCCGCAGGCCGGTTCCGACCTGGCCGCCGTGCGCAGCCGCGCCGTGCCGCAGGGCGACGGCACCTATAAAGTGTTCGGCACCAAGATCTTCATCACCTACGGCGAACACGACATGGCCGACAACATCGTCCATCTGGTGCTGGCGCGCACGCCGGACGCACCGGCCGGCGTCAAGGGCATCTCGCTGTTCATCGTGCCCAAGTTCCTGGTCAACGCCGACGGCTCGCTGGGCGCGCGCAACGACGCCCATTGCGTCTCGATCGAACACAAGCTCGGCATCAAGGCCAGCCCGACCGCCGTGCTGCAATTCGGCGACCACGGCGGCGCCATCGGCACCCTGGTGGGCGAAGAAAATCGCGGCCTGGAATACATGTTCATCATGATGAACGCGGCCCGCTTCGGCGTCGGCATGCAGGGCATCGGCCTGGCCGAGCGCGCCTATCAGAAGGCGGTCGCCTTCGCCAAGGACCGCGTGCAGTCGCGCGATTTGGCCGGCTCGGCCGGTCCGGTGGCTATCATCCACCATCCCGACGTGCGCCGCATGTTGATGTCCATGCGTTCGCAGACCGAGGCGGCGCGCGCGCTGGCCTACGTCGGCGCGGCCATCAGCGACATCGCCCACAGCCACGAGGACGCGGCGGTGCGCGCGGCCAACCTGGCGGTCTACGAATATCTGGTGCCGGTGATCAAGGGTTGGTCGACCGAAATGTCGCAAGACGTCACCCGCGACGGCGTGCAGGTGCACGGCGGCATGGGCTTCATCGAGGAGACGGGTGCCGCCCAGCACTACCGCGACTCGAAGATCCTCACCATCTACGAAGGCACCACGGCGATCCAAGCCAACGACCTGGTCGGCCGCAAGACCGTGCGCGACGGCGGCGCCGTGGCCAAGGGCATCATCGCCCAGGTGCGCGCCACCGAGGCGCAACTGGCCGCCCTGCCGGGCGCCGACTTCAAGGCCATGCTGGCCCAGCTGTCGTCCGGCAGCAAGGATCTGGAGGCGGTGGTCGAGTATGTCGCCAACAACATGAAGAGCGACATCAAGGGCGTGTTCGCCGGCAGCGTGCTGTACCTGAAACTGGCCGGCCTGGTGCTGGGTGGCTGGCAGATGGCGCGCGCCGCCATCATCGCCCAGCAGAAACTCGACGCCAACGAGGGCGACGCCAGCTTCTACAGCGCCAAGATCGCCACCGCGCGCTTCTTCGCCGACCACATCCTGTCGCAAGCCTCGGGCCTGCGCATCGCCATCATCGACGGCAGCGCCGGCGTGCTGGCCTTGAGCGAAGACCAGTTCTAAGCCGGTCTGCGCTACGCTAGTGAAAAGCGGCCTTCGGGCCGCTTTTTTATTGTGCGGGCCCGGTGGGCTGACGCTTGGCGTCTGCGACGTTCAATAGTATTCTTTGGCAACATGTCGATATTTCCGTGCGGCACGGATGATCGTCATGAGGAATTGATAACATCCAAGGAGACAGTATGAACTTTCGTCAACATCTTGTTCTAATCCTTGCCGCGTTGGGTGGTGCTGCCGCCCACGCGCAAACGGCGCCGGAACTCAAGCCACCGGCCGACTCGAGCATCCCCGCCGGGCCGAAAGGCGTGGCCATCCAGGCCGGCAAACTGTTGCTGAGCGAAACCCACCAACGTCTGCCGGTCAACGTCGGCAACAAACTCAACTGCACCAATTGCCACTTGGCGGGCGGCACCGTCGCCCAAGCTTCGCCGTGGGTGGGCATTTGGGGCGTGTTCCCCGAGTATCGTTCGCGCAGCGGCAAGATCATTTCCTTGCAGGAGCGCGTCAACGACTGCCTGGAACGGTCGATGAACGGCAAGGCGCTGGCCTACAACTCCGACGAGATGAACAACATCCTGGCCTATATGCAATGGCTGTCGAGCGATGTGCCGACCGGCGTCAGCGTCAAGGGGCGCGGCTTCGGCGCGATCGACCAGAAGCTGGTGCCGAACGGGGCGCACGGCAAGCAGGTGTATGCGGACAAGTGCGTCAGCTGTCACGGCGCGGCCGGCGAGGGCGTCGGCAACGGCGCCGGCGGCTACGCCTTCCCTCCGCTGTGGGGCAAGGATTCCTTCAACGACGGCGCCGGCATGGCGCGCACGTTCACGGCGGCGGCCTTCGTCAAATACAATATGCCGCTGGGGCAGGGCGGCACGCTGTCCGACCAGGATGCGCTCGACGTGTCCGAGTTCTTCACCCACCAGCCGCGTCCGGTGTACGCCGGCAAGGCCAAGGACTGGCCGAAGGGCGGCAAGCCCAAGGACGCCCGCAACTGAGTCGTGTCGCGGCGATGCGGATGCCGGCCCGCGCCGGCGTTCGTCCGTTTGGCGCGGCGGACCCCGCCCCTGGGCGGCTTGTCGCCGTCCGGCGGCCCGCCGCGACGCCCGCTTGGCGCCCGCTCAGGCCATCAGGTCGATCACCGCCTGGTACAAGCGCACCGGCTCCTCGGCGATGCGGTTCAACACATACAGGAAGTGCTCTTCGCCGAACACCGCGTATTCGCGGGTGGGGAAGCCGCGCGCCCGCAGGCCCTCGATCTGTTCGCTGCCTAGGCCGATCAGCGATTCGAACTCATAGTTGCGCGGGTCGATGCGCTCCTTGATGATCAGCTCGCTCAGATCGTGTTGGATGCCACGGTCGTGGCTGGCGATCGAGCACTTGTGGCCGCTCAGCAGCAGCTCGCCGGCCAGCGCGCGGTAGGCCGCCGCCAGTTCGGCGCTGTTGCGGTGGTAGGCCACGTCCTCGCCCTCGAGGAAGGCGCCCTTGACCAGGCGGATGCGGCCCGGCAGGCGCATCAGCGCCGGCAGGTCGGCCGGCGTGCGGTGGCGTTTGGCCGGCACGGTGATGCCGACGTTGTCCAGATTCTCTTCCTGGTGCAGGCGGCGGTAGATGGCGTAGATGTCGTCGGCGCGCTCGGCCGCCTCCATCGAGATCATCACCTCGCGGTTGATGCAGGCGGCGGCGTGGGCGATGCGGCGGGCGTTGCGGAAGCCCAGCTCGGGATCGACTAGCGAGCCGATGTGCGACAGGTCGAAGGAGATCGAGCATTTCAGGTTCTGCTCGCCGATGGACTTGCACAGCTCCATGAAGACTTCCGTCTCGGCCATGGCGAAGGCCTCGTCGCGGCAGCTCTCGCCCATGTATTCGGCCGAGGCGGCGTGGCCTTGGGCGTTGATCTGCGCCACCCGCTGCAGCGCCGAGGCGACCGTCTGGCCGGCCACGTAGCGCTGCGACACCTTGTGCATGTGGGGGCGCAGCAGTGGGTCGCGGCAGAATTTTTCCTTGGCCGTTTCGTCGAGCGCCAGCGCGCGCAAGGTGCTGGCGGCCTGGTCGACCAGTGGTTGCCATTGGGCGGGGAAAGTGGGGTCTGGCTGCACGGCGTCTCCTTGCGTGATAAGAATGTTGTTTGGTGGATATGGTGTCGCGGACGAAAAAAAACAGCCCGTGGGCTGCTTCTTTTCGTCTTCGGCTGGGCGGGGAACCCACCGGCAGGAGCCGGGGTCGGACCCGCCGGGTCCGACCCCAGATTTGCGCCGCTGGGGTTTTCCGGCCGGCTTGGCGGGCGCTTGCCTTCTTGCCGCCGAGACCGCCCTTGGCGCTTGCCTTCTTGCCGCCGAGACCGTCCTTAGTTGCGCACGATGCTGCCGTTGGCGTTCTTGACGCGGTCGCCGGCCATCAGGCCCGGGTCGTGGTCGAAGTTGAAGCTGGCCTGCTTGCCGTCCTGATACTGCACGGCGACGGTCCAGACCTTGCTCGACTTGGCCTTTTGCTCGATCTTGTTGCCGGCGTAGGCGCCACCGGCGGCGCCGGCGACGGTGGCCAGTTCGCGGCCGTGGCCGCTGCCGACCTGGTTGCCCAGCAGGGCGCCGGCGACACCGCCGGCGATCACGCCGAGGGCGCTGCCTTCGCCGGCCTTATCGCTGACGTTGACCGACAGCACCTTGGCGCAGTCGTTGCAGGCCGCCGCCGGCTTGGCCGGGCCGGCCTTGAGGGCGGCCTTGGCGGCCTTCACGCTCTTGTCATATTCGCTTTTGGCGTCGCGCGTGCACTGCATGCGGGCGCCGGAGTTGCTTTCCTCGGCGCACAGCTTCTTGTCGTCGGCGTAGCGCGTCGCGGCGCGCTTGCTGTCGATCGAGTATTGCTCCTTGGGGCTGAGCGGCGGCTGGGCGTAGGCGCTGGACATCATGCCGGCCAACAGCAGGGCCGCGATCAAAGGACGGGTTGTCATATTTTTTCTCCGTGGTGGGGTGTCGGGGTGCGGAATTAACCGTATGCGCCCCCAGTGTACAACAAGTCAAACAGGCGTGAAATCGTGGCGATCAGCCCTCCCGCGCCCAGCATCAGCGTGGCGACCAGGATCAGCGCCAGCGGCCAGGTCGAATCCGATTGGCGGCCGGAGCCCTGGTTGAAGCCGGCGTCCCATTTCTCGTCGGACATCAAACCCAGCACCAGCGCCTCGAGGAAGCCGATCAACACCGACAAGGTCATCGGCATGATCTGGTAAAACCAGTCGGCGCCTGGCGCCGCCACGGCGACCAGCACGGCGGCCGGCAGGCAGGCCAGGTGCAGCCAGCCCCAGACGTCCTTGGCGCCGCGCAGGTAGAAACGGTGGGCGCCCAGGCCGCCCAACAGGAAGCCGAGCAGGGTGGCGAAGGTTTTATTCTTGTGCGAAACGGTCATAAATATCGTGACAAATGCACGCCGGTTGCGGGAAAGTGGGCAGTATCGGTCATAATACCGGCCCCGGCCTATCTTTTTTAGGTAACAAGGCTATTGCCGCCTGCGCCGGAACGAGGGATAATCACCGATTACCCCAACACTGCCCAATTATTTGATAACGCTTGCTGCTTTGCGGTCAGGCGCGCTATAATTTGCGGCTTTTTCCGTCTCAGCACACTTTTTGGAAATATTATGGTCGTTATTCGTTTAGCTCGTGGAGGCGCCAAGAAGCGTCCGTTCTTCAACATCGTTGCAACCGACTCGCGCAATCGTCGCGATGGCCGTTTCATCGAGCGCATCGGTTTCTACAACCCGATGGCATCGGGTGGCGAAGTGCCATTCCGCATCACCGCTGACCGTCTGGCTCACTGGGAATCCGTCGGCGCGCAACTGTCGCCAACCGTGGCCCGTCTGGTCGCCGCGAACAAATCGGCTTAAGTCTGGTTCACTGGTTTGACCGATAAGCAAGCATCCGGGGTGCAAGTCCCCGACGATTTGACACAGGTAGGCTTTGTCTACGGTGCCTATGGCGTCGCTGGCTGGGTGAGGGTAAGACCTTTCTCGGAAGATGCGGATGCCCTGCTGAACGTCGAAACCTGGTGGCTCGACAAGCCGGCCATGCGCGATGTCGATGTCACGCAGTGCAAACTGCATGGCGGCGACGTTTGCGCACAGCTGGCGGGCGTGACCGACCGGAATGCCGCAGAAGCGCTCAAAGGCGCCGCTGTGTTCGTTCCGCGCAGTCATTTCCCGACGCTGTCGGCAGATGAATTTTATTGGGCCGATCTGATCGGCCTGACAGTAGAAAATGTACAAGGTGAGCACCTGGGGCAGGTGACTGACATGATGAGCAACGGTCCTCAATCGATCTTGCGCATCAAGCCAGCGGCCGCAGCCGATGCCGATCCGGCAGTCGTGGCGCCAGAGCGCCTGATTCCCTTCGTCGACCAGTTCATCGTCAAGGTGGACAAGGAAGCGAAGAAGATCACCGTCGACTGGGGTCTGGATTATTAAGTCGCTCCCGAGCACGCGTAGTGGACAGTCTGGAAAGGCAGGCCATGCAATTTGATGTCGTGACCCTGTTCCCGGAAATGTTCGGCGCACTGACGCAGTCGGGCATCACCCGGCGCGCCTTCGAACAGAATAAATGTGGCTTGTCGCTGTGGAATCCGCGTGATTTCACCAGCGACAATCACCGCACCGTGGATGACCGCCCCTACGGCGGCGGCCCCGGCATGGTGATGCTGGCCAAGCCCTTGGAAGCGACCCTGGCCGCCGCCAAGCAACGGCAGACCGACGCCGGTCTGCCGCCGCCGCGCGTGCTGTTCATGTCGCCCCAGGGCAAGCAATTGACGCACGAGCGGGTCATGCGGCTCAAAGCCGAGCCGGGTCTGGTGATCCTGTGCGGCCGCTACGAGGCGGTCGACCAGCGCCTGCTCGACCGTTGCGTCGACGAGGAAATCAGCCTGGGCGACTTCGTGTTGTCCGGCGGCGAGTTGCCGGCGATGGCCTTGATGGACGCCGTGATCCGCCAGCTGCCCGGCGTGTTGAACACCGACGCTTCGGCGGTCGAGGATAGTTTTGTCAACGGCCTGCTCGATTCGCCGCACTACACCCGGCCCGACGTCTACCAGGGCGTGGCGGTGCCGCCCGTCCTGATGGGCGGCAACCACGCCGAGATCATGAAATGGCGCCGCCAGCGCATGCTGGAGGCGACCGCGCGCAAGCGCCCCGATTTGCTGACCAAGGCGCGCGCGGCGGGCTTGCTCAGCAAGCTCGACGAAAAGTTTTTGGCGGGTTCGTAAATCCGTCGTTGTACCCTGCGGGCATGTTGCCCGCGTGTTTAACCCCATCCTCTACCGGGCACAGGGCGTCCCGCACGCCATGGCCGCGCCGGCAAGATGGTTTATGGAGTAAGAAAAATGGATCTGATTCAACAACTCGAGCAAGAAGAAATCGCTCGCCTGGGCAAAACCATCCCTGAGTTTGCACCTGGCGACACCGTGATCGTCAACGTCAACGTCGTCGAAGGCACCCGCAAGCGCGCCCAGGCATACGAAGGCGTCGTCATCTCCCGTCGCAACCGTGGCCTGAACTCGAACTTCATCGTTCGTAAGATCTCGTCCGGCGAAGGCGTCGAGCGTACTTTCCAGCTGTACTCCCCGCTGATCGCTTCGATCGAAGTGAAACGCCGCGGTGACGTCCGTCGCGCCAAGCTGTACTACCTGCGCGAGCGTTCGGGCAAATCGGCACGTATCAAAGAAAAACTGCCAAATCGCCGCGTTGTGGCGAAAGCAAGCGCTTAATTGCCGCTTGTGTTTGGATAGAAGGGGCGCCGGCTGGCGCCCCTTTTTTGCATCTGCGCGCTGTCCGCTGTACAGTGGCGTGAGGAGGTAGCACGTGGCCAAGTCCCAATTCGATCCCCAACAATTACCCGCCGGCGACATCGCCGGCGAAGCGCCGCTGGCGGCCGAGCGCCTGGTCGCCGGCTGGCTGCGCCAGCGTTTCGCCGCGCCGCCGCCGTGGACGCCCGAGCACAGCGAGCCGGTCCTGGCCCTGCGCGAGACGCCGACCCCGGCCTCGGTGCTGATCCCGCTGGTGCAGCGCGCCGCCGGCATGACCATCCTGCTGACCCGGCGCACCGCCCACCTGACCGACCACGGCGGCCAGATCAGCTTCCCCGGCGGCCGCGCCGAGGACTACGACGCCTCGCCCATCGACACCGCGCTGCGCGAGTCGGAGGAGGAGATCGGCCTGCAACGGCGCCACGTCGACGTGCTCGGCATCCTGCCCGACTACTACACCGGCACCGGCTACCGGGTCACGCCGGTGGTCGGCCTGGTGGCGCCGCCGTTCGAGCTGAACGCCGACCCGGGCGAGGTCGAGGAGATCTTCGAGGTGCCGCTGGCCTTCCTGATGGATGGCCTGAACCACCAGCGCCTGTCGGTGGCGCTGCCGGACGGGCGCCGTTCCTTCTACGCGATGCCGTATGATCGCTTCTACATCTGGGGCGCGACGGCCGGCATGCTGCGCAATCTATTCCATTTCCTGCGCGCCTGAGCGCGCCGGTGATGAAATTCCCGCAATAAGTTTGATTCCGCCACTGCACTGCGCTATCGTAGCGGGCATTACGGCATTGCTGATTAAAAGGACGTTTGATGACATTTCTTTCCATTCTTTGCGCGCTACTGATCGAACAACTAAAACCCCTGCGCGCAGACAATCCGATCTACGCCGAGATCAAGAGTCTGGCGTTGCGGATGGAGACCTGGTTCAACGCCGGCCACCCGCGCCACGGCCGCATGGGCTGGTTCCTGATGATGGCCATCCTGATGCTGCCGACGGCGCTGATCTACTGGGTGCTGATGCACTACAAGCTGTTCCTCGCCGCCTTCGCCTGGAACATTTTGATCGTCTACCTGACCCTCGGCTTCCGCCACTACAGCCACTATTTCACCTCGATCCAGCTGGCCCTGAACGCCGGCGACGAGGCCACCGCGCGCGGCCTGCTGGCCGAGTGGACCAAGCTCGACACGGTGGGCATGGAAGTCGCCGAAATCTCCCGCATCGCCGTCGAGAAGTCGCTGATCACCACCCACCGCAACGTCTTCGGCGTGTTCTTCTGGTTCCTCATGCCGCTCGGTCCGGCCTGCGCGGTGATGTACCGCGTCGCCGAATACCTGTCGCGCGCCTGGAACGAGCCCGAGCACATGCGCAACGAGGCCTTCGGCCAGTTCGCCGCCCAGGCCTTCTACTGGATCGACTGGATTCCCGTGCGCCTGACCGCCGTCGCCTTCGCCGTGGTCGGCAACTTCGAGGACGCCATCTACGCCTGGCGCAACTTCGCCGACCGCTGGCAGGACGAGGCGATCGGCATCATCCTGTCGGCCGGCGGCGGCGCCATGGGCGTGCGCCTGGGCACCCCGGCCGAGAACGCGGCCAAGGTGCTGCCGGTCGATGCCGCCACCGTCGACACCACCGACGTCGAACCGGAAGTGCTGCCGGGCGAGGAGCCCAGCGTGCGCGCCCTGCAGAGCACCGTCGGCCTGGTCTGGCGCGCCCTGTTGTTGTGGATGATGTTGCTGTTATTGCTGTCCGGCGCGGTCTGGCTGGGCTAAGCGGAAAAACAGGCTTACAATGGGGCTTGCCCGTGGGACATAGCGCGCCGCGCCTGCGCGTGTTGTCATTCTGGCTCCCCTTGCTTGTAAAAAGTGTATGTAATCAAGGGTTTAGCAATTCAGGTCTTCTATAAGATATAATACTGAATATCCGCAAAGGATCGCTTTACCAGCCCGGCGCACCTGCCGGGATCTTCCACGCACACTTGTTACCCACAAGCCGCCTATGGCCGAGACCGCTCAAAACAAGAAAGAACCGCGCGACGAGTTCTTTATTCTTGGCATCACCAGCAATGGCCGCCAGTTCCGCCCCAGCGACTGGGCCGAGCGGCTGTGCGGTGTGATGTCGTGTTTCCGCCCCGAAGGCACCACCTCGCGCAATTCCCACCTGCAGTTTTCGCCGTATGTGCATCCGACCGTCGTCAACGGCGTCAAATCGGTGGTGGTCAACGCCAAGCTGCGCCAGATCGAACCGCTGGCCTACCACTTCGTCGTGGCCTTCGCCAACGACAACGACCTGCAAATGGTCGAAGCCTGCCTGATGCCGGAACCCGAACCGGGCAAGGCCTGAGGCCGCGCCCCCAGGCCCGCGCAATTGAGCGGGATCAGCTTTTTCCCTTTCCCCACGTGTTAACGTAAGCTTTTCCCGGCATGCCGCCGGGCAGGGGACTGCCATGCGTATTGGTGAAATCTGTACCGTGCAAACCGTGCATTGCAAGCGCGACCTGACCGTCCAGGGCGCCGCGCTGTTGATGCGCAACCATCATGTCGGCGACCTCGTCGTGGTCGAACAACCCAACGGCGAGCGCGTCCCGGTCGGCATCATCACCGACCGCGACATCGTCGTCTCCGTCATCGCCCTGGGCCTAGACCCGGCCAGCCTGCTGGTCGGCGACATCATG
Organism: Rugamonas violacea; assembly: GCF_016461825.1. Lineage (GTDB taxonomy): Bacteria > Pseudomonadota > Gammaproteobacteria > Burkholderiales > Burkholderiaceae_D > Rugamonas. The sequence goes on along the minus strand of NZ_JAEMNU010000083.1, from coordinate 115,619 downwards.
GTCGAGGAGTTGATGACCGCCAGCGAGGACGAGGACGTCTACGAGACCATCGAACGCATGCGTTTCAAGGGTATCCGCCGGGTGCCCGTGGTCAACAGCCTGGGCGGCCTGACGGGCATCGTCTCGATCGACGACCTGGTCGAATTCCTCGCCGAGGAGATGGGCGAGTTGTCGCGCATCAGCTCGCGCCAGCTGGCCAACGAGAAACAGTTCCGCCAGTAGGGCGCGGCGCCGCCGCCCGCTCCGGCGGCGCGCTGAAGTTTTTCTTATAGCAATATTTCTTCTTCCAACTTCCCTATCGTGCGGCACAGCGAGTATGCTGTATTCCCCGCTTTCATCCATTTATCGCCAAATATGAAATCACCAGTACGGAAACACGGCGTCCGCGCCGGCTTGTTGTTTTGCAGCATGTCCTTCGTGGTCAGCTCGGTGGCCTGGGCGCAAGCCCTGCCGGCCGGTGTCGTCAAAGGCCCCTCGGTCGAGGGCATCACCGAATACAAACTGCCGAACGGCCTGAAGGTGCTGCTGTTCCCCGACGCCTCCAAGCCCACGGTGACCGTCAACGTCACCTACCTGGTCGGTTCGCGCCACGAGAATTACGGCGAGACCGGCATGGCCCACCTGCTGGAACACATGCTGTTCAAGGGTTCGCCGAAGAACCGCAGCATCCCCAAGGAATTCGCCGACCGCGGCATGGACTTCAACGGCACCACCTCCTACGACCGCACCAACTACTACGAGGTGTTCCAGGCCAGCCAGGACAACCTGAAGTGGGCGCTGGACATGGAGGCCGACCGGATGGTCCATTCCTTCGTCGCGCGCAAGGATCTGGACAGCGAGATGACGGTGGTGCGCAATGAATTCGAGTCGGGCGAGAACAGCCCCTTCGGCGTGCTGCTCAAGCGCATGCAGAGCGTGGCCTACGACTGGCACAGCTACGGCCGCTCGACCATCGGCAACCGCAGCGACATCGAGAACGTCAAGATCGAGAACCTGCAAAACTTCTACCGCAACTACTACCAGCCCGACAACGCCGTGCTGCTGGTGGCCGGCAAGTTCGACGCCGCGCAGACCCTGGCCTGGATCGGCAAGTCCTTCGGCGCGATCCCGAAACCCAAGCGCAGCCTGCCGCCGTTCTGGACGGTGGAACCGACCCAGGACGGCGAGCGCGGCTTCACCGTGCGGCGCAAGGGCGACATCCAGATCGTCGCGCTGGGCTACAAGATCCCGGCCGCGCTGCACGCCGACAGCGACGCGCTCAATTTCATGTCCGAGATCCTCGGCGACACGCCGAGCGGGCGCCTGCACAAGGCGCTGGTCGAAAGCGGCCAGGCGGCCCAGGTGTTCAGCTTCGGCCAGACCGGCTACGCCCCCGGCCTGCAGATCATCGGCGCGCTGGTCAAGGCCGGCCAGCCGATCGAGCCGGTGCGCGCGGCGTTGACGGCGGCGGTGGAAAGCTTCGCCGCCACGCCGCCGACGGCCGAGGAGATGGAACGGGTGCGGCGCAATTTCGCCAACGGCATCGAGAAGGCGCTCAACGATCCGCAGCAGGTCGGCGTCGCCCTGTCCGAAGAGATCGCGTTGGGCGACTGGCGCCTGCTGTTCCAGGGCCGCGACCGCCTGGCCGGCATCACCGCCGAGCAGGTCAGCGCCGCCGCCGGCCGCTACCTGAAGCGGGACAATCGCACCGTCGGCGTGTTCCAGCCGGAGGACGCGCCGCAGCGCGCCGAGATCGGCGCCGCGCCCAGCGTGGCCGAGGCCATGCGGGGCTTCAAGCCGCAGGCCGCCAGCCTGAGCGCCGAGGACTTCGAGCCGAGCCAGGCCAACATCAACGCCCGCACGACGATCAAGACCATCGGCGGCCTGAAGGTGGCGCTGCTGCCGAAGAAGAACCGGGGCGGTGTCGTCGCGGTCGACCTGCAGACCCGCTGGGGCGACGAGAAGAGCATGTTCGGCAGGGGCACGGCGGGAACGGCCGCCAACGAGATGCTGATGCGCGGCACCAGCAAGTACAACCGCGAACAGCTGGCCGACGCCTTCTCCAAGCTGAAGATTTCCGGCGGCCTGCACCATTTCGAGACCACCGGCGAACATCTGGCCGAGGCGCTGCGCCTGGTCAGCCACGTGCTGAAGGACGCCAGCTTCCCCGAGGCCGAGTTCGAGCAGATGCGCCAGCAGTGGTTGGTCGGCGTCGAGGCCGGCCGCAACGAGCCGCAGTCGATCGCCCTGCAGGCGGTGGCCGAGTACTTCGACCACTATCCGAAAGGCGACGTCCGCGCCGTGCAGACCATCGACGAGCAACTGGCCGAGATCAAGGCGCTCAAGCTGGAGGACGTGAAGGCCTTCCACCGCGACTTCTACGGCGCCTCGAACGGCGAGCTGGCCATCGTCGGCGACTTCGATCCGGCCGTCGCCAGCAAGGTGATCGAGGAAACGCTGGGCAACTGGCGCAGCCCGGCGCCCTACGCCCGCATCGCCCGCAGCAACGCCGACAAGGCCGCCTGGCGCAAGTCGATCAACACGCCGGACAAGGAGAACGGCTTCTACACGGCGCGCCTGAACCTGGACCTGCAAACCGGCGACGCCGACTACCCGGCGCTGCAACTGGCCAACTACATCTTCGGCGAGGGCGGTTTGAAGTCGCGCCTGATGGACCGCATCCGCCAGAAGGACGGCCTGTCCTACGGCGGCGGCTCGGGCATCGACGCCGACGACATCGACCGCAGCGGCAGCTTCGCCATCTACGCCATCGCCGCGCCGCAGAACCTGGCCAAGCTGGACGCGGCGGTGCGCGATGAGTTGGCGCGCGCGCTGAAGGACGGCTTCACCGCCGCCGAGGTGGCCGGCGCCAAGTCGGGCATGTTGCAACAGCGCGTGCAGAGCCGTTCGAAGGATGGCGTGCTGGCGGCCGGTTGGACCAGGAACCTGCTGCTCGGCCGCACCTACAGCTTCAGCCAGCAGTTCGAGGACAAGCTGAAGGCGCTGACGCCGGAGCAGGTCAACGCCGCCTTCCGCAAGGCCATCGACGCCGGACGCATCAGCGTGGTGCTGGCCGGCGACGAGGCCAAGGCCAAGGCCGCCGCCGCGCCGGCGGTCAAGGCGCAGTCGAAGTAAGCACATCGAGCCAGGAGGGCGCGCCGGCGGCGCGCCAAACGAAAGGGGCGGAGCGCGCAATGCGTTCCGCCCCTTTTTTTGGGAGGGATTCAAGGCGCCCCGGAACGCTTGCCTACCCCACCGGCGAAGAGCTGGGGTCGGACCCGGCGGGTCCGACCCCGGTTTCCGCCGGTGGGATTTTCCGGCGCTCCGCGGACGCGTGCCGAGGCCTAGCTGGTGCTCAACTCGGCGACGAAATCGTACATGTCGCCACGGAAGATCGAGCGGCAAAACTCCACCGCGCGGCCGTCGCGCAAAAATCCCAGACGCTCGACGGCCAGGCCGGCGTCACCCTGGTTGGCCTGCAGCAGCGCGGCCTGCTCGGCGTTGAGCAGCAGCGCGCTGAGGCGTTGCAGCGCGCGCACCGGGCGGTTGCCGGCCCGCTCCAGCGCGTCGTACATCGACACCTGCACCGCCTCGATCGAGGGCAGGCAGGCGGCGACGATGGTGGCGTACTCCAGGCACATCGGCACCTCGTCGGCGTAGCGGATGCGGTGGAAGCGGAATACCGCCGCGCCGGGACTCAGGCGCAGGCGCAGCGCCTCCTCCGGCGTGACGGTGCCCTCGGCGCGCTTGAGCCAGACGCTGCGCGGGTCGCGGCCGCGCGCCCGCATGTCCTCGGAGAACGAGGTCAGCTTGGCGAAATTCTTCTCGATGCGGGTGTTGATGAAATTGCCCGAGCCGGGCCGGCGCACCAGCAGCCCCTCTTCGACCAGGCCGTCGATGGCCTTGCGCACGGTGATGCGCGAGATCGACAGGTCGGTGGCCAGCTGGCGCTCGGCCGGCAGCGCCTCGTCCGGGCCGAACAGGCGTTTGTCGATCGCCTCGCGCAGCGCGCGTTGCAATTGCTGGTACAGGGGCAGGCTGCTGGTCAGCCCCAAATTCTGCATGATCTCTGCGAGCGAAGTCATTCCTGTGGGTCTCCCGTCGTGGCGGCGCGTACTTGGCGCGCCTGCCTTTGTGTCAAATGTGTCGCTGGATAATACCAAAAAAAGACCGCGACGTTGGTATTACTCGGCGCTCTACGGTTTCTACCTACGACGCTGGGGAATGCATCAAAACGGTGCGGAAATTTGCGCAAAGTGGTCTGTGTGTGGCTTGCAACATGCTAATAATCGCTATTAAATTGGTAGTGTTCCGGTATTTAACCGGCGTATATTGGCGTTGGATTGGTTCTGTAAGTGCTGGCAAAGAAGGGATCCTTGGGACGCCGCATTGTTGGCGGACACCAATTGATCTTTATAAAAAAGAAACGGTTTCCGCAGCGAAGCCGCAATCAAGGGAGAAAACATGAAACGCAATCTGAGCGCAATTGGTATGGTCGACATGAACACGGCCGGCCGCAGGCTGAAGCCGATCGCGGCGGCCGTGGCGCTGCTGGTGATGGGCGCGGCGCTGCCGCTCCAGGCCCAGGCCCAGCAGGCCGCCGGCAAGGACGAGGTGGTGGTGGTGACCGGCATCCGCGCCTCGCTGCAACAATCGCTGAACCAGAAGAAGCTCGCCGACAGCCTGGTCGAGGTCGTCACCGCCGAGGACGTCGGCAAGATGCCCGACAAAAACGTCGCCGATTCGCTGGCCCGCGTGCCCGGCGTGACCACCACCAGCGCCGGTTCGGCCGAGGGCTCGTTCGGCGAGAACGAGCACGTCCAGTTGCGCGGCCTGCCGTCGCAGCTGACCCTGACCACCTTGAACGGCCACACCGTGTCGAGCGGCGACTGGTACGGTCCGAACATTTCCAGCGGCGGCCGCAGCGTCTCCTACACCGTCCTGCCGTCCGACCTGGTGGGCCGCATCGTCGTGCACAAGTCGGCGCAGGCCGATCTGATCGAAGGCGGCGCCGCCGGCACGGTCGACATCCAGACCCGCAAGCCGCTCGACTTCAAGCAGGCGCTGAGCACCTCGCTGTCGGCCGAGGCGGCCTACTCGACGGCGGCCAAGTCGACCGACCCGGCCGTCACCGCGCTGTTCAACTGGAAGAACGCCGAGAACACCTTCGGCGTGCTGGCCCAGCTGTTCTCGCAGACCCGCAAATTGCAGCGCGCCGGCTCCGAGGGCGTGTGGTGGGACAAGACCGGCGCCAACTACGCCGACCCGGCGCTGGCCGGCAAGAACATCAGCCTGCTCAGCGGCGCCGTGCTGTTCGAGCAGGAGCGCAAGCGCCAGGGCGGCTATATCGAAGCGCAATGGAAGCCGCTCGGCAACGTCACGCTGGACCTGTCGGGCTTCCGCTCGACGGTCGACGCGAAGAACTACAACACCAACTACATGGCCAACACCATCAACGCCGTCAACGGCCCCGGCGGCGACGGCAAGTCGGTCAAGCCCAGCGGCCCGGTCACCGTGGCGGGCAACACCATCACCTCGGTGTTCTACGACAAGAGCGCCTTCGGCAGCAACAGCGCCGGCGCCTATTCGGTGATCGAGGACGTCGCCGCCCGCCCGGATGCCAAGACCGACTCGACCTTCGTCAACTTCGACGCCAAATGGGTGGTCGACCAGGACTTGACCGTCACCGGCAAGCTGGGCCACACCAGCGGCGGCGGCCGCACCAAGGACGTCGGTTTCGAAGTGCAAAGCGGCTGGAACCAGGGCGCCGGCTACAGCCTGACGCCGGACGGCATCTTCGTGCTGAACGTGCCCGGCGGCGACAAATTCGTCCGCGCCGGCGGCGGCATCGGCGGCTGGGGCAGTTACACCGAGTCGAGCGACAAGGAAAGCTACGGCCAGGCCGACGGCGAACTCAAGCTCTCCTTCGACAAGCTGCCGTCGATCAAGTTCGGTGTGCGTTACGCCAAGCACCAGCGCGACCTGACCAAGCTGGCCATGACCTTGGGCGCCGGCTCGGGCGACGACGCGCAGATTCCCGACAGCGCCATCGGCAACTACGGCAGCAACTGGTACGGCAATCTGCCGGTCAACCCGACGCCGGGCTTCAGCCCCTTCAAGATCAGCAACGACTACGTCGCCTCGTGGGTGGCCAAGTACGCCACCTTCAACAGCCACGCCACGCAGCAGGAATACAACATCAAGGAGAACGCGGCGGCGGCCTACCTGATGGCCACCTTGCAGCCGAGCGAGGCGGTCGGCGGCAACGTCGGCGTGCGCGTGGTGCGCACCGAGATGGACATCCGCGCCTTCCTGCCGGGCGGCCAGCCGAACTACGAGCAAAGCTTCAAGGACTTCCTGCCCAGCCTGAACCTGCGCGCCGATCTGGCGCCCAGCCTGGTCGGCCGCTTCGCCCTCAACCGTGGCATGTCGCGGCCCGATTTCGGCCAACTGGCCGGCAACGAGCTGAGCGACCTGCAGCACACCGGCGTGGGCAGCAACCCCTTCCTCAAGCCCATCCGCAGCAACAACATCGACGTCGCGCTGGAGTGGTACTTCGCGCCCAAGGCGATGCTCTCGGCCGGCCTGTTCGCCAGCAAGCTCAAGGGCGTGATCGCCTACGGCCATAGCGTGCTGGCCTACGCCGACGCCTCCAAGCAGGGCGCCATCGCCAACTACGACATCTCGGCGCCGGTCAACACCGACGGCACCCTGAGCGGCTTCAACGGCGCGTATGAGCAGAGCATTTGGGGCGGCTTCGGCGTTTCGGCCAACTACAGCTACGCCGACGGCAAGCAGAGCGGCAAGTTGGCCGACGGCACCTGCAACGGCAAGGCCGGCGAAGACTGCTCGCTGTACGGCACCTCGAAGAACGCGTACAACATCGGCGCGTTCTACGAGGATGAGCGCTTCAGCGCGCGGCTCGGCTACAGCCACCGCTCGACCTACAAGCTGGGCAATCGCGGCGGCAGCGATTATTTCCAAAGCGCCAACGGTTCCCTGAACGTCTCCTTGAACTATACTTTCAACAAGTCGGTGCAGTTCACGCTGGAAGCGCAAAACCTGAACGACCCGCTGCTGACCGTGTTCAAGACCGACACCACGCAGATCGCCGGCGTCTACAAGAACGGCAAAACGGTCTACGGCGGCGTGCGCATCAAATACTGACCCCGCCCGTCCCGCGCCCCACCACCTCCCCCCGGGCTCAGCCCCCGGGGTCAGTGCCGACATTCGGACACGAGCTCGAGCGTAGGCTGTCGCCGCGGCTTCTATAGCAACCGGGAAATGTCCGAATGTCGGCACTGACCCCGGGGGAGGGCCGCCATTGTTGGCGGCCTTTTTTTGATGGCGATGAATGGAGTAAACGTATGCGCATGACTGTGAATGTGGCGGGGCTGGCTTGGGCCGGGTTGGCGGCGTTGGCGCCGCCGTCGCTGCATTGCGCCGAGATCGTCGGCTACTATCCGGGCTGGAAGTCGGCCAGCTTCGCGCCCAGCGCCGCCAACATCGATGCGCGCAAGTTGACGGTGCTGATGTATGCCTTCCTCGATACCTGCCGCGACGGCCGTCACGGCAATCCCGATCCTGCCACCGGCGGGCTGGCGCCATGCCAGGACGCCGGCGGCGCGGCGCACCAGCCGGCCGACGGCACGCTGGTGCTGGCCGACGCCGTGCGGGACGCCGCCAACCTGCGCGCGCTGGTCGCGCTCAAGCAGGCCAATCCCAAGCTGCGCGTGCTGCTGTCGGTGGGCGGCTGGAACTGGTCGAATCAGTTTTCCAACCTGGCCGCCGAGCCGGCCGCGCGCGCCGCCTTCGTGGCGTCGACGCTGGCGCTGCTGCGCCGCTTCGACCTCGACGGCGTCGACATCGACTGGGAGTATCCGGGCGCGGTGGGTGTGGCCTGCACCATCGGCCAGCTGTGCGAGCGCGCCGCCGACAAGCAGAACTACGTCACCTTGGCGCGCGAGCTGCGCGCCGCCTTCACCCTTGCCGGCCGCGCCGACGGCAAGCACTATCTGATCACCATCGCCGCCGGCGCCAACGCCTCCTTCGTCAGCGACGGGCCGCAGGGCGGCGCCTGGATCAAGGCGTTGGCGGCCAGTCTGGATTGGATCAACATCATGTCCTACGACTTCCATATGCCGTGGGAGAAGAGCAGCGGCCACCTGGCCGCGCTGGATGTGGACCCGGCCGATCCGCTCAAGGATGGCGGCTTGTACGGCGTGGCCTCGGTGCGCCGCTACCTGGCCGCCGGCGTGGCACCGCAGCAGCTGGTCTTGGGGCTGCCGTTTTATGGCTACGGCTGGAAGGGCTGCGCGCCCGGGCCGGCCGGCGATGGCCAGTACCAGGCCTGCGCCGGCGCGGCCGACGGTGGCAACGATGGCGCGTCGAGCTACAGCTTCGCTCATCTGTTACAACAGGGTTTGCTGCTGGCCGATGGACAGGGCCGCTATACGCTGGGTGGCAAGGGCTATGTGCGGCACTGGAACGCCAAGGCGCAGGCGCCGTATCTGCACCACGCCGGCAGCGGCAGCTGGATCAGCTATGAGGACGAGGCGTCGTTGCGCGCCAAGGCGGCGTACATCCGCAGTGCCAGGCTGCGCGGCGCGATGTTCTGGGAGTTGAGCGCGGACGGCGGCCAGACGCTGGGCGGCGCCTTGGCCGAGGCGCTGGGGCGCTAGCGCGCGGAGAAACCCCACCGGCAAAGAGCCGGGGTCGGACCCGGCGGGTCCGACCCCAGATCGCGCTCCTGGGTTTTGTCGGCGCCGCGCGGGCCTTTGAAAAACAAAAAAGCTGGGCGGTTCGTGTGAACCGTCCAGCTTTTTTGTTAGGTGGCCGGCTGGCGCCGGCGCGGCATTACTTGGCGGCGGCCGGCGCTGCGGTTTCGGCGCGGTTCAGCCAGATCAGCCAGTAGCGGGCCAGGTCGTTGCGGCCGTCGGCGCCTTGGATGGCGCTGAGCGCCTTGACGGCTTCGGCTTTTTTGCCGGCCATCGCGTAGGCGTAGGCCAGGCGCAGCTTGGCGTCGTCAGGGTTTTTCAGCACGCCCTTGGCGATCCCTTTTTCCATCAGCTCCAGACCCTTGTCGAACTGGTCCATCGTGACGTAGGCGTAACCCAGGTTGACCAGGCCGACGCCGTCCTTCGACTTGGCGGCCGAGGCTTCGCCGCTGGCGATGGTCTTGGCGTCGTCCGCCGCGCCCTTGTTGGCCTGGTCGCGCAGCTTCTTGTGCTTGGCGGCGTTCGGGCCGGTGCCCAGTTCGCCCGTTTCGAAACCGGCGTCCATGGCCTTTTTCGCTTCGACGAAGAAGCCGGCCTGCAGCGCCAGTTCGGCCAGGTCGGTGTAGTCCTCGGGTGCCAGCTTGCTCAGCACGGCCTTCTGCAGGCGCAGCATGTCGAGCTGGAGGCGCTGCGAATAGCTGGCCTTGCCCTGGGTGCGGCTCAGCAGGTCGGTCCAGTAGGCTTCGGTCGGGTAGTAGGTGACCAGGCCTTCGATCGCCACCAGGTACAGGGCGGTGTCCTTGGTCTTGGCGCCGACGTTGGCTTGCAGTTGCAGCAGTTCGATGGGCGGGCGGGTGCCGGCGGCCTTGGCGGCGGCCAGGTCCTTCTCGACTTCGGTCTTGACGGTGGCGAAGTCATTGTTGAAGAACATGGCGCGCAGGATGTATGGCCGCACCGACTTGGTGTCGCCCGACTCGGTCTGGTAGCGGGTGAACCAGGCGATGGCTTTCGGGTAGTCCTTGGCGTTGTAGTACATATTGCCCAGCGCCTGGATGAACTGGATCTGGTCGGTGCCAGGCAGCTTGCCCGAGTTGATCACCGCTTCCAGCGCCGGCATGGCCAGGGCGTTGTTGTTGGTGGACGAGCCGAGCGCCACGCGCATGCGGTTCAGGACGAAGTCTTCGTATGGGGTCTTGTTGGCCATCGCTTCGGCCTGGTCGATGCGGCTTTGCACCTCGGCGTAGTTCTTCGCCGTCATCAGGTCCTTGATCTGGGTCGGGTCGACCAGCTTGTAGATCTCCGGGCGCACCGTATCCGGTTTAGGCGCTTCCGCGACCGGCGCGGCGGCTTTTTCGGCGGCGCTGGCGGACGACATGCCCAGCAGGGCGGGGGCGGCATTCAGGCCGATGGCGGCCAGGATCAGGCTGATACGGGCGAGACGGAAGTGGGACATGGATTATCCTTCAATCAAAGACACGATGACGCGCGGCGCTGGTGGGCCGCATCGTCGCTTAGGGACCTGCGAATTCGGTGAATCCGCCAAAACCGCACATTCTGCCACTCCTTGCGGGGAAGGAGAAGGGCGGCCCGGCAAATCGGCCATATTGTTACATAAAACCGGCGCCGGCCGGCGCGCGGGCTAGCGTGCGCGCGGCGCCGCGCCGCGTCAGGGCGGCGGCAGGGCGCGGCCGCCGGCGTCGAACAGCAGGCAGCGCTGCGGCGGCAGATGGATGCGGGCGCGGCTGCCGGCCAGCGGCGGCGCCGAATCGGCGGCCTGCTTGACGGCGATCATCTCCGGCGCGCCGTCGAGCGTGGTGTAGACGATGGCGACGTCGCCCAGATACTCGACATGGCCGACGCCGACTTCGATCAGGTTGGCGCCGTCCTGCCGCGCCTCGTGCAGCGTCAGGTGTTCGGCGCGCACACCGAGGCTGAGCTGGTCGCCGACGGCGACGCCGCCGTGATTGCCGCCATCGTCAGCGCCAGCGCCGGCGCCATGGCCGGCGACACCGGCGACACCGGCGACACCGGCGGCACCGGCGGCACCGGCGGCGCGCTGCGCCACCGCCACCGCCACCACGGCGCCGCCGGGCAGGCGCACCGTCACCTGGCCGGGCGCCAGCGCCAGCACCTCGGCCGGAATGAAGTTCATCTTTGGCGTGCCGAGGAAGCCGGCGACGAAGCGGTTGCCGGGCCGGTTGTACAGGTCGAAGGGCGTGCCGACCTGCTCGATGCGGCCGCCGTTGAAGACGACGATGCGCTGGCCCAGTGTCATCGCCTCGACTTGGTCGTGGGTGACGTAGATCATGGTGGTCTTGAGCTCCTGGTGCAGCCGGCTCAATTCGACGCGCATCTGCACGCGCAGGCTGGCGTCCAGGTTCGACAGCGGCTCGTCGAACAGGAACAGCTCGGGCTTGCGCACGATGGCGCGGCCGATCGCCACGCGCTGGCGCTGGCCGCCGGACAGCTCCTTCGGTTTGCGCTTGAGCAGCGGGCCGATTTGCAGGATGTCGGCGGCGCGTTCGACGGCGCCGCGCACCGTGTCGGCCGGCTGGCCGGCCAGCTTGAGGGCGAAGGCCATGTTCTCGTACACCGTCATGTGCGGATACAGCGCGTAGGACTGGAACACCATGGCCAGCTTGCGCTGCGCCGGGGCGATGTCGTTGGCCAGCTGGCCGCCGATGTGCAGCTCGCCGGCGCTGATGCTTTCCAGGCCGGCGATCATGCGCAGCAGGGTCGACTTGCCGCAGCCCGAGGGGCCGACGAAGACGACGAACTCGCCGTCGGCGATGTCGAGGTCGACGCCGTGGATGGTGTCGTGCTTGCCGTCGTAGCTTTTGACGATCCCGCGCAGGCTGACGCTGGCCATCAACCGGCCTTGGCCACGGCCGGCTTGGGCTGCGCCACCGCCTCGTCTTCCGGCTGCGGCCGCGCGCTCATCGGAATGATCTGCGACAGCACCGCCACCGGCACGGCGCTGAGCATGACCCAGATGAAGAAGTGCTGGTAGCCGATGGCGATCTGGATGTCGCCGCTGACCAGTTTGAACAGCACCAGGCCGAGCTGCATGATGCCGGTGGCGAAGGCATAGTGGGCGGTCTGGTATTTGCCCGGCGCGACCACCTGCATCATGTACAGGATCAGGCCGACGAAGCCGAAGCCGTAGCCGAACATCTCGACGCTGAGCGCGGTGCCGATCACCAGCAGCTCGGTCGGCTGGTAGGCCGACAGCAGGTAGAACACCACGTTGGGCAGGTTGACCGCCAGGATCAGCCAGAGGATGGCGCGCTTCAGGCCCAGCCAGGAGGTGAAGTAGCCGCCGGCGATGCTGCCGACCACGAAGGCGACGGTGCCGACGGTGCCGTAGACGGCGCCCACTTCGGCGGTCGACAAACCCAGGCCGCCCAGTTCGCGCGCCTCGCGCAGGAACAGCGGACCGATCGCCTGCACCTGCGCCTCGCCGGCGCGGAACAGGATGATGAAGACGATGGAGACCCAGATGCCGGGTTTTTTTAGGAAGTCGACGATGACTTCGAACAGGGTGCGGGCGATGGCCTTGGCGGTGATGTCGGCGGCGATGACGTTCTTCGCCTGCGGCAGCGCCCAGCTGTTGTAGGCGCCCAGCGCCAGCATCAACCCGGCCAGGATGCCGAAGCAGATGGTCCACGCCGGCACCACGCCGAGGGTCTTCTCGAAGTGGCCGGCCAGCAGCAGCAGGGCGCCGGTGGTGAAGAACTTGCCGGCGTTGAAGAAGGTGCCGGTCCAGCCGGCATACTGCGCCTGGCCTTTTTCATCCAGGCTGGTGATGTACAGGCCGTCGCAGGCGATGTCGTGGGTCGACGAGGCGATCGCCACCAGCGCCAGCATGGCCATCGAGGCGGCGAACCAGAACGGCGCCTGCAGCGCCAGCGCCACCAGCCCGAGGCAAACGCCGCCGAGGATCTGGAAGCCGACCACCACCAGCTTCTTGCTGCTGGCCAGTTCCAGGAAGGGACTCCACAACGGCTTGAAGACCCAGGCCAGGCCGATCACGCCGGTCCAGTGGTTCAACTCGTCGTTGGGAACGCCCATACTCTTGAGCATTTGGCTGGCCACGATGGCCACCGCAAAGAAGGGCAGGCCCTGCGCCAGGTATAGGCTGGGGACCCAGAATTTCGGATTGCGTACGTCGTGGTTCTTATTCATCGCTGCGTCATCTCCATGTGTCGGCGTGGTCGCCGGCTGGTTTGTTGTCGGTTTGTGGGATCAGTCGAAGCCGGGCACCGGCACGCGGCCGCCGGCCTCCAACTGGCCGGCCAGCCAGGCGTTGACGGCGTCGAGCGCCGGCGCGGCGAAGCCGTAGGTGATCAGCGCCGGCGCGGCGAAGTCGAGCGCCTGGTAGGGGTTCCACAGCGCCAGGTGCAGGTCGGGGCGCCAGGTGCTGCGGGCGTGCGCGCCGTAGCGCAGGCGCGAGGTCGAGGCCAGCACGGTGTAGCGGCCGTCCTGCGGCAGCGCGCTCCAATCGAAGGTCTCGGCGTCGGCGTAGGTCACCAGTTCGACCTCGAACAGGCGGCGCAGCGAGTCGGCCACCGCCTCGGCCGGCACGCCGGCTTCGGAGACGCCGTCGCTGACCACGTCCTGGCGTACCACCAGGCGCAGCCTGGCGTCGCGCGCCGGGCGTTGCGGCGCGCCCTTGGCGCTCAGCGCGCGGCGCCAGCCCTCGGCCATCAGCACGCGGTCGCTGAGGTCCTCCTTGTACGAGCGCGGCTGGCACGGGTAGGCCCGCGCCAGCGCGGCCAGGCGCGCCAGGGCTTGGTTCATGTCGTCGATGAGCAGGCTGCCGTCGGCCAGCGCGTCGGCGATGGCGTCCAGCGTCTCTTCCTGTGTTTCGTTGGTGCCGAGCGCCATCACCATGTCGGCGCCGGCCTGCAGTGCGCGCACGGCGGCCTTGCCGACGCCGTAGCGGCCGGCGATGGCGTGCATGTCCATGCCGTCGGTGATGATGATGCCGCGATACTGCCACTCCTCGCGCAGCAGATCGTGCAGGATGCGGCGCGACATGGTGGCCGGATTGTCGGCGTCGAGCGAGGGGTAGACGATGTGCGCCGTCATCATGGCCGGCGCCACCGGCGCGGCCATGCGGAAGGGGGCGAATTCGAACTGTTCCAGTTCGGCCAGCGGCTTGTCGACGGTGGGCAGGTCGCGGTGCGAATCGACGTGGGTGTCGCCGTGGCCGGGGAAGTGCTTGACGCAGCAGGCCACGCCCTCGGCGTGGCTGCCGGCCATCCAGGCCATGCCCAGTTCGGCGGCGCGGCGCGGCTCGGCGCCGAAGGAGCGCTCGGCGATGACCGGGTTGTGCGGGTTGTTGTTCAGGTCCAGCACCGGGGCGAAGTTCCAGTTGAAGCCGAGCGACTTGACGGCGCGCGCCACGGCGGCGCCGGTGCGGTAGGCCAGGTCCTTGTCGTCGGCCGCGCCCAGGCCCATCGCCGCCGGCGGCGCCGGCACCCAGGTCGAGCGCACCACGGCGCCGCCTTCCTGGTCGATGGCGATCAGCGAGTCGGGACCCATCACCTCGCGCAGCGCGGCGGTCAGGCGGCCTAGCTGCTCGGCGTCGCGCATATTGCCGCGGAACAGACAGACGGCGCGGATGGCGTTGGTCCGCAGGAAGGCGGCGGTGGCGGCATCGAGCTCGGTGCCGGGAAAGCGGATCATGATCAGCTGGCCGGCGATGCGGCGCAGCGCGTCGCGGCAGGGGGGGGGTGTTGCGGGGTGGTTCATTTCACAGCTCCGTCCATGCCACGCATGAAGAATCGTTGAGTAAAGAGGAAGGCGGCCAGGGTCGGCAGCACCGTCAACACGGTGCCGGCGGCGATCACCCGGGTGCTGCTGCCGAAGGTGCCGCGCAGGTAGAGCACGCCGACCGACAGCGGGAATTCATCGGGCTTGCTCATCACGATGGAGGGCCAGATGTATTCGTTCCAGGCTTCGACCGCCGTCAGGATGCCGACCGTGGCCAGCCAGGGGGCGATCAGCGGCAGCATGATCTTGCTGAAAATGGTCCACTCGGAGGCGCCGTCGACGCGGGCGGCGTCGATCAGATCCTGCGGCACCTCCTCGAAGGCTTGCTTGAGCAGCAGGATGGCCACCGCCGTCACCACGTTGGGCAGGATCACGCCGGTGTAGGTGTCGACCAGGCTGAGTTTGGTGACGGTGATGAAGTTGACCAGGAAGTTGACCTCGGACGGCAGCACCAGCGTGGCCAGGATCAGGCCGAACACCAGCTTGCGGCCACGGAAGCGCAGGCGCGCCAGCGGGTAGGCGGCCATCGAGCACAGGGTCAGTTTCCAGAACACCGTGCAGGCGGCGATGAAGACCGAATTGCGCAGGAAGGACCAGAGCGGAATCGCGCGCAGCACCTCGGCGAAGTTTTCCAGCGACGGCGCGCGCGGCCAGAAGGTGGGCGGGAAGGCGAAGATGTTGCCCTCGGTGGAGAGCGCGGTGACCAGCGTCCACCAGAACGGGAACACGCAGACGACGGCCAGCGCGCACAGGATGAGGTAGTGGCCGAGGACCTGGAGGTGGCGTGGTTTCATCAGCGGTGTTTAGGTTTGAGGTAGCGCAGGCAGAGCAGGGCGATGGCCACGCAGATCAGCGAGACGACGAAGCTGGCGGCCAGCGCGCGCGGCAGCTTGAGGTGCTTCAGGCCCTGGTCGTAGGCGTAGTACAGCGCGGTGAAGGTGGAGTTCATCGGTCCGCCCTGGGTCAGCACGTCGACTTCCTGGTAGGCCTTCAGCGCGGCCAGCACCGACAGGATGGTGCAGACCATGATGGTCGGCCGCAGCATCGGCACGGTGATTTTCCAGAAGCGCTGCCAGCGGTTGGCGCCGTCGAGGATGGCGGCTTCCTGCATGTCGGCCGGCACCGCCTGCAGCGCCGCCAGGTACATCACCATATACCAGCCCAGGCCGCGCCACAGCGTGACGAACATGATGGCGAACAGCGCCAGCGCGTCGTTGGACAGCCAGCCGACCGGCGCGCCGACCAGGTGCATGGCCATCAGCACGTAGTTCAGCGCGCCCTGTTCGTGGAACATGAAGCCCCACATGATGCCGACCACCGAGACGGTGGTCACCACCGGCACATAGAAGGCGGCGCGGAAGTAGCGGATGCCGGGCAGCTGGTTGTTGACCAGCACGGCCAGGCCGAGCGCGCCGATCTGCACGAAGGGCACCATCAGCAGGAACAGCAGGGAGTTGCTCAGGCCGGTGACGAACATGTCGTTGTCGAAGATGTAGCGGAAGTTGTCCAGGCCGACCCAGTGGGTGGGGCGGATCAAGCTGTAGTCGGTGAAGGCCAGGTAGGAGCCGAAGCCGACCGGCCAGAACGAAAACACCGCCAGCAAAATCAGGGCGGGGGCCAGGAACAACCAGGCTTGCGGGCTGTGGCGACTGTGCTTGTGCATGGACTGGCTCATCGTCAGCGGCGGCGCAGCGCGGCGAGTTTCTTGTTCCAGATCGTCACCGCCTGGTCGAGCGCCTGCTTGACGTCCTGCTTGCCGGTGACGCCCGCCTCGACCGCCTTCACCAGGTAGCGGCGCAGCTCGTCGTAGTCGTCGATGCCGGCGACGTACAGGGTGTGCGCGTGCGGCATCGAGACGGCGCCCGCCGCGACGGCCTTTTCGGCCGCGCCGGCGCGCGCCGGCACGGTGGTGAAGAAGGCGTCGTTGGCGGCCTGGCGCATGGCCGGGTAGACGCTGGCCTGCTTGGCGAAGGCCAGCTGGTTGGCGTCGTTGGTGAGGAAGCGGGCGAACTTGCCGACCGCCGGCAGCAGCCTGGCGTCGACGCCGGTGGGCACGGCGAAATGGATCAGCCAGCCGCCGTCGGCGATGCCGGTCGGCCCCAGCGGCGCCGGCGCCACGTCGGTGATGGCGTAGATGTCCTTGGCGTCGCCCTCGATGCGCTTGAGCGCGGTGGGCGGCGCCAGCAGCATGCCGAGGCGGCCGCCCTTGTAGGCGTCGATCGCGGCGGGGAAGTTGTCCTCGGCGAACAGGCTGTCCTTGAGCAGGCCGCCGGCGCGGTAGGTGGCGGCGAGTTTTTCGATCAGCGCGACGTGGCGCGGCGAGTTGAACACGGCGCGCCGCTCGACGATCAGCGGCAGGCCTTGCTGCAGCATCAGGCCGTCGATCTTGGCCAGCGCCGGGCACAGGCCGGCCTTGCCGGTGCGCTCGGCGATCTGGCGGGCGAAGGCCAGTTGCTCGTCGAGGTCGCGCGGGGCGCGGACGATGCCGGCGGCCTGGAAGATTTGGGTGTTGTAGGCGATCACCGCGACATTGCTGTAGAGCGGGAAGCCGTAGGTCTTGCCGCCGAAGGTGAGGTCTTCCAGCGTCGACGGGATGTAGCGCGGGCGGGCCTCGCCGAGCAGGGCGTCGACCGGCGTGAGCAGGCCGTCGCGGGCGAATTCGTCGGCCCAGGGCACGTTCAGGTTGACCAGCGCGGGCGGCGTGCCGGCGACGATGCGGGTCACCAGTTTGGTCTGGATCACGTCCCAGGGGAAGTCGACCCATTCGATCTTGACGCCGGGGTTGCCGGCCTCGTACTGGCGCACCAGGCCTTCGAAGTAGGGGGTGAATTTTGGCTTCATGCTGAAGGTCCAGAATTCGATCTTCTGCGGCGCCGCCGCTTGCGCGGACAGGCCCAGTGCCATCAATGCTGCGAGCAGTAGTTTGATCTTCATTGATGGACGGGCTGCGGGTGAGTGCTGCGGTCGGAATTCGAATAATCGTTGAAGCGTCGTTGCCGCGCCGGCAGGAATCCATGCCGAGCCTCGATTCGGGCGCGCTATGGGTTCCCGCCTGCGCGGGAACGACGGTTTCGCCTCCAACTAATCAATGCCTAGTTGGTCTTGGTGACTTTGCTCAGGTGGCGCGGGCGGTCCGGGTCCATGCCGCGCGCCGCCGACAGCTTGGCCGCCATGACGTAGAAGGCCTGCACCGCGACGATCGGGTCGAGGTCCGGCGTCGCCGCGACCGGCAGGGTCAGGTCGCGTTCGGCCACGTCGGCCGGCGCGGCCAGCAGCACGCGGGCGCCACGGCCGCGCATTTCGGTGGCCAGTTCCAGCAGGCCGGCCTGGGTCGGGCCACGGGTGGCGAAGATCAGCAGCGGATAGCCTTCCTCCACCAGCGCCATCGGGCCGTGCTTGATCTCGGCGCCGCTGAAGGCTTCGGCCTGCAGGGCCGAGGTTTCCTTGAATTTCAGCGCCGCTTCGAGCGCCAGCGGGAAGCTGATGCCGCGACCGACCACCATGATGTTCTTGGCCGGGGCCAGCACCTCGATGGCGGCCGACCAGTCTTCCTTGGTGGCGGCGGTCAGCGATTCGGGCAGCGCCTCCAGGCCGGCCAGCAGCTCGGGGTCGTTCTGCCATTGCGCCACCAGGCGGGCACCGGCCACCAGGCTGGTGATGAAGCTCTTGGTGGCGGCGACGCTTTGCTCCTTGCCGGCGCGCAGCGGGATGGCCCATTCGGCGGCCTGCGCCAGCGGCGAGTCGATGTCGTTGACCAGGGCGATGGTGGTGGCGCCGCCGTCGCGGAAGTAGCGGATCGGCTCGACCACGTCCGGGCTCTGGCCCGACTGCGAGATGGCGATGGCCAGCGTGTCGCGGGTGATCAGCGGCGATTTGTGCAGCGTCACCAGCGACATCGGCAGCGAGGCGACGACGCGGCCGAGGCGGGCCATGATCAGGTAGGCGGCGTAGGCCGAGGCGTGGTCGGAGCTGCCGCGCGCCACCGTCAGCGCGGTGGAGAACGAGGTGCTCCTCAATTTGCGACCCAGTTCGGCGTAGCGCTCGGTGTCGTTGGCCAGTTGGTGGGCAACGCACTCGGCGGCGGACAGGGCTTCTTTCAACATCATTGAGGTCACAGCAGTTCTCCTTCGATATAGACGGCTTTGAGTTTGAGATCGCGGTCGAGCACCACCACGTCGGCATAAGCGCCGGGGGCCAGGCGCCCGCGTTCCTGCAGGCCGAGATAGTCGGCCGCATAGGTTGAGACGCGGGCCGAGGCGTCCGCCAGGTCGAGGCCGAGTCCGACCAGGTTGCGCAGCGCCTGGTCCATGGTGAGGGTGCTGCCGGCCAGCGTGCCGTCGGCCAGGCGCACGCCGCCCATGCACTTGTGCACGGTGTGGCGGCCCAGCATGTACTCGCCGTCCGGCATGCCGGTGGCGGCGGTCGAATCGGTGACGCAGTACAGGTGCGGAATGGCGCGCAGGGCGACCTTGATCGCGCCCGGGTGCACGTGCAGCAGGTCGGGGATCAGTTCGGCGTACTGGGCGTGCGCCAGCGCGGCGCCGACCATGCCCGGCTCGCGGTGGTGCAGGCCGGTCATGGCGTTGAACAGGTGGGTGAAGCCGGCCGCGCCGTGCTCGATGGCGGCGACGCCGTCCTCGTAGGAACCGAGGGTGTGGCCGATCTGCACGCGCATGCCGGCCTCGGTCAGCTCGCGCACCAGGTTCAGGTGGCCGCCGATTTCCGGCGCCACCGTGATCAGGCGCAGCGGCGCCAGTTCGGCCAGACGCTGCACGTCGGCCAGCTTGGCGGCGCGGGCGAAGTCGGGTTGCGCGCCGAGCTTGCCGGAGTTGATGTAGGGGCCTTCGAGGTGGGCGCCGAGCACCCGCGCCTCGCCCGGATGGCGCGTGGCGCAGGCGGCGCCGATGGCGCGCAGGGCCAGCTCGATATCCTCCGGCGGCGCCGTCATGGTGGTGGCCAGCATGCTGGTGGTGCCGTATCGGGCGTGCACGGTGGCGATGGCGCGCACCGCGTCGCCGCCCTCCATGACGTCCTTGCCGCCGCCGCCGTGGACGTGCAGGTCGATGAAGCCGGGGATGACGTAGTCGTCGCCGTTCTGGCTCGGGTCGGTGGCGCTGCCGTGGATGGCGGCGATGCGCTGGTCGAAGGTGATTTCACCGCGCACCCAGCCGGCCGAGGTCAGGATGTTGCCTTGGATTGCACTGCTCATCTGCGTGACTCCGCTACGAATTCATAATAATCACTGCGGCAATACGAGTGGGTCAGTTCCACCGCTGCGCCGTTGTCGAGATAACTGACGCGGGTGATGTGCAGCATGGCGGCACCCGCAGGAATGTTGGCCAGGCGCGCCTGTTCGGCGCTGGCGTTGACGGCGCGGATATGCTGCAGCGCGCGCATCGGGATGGTGCCGTTGGCTTCCAGGTAGCCGTACAGCGAGTCGGTCACGCTGTGCGGATTGGGCATGTAGATGGCCGGGATGGTGGTCGTCTCGATCGCCATCACCACCTCGTCGGCGGTGCGCAGGCGTTTCAAACGCGCCACCGGCATGTTGGGCGACAGGCCCAGCGAAAGCAGTTCGAGCGGCGCGGCGATGCCGATGTCGCGCTGCAGCCAGCGCGAGCCGGCGGTGAAGCCGCGCTGGCGCAGCTCCTCGGAGAAGCTGGTCAGGCGCGACAGCGGTTGCTCCAGCTTGGGCGTGATGTAGGTGCCGGAGCCGCGCTTGCGGGTCAGCATGCCACGGTCGCACAGCATGTCGATGGCCTTGCGCGCGGTGACGCGCGAGATGGTCAGCATCTCCGACAGCACGCGCTCGGACGGCAGCGCCTCGTTGGCGCGCCAGTCGCCGCTGGAGATGCCGTCGGACAGCTTGTTGGCCAACTGCATATACAGCGGGGTGTCGCTGTCGGCGTCAGGCTTGAAATCGCTCAACTGGGCTAGCACTGTGGCTACTCCTTCAGGTGTTGTTGGATCAGCCGCAAGGCACCGGCAGCGGAGTCGCCTTGCGGCGGCACGACCCGCTTCAACAGATCCTGCGGCAGATAGGCGCGCAGCGGCGCGGCCAGTCCGCCGCACAGGGCGATCGGCAGCGCGCCGGCGGCGTCGAGCGCGTGGCCGATCAGCGCCACCTGGCGGCCCGCTTCGAGCAGCAGGGCGCGCGCTTCGGCGTCGCTGTCGGCGTGCTGCAGCACGATGCGGGCCAGTTGGGCGTATTGGGTCTGGCTGGCGTTGGCCAGCCAGACCTGGATGGCGTGGCGGTTGCCGCCGCAGGCCTCGATGACGGCGCGGGCGTAGTCGCTGCTGTCGCGGCGGCCGTCGACGACTTGTTCCATGTGGCCGGCGGCGCGCAGGCCGATCCAGGCGCCGCCGGCCTCGTCGCCGGCCGGGAAGCCCCAGCCGCCGACTTCGCGGCGCACGCCGTCGGCCTGCAGGATTTCGCCGACGCTGCCGGTGCCCAGCGCGATGATGGCGCCGGGCCGGCCGGCGTGGGCGCCGAGCAGGGTGGTGTAGGCGTCCGATTCGAGCGCGACGGCGGCGTAGCCGGGGTTGGCGGCGACGAATTCGGCGGCCCATTCGGGGTTGTGGACGCCGGCCAGGCCGAGGCCGATGGCGACGCCGGCGCGGCCCGGGTGGGCCAGGCCGGCGGCGGCGAAGGCCTGCTCGACGGCCCGTTCCACCGAGGCCCAGGCCTTGGCGATGCCGTGCAGCAGGCCGGAGGGGCCGGCGGCGCCTTCGGCCAGTTCGACGCCGTCGCGGCGCGCCAGGCGCACGCGGGTGCCGCTACCGCCACCGTCGACGCCGATTAAGTATTCGATCATGTTTGTATGAGCACGCAAATGAGTGGGCCAACGCGGGTTCCGCCGCGACCCGGCACGGTCGCTGGGGGCGCTGAAACCGGGGAGTTGTGGGGCACTATATGGTTGCCAAACCAGCTTGTCAACAGGTATTTAACTGGTATTAAATTTTTTGGAAGTGGCATTGCGCCACCTTGCTACCATTGTCCGCTAAGCTATTGTTTTTGAAGGGAATGATGGCCGCGCCATTTGGTATTGTCGAGGTGTTGAGTAAACGCCACTTCGGACTGGTTTTGCCCACCCCGGCGGCGACAGGAGTACACTGTCGCCTTTACCCTGAGTTGGAACGAATACATGAACAAGGCAGTACAAAGCGATTATTGGGACGAGTGGCAGAGCGAAGCGCTGGCGGCGGGCGTCAAGCCGGCCCTGGCCAAGCTGGGCATGGAGGTGCTGCGCGCGCACCGCAAGAACCGTTGGCCGAAGCATTTCCTCGGCCAAATGGACGACGGCCCGCTGATGCTCAGCATGTGCCTGGAGGAGCCCGACGAGAGCGAACTGCTGTTCATCGAGAACCTCTACCCCTACGACGACAAGCTGATCGCCGCGACCAAGAAGCGGCTGTGCTTCGAGTGAGTTGACGCGCGGGCGGGCCGGCCGGCCAAATCGGCGGCCTGAACGCGGCACGCAAACGACAACGCCCGGACTGGATAGTCCGGGCGTTGTCGTTTGTGGGGACACTGAATCAGGGCGGTGACGCGGCGGTGGGCTAGTCGCGGCCCTCGCGCTGGCCGTGGCGGTCGATGGTCACCAGGCGGGCCACGGTGTTGTTGGTTTGCAGGCGCGGCCTGAGCTTGACTTGGGCGCTGCCGGGGCCGCGCACCACGACGTCGGCCTGCTCGGCCTGCAATTGGCGGCCGTCGAGCTCGCCGGTGCCGCGCAGCTGCGCGCTCAGCGTTTGCGTGCGGCCCTCCAGTCTCACCTGGCCGGGGCCGTTCATGGTCAGCTTGACGCTCTTGCATTCGGGACTGGCCTGCAGTTCGCCGCTGCCGCTCATTTCGGCCTCGAGCGCGTCGCTGATCTTGTTCAGGTGGATGTTGCCGGGGCCACGGCTGCGGGCGAAGGCGCGCGCCACCGCCAGTTGGCGCGCGTCGAGCTTGCCGCTGCCGCTGAGTTCGGCGCTGAGCGTGGCGCTGCTGCCCGACAAGGTCATGTTGCCGGCGCTGCTGAGGATGACGCGGGCGTTCTGCGCCTGCAGGCCGCGCGCGGTCAGGTCGCCCGAGCCGTGCACTTCGGCGTCGAACTTCTTGATGTTGCCGGACACGCAGGCGTCGCCCGGCCCGCGCAGGACGGCGCTGACGCTGTCGGCGGCCAGGTCGCAGGCGTACAGGTCGCCCGAGCCGCTCAGCTCGGCGCGCAGCTCGCGGCTGGCGCCGCTCAGGCGCAGCGAGCCGGGGCCGCGCAGCACGGCGCTGACGCGCGCCGCCTGCAGCTCGGCGACGCGGACGTCGCCCGAGCCGGCCATCTCCAGCACCAGGTCGCCGCTGACGCCGGCCGCCTCGATGTCGCCGGGGCCGCTGGCCTGCAAGGTCAGGCTGGCCGCTTTCAGCTGGCGCAGGTCGACGTCGCCGCTGCCGCTGGCGTGCACGGTCAGCGCGCCCACGCTGCCGGCGGCGCGCACGTCGCCCGGGCCGCCGGCGTCGAGGCTCAGCTTGTCGCCCTTGAACTGCTGCAGCTCGATGTCGCCGGAGCCGGACGATTTCAGACTCTTCAGTTCGGGCGCCTGGACGTACAGCACCAGCAGCCTGGGCTGCTTGCCGAAGCTCAGGTTCCAGCCGGAGCGCTTGGCCGCGCGCAGCACCAGCGTGTCGCCGACCACCTTGCTGTCGATCTCGGCGAACTGCTTGCTGGGGCCGCGCAGGTCCAGGCCGCGCTCGCCCTGGGCGCTGACCACCAATTGGTAGGGGCCGGACACGTCGATGGCGCTGAACGGCGGCAGGCTGCGGTGCTCGACGCCGATGGCGGCGTCGGCGACGCTGGACGGCCGCGAGCGGTCGTCGGCGCGGGCCGGCTGGACGGCGATCAGACTCAGCAGCAGGGGCAGCAGCAGGGGCAGGGCGGGAGTGGTCAGCGGTTTCATGGGGCGTCGTCGTGGGGGCGGGGGTGGCTAGACAATATGATAAAACGCCGGCGGGTGGAAGGTCCGTGGGACAGAAGCGCGAAATGGCGGGACCAGATGCGCAAAAACGCGGCTGGACGGTGCCGGGGAGGCGGCGTGGTGGACAAAAAAAAAGCCCTTGCGAGCAAGGGCTGTGGAAACGGTCAGGTTTGCGCCTAGGCCGTGAACTTCTCGTCTTTTTCCTTTTGTCCGCTAATGACCAGCAGGACCGCGCCGAGGAACAACATCGAGTACATCTTCGGCTCGGGCACGGTGGAGTACTTGGTTTTTGGCGCCAGGGCATGGGCCGCGAACTGACCGGCCGCCTTGCCGGCGCGCTCGGTTTGGACGGGCGCGAGGGAGCTGCGTGGTTGGCCCCAGGGCGCGCTGCCGTGTTTGAGTTCGGTGTTGCCCAGGAATTGTTCGGCGCCTTGCAGCGCGTCGCCCAGCGTGTTTGCTTCGGTCTCGACCGCCAGGGTCGGTGTGCTGCGGGCCGTGCTGCGTGGCGCTGCGGGTGGAGCTGCCATTGTGGCCGGCAGCGTGGCAAGCATGAAAATGAAGGATGATGCCCTTATTATGTTTTTCATCAAATTCCCCGGTGTTATTGATACCAAAAAGCTGGTATGCGTTGCTGTCCGGCTAGGGGCGGTGCCTTGCCCGGCCGTGTGGCCCACGCTGTTTTTTCCCGAATGAAATGTCCGCCAAGCGCCGCCCGCCAAACGTTGTCTAGGTGGCGGGAATGGCTGGTATTTGCTGAGCGGCCGAAGTCAATTAAATCATAGTAGCCACGCGCTGCATATTTAAATTTGACAATATCCGTTGTTGTTTTAGAACGGCGAAACTATGGGCCAACTTGGTGCGGAAGGGAAGTTTTCCAGGGGGCATTTTTAGCGACCTCGACGGCCGCTGGCGGCGCCTGTGCGGCCGCCGCGGAAATGGGGGATGGGGGGCGGCGCGGGCGCGGCGCGACTGCGCCGGCCCGATTGCGGCTTGCTGCCTACTCAGTTGAGATGCAGTTGTTGCTCAGTTGAGACGCGGTGCCTGCTTGGCCTTTGCTCGGCTTTCTAGGTTTTCGCTCAGTTGTTGCTCAATTGCAGGTCCTCGGCCAAGGTCGAGCGGTGTTGTTTTAGCGCCTCGACCGCTTCGGCGCGCACCTCGGCCCGGCTGCGCGCGGCGACGCCCGGCGTGGCGCCGGGGCGGGACCGCGCCACGGCCTGGTCGCCGGCCTGCTCGCCGATGTTGACGCGGGCCAATAGATGCTCGGTTCTCGGCGCCGCCGCAGCCTTCTCCGCGCGCTCGCCGGCGGCGGCGGCGGCGGTGGCGGCGCTCGCGGTCTCGACGGCGTTGGCGGTGGCCAGGCCGGCGGCGGCCAGCAGGGTCAGGGTGGCGATCAGTTTCCGTGCGTTCATGATGTGGCTCCAAAAGAGTGTTGGGATGGCGCCACGCTGGCGCCGGACGGGCTGCGTCGGGCTGCTCGCGTCGTGCGTCAGCCATCGATGAACGCAGTGTAGTCGTTGCGGAATCAGCAAAAAAGGCGAATACTCGCAATGCACAATTTCTAAAACGGAAATAATAGAGGTGGGCTATGGACCGGCTGCAATCGATGCGGGTGTTCTCCAAGGTGGTCGAACAGGGCAGTTTCGCGCGCGCCGGAAGCGCGCTGGCGATGTCGAACGCGGTGGTCACCCGCCATGTCGCCGACCTCGAACAGCATCTCGGCGCGCGCCTGCTCAACCGCACCACGCGCCGGCTGTCGCTGACCGAAACGGGGCGCCACTATCTGGAGCGGGTGCGCAGCATCCTCGGCGACATCGACGACGCCGACGCGATCGCTTCGTCGGCCGCCCAGCGGCCCAGCGGCACGTTGCGCATCTACTGCCATCCGGGCTTCGGCCGGGGCCAGCTGGCGCCGCTGCTGCCGCGCTTTGCCGCCGAGCAACCCGACATCGTGCTCGACGTGACCATGAGCGACCGCAACGTTGATCTGGTCGAGGACGGCTTCGACGTCGGCATCTACCTCGGCATCCAGAAGATCGACCCGAGCATGGTGGCGCGCCGGCTGGCCACCTCGAGCGTGATTCTGTGCGCGGCGCCGGCCTATCTGGCGCGGCGCGGCACGCCGGCCACGCCGCGCGAGCTGAGCGGGCACGACTGCCTGAACTACGCCTACGAGGAACTGCGCCACCACTGGCCGATGCGCTGCGGCGACAAGGAAGTCGAGGTGCCCATCGTGAGTAAGTTGATCTCGAACAATGCCGACGTGTTGCGCCACGCCGCCATCGCCGGCATGGGCATCGTCATGCGCACCTCGTGCGCGCTGGACGACGACCTGGAGAGCGGCCGCCTGGTGCGGGTGCTGCCGCAATTCTATAGCCGGCGCCTGGCCATCATCCTGGTGTATCCGAGCCGGCGCCAGCTGTCGGCCAAGGTGCGCAGCTTCATCGATTTCATGGTCGGCGTGTTCCCCGATCCGCAGGCCGACCCGTGGTTGCCGGCGGGCTGAGCGGCGCCGGTTGAAGTTTGCCGCGCCGCTGCCGTTACCGTCGATAGAACACCTGCGCAACAGGGCGCGGCCGAGAGTAGTTGATTTTCCGGGCTGATGTCATAATGCTTGCAGTGCTATGCCGTGGAGGCCCGCATAGGCGCCGGTGAGGGGGGCTGCGATGATCAAGTATATGGGGACGAAAACCACCGACGATGGTGGCGTGCTCTACATCTTTTTGGTTAACGGGGTGCCGAAGGAGATACGCGAAAGCGCCCTGAAGCAATACCCCGGCTGCTACGAGGCGCTGCCGGCCACGGCCAAGGCGCGCATCAGCGCCAACCGCGCCTGGATGTCGAAACTGTAAGCGTTGGCTGCGGCCGCCCTCGGCGCGCGGCCTTGTTCAACCCTGGAGTCTGGCATGGTGTATCCATCATCGTTGTTGCAAGCGACGCCGCCGGGCGGGCGCCGGCCTTGCTGAGCGCGCGCCGCCGTGGCGGCCAGTGGCGTGCCGCCTTGCCGGCGCTGCTAGTCGCCGTCCTGACGGCGCCGGCGGCGCTGCTGGCCTTGCCGGCCGCCGCCGCGCCGACCACCTTCGGCACCATCATCGGCAACGGCCTGCAGTGCCGCGACGAGATCAACAACCAGTACTACTACGACTATCTGCTCGGCGCCTTCGGCCCGGCCTACAAGCGCGAGGGCGGCGCCTACTGGTTCAAGACCGACGCCACGCTGTGGGGCGTGCAGATCAGCGAAGTGATGGTCAGCGACGACAGCAGCGCGCTGGTGTTCGTCGGCGCCGTCGCCGAGGCCACGCCGGAAAAGCTGGAGCAGGCCATCGCCGAGCAGCTGGGCGTGCACTACATCAAGATCGACAGCTCGGCCTTCCCCGTGCGCGAGGCCAGCCCGGCCGCCCGCATCGTCTATTTCGACACCAAATCCAAGATCTACTGCGCCAAGTTCAAACCGTTGCCGCCCGCGCTCAACAGCCGGCGACCGGTACGCTGACGCATCGCCAGGGCCTTCATGTACACCCAATTTTTCAATCTGAAACAATCGCCGTTCTCCATCGCCCCCGATCCCCGCTATCTGTTCATGAGCGAACGCCACCGCGAGGCGCTGGCGCATCTGCTGTATGGCGTCGGCGGCGGCGGTGGCTTCGTGCTGCTGACCGGCGAGATCGGCGCCGGCAAGACCACGGTGTGCCGCTGCTTCATGGAGCAGATCCCGGACAACTGCAAGCTCGGCTATATCTTCAATCCCAAGCTGTCGGTGGAGGAACTGCTGCTGTCGGTGTGCGACGAGTTCCGCATCGAGCTGGCGCCGCAGGGCGCCGGCGCGGTCAGCGTCAAGACATACGTCGACGCGATCAACCGCTACCTGCTGGCCAGCCACGCCCAGGCCTGCAACAACGTGCTGATCATTGACGAGGCGCAAAACCTGTCGGCCGACGTGCTCGAACAGCTGCGTCTGCTGACCAACCTGGAGACCAGCGAGCGCAAGCTGTTGCAGATCATTTTGATCGGCCAGCCGGAGTTGCGCGCCATGCTGGCGCGGCCCGAGCTGGAACAACTGGCGCAGCGGGTCATCGCGCGCTACCACCTGGGTTCGCTGTCGACTGCCGAGACCGGCAGCTATGTCGAGCACCGGCTGGCGGTGGCCGGCGCCAGCTCGGCGGCGGCGCCCCTGCCGCGCCGCTTGATGCCGCTGCTGCATCAATTGAGCAAGGGCGTGCCGCGCCGCATCAACCTGCTGTGCGACCGCGCGCTGCTGGGCGCCTATGTGGAGAACCAGCCGCAGGTGACGCGCGGCATTCTGCGCAAGGCGGCGGCCGAGGTGTTCGCCGGCGAGCGCGCCGCCAAGCCGGCGCTGCGGCGCTACTGGCCTTATCTGGCCGGCGGCGTATTGGCCGGCGCGCTGATCAGCGGCGCGGCGGCCTGGCATCTGTTGCCGGCGTCGACGCTGGCGACTCCGCCGGCGGACGGCAAGCCGGCCGTGGCCGCCAAGCCGCTTGCCGGCGCCGCTGCTGGCGCCGGTGCCGCTGTTGGCGCGACTACTACCGGCGGTAACATCGCCTCGGCCAATCGTGTCGGCGCTGTCGCCGCTTCGGCCGTTGGCCCTGGCGGTGTGCCTGGCTCCGCCGTTCCTGTCGCCCCAGCCTTTATGGTGGGCGCCGGCGCGGCCGATGCCGAGGCGGTCCTGCGTCAGCTGGCCGCGTTGTGGGGGCTGACCTTGCCGGACGGCGAGCCTTGCCAGATGGCGGCGAAAATGAATTTGCGCTGTCTGCAAGGCAAGGCCACGCTGGCCGAGCTGCGCCGCCTGGACCGTCCCGCGCTGCTGGTGCTGAACGACAATCCGGCCGCGCCGCACTACGCGCTGTTGATTGGCCTGAGCGACAAGGCGGCGACGCTGAGCGTGGCCGGACGTCAACAGAACATCGCGCTGGCGGCCTTGGAACAGCGCTACGCCGGCGAGTACAGCACCTTCTGGCGCGCGCCACGCGGCTGGCGCGAGCAGGTCGGCGGCGGCGACCACGGTGCCGACGTCGATTGGCTGGCGCGCCGTCTGGCCCAGCTGTACGGCCTGAAGAAGCCGCTCGAAGGCCAGCCGCTGGACGCCGCGTTACAGCAGCGTCTGCGCGAGTTCCAGCAGGCCCAGCAACTCAAGGCGGACGGCGTGGCCGGTCCGAAAACATTCATCCGGCTGAACCAGCTGGGCGGCGTGGCGGAGCCGCGCTTGCTGCTCAGCGCCAGCGCGGCCGACGTCGTGGCGGGGAAATAATATGTCGTATATTTTGGAAGCACTCAAGAAGTCCCAGGCCGAGCGTCAATTGGGCGCCTTGCCGACCATTCACGCGCCCAGTTTGCACGGCGAGGTGGCGGCCGCGTCCGGCGCGGCATGGAAGAAGCCGCTGCCGCTGGCCGTGATGGCGATGGCAGCGATCATCGTCGCCTTGCTGGCGCTGGTGTGGCGCCAACCAAGCCCGGCGGTGGCGCCGGTTTCGGCCGACGCCGGCACCGCCGCCACGCCTGCCGTTGCCGGCAATGTGGCCGCGCCCGCCGCGCCCGCCACTTCCGCCGCTGCCACCACTACAGCAACGAACCCGAGCTTGACGGTCGCGCCGTCAGCCCCTGTCGCGGCGCTGTCGGCGCCGACAGCTGTGGCGCAGCCGGTCGCCATGCCGCCGGCGCCTGTCGAGCCGGTCGAGACACTCAAGCCGTCCAAGGCCGCTGCGGCACCGACGCCGGGGTCGACGCTGGCCGAGCGGCCGGAACCGGTGCGCAAGCCGGCCTCGCCCGCCTCGACCGACGTCGCCGCGCACGCTCAGCCGCTGCCATCCACCGTCGCGCCTGCCGCGCCGGACGACACCGTGCAGAGCGTGCGCGAGCTGCCCGAGCCCATCCAAAGGGCGATTCCGCCCATCGCCGTGGGTGGCTACATTTACTCGAAGAATCCGGCCGACCGTCTACTGCTGATCGACAAGGTGCTGCGCCACGAGGGCGAGGAGGTGGCCGCCGGCCTGGTGTTGGAAAAGCTGTTGCCCAAGGCCGCCGTCTTCAACTACAAGGGCTATCGCTACCGCGTGCCTTACTAGTCGGCGGTTGCCGGTTGCCGGTTGCCGATGGTCGGCGGCGGTCCCGGCTTGCGTGCTGAAACGGTCATCAAACGGTCATGTGTAAATGCTATCGTCCAGGCATTGTCAATTTGCTTGGGATGAACCATGAAACACTTGAGACTGCTGCCACTGCTGATCGCCGCCGCCTATTACACCCCGCACGCCCACGCGGTCGAGTTGATCGCCGTTGGCAGCCTGGGCAGCCTTGGCTTCGACTTGTCGAGCAGCACCGCCGGCGCGCTGGAAAACGGCGCCGCCGGCAATTTGCTGGGCGGCGTCGGCTCCGGCCTCGCATACGCCGGCAACAACACCTTCCTGGCGACGCCGGATCGCGGCCCCAACGCCAGCGTCTACAACCCCCTGGTCGACAACACCACCTCCTACATCCCGCGCTTCCAGACGCTGAGCCTGGGCTTGAGCGCCAACACCAGCGGCAAGGGCCTGGCCTTCAATCTGACGCCGACGCTGAGCGCCACCACCTTGCTGTACAGCCCGACGGCGCTGGTCTACGGCGATGGCTCGGCCGGCACCGGCGGCGGCCTGACCCTGGGCGGCGGCACGCCGAAGTTGAACGATGTCGGCCACTACTACTTCAGCGGCCGCTCGGACAACTTCGACGCCAGCAAGTCCAGCGCCAATCCGAACAATGGCCGTCTTGATCCGGAGGCGGTGCGCGTGTCGAAGGACGGCAAGAGCATCTTCGTGTCCGACGAGTACGGCCCCTACGTCTACCAGTTCGACCGCGCCAGCGGCCAGCGCATCAACAGCTTCGCGCTGCCGGGCAGCCTGACGGCGGCCAAGCCGAACGCCAACGGCGACGCCGAGATCGCCGGCAACACCAGCGGCCGTCTGGCCAACAAGGGCATGGAGGGCCTGGCCATCACGCCGGACGGCAAGACCCTGGTCGGCATCATGCAGGCCAACCTGGCGCAGGACGCCAAGGGCACCTTGCGCATCGTCACCATCGACATCGCCACCAAGGCCACCCACGAGTACGCCTACCAGCTCAGCACCGGCAGCGGCGTCAGCGAGATCGTCGCGCTGAACGACCACCAATTCCTGGTCGACGAGCGCGACGGCAAGGGACTGGGCGACGGTTCCAAGGCGGTCGCCAAGCAACTGTTCATGGTCGACCTGAACGGCGCCGCCAGCGTCGACGGCGTGGCCAAGCTCAACGCGGCCAGCCCGTCGGTCAGCAAGTCCTTGTTCCTCGACCTGGTGCCGCTGCTCAAGGCCAACGGTTACGCCGCCAATCAAATCCCGGCCAAGATCGAGGGCCTGGCCTTCGGCGCCGACGTCAGCATCAACGGCGTGCTGAACCACACGCTGTACGTGGCCAACGACAACGACTTTTCGGCCGCCGGCGGCGACAACAAGTTCTTCGTCTTCGGCGTGACCGACGCCGACCTGGCCAAGGCCGGCGCCAGCTACGTGCCGCAGACCATCTCGGCGGTGCCGGAGGCGAGCAGCTACGCCATGTTCATGGCCGGCCTGTGCATGATCGGCCTGAGCGTGCGGCGCCAGCGCAACGAGATCTTCAAGCCCTGAGCGGCGGGGCGGGCCGGACTGGCTGCGTATAATGGCGGCAACATCAGCCAGTAGAGGGTAGTGCAATGCAACAAGAGTCAACGGCGCGGGCGCGCCATGTGATCGGCGTGGTCGGTCGTTCCGGCAGCGGCAAGACGACGCTGCTGGAGATCCTCGTCGGCCACCTGGCGGCGCGCGGACTGAAGGTCAACATCATCAAGCACAGCCACCACGATGTCGAACTGGAGCCGCCGCAGAAGGACAGCGCGCGGCTGCGGCTGGCCGGCGCGGCCGAGGTGATGATCGCCTCGCCGTTCCGCTTCGCCGTCATCCACGAGCTGCGCGGCGCCGAGCAGCCCACCTTGGAGCAGCAACTGGCCCGTCTGGCGCCGGCCGACCTGACCCTGGTCGAGGGTTTCAAGTCGTATGCCTTCGACAAGCTGGAAGTCTACCGCGCCCTCGGCCAGGCGCCCTTGTATCCGGACGACCCATGCATCGTCGCGGTGGCCTCCAACCAGCCACGGCCGGCCGAGCTGCGCGACGGCGTGACCTGGCTCGACCTGAACGCGCCGCAGGCCGTGCTGGACTGGCTGCTGGCGCGCTTGGCGTTGCCGGCGACTGCGGCGACTGCGGCGACTCCCGCGACTCCCGCGACTCCCGCGACTGCGGCGACTCCCGCGACTGCGGCGACTCCCGCGACTGCGGCGACTCCCGCGACTCCCGCGACAACGGCACTGCCGGAATAATTGGCAGCACGGCCTAAAGCTTTGCCGAAAACGTCCGTAAAGATAGGATAGGCATTCTTGTCCTGTACTGGAGAACCACATGGACGTATCGAGTATTGCTCAGCTATCGACCACCATCGCCGACACCGGCACCAAGCAGGCCGTTGGCGTGGCCGTGTTGAAGAAGGCGCAGGACATTCAGGCGTCCAGCGCCGCCGCCCTGATCGAGGCGATTCCACCGGTTCCGGCCGCGCCGAACCTGCCCTCGCATCTGGGTAACACGATCAACACCACGGCCTGAGCCAGGCCGCCATGGTGTCCGCCGCGCGCGCCATGCGCGCGCGGGCGGTCGCGTGCCGACATATGGCGCCAGCGCACCGTCGCGGCGTCCTTCCTTTCTTTAAGCTAGTTTCTGCCCTTGGCTGACCGTGCGTTCGCGCCGTCGGCCTGTCCGTGTCTTTCTCTTTCTCTCTGTCTCTCCGTCTTGTCAACAGGCCGCCGCGGCGCCGCGTTAGTCACGCCAGGGCGGCGCATGCTGCGCTGCGGCGTAATTATTTTTTTGGTTGTTTTGTTTTTGTCACCAGTATTCAGTAGAATCGCCTGAGTTTTGCCGGGTTGAGATCCCCGTTCAAAAAAATAAAAAAATCTGTGTAAGGCTGCAGGAGTGTGGCGCGACTATCGTTCAGTTGCTGACCATCAGGTCGCACTCTTCATAACGAAACTTTACTTATTTTCCCTTTAAGGAGACTTACCATGAACAAACGTCAAGCCCTGATCGCCGCCGCCCTGGCCACCGTCTGCGCCGCCACCGTCGGCACCGCTTCGGCCGCCGCTTCGGCCTCGGCCGCCGCCGAAAAAGAGAAATGCTTCGGCATCGCCAAGGCCGGCCAAAACGATTGTGCCGCCGCCAACGGCGCCCACTCCTGCGCCGGCCAGTCGAAAACCGACAACGGCGCCGCCGAGTGGAAATACGTCGCCAAGGGCACTTGCGAGAAGGCCGGCGGCAAAACCGCCGCACCGGCCAAGTAAGCGGCCGATTGACTGGCGGAGTCCGCAACATGTCGCGCCGAAGCGTCGCCACCGCCCCCATGTTGGGCTTCGGCGTCGGTCTGCGGGCCGCGCACTACCGCCAGTTTCTCGAGCAGCGGCCGCGCGCCGACTGGCTCGAGGTGCACACTGAAAACTACCTCGATCTGGCCGGCTGGGACTGGCACGTGCTGCAGCAGTTGCGGCGCGACTACCCGCTCAGCCTGCACGGTGTCGGCCTCGGCCTGGGCTCGGCGCGCGGCTTTTCCGATACCCATCTGGCGCGCGTGCGCGAACTGGTGCGGCGCGCCGAGCCGGTTTTGGTCTCCGAGCACCTGTGCTGGGGCGCCGTGGCCGACCGCCAGCTCAACGACTTGTTGCCGCTGCGGCTGGACCGCGCCGCGCTCGACCTGCTGTGCGAGCGGGTCGGCCGGGTGCAGGACGCGCTGGGCCGCCAGTTGCTGCTGGAAAACGTCTCGACCTATGTGCGTTTCCACGGCGACGCGATGGGCGAGGCCGAGTTCCTGGCCGAGCTGGCCGCCCGCAGCGGCTGCGCGCTGCTGCTCGACATCAACAACCTGTACGTCAACCAGTGCAACCACGGCGAGGACGCGCTGGCGGCGCTGGCCGCCATTCCCGTCGGCGCCGTCGGCGAGATCCATCTGGCCGGCCATCTGGTGACGCCGCTGGCGGTGATCGACCACCATGGCGACGTGGTGGCCGAGCCGGTCTGGCGGTTGTACCAGGCGGCGTTGCGACGTTTCGGCACGCTGCCGACGCTGATCGAGTGGGACACCGACCTGCCCGCGCTGGAGATCCTGCTGGGCCAGGCCGAGCAGGCGCGCGCGCTGGCGGCCGAGGTCGCCGGCGAGCTGGCCGGCAGCGCCGTGCTGCGTTTCGACGCGCCGGCCGGCCACGCCGCCGCGCCGGCCACGCCAGTGTCGGCGCCGGCGCCGACACTGGCGGCCGCGCAGCAGGATTTCGCCGCCGCCCTGTTCGATCCAACGTGCGCGCCGGCGGCGCTGCTCCAGTTCAAGGGCGAGCAGGCGGCGCAGCGCTTCGCCCTGTACCGCGGCAACCTGAGTGCGACCTGGAGCAAGACGCTGGCGGCGGCCTATCCGGTGCTGCGCGCGCTGGTCGGCGAGGAGTTTTTTGACGGACTGAGCCAGGCCTATGGCCGCGCCCGGCCGTCCGACGACGCCGACCTGAACCGTTTTGGCGCCCGCTTCGCCGATTTCCTGGCCGGCTTCCCGCCGGTCGCCGACTATCCCTACCTGCCCGACATGGCGCGGCTGGAGTGGGCGTTGCACCGCGCCCAC
This sequence comes from Rugamonas violacea, assembly GCF_016461825.1. Lineage (GTDB taxonomy): Bacteria > Pseudomonadota > Gammaproteobacteria > Burkholderiales > Burkholderiaceae_D > Rugamonas. Next base: position 81,501 of record NZ_JAEMNU010000083.1, on the reverse strand, counting down.
TACGCCGCCGGGGCGGTGGCGCTGACGGCCGAGCAGCTCGCTGAGTTGGCGCCGGAGCAGCTGGAGGCGGCCGGCCTGCGGCTGCATCCGGCCTGCGTGCTGTTGCAGTCGGACTGGGCCACGGTGCCGCTGTGGCTGGCGCACCAGGCCGGCGCCGGCGTCGGCTTCCCCGACGACATGGCCGTGCCCAGCCACGGCCTGGTGATGCGGCCGCATTGGCGCGGCCGCCTGTTGCCGCTCGGCGCGGCGGGCCACGCCGCGCTGGCGCAACTGGCCGGCGGCGCCAGTTTCGGCGTCGCGCTCGACGCCGCCTTCGAGCGCGACGAGGCGTTCGACGTCGGCGCCAGTCTGCGGCAATGGATGGAACACGGCCTGATCGTCGCGATCACGGCCTGAGTAGTCGAACACCGAAGCGGGCGTCGACGACGCGGCCGGCCGGCTGCCGTGCCGCCGCGCCGTTCACCCGCACTTTCACCCGCACTTTCACCAACACTTATCACGCAAAGAGAAAACAATGATGAAAACGATCTTGGGCGTACACCGGCAACTGTCCCGTTTCGACGCCACCCTGAGCGATTGGGGCGGCTCCATGCTCAGCCTGGCCCTGCGCTTTTACGTCGGCTCGCAATTCTTCCGCGCCGGCCTGCTCAAACTGGGCGACTGGGGCGGCACCCTGGCCCTGTTCCGCGACGAGTACAAGGTGCCCTTGTTGTCGCCCGAGTTGGCCGCCTATGTCGGCGTGGCCGGCGAGTTGAGCTTTCCGCTGTTGTTGTTCGTCGGCCTGCTGTCGCGGCCGGCCGCGCTGGGCCTGTTCGCCGTCAACCTGATGGCCGTCATTTCCTACCCGCAGCTGTTCAGCTTCGAGTGTCCGGCGGCGATCAACGACCATTTCTATTGGGGGGGGATGTTGCTGGTGTTGCTGGCCTTCGGCCCGGGCCGTTTCTCGCTCGACGCGGTGATCGAGAACCAGCGGCTGGGACGATAGGCGCCGTGGCGGACGGGGTGCGGACGGGGCGCGGACGGGGCGCACCGCGCCGGCGGCGGGCGCGCGGCGCCGTCGCCTCAGCGGAAGGCGCGCAGCACGCGCGCTTCGCCGTCGGCCTCGTGGTGCAGCGCGCAGGCCTCGTTGGTGGCCTGGATCATGCGGTCGAGTTGCTCGTCCTCGAAGCGGGCCAGTTCCTCGGTGGCCGCCTGCAGCGCCTGCGCCAGTTTGGCCCTGGCGCTTTGATACAGCGCGGTGTGGTACTGGTCGGTGTTTTTCAGCAGCTCCTCGGCGTTTTCGATCACCTGGCGTAGATCGCCGATCAAGCGTTCCTGGCTTTGCATGCTGTGCTGCTGAGGGCCGTCCATGGCGTTCCCCTGTGACTAGTTGAAAAGAACCTCGCGGCCCAAAAGGTCCACTATAACGACGGCCAAATCGGGGCGGTTTGTGCACGCTCAATCGCGTGCCGGCTCCTTTCAGCTTAGTTCAATATTGCCCAAATGCAAGAAGAAAATCAAGCGGCGTCGACGCTGATCTTGACGTCGCCCACGCTGACCTGCTGGCCGGCGCGGATCTTCGCCGTCTTGCGCAACTCTTTTTTGCCGTCGACCTTGACCACGCCGCTGGCCACCATCACCTTGCCGGCGCCGCCGCTGTCGCACAAACCGACCAGCTTCAACAACTGGTTCAACTCGACAAATTCCCCGCTCAATTCAAAACTGACTTTCTGCATTTTATCCTCTGTTGCTGTGATGTGTAGTGTGGCTTGCATTCACTCCAGCGAGTGTAGCGGCATTCCGACAAGCGTATAGTTTACTCGATCCGAGATGTCGCTTTGGCATTGCTAGGTGGAAAATCAATTGCTAAGCTGGAATTGCTACTTGTGGCAATGCTCGTTCGCGAGAGGTCATCATGAAACCGTTCAATTTCCCCCTCCATTGCGGCGCCTTGTGTCTGGCGCTCGCGGCCACGGCGGCCAGCGCGGCCGATCCGTTCAGTGTCACAGCCATCTCGGCGGCGGACAATTCCTTCCGTATTTACCAACCATGGCAGTACCCGGTGGGCGGCGGCGCCCGGCCCGCCAGCGCCAACGCCTTGTTCGCCGCGATGGACCGCGAGGCGGCGTTGATCGAGCGAAGCCAGCCGGGCCGCAGCCTGAGCATGGCGGGCGACGGCAGCGCCATCGCCTTCGCCCGGCGCGACGCGCGCGGCATGGTGATCGGCTTCGGCGCCGGCGGCATGGGCGAGAAATTCTTCGGCCTGGAGGCGAGCGGCCTGACGCCGCTGGAGCTGTCCGGCGGCGCCCGCTTCAACGCGCCTTATTACGCGATGCTCAGGGACGCCAGCCACGCCGGCGTCAGCTTCGCCACCAGCGGCGGCGGCCGCCTGCGCCTGGGCGCCTTGTCGGCCAACGGCCTGCGCGCCGACCCGCTCGGCTTGATCCCCGGCGAGCGCAACAAGCTGTTCCTCAGCAGCGCCGAATTCGAACAAAAGATGGGCCGGGCGGTGGGCATCGTCAGCTTCGGCATGTTGCGCGAGAGCGGCTCGCTGCTCGGCAGCCAGCAGACCCAGGCCTTGGCCTTGAAGACCAGTCCGACCACGGTGTTCACCTCCGTGTCGGTGGGCTACGCGCTGTCGCCCAATAGCTCCTTGGTGGCGATGGCCTCGTCCGGCCGCACCGCCGGCTTCGGCAATCCGGACAGCCTGATCTCGCAGGTGACCGGGGTGCGCACGGTGGCCTACAGCGTGGGCTGGTCGCGGACCCAGTTGTGGCACCCGACGGACCGGCTGGGATTGACGCTGTCGGTGCCGGTCATGGTGCGCGACGGCACGTTGCAGCTGAGCGGCCCGGCGACGCGGCTGGCCCCCAACGCGCTGAGCTACGACGGCCGTTTGCTGAACCTGCGGCCGACGGCGGTCGAGCGCGACCTTGAACTGAGCTACGCCCGCGTGCTGGGCTACCAGGGCAGGCAAGGAAAGTTGACCGGCGCGCTAATGTTGCGGGTCAATCCCGGCCACGACGCCACGGCGCGGCCCGATTTGCTGATCGGCGTGCGCTACAGCTTCGGTTTTTGAGGCGGACGCTCCCGACCTTGGCCTCGGTCCCCGGCCCACGGCCTTGGCCTCGGCCTTGGCCCCGCCAGAAAGGGCGGGCCGCGGCGCCGGCCGCGCTCCGGCCGCCTCCCTTGTGCCGGGCGCCTAACCCTTGGCGTTCGGCCGCGTCATGGCCAGCGGCACGATCCATTGCTCGAATTGCTGCTCGCTGACGAAGCCCAGCGCCAGCGCGGCCTGCTTCAAGGTCGTGCCTTCATGCTGGGCCTGCTTGGCGATCTGCGCCGCGCGGTCGTAGCCGATATGCGGCGCCAGCGCCGTCACCAACATCAGGGAACGCTCCATCAGTTCGCCGATGCGCTCGCGGTTCGGCTCGATGCCGCGGGCGCAGTGGTGCTCGAAGCTGTGCATGCCGTCGGCCAGCAGGCGCGCGCTTTGCAGGAAGTTGTGCGCCATCAGCGGCTTGAACACGTTCAGCTCGAAGTTGCCGGAGGCGCCGCCGAAGGTGATCGCGACGTCGTTGCCGAACACCTGGCAGCACAACATGGTCAGCGCCTCGCACTGGGTCGGATTGACCTTGCCCGGCATGATGGAACTGCCCGGTTCGTTTTCCGGGATGCTGATCTCGCCCAGGCCGGAGCGCGGGCCGGAGGCCATCCAGCGCACGTCGTTGGCGATTTTCATCAGCGCCGCGCCCAGCGTCTTGAGGGCGCCGTGGGCCGACACCAGCGCGTCGTGCGCGGCCAGGGCGGCGAACTTGTTGTCGGCGCTGCGGAAGGGCAGGCCGAGGGCGCGCTCCAGCTCGGCGGCGATGCGCTGGGCGAACTCGGGATGGGCGTTCAGGCCGGTGCCGACGGCGGTGCCGCCGGCGGCCAGTTGCAGCACGCCGGGCAGGGCGTTCTCGATCGCCTGTTCGGCGAAGTCGAGCTGGGCGACGTAGCCGGAGAACTCCTGGCCCAAGGTCAGCGGCGTGGCGTCCTGCAGGTGGGTGCGGCCGATCTTGACGATGTCGGCGAAGGCCTCGCTCTTGGCCGCCAGGGTGGCGCGCAGCTGGCGCAGCGCCGGCAGCACGGCTTGGCGCAGCGCCTGGGCGCAGGCGACGTAGACGGCGGTGGGGAAGATGTCGTTGGACGACTGGCCACGGTTGACGTCGTCGTTCGGATGCAGCAGGCGGGTTTCGCCGCGCAGGCCGCCCATCAGCTCGGAACCACGGTTGGCCAGCACCTCGTTCATGTTCATATTGGTCTGCGTGCCGGAGCCGGTCTGCCACACGGCCAGCGGGAACTCGCCGCCATGCTTGCCGGCCAACACCTCGTCGGCGGCCTGGGTGATCGCCACCACCTTCGGTCCGTCGAGCAGGCCGAGGTCCAGGTTGACGCGGGCGGCGGCGCGCTTGACGCTGGCCAGCGCGTGGATCAGCTCGGGCGGCATGCGTTCGCTGGAGATGTGGAAATGCTCCAGCGAGCGCTGGGTCTGCGCGCCCCACAACTGCTCGGCGGGCACATCGATCGGGCCAAAACTGTCGCGTTCGGTTCTGCTGCTCATGGCATTCCTTGCTGTGAAAGTGGGGTGGTCCATTTTAGCGCAGGGACAAGATTGATGTTTTTGTCACGGCGAAGCAGATGGTGGCCGACAGCAATTATTTACGGAGGGCTACAAAACGGCGATTTTCAGCCGTTATAGCTGATACACTTCAAGAATTCGCATCTAAGCGACCACGACATGCAGCGCAGACCACTTTTTTCGATGACCTCGCGCGCTGGCGCCATTGTGTTGGCGGCATTGCTGTGTCCGTCTGTCCGCGCGGTCGAGCTGGGCGACATCACGGTGCGCTCCTATGTCGGCCAGCAATTGTCGGCCGACATCGAGCTGATCTCGCTGGCGCCCGACGAGGTGGCCGGCCTGCCGGTGCGGCTGGCCCTGCCCGACGTGTTCAGCGGCGCCAACATCCGCATGAATCCGGTGCTGGGCAGCGTGCACATGTCGGTGGTGCGGCGCGACCAGCGCCAGTTCCTCCACGTCACCACCTTGCAGGCGGTCGACGCCAATTACCTCCATCTGTTCCTCGAACTGGGCGCGCCCGGCCGCCAAGTGGTGCGCGCCGCCACCGTCTGGCTGCAGCCCGATCCCCATCCGGTGCCGCCGCCGACGCCGGCTTACCTTGCCGCGCCGGCCGCCGCGCCGGTCGGCACGCGCGCCGCCGCGCCGCCTGAAGAGTTGCTTGACGAGCGGCCGCCGGCGCGCGTGGCGCCGCGTTTGCCGGCGTCGGCCGCCAGCCGTCAGCCGGCCGTGGCCACGCTTGCGCCGGCACCCGTCGCCCGTCGCCGCATGCCTGCCGTCGCGGCCGAGACCGCCGATGCCGTCGATGCCACCGCCAAACGGATGCCGCCGTCCGTCCGGCCGGATGCCGGTGCGGCCTGCGTGGCGAAGTCGGCCGGCCTGAGCGCCAAGGAGTGCGTCGCCCTGGATTATCGCAATGCCACCTTGTCGACCAAGCTGGTCGAGCTGGAGGGCAAGGTCAAGGTGCTGCAATACGCGCTGGAGGCGCCGCCGGCCGCCGCCAAGATGGCGCCGGCCATCGCGCCGCCGCCTGCCATCCGAACAGCCACGGCCACGGCCGGGGCTGGTCATGCCGCCTCAGCCGGGGTCGGCCATGCCGCCGCGCCGGCTGCCGCACCGGTCGCCGCCCTGGCGCAGTCACACGCCGAGTCTGCTCCGGCGCACGCGCCGGCTGCCGCACCGGCCACCGCACCGGCGGCGCATGCCGACGCTGCGGCCCAGGGCGCGGCCGCGCCGCACGCCGCCGGGTCCGAGTCCAAGTCCGAGTCCGAGTCCGCGTCCGTGTCCGCAACGGCGTCGGCGTCGGCTGCATCGGCGGCCGCGCACGCCGCGCCGCCGCCCATCGTGGCCGCGCCGGCCGCCAAGCGTCTGCCCAAACTGAAGTACAGCGACAAGAAGGAGAAGCCGCCCGAGCCCGCCAGCCACAGCGGCCTGCTGGCCGCTGGCGGCGGCGCCGTGCTGCTGGCCTTGGGGCTGCTGTGGTACGTGTTGCGGCGGCGCAAGGCCGCCGGCAAGGGCAGCGCGCCGTTGAAGATCTGGCAGGGCTGGCGCAAGAAGAAACCGGCCGAGCCTGAACCGGCGGCGGCTGGTGGTGCTGCTGCTGCTGCTGCTGCTGCTGCGCCCGAGGTGATGCCGGAAGAGTTGCTGGAGCAGGAAAAATCCTAAAGTCAATATGCATATTGAACAGACTCGACAAATTTCAAAAATGTCGGTTATACTAACTCCGTGCTCTTAGCAGTACAGACAGGCCCTGGTCCGGCGCAGCCACCAACGATAGTGTGGCGCGGCAAGTGGAATGAGCGTTGAAGAAACGACTTGGCCTGGAAGCGGTTTGCGATGCCGACAATGCGCTCGCGAACGCCGGATGCAACCGGCGACGAGGCGACACCAGGAGATACCTGGTGTTCGCTCTCCAGAATTCCTCCCCCCCAAGTGATCGTCAGTGCGGCCCACCCGGCCGCGCGAGGCTCAATGGTGCCCGCGCCGCAGGCGTGACCCATTTTGAAAGAGCCCCATGACCGCAGCAGACTCCCCATCTCAGCAATACCAGACTTTCAAGCAACTCGGCCTGAAACTTGACATGTCGCGCGGCAAGCCCGCGCCGGAGCAGCTCGACCTGTCCAACGCGCTGATGGAGGCGCTGCCCGGCTACAAGGCGGCCGACGGCACCGACGCGCGCAATTATGGCGGCAGCGTCGGCCTGCCGGAGGCGCGCGCGCTGTTCGGCGAGCTGCTCGGCGTGCCGGCCGCGCAAGTGGTGGTCGACAGCAGCGCCAGCCTGTCGCTGATGCACGACGTCATCGTCTACGGCCTGTTGTCCGGCGTGCCCGGCCACGCCCCGTGGATCGGCCAGCAGCCGATCAGCTTCCTTTGCCCGGTGCCCGGCTACGACCGCCACTTCGCCATCTGCGAAGCGCGCGGCATCAAGATGATCAACATCCCGATGACCGAGCAGGGGCCGGACATGGACCTGGTCGAGCGCCTGGTCGCGGCCGACGCCAGCATCAAGGGCATGTGGTGTGTGCCGAAATACAGCAACCCGGGTGGCGTGGTCTTCTCCGACGAGGTGGTGCGCCGCCTGGCGACGATGACGACGGCGGCGCCGGACTTCCGCCTGCTGTGGGACGACGCCTACCGCTTCCACCATCTGAGCGAAGAGAAGCGCGCCTGCGCCAGCATCCTCGACGCCTGCGCCGCCGCCGGCAATGCGGACCGCGCCATCGTCTTCGCCTCCAGCTCGAAGATCAGCTGGGCCGGCTCCGGCGTCGCCGCCTTGGCCGCCTCGGCGGCCAACATCGCCTGGTGGACCGGCCACGCCGGCATCCGCAGCATCGGCCCGGACAAGATCAACCAGCTGCGCCACGTCCGCCTGTTGAAGGACACTGCCACCGTCGAGGCGCTGATGGAGCGCCACCGCCTGCTGCTCAAGCCGAAGTTCGATGCCGTGCTGGCGCAGTTCGAGCGTCTGCTGGGGCAGGTTGACGGCGTCAGCTGGACCCGTCCCGACGGTGGCTACTTCATCGACCTGGTGACGCCGAACGGCATGGCCAAGCGCACCGTCGCGCTGGCCAAGGAGGCCGGCATCACGCTGACCCCGGCCGGCGCCGCCTACCCCTACGGCCGCGACCCGGAAGACAGCCACATCCGCATCGCGCCGAGCTTCCCCTCGCTCGACGAGATCACCAAGGCGGCCGAGGGCATCGCCCTGGCGCTGTTGACGGCCATCGGCGAGAAGTAAGCGGAGGCGGCCCCGGGGCAGCCTGCTAACCCCTGCGGCGAAGAGCCGGGGTCGGACCCCGCTGGGTCCGACCCCAGGTTTGCGCCCTTGGGTTTGGTCGGCATTCAGGCGGCCATGGCACAAACGCAAAAAGCGCCCGCGGGCGCTTTTTTCTTGGGCGGCGGCGTCTTACTGCCGCGGCGACTGGCCGGGAACCTGGTTCATCCAAGGCTCGGTGACGTCGCGGATGGCGCGGTCGTTGGCGAGGATTTGTTTCAGCAGGTCGATCTTGCGCAGACGCGGCGCGCCGCTCAGGGCGGGCACGCCGGCGGCGGCGCCGCGCGCTTCGGAGGCGCACTGGCCTTCCAGCCGGCGCAGGCCGTCCCAGTCGCTCATACGGGCGGCCGCCACCATCTGATTGCTCAGGCCGGCAATATTTTCATACATCGACAACACTTCGGTGGAGGTCATGGGCGCACCCTGGAAAATGGAAAAAGACTACCGCTTGTCCAGATTAACGACGTGCATTTGGGAAACTTGAGGGCGATTTTGAAAATAATTCAGATATTTTCGAAAATAATCGCGAAAAAACCGGCGGCGGGCGGGGAAATGTTGTCGGAAAAACAAAAAAAAGCCGGAAACGCGCTGACGCGTGTCCGGCCTTGGCGCCGCCGAGGGCGGGGGGATTAACGCACCAGGTCTTCCAGACCGGCGCTCAGTTCGTCCGGCGACGGCATTTTGTCGACCAGCGCGTTCGGCGCCAGGCCGAGGGCGTCGGCGATCTCGGTCGGGTAGCAGGAGGTGATTTCCTCTTCCGTCAGCTTGCCGTCCTCGACGCGGGCGCGCCAGGCGGCCAGGTGCACCACGGCGGCCAGACGGTTGATTTCCGGCGTCAGCGGATTCGGGAAGGCGCTGATGGTCTCCGAGAAGGTGGTCGGGAACTTCCAGCGGCGCGCCAGTTCGGCGCCGACGTCGGCGAAGCTGTAGCCGAGCGAGGTCATTTCGGCGTCGATGCGGCGCGAGTCCAACGGGCCGGCGATCTTGTCGAGCGCCATCGCCTGTTCCGGCATCGCCGAGTGGATCACCAACTGGCCGATCGAATGCATCATGCCGATGGTGAAGGCCAGGTCGGTGTTCTCGCCGCACTGCTTGGCGATCCATTTGGCCGAGACGGCGGTGTGCAGGCTGTAGCGCCAGAATTGTTTCAGGTCAAGGCCGGGCACGGTCTTGAAGCCGCTCACCAGGCCGGAGCTGATGACCAGCGTGCGCACGGTGACGAAGCCGAGCATCAACACGGCGTCCTCGACGGTGCCGATGCTGCGCGAGACATGGTAGTAGGCCGAGTTGGCCAGGCGCAGCAGCTTGGCGCTCAGCACCGGATCCGTCGACAGCTTTTTGGCGATCTCCTCGGTGGAAACGCTGGCTTTGTCGAAACTGCTGATCAGCTCCTCGACGACCTTGGGAGCGGTGGGCAACGCAGTTGGATTCTGGAACAGTGCATCAAGTTTCATATTTTTCTCCTCATTGGAATTCGCGTTGCTACCAGTGAACTATATCGCCATTCCCAGAAGGAAAAAAGGAATATTGCTGCCCCAGCGTATCTTTTCCCGCGATGCGGCGACGGCGCCGCATTGAGTGCTGTCATTTCAATATCTATTCAGTACAATCTGCAGTTCGTCGCAGCGCGGCCGACGCGCGGCGCGCGACCATTTCATTCGATCCCTTTTCCAAGGACAACCATGCAAGCATCCGTTCGATCGCCGCGCCACACCCCCTTGAAGATCGCCCTCGGCCTGGCGCTGTACGGCGCCGCGCTGAGCGCCGCGCCGGCCTTCGCCGCCGCCGATAGTGTGCCCGCCGTCGCCGGCCAGCCGGCCGGCAAGGCCGCGCCGCGCGCCGGCGACGACTTCTTCGACTACGTCAACGGCGACTGGCTCAACAGCGTCGAGATCCCGGCCGACCGCAGCAACTGGGGCGTGGGCGCCGCGCTGGTGGAGGACACCAACAGCCGCATCGTCAAACTGATCGAGGGTGTCGCCGCCGACCCGGCCGCCACCGCCGAGGCGAAGAAGGTCGCCGCCTATTACGCCAGCGCGCTGGACCAGGACGGCATCGACGCCAAGGGCCTGGCGCCGTTGCGGGCGCAGCTGGAGCTGATCGACGCCATCGCCGACAAGGCCGCGCTGACCCGCGCGCTCGGCGCCGGCCTGCGCGCCGATGTCGACCCGCTCAACTCGACCGATTTCTTCACCGAGAACCTGTTCGGCCTGTGGATCGCCCAAGGCCTGCAAGACCCGGCGCACAACCGGCCGTATTTGCTGCAGGGCGGCCTGGGCCTGCCGGACCGCGCCTACTACCTCGACGCCAAGCCGGCCATGGCCAAGCTGCGCGCGCAGTACCTGGCGCACATCGCCGCCACCTTCAAGCTGGCCGGCATCGACCGCGCCGACGAGCGCGCCGCCCGCGTCTTCGCGCTCGAACGCAAGATCGCCGCCACGCACGCCACGCGCGAGGATTCGGCCGACGTCCTCAAGGCCAACAACAACTGGCGCGCCGCCGACTTCGCGCGCAAGGCGCCCGGCCTGGACTGGAACGCCTTGTTCGCCAGCGCCGGCCTGGCCGGGCAGGACAGCTTCATCGTCTGGCACCCGAGCGCGATGCGCGGCGCCGCCGCCCTGGTCGGCTCGGTGCCGCTGGAGACGTGGAAGGACTTCCTGCGCTTCCACCAGATCAACCACGCCCACACCGTGCTGCCGAAAGCGCTGGCCGACCAGCACTTCGCCTTCTACGGCCAAACTTTAACCGGCACGCCGCAGCAGCCGCTGCGCTGGAAGCGTGCGCTGGCCGCCGTCAACGAAGCCATGCCGGACGCCGTCGGCCAGCTCTACGTGGCGCGCTACTTCCCGCCGCAAGCCAAGCTGCGCCTGCAGGAAATGGTCGGCAAGATCGTCGACGCCTTCCATCACCGCATCGACCAGCTGAACTGGATGGCGCCGGCCACCAAGGCCGAGGCCCACGCCAAGTTGAAGACCTTGTACGTCGGCGTGGCCTATCCCGACCACTGGCGTTCCTACGACACCCTGGAGGTGGCGCCGGGCGACGCGCTGGGTAACTTCCAGCGCGCCGAGCAGTTCCACACCCGCCAGCAGCTGGCCAAACTGGCGCAGCCGGTCGACCGCACGCAATGGGCCATGCCGGCGCAGTTGGTCAATGCCGTCAACCTGCCGATGCAGAACGCGCTGAACTTCCCGGCCGCCATCCTGCAGGCGCCGTACTTCGATCCGGCCGCCAGCGATGCCGTCAACTACGGCGGCATCGGCGCCACCATCGGCCACGAGATCAGCCACAGCTTCGACGACCAGGGCGCCCAGTTCGACGCGCAGGGCCGCCTGCGCGACTGGTGGACCAAGGCCGACGGCGCCCATTTCAAGCAGGCCTCGGCGGCGCTGGCCAAGCAGTACTCGGCCTACAAACCCTTCCCCGACCTGGCCATCAACGGCCAGCAGACGCTGAGTGAAAACCTGGCCGATCTGGCCGGCCTGGCCGCCGCCTATGACGCCTACCGCGCCACGCTGCGCGACAAGCCGGTGCAGGCCGACGCCGACCAGCAGTTCTTCGTCGGCTACGCGATGAGCTGGCGCGAGAAGATGCGCGAGCCGGCGCTGCGCCAGGGCATCCTGACCGACGGCCACTCGCCCGACAAGTGGCGCACCGCCACCGTGCGCAACCTGGACGCCTGGTACCCGGCCTTCGACGTGCAGCCGGGCCAGACGCTGTATCTGGCGCCCAAGGAGCGCGTGCGCGTCTGGTAGCTCCTCTGGTAGAGTAGCGCGACTGGCGGCGCGCATCGCGGCGCCGCCTTCGCGAGAGCATGTATGCCAGACCGAGACCCCACCCCGATCGAACAGATCACCCAGTTGACCTTGCAGCACTACGAGCACAACGCCGAGCAGTTCTTCGCCGGCACCATCGACCACGACGTCAGCCAGAACATCGCCGCGCTGCTCGACGCCATCGCGGCGCCGGCGCCGTTGCACCTCCTCGATCTGGGTTGCGGCCCGGGCCGCGATCTGAAAACCTTCGCCGCGCTGGGCCACCACGCCGTCGGCGTCGACGGTTCGGCGCGCTTCGTCGAGATGGCGCGCGCCTTCAGCGGCTGCGAGGTGTGGCAGCAGGACTTCGTCAAGCTGGACCTGCCGGCGCGGCGTTTCGACGGCGTGTTCGCCAACGCCTCGCTGTTCCACGTGCCGGCGGCCGCCTTGCCGCAGGTGCTCTTGGACCTGCGCGCCTGCCTGAAGCCGGGCGGCGTGCTGTTCAGTTCGAATCCGCGCGGCGACAACCGCGAAGGCTGGAACGGCCCGCGCTACGGCAGTTACCACGACTGGCCGGCCTGGCAGGCCTTCATGGCCACGGCCGGTTTCCTACCGCTGAGCCACTACTACCGGCCGGCGGGACTGCCGCGCGAGCAGCAGCCGTGGTTGGCCAGCGTCTGGCGCAAGCCTGTCGAGTAAACAATGTTGGCGTTCTGTACGCGAACGCACGGAAGGCTCCGCCTGTCGGCCCTATGATGGTTTCAAGCACACGGCACAGGCCGTGTACTGAGCTGTTTAACCCATCATCAAGGAGTTCATCATGAACAAGGATCAAGTTAAAGGCACCGCGAAAGACATCGGCGGCAAAATCCAGGAAGAGGCTGGCAAGCTGGTCGGTAGTTCGGAACAACAGGCCAAGGGCCTGAACCAGCAAGCCGAAGGCAAGCTGCAAAAAGGTCTGGGCGACGCCAAGGAAGCGGTCAAGAACGCCATCGACAAAATCTGATAGAGCG
>NZ_JAEMNU010000083.1:0-68804 GCF_016461825.1 Rugamonas violacea | reverse complement strand
AGCCGGCGGGGTCAGCCGGCGGGGTCAGAGCCGGCGGGGTCAGTGCCGACATTTGGACACGACCTCAACCATAACCAGTCCATCGAATCGTTTTACTGCTGAGTCTGTGTACGAATGTCGGCACTGACCCCGGTGGCTGCTGACCCCGGTGGCTGACCCCGGCGGTGGTGGGAATGTGCCGATGAGTGAGCAAAAAAACAGCCGCGATAGCGGCTGTTTTTGCGTGTGCGGCCAAATGCGCTAGGCTTCTTCGGCCAGGCCTTTGTTCTTCTTGGGGCGTCCGCCGAGTTTGCCATTGTTGCGCGCGGCGGCCGTCTTCGCCGGCGACGACGATTTGCCGCCCGCCCGCCCGTTCTGCGCCGCCATCCAGTGGCGCGAGCCGAGGAAGCCTTCCAATAGGGCAGGGAGGTAAATGTCCGCATCGATTTTTGGAAAGCGGACACCGAGACCCGACGGGCTGATTTCCGTCTCGACGAGGTCGGCAGCTTGCGCGTGCTCGAAGCCCTGGACGTCGCGTGGAAGGAATGAAATGTTCAAACCGCTGTTGAGCGAAATCACAATTCGCGCGATACGGCGGTCATAGCGTGCCGCGATGGCGGTGGGATAGGTCGCCTTTTTCGTCACCGCGCGACGATTCGCCGCGACGAGCTCAGCATCAGTAATGAGGTCCATGAATTTTCCTCCATTCGGCACACAGTCGACCTAGTTCGGCGGCGAGTGAGCCGGCAACTCTAACAAGATCTTTTTTCGGAAAACCATAGTTTTCGCGTAGCTCCGGCGGACCGCTGGGGCAGCGCAAATCAAAAACCGCTTCACCGCCATTTCCTTGCACATGCACATGGGCGGGACGGTGGTCGTTTAAATAGATCACGACGCGCAAGCCGAAAATGGCGAGTACTGTGGGCATTGTAGCAAAACCCAAACCGATTGGGTTTTTGGGGAATTGGCGAAATTTATTGTAGTGTGTTTTTTCTGTGGAATTGAACGGTGTTGGTATGCGCAGATCAAAAAAACCCGCCATGAAGGCGGGTTTGTGTTGGCGTGCAAGTGTGCCGGCGGGGCTTACTTGGCCTCGCCCAGGTGCTTTTTGAAGAAGGCCTCGATGTTGCCGTAGACGTGGCGCTGCGGGCCGCGACCGGAGATGCCGTGCTTGGCGCCCGGGTAGGTCATCAGCTCGAAGTGGACGTTGCGGTTGACCAGGGCGTCGATCATGCGCGTGGTGTTGGTGAACAGCACGTTGTCGTCGGCCATGCCGTGCATCAGCAGCAGCGGCGACTTCAGGCCGTCCAGGTGGGCGTAGACGCCGCTGTCGCGGTAGCCGTCGACGTTCTCCTTCGGCAGGCCCATGAACTGCTCGGTGTAGTGGGTGTCGTACAGGCTCCAGTCGGTCACCGGCGCCACCGACACGCCCATCGCGATCTTGTCCGAGGCCGCCGCCAGCAGGCGCAGCGTCATGTAGCCGCCGTAGCTCCAGCCGAACACACCGATGCGCTTGGCGTCGACGAAGCTTTGCTGGCCGAGCCACTCGATGCCGCTCAGCTGGTCCTCGATCTCGTGCTGGCCCAGGTGCTGGTAGATGGCGTCGGTGAAGGCGCGCTCGCGGCGGAAGGAGCCGCGATTATCCAGACGGAAGACGACGAAGCCCTGCTGCGCCATGTACTGGTCGAACAGATTGCCCCATTTGCGCGCCACGTGCTGGGCGTGCGGGCCGCCGTAGGTGGACAGGTAGACCGGGTACTTCTTGAACTGGTTGAAGTTGCTCGGCTTGAGCAGCGAGTAGTACAAGGTTTGGCCATCCTTCGCCTTCAGGCTGCCGTACTCGGTGCGCAGGTGGGCGTCGCGGTAGGCGCCGTAGGGGTGCTTGGCGTCCAGCTCGTTGTGCTCCAGCCAGGCGATCATGCTGCCGTCGGGACGGCGGATGCTGACCTGCGGCGGCGTGTCCGGATCGGAGAAGGTGTCGACGAAAACTTCGCCGTTGCGGGCGAAGGCCGAATCGTGCCAGCCGTCGGCCTGGGTGATGCGTTTGGGCGCGTCGGCCGTGCTGCCGTCCAGCGCCAGCGCGTAGGTCTGCTTGTCGATGACGGCGTCGCGGTTGGAGGCGACGTAGACCTTGCCGGCCTTCTCGTCGACGGCCAGCACGTTGTCGATGCCCCATTCGCCGCGCGAGATGGCGTGCAGCAGCTTGCCGTTCAAGTCGTACAGGTACAGGTGGTTGCGGCCGCTGCGTTCGGAGGCCCAGATGAAGGCTTCGCGTTTGCCGAGGAAGCGCAGGTCGTCGTGGATGCTGACCCAGGTCTTGGAGGTTTCGGTGATCAGCACGCGCTGCGCCAAGGTGGCGGCGTCGACCGAGACCAGCTCCAGCGTCTTCTGGTCGCGGCTCTGGCGTTGGAACAGCAGGGCCTTGCCGTTGGCGCTCCAGTCGGCGCGCACCAGGTAGATGTCCTGGTTGGCGCCCAGGTCGACCTGGCGCCGCTCGCCGCTGGCCGGCGAGACGATCATCAGCTGCACCAGGGCGTTGGCGTCGCCGGCGGCCGGGTAGCGCTGCTCGATGACGTCGGTGCGGTCGGCGAAGATCTCGAAGCGGCGCACCACCGGCACCGGCGCCTCGTCGTAGCGCTTGTAGGCGATGGCCGAATCGTCCGGCGCCCAGTAGTAGCCGGTGCGCTGGCCCATTTCCTCTTGCGCGACGAATTCGGCCTCGCCGTTGTGCACCGTGCCGGCGCCGTCGCTGGTCAGCTGGCGCTCCTTGCCGGTGGCCAGTTCGATGACGAACAGGTTTTGCTGGCGCACGAAGGAAACGTAGCGGCCCTTCGGCGAAATTTTCGGATCGTAGACATTGCCGGCGGCGACCAGGCGCGCCTGCTCCGGCTTGGCGATGTCGACCAGGTACAGGTTGCCGGCGATCGGCACCAGCAGCTGCTTGCCGTCGGGCGACCAGGAGTAGCTGAGGATGCCCTTCAGACTGGAGGTGCGCTCGCGTTCGCGGCGCGCCTTCTCGGCGTCGGACAGCTGCTCGTCGGGCACCAGGATCTTCGAGTCGACCAGGCGCTGGGTGCTGCCGTTCTTCAGGTTGAATTCCCACAGGTCGAGCTGGAACTGGTTGTCGTCGCGGCCGCGCAGGAAGGTCACGCGGGCGCCGTCGGGCGACACCTTCAGATTGCGCACGCCCGGCCCGCCCAGCGCCGGGTCGGCGTGGATGCGGTCCAGGGTCAGGCGTTCGGCGGCGGCGGGACCGCCGGCCAGGGCGGCGAGGAAGCAAAGGATAAAGCGCATGGATGTCTCGTTATGTGTAAGAGGCCGCCGGCCGGCGGCCTGGTAAATGACGCCAGACGATACCAGACATCGGCGCTGATGGCGAGACGGCGGTCTTCGGAATCGTCCGCCGAAAACCGTGTTTCGTTCGGCGGCGTATGGCTTGCCTAGGCGCGCAGGCGGCTCAGCGACAGCCGATGCAGCGAAGCGCTGAGCAGCACGGCGGCGATGGTCAGGCCCAGCACCAGGGCGATCCAGAAGCCGTCGGCCCGCATCGGCGCGGCCGGCGTCCATGGCATCATGGCCGGCGCCAGGCCGAGGAGCCAGCCCAGCGGCAGCGCGCAGCCCCAGAAGGCGAACATCTGGATCACCATCGGCGGGCGGGTCACCTTGTAGCCGCGAATCGCGCAGGAGGCGGCCACCTGGGTCGCGTCGGACAGTTGGAACAGCGCGGCGAACAGCAGCAGGTGGGCGGCCAGTTGGCGCACCGCCGGGTCGGAGGTGTAGGCGGCGGCGATCTGGTGGCGCAGCAGCACGATCAGCGCCGCCGACAGCACGGCGAAGGCCAGCGACATGGCCACGCCGACCCAGGCGGCGAAGCGGGCGCGCGCCGGATTGCCTTCGCCGACCGCCTGGCCGACGCGGGTGATCAGGCCGATGCCGAAGCTGAGCGGCACCATGAACACCAGCGAAGAGAAGTTCAGCGCGATCTGGTGCGCCGAGATCTGCACCGCGCCGAAGCGGGCGATCAGCAGGCTGACGGCGCCGAAGGCGCTGACCTCGGCGAAGTGGGTGATGCCGATCGGCAGGCCGAGGTGCAGCATGTTCCTGATCTCCGGCCAGTGCGGCCCCTCCCAGCGGTCGAACGGATAGGTGGCGCGGTAGGCCGGCGCCAGCTTGATCCAGGCGACCATCGCCGCCAGCATCAGCCACAGGCCGGCGCTGGTGGCCACCGCGCAGCCGACCGCGCCCAGCGCGGGGAAGCCCCAGTTGCCGTACACCAGCAGCCAGTTGACGGCGATGTTGAAGAACAGGCCGCCGATGGCGATCAGCATCACCGGCTTGGTCTGGTCGATGCTGGTGCTGTAGCCGTACAGGGCGCGGTAGGCGGCGAACGGCGGCAGGCCCAGGCTGATGATGTGGACGAACAGCGAAGCCTGGGCGTTGACCGCGTCGGTCAGGTACAGGTGGTCGAACAGCAGCGTGGCCAGGTTGGCCAGCAGCGCGGCGATGACGCCGACGCCGAGCCCCTTCCACAAGCCCTGGCGCACCGCGTGGGGGATCTTGCCGAGCTGGCCGGCGCCGATGTCGTGGGCGACGATGCTGTTCATCGCCATCATCACGCCGGTGACGGTGACCAGGATGATCGACCAGATCGACGCGCCCAGCGACACCGCCGCCAGTTCGTCGGCGCTGGCGTGGCCGGTCATGGCGACGTCGGCCACACCCATGCCGACCGTGGCCAGCTGGCCGACCAGCATCGGCCAGGCGAGACGCCACAGGCCGGCGGCTTCGGAGCGGATGGCGGGCAGGGTGAAGGAGGTGGGCATGGCGCGGTCCGCAGCAGGGAAAACCGTCGATTTTACTTTGAAATAACATTGCCGGCTTGAACAAGTCAAGTCTGGGCATGCGGTAGGGAAAATGTTACATTTTCATCGATTGGGATTGTCGTCAAGAATGTATGCTGCTGCGTTATTGGCCTACTAGAGTATTTTCCGGAGATTTAATTATGAAAAAGATCATGACTGCCGCCTTGTTGCTGGCCGCGCTGAACCAGGTGAGCGCCCAGGCGGGCGAGTTGACGCTGTTTTCGCGCCCCGATTTCGGCGGCCAGGACGTGAGCCTGCGCGGCGCCACGTCCGACCTGAACCAGCGCGATTTCAACGACCGCGCCTCCAGCGCGGTGGTCCGCTCGGGCACCTGGGAGGTCTGCGAGCACGCCGATTTCGGCGGCCGCTGCATGATCCTGGAGCGTGGCGAGTATCCCACCCTGCGCCGCTTCGACAACCTGATCTCCTCGGCGCGCGAGATCGACCGTGGCAATCGTGGCGGCTGGGGCCGCGACCGCGATCACGACCGCGACGACGGCAACCGTGGCAACGGCAACGGCAACGACTACGGCCGGCGCGGCGACGCCGTGATGCTGTTCGAGCACGCCCGCTTCGAGGGCCGCCAAGTCGGCGTGCACAACGACGTGCGCACCCTGCGCGACTTCGACTTCAACGACGTGATCAGCTCGATCATCATCAACGACGGCCGTTGGGAGTTCTGCAACGACGCCGATTTCGGCGGCCAGTGCATCACCTACGGTCCGGGGCGTTATCCGGTGATCGACATGAACGACCGCATCTCCTCGATGCGCCGGGTGCGCTGAGATAATCGGCCCCGGTTTTGCGCTGGGGTGGTAGTGCAACGCGCGCCGACGGCGCGCGTTTTGCGTTAGGCTATACTCGCTGGCGAATATGGCAACCTTTGGGAGCGCAAGTGGAATACAAGGACTACTATCAAACGCTGGGGGTGGCCAAGACCGCCACCGAGGACGAGATCAAGAAGGCCTACCGCAAGCTGGTGCGCAAGTATCATCCTGACGTCAGCAAGGAAGCCAACGCGCAGCACATGACCCAGGAGTTGAACGAGGCCTACGGCGTGCTGGGCGAAGCCGAGAAGCGCGCCGCCTACGACGAGCTGGGCCGGGGCCATCAGTACCGCGCCGGCCAGGAATTCCGTCCGCCGCCCGACTGGGGCGCCGGTTTCGGCGGCGCGGGCGCGGGCGCTGCCGGCGCTGGTGCCGGTGGCGCCGCCGGCAGCGACTTTTTCGCCGACCTGTTCGCCCATCTGGGCGGGCGCCGGCGCGGCGGCTTCCAAAGCCCGACGCGCGGCGAGGACAGCCACGCCAGCGTGGTGATCGACCTGGCCGACTCCTACCACGGCGCGACGCGCACCATCAAGCTGCGCATCCCCGAGAACGACGGCTACGGCCGCGTTGTCACGCGCGAACGCACGCTCGACGTCAACATCCCCAAGGGCGTGACGGCGGGCCAGCAGCTGCGCCTGTCCGGCCAGGGCCAGTCGGGCGGTGCCGGGCCGGGCGACCTGTATCTGGAGCTGCAGTTCAGCAGCGACCCGCGCTACCGCGTCGAGGGCCGCGACGTGTTCGCCACGGTGCCGGTGGCGCCGTGGGAGCTCGCGCTGGGCCAGGAAATCGACGCCGCCACGCCGTCCGGCAAGGTGACCGTGACGCTGCCGGCCGGCTCGCAAAGCGGGCGCAAGCTGCGCCTCAAGGGGCGCGGCATTCCCGGCAATCCGGCCGGCGACCTGTACCTGCTGCTCGAGCTGGTGCTGCCGCCGGCCAGCAGCGCGCGGGCGAAGGAATTGTATGAAACCATGGCGCGCGAGATGGCCTTCAATCCGCGCGCGGGAGGATGAGCGATGGGACAATCGGAATTGATGAGCGGCGTGCTGGTCGACGAGGCCGCGCTGACGGTCGAGGAACTGGCCCGCGCCTGCGCGGTCGAGCCTGACTGGGTGGTGCAGCATGTGCGCACCGGCATCCTGCTGGAGGAGGCCTCCGGGCATGTCGCCAGCTGGCGCTTCACCAGCGTCCACCTGATGCGGGCGCGCCGCCTGCGCCAGGTTGAGCGCGACTTCGACGCCAACGACGACGTCGCCGCGCTGGTGGTCGATTTGTCGGAGGAGATCCGCCGGCTGCGCGGCCGCCTGCGTGCCGCCGGCATCCAGTAGCGCGGGGCGCTCAAGGCCACGTCGAAGCAGCGCCAAATCGTCGTTGCCGCGCCCACGTCGAAGCAGCGCCAGATCGTCGTTGCCGCGCCCAGGTCGAAGCAGCGCCAGATCGTCGTTGCCGCGCCCAGGTCGAAACAGCGCCAGATCGTCGTTGCCGCGCCCAGGTCGAAGCGGCGCCAGATCGTCGTTCCCGCGCAGGCGGGAACCCATGCCGAGCCAATTGAGGCGAGCGGCGTAGGGGGGGGCGCCGGCGCGCGCCTCAGCCCAGCCGTTTGACGTGCTCGCTGGCGGCCGGCATGCTCGGCTCCAGATCGAAGAACTGCTGCATCAGCCACTTGCCGGCCGGCCCGGGTTCCTCGTCGCCCCGGTGGATCACATACAGCGGGAAGCTGAACGAGTTGCCGTCGTTGATGTCGAGGCGCACCAGCCGGCCCCGTTCCAGGTCTTCCTGGATCAGCTCCAGCGGCATATTGCCCCAGCCTATGCCGCTGCGCAGCAGATTGTGCTTGGAGCCCAGGTCGCCCAGGCGCCAGTCGCGCAGCGCCTGCACGCCGAAGTCCTGGCCGGCGGTCAGCTTGCTGCGGTCGGTCACCACCAGCTGGATGTGCTCGCGCAGCAGCGCCGTCGGGATCTTGCCCTCGATCTTGGCCAGCGGATGCAGCGGCGAGGCCACCGGCACCATCGTCACGAAACCGAAGCTGCGCCGCTCTATCGTCTCCGGCATGCCCGGCATCCAGCCGCTGATGCCGATGTGGCAGGCGCGCTCCATCACCAGTTCCGTCACCGCGCCCAGCGCCTCCATGCGCAGCCGCATCGACACGGTGGGGAACTCGTGCTGGAAGGCGTGCAGGATCTTGACCAGCGCGCAGGCCGGGAACATCACGTCGACCACCAACGACACCTCCGCCTCCAGCCCGGCCGACAGCGCCTTGGCGCGCGAGCGCATGCCGTCGACCTTCAGCGAAACGGCGCGGGCGTCGGCCAGCAGCGCCTTGCCGGCCTCGGTCAGCACCGGCTTGCGCTTGCTGCGGTCGAGCAGTTCGATGTTGAGCTGCTCCTCCAGGTTGGCGATGGTGTAGCTGATCACCGACTGGGTGCGGTGCAGGGCCCGCGCGGCATGGGCGAAACCGCCGTGGTCGATGACGGCGATGAAGACGCGCAATTGGTCGAGGGAGGGCAGGCCGGGATCTCGCATGATGTATTTATATCGAAAAAATCGATGTTACCGTTCTAGATTCTATGGATTCCATAGATATTAAACCCGAACTATGATGACCGCAACACTCAACGGCGCGCAACGGTATCGACAGGCGCCCGAGCTTATCCACTTGAGCCCGTTCCGGACGTCGCATGACGGCGGCGGAGCGGCCAGACCAAAAGGAATCGGCATCATGGCAAATGTACTTTATATCAACAGCAGCGTGCGCAACGCGGGCTCCCTGTCGCGTCAACTGTCGGCGGAATTCATCGCCAAATGGCGCGCCGCCAATCCGGCCGACAACATCGTCGAGCGCGATCTGGTCAGCGATCCGGTGCCGCACTTGAGCGAGCAGATGATGGGCGCCTTCTTCACCCCGGCCGAGGCGCGCAACGCCGAGCAGGCGCACACCATCAAGCTCTCCGACACCCTGGTCGACGAGCTGGTCGCCGCCGACGTCATCGTGCTCGGCGCGCCGATGTACAACTTCTCCGTCAGCTCCGGCCTGAAGGCCTGGATCGACCACGTCTTGCGCGTCGGCCGCACCTTCAAGTACGGCGCCAACGGCCCGGAAGGCCTGCTGGCCGGCAAAAAGGTCTACGTCTTCACCGCCAGCGGCGGCGTCTACAGCGAAGGCCCGGCCGCCGGCTATGACTTCCTCGCCACCTACCTGCGCACGGCGCTCGGCTTCATCGGCCTGAGCGACGTCACCTTCGTCCAGGCCGAGGGCGTGGCGATGGGCGAGGAGGCCGTCGCCAGCACGTTGGCCAAGGGCCGCAGCAAGATCGAGGCGTTGATCGCCGCCTAAGGGCACTTCGAAAACCAGCAAATTGTCGTTCCGCATCGGCGGACCGCCGCGCTGGCGGGAACCCATGCTGAACCAATGAGCGTGCGGTGTATGGATTCCCGCCGGCGCCGGCGTTTCAAGCCAGCTTCGCCCCCGCCATGGCCACACGCATGGCGATTTTTTTGGGTTTTTTGCATTGTTGCCTTTATCATGCAGAACACGTCCGTGTTCTGGAGCTTCATCATGAAACGCAATCTGCAACTGCTCATCATCGACCCGCAAAACGATTTCTGCGACCTGCCGCCGGACTACCTGCCCGACAATCCGGCCACCCGCAAGCCGCACGCGCCGGCGCTGCCGGTGCCCGGCGCGCACCAGGACATGCTGCGCCTGGCCGGCCTGATCAATCGTGGCCGCCTCGGCCTGTCGGCCATCAGCGTCACGCTCGACGCCCACCACCGCTTCGACATCGCCCACCCCACCTTTTGGCTCGCCCACGACGGCGCCCCGGTGGCGCCGTTCACGCCGATCAGCGCCGCCGACGTGCGCGCCGCCCGCTACCTGCCGCGCAACGGCGCCAGCGCGCGCGTGCTGGCCTACCTGGACGCGCTGGAGGCGGCCGGCCGCTACCAGTTGATGGTGTGGCCGGTGCACTGCGAGATCGGCAGCTGGGGCGGCTGCGTGCACGCCGACGTGCGCGCCGCCTACAACCGCTGGGAGGACGCCGCGCTGGGCGTGGTCGGCAAGCTGCTCAAGGGCTCCAATCCGTGGACCGAGCACTACTCGGCGGTGATGGCCGAGGTGCCCGACGCCACCGACCCGGGCACCGAACTCAATCTCGCCTTCCTCGACGGCCTGGCGCCGGCCGAGCAGATCTACATCGCCGGCGAGGCCGGCAGCCACTGCGTCAAGGCCAGCGTCGAACACATCGCCGCCCATTTCGCCGAGCGCTTCGGCGCCGCCTCGCTGGCGCGGTTGGCGCTGCTGACCGACTGCATCAGCCCGGTGGCCGGCTTCGAGCCGCAATACCAAGACTTCCTCGCCAGCATGCAGGCGCGCGGGGTGCAACTGGTGCAGTCGGGCGAGGTGTTGCAGGAGCTGCTGAAGAACGCCAGGTAAGCCGGAGCACGCCCAGGCCCCGCATCGCGTAAGATATTGGCTCAATGCAATTGGAGAGCGAATTGACTATGCCCATGGCGCCTATCGTGCGCAGCCTGCTGGAAACCGACCTGTACAAGTTCACCATGTGGCAGGCGCTGTTGCACAGCCATCCGAACTCGCACACCGAGTACGAGTTCGTCTGCCGCAACACCCCGGTGTTCCCGCTGGCCGAGCTGAAGGAGGCGGTCGAGCGCGAGCTGGACCACCTGTGCACCATGGCCTTCGCCGAGGACGAGCTGGACTACCTGCGCGCGCTGCGCTACATCAAGAGCGACTTCGTCGACTTCCTCGCCGTGTTCCGCTTCCAGCGCAAGTTCATCCACGTCAGCACCGACGGCGACGCACTGCGCATCCATGCCGCCGGGCCGCAGGTGCACGTGATGGCCTTCGAAATCTTCGTGCTCTACATCGTCAACGAGCTGTACTTCCGCCGCTTCGACGGCGCCGCCGCGCTGGCCGAGGGGCGCCTTCGCCTCGACGACAAGATCGCCGAGCTGCACGCCTTCGGCCAACAGCCGGCGCTGCGCCATCCCTTCGAGTTCTCCGACTTCGGCGTGCGCCGCCGCTTCTCCGCCGCCTGGCACGAGGAGGTGGTGCTGCGCCTGGCGCAGGAGGTGCCGCAGTATTTTCGCGGCACCTCCAACGTCTACCTGGCCAAGCGCTTCAACCTGATCCCCATCGGCACCATGGCGCACGAGTACATGCAGTCCTTCCAGGCCTTCGGCGTGCGCCTGCGCGACTTCCAGAAGGCGGCGCTGGAGGCCTGGGTGCAGGAGTATCGCGGCGACCTGGGCGTGGCGCTGACCGACGTGGTCGGCATGGACGCCTTCCTCGACGACTTCGACCTGTACTTCGCCAAGCTGTTCGACGGCCTGCGCCACGATTCGGGCGACCCGGTGGTGTGGGGCGAGAAGGCGCTGGCCCACTACGCCGCGCTGCGCATCGACGGCAACACCAAGCGCCTGGTGTTCTCCGACGGCCTGAACCTGCAGCGCGCCTTCGCGCTGTACCGCCACTTCGCCGGCCGCATCATGACCGGCTTCGGCATCGGCACCAACCTGACCAACGACGTCGGCCTGACGCCGCTGAACATCGTCATGAAGCTGGTCTGCTGCAACGGCCAGTCGGTGGCCAAGCTGTCCGACTCGCCCGGCAAGACCTTGTGCAAGGACGAGACCTTTCTCGCCTATCTGCGCCAGGTGTTCAAGCACCCGGCACAGTAGCCCGGCCGCGCGCCGCCGGCGTGGGCGATTGTGGACACGGCGCGCCGGAATTCTCGCCCCGTTTGCCTTCCAAGCAATAAAATCGCTTACCATGGGAATGATAAATTCCATGGTGGAAACTACCGACAGCGGTGGCTTGACGCGGACAGGCGGGGATGTAGCGCATGAAATATTTGTATTTTACTAATTCCGCCGTACTCTTGATGTTGGGTGCCGTGTTGCTGCTGGTGTGGTGGCGCCATCGCGCCCAGGCCTTCGCCCGCGACCTGGCTTGCTCGACCATGGCGGCCGGCCTGAGCTCGGCCAGCTTCTACTTCTACCGCAACGCGCCGCTGCCCTACGACCAACTGGCCTTCGCCGTCGGCCTGTGCGGCAACATCCTCAATCTGCTGTTCATGAGCTCCGGCGTGATGCGCCTGGCCGGCCGCCGGCTGCGTCCGGTGGCGGTGCTGGCCATGCTGGCGGTCATGGCGCTGGTGTTGATCGTGCCGTCCTACGCCAACAAGCTGGTCTACTGGCCCTTGGTCACCCTGGGCGTGACCTGCGGCCTGGGCGCGCTGGCGGCCTGGTGGATGCGCGGCGCCAGCGCGCTGGAACGCGGCATCGGCCCGATGCTGATGGTGCTGGGGCTGAACCAGCTGCCGCTGGTCTACGCCGGCGAGGAGGGCATCGCGGCCAATCTGTTTCTCTCAACGGCGCTGCGCACCGCGCTGGTGTGCGTGCTGCTGTTCGCCGCGCTGGCCCGCTCGGCGCGCGAGACGCGCAAGCTGTCGGCCCGCTTCGCCCTGCTGACCGAGCATGCGCAGCAGGGCGTGGTGGTCACCGACGGCCAGCGCATCCTGCACGCCAACCCGGCGGCGCTGGCGATCTACGGTCTGACGCCGGCGCGCGGCGCGCCCGAACTGCTGGCGCAAATGCCCGAGTCGAGCGTCAGCGCCGAGGCGCTGGCCAAGGTCCACCGCCAGCTACAGGACGGCACGCTGGCGCTGGCCAGCTGGGACGGCCGGCGCAAGGGGGCCGACGGGCAGTGGCGCGACCTGCGCTTCTCCGCCTGGCGCATCGATTGGGAAGGCGAGTCGGCCACCCAGTTGCTGATCACCGACGACACCGAGCGCATCGCCAGCGCGCGCGAGTTGCAGCACCAGGCCAGCCACGACGAGCTGACCGGCCTGCCCAACCGCAGCGTGCTGATGGAGCGGCTGGCGCAGTGCTGCGCGGCCGAGCGCGCCGGCGCGCCCTGCACGCTGGTGGTGCTCAACATCGACCGCTTCAAGCTGTTCAACCAGAGCCACGGCCACCTGGCCGGCGACCGCGTGCTGCAGGCCTTCGCCGCCAAGCTGGCCGGGGCCTTGGGGCCGGGCGCCGAATTGATGCGCCTGGGCGGCGACGAGTTCGCCCTGCTCGAACCGGGCGCCGGCGCCGCGCGCGAGATGGCGCAGCGCTTGCGCGCCGTTTGCGCCCAGCCGCTGGCGGTGGCCGACGGCGAGTTTTTCATCGACGCCTCGATGGGCATGGCGGTGTATCCGGCCAACGCGGCCGAGCCGGACGCGCTGCTGCGCGCCGCCAACGCGGCGATGTACCAGGCCAAGCGCACGCCGGGCACCGCGTTGGCGCTGGCCGAGCAGCGCTTCGAGCTGATGTCGAGCCAGGCGCTGGAGCAGGAGCAGGCGCTGCGCAAGGGCATCCGCAACCACGAGATCCATCTGCACTTTCAACCCAAGGTCGACGCCACCACCGGCCGGCTGCTGGCCTTCGAGGCGCTGGCGCGCTGGCACCGGCCCGGCATCGGCGACATCAGCCCGGTGGAATTCATCGCCATCGCCGAGCACACCGGCCTGATCGCCGAACTGGGCGCCATGCTGCTGCGCGAGGCCTGCCGCCAGATCGCGCTGTGGCGCGCCGCCTTCGGCGAGTGCGTGCCGGTGGCGGTCAACGTGTCGCCGGTGCAGCTGCTCGATCCCGGTTTCCTGCAACTGGTCGAGCAGGCGCTGGAGCAGCACGGCGTGCCGGCGCGCTACCTGACGCTGGAGATCACCGAGAGCGCGGCGGTCGACAACCTCGACGACACGCGCCAGCAGCTGCAGCAGCTGCGCGAGTTGGGCGTGCAGGTGGCGATGGACGATTTCGGCACCGGCTTCTCGTCCTTGAGCATGCTGCGCAATCTGCCGCTGCACACGCTGAAGATCGACCGCGCGCTGATCGACCCGCTGCCGGCGGCCGACGCGGTGGCGGTGGTGCGGGCGATCTGCCAATTGGCCGATGCGCTGCAACTACGCGTGGTGGCGGAGGGGATAGAGACGTCGGCGCACGCGCTGTCGGCGCGCTTGGCCGGTTGCCACGAGCTGCAGGGCTTTCACTTCGCCCGGCCGATGCCGCCGCAGGAGGCGACGCAGTGGCTGCGCCTCGGCCTGGAGGGCGCGGTGACGCCGGACCTGGCCGGCATTACCGGCCAGGATTGAAGCGGGCGGGGAGGGCGACCGCCTCGGCGGAATGGAAACGGCGGGCTTGAAGGCTTAGCCGCCGAAGCCGGCGACCACGGTCTCGAAGTGTTCGACCTTGGGCGGCTGGGCGAAGTAACCGCCCACCAGGCCGCGCCAGGCTTGGAAGTCGGCGCTTTCGCGGAAGTCGACGGTGTGGTTTTCCAGCGTCTGCCAGCCGACCACCAGGTGGTAGGTGTCGGCCTGCTCGATGCCACGGGTCAGGCGCATCGACAGGCAGCCCTTGGCGCGCTGGAACAGCGGCGTGGCTTCGGCGACGCCGGCCTGGAAGGCGGTGTGGGCGTCCGGTTTGATGTACAGCTCGGCGATTTCATAGATCATGGCGGCTCCTGTGTTGGGGGCTACCATTCTGCCTGAAGCCGGCCGATCGTGCCGGCGCCGGCGCCGCCCGGGGCGGCCAAGCCCTGCGCCTGTGCTGCCTAGGCCTCGCGCGGCGGCGTGCGCAGGATGAACAACAGCGCCTGCTGCGCCAGTTCCTTGACGTCGGCGCCGCTGCCCGGCTTGAACCACTGCACGGTCCAGTTCAGCGCGCCGAAGATCAGCAGGCGGTCGAAGCGCGACGGCATGGCCCAGTCGCCGGAGCGGTGCAGGGCCCCGATCACCTCGTCCCACACCGCCTCGTAGCGGTCCTTCAGCGCGACGATGCGTTGGCGCGAGGGCTGGTCGAGCGAGCGCCATTCGTACAGCAGCACGGCGATGAAGTCGTGGTCGGGCGCCAGCAGGGTGTGCAGGTGGACTTCGACCAGCCGCTCCAGCGCCGCGCGCGGCGCCAGGCCCTGCTCGGCGATGGCCTCGATCTGCAGCAGCGAGCGGGCCATGCCCTGTTCCATGATCGCCACCAGAATATCCTGCTTGGTCTTGAAGTGATAGAACCAACTGCCGGCCTGGATGCCGCTGGCGGCGGCGATGTCGCGCACGGTGGTGTTGTCGTAGCCTTTTTCGCGGAACAGGCGGGCCGATTTTTCGATCAGTTCGGCGCGCAAGCCGCCGCCCTCGCCCTTGGCGGGGCGTCCGCGTTTTTTCAGCACGGAGGGAGGGGGGGCGAGGGTCTGCATGGTAGTTGATATCAAAAGGCACTAATCGCCCATTTTAATGCAAAGTGGCTTTCAACCCGGTTTCAACTGGGTTATTCGCGCGAATTGGCCCGTTTTTGGCCCGTTTTTCGTCATTTTCGCCGGCTATGCGCCGCCGCATATACCCCATATCAGCGCTCGGCCCGGCCGCCCGGCGGTGCCGCACGGCATGATGGCAGGCCAACCCAGGAGCATGCCATGAACCGCAATACCACTTCCACTTCCCCTTCCTCGTTCGTCGCCACGCCGACCTACAGCGCCGAGCAGGCGGCCGTGCTGACGCCGATTGAACAGTACTTCCTCGGCCACGCCCGCGACGACGCGGCGCATATGCGGCTGGCCTTTCTGCCGAGCGCGCACATCGAGTCGATGCGCGAGGGCGTGTTCACCTCCTGGCCGCTGGACGTGTACTGCGAGCGCTTCAAGGGCCTGCCGGCGGCCGACGAGGCGCAACGCCGCCGCACGGTGGACTGGATCGACGTGGGCGGCAACTCGGCCTGCGCCAAGATCACGCTGCTGCACGGCGCCGTCACCTTCACCGATTATTTTGTGCTGCTCAAGACCGAGGCCGGCTGGAAGATCGCCAACAAGGCCTTCAACGGCCAGCCGACCTTGGCCTGACCTTGGCCTGATCTTGGCCTGAGCTTCGCCGACCTTCGCTCGACCTTCGCCTGATCTTCAACTTCGCCGGCAGGGGATGGTGAGCACGAAGCGGGCGCCGTGCGGCGCGGTGCCGGTGCCGGCGGCGCCGTCCTCGATGGCGATGGCGCCGCCGTGCAGTTGCAGCGCGCGCTGGGCGATGGCCAGGCCCAGGCCGTAGCCGCCGGCGGCGTGGTCGGCCTCGCGGCCCAGCCGGTAGAACGGCTCGAACACGCGGCCGCGCATGTCGGCCGGGATGCCGGGGCCGTCGTCCTGCACCACCACCGTCCAGTGCTCGGCGTCGTGCCGCGCCGCCGTCAGGACGATGCGGCCGGCGGCGTATTTGGCGGCGTTGCCCAGCACGTTGTTGACGGCGCGCGCCAGCAGGCGCTGGTCGCCGTCGACCATGCCGTCGCCGGCGCCGATGCGCGCCTCCAGCGTGGTGTCGCGCAGGCCGGCGGCGCAGCTGTCGGCGCAGGCGTGCAGCATCGCCGCCAAGTCGAAGGGCGCGCCCTGCGGCGCCTGCGCGTGGTCCAATTTGTTCAAACTGAGCAGCTCGTTGACCAGCGCCTTCAGCTCGTCCACGTCGCCCTCCAGCGCGACCAGACGCGGCTCCAGCGCCGCGTCGGCGGCCGCCGTGCGCAGCAGCTCCAGGCCGAATTCCAGCCGCGCGATCGGCGTGCGCAGCTCGTGCGAGACGGCGTGCAGCAGGTTCTTGCGGGTCTCCAGCAGCGTGGCGATGCGCTCGGCCATGTCGCCGATGCGGCCGGCCAGCGGCGCGATGCTGGAGGTCTGGCGCGGCGCCGGCCGCGCCGTCAGGTCGCCCCGGCCGAAGGCGTCGGCCACGCGCGACAGCGCCTGCAGGCCGCGCCAGTGTGAACGCGACCACCAGCCGATCGGCACCAGCAGGAACAGCGCGACGATGGCGAAGCGGATCGCCTCCATGCCGAGCGCCTCGCCGATGTCGATCGGCAGGCGCTGCACGTGGATCACCTCGGCGTCGCTGTCGATGTAGCGCGCGCCGCGCAAATCGACGCGGCGGTAGAAGGCCTTGGCGCCGACGTCGACCACGATGGCGCCGCCCAGCAGCGCGGCGCGGCGGCGTTCGGGCAGGGCGGCCAGCGCGGCCGGCAGCGGCAGCAGCTCCATGTCGGCGCCGGATACCTCGCGCACCTTGTTCAGGCGCGCCAGCCACTCGTCGCTGGGCGCCAGGTCGATGTATTGCTCAAGCAGGAAGATCTGGCCGGCCGCCTGGCGCGTGGCGATCTGTTCGAGCGGGTCGCCGAACAGGCGGCTGAAGGTGAAGTAGATGACAAAGGTGGCCAGGGTGATGGCCAGCATCACCAGCACGACGAAGCGCTGAAAGATGCGGTTCAAGGCTTATTCCCAGGCGGCCGGGCTGAATAGATAGCCTTCGCCCCAGACGGTCTTGATGCGTTCGGCGCCGCTGTCGTCGAACTTGCGGCGCAGGCGCGAGATGCAGTTGTCGATGCTGCGGTCAAGGCCGTCGAACTCGATGCCGCGCATCTTGACCAGGATGTCGTTGCGCGACATGACGCGGCCGGCCGCCTCGGCCAGGATCAGCAGCAGCTTGAACTCGACGCCGTTGACGCTCACCTCGGCGCCGCGCCAGAACACGGCGCGGTCGGCGCGGGCGATGCGCAGCGCGCCTATCGTCAGGTCGGCGTTGGCCGGCGCCGGCGCCGCGCCGCGCTCGCCACGGCGCAGCAGGGCGCGCAGGCGGGCCAGCAGCACGCGCGGCTGGATCGGCTTGTTGATGTAGTCGTCGGCGCCCTGTTCGAGGCCGGAGACCTCGTCGAACATGTCCTCGCGCGCGGTCAGGATCAGGATCGGCACGGCGCTGAGCTGGCGCAGTTGGCGGCACACCACCATGCCGTCCATGCCGGGCAGGGTCAGGTCGAGCACCACCAGCTCGGGCCGGGTGGCGTCGAAACGGGCCAGCGCCAGGTCGCCGCGCGGCACCACGTCGACCTTGAACTCGTAGGCGTCCAGGTACTCCTTGACCAGCGCGGCCAGGCGCGCATCGTCCTCCACCAGCATCACAGCGATCATCCAGCCTCCATTGTTGGGCAGGCGTATTGTATAAGAGGCACTGCGCGGCGGGGGCATTCCGACAATCGCATACATCGGCGTACATTTTCTATACAAATGGCGCCTACAAATTGACGACAATTGCACGACACCGCAAGGAGGATTTCGACGCCGCGCGCCGCTACCATTCATGGCTCCTACCACTACCCGGAAACACCACCATGAAGCCTATCCTGACTACCCTGTTATTCGCCGCCGCCACCGGCTATTCCTCGCTGGCGCTGGCCGACGACTTCTATGTCGGCGCCAACCTCGCCAGCAAGAGCGAGGGCCACATCAACCAAACCGGCAGGGACGGCAAGACGACGCGCGCCGACAGCAAGAACGGCGGCATCCCGGTCAAGGTCTACGGCGGCTACAACATCTCGCCGCTGCTGGCGCTGGAGGGCGGCTACCAGCGTTACGGCACCAACCATTTCGACCTGCCCCTGGGCGGCCAGCTAGGCGCCGAGGCGCACGCCTTCTACGCCGCCGCCAAGGGCACGCTGGCGTTGAACGAGCAGTGGTCGCTGTTCGGCAAACTGGGCGTGGCCCGCACCAGTTCGAAGATCACCGTGTCCGGTTTGGGCGCGGCCTCGGACAGCCGCAGCGCCAACCGCAACAGCCTGTATGCCAGCGTGGGCGGCGCCTATGCGATCAGCCAGCAGCTGTCGGTGCAGCTGGAGTGGGATCGCTTCGGCAAGGTGAACAACGAGGGCTTTGTCTCCAACCTGAACAACTTGTCACTGGGCCTGCGCTACAGTTTTTAGGCCGGCTCCGCCGGTTTGACCTTAGAATGCGGTGGGCTTGGCCCGCCGTGTTCCCTTTTTTGAAAAGTCGCTGATGATCAAACTGTCCCCGCTGCCCCCGCTGTTACTGCTGCTGGCCTGCGCGCCGGCCCTGGCCGACCAAGCCCGCGTCGCCATGCTGCCCGACGGCAGCACCGACATGTACGTCGGCATGGCCGTCGGCGCCCGCCTGGGCAGCGCCGACCTGAACGAGCATGGCCGCGGCAGCCTCATGCCGCTGCTGCAGGTGGAGTGGGCCAACGGTATCTTCATCGCCAACCTGTCGACGTTGGGCCTGCATTTGTCGACCACGCCGGGCCTCGAGTACGGCCCGTTTTTGGAAACGCGCGACAGCCGCCACCCGAACGACCGGCGCGGCCTGGCCGGTACCGAGACCATTTACGGCAATCCGAACCTGGGCGGCTTCGTCAACTACTACCTGGGCGCGGAGACGCGTCTAACCAGCTCGCTGTACTACGATACCAACGCGCACGGCGCCGGCCTGCACGTCGGCCTGCAAAAGAACCTGCCGAACATCCTGCCGCACCACAGCCTGACCTTTGCGCTGGGCCTGTCGGCCTCCGACAGCCGCGTCATGCGCCAGCTTTACGGCGTGACGGCGGACGCCGAGCGCTATCCCGGCCTGCGCGGCTACCGCGCCACGGCCGGCCTGGGCAGCGTCAACGCCAGCGTCAACTGGAACTGGAAGCTCAGCCCCAGTTGGATGATCAACACCGCCGTCAACGCCAGCCGTTTCGGCGCCGCGGTGGCCGACAGCCCGACCGTCAACCGCAGCAGCGTCGTCAGCGTGTCGACCGGCCTGGCCTACCGCTTCTAGGCATCGCGCCGCCATGCCCCGACCGCTCCGACCGCTCGGCTTTCTGTTGCTGTGCGCCTTGCTGGCGTTGGCGCCGGGCCGCGTGGCGGCGCAGGCGGTCGAGGGCGGCGAGTCGGACTGGGTCGAGTATCGCGACGCCTACCGGCAGATGATCTGGTTCGAGAAATACAGCAAACCCAAGCAGTTCCTGCTGAGCCACTACCGGGTCCGGCCGCGCGACAAGAACGCTTCGCTGGACGGTTTGCGGCTGACGCTCAACAGCAAGGCCGGCACCTTGAACCTGGCCTTGGACCCCTTGGGCCGCGCCGTCTTCCCCTTTTCCAAGGCCGCCTACGACGACAACGCCGCGCTGACCTTGAACCGCAAGGCCGGCCAGTTCCGCTTTGAAGGATGGATCTCCATCGCCACCCGCGCCGACGGCGTCTACGAGGCGGCCGATCTGCGCCTGGCCTGCGAACAGCTGCTGGCCTATCTGCGCTATGTCGGCGATAGCGGCGTTGGCGGCAGAAGCTGCGTCGGCGTGCAGTTCTCCTACGCCCACAACGACGGCGAGGCCGAGGTGCGCCTGCGCCGCGCCGACCATGGCCAGACGGCGCTGCCGGCGCGCGAAGGTCCGGCCTTCCCGGGCGATGTGGTGGGCAAGCTGCGCGTCTTCGTCTACCGCTTCGCCGCCATGCCGGAGGGCGGCCAGGTGGTCACCCGCAACACGCCGTTGGCCATCGCCGCCTTGCTGGAGTAGGGCGGGGGATGGGCCCTGTCTTGAGACACGGCCCGCATGCTCAGGCCCGCAGTCGCCGCCACAGTATCGATTCGCACAGCAGCACCAGCGCGGCCGACACGGCCAGCAGCGGCATCAGCGCGCACAGCGCCAGGGCGCTCAGCCACAGGCCGGGCGTCACGGCGCGCCAGGCGCCGGGCAGCAGCTTGGGCAGGCCCAGCGTGCCGGGCGCGCGGCGCTTGAAGTACATCAGCCAGCCGGACACCAGCGAGAACAGCACGCTCAGCCCGAACACCAGCAGTAGCGCCTGGTTCCACCAGCCGAATTCGCCGCGATGGAAGGGGATGCCGATGGAGGTGGCCTTGCCGAAGGCGGTCTGGCGCTGCCAACCGGAGTAGTACAGCGTTTGCGCGTTGTAGGCGTCGAGCAGCAGGTCGAAGCGCTTGTCCGGCTGGCCACGCTCGGCGGCGCCGACGCGCCATGGATGTTGTGGCGTGCGCGGCGGCGTCAGTTGCAGCGCCACGTCGGGCGCGTGGCGCCGCGCGGCGTTCCAGGCGGCCTGCCAGTCCAGCGCCACGGCGCCGTTGGCCGGGCCGGAGCGCAGCTCCCGTGGCGGCTGCGGCGAGGCTTGTCCGGCGGCGTCACGCAGAACGCGCACCTGCTCGCCGGCGTATTTGCTCCAGGTCAGGCCGGTGAGCAGAATCGGCAGACTCATCAGTCCCAGCGCGACGCCGAGGAAACCGTGCCACTGCCTCCAGAAATTGCGGCCGGCCGCGCCGGTCTGCGGTAGTGCCTTTTGCGCGCCGCGCGGCCACCACAGGTAGACGCCGGTCAGCAGCATCACCAGCATCCAACTGGCGGCCAACTCGATCATCCAGCGCCAGCCGTCGCCCTGTAGCAGGTGCGAGTGCAGCTTTTTGCTCCAGTGGCCGAAGCGGTCGGCGCTGGCCAGGGTGCCGAGCACGGTGCCGGTGTAGGGATCGACGTGGACCACCAATGAGCCGGACGGCGAACCGGAGGCCGGCTTGGCGGGCGCCTCGGCGATGGCCATCGGCGCCAGTTCCTGCGCGGTCGCGGTCGCAGTTGCTGCGTGCCGGTGTTGCGCGTTGGGCGGTGTCGGCGGCGTCGCTGGTTGCTGCGATGGTTGATGGGCATCGTGCTCGCCGCGCGCCTGGCCCTGCGGCGCCAGCGTCACGCGCACCGCGTCGTCGGCTTGGTAGGGCGGCAGCACGGCGAGCACGCTGAGTCCCGCCGGCGCGGCGGCGCGGGCGGCCGCCACGGCTATGTCCAATGGCAGCACGGCGCCGTTCGGCGTGACGTGGTCGATGTTGCGATACAGCGCGGCCTCGATCTGCGGCGTGAAAATGTAGAGGATGCCGGTCAAGGTGGCGATCAGGGCGAACGGCGAGGCGATCAGCGCGGCCCACAGGTGGATGCGCCAGAACAGGCTGCGGCGGCGGGCGTGACGTAGCTTGCTGTGGCTGTTGCTGTGGCTGTTGCTGTTGCTGTGGCTGGAGTGTGAGTTCATTGGCGGAGCGATTTTCTGATCGAAATGGGGACGGTGCCCGTGCACCGGCGTGCGCGGGCCATGCGCCGTGGGGGCGCACAGCGGAAACCATGGAATGGCGGACCGGCGCGGGGCCGGTGCGGGATCAGGAAAGGCTAGGCGGGGCGCGCGACTGCGCCGAGGTCCAGATGAACAGCGGGCGTGGCGATTGGTAGAACAGCGTCGGTGCGATGCTCACACCGCTGACGATGGGCAGCACGCAGCTTGCGCTGGGCGGCGGCCCGTCGGCGCCGGCATGGCTGACGCAGAAGGCGCAGTGTTCCAGGTGCAGCAGCTTGGCGCCGCCAGAGGACGAGGGCGTGGCGTCGCCGGTCTTGACCAGCTTGGCGCCGTCGGTGGTGCAGATCTCGGCCCAGGTGGCGACGCCGCCGCGCTGTGCCTCGATGGCGTGGGAAATCGACGGCGCGAGTGCGGCGAACAGGATCGCGAAGCAGGCGATCCATGAGGCGTACCAGCGGGTGATTGATTTGATTCCCATGATGAAATTATAGCAGCGCCGATGCGGCGCCGACGCGCCACTTTGCGCGCGCTCATGCGAGACGACGGTGAACGATTTAGGCTGGGGGGAGTGCATTCTCATTGAGGGGGGAGGCCATGACCAGCACCGACAACGTGACGCCCGGCACGGCGGGACCGGAGGGCGAGGATGAGTCCGATCCGGCGGACGATATCTTTAGTGCGGGCCGAACTGCTCGCTGCCCGCAGCGAGGCCAAGGCCGACGTCGAACGTCTGCGTCGCGAAATGGCGCTGGGCTTTCGCTGGATGGTCGGCATTCAAATCACCACGCTGCTGGCAATTGCGGCCAAGTTCGCCAATATGTACTAGCCGCATATGGAAATGATTTTATATTCTTTTGCCGCATAGTTGCTTTCTCCTATGCTGGGGCGGCGAATTTGGCAACACCACCCCAAGGAGATGCAATGAAGCTGGAAACCATCGCCGTGCACGGCGGCTACACCCCCGACCCGACCACCCGCGCCGTCGCCGTGCCGATCTACCAGACCGTCGCCTACGCCTTCGACGACACCCAACACGGCGCCGACCTGTTCGACCTCAAGGTGCCCGGCAACATCTACACGCGCATCATGAACCCGACCCAGGACGTGCTGGAGCAGCGCGTCGCCGCCTTGGAGGGCGGCATCGGCGCCTTGGCGCTGGCCTCGGGCCAGGCCGCCGTCACCTACGCCATCCAGACCATCGCCGAGGCGGGCGACAACATCGTCTCCGCCGCCACCCTGTACGGCGGCACCTACAACCTGTTCGCCCACACGCTGCCGCAGTTCGGCATCGGCACCCGCTTCGCCGACGCCGCCCGGCCCGAGTCCTTCGCCGCGCTGATCGACGAGCGCACCAAGGCCATTTTCGTCGAGTCGATCGGCAACCCGCTGGGCAACATCACCGACATCGCCGCCATCGCCGAGATCGCCCACCGCCACGGCCTGCCGCTGATCGTCGACAACACCGTGGCCACGCCGTATCTGCTGCGCCCGTTCGAACACGGCGCCGACATCGTGGTCCACTCGCTGACCAAGTACCTGGGCGGCCACGGCAACTCGCTGGGCGGCGCCATCGTCGACTCCGGCAAGTTCCCCTGGGCCGAGCACAAGGCCCGTTTCAAGCGCCTCAACGAGCCCGACGTGTCCTACCACGGCGTGGTCTACACCGAGGCGCTGGGCGCGGCGGCCTACATCGGCCGCGCCCGCGTGGTGCCGCTGCGCAACACCGGCGCCGCCATCTCGCCGTTCAACGCCTTCCTGATTTTGCAGGGCATCGAGACGCTGGCGCTGCGCATGGAGCGCATCACCGAGAACGCGCGCAAGGTCGCCGAGTTCCTGCAGGCGCACGCCAAGGTGAAGTGGGTCAACTACGCCGGCCTGGAGAGCCACCCGGACCACGCGCTGGCCGTCAAATACCTGGGCGGCCGGCCGTCCGGCGTGCTGACCTTCGGCGTGCGGGGCGGCGTCGAGGGCGGCGCCCGCTTCCAGGACGCGCTGCGCCTGTTCACCCGCCTGGTCAACATCGGCGACGCCAAGTCGCTCGCCTGCCATCCGGCCTCGACCACGCACCGCCAACTCGACGAGGCCGAGCTGGCCAAGGCCGGCGTCACGCTCGACACGGTGCGCCTGTCGATCGGCATCGAGCACAGCGACGACCTGCTGGCCGACTTGGCGCAGGCGCTGGAGGCGGTCTAGCCCGGCGCCGGGGGCTGGTAGAGGGCGCTGCCGCCGCGGCCGTTCTTCTTGGCGGCGTACATCGCGCTGTCGGCGTTCTTGGTCAGCTCGGTCTGGTCGGCGCCGTGCTCGGGATAGAGGGCGATGCCGATGCTGGCCGAGATGTCGATGCGGTGGCCGTCGAGCAGATAACTCGGGCGCAGCGCGGCGCACAGCTTGTCGGCCATGGCCAGGGCGTCGCCCGCCGTGCCGACCGTGCGCAGCAGCACGACGAACTCGTCGCCGCCGAGCCGCGCCACCGAATCGGAGTGGCGCACGCCGTGCAGCAGCCGCTGCGCCACCTCCTTGAGCAGCAGGTCGCCGACGCCGTGGCCCAGGCTGTCGTTGACCGGCTTGAAGCCGTCCAGGTCGATGAACAGCAGCGCCAGATGCTGCTGCTCGCGCCGGGCGCCGGCCAGCGCCTGTTCCAGCCGGTCGGCGAACAGGGCGCGGTTGGCCAGTCCGGTCAGCGTGTCGTGTTGGGCCATGTGGCGCAGCGCCTGCTCGGCTTGCCGGCTGGTGGCCAGCGCGCGCGCCAGCCGGCGGTTGACGCGGTAGATGTACAGGGCGATGGCGCCGGTCAGGCCGAGCAGCGCGGCGGCCGCGACCAGCCAGCGCAGGTCGGTGGCGGGTTTGGACTGGTAGAGAAAACCCCGCAGTGAAAAGCCGCGCGGCAGCAGGCCGAGGTCGGCGTAGGTGTCGGCGATGTGCAGCCAGCGCACCGGATTCATGTAGCCGACCTCGATCAGGTCGGTGCGCATCAGCGGCTTCATCGCCGCCGCCTCGTACAGATAAAACTCGCGGCTGTACGGGCCGGGATAATGCTTGAACATCATCTCGACCACCTCGCGCGGGTGGGCCACGGCGTACTCCCAGCCGCGCAGGCTGGCCTGGCGGAAGGCCGCCACCCGCGCCGGATGGGCGGCGATCTGCGCCTCGGTGGTGAACAGGTTGTCGCCGTAGAAGTCGATGCCGTCGGCCAGCGGACTGAGCAGGCGATAGGCGAAGCCGGCCCGCTCCAGCAGATACGGTTCGTTGGTGGAGTAGGCGGTCATGGCGTCGACCTTGCCGTCGATCAGGTCCCGCACGTTCTGGCTGTGCGGCAGCTGGACGATCTGCTCGGCGCCGATGCCTTCCTGGCGCAGATAGGCCAGCAACTCCTCCGACTGCGGCTCGACCATGACGCGCTTGCCGACCAGCCCGCGCGGTCCGCTGTGCATGGCCGACTGGGCCACCAGCAGTACCGACGGCGAGTGTTGGAAGATCACCGCCAGCGCCACCACCGGCCGGCCGGCCTTGCGCGCCAGCAGCAGATTGCTGTTGCCGACGCCGAACTGGGCGCGGCCGTCGAGCACCTTCTGCAAGGTGTCGCCGCCGTCGGCGCCGGCGACGATGTTCACCTCAAGACCGGCCTCGCGGTAGTAGCCCAGCTGCTGCGCGGCGTAGTAGCCGGCGAACTGGAAGGCGTGGCTCCATTTCAATTGCAGGGTGACGTTGTCGAGGGCGTGCGCCGGCATGGCCGCCCCCGCCAGCGTTAGATAGCAGGCAAGGAGGAATCGATGCAGCAACAGTGCGCCCCTCAGTGCGCCGACGCGAAGGGCGGCTCGGTGGCGGCACGGCGCCGCATGGTGAAATTATACGGTTGGGGCGGCGCGGCGTTGCGGCGGACGCGGCCGCAACGCCGTCCAAGTGCGTGAATCTGTTGCGAATTTGTTGTATTGGACGCGCTTCTTGCGTGAAATGGCAAGTTTGCCGCAGTGCCAGACCGCCTCGGCGGGCCGGGCTGCCGCGCTCGCGGCTTACTTCAGCAGGCCTGCCGCGTCGACCATGTCGACCCCCTGCAGTTGGCCGAGCCAGCCGTCGAACCACGGCTTGTGGGCGGCGCCGACAATCGACAGGACGCGGGCGCCGGGACGTTCGCGGAAGGTTTCGCGGATGTTGGCGACCATGCGCAGGTTGCGGATTTCCCAGCCGGCGACCCACATCTGCGGATAGCCTTCCGCCGACTTGGCGCGCATGGCCGGGCCGACGTTGGCCTCGGCGGCGAGTTGCAGGCCGGCCGGCTCGTTGAGATAGCGGTACAGCGGCAGCAGCTCGGCTGCCTGCGCCAGGACATCCTCTTGTTTCTTGCGCTCGTTCAATGCCGCAGCGCCCGCGGCCGAGGCCGCTTCGATCGAGCGCACGAAGGCCTTGATGTCCGGCACGTCGATGTGGTCGCCGGTATGGTTGTCGACGGCGTGGACCCGCTGCAGGCCGAGGCGCGCGGCCAGGCGCGCGGCCAGCTGGTAATTCTCGTTGTTGCGCGTTTCGATCTTGCCGAGCAGCTCCACCAGCGCGGCGTTCAAGCTGTCGCCGGCGCGGCGCTCGCCGGCGGGCAGTTGCAACCACTGCACATAGGCCGAGGCGCGGTCGTTCGCCGCCAGGAACAAGGCGGCGAGGCGGCGCCGCTGTGTCGGTGTCGCTTGCGCGGGCCAGGTCTGGAGCGTCTTGTCCACTTCGGCGATGGCGGCGGGCACGTCCAACCCGGTGGCGGCCAGCGCCGCGTCAGTCGGGGCGCAGTAATCGGCGCCGTACTTTGCGGCGTGGCGCGCGGCCAGATCACATTCCTCGCCGGACTCGGTCTCGATGGTGATGATGTCGGGCTTGAACGCCGCCAGCCGATTGAGCACGCCGTCCAACGATGCGGGATTGAAGCCCGCCGCCATGCCACTTAGATGCACGGTGCCCAGCACCAGTATTTGTGCCCGTGGTCCGGCCATGTCGCGATCGAGTCCCTTCAAATTGACCTGTGCCTGCGCCGCCAACGGTACTGTCACGATGACGCTGCATAGCCATTTTGTCCATTTTTCCATGTTGTATTCTTCCTTGTGTTGTCGGAGCGGGTCTGATCGTCGAAGTGGGGCCAGTGTAAGAATGTACGAAGGAAGCTCAAGCGTGTTTTGGACAGGATGCGTATTTATGGGGCCAGGATGTCAAAAAATGCGTTATTGTTAAAAAATTATGTAAAAAATTCAAATAAACAAATAAGGAGACTTCTTTGACCACCGCAGAACTCAAATCCCATGGTGTTTTCTACTTTGATGTGATCTCGCCATGGGCATGCTTGATGGACCATGCCTTGCGCAATGATCCCCTGCCGATCACGCTGGAGCGGCGCCCGGTGCTGTTTGCCGGGCTGCTCAACACCTTTGGCACCAAGGGGCCGGCGGAGATTGAGAGCAAGCGCCAGTTCACTTACGAACTATGCACGTGGACCGCACAACAGCAGGGCATGCCATTTGTCATGCCGTCGGTGCATCCGTTCAATCCGTTGCGCTACCTGCGGCTGATGCTCGCCTTGGGGACTACGCCGGAAGTGGTTTCCGTCGTGTTCGAGCAGCTCTACACCACTGGGTGCGATCCGGATAGCGCGCAGGCTTGGCAGGCCATGCTGGATCGCTTGGGCGTGACGGAAGCCGAGGCGGCCCTGCGCATGGATGCGGCGGAAATCAAGGCGCGCTTGAGGGAGAACACTGGCCAGGCGGCGGAGGGGGGCGTCTTCGGTGTGCCGACGATCTGCGTGGACGGCAAGTTGTTCTGGGGGCTGGATTCATTGCCCATGCTGAGGGCTTATTTGCGGGGCGATCCGGGGATGGATACGCCGGCGATGCAGGCCGTGGGGAAGGTGCGAGTTGGGGCTGTGCGAAATAGCTAAGGCACTGAGAAGAGGGTGGCGGGCGCTGGATCGATCGCGCAATGGACAGTGGCGCGGCGATCTTCAGCGCTGCCGATGGGCATGGTCTAGCTGATCCATCAGACTCTTGATCTGGCTTTCGACCTCTGGCGTCATATTGCTGAACGTGCAGCCGATATGGATCTGTTCGCCCAGCAGGAAGGAACGGAAGGCGCGCGTGAAGCGGATTTCCAGTTCTGTGACGAGGACGGTTTCCTCTCCCAGTTCCAGTTGCACATCCGGCAGTTTGCGGCCTTTGAGCAAACCCTTCGCTTCGCTCTTTGAGCAGCGCAGACCGATCCCGCCTAGCGAGAAATCGTATACCGACCACTCGTAGAAGGTGCCGTGGGTCTCTAACGAGGCGGTGAAATTGGTGCCCAGCGGCGTTTCCACTCGCTCCGAGGAACGGCGGTCCAGCACCAGGCAGACTTCCGGGAATACCATCGGGATCAGTTGGGGACTGCCGGGAACCGAGTTCCAATCCATGTTGGACAGGCGAAATTGCAGCTTCGCGGTGCGCAGCACGGCGACAAAGGTGATCTTGCCAGGCGTTAAGGTCGCACCTTCGTTTAATTCAATCACGAAATGCGGCAAATCGGGATCGACCGATAGAATGCGCCCAAGCACCGCCTCACGGGTGCCGCTCACGTACATCGAGATCGCATCGCCGCTCGCGGCCAGCAGAGTCAGGGTATCGCCGATCTCGTCTTCGCTCGTCATTTCATGCGAGCTGGCGGCGGCCGGGATGGGCGCTATCGCATCTTGTGGCCGTGGCGGTCCTTTACGGATGGGCACGGCAGTGTGTTCGTTGATGAGCATATCGATCGATTATGATAAGTGCAACTTTAGACGGGGTTTAAGTCTGTTGATAAACTCATCATAGGTCGAAAATTTCCGAAAGGCAACTTAATTTTCGTATTGTAAAAAAATATCCGCCATCGGTGATGTTTGCGCGCCAAGATTTCTTTTAATCGATCATGACGAGGACCTGCTGAGGAGGGGGGGCGCCGGCCCGCAGTCTTTAGGGAACCTCGAAAAACTGTCATTCCCGCGCAGGCGGGAATCCATACCCCGCATGCCCATTGGCTCAGCAGAGGTTCCCGCCTGCGCGGCGGGCCTTGATGTGGGTTTGCATCATTTCCTGTTGGAAATTTGAGGGAAATCGCCTTCGGCGATTTTTTAACGGCGGTGGAGCCGCCAGCCCGCCCGCAGTCTTTAGTCGGACGAATCGGAGAGGCTTCGCGCTTGCAAGCGCGAAGCCGCTTTTGCGGCGGCGAGCTGCGCTCGCCGACTGCCCCGCAAAAGCCCCGCGCCCGTGCCGGACGCGGTTTCGATTCCCGCCAGGCGAACACCCCTAATAAAAACAAAGCCCCGCCGGGCTTACGCCCGGCGGGGCTTTGTTTTTATTCGGTGGTGGAGACGGCGGGAATCGAACCCGCGTCCGCAAGCACTCTACAGACAGTTCTACATACTTAGCACTATCATTTAATTTAGCCTGTACAACGCGGATGTGCACGCTTTGGACAGACGATTCACCTTAGATTTAACGCTACTTCAAGTGACCCGTTATAGCGCGATTCCCTGTAAATGACTCCACAGCTTTTAACGGCCCGCCCCAGGGAAGAAGCGTTGTGGAGCTAACAGCAATTAAGCTGCCAGTGCGTACGAGTTATCGTTTGCAGTTAAGTTTTTTCTGGTTGTATTTACGAGGTAGCCAGCCCTCGGTATGCCCTGCGCTGCTTTGCAACCCACGTCGAAACCAGGTCGTCCCCACAGAACCTCCATTGTAGCGCATTCCACACGTCCCTGCAGCGCTTATCGGCGACCATGCCGAATGCCCCGCCCAGCCTCGCCGCGCTGTGCATTTTGGCCGGCTAAAATGCTTCGCCCAGTTTGTCTGGGGCAAACTTTGGTGTAATCTTTTGCTTATCTGTAGTTACTAGCATGCAATGAGTCCTGTCCGGCCGCAAGCCGGCCTCGGCCCTTGCGGTGCGCCGCCGGGCCTGCCACCGCCCCCCAACCTGGATAGTTGCGAGCATAGAAATGTTGACGTTCCTCCGCTGCGCGCCGCGCTTGTCCGCACTGTTCTGCCTGCTGGCGTTGGCCGCCTGCGGCCGGACGGAGCAGGCCGCCGCGCCGCCGCGCGCGCCGCCGGTCACCATCACGGCGCTGGTCTGGGCGCCCGACTGGCCGCAGGAGATGCACCAGGTGGCGGCCGCTTTCAGCCGCGCCCATCCGGACATCAAGGTCGACCTGCAGTTCATGATCGGCAACTCGGTGGAGGAGAACCTGAAGCCGAAGGTGGCGGCCAATCAGTTGCCCGACCTGGTCTCGGTCAACCCCAACGCCTACGCCGCCGGTTTGGCCGACCAGGGCATGCTGGTCGACGTCGGCCACAGCGCCGCCTGGGACAATATGCTTGAGGTGCTCAAGCCGGATTGGACCTCGCGCGAAAAAAAACGCTTCGGCGTCGCCGGCGGTGTCGCGGCGACCTTGATCTACTATAACAAGGCGCTGTTCCGCCAGGCCGGCGTCGAGCGGCTGCCGGCCAATTTCGACGAGTTCCTGGCGCTGTGCGAACGCCTCAAACGGGCCGGCATCACGCCGCTGATGTTCGACGCCGGCTTTCCCAACATGCTGGGCAACGGCCCGTTCAGCTTCGGCTTCGCCAACAACGTGGCGGCCGGCCGGCCGGGCTGGCGCGAGGCGCTGACCGCCGGCAAGCTCGACTTGAACACCGAGGCGGCGGCCGACATCTTCGCCAAGATCAAGCTGCTGGCCGAGCGCGGCTACGTGCAGAAGAATTTCCTCAACACCGGCTACGACGAGGGCATCCGCCTGTTCGCCGAGGGCAAGGTGGCGATGGCTTTCCACGGCACCTGGGCGGCCGGCCGGTTGATGGCCAGCCAGCGCTTCGCCAGCGGCGTGTTCGTGCCGCCATGGAACGCGGCCGGCCGCGCCGTGGTGCCGGTGGTCGGCAGCGAGACCGGCTTCGCCGTCTGCGCCACTCGCAACCAGCGGGAGGCCCTGCTGTTCCTCGATTTCATCTTCGGCCCGGGCTTCCCGCTGCAGCAGAACAAGCGGCAGAACCTGCCGCCGATGAAGCGGGTGCCCGGCCCGGTGGTCAACGATGCGCAGATCACCGCCTACGCGGCGAGCGTGGGCGCGGCGGCGCAGACCAGCGGCCCGTATTATTCCTTCCTGCCGGCGCCGGCCATCGAGCTGGTGCACGCGCTGTTGCACGATGTGTTGGCCGGCAAGACCACGCCGCGCCAGGCGGCGGCCGCGCTGGACGCCTCGGTGCGGGCGGCGGCCGACCAGGACAACCGCTGAGGCCACCGCGCCCGGCATTTTTTCGAAAGTTCGAGCATGCGCTTGTCGTTGGAAAATCGTCTCACCACCTTGCTGCGCGCGCTGTCGATCCGCCACCGGCTGATCGCCTCCTTCGTGCTGCTGTCGCTGCTGTCGCTGCTGCCGCTGCTGGTGTCGGGCTACATCTCCTATGCCGAGTCGAGCCGCGAGATCGAGCGGCGCACCCGCCTGTTCGCCACCGAGGTGGTCAAGCAGGTGGCCAAGAACGTGCAGTTGCAGATGGCCGAGGTGGAAACGGCCAGCGAGGCGCTGGTGCTGTCGGACGGGGTGCAGGCGGCGCTGGCGCGTTACGCCGTCGACGACGCCGCCGAGAAGGGCCGCGCCCGCGCCGAGCTGACCAAGATCCTGCTCGACAGCTACGGCTCCTTCGAGGACGTCAGCCAGAAGTACTTCCTCGACAAGGACAACCGCATCCTCGACCCGCAGGTGCTGGGCCAGCTGGGCGGCACGATGGAGCGCTTCGCCGCCGCCGCGCCGCCGCGCCACGGCCGGCCGCACTGGGGCGCGCTGGAACTGTGGGGCGGCCAGAAGAGCCTCGTCATGCTGCGCCAAGTCTACTTCAAGAGCAACAACCGGCTGGCCGGCAGCCTGTTCCTCGGCGTGCGGCCGCTGTACTTCGCCGGCATCTTCGACAACGTCCAGCTGGGCGAGGGCAGCGACATCTTCATCCTCGACGGCCGCGACGGCAGCGCCGTGGTGCAGGCGCGCGAGCGGCCCAACGGCGCGCCGCTGGCGGCCGGCCTGCTGGCCGAGGTGGGCGCCAGCCTGCGCCACGGCCAGTCCGCCGGCTTCGCCGCCTACGAGGACGTGGCGGCCGACGGCCGTGGCCGCGCCAGCTTCCGCGCCGCCTACACGCAGATCCCGCGCACCAACTGGTACGTGGTCAGCACGCTGCCCAACGACAGCCTGCTGGCCCAGGCCCAGTCGGTGCGCGACAAGATCCTGTTGATCGGCCTGGCCTGCTTCCTGGTCGCGCTGGCGCTGGCCTACCTGATCGCCCGCTCGATCTCGGCGCCGCTGGAGAAGCTGGCCGGCATCA
Source organism: Rugamonas violacea (assembly GCF_016461825.1). Classification (GTDB taxonomy): domain Bacteria; phylum Pseudomonadota; class Gammaproteobacteria; order Burkholderiales; family Burkholderiaceae_D; genus Rugamonas. The sequence continues at coordinate 36,896 of NZ_JAEMNU010000083.1, read as the reverse complement.
TGCGCGCCACCGAGGGCGGCAACTACGGCCTGCGCATGGACTACACGGGACGCGACGAGCTGGCCCAGTTGGCGCGCAAGTTCAACGAGATGGCCGGCAACATCGGCCAGGCCCACGAGCAGCTCGAAAGCCGGGTGGCGGCGCGCACCCACGAGCTGGAGCTGGCCAACGAGAAGCTGGCCACGCTGAGCATGACCGACGGCCTGACCGGCATCGCCAACCGGCGCCGTTTCGACGCCGTGCTGGAGGCCGAGCTGCACCGCGCCAGCCGCTGCGGCCAGCCGCTGACGCTGCTGATGATCGACGTCGATTTCTTCAAGAGTTACAACGATTTCTACGGCCACCAGGAGGGCGACGCCTGTCTGTTGCGGGTGGCCCGCCTGTTGCAGGCGCACGCCCGCCGCGCCGGCGATCTGGCGGCGCGTTATGGCGGCGAGGAGTTTGTCATGCTGGCCGCCGACACCGACCTGGAGACGGCCGCCGCGCTGGCCGAGAGCATCCGCCTGGCGCTGGAGCAGGCCGGTCTGCCGCACGCCGAGTCGCCGATCGGCTGCGTCAGCGTCAGCATCGGCGTGGCGACGCTGGCGCCGGACGAGCGGCAGAGCGCCGAGATGTTCATCCGCACGGCGGACAAGGCGATGTACCGCGCCAAGCAGCTGGGCCGCAACCAGGTGCAACTGGCCGGCGGCCGCAGGATCGCGGCGGCATAGGGGCGAGGCGAGAAAACCCCGGACGCAAACTGGGGTCGGACCCCGCGGGGTCCGACCCCGGCTCTTGCTCTTGGGGTGGTTTTTGCGTCCGCCGGCGCTCGGACCGGGCGGCGTCGGCTTGGACTTGGCGCGCGGCGCCTAGTGCTTGCCGGCCGGCGCGGCCTTGTCCGGCACGCGGGTGATCGCGATTTCACCGTCGACGATGCGGCAGTCGAGCACGTGGCTGCGCGACATGGCGGCATGCTCGGACATCAGGTCGTGGTAGTTGTCGGCGCCCTCCAGGCGCAGGTCGATGCGGAACTGCTGCAGATTGTTGGCGGCGCCGATCTCGCGCACCCGCTCGCGCCGCATCTGCAGTTCCGGCTCCAGGCGGCCGCGCATCTGCTCGCCCTCGAAGTAGCGGATCAGCGTGCATTCGACCAGGTCCATGCGGTCCTTCTGCAGCGCGTCGGCGGCCACCGCGTTCTGATTGGCGGACAGCTCGGCCGGGTCGCCCTGCTCGGACAGCACTTCGACGCTCATGCGCTGCACCAGCAGCAGCGTGTCCTGGTCCTCGCTGTACTTCTGGTGCACCCGCTGCACCGCCGTCAGGCGGGCCTTGGCCAGGCGGCCGGCCGGGTCGCGCGTCTGGCCGACGTAGCGCACCGTGCTCGGCGCGGTGAACTGGTTGGGATAGTCCTGCAGGATGTCGTGGATGGAACGGGCCTCGATCAAGCCGCCCCAATTGAAGGTGACGAAGCGCTCGTTGAGCGACACCGACGGCTTCTTCAGCGTCGCCGCCATCGGCACGCTCAGCTCGATGGTGAGCGTGTCGCGCTTCTGCTCGACGCCGACCAGCACCGGCAGCGTCAGCTTGAGCGAGAAGAAGCCCCACTGTACGCTGCGGCTGGGGTCGAGGCGAATGATCGGGCGGTTGACCACGCAATAGATCAGCCGCTTCTCCACCGCCGCCTCAAGGTCGAACTGCATGCGGCGCAGATAGCGTCCGACCGGGTCGCGGATGTCCGGCACGGCCGGGAAGCCGGCGATCAGGTCGTACCAATGGAATTTGGCGTCAGCCACGGTGACGTTCCAGGTCTGCGGCGCGCTGGTGCGCACCGGCATGTCCGGCATCAGCTCGCTGTAGGGCTCGGGGATGTCCGCGATTAGGTCGGGATAATCGCTTGTCATGGTCAATGCTCCAGGGTTTGGGGTTGGCATTTTTTACTACTTGTCTCAGTATAGTACGGACTCGGTGATATTTCCACTCGGCAATTACCTCTTGCCGTAGTGGCTTATCTGACGCCGCAATGCGAGTGGCCGGCGCAGGGCGGGGGCGCGGGCCACAATGGCGAAACTTGGCGTTATTCTAACGGTGCTGGGCGAATAAACAAGGGGGAAATGTTTTTTAACAACACCACTTGTTGCATGTTAATTCGGTCGGCGGCGCCGGCGGGCGCGGACGATGGCATGCGGAAAGATACGTGATTATACGTAGATGAGGGGGCGGGGCAACGGCAGAATTAGTGGCCGCGCTCGGCTTGTCGGGACGACCAGCCGGGTACGGCATGCGCAACGTGGGCGGCCGCTCAGGCGGCCAACCAGGCGGCCAACCAGGCGGCCGCTCAGGCGGCCAACCAGGCGGCCAACCAGGCGGCCGCTCAGGCGGCCAACCAGGCGGCCGCTCAGGCGGCCAATGCCGCGCCGCTGGCGGCCAGGCTCTGGCGCAGCAGGTCGAGCAGGCTCAGCGGGCTGGCCAGCAGATGGTCGGCGTTCCAGTCCAGCGGCTCGTGCGGGCCGCAGTAACCCCAGCCGCAGGCCACCGTGCGCATGCCGGCGGCGCTGCCGGCCTGGATGTCGCGCAGGTCGTCGCCGACATACCAGCATTGCTCGGGCGCCAGGCCGAGCCGGTTGGCCGCTTCCAGCAGCGGCGCCGGATGCGGCTTGGCGTGCGCCGTGGTGTCGCCCGAGACGACGCAGCCGGCGTGCTGCAGGCCGATCTGCGGCAGCAGCGGGTCGGTGAAACGGGCCGGCTTGTTGGTGACGATGCCCCAGGCCAGGCCGGCCTGCTCGATGCCGGCCAGCAGCTCGGCGACGCCGTCGAACAGGCTGCTGTGGACGGCGATGGCGGCCTGGTAGTTGTCGAAGAAGCCGTCGCGCAGGGCGACGAAGCCCTCGTCCTGCGGCTTCAGGCCGAAGGCCGCGCCGATCATGCCGCGCGCGCCGGCCGAGGCGGTCGGCCGCAGCAGCGCGTAGTCGGTCGGCGCCAGGCCGCGCGCGGTGCGCAGCAGGTTGACGGCGGCGGCCAGGTCGGGCGCGGTGTCGGCCAGGGTGCCGTCGAGGTCGAACAGGATGGCGCGGGGCGGGGTGGTCGGAAGGCTCATGGCGGCGGTGGCGGAAGGGGGCGAAATAGGAGGGGGGCGGCGTGCGCCGCCCTCGTGTTGGGCGGCTTACAGCGCTCGGCTGGTGGCGACCATGTAGTTGACGCTGGTGTCGTCGTTGAGCGAATACAGCTTGCTCAGCGGATTGTAGCCGAGGCCCTTCATGCCGTTCAGCTCCAGGCCGGCGCTGCGGATGAACTGCGACAGCTCGGCCGGGGTGATGAACTTCTCGTAGTCGTGGGTGCCCTTGGGCAGCATGCGCAGCAGGTACTCGGCGCCCAGCACGGCGAACAGGTAGGCCTTGAAGTTGCGGTTCAGCGTGGAGAAGAACACCTGGCCGCCCGGTTTGACCAGGCTGGCGGCGGCGCGCACGATGGCGGCCGGGTCGGGCACGTGTTCCAGCATTTCCATGCAGGTCACCACGTCGTACTGGCCGGCCTCCTGCGCCGCCATGTCCTCGGCGGCGATCAGCTTGTAGCGCACCTGCACGCCGGATTCCAGGCTGTGCAGGTCGGCCACCTTGAGGGCTTTTTCGGCCAGGTCGATGCCGGTCACGCGGGCGCCCTTGCGCGCCATCGATTCGCTCAGGATGCCGCCGCCGCAGCCAATGTCGATCACGTTCTTGCCCGCCAGCGGGGCGCGCGCGTTGATCCACTCGAGGCGCAGCGGATTGATTTCGTGCAGCGGACGAAACTCGGAAGTGGGGTCCCACCAGCGGTGGGCCAGCTCACTGAATTTTTGCAGTTCTAGGGGGTCGGCGTTCATGGGGTGAATAATAACGGCAAATCGTCCCGTTCCCAAGCGGGGCGGCTAAAAAAACCGCCGCGCCGCGCCGGCGGCGGGCCAAAAAAAACCCCGCACGAGGCGGGGTTGATGTGTCGGGCGCGGCGCTCCGGGGAGCGGACCGGCCTGGCCACTGCGTCAATTACTTGGCGCGGGTGCCGACGACTTCGATTTCAACGCGACGGTTTTTGGCGCGGCCTTCAGCGGACTTGTTGTCTGCCACTGGTTGTTTCTCGCCCTTGCCTTCGGTGTAAACGCGGTTGGTTTCGACGTTTTTCGACACGATGTAGGCCTTGACGGCTTCAGCGCGACGGATCGACAGTTTTTGGTTGTAAGCATCGGTGCCCACGGAGTCGGTGTGGCCGACAGCGATGATGACTTCCAGTTTGATGCTGCCCAGTTTCGAGGTCAGGTCGTCCAGCTTGGCTTTGCCTTCTGGCTTCAGTACGGCTTTGTCGAAGTCGAACAGGGCGTCGGCGGCGAAGCTGACTTTTTCCGAGGTCGGTGCGATCACGACTGGCGCGACGACAGGAGCTGGTGCCGGTGCCGGTGCCGGAGCGGCTGGCGCTGGTGCTGGAGCGACGCATTTGCCGTTTTCCAGTTTTTCGCCTTCGTTGCACAGTGGCAGATCGCAACCTGGAACGGCATCGGCCGGGGTCCAGTAGCCGGTGCGCCAGCACAGGCCGAACGGGTCACGGGCGATGACGCCACGGGCGTCCTGCACGTAAGCGCTTTTCGGGGTGGCGGCCTTGATGTCCTGGGTCACAGGAGCGAACGGCGGGGTGGTCGGTTGAGTTTGAGCGATTGCCGAACCTGCAAATGCGGCCGACACAGCCAAAATCGAAATAAGTTTCTTCATATTTTTCTTCCTTTCGGGGGGTGATATCCGCAGAAAAACTGCGCGACGTAGTGATGCATGGGGCGAATTCTACCATCACGCAGCAAATCGCGACGGTCTCCCGATTGCGAAACAAGCAATTGACTTCCAGTCCATTTTGCCACACGCGATCTTGCCGCACGTTCGGGGGTAAATCAAACCCGCTGCGATTCCGACCAAAATGTTGTTTTGTTGCAACGCGAAGGAGGATCATAAGCGAAAATTGTGTCATCGCGATTACATCCGTGCCTTATGCACAAGAGTCGGACGGGAGCGCGGCGGGGTGGCGGCAGGGCATGGAGGCGGTCGGCGCCGCCGCGCGGCGCGCCGCGCCGCGCCGGCGCTGGCTCCGTTCCCGCCGGCAACGGCCGGGGCGCGGCGGCGCAAGGCGGAAATGCGCTAGTTGCCGGGCGCGCATGCTAAAATCGCAGGCTTGACTGTCCAGCACGCGGCCCCCGGGGCGCGCCGGCGGGACGGCTCAGGCATGCTTCAGTGCGGCATTCATTGCTTAAAAGATAAGTTAACCACAGTCAAAGATCAGTCGACCCGCCAATGGATCAATTCGCAAAAGAAACAATCCCTATTTCCCTCGAAGAAGAGATGCGCAAGAGCTACCTCGATTACGCCATGAGCGTGATCGTCGGCCGCGCCTTGCCGGACGTGCGCGACGGCCTCAAGCCGGTGCACCGCCGGGTCCTGTTCGCGATGCACGAAATGAACAACGTGTGGAACCGTCCCTATGTCAAGTGCGCCCGCGTGGTCGGCGAGACCATGGGTAAGTATCACCCGCACGGCGATGCTTCGATCTACGACACGCTGGTGCGGATGGCGCAGGACTTTTCGCTGCGCTACATGCTGGTCGACGGCCAGGGCAACTTCGGCTCGGTCGACGGCGACAGCGCCGCCGCGATGCGTTACACCGAGTGCCGTCTGGACAAGATCGCCAGCGAGATCCTGGCCGACATCGACAAGGACACCGTCGACTTCCAGCCCAACTATGACGGCAAGGAAAAAGAGCCGACCGTCCTGCCGACCAAGATCCCCAACCTGCTGATCAACGGCTCGTCGGGCATCGCCGTGGGCATGGCGACCAACATCCCGCCGCACAATCTGACCGAGGTCATCGACGGCGCGCTGCACGTGCTGCGCAATCCGGATTGCACCATCGACGAGCTGATCGAGATCATCCCGGCGCCGGACTTCCCGACCGCCGGCATCATCTACGGCGTTTCCGGCGTGCGCGACGGCTACCGCACCGGCCGTGGCCGCGTGGTGATGCGCGCCAAGACCCACTTCGAGGAATACGGCAAGGACGGCGGCCGCACCGCCATCATCGTCGACGAGCTGCCTTACCAGGTCAACAAGAAGTCCCTGCTCGAGCGTATCGCCGAGAACGTGCGCGACAAGAAGCTCGAAGGCATTTCCGACATCCGCGACGAGTCCGACAAGTCGGGCATGCGCGTGGTGATCGAACTGAAACGCGGCGAAGTGCCGGAAGTGGTGCTCAACAATCTGTACAAGCAGACCCAGTTGCAGGACACCTTCGGCATGAACATGGTGGCGCTGGTCGACGGCCAGCCGCGCCTGCTGAACCTGAAACAGATGCTGCAATGCTTCCTGGCGCACCGCCGCGAAGTGGTCACGCGGCGCACCGTGTTCGAGCTGCGCAAGGCGCGCGAGCGCGGCCACGTGCTCGAAGGCCTGGCCGTGGCGCTGGCCAACATCGACGACTTCATCGCCATCATCAAGGCGGCGCCGACGCCGCCGCTGGCCAAGTCCGAACTGATGGCGCGTCCTTGGGATTCGTCGCTGGTGCGTGAAATGCTGGCCCGCACCGGCGAAGGCAGCACCGTCGGCGGCGTGGAAGCCTTCCGCCCCGAGCACCTGCCGAAGCACTACGGCATGCAGGCCGACGGCCTGTACAAGCTGTCCGACGACCAGGCGCAGGAGATTCTGCAGATGCGTCTGCAACGCCTGACCGGTCTGGAACAGGACAAGATCGTCAACGAGTACAAGGACGTGATGGCGGAAATCGCCGACCTGCTGGACATTCTGGCCAAGCCGGAGCGCGTCACCGTCATCATCACCGACGAGATGACCCTGGCCAAGAACGAATACGGCGCCGGCAACAAGGACGTGCGCCGTTCGAGCATCGAGCACAACGCCACCGACCTGGGCACCGAGGATCTGATCACGCCGCAGGACATGGTGGTCACCCTGTCGCACACCGGCTACATGAAGTCGCAGCCGATCTCCGAGTACCGCGCGCAGAAGCGCGGCGGCCGCGGCAAGCAGGCCATGGCGACCAAGGAAGAGGATTGGATCGATCAGCTGTTCATCGCCAACACCCACGACTACATCCTGTGCTTCTCCAACCGTGGCCGGATGTACTGGCTGAAGGTGTGGGAAGTGCCGCAGGGCTCGCGCAATTCGCGCGGCAAGCCTATCGTCAACATGTTCCCGCTGGCCGACAACGAGAAGATCACCGTGGTGTTGCCGCTGTCCGGCGCCAACCGCACCTTCCCGGAAGACCATTACGTGTTCATGTCGACCAGCCTGGGCACCGTCAAGAAGACGCCGCTGAAGGACTTCAGCAATCCACGCAAGGCCGGCATCATCGCGGTCGACCTGGACGACGGCGACTTCCTGATCGGCGCCGCGCTGACCGACGGCCAGCACGACGTGATGCTGTTCTCCGACTCCGGCAAGGCGGTGCGCTTCGACGAGAACGACGTCCGTCCGATGGGCCGCAACGCCCGTGGCGTGCGCGGCATGAACCTGGAGGAAGGTCAGCACGTGATCGCCCTGCTGGTGGCCGAGAACGAGGAGCAGTCGGTATTGACGGCCACCGAGAACGGCTACGGCAAGCGCACACCGATCACCGAGTACACCCGCCACGGCCGCGGCACCAAGGGCATGATCGCGATCCAGACCAGTGAGCGCAACGGTAGAGTCGTCGCCGCCACGCTGGTCGAGACCACCGACGAGATCATGCTGATCACCACCGGCGGCGTGCTGATCCGCACCCGCGTTTCGGAGATTCGCGAGATGGGCCGCGCGACACAGGGCGTGACCCTGATCGCGGTCGAGGACGGCACCAAGCTGTCCGGCCTGCAGCGCATCGTCGAGACCGATATCGACGAGGTCGAGCTGGAGCCGGGTCCGGACGCCAAGGGCGAGGACGCCGCGCCGGATGCCGTGTCGGACGCCGCGCCGGAATAAGCGCAACACAGCATGCCCCGGCGCCCAGCGCGGCCGGGGCGGACGGGGTCAGGGTTTTTTTCGCGGAATGATGCGACAATAAACACTGGCCCCGTTTTTCTTTCAGCAACCTCTTCGCAACGCGGAGTATTCCGCCAGTCAACATGAAAAAATTCGTCGCAGCAAGTATTTCCAGCGTCGCCGCCTTGTTCTTGCTGGCCGGCGCGCCGGCCCGGGCGCAGAACACCCCGGCCGCCATGCCAGTTGCCGCCGCCGCGCCGGCCAAGCCCATCGAGCCGGCCGCCGCCGCCGCCGTCAAGGAGCTGTTCGTGGCGATGAACTACCGCGCCCTGATGAGCGCCGGCATGCAGCAGATGACCCACAACCTGCCGACCATGATGCGCAACTCGATGGAGGCCGGCATCAACGCCAATCCCCAGCTCGGGCCGCAGGACAAGCAGGTCGCCATCGTCAAGGCCGAGGCGCGCCTGCCCGCCGTGGTCAAGGCGCTGCAGGAATTCCTCAGCGATCCCAAGCTGGTCGACGAGATGATGGAGGAGATCGCGCCGCTGTACGCCGCCAACTTCAACGTCGCCGAGATCGAGCAGCTGTCGGTGTTCTACCGCAGCGCGCTGGGCGCCAAGATGCTGGCGCTGTCGCCCAAGCTGATGGCCGAAGGCATGCAGATCGGCCAGCGCGTCGTCGCCCGCCGCATGGCGCCGCTGATGAAGCAGCTGCAGGCGGCCGACCAGGCCGACAAGGCCGAAGCGGCCGGCAAAGCCGAAGCGGCCGACAAGGTCGAGAAATAAGCGCAACCCAACCATAAGGATAGCCCGTGACGCACATCTATAACTTCTCCGCCGGCCCCGCCGTCTTGCCGAAAGAAGTCTTGGCGCAAGCCGCCGCCGACATGCTCGACTGGCACGGCAGCGGCATGTCCGTCATGGAAATGAGCCATCGCGGCCCGGAGTTCATCTCGATCTACCAGGCCGCCGAGCGCGACCTGCGCGAGCTGCTCGCCGTGCCGGCCAACTACAAGATCCTCTTCATGCAGGGCGGCGGACTGGCGCAGAACGCCATCGTGCCGCTCAACCTGGTCGGCCACAGGGCGCAGCCGGCCAGCATCGACTTCGTCCACACCGGCTCCTGGTCGGGCAAGTCGATCAAGGAGGCGGCCCGCTACGCCAAGGTCAACGTCGCCGCCAGCGGCCAGGCCGGCGCCTTCACCGGCGTGCCGCCGCAGTCCGAGTGGAAGCTGACGCCGGACGCCGCCTATCTGCACATCTGCACCAACGAGACCATCGACGGCGTCGAGTACGACTTCGTGCCGGAACTGCCGGCCGGCGCCACCATCGTCGCCGACATGAGCTCGCATATTTTGTCGCGCCCGGTCGACGTGTCGCGCTACGGGGTGATCTTCGGCGGCGCGCAAAAGAACATCGGCCCGGCCGGCCTGACCCTGGTCATCGTGCGCGAAGACCTGCTCGGCAAGGCGTTGCCGATCTGCCCGTCGGCCTTCGATTGGAAGATCGTCGCCGACAACGAGTCGATGTACAACACGCCGCCGACCTACGCGATCTACATCGCCGGCCTGGTGTTCCAGTGGCTCAAACAGCAGGGCGGCGTGGCCGCGATGGAGCGCCGCAACATCGCCAAGGCCGAGCTGCTGTACGCCGCCCTGGACGCCGACGACTTTTACCAGAACCGCGTCGCCAAAGAATACCGCTCGCGCATGAACGTGCCATTCTACCTGCGCGACGAAAGCAAGAACGAAGCATTCCTGGCCGGCGCCAAACAGCGCGGCCTGCTGCAACTGAAGGGCCACAAGTCCGTCGGCGGTATGCGCGCATCGATCTACAACGCGATGCCAATCGAGGGCGTACAAGCCCTGGTCGATTATTTGAACGAGTTTGCCGGCCGCTGATACCCCTCCAGCGCCGCACGCACCATCAAAGGCCGGGGCGGCCGGGCAGCCGCTCGCGCTCCGGCACAACGACACTGACACTACGCACACCATGACTGATAAATTGAAACCCTTGCGCGAGCAGATCGATTCGATCGACGCGCAAATCCTCGACCTGCTGAACCGCCGCGCCAAGGTGGCGCAGGAAGTCGGCCACGTCAAGGCCGAGACCAAGGCACCGGTGTTCCGCCCCGAGCGCGAAGCCCAGGTGCTGCGCGGCGTGGCCGATCGCAACCCCGGCCCGATGGGCAACCACGAGGTGCAGACCATCTTCCGCGAGATCATGTCGGCCTGCCGTTCGCTGGAAAAGCGCGTCACCGTGGCCTTCCTCGGCCCGGCCGGCACCTTCAGCGAGCAGGCCGTCTACCAGCAGTTCGGCAGCGCCGTCGAAGGCCTGCCCTGCGCCTCGATCGACGAGGTGTTCCGCGCCACCGAGGCCGGCACCGCCGACTTCGGCGTGGTCCCGGTGGAGAACTCCTCCGAAGGCGCGATCAACCGCACGCTCGACCTGATGCTGCAAACCTCGCTGCTGATCAGTGGCGAGGTGGCGATCGCCGTGCACCACAGCCTGATGACCAAGACCGGCGGCATGGACGGCGTCAAGGTGATCTGCGCCCACTCGCAGGCGCTGGCGCAGTGCCAGGTGTGGCTGAACCTGAACCACCCGAACATCGAGCGGCGCGCGGTCGCCTCCAACGCCGAGGCGGCGCGCATGGCCAGCGCCGACGCCAGCATCGCGGCGATCGCCAGCGAGATGGCGGGCGAGCAGTACCAACTGGGCGTGGTCAAGGCGCACATCCAGGACGACCCGCACAACCGCACCCGCTTCGCCATCGTCGGCCATCTGCAGACCAACCCGTCGGGTCAGGATCAGACCTCGCTGGTGCTGGCGGTGCCGAACAAGGCCGGCGCCGTTTATCAGTTGCTGGCGCCGCTGGCCAAGCACGGCGTGTCGATGACCCGCTTCGAGTCCCGCCCGGCGCGCATCGGCACCTGGGAGTACTACTTCTATGTCGACGTCGAGGGCCATGTCCACGACGCCGCCGTGGCGCGTGCCTTGGCCGAGTTGCAGGAAAACGCCGCCTTCTTCAAAGTGCTGGGTTCCTACCCGCTGAGTCTGACCTGAGCCCATCTAAAACCCCGTCGTTCCCGCGCAGGCGGGAACCCATGGCGCGCCGGACTGCATGCGAAGTATGGATTCCCGCCTGCGCGGGAATGACGGATTCGGGAAGCTCGAAGCTCCCTGAAGTACGACCACCTCGAACGGGATTGAAAATATCGTGTTGAACAAGATCGTCATTTGCGGCGTCGGCCTGATCGGCGGCTCCTTCGCGCTGGCGCTGCGCAAGGCCGGCGCCGTCGCCAGCGTGGTCGGCGTCGGCCGTTCGACGGCCGCGCTGGAACGGGCGCGCGCGCTGGGCATCATCGATGTCGCCAGCGGCAACGCGCCGACCGACCTGGCCGCCGCGCTGGCCGGCGCCGAGCTGGTGCTGCTGGCCGCGCCGGTGGCGCAGACCGAGTCCATTTTGGCCGCGCTGCGGCCGCACCTCCGGCCCGGCACGGTGGTGACCGACGCCGGCAGCACCAAGGGCGACGTGGTGGCGGCGGCGCGCCGCGCGCTGGGCGACAAGGTCGGCCAGTTCGTGCCCGGCCACCCCATCGCCGGGCGCGAGTCGAATGGACCGGACGCCGCCATCGACCACCTCTATCTGGGCAAGAAGACGGTGTTGACGCCGCTGGCGGAAAACCGCGCGCAAGACATCGAACGCGTCGCCGCCGCCTGGCGTGCCTGCGGCGCCGTCATCCACCAGTTGACGCCGCAGGAGCACGACAAGGTGTTCGCGGCGGTCAGCCACCTGCCGCACCTGCTGGCCTACGCCCTGGTCGACGACATCGCCAAGAAGCCGCACGCCGACCTGCTGTTCCAGTACGCCGCCAGCGGCTTCCGCGACTTCACCCGCATCGCCGGCTCCTCGCCGGAGATGTGGCGCGACATCAGCCTGGCCAACCAGGCCGCCTTGTTGGCCGAGCTGGACGCCTACATGGCACAATTGAGCGGCCTGCGCGCCAGCCTGGCCGCCGGCGACGGCGCCGCGCTGGCCGCCGTTTATAGCAATGCCCAGCACGCCCGCCAGCAGTGGATCGAGGCGATCGAGGCGGCCGAAGCGCCGCAGTCCAACGACCAAGCAGAATAAAGGAAGATACGGCATGACGCAGCACACTCCGAAGCACTACCCGCATCACCTCGATCTCCCTCCCGTGACGCACGTGCAGGGCACGGTGCGCCTGCCCGGCTCGAAGAGCATCTCCAACCGCATCCTGCTGCTGGCCGCGCTGGCCAAGGGCAAGACCAAGATCGTCGACCTGCTGGCCTCCGACGACACGCTGGTGATGCTGGGCGCGCTGCGCTCGCTCGGCGTGCAGTGGGAGCAGGAGGAGCAGCAGGACCCGCACACGCTGCACCAGGTGCACCATGTCAGCGGCTGCGGCGGCGAGTTCCCCAACAAGAAGGCCGACCTGTTCATGGGTAACGCCGGCACCGCGATCCGTCCGCTGACGGCGGCGCTGGCGGTGATCGGCGGCGACTACACGCTGCACGGCGTGGCGCGCATGCACGAGCGGCCGATCGGCGACCTGGTCGACGCCCTCAACGAGGTCGGCGCCAACATCGGCTACACCGGCCAGCCGGGCTTTCCGCCGCTGCACATCCGCAGCGGCCAATTCAAGGCCGAGCGCCTGTCGGTGCGCGGCAACGTGTCGAGCCAGTTCCTCACCGCGCTGCTGATGGTGGCGCCGCTGATGGCGCGCGAGCACGCCGTTTCGATCGACGTGGTCGGCGAACTGATCTCCAAGCCCTACATCGAAATCACGCTGAACCTGATGCGCCGCTTCGGCGTGCGGGTCGAGCAGGACGGCTGGCAGTCGTTCACCGTGCCGGCCGGCCAGCAGTACCAGAGTCCGGGCACCATCCACGTCGAGGGCGACGCCTCGTCGGCATCCTACTTCCTGGCGGCCGGCGCCATCGCCGGCGGTCCGGTGCGGGTCGAGGGCGTGGGGCGCGACAGCATCCAGGGCGATGTGCGCTTCGTCGCCGCGCTGGAGCTGATGGGCGCCAGCATCACCATGGGCGACAACTGGATCGAGGCCAGCTCGAACGGCAAGCTGAAAGCCATCGACGCCGATTTCAACCACATCCCCGACGCCGCCATGACCATCGCCATCGCCGCGTTGTACGCCGACGGCACCAGCACCCTGCGCAACATCGCCAGCTGGCGCGTCAAGGAGACCGACCGCATCGCCGCCATGGCCACCGAGCTGCGCAAGCTGGGCGCCGAGGTGGAGGAGGGCGCCGACTACCTGCGCGTGACGCCGCCGGCGCTGATCGCCGCCGCCACCATCGACACCTACGACGACCACCGCATGGCGATGTGCTTCTCGCTGGCCTCGCTGGACGGCGCGGCGCGGCGCGGCAACACCATGCGCATCAACGATCCGAAATGCGTCGCCAAGACTTTCCCGGACTATTTCGCCGCCTTCGCCGCGATCGCCCACGACCGGCTGATCTAAGCCAGACCCGGCGGCAAAGGGCGGACCCGGGGGCAAAGGCTTGACCCAGCGGCAGATGCCGGGGACGGACCCGGCGGGTCCGTCCCCAGGTTCACGCCCTTGGGTTTGCCCGCCGGACCGCCGGCCGCGCCGCCGTGCTATTGTCTTCCATTAACACTGAAATTTTGATATGTCGACCCACTCTATCCCAGTCATCGCCATCGACGGCCCCACCGCATCCGGCAAGGGCACCGTCGCGCACCGCGTCGCCGATAAGCTCGGCTTCCATTACCTGGACTCCGGCGCGCTGTACCGCCTGACCGCGCTGTCGGCGCTGCGCCGCGGCACCGACCTGGCCGACGAGCACGCGCTGGCCAAGTTGGCCGAGCACCTGCCGTGCAGCTTCACCGGCGGCGACGTCATCCTGTCGCACGAGAACGTCAGCGAAGCCATCCGCGCCGAGCTGGTCGGCAACACCGCCTCGAAGATCGCCGTCCTGCCGGCCGTGCGCCACGCCCTGATCGGCCTGCAACTGGGTTTTCGCAAGGCGCCCGGCCTGGTCGCCGACGGCCGCGACATGGGCACGGTGATCTTTCCGCACGCCCCGTTGAAGGTGTTTTTGACGGCCAGCGTTGCGGCGCGCGCCGAACGTCGATATAAGCAATTGATTGACAAGGGGATTCCTGCTAATATGGAAGACCTTCTGATGGATTTGCAGGCGCGCGACGATCGCGATACGCACCGGGCGATAGCCCCGCTGGTTCCGGCAGAAGGCGCCCATGTGCTCGATACCTCGCATATGAGCGCCGACGAAGCCGTCGACGAGGTGCTCAAATGGTATGCGGCGGCGATGAAATCGTAGGCTGCGCGGCAAAGAATTCAGCAGTGAATGCGGTAAAAAACAGCAGTAAAAACGCAGTAAATCAGCAAAAAAGCAGTAAAAATGGTACGTATCAGTACCATTTGCGGTGCCCAAGACGGGCCTGTGCTCGTCACGGGTGTGTCAAAACCCTAACCCAGTTTAAGTCGCGTTGTGCGAACTCTGCTGGCTAACCATGTGTGAACCCCTATGTCTACAGCTACCACCGGTATGGAAAGTTTTGCAGCGCTCTTCGAAGAGTCGTTGTCCCGTCAAGATATGCGCTCCGGCGAAGTTATCTCCGCTGAAGTCGTGCGTCTCGATCACAACTTCGTGATCGTTAACGCTGGTCTGAAATCGGAAGCTTTCATCCCTGTTGAAGAATTCAAGAATGACCACGGCGAACTGGAAGTCAAAGTTGGCGATTTCGTTTCCGTGGCCATCGAATCGCTCGAAAACGGTTTCGGCGATACCATCCTGTCGCGCGACAAAGCCAAGCGTCTGGCTTCGTGGCTGGCACTGGAAAAAGCCATGGAATCGGGCGAGATCGTCGTCGGTACCGTCAATGGCAAAGTCAAGGGCGGCCTGACCGTTCTGACCAACGGCATCCGCGCCTTCCTGCCGGGTTCGCTGGTCGACACCCGTCCAGTCAAGGACACCACCCCGTTCGAAGGCAAGACCCTCGAATTCAAGGTCATCAAACTGGACCGCAAGCGTAACAACGTGGTTCTGTCGCGTCGCGCCGTCATCGAAGCTTCGATGGGCGAAGAGCGTCAGAAACTGATGGAAACGCTGAAAGAAGGCACGGTCGTGACCGGCGTCGTCAAAAACATCACCGACTACGGCGCCTTCGTCGACCTGGGCGGCATCGATGGCCTGCTGCACATCACCGATCTGGCATGGCGTCGTGTGCGTCACCCGTCGGAAGTGCTGACCGTCGGCCAAGAAATCACCGCCAAAGTCCTGAAATACGATCAAGAGAAAAACCGTGTTTCGCTGGGCGTGAAACAACTGGGCGACGATCCTTGGACCGGTCTGTCCCGTCGTTACCCACAAAGCACCCGTCTGTTCGGCAAAGTCACCAACCTGACCGACTACGGCGCCTTCGTTGAAGTCGAGCAGGGTATCGAAGGTCTGGTCCACGTTTCCGAAATGGATTGGACCAACAAAAACGTCGCTCCGAACAAAGTTGTCCAACTGGGCGACGAAGTAGAAGTGATGGTTCTGGAGATCGACGAAGAGCGTCGCCGTATCTCGCTGGGCATGAAACAGTGCAAAGCGAACCCATGGGACGACTTCGGCGTCACCCACAAGAAGGGCGATAAAGTCCGCGGCGCGATCAAATCGATCACCGACTTCGGCGTCTTCATCGGCCTGGCCGGCAACATCGACGGCCTGGTTCACCTGTCCGACCTGTCGTGGACCGAAACCGGCGAAGAAGCCGTGCGTCGCTTCAAGAAAGGTGACGAACTGGAAGCCATCGTTCTGGCCATCGACGTCGAGCGTGAGCGCGTTTCCCTGGGCGTTAAACAGCTCGAAGGCGACCCGTTCAACAACTTCGCAGCGATGAACGACAAAGGCGCCCTGGTCACGGGTATCGTCAAGTCGGTCGAGCCAAAAGGCGCGGTCATCCAACTGTCCGAAGAAGTCGAAGGCTACCTGCGCGCTTCCGAAATCTCCCGCGACCGCGTGGAAGATGCCGGCACGCACCTGAAAGTCGGCGACTCCGTCGAAGCCCTGGTCATCAACATCGACCGCAAAGCTCGCAGCATCCAGCTGTCGATCAAAGCGAAAGACAACGTCGAGACCCAGGAAGCGATGCAGAAAATGGCCGCCACCGACAACAACGCAGCTTCGGGCACCACCAGCCTGGGCGCGCTGTTGAAAGCCAAGTTCGACAACAAGAACTAATATCGGTACTGCGTAGATGACCAAGTCCGAGTTGATCAACCGCCTGGCTGAGCGCTATTCTCAGCTGGTGGCCAAGGATGCGGAGTACGCCGTCAAGACGATTCTCGACGCGATGACCAACGCCCTGGCGACCGGTCAGCGCATCGAGATCCGCGGTTTTGGCAGCTTTGCTCTGAATAGCCGGCCGCCACGCATCGGACGCAATCCGAAGTCGGGCGACAAGGTGATGGTGCCGGAAAAACGGGTGCCGCACTTCAAGCCGGGCAAGCAATTGCGCGAGCGGGTCGACGCGATGGTCGGGCAACCGATCATCGAGGACTGAAGCGTCTACCACCGATGGATGTAAAAAAGCGGCGTCCCTGGATGCCGCTTTTTTTTGTTCCCGTCGGGAATTTTTTGAAGTATTTGCTTTCTTGTGCGACACTGGCGCACACTGAAATACAGACAGAACAGGAACCAAGCAGATGAAATTTCTTTCCACTATCGTTGGATGTGTTCTCTTCGTTTTGTTTTTTGGTTTTGCATTGAAAAACACGCAGGAAGTCGATCTGCGCTTTTTCCTCAACTATGAACTACGCGGCCCCCTGGTGCTGCTGCTGCTGGGCTTCTTCGCGGCCGGCGCCGCCCTCGGCGTGCTGGCGCTGACGCCCACCGTGTTCCGCCACCGGCGCGAAGCGAACAAACAAAAATCCACCATCCACACGCTGCAATCGTCGGCGCAGCAGGGCAGCACCCCGCCGCAGCCGGACAGCGTCAACACGCAGCAGTAATGCCGCCCGCAAGCCAACAACAACAACAAACACAGCATGGAATTTGAACTCTGGTGGTTATTGGGTATCCCGGTCTTTTTCGGACTGGGCTGGATCGCTGCGCGGGTCGACATCCGCCAACTGGTCGCCGAGTCGCGCACCCTGCCGCGCGGCTATTTCAAGGGCTTGAACTTCCTCCTCAACGAGCAGCCCGACAAGGCCATCGACGCCTTCATCGAGATCGTCAAGCTGGACCCGGAGACGGCCGATATGCACTTCGCGCTGGGCAACCTGTTCCGCCGCCGCGGCGAGACCGAGCGCGCCATCCGCGTCCACCAGAACCTGTTGTCGCGCCCCGACCTGCCGCAGGAGCAGAAGGAGCACGCCGAGTACGAGCTGGGCATGGATTACCTGAAGGCCGGCCTGCTCGACCGCGCCGAGGAGACCTTCAACCGCCTGACCGGCAGCCAGTACGCGGTGCAGGCGCGCCGCGCGCTGCTGGAGATCTTCCAGCGCGAGAAGGAATGGCCGCGCGCCATCGAGGCGGCGCTGGGCCTGCAGGAGGCCGGCGCCGGCTCGCGGCAGAAGGAAGTGGCGCAGTTTTATTGCGAGCTGGCGCAGGACGCGCTAGTCCACCTGCATCCCGAGGACGCCTTGCCGCTGCTGGAGAAGTCGCTGCAGATCGACCGCACCAACGTGCGCGCGACGATGCTGGTGGGCGACGCCCAGCTGGCCCAGGGCGACGTCGAGGGCGCGCTGTTGAGCTGGCGCCGCGTCGAGCAACAGAGCGTGCCGCACGTGGCCCTGGTGGCGCAGCGCCTGATGGACGGCTACCGCAAGGTCGGCCGGCCGCAGGAGGGCGTCAACCTGCTCAAATCGTATCTGGAGCAGGCCTCGTCGATCGACCTGATCGAGGTGGTCTTCAAGGCCGTGCTGGAGCTGGACGGCGTCGAGGCGGCCAAACAGTTGGTCAGCGCCGAGCTGCGCCGCACGCCGACCCTGCTCGGCCTCGACAAGCTGCTCGAGGCGCGTCTGATGGACGCGCCGGCGGCGTTGGTGTCCGAGCTGTCGATGGTGAAGAACCTGGTGCACGGTTACACGCAGAAGTTGGCGCGTTACCAGTGCAGCCACTGCGGCTTCAAGGCGCGCCAGTTCTATTGGCAGTGCCCCGGTTGCAGCCGCTGGGAGACCTACCCGCCACGGCGCACCGAAGAATTGAATGTAATGAATTAAGCGGACCGTAGCCGTCGTTCCGCATCGGCGGACCGCCGCGCAGGCGGGAAGCCATGCCCCGCCGGCCGGATGTGACGGGGCATGCCTGTACTGCGCCACGTTAGCGCCCATGCTGACGTCGGCGGGAAGCCATGTTCTGTATGGGTTCCCGCGTGCGCGGCGGTCCGCCGATGCGGAACGACGTCGGTCTGCAGTCAACTTTAAGTGAAGGCGGAACCTCTATGAAAATCACCATTATTGGCACCGGCTATGTAGGCCTGGTGACCGGCGCCTGCCTGGCCGAGCTGGGCAACGACGTCTTCTGCCTCGACGTCGACGCGAAGAAAATCGCCATGCTCAACGCCGGCGGCATCCCGATCCACGAGCCGGGCCTGGAGGAAGTCGTCGCGCGCAACCGCGCCGCCGGCCGCCTGCAGTTCTCCACCGACATCGCCGCCTCGGTGGCGCACGGCACCCTGCAGTTCATCGCCGTCGGCACGCCGCCCGACGAGGACGGCTCGGCCGACCTGCAATACGTGCTGGCCGCCGCCAAGAGCATCGGCCAACACATGACCGAGTTCAAGGTTATCGTCGACAAGTCCACCGTGCCGGTCGGCACGGCCGACCGCGTCAAGGCCGCCGTGCAGGCCCAGCTCGACGCCCGCGCCGAGGGCGCCAAGTTCTCCGTCGTGTCGAATCCCGAGTTCCTCAAGGAAGGCGCGGCGGTCGAGGACTTCATGCGGCCCGACCGCATCGTCATCGGCTGCGACAGCAGCGCCGAGGGCTCGCGCGCCCATGGCCTGATGAAGAAGCTGTACATGCCCTTCAACCGCAACCACGAGCGCACCTTCTGGATGGACGTGCGCTCGGCCGAGTTCACCAAGTACGCCGCCAACGCCATGCTGGCCACCCGCATCTCCTTCATGAACGAGCTGGCCAACCTGGCCGACCAGGTCGGCGCCGACATCGAGGCGGTCCGCCACGGCATCGGCTCCGACCCGCGCATCGGCCACAGCTTCCTCTACGCCGGCGCCGGCTACGGCGGCTCCTGCTTCCCGAAAGACGTGCAGGCGCTCGAACGCACCGCGCGCCAGTACGACCAGGACCTGCTGATCCTGCGCGCCGTCGAGGCGGTCAACGACAAGCAGAAGCTGGTGCTGGGCCAGAAGGTGGCCAAGCGCTTCGGCGACGATTTGAGCGGCAAGCACTTCGCCGTCTGGGGTCTGGCCTTCAAGCCGAACACCGACGACATGCGCGAGGCGCCGGCCCGCGTGCTGCTCAAGCAGCTGCTCGACGGCGGCGCCAGTGTCGCCGTGTACGACCCGGTCGCCATGGCCGAGGCCAAGCGCGTGCTGGCGCTCGATTTCAACGCCGAACAACTGGCCCGCATCCGCTTCGCCAGCAGCCCGATGGACACCCTGACCGGCGCCGACGCGCTGGTCATCGTCACCGAGTGGAAGGCCTTCCGCAGCCCGGACTTCGACCGCATCAAGGCGACGCTGAACAATGCCGTCATCTTCGACGGCCGCAACCTGTTCGAGCCGCAGGTGATGGCCGAGGCGGGTTTCGAGTACCACGGTATCGGCCGTTCCGTGCTGACCCGCAGCTGAGAGGACGCCATGCCCAATACCCTGACTCAATTCGTCGCGCCGGCGCTGGACCAGGTGCGCATCCTGGTGGTCGGCGACGTCATGCTGGACCGCTACTGGTTCGGCGAGGTGGCCCGCATCTCGCCCGAGGCGCCGGTGCCGATCGTGCGCATCGAGAAGCGTGAAGCGCGCCTGGGCGGCGCCGCCAACGTGGCGCGCAACGCCGCCGCGCTGGGTGCCCACGCCGGCCTGCTCGGCGTGGTCGGCAACGACGAAGCCGGCAGCGAGGTCGAGCAGCTGCTCGCCGCCGGCGGCATCCACAGCTACCTGAAGCGCGACGAGGCGATCTCCACCATCATCAAGCTGAGGGTCATCGGCCGCCAGCAGCAGATGCTGCGCATCGACTTCGAAGAGGCGCCGACCGACACCGTGTTGCGCGACAAGCTGATGCAGTTCAAGGCGCTGCTGCCGGACTACGACGTGATCGTGCTGTCGGACTATGCCAAGGGCAGCCTGGTCAACGTGGCCGACATGATCGCCTCGGCGCGCGCCGCCGGCAAGGTGGTGATGGTCGACCCGAAGGGCGACGACTTCGGCCGCTACGCCGGCGCCACCGTGCTGACACCGAACAAGTCGGAGATGCGCCGCATCGTCGGCCACTGGAACAGCGAGGAACAGCTGACCGCCAAGGCGCAGCAGATGCGCCGCGAGCTGCGGCTCGACGCGCTGTTGCTGACCCGTTCGGAGGAGGGCATGACCCTGTACACCGAGAACGAGAACATCAACATGCCGGCCGCCGCGCGCGAAGTGTTCGACGTCTCCGGCGCCGGCGACACGGTGATCGCCACCATGGCCGCCATGCTGGGCGCCGGGCGTAGCTGGAACGAGGCGGTCAAGACGGCCAACCGCGCCGGCGGCATCGTGGTCGGCAAGCTGGGCACGGCCACCGTCACGCGCGAGGAGCTGTTCGGCCAATAAGCCGTTCAGATGGCTTGTGGCGTCGTTGCGGTTCCAGGCCGCGGCGGCGCGCTGCCGGCCCGCGATTTGATCTGAATCCAATCGCTATCATGTTTGTCGGTCAACCGATCACAGCGTCGGCCGTTAAAGTGGCTCAAGGCGCGGCCTTCGCCCTTGCTTTTTCCACCCACCACGGAGATACAGACATGTTCAAGAAACTACTGCTGGTAGTTGCCACACTGATCGCAACGATGGGCTTTGCGTTTGCTCAGGTCGACGTCAACAAGGCCGACGCGGCCGCGCTGGACAGCATCAAGGGCATCGGTCCGGCCAAGTCCAAGGCCATCATCGAGGAGCGCAGCAAGGGCGGCGAGTTCAAGGACTGGGCCGATCTGGAGAAACGCGTCAAGGGCATCGGCGAGAAGAGCGCCGTCAAGTTGTCGGAAGCCGGCTTGCAGGTGAACGGCAAGGCGAAGGATGGCGCCGCCGCCAAGCCTGCCGCCGAGAAACCGGCCAAGGCCGCCAAAGCTGAGAAGGCCGAGAAGGCTGAGAAACCGGCCAAGGCGGCTGCCGCCATGCCGGCCGCGACGCCTGGCGCCGCCACCGCCTCGGTGCCGGTCAAGGGCGCCGCCGCCGACAAGGCTGCGGCAGCGGATGCGCCGAAGAAAAAGTAAGCTGGTCGCTGTGTTGCCGTGTCGTGGCCGTCAGGCCACGTCGGCAAAACCACCCGCCGGTGCGAGCCGCGCGGGTTTTTTTACGCCGATGGTGGTCGTGCCCACGAAGTCGGCATTTTCAAGTGCCCAATTTACTCCGTGTGTGGGTTCTTTTTTAGGGCCTTGAGCAAATCATCCTCGTTCGGCGGGCGGGCGAAGATCTGTTGCACGCTCAAGCCATTGTTGATGAGATAGCTTACTTCGAGTTGGAAGCGCCGATATAAGCCACTTCGACGAATATCGAGAAGCTGGTCGTCGCTCATCAGCAAGCGTCGATTTTCCGCGAAGTCGAAATTGCCACCTTTGCCAACGTAATCGGCATAACCCTCGGTCAGCCATATCGGATGGCGAAAGTACATCAGCCGGCCAAATTCGCGCGATTCGATAATGTGCGCTGCTTCATGCGCGATGAAGTAAGACAGCGGCCGCACCGCGGCATCATTCAGCGGCCCGCCATCGGGCGCGTTGAGACGATTGGCGGCGATATCGGAGGAGCGCAGGTAGACGTTGCGGGTCAAGATGGTGTCGGCGCCGCCGCCGATTTTGCTGGTAAAGTGGCCGCCATACAGCCACATGCGCCAGTTTGCATTGCAGAAGAAGACCCTGATCGTCCAGTCCGGCTTGTATAGCTCCGAGGTACGCAAGCGCCGTGTCGTATCGTCGAGCACGCTGGAAATTTCGGGCGGAATGGCTTGGTCCGACCAAATTTCATAGTTCTGGTAGACCATGTGATGTGAGAATAACGGTCGCGGAAACGCCAGCGCGGCGACGTAGGCAAACACCAGGCATGCCACCGTTGATGCCGCACGTTTGATGTATTTCATGCCCATGGCGCGTTTCGACAGCGCAGTCATTCGAGCACTTTCCCAATCCGTTCAACCCGCAGGCCATCGGCTCCGGTCGAGAACCAGACCTGCCGCGCCTTACCGACCACGTCGGCCAATGGCACCGTGCCAAATGAACGGGAATCGAGACTGTTGCCGCGGTTGTCGCCCAACACAAAAACCTGACCGGCCGGCACGGTGAAATCGGCGGCGGGCGCCGCCTCGGACGCAGCGGCCCATTGCACCCGCCAGCGCCTTGCACCGGCCTGTTCCGCGCTGGTGCCGTTGGCGTCGATCGGCGCCGCCGCTGTGGTCAGCGGCTTGCCGTTGACCGCCACCATCCTGTCGCCAATCTGAATCCGGTCGCCGGGCAGGCCGACGATGCGCTTGATGTAAATCTGCGTGCGGTCGTTCGGATAGACGAACAGGGCGATATCGCCGCGCGCGACTGGCGATTTGCAGCCGGCGCAGTTGTAGCGCTTGTCGGCGAAAAAGTAGTCGCCTTGCTTCACGCTCGGTTCCATGCTGGTCGACGGCACACGGTAGGGCTCGACTTGATGCTCACGCATATACATGGTGAGCAACGGCAGCCCGACAAAATCGCACAGGATGAGGGTCAGAAAATAGGCCGCGCCGGTCTGCCACGGCTTCAGGACATGGTTGTCGAAGCGGCGAGCGGTGCGCCATGCATCGGCCATCCCGCCCAGCCACAGCCCGATCGCCAGCAGCAGGCTGAGTGCCAAGGTCGGCGCCATCAATGGCGCCGGCAGATACAGCGCGGCCAGCGCGATCATCGGTATGCTGACGATGGCGAAACCGAGAAACAGCCAAATTGCCTTTTCCGCCTGGCCGTTATAGAGCTGCCCAAAGCCTGGCAAAACCAGTGACATCAAGGCGGCGCGCCACGGTTTGCGCGCTGTGATTTCAAGGTGGTTCATGGTCTTTCCTCTTTAACCGGCAGCCGAAGCCGACCACATTCCAAACAAGAACGCCGCCAGCTGCGTGGCGCCCAGAATGCCGCCCACAACCAGGACCAGGCCCTGCAGTTTTTCCAGCCAGCCGGAGTGGCGCTGCGGCAGCGGCAGAAACTGGACACGCCGCATGACGCCTTGTGTGAAGTTGTCCGGCACATCCAGCAACGGCGTGCTCAACAGCGCATCGAGATCCTTATCCATCGTTTTCCTCCAATAGTTGCTTGAGTTTTTCCTTGGCGCGATGCAGGCGGGTCTTGAGCGCGCCGACGCTGCATGCTTCGATGCGCGCCACCACCGCAAGGTCCATTTCCTCGATGTAGGCCAGGGCCAAGGCGCTGCGTTCCTGCAGCGAGAGCCGGTGCAAGGCCGCTTGCAGACGCTGTCGCTGCTGCTTGCCGGCCAGTTGCGCCTCCGGTTGCGGGCGCTCGCATGCCGGCTCGGCGACATCGTCCAGCACGGCGTTCTCGCGCCGGTGCGCCGCCCGCTCCAGCTCGTGCAGGGCCAGGTTGCGCGCGATGGTGAACAGCCAGGTGGAAAACGCGGCCAGGCTCGGATCAAAATCAGCCAGCTTGCGCCAGGCGCGCAGAAAGGTCTCCTGGGCGATTTCTTCGGCATGCGCGGAACTCAATGCCATGCGCCCCAAAAAGCCGAACAACGGGCGCTGGTAATGCGCCACGACCTGCGCGAACGCTTGCCGGTCTCCATTGTTGATGCGTTCTAAAAGGGCTCGTATATCCACGCTGCTTTCCGGTTGATCTGAGCGTTATACCGCTCAACTCGGCAAAGGTTACACAAGTGGGCGATTTATTTTGTGGCGGGGTGGCATCGGGCATGCAACTGATCGCTGCCGTGGCTGAGCAAGGATGGGGGAGGGCGACTAGCAAGAACTGACGGCGGTATGTATCCGCACAGAAACCTGCCGGCTCCGCCGAGCGGGGTTTTTATACATTCCAGACGGCCGCCAGACCTTGAGGATAGTCAATCTTGATAGCCACACGATTGAAGAGTAGCAAATAAACATCAAAAAACATTGAATTAAGGTGAATATTTTCATTGTGACAATTCGCGCATATGTGCGCCCCTTCTCATCCATAAGATGTGCCCTTCTTTCAAGCGGGCGCGTCTGTACGCTTCGCTGCAATTCCGTTTGGCAGGTTTTTCCACGTTCTTTTTTGGAACGAGTATTGCTACTTGGATATTGTTTTTCCATGCAGATATTTCTATCAATTTTCACTCCAAGGGGAACACATGAACATCCGCGCATTGAAACGCAAGCAGACCGGCCAGGGCATGACCGAGTACATCATCATCGTCGCGCTCATCGCCGTGGCGGCCATCGCCGTCACCCAGTTGTTCGGCGCCACCATCCGCAACCAAATGGCCGGCATCGCCAAAGAGGTTTCCGGCACCAACGGCACCGCCGCCATCACCCAGTCGGGCACGGCGGCCACGGCGGCGGTGGCGGCGGCCAAGGACAACAACAAGAACACCTTGTCGACCTTCGGCGACCAGGCCACCACCGGCAAGCAGTAAGCCGAGCAGCCAAGGCCGCCATGTTTTCGTCCCGCACTCCGCACCGCTCGATACCGCGCCGCGCCCGTCAAACCGGGCAGGCGCTGGTGTATGGCTTGTTCGTGCTGATCGCCGGCCTGGTGGCCTTGTTTTTCATGTTTAACACCGGCCAGCTGACGGCGGAGAAGACCAAGCTGGTCAACACCGCCGACGCGGTGGCCTACAGCGCCGCCGTGATGCACGCCCGCGCGCTCAATTTCGACGCCTACACCAACCGCGCCTTGATGGCCAACGAGGTGTTGGCGGCACAGATGGTCAGCGTGTCGTCCTGGCTCGAGTACGCCGTCGAGCACTCGGAAAGCGTGACGCCGCTGAACTGCCTGACCTATTATTCGGTGCCGCTCGTGCTGGTGATGAGCAAGTACGAATTGCTGTGCGCCTTCCTTTCCGTGCCCACCGTTCCCGCCGGGCTGGAAGGCCTGCAACAGGTGGTCGACGGCGTCGCCCCGGTCGCGATGGCGGTGTCCGAGCTGGCCAAGGCCGCCCTGCAGACTTCGCAACTGACCATGTATGCCAGCTTCCTGCCGGCGCGCCAGCAACTGCTGCGCCAGGTGGCCGACGCCAACTACGCCGGCATCGGCCCGGTGAAGGTCGACACCGTGCCGCTGCTCGACAATTACAGTCTGTTCGATGGCAAGCCTTTTATCGCCCCCTACAACGGCAACGATCGCACCCGCTTCAAGGATGCCGAGACGCGGGCCGCCTACAAGGACGGCTTCGTCGCCGGCCGCAACTGGGATTCGCGCTCGCCGTGGCCGTGCATTCCCGGCCTGGTGCGCGGCATCGCCAACCGCAGCGGCAGCACCGCGCTGCAGGGCTTCGACGATTGGACCGCCAGCGACAGCGCCTACTTCCGCACCGAACGCATGCGGGGCTGGCTCCTCAAGTGCCGTGGCAACAGCATGAGCCTGGGCGACGGCTACCGCTCGGCCAAGGACTGGGGCTACAGCGGCGTGCCGAATTTCTTCGACCTGTCGAGCGTCGCGCTGGGCTATACGCCGGACAACACCGACGTCAACAAGCGCGATCCGCGCCTGAAATTCGCCATCCGCCTGACCCGCGCCAACACCGACGCCGCCACCTCGACCGGCACCTCGCAGGTCAAGCCGAGCGGCCGCATGGAGGTCTTCCAGGGCGCCGAGGCGAAGGGCGTGATGGCCGCCGTCTCCAGCTCCGAGGTGTACTTCGAGCGCATGGCCCCCAACCCGCAGGGCAAGGAGCTGCCCAGTCTGTTCAACCCCTACTGGCAGGCCCACCTGATCGCCACTCCGCCGGCCGTGCTGGCCGCCGCCGTCGCGCTGCAAAACAGTCCGCCATGAAAGATCCCACCATGAACCCAACAATCTGGCGCGCCGCCGCCAAGGGCGCGCCGAACCTGAGCGACGGCGCCGCGCGCCGATGGCCGGGCGCGTTGCCGGCCGGCCGCCTGGCGAAGTTGCCGATGTTGCCGATGTTGCCGATGCTGGCACTGTGGGCCGGCGCCGTGGCGCCGCTGGCGCAGGCCGCCAGCGAGGCGGAGGAGGCGATGCGCAAGGCGCCGATGCCGCACCAGATCTACCAGCGCGGCGGCGTGCCGGTGGCGGTGCATCGGGCCCGGCTGGACGGCCAGCAGAACAGCCCCGGCGGCGAGGCGGCCGCGCTGGCAGGCCTGCGCCAACTGGTGCAGCAATGCGTCGCCAGCCACCCGGGCGCCGGCGCTTCGCTGCATCCGCCGACGCAGTGGCCCGAGCACGTGTTGGCGCTGCGCGAGGACCACTACATGGCGGCCAACCGCAGCATCACCTATTTCAACAGCGTGGCCCACGCCGTGCGGCCGGACGACTGCGCGCTGCTGGCGCGGCCGGTGTCGCGCGCCGTGCTGGTGTCGAGCAAGGGCAGTTGCCAGATCGACCTGTTGCGCAAGACGGCGCGCGGGGTCTGCGACGCCGGCGGCCACGCCGACGCCGCCGGCGAGCCGCGCGGCGCGGCGGCGGCCTTGTCCGGCGCCGCCGCCGGGCTGGGCGGCGTGCGCACCGGCCAGTTCAAGAATGTCGCCGGAGTGCGCTGCGAGATATGGCGGCAGAGCGCGTTCGAAGCCACGCTGTGCTTCGCCGACGGCGGCGCCTTCGCCCCGGCGCGCGCCGCCGGCAACGCCGGCTGGGCCGGCCTGCTGCTGGAGACCGACAGCCAGATGGGCCGCAAGATGAGCGCCGTCGAGGCCAAGCTCGACAGCGAAGTCAACAGCGCCGTGTTCACCCCCTACAACGGCGACGGTTTCAGCATCAGCGCCAAAGGGGCCGCCAAATGAGGCGCCTCGCCGTCCAGCGCGGCCAGGCGCTGGCCGAGTTCGTCGTCGTGGCGCTGGCCCTGGTGCCGCTGTTCCTGCTGATGCCGGTGCTGGGCAAGTACCAGGACATCGCCCACGCCACCGAAATGGCCAGCCGCTACGTCGCCTTCGAGGCGATCAACAACAACGGCGGCATGAGCAGCTTCAAGGCGCCGGCGCGGCTGGAGGACGAGGTGCGGCGCCGCTTCTACAGCAACTCCGACGCGCCCATCAAGAGCGGCGACACGGCCGGCGACTTCATGGCCAACCAGAACCTGTTCTGGCGCGATCCGCAGGGCGGCGCCTTGATCCGCCGTTTCAGCGACGTCACGGTCAGCTTCGGCAGCGTGCAGGGCGCCGACCATGCCGCCGCCTTCAGCGCCGCCGCCGACAAGCAGCCCTTCACCACCTTCGGCCTGCTCGACGTGCCGAAGCGCCTGCAACTGGAGGCGCCCGGCGTCTACACCGCCAACGTCAGCGTGCTGCTGGCCAACCTGTCCGACCTGGGCGGCAGCTACGCCAGCACCTACCAGCAATTCTCCGCCATCAACCTGAGCGTCACGCGCCACACCAGCGTGCTGGTCGACAGCTGGACCGCCGCCGGCCCGGCCCAGGTGAGCGGCCGCATCGACGATAAGCTGCTGTTCCCCGGGCATATGCTGCGCCCGTTCAAGGCGCCGCTGGCGGTGGCGGTGAACCTGGTCGAGATGCCGGCCTGCCTGCCGGGGACCTGCCCGAAAAGCAAGCTGCCGCAAATCGGCGAGTTGACCTTCTGGGAGGACGTGGTGCCCGGGGACCGTCTCCAATGAGCCGCCGCCTGCTCGCGATCCTGCTGGCGCTGGCCGTCGGCGGCGCCGCCGCCGCCGAGTGGCCGGTGGTGGCGCTGCCGCCCGGCGCCCAGCCGATCAGCATGGGGCCGCAAATGCTGGCCGGCGGCGTGCCGCTGCGCCTGCAGGGCTTTGTCGCCGAGGCCTCGCCGGCCGGCGTCGCCGCCTGGTTCCGCCGCCAGTTGGGCCGGCCGCTGGTGGAGAACCAGGTCGGCGGCAAGCTGGTGCTGGGCGGCGCGCGCGGCGGCCACTACATCACCGTGCAACTCGGCGCCGACGGCCAGCGCACGCGCGGCGTGGTGGCGGTGGCCGACCTGCGCACCGCCGCCGCGCGGCGCGGCGCCAACCAGGCCGCCCACGAGCGGCTGCTGGCCCGCTTCCCGTCGGGGACGCGCATCGTCAGCGCGCTCGACTCGGTCGACGGCGCGCGCAGCGCGCGCCACGTCGTGCTGTCGAACGGCTACAGCGAGGAGGTCAACCGCGCCCGCCTGGTGGCCATGCTGCGCGAGGAGGGCATGGCGCTGGAGCGCGAGGCGCGCGCCGGCGCGCTCGGCACGCAAGCGCTGCCGGCCGGCGCCGCCGCCGGCAGCACCCTGTTTTTCAGCGGTCCGGGCAAGGAGGCCATGGCCGTCATCAGCCGCGGCGGCGACAACCACGTCAACGTCGTTCTCAACACCATCAACACTATCGCCACCATGGAGCCATACAAATGACCCGCCGCCAATCCGGCCACGCCACCCTGGAGTACATCGTGGTCGGCGCCATGCTGGCCTTCGCCCTGTTCGTGCCGATCGGCGGCGACGCCGCCAGTCCCGACAGCGCCCGCAGCACCGTGCAAATCGTGCTGGAGTGCTTCCACCGCGCCTATCAGAACATCAGTTACGCCCTTTCACTGCCGAGCTAATCATGAACCTAGACCGTATCAAACGACTGCGCCATTTCCGTCCCGGTAAAACCTGGCTCGTGCTCGGCATCGCGCTGGCCATCGGCGGCTTGGCCGCCTTCGCCGCGCGCAGCTACCTGAGCAACCAGGTGGCGGTGATCGAGGCGCGCGGCAAGGGCAAGAGCGTGCAGGTGGTGGTGGCCAAGGTCGACATCGCGCGCGGCGTCAAGCTGGACAACCACAACGTCGCGGTGCGCAACGTGCCGGCCGAGTTCGCGCACTCGGTGGCCGTGCTGCCGGACGACTTTCCGCGCATCGACGGCCAGGCGCTGGCCTTCCCGGTCAAGGCCGGCGAGATGATCCTGTGGGGCCTGGTGGAGAGTCCGAAGGCGCCGGCGTTCTCGTCGCGGGTGGAGAGCGGGCGCCGCGCCATGACGGTGCCGGTCGACGAGATCAACTCGATCTCCGGCATGCTCGAACCGGGCGATTTGATCGACCTGATCGTCACCGTCGAGCAGGCCGGCAAGAAGCTCACCTTCCCGCTGCTGCAGCGGGTGCCGGTGATGGCCACCGGCCAGCGCGCCGCCGACGACGCCCAGTCGGGCGACCGCCGCCAGTACTCCACCGTCACCGTCGACACCACGCCGGCGCAGGCGCAGAGCCTGATCATGGGGCGCGAGGTGGGCAAGCTGACGGCGCTGCTGCGCAATCCGCAGGACGACCAGCCGATCGGCAACGAGACCGTCGACCTGGCCGCGCTGCTCGGCATGAAGGGCAGCCTGAAGGCCGGCCCGGGCGGCGGCCGCGGCGGCCGCGGCGACGCCGTGGCGGCGGGGCCGTCGATGGTGCCTGTCATCTACGGCAACGGCAAGATGCCGCCCGAGGCGGTCTACCTGCGGCGCGCCGCCAGCCGCGCCAAGGGCGCCGCGCCGGCCGCCCCGGCGCCGGCCGACGAAGCAGAAGAAGCGGCGCCGCGCGCCGCCATCCCAACCATCGGCATGCGCTAAGCGCGCGCCGAGCAGCAGCGGAAAAGAATCCTCACCATCATGAATCAAACCACGAAAACCAGCCGCCCTTGTGGCGGCAACGGCGCCGCTTTGCCGCTCGCCTGGTGCCTGCTGCTGGCCGGCGCGCCGTTCGCCAGCGCCGCCACCAGCGCCAGCGCCGCCACCGCCGCCGCGCCGACGGCGGGCGCCGTGACGCCCGCCGCCGCAGTGGCGCCGGCACGCGCGCCGGGCAGCGCCGCGCCGGCCGCCAACGCCGGCGTCAACAGCATCGCCAGCTTCAACGCCGGCGCCGTCCCAGGCGGCGTCGGCAACCCGGCCGCGCCGGCGGCGGCCGGGGCGGCCGGCAAGGGCGCCGGCACGCCGGCGCTCGAATTGCGCAACCCGATCACCGAGTCGGCGAAGGGCAAGTCCAAGCGCGCCGCGCTCAAGACGGTCGAACCCTACACGCCGATCGGCGAGCAGGGCGACCTGACGCCGGTGCCGGAGATCGAGATGTATGTCGGCGAGTCGCGCGTCTTCCCCACGCCGGGCGTGGCCCGCATCGCCGTCGGCAACGGCCAGATCCTGAACGCCAGCGCGCTCGACGACAAGGAGGTGATCGTCTTCGCCAACGGCATCGGCGTGTCCTCGCTGTTCGTCTGGCACGAGGACGGCCGCTACCAGCGCATCAAGGTCAACATCGTGCCCGGCGAACGCAGCCGCATCACGCGCGAGGTGGCCAGCTTTTTGCAGCACATCCCCAAGACCACCGCCACGGTGGTCGGCGACAAGGTGATCGTCGAGGGCGACGAGTTGTCCGACGGCGACCGCGAAAAAATCGCCGAGCTGGCCAAGCGCTATCCGCAGATCGTCAACTTCACCAGCCCGATCGGCTGGGAGCAGACGGTGCTGATGGACGTCAAGGTGGTCGAGTTCCCCAAGAACGAGCTGCGCGAGCTGGGCCTGAAATGGAACCCGACCGGCGGCGGCGCCATCGGCGCGATCTGGATGCCGGGCGGGCGCGGCGACGTCAACGGCGTCGACATGGGCGGGCGGCAGATCGCCATCACCGCGCCGGCCGGCCGCTTGCCGCCGATCGGGCCGATCGACACCACCAAGGGCAATGGCGTCGGGCTGCCGAGCAACCTGACCATTCTCAGCGCCGTCAACATGGGCCTGAACGCCCAGCTCAACGCGCTCGAACAGAACGGCAGCGCCAGCATCCTGGCCGAGCCGCAGTTGTCGACCCGCAGCGGCTACAAGGCCAGCTTCCTGGCCGGCGGCGAGTTCCCCTATTCGGTGACCAACCTGAATGGCGTGACCATCGTCTTCAAGTCTTACGGCATCAAGCTGGAGATCGAGCCCAGGGTCGGGCGCAACGGCGTGATCCGCGCCGAGATCGACTCCGAGGTCAGCTCCTTGGACACCTCGGTGCCTTCGGTGGCCGGGCCGGCGCTGCTGACGCGGCGCACCAAGACCGAGTTCAACGTGCGCACGGGCGAGACCATCGTGTTGTCCGGCCTGCTCCAGCGCAGCAGCAGCAACGACATCGACAAGGTGCCGCTGCTGGGCGACCTGCCGGTGCTGGGCGCACTGTTCCGCTCCAAGCGTTTCCAGAACAAGGAGACCGAGTTGGTGGTCTTCGTCACGCCGACCGTGGTCGATCCGCGCTCGCCCGGGCTGGTCGAGCGCGTCGAGCGCGCCGGCCAGCGGCTGGGCGAGAAGATGGGCCGCTCGCCCTACCTGAGCGAGCCGCTGCAGCCCGGCAGCGACGCCGGCAAGGTGTTCGCGCCGAGCGCGCCCGCCGCCGCCACCGCCACCACGCCGGCCGCGCCGGACCGTCAATAGGAGTCGCCATGCTGGAAATCGAAATCATCGCCGCCGACGGCGCCACCCGCATCGTCGAGGCGCCCGACGAGTCCATGTTGGGCAAGGGCGCGCAGAACGAGGTCAGGCTCGACAGCTGGCGCGTGAGCAAGGAGCACGCCCGCCTGTACCGCACGCCGGGCGGCGTGCTGGTGCAGGACATGGGTTCCTACGGCGGCCTGTTCGTCAACGGCGCCCGGGTCGAATCGCAGCAGGGGCCGCTGGCGGCCAGCGACGTGGTGAGCATCGGCCCGTTCAAGCTGCGCGTGCTCAACAGCTTCCCCGAGCCGGAGCTGGTGCAGGCGGCGGCGCCGCAGTCGCGCTCGGCCTCGGCGCCGCAGCGCAACCGCATGGCCACCGAGCAGATCCAGGCCTCGCGGGTGCTGGCCGAACAGGCCCGCCAAACGGCGCAGCAGGCGCGCCGGAGCGCGCCGGCGGGCGCCGAGGCGGCGCCGGCGCCGGGCTTCGCCGTCGTGCTCAGCGTCGACCCGCGGCGCAAGGAGCTGGAGTTCGAATGGCGCAAGCGGGTGCACGCCAAGCTGCTCGACACCATGGACCTGCGCCGCCACGACGTCTCCAGCATGAGCGACGCCCAGTTGCGCGGCGAGACCAGCCGGGTGATCCGCGAGATCCTGCTGGAGATGGAGGCCGACCTGCCGCGCGAGTTGGACCGCGAGGTGCTGTGCCGCCAGGTGCTCGACGAGGCGGTCGGCCTGGGGCCGCTGGAGGAGCTGCTGGCCGACGACAGCGTCAGCGAGATCATGGTCAACCGCTACGACGAGATCTACGTCGAGCGCGACGGCCGCCTGGAGCGCCACGCCATGACCTTCACCGGCGACCGCGCCGTGCTCGGCGTGATCGAGCGCATCGTCGCGCCGCTGGGCCGGCGCATCGACGAGTCCTCGCCGATGGTCGACGCGCGGCTCAAGGACGGCTCGCGCGTCAACGCCATCATCGCGCCGCTGGCGCTGAAAGGGCCGGCGCTGACCATCCGCAAGTTCGCCAGCCGCCGGCTGAGCGCCGCCGACCTGGTCGACTTCGGCGCGCTCAGCCCGGACATGGCGGCCTTCCTGCAGATCTGCGTCGAGGCGCGCAAGAACATCATCGTCTCCGGCGGCACCGGCTCGGGCAAGACGACGCTGCTCAACATCCTGTCGAACTTCATCCCCGACAGCGAACGCATCATCACGGTGGAGGACGCGGCCGAACTCAAGCTGCACCACGAGCACCTGATCAGCCTGGAGTCGCGCCCGCCCAACGTCGAGGGCAAGGGCGGCGTGCAAATCCGCGACCTGGTCAAGAACACGCTGCGCATGCGGCCCGACCGCATCGTCGTCGGCGAGTGCCGTGGCGCCGAGGCGCTCGACATGCTGCAGGCGATGAACACCGGCCACGAGGGCTCGCTGACCACGCTGCACGCCAACACGCCGCGCGACGGCCTGGCGCGGCTGGAGACGATGGTGCTGATGGCCGGCATGGACCTGCCGCTGACGGCGATCCGCGAGCAGATCGCCTCGGCGGTCGACCTGGTGGTGCAGCAGAGCCGTTTTGCCTGCGGCTCGCGCAAGGTGACCAGCATCACCGAGCTGACCGGCATGGAGAGCGGCAAGATCCAGATCCAGGAGATCTTCCGCTTCGTCAGCCAGGGCTACGGCCCGGCCGACCAGAACGGCTTGCGCCGCGTGCAGGGTTACTTCAGCGGCTGCGACATGGTGCCGGCCTTCTACGAGGAGCTGCGCGCCGTCGGCGGCCGGCTCGACATGGACATCTTCAAGCCGGCGCCGACGCCCGGCGAGACGCTCGAACGGCGCGACTGGCGCACCCGCGGCGCGGACAGGCGGGCCCTGTGAGCGGCAACGCGACGGTGCTGTTGATCAGCGTGGTGATCGCGCTGGCGGCCGCGCTGCTGGCCTGGTTCCTCATCGAGGTGGGCGGCGCCACGCTGCGGCGTTACCGCGCCAACTTCACCGAGCGGGCCCAGTTCCAGGTGCGCGAGTTCTTCCTGTTCATCGACCCGCGCCAGCTGTTCGTGCTGAACCTGGCGGCGATGGCGCTGGGCGCCGTGCTGGCCTGGCTGGCCAGCGGCAGCCTGCTGCTGGCGCTGGCCGGCTTCGTCACGCTGGCCAGCGCGCCGCGCCTGTTGTACGGCGCCATGCGGCGCCGGCGCATGCGCCAGTTCGAGCACCAACTGCCCGACGCGCTGATGATGCTGGCCGGCGCCATGCGCGCCGGCGCCGGCTTCGGCACGGCGCTGGCCCAGTTGCTGGTCGAGGCGCCGGCGCCGCTGGGCCAGGAGTTTTCGCTGATGCTGCGCGAACAGCGCATCGGCGTCACCCTCGAACAGAGCCTGAACAACCTGGCGCACCGGGTGCCGACCCAGACCACGGTGCTGGTGGTGTCGGCCATGCGCATCGCCGCCGAAACCGGCGGCGGCCTGGCCGAGACGCTCGAACGCACCGCCGGCACCATCCGCAGCCGCTTGCAGATGGAGGGCAAGATCCGCGCGCTGACCGCGCAGGGCAAGCTGCAAGCCTGGGTGGTCGGCCTGCTACCGGTGGCGCTGGCGCTGGTGCTGGGCAAGATGGAGCCGGCCGCGATGGATCTGCTGTGGCACAGCCGCACCGGCTGGGCCACGCTGGCCGTGCTGGTGGTGCTTGAGGCGATGGGCGTCTACGTGATCCGCAAGATCATCGCCATCGATGTCTGAACCGCCGCGCCGCCATCCCACACCGAGCCAACACCCGAGGAGAAACCCATGCAAGAACTGTTAATCGAACACGGCAACGGCGTCATCGCGCTGCTGGCGCTGGCCTGCGGCCTGTCGGTCGCGCTGTGCGTCTGGCTGCTCAGCGCCGCGCTGGCCGGCGTGCCGCGCGAGGACCGCGCCTACAAGGACCCGCCGCCGCTGGGCTTCCGCCTGGCCTGGTGGCCGATCCAGTGGGTCAGCCACTTCGTCGCGCCGCTGCTGTCGGCCGACCACCAGGCCAGGATACTGGCGCGCCTGCGCCAGGCCGGGCTGGACTACACGGTCACCCCGCCGCAGTTGGTCGGCGCCCGCCTGGTCGGCGCCGCGCTGGTGGCGGCGTTGTGCTGGTGGGGCGTGGGCAGCTTCGAGCACGCCCGCGACGGCGAGGCCGGCCTGCCGCTGGCGCTCTACCTGGAGATTGCCGGCGG
The DNA here is from genome assembly GCF_016461825.1 of Rugamonas violacea. GTDB lineage: Bacteria > Pseudomonadota > Gammaproteobacteria > Burkholderiales > Burkholderiaceae_D > Rugamonas. The sequence continues at coordinate 2,055 of NZ_JAEMNU010000083.1, read as the reverse complement.
CGGCGCGCTGCTCGGCTTCTTCTATCCCTCGTTTTGGCTGCGCGACCTGATGCGGGAACGCCGCAGCGAGTTGTTCAAGACGCTGCCGTTCTACCTCGACATCATCACCCTGTGCGTCGAGGCCGGCCTGAACCTGCAGGGCGCGCTGCACCAGGCGGTGGCCAAGGGGCCGCGCGGCGTGCTGCGCACCGAGATCCAGCGCGTGCTGCGCGACATCCGCGCCGGCAAGGCGCGCGCCGAGTCGATGCGGGCGATGGCCGAGCGCCTCAACGAGAGCAACGTGACGCAGTTCATCACCGCCGTGATCCAGGCCGAACGCATGGGCATGAACCTGGGGCCGGTGCTGCGCGCCCAGGCCGAGCAGCGCCGCGCCGAGCGCTTCCTGCGTGCCGAAAAGCTGGCCATGGAGGCGCCGGTGAAGATGCTGTTCCCGCTGATCGCCTTCATCTTCCCCTGCACCTTCATCGTGCTGGCCTTCCCGATCGCCATGAAGTTCCTACATCCGGGCACCTGAACCCCGCCGCCATGACCGAGTCCACCATGTTCCAGCCAACCGCCGCGCCGCCGCGCACACCAGACGGCGCCAGCCTGCTCAGCCGCAGCGGCGTCCACCACCTCGACGTGCGCCGCGCCGCCACCTTCGGCGCGCGCCTGCGCGGCCTGATGCTGCGCCCGCCGCTGGCGCCCGACGCCGGCCTGCTGCTGGCCGACTGCCCCGGCGTGCACACCGCCTTCATGCGCTGCGCCATCGATCTGCTGTACCTCGACCGCCACGGCGTGGTGCTCAAGTGCGTCGCCGATCTGCGGCCCTGGCGCGCCAGCGACAGCCGCGCCGGCCGCGACGCCGCCGGCCGGCGCCACCGCCGCGCCGCCCACACGCTGGAGCTGGCCGCCGGCAGCATCGCCCGCTGGCAGCTGGCGCCGGGCGACCGGCTGCGCCATCCGCTGTGGTTCGCCCCGGCCGCGCCGCCGCCGCGCCAGCCGGGCCGGCGCCAGCGCGGCGCGGCGCTGATCGAGCTGGTGGTGGTCGGCCCGCTGCTCACCATGATGGGCCTGGGCGTGACCCAGTACAGCCAGCTGTTCTTCGCCAAGAACCAGCTCAACCACGCCACCATGCTGGCGGCGCGCGCCGGCAGCGTCGGCAACGCCAGCATCGACAGCATCAAGCAGGCCTACGCCGCCGGCCTGGTGCCGCTGTTCGGCGGCGGCAGCAACGCCGCCGAGCTGGCCGAGTCGCTGGCCAACGCGCGCAAGTCGGTGGACGAAAACGCCTATGTCGACATGCTCAATCCGACCAAGGAGGCCTTCGCCGACTTCAACGATCCGGCCCTGCAGGCGACGTTGAAGACCGGCAGCAAGCGCGTCATCTCCAACCGTGGCCTGGCCTTCAAGTCGCAGCAGGTCGGCGCCACGTCGGGCGAGACCATCCAGGACGCCAATTTGATCAAGCTGCGCATCATCCACGGCATCAGCCCGGCGGTGCCCATCGTCGGGCGCATCTACAAGGCCTACTTGCAGTGGCAGGACACCGGCGAGGACCCGCGCATGACCAACCTTATCAGCAAGGGCCTGGTGCCGGTGGTCAGCCACGTCACGCTGCAGATGCAGTCCGACGCCATCGAGCCGGCCACGCCGACCTCCTCGCCCGGCGCCGGCAACGGCGGCAGCCCGACCGACCCGGGCGACCCGCCGGTGACGTCGCAGCCGCCGCCGGATTGTCCGCAGGGCAGTTGCGGCGAGAGCCCGCCGCCGACGCCGCCCGGCGACGGCGGCTACTGCCAGGCGCCCATCGTCACCAACCTGAGCGCCGACACGCTGTTCGGCTTCGACCAGGCCAACCTGCAGATCTCCGGCATCCTGCAGCTGAAGAGCCTGCTGGCGAGCGCCCGTGGCCAACACTACGATTCGCTGACGGTGACCGGCTACACCGACCAGATCGGCAGCGACGCCTACAACCTGGACCTGTCGCGTCGCCGCGCCCAGGCGGTGCGCGACTACCTGATCGACAACGGCCTGGTGGTCGACCACGTCGACGTGGTCGGCGCCGGCGCCACC
>NZ_JAEMNU010000082.1 GCF_016461825.1 Rugamonas violacea | reverse complement strand
TCCTGCGGCGCTTCCTGTACGCCGCCGCCGCGACCGGCAGGCGAACTGAGGCGTCGCTCAGGTTGGTAGATGAAGATCAACGCTAATCAATTATTTTTTTGCTTCAGCTGACATGAAACCACCCTTTAGAAGTTTGAACATTCGACCAGCACCGGCAAAAAGGTGCGATGGATAATGATACAACCCAATTCCATGCCTGCACAGCAATTGTGCTAAGCCGTTGCAATGCGTCACATCCCATGGCCAGCCAGCCTCCCCTCCGCGCCCAAGCCGAACCGGCGCATGCCGGCGCCACCGCCCGAGACTTGAATGATTACCAATATTAAGTTACTATTTTCCAAGTGGCAAAATTATAAATTAATTAATGCCCCTGCCCTAGCGAGACCCACCGCCACGTCATTCTGCCGAGTCGGTGAGTAATTACACTATCCCAGGAGAGTTATGTCTACAGTATTCACCCGCGCCGCACTGTCCACCCTGTTGCTGGCGTCCAGCGCCGCCTACGCCGCCGAATTCGACCCCGGCATCTACGTCGGCTCCGACATCGGCCGTTCGTCCTACTCGCAGCCCGGCGTCAGCAACGGCGATCTGGCCCTCGGTCTGAAACTTGGCTATCAAGCCACGCCGAACTTCGGCGCCGAGATCATCGCGCGCTCGCTCAGCTTCCGCATCGACGGTCTGTTCTCCGACTCCGCCTACTACCCGGAGAGCCATATCGGCGTGGCGGCGGTGGGCAAGATTCCCCTCAACGACCGTTTCAGCCTGTACGGCCGCCTGGGCGTCGGCCGCACCAAAATGCATTCGGCGCGCGTGGCCAATAAAGACCAGAACGAAACCGAGGCACTGTTTGGTGGCGGCGTCAGTTACGCCTTCTCGCCAAAATGGCAGATGAGCCTGGAGGCGATCCGCTTCAACAAATCCGAACTCACCCTGGTCACGCTTGGCGTCCAATACAACTTCTGATGCAATCGGGTTCGTCCCGCGCATAAAAAAACCACCAGTAAATCCGGTGGTTTTTTTCGACGCAGCATTGCTACACTGAGCCAGTAGTCGGGACGGAAAAAAACCCCACCTGCACCGAACGCGGTCTTGAGCGCGTTCAGGCGGATGGGGGTTTTTCACTACGACATATAACTAGCCTGACGATAACCTACTTTCACACTGGTTGCAGCACTATCATCGGCGCAGAGTTGTTTCACGGTCCTGTTCGGGATGGGAAGGGGTGGTACCAACTTGCTATGGTCATCAGGCATTGACTTGTACGAGCGCACGCTCCCAACGGGGCGGCGGCGCTCTAAAATTGGGAAGAAGTATCGGTAAAGAATGGGTAATGAAGCATGTCTCAACAACTCAGGCGACACGCAATTCTTATTCTTACAACCTGCTAAGGTTATAGGGACAAGCCTTACGGGCAATTAGTACTGGTTAGCTTAATGCATTACTGCACTTCCACACC
>NZ_JAEMNU010000081.1 GCF_016461825.1 Rugamonas violacea | reverse complement strand
CTGGAGACGGCGGTGCTGGCATCGATGGGGTCGACCGCCTCGTAGGGACCATCCTTGCGATCGATCTGCTGTTGCCCGCGCAGATCGGCAGCCGCCGGTGTCGGCAACGCCTCGCCGGTGACACTGCGGATGCCGTCGCGTTGTTCACGTTCGCTGCGCCTGTCTGGCCAAGCCCCGTTCTTTGCGATGGGCCATTTCACTGCGGGGAAGCCGTCGCGCATGATGCGGTTTCCGCTGGCCACATGGTCATGGTCGTTTTCGCCCTTGATGCGCAAAGCGTAGTCGTGCGGCGCAACGCCCACCAGCACGGGTTCGGCATTCCCTGTCGCAGGATTGATCCTTTGCTTGTCCGTGAATACGCGCTGGTAAAAACCTTTCCCCAATTCCTGCAACGGCCGGCGCAGCACGGTCTTGCTTTTTGTCGGGGCGCTGCCGATACGTCGCGTCTCTCCCGCCGTCGCATCAAAGTAGCGGACGCGCTCGTCCGGCAGCAATTGCTCGCCCTCGATGAAGTCCGGCACACCCTGCCAGCCTATGCCCTGCACACTATCGAGTGCTACCGTCATGTCCTGCGGACAAAAATACAGATAGACCTTGCGCCGGTTGTCCCGTTCC
>NZ_JAEMNU010000080.1:43620-44820 GCF_016461825.1 Rugamonas violacea | reverse complement strand
CAGCCGTCCTGGCGCCGCGCCGGGTTGGCGCCGGCGCCGCGCAGGCCCAGCCCGCCCTGGCCGGCGCCGCCGGCCGCCGGGGCGGCGTCGCGGCCCTCGCGCAGATGGACCGGCGCGCGCGGGTCGTCGGCGCGCGCGGCCGACGAGGGCAGCGTCGGCGTGTCGTCCAGCGCCAGCGCGGCCGAGCTGCACAACAATACAAGAACGCCGAGGCAAACCGGGCTACGCATGTGTCACCTTATCTCGCTATGAATGAATTGCATTTTGCATAATACCACAGGGATTAGCAAGCCAACAACGTTCGCGCGCCGATATTTCGCCCCGGCAAGACGAAATTGTCGCCGGCGGTGGTCGGGCGGCCGCCGTTTCGTGCCACAATTGCGCAGCCCGCCGGACCGTCGGCGGGCGGCAACGCGAGCATACTGGAAATCGATGAATACACTGATGAGCAGCTGGCAGCCGCGCCTGGTGGCGCTGGCCGGCGCCGCCGCCGGGGCCGACGGCGCCCACGACAGCAACCACCTGCACCGGGTCTGGCGCAACGCCACCCTGCTGCTCGACGAACACCCCGAGGCCGACGGCCTGACCGTGCTGGCCGCCTGCTACCTGCACGACCTGGTCAACCTGGCCAAGGACGATCCGCAGCGCCACCTGGCCAGCCGCCAATCGGCCCTGCTGGCCAGCCGCCAACTCGCCGCGCTCGGCTTCCCGGCCGACAAGCTGGCCGCCGTCGCCCACGCCATCGAATGCCACAGCTTCTCGGCCGCGCTGCGCGCCGAGACCGTCGAGGCGCGCATCGTGCAGGACGCCGACCGCCTCGACGCGCTCGGCGCCGTCGGCCTGGCGCGGCTGTTCTACACCGCCGGCCGGCTCGGCTCCGGCCTGGCCCACGCCGACGACCCGATGGCGCTGCAGCGCGAGCTCGACGACAAGGCCTACGCGCTCGACCACATCGACACCAAGCTGGCCACGCTGCCGGCCAAGATGCAGACGGCGGCCGGGCGGCGCCTGGCGCAGGCCCGCCTGCGCGAGCTGATCGCCTTCCGCGACAGCTTCATCGCCGAATGGGCGGCGCCGTGACGCGCCCCGCCCGGCGGCGCGGCCGGCCCGGCGCGGACGGCGCCGGCAAGAGCCACGGCGGAGGCCGCCGATGAGCCGCCAGCCCGACGCCAGCCCGGACAGCCCGGCCACCCCCCCCCC
>NZ_JAEMNU010000080.1:8831-43596 GCF_016461825.1 Rugamonas violacea | reverse complement strand
AGCCGGCGCGGCCGGCGCGGCCGATTTGACCAAGCCGGCCGCGGCGGCGGCCGCGCACGCGTCCAACGGCAACCTCAACTTCGTGCTGGTGTGCACCTTCATCGACATGCTCGGCATCGGCCTGGTGGCGCCGGTGCTGCCCATCCTGGTCGGCGAGTTCGTCCACACGCGCGACGCCCAAGCCCTGTGGTACGGCATCATGGGCACCACCTTCGGCCTGATGCAGTTCATCTTCATGCCGATGCTGGGCGCCATCAGCGACCGCGTCGGCCGCCGTCCGGTGCTGCTGTACTCGATGGCCGGCATGTGCGCCAACTTCCTCACCACCGCCTGGGCGCCCAACCTGGCCTGCATGTTCATCGGCCGGGTGATCGGCGGCATGTCCTCGGCCAGCATGTCGGTCGCCGCCGCCTACGCCTCGGACGTGTCGACGCCGGACAACCGCGCCAAAAGTTTCGGCAAGATCGGCGCCGCCTTCGGCCTGGGCTTCATCTGCGGCCCCGTCCTCGGCGGCCTGCTGGGACGCTACAGCCTGCATCTGCCGTTCTACGCGGCGGCGGCCCTGTCGGCCGGCAATTTCATTTACGGCTACTTCTGCGTGCCCGAGTCGCTGCCGGCCGGGCTGCGCGCGCCGTTCAAACTGGCCAAGCTCAATCCCCTGGCCGCCGTGCGCAAGCTGCTCGGCCGGCGCGACATCGGCGGCCTGATCGTGGTCTTCGCCCTGGTCACCTGCGCCCAGATCATGTTGCAGTCGACCTGGGTGTTGTACACCCACTTCCGCTTCGACTGGAACCCGAGCCAGAACGGCATCGCCCTGTTCTGCGTCGGCCTGTCCTCGATGGTGGTGCAGGCCGGCCTGCTCGGCCTGCTCATCAAACGCTTCGGCGAGGTGCGCCTGGCCCTGCTCGGCCTCGGCTCGGGCTGCATCACCTACACCCTGTACGGCCTGGCCACCGAAGGCTGGATGATGTACGTGTTCATCCTGTGCAACCTGCTGGCCTTCGCCGCCGGCCCGGCGCTGCAGGGCATCATTTCGAAGGCGACGCCGCCCAACCAGCAGGGCGAACTGATGGGTTCGCTGCAATCGATCAGCAGCATCGGCATCATCTTCATGCCGCTGATCGGCAGCGCCATCCTCGGCGAAGTCAGCCACCTGCCGGCGCACGACTGGCGCATCGGCACCACCTTCTTCGTCTGCGCGGCGATGCAGCTGCTGGCCATCCTGCTGGCGCGGCACTATTTCCGCCACCATCCATTGCGCCAAGTCTAGGGCGCAAGCGGGCGGACTTGGCATTTGTTAACGAATCGGCCACAATGCCATTTCCGCCCCCGTTGCGTTGCTCACCCGAACATAGAAGACGCCCATGACGCCAGCCGCCTCCCGCCACCTCCGCACGCGCTGCCGCGCCGCCGTCCGGGCGGCGACGCTCGGCCTGCTGCTGGCCGCCGCCGGCGCGGCCCGCGCCGACTGCTCGCGCGACATCGCCGTGCCGGTCTCGGCCAGCGGCGCCAGCGTGGTCATCAACGGCGCCAGCGTCAACGGCATCTATCCCGACCTGCTGCGCAACCTCGGCAGCCGCAGCGGTTGCAACTTCCTCTTCTCGGTGGTGCCGCGGGCGCGCCAGATGGTCCTGTACGAGGCCGGCAAGGCCGACCTGTTGATCCCGGCCATGCGCACGCCGGGCCGCGACAAGATCGGCCAGTTCGTGCCGATGATCGGCCACCGCGCCGTGCTGATCTCGCTGGCCGGCACGCAGGCGCCCATCACCAGCGGCCGCGACCTGCTCGAGCGGCACGACCTGCGGGTGGCGGTGGTGCGCGGTTTTGATTACGGCGAACAATACGCCGCCTTGGTCAAGGAACTCGGCCGGCAAGGCCGCTTGTTCACCGAGGTCGACGCCAACGCCGTGGCGCGGCTGATGCACGCCGGCGCGGTCAACGTGACCATCATGGGGCCGACCATCCTGTCGGGCGCCATCCGCCGCGAACCGCGCGTGCAGGGCCTGCTCGAACGGCTGCGCCTGGAGCCGATCGCCGAGCTGCCGTGGGGGCAGAGCGGCGCCTACATCTCGCGGCTGTCGCTGTCGGTCGAAGACCAGCAACTGCTGCGTGAGCAGCTGGAAAAAGTCGCCAAGTCGGGCGCCGTGATGGACGGCTTCCAGCGCTACCACCGTGCCGACATCCTGGCCGAAAGCGTACGGCCGCGCTAAGGCGGCCTGGCTGTGTCGGGTAGACACAGGAAATCCAGCGGCGAAAGTGTGCCCCCAGCCCCCCCGGGGGTCAGTGCCGACATTCGGACACGTCCTCAGCAGTGCGCAAATTTACGCCTGCCCCCCGAGCCATACGCACATGTAAATGGCTCAGCTCGTGTCCGAATGTCGGCACTGACCCCGCTGCTCCCGACCCCGCTACTCCATGCAAATGGCTCAGCTCGTGTCCGAATGTCGGCACTGACCCCGCTGTTCTTTATACGGCTACTTGCCCGCTTCGGCCGGCGCCGAACTGGCGCCCTCCGCCGCTGCCGGCGTGCCGAGCCGTTTCAACAGGCCGGACAGGGGGTTGAAGCGGATCGTCGTGGTGTTGCCGGAGGTGCTGACGCCGGCCGCCGCAGCGGCGGCGCTGCCGGCGGCCGTGTTGCCGCCGGCGGCGCGGAACTGGGCGTAGCGCGCCGGTTTCGGCTCGTCCCAGAAGACGCGGCCTGGACGATTCTTCAATTGTTCCTGGAACACGGCCAACTCCTGCGCGGCGGTCGAGGTGGTGCCGTTGCCGAACAGCATTTGCGGATAGCCGCCGCCCAACCCCATGCTGGCGATGATCAGTTGGACGTCGTTCGCCGCTTCGATGCCCAGGTCGCAGCTGCCCGACGGCAGGTTGAAGTAGCCGCCCGGCGACTTCAGCAGGGTGTTGCGCCACACCTCGGCGTTCTGCTTGGCGCACCAGATGTTGCGCACGGTGGAGGCGCGGGCGTTGTCCTTCGGTTGCAAGGTGGACGGCAGCACGTAGACGGTGGCGTCGACCTTGTCGCCGGCGCCCGCCAGCATGCGTTCGAACTTGATGCAATACGGGCAGTCGAAGGCCGAGATCAGCAACACCTGGTTGCCGGCCTGGCCTTTGCCCTGTTCGAATTTGATCAGGCGATCAAAACGTATGCCGCGCAGCATCTCGCTGAGCAGGCTGCTTTTCTCGGCCTCGCTGATCGGCTGCGGATCGCGCACCGGCTGGGTCCATTCGACGATCTTGTTGCCGTCGGTGACCAGGATCAGCGTGACGGCGTCGTTGACATACAACTGGCCGACGCCGGCGCCCTGGTCCCAGCGGTACAGGCCCTGGATCAGGGTCTCGCGCACGCTGGACGGGCTGAACGGGATCTTCTTGGCGCGCATGCGCTCGGCGAGCACGCTGCGCACACCGCCCAGGTCGGCGTAGGCCGGCAGCGCGCCCAGCCCCAAGGTCAACGCCAGCACGGCGGCCAGCGGACGGCGGAAAAAGACTTGGGACATGGCGACTCCGGTTGTTGGCAAGAACCAAATTATAGCGAATTCAATATCTTGCCACAACATTAAGCCGTCACGGCAGCGTGTTGGGGATCACCGGCAACTCGATCGCGCTGGCGCTGTCGATGCGGCGGAAGATGCGCTGCGTCGCCTTCTGGTAGTCGGCCGGCTGGGCGTGGAAAATGTTCGGCACGTAGGTCTGCGGGTTGCGGTCGTACAGCGGGAACCAGCTGGACTGGATCTGCACCATCACCCGGTGGCCGGGCAGGAACACGTGGTTGGCGTTGGGCAGGGCGAAGCGGTAGCGCTCGATCTGGTTGGGCACGATCGCCGCCGGCTGCTCCAGGCTGTTGCGGTAGCGGCCACGGAAGATGTCCATCGCCACGCCCAGCTGGTAGCCGCCCAGCTCGGGCTGCCCCGGCACCTCGTCCGGGTAGACGTCGATCAGCTTGACCACCCAGTCGGCGTCGCTGCCGCTGGTGGCGGCGAACAGGTTGACCATCGCCGCGCCGGCGATCTGCAGCTTGTTGCGCAGCGGCGGGCTGACGTAGCTGAGCACGTCGCCGCGGTCGGAGAAGGAGCGCTGGTCGCTGACCAGCCACGGCTTCCACACGTTGCCGTCGTTCATGCGCACCGGACGCGGGACGAAGGGCACCGGCTTGGCCGGGTCGGCGACGTACTCGTCGACGCCCGTGGTGCCCAGCGGCCGGTCGAAGCCGAGGCTGAAGTTGGAGCGCAGGTAGAGCGGCGACAACGCCGTGGCGCAGCCCTCGGCGCAGGCCAGCGGCCACTGCGGCAGGCGCTGCCAGCGGTTGCTGCCGGTCTGGTAGAACAGCACCGGCGCGGTGTCGGCCTTGGCGGCGCCGTCCTTCAGATACTGGTCGAGGAAGGGTTGCATGACGTCGCGGCGGAACTCCAGCGCCGTGTCGCCGCCGAACTTGAGCGCGCCCAGGCCGGCCGCCTCGTAGTTGACGCCGCTGTGGCGCCACGGGCCGACGGCGAGGAAGTTCAGGTCGTTGCCCTTGTCGCCCGCCTCCATCGCGGCGTAGGCGGCGTAGGCGCCGTAGATGTCCTCCTGGTCCCACTGCCCCACCACGTGCATGGTCGGCACGCTCGGCGCGCGCTTGGCCAGCAGGCGGTCGAGCGCCTGGCCCTGCCAGTAGCTGTCGTAGGCGGGATGCTCGAACACCTTCTTGGTGAAGTTGAGTTTGTCGAGGCCGAATTTTTGCGCGTAGCCGGCGGCCGAGACGGCCCGCAGCACGCTGTCGTAGTCGTCGTAGACGCCGGTGGCCAGCGCCTCGCCGCCGCCCTTGACGGTGATCTGGCCGGCGAAGTACGGCAGGCTGGGCATGCGGAAGGCGCCGTTGTGGAACCAGTCGTCGCCGCGCCAGCCGTCGACCATCGGGCTCATCGGCACGGCCACCTTCAGCGCCGGGTGCGGATCGAGCAGCGCCATCAGCACGGTGAAGCCCTCGTAGGACGAGCCCAGCATGCCCACCTTGCCGTTCGATTCGGGCACGTTCTTGACCAGCCAGTCGATGGTGTCCCAGGCGTCGGTGACGTGGTCGGACTTGCTGCCGTTGAGCGGGCCGCGCACCGGCCGCGTCATAACGTAGTCGCCCTCGGAGCCGTACTTGCCGCGCACGTCCTGGAACACGCGGATGTAGCCCTGGCCGGCCAGCACCTCGTCGCCCAGCGGCAGGATGGCCGCCATGCGCGGGCTGACGTTGCGCTGGGCGCGGCGGCTGGCGTTGTAGGGGGTGCGGGTGAGCATGATCGGCGCGCCGCTGGCGCCCTTGGGCACGACGATCACCGTGTGCAGCTTGACGCCGTCGCGCATCGGGATCATCAGGTCGCGCTTGACATAGTCGTTGTCGTCGGTCGGCGCGGCGAAGCTGGCCGGAATGTCGGGCGCCATCGGCGCCGTCTGGGCCGCGCCGGCGACGCCGCTCAGGCCCGCCAACAGGCCGGGCAGCAGACTGGACAACAGGAGCGGGGCGACAAGCTGGAGCGTGGGACGGACGCGCATGGATTCTCCGAAAAGGGGCGAGGTGGGTTGCCTGCTTCCACTCAAACAGGCCGGCGGCCATCCTACCTAAGGGTTGAGGATTATGCAACAGCGCCGGGCGCGCCTTGACAGCGCACCGGCAAACTGTAACCATACGGTCATGAAATTCTTCCCTACACATCGTTCCAGCCTGAAATGGTGGTGCCGCTAACATTCAGCGGCCACTTTTCTATAGTGATGTGATTTTTATCCACGCCGCCTCTTCCTGGTGGCGTTTTCATTGGCGCAGCTTGTCAGAGGCAACGTAAAGGAACCTTGATGAGCACGCCAATTCCGTCCACCGCCTCCAGCGCCGCCACCGCCGCCACCGCCGCCGCATCGTCCGTGATCCTGACCGGCGACCGCCCCACCGGTCCGTTGCATCTGGGCCACTATGTCGGCAGCCTGAAAAACCGCGTCGTCTACCAACACGACTATCAGCAATTCATCATGCTGGCCGACGCCCAGGCGCTGACCGACAATATGGACGACACCGGCAAGGTGCACCGCAACGTGGTCGAGGTCGCCCTCGATTACCTGGCCGTCGGCATCGACCCGGGCAAGTCGACCATCCTGATCCAGTCGCAGATTCCGGAACTGGCCGAGCTGACCTTCTACTACCTGAACCTGGTGACGGTGGCGCGCCTGGAGCGCAACCCGACCGTCAAGGCCGAGATCGCGCTGCGCGGCTTCGAACGCGACATCCCGGCCGGCTTCCTGACCTACCCGGCCAGCCAGTGCGCCGACATCACCGCCTTCAAGGCGGGCCTGGTGCCGGTGGGCGAAGACCAGATCCCGATGATCGAGCAGACCAACGAGATCGTGCGCCGCTTCAACCGCATGACCGAGCGCGAAGTGCTGGTCGAGTGCAAGGCGCTGGTGCCGGAGATCGGCCGCCTGCCCGGCATCGACGGCAAGGCCAAGATGAGCAAATCGCTGGGCAACACCATCAACCTGGGCGCCAGCGCCGCCGAGATCACCGCCGCCGTCAAGAAGGTCTACACCGACCCGCTGCACCTGCGCGTCGAAGACCCCGGCCATCTGGAGGGCAACGTCGCCTTCATCTACCTGGACGCCTTCGACCCGGAGAAGGCCGCGCTGGCCGAGATGAAGGCCCACTACGTGCGCGGCGGCCTGGGCGACAGCATCGTCAAGAAGCGCCTCGAATTGGTGCTGCAGGAAATGCTGGCGCCGATCCGCGCCCGCCGCGAAGAGCTGGCCAAGGACCGTGGCTACATCCTGCAAGTGCTCAAGGAAGGCACCGCCAAGGCGCGCGAAGTGGCCGCCCGCACCGCCGACGAAGTCAAGGCCGCGCTCGGCCTGAGCTACTTCTAAGCACGTGGCGCCGGCCCCCAGCCGCAGCCGTCCAGCGCCGCCGGTGCGCGGCGACGGCGCCGCGCGCGCGTCCGCCAAGACGCCGCGCGCCGCTGCCGGCAAGGCCAGGGGCGGCGGGCAGATGACGCTGCAACTGGACGAGCCGGTCAAGGCCGGCGGCAAGCGCAAGCCGGCCACCAAAGCCGCCGCCGGCGCCGCCAAGCCCAGGGCCAAGCGCCCCGCGCCGCGCCGCCAGGCCGGTCCTGTCGGCGCCAGCGGCAGCGCCAGCTATCTGGCCATCGTCGTGCTGTTGGTGCTGTACCTGGTCGCCACGCTGCTGTGGCGCCTGTCGGTCTGGGCCGCCGCCGTGTATGGCGTGCTCAGCCTGCTGTGCTTTATCGTGTACGCGATCGACAAGTCGGCCGCCGTCAACGGCCGCTGGCGCACGCCGGAAAGCACCTTGCACCTGCTCGCCCTGGCCGGCGGTTGGCCCGGCGCGATCCTGGCCCAGCAGTGGCTGCGCCACAAGTCCAGCAAGCTGGCCTTCCGCATCGTATTCTGGTGCAGCGTGGCGCTCAACATGGGCGCCTTCATGTGGCTGGCGCGCTGGCTGCACCGCCACGCCTGAAGCGCAAACGCGGCCAGGCGCGCGCCGGGCCGGCAAGAAGATTCATCGCGAACAATATTCACCACGAGTCCCGCCAGCGTGCCACGCCGGCAAGGCGGCGAGACTCCAGGGAACCTCGAAACTGTCATTCCCGCGCAGGCGGGAATCCATACCCGGCATGCCCATTGGCTCAGCCTGGGTTCCCGCCTGCGCGGCGGTCCGCCGATGCGGAAAGACAATTTGACAGTTTTCGAAGTGCCCTCAAGTAGAAAGCAAGAACGATGTGGAATGGTATTTTGTGCGGCCTGCTGGCCGGCGCCTTGTGGGGCATGGTGTTCGTCGTGCCGGAACTGCTGGCGGCCTTTTCGCCGCTGGAGATGGCGGTCGGCCGCTACATCGCCTACGGCCTCATCGCCGCCGCGCTGACCGGGCGCAAGCTGCCGGCCCTGCTGCGCCGGCTCGACCGGGGCGACTGCTACGCGCTGCTGCGCCACGCGCTGTCGGGCAACATCGTCTACTACATGCTGCTGGCCCTGGGCGTCAAACTGGCCGGCGTGGCGCCCACCTCGCTGATCATCGGCGTGCTGCCGATCTCGGTCACGCTGATGGGCCGCAAGGACCACGGCGCCCTGCCGCTGCGCCGCCTGGCGCTGCCGCTGCTGGTGGTGGCGGCCGGCATCGCCTGCATCAACATCGACGTGTTCAGCCATAGCAACAGCGGCGCCACCGGCGAGCTGGGCAGCAAGCTGCTCGGCGTGCTGTGCGCCACCGGCGCCCTGCTCTGCTGGAGCTGGTACACGCTGGACAACGCCCGCTACCTGAAGCGCAACCCCCACTTCGGCAGCGGCGAATGGTCGGCCCTGTACGGCCTGGCCAGCGGCCTGATCGCGTTGCTGATCGGCGCCGCCGCGCTGGCCGTGTTCCACGCCGACGTCACCGGCGCGGCGGGCGCCGCCAGCGGCCGCGACTGGACCAGCTTCTGGATCGTCAACTCGCTGCTCGCGCTGGGCGCCTCGGTGATCGGCAACCATCTGTGGAATGTCGCCAGCCGGCGCGTGCCGATCACCCTGTCGGGCCAGTTGATCCTGTTCGAGACCTTGTTCGCGCTGTTGTACGGTTTCATCTACCAGCAGCAGCTGCCCCGCCCCTTGGAGGTGGCGGCGATGGTCTTGCTGGCCAGCGGTGTGTTGTGGTCGGTGCGCGCCCACGCGCTGGACGACGCCAAACTGAGCCCCAGCACCACGCACGGCGCCGGCTAGCCGGCCCGGGCGGCCCGGCCCAGCCGGCCTGACGCCGCGCCGGTCCGACGTCCCGCGGCGCGGCGGCTAGTTGAGCAGGCCGTTCTCGCAGAGCACGTCCTGGATCAGCTCCAGCCGCAGGATGGGATTCTCCTGCGCCAGCAGACGCTGCTTCTCCTCCAGGTCCAGGCGCAGCAATTCGCACCAACGGTTCGCCACCCAACCGGCCTCGTCCAGCCGATATGGCGGCGCCAGCGGAATGTTGGTGGTGGTGATCTGCTTCTTCTGCAGCGAGCGGATCAGCGCCGCCAGCGCCTTGGCGACGTCCTCCTGCTCGGCCGGCACCGGCAGCACGCGGTCCTCGTCGAGCGGCTCGACCTCGGCCACCCACAGTCCGTGCTTGAGCCTGGTCGACGAGGTCACCGTGAAGCGGGTCGTGCCGACGCAAGAAATTTTCAGCAAACCGGGCATGGGCGCGCTCCAATCGAGGATGCGCGCCATCGTGCCGACGTTGGCCAAGGTCTCGGCTTTCTCCGGCAGACGCACCTCGCTGCCCTGCATTAGCGAGACGACGCCGAACTCCTCACCGGTGGCGATGCATTTTTTCACCAGGTCGAGATAACGCACTTCAAACACCTGCAAAGGCAAGTGTCCACCTGGAAACAAGATGGTATTCAGCGGGAATAGGGAAATGGAAGGCATGTTGTCATGATCGCATGAAAACGCGCCGCCGTCGAATCCGATGGGTGGAATTTCAGCGGAATATGTGCAATGCCAGCATGCGCGGCGAGCCAAGCGATGGACGATTAGAGCCAGGCGGCAACAAGTATTGAGAAACACGGGAGAATACGGCTGCCAATGCATGGCTGCCAAAGGGAATACGCCACGGCGCCGACGGCCTGCTACGATCGCGCTCGGGGAATACGCTCCAGCCACCGGGGAGAATGGCCGGTGGAATAAACCTATACGCCTTACCCCATAGGTTTATACACATCTTTTTTCGCCAATAAAATCAAACACTTACAAAGCACCAGCTGTTGCAGAAACAGCAATCCCGGAGTGCCTGCCCGATGGATTTCCCGTCAACGCACAACGACTTTGCTCAATTTTTAAGCAAAAACACTCAAAAAGTGCGGTTCTTGCGGGCCAGTGCGACGGTCAGAAAAAGATGTGTGTAAACCTATGGCCTTACCCCGGCGCGCCGGGCGCGCCGGGGTAAGGCGACGGACCATGGCGCCAAACCCGTGCGAATATGCCCGGCATGGCCGGATAATCGCAGGGTGGCGCCAAACGTCCTTATTTAATCAGGAACTGGTTCTTATCTTTACCTTCGAGCCATTTTGGTGCGCGGCCGCGGCCGGTCCAGGTTTGGCCGGTGGCGTCGTCGCGGTACTTGGTCGGCACCGGCGCGCGGGTCTTGATCGGCTTGGCTTTGGCCGCCGAACCCAGGTCGGCCAGGGTCAGGTTGTAATCGCGCATGATGGTGGCGATCTTTTCTTTGGCGGCCAGCAATTCATTCTTGCGTGCGCTCTCAGCCAAGCTTTCTAATTCAGCGATCTTTGCTTTGTATTCCTGGTAAGTCGTCATCTTTATTTCCTTCTTATCGGTGGAGAGCGAATTCTTAGTGAGTATCGTTGAAACTACAGCTGAAAAACCCGTCGTGACATTGTGTGAGAATTCAGAAACGCAAATTTACCATAAGACTGAGTGAATACTCTACTAATATATGCAATAAATATCCGCGTGGGTAGAAAAAAGAATAGATTTCCCAGAATTTTGCTGAAATCGGGGGAAACTCGGGAGTAAGTACAACGCCGCCGCTTCAAGCGCGGCGAGTTTGTCGGCGGAGTATCCAACCAGCCACACCGCTTATCAAAAACAGGCTTGGCAATATGCCGGCGAACGCCATCAAGCAGCGTCCCGGCGCGCCGCCGAATTGCCCCGAGTGCAAAGGGAACAGGGCAGCCAGGAAACGGTCGCCGCCGCGCCCGCCGATCGGGTTGACGGTGTCGACGATCTCGCCCCGGCGCAGGTCGATAAACAGGCGCAGCGTACCGGTGCGTTGCCAGTCGTCGACGCGGCGCAGCCGGGCCTGGAACAGGCCGCGTTCGGGCAGCCGGCTCAGCGCGACCAGCGTGGCGCCGTCGCTCAGGTGCTGCTCGGCGATGGAGCGCGCCTCGTTCCAGGAAATGCTCTCCTCGTCCACCGCCAGCGCCGGCCGGGCGATGCGGCGGTGCTCGCCGCCCACCTCGGTGAATTGCCCGACCAGGCTGCGGCTCAGCTCGGGAAGGCCGCTGCTGAAGCCGGTGAAGGCGGCTAGCGATAACAGCGGCAGCGCCAGCAGACCGAGCACGCGATGCAGATCTCGGCTGGCGCGCAAGCCGCCCCGATCCAGCCGGATGCCCAGCGCGCGCCGCCAAGCGCCCCGCCCCCGCCCCTCCCCTCGCCCCGGCGCCGGCTTGGCCAGCGCCAAGCCGGCCAGCAACGCGGCCAGCCAGACCAGACCGAGGTAGCCGAGCGCGGCGCGGCCGACCTGGCCCTGCAATAGCGAGTGGTGCCAGCGTTGCAACAACGGCATCAGATGGACCGGGTCGAGGGCGATGCGGCCACGGGCGCGGCTGCCCAACAGAAAGCCACTGCAGGAATCGGCCATCGCCTCGTTCTCGGCCACGCCGGGCGCCTGGAAAGCGATGCGGTAGGGCGCGCCGGCGCGCAGCGGCATGGTCACCATCTCGACGGTGGCGTCCGGCCAGCGTTCGCGCACCGCGCCGACCGCGCCGCCGACGTCGAGCTGGGCCGCGCACGGCACCAGGTTGTGGAACAGCGCCGGATTGAGCGCGGCGTCGAACGGGCGCTCGAACAGCATCATGCTGCCGCTCAGGCCGATCAAGGCCAGCAGCAAGCCCAGCGACAATCCCAGCCAGCGGTGCAAACGGGCCAGCGCTGAACGCAAGACAGGCCGCGACACGGCCCGGCGGACGGAGCGACGCGCCGCGACCACCGGCCTTAGAACCCGCTACGCAACTGCACGAAGGCCGTGCGCGCGGCGCCGGCCAGTTTGCCGAGGTTGGTGTCGGTGGTGCGGCTGAAGCTGAGGCGGTTGCTCAGATTGTTGACGCCGACCTGCACTTCGAGCTTTTGCCGCCCCGGAATGGTCCAGCTGATGTTGCCATTCCACAGGCGGTAGCCGGGGATCTCGCCGATGCTGCCGGCGGCGTTCTCGGCCACGGTGTTGGCGTCGTCGGCGAACTGGCGCGACTGGTGCGTGCTGTTGAGGTCGAAGCGCCAGGCGCCCCGTTGCAAACGCAGGCCCAAGGTGTCGACATGGCGCGCATAGAACGGCACGTCGCGGCCGGCGTACTTGCCCTGGCGCTGGGTGGCGTCGGTGTAGGCGTAGGTGGCGTAGGCGTTCAGGCCGGCCAGCCGGCCGTCGCGGGCGAAGTCGTATTCGGCGCGGCTCTCCAGGCCCCGGTGGCGCGTCTTGCCGAGGTTCTGGTAGAACAGCGGCGCCGTGTTGACGAACACGATCTGGTTGGAGAAGTCCAGATTGAACAAGGTGGCCTCCAGCTTCCATTGCTCAGCCTGGTAGCGCGCGCCCAGCTCGACCGTGCGCGCCGTTTCCGGCTGCAGGCGGTCGGTCGACGATTGCAGGTTCAGCTGCAAGTGCTGGATGCTGCCGAAGGAGCTGTTGTAGTTGCCGTACAAGGTGAGCTGGCGGTTCGGCAGGTAGGACACGTTGAGCGAGGGCAGCGCCTTGTTGTTCTTGATCCCCTCGCCGAAGCCGTTCAATACATTCCTGCGGTCCATCGCGATGCGCTCGTAGCGCAGGCCGGGCGTCAGGCGCCACTGGCCGACGGCGATCTGGTCGTCGACATACAGGGCGTGGGCGTCGGTGCCGTTGGCCGAGTCGCGCGCCACGCTGCGGCCGCCGTCGCTCAGCTTGAAGTTGAGGTTGCGCTCGTCGGCGCGCTCGCGCAGGTAGCGGTAGCCGACGCTGACGTCGTGGCGCAGCGCACCCAAAGTCCAGCGCTGGGTGTAGCGCGGCTCGATGCCCAGCACGTTGTAGTGGCGCGGCTGCTGGCCGACCGAGCTGGCGACGGCGTCGTTGCCGTTGGCCAGCACGCTGGTGCGCGAACTCTGGGTGAAGTAAGTGCGCAGCGCCACTTCCCGCGTCGCCGACAGCGGCTTGACATAGCCGACGTCGACACTCTTGCGGGTTCCGCTCCAGCGGTCGCGCGTGCGTACCGATTGCTGCGGATCGGCGGCGAACTGGGCCGCGCTGAGGCCGCCGGGCAGTTGCGACTCGGCGTCGTAGTAGGCCAGCTTGGCGTTCAGCTCGGCGCCGGCCGCCAGCGGATAACTGAACTTGAGCGCGACGTCGTTGATCTTCTCGCCGCTGTGGCGGCGGAAACCGGAACCGTCGACGCCGGCGTACAGCAGCGCCACGCCCAGGCCGCCGTCGATGCGGCCGCCGACGAAGGCGCTGTACTGGGTGCCGGTGTTGCCGCCGTCGAAGCGGTTGACGCGCACGCTGGCGTCGCCGGCCAGCTCGGCCTGCGGGATGGCGCGGCTCTTGAAGTTGATGATGCCGCCGACGTTCTGCGGGCCGTAGCGCACCGCGCCGCCGCCGCGCACCACGTCGATGCTGTCGATGTTGGCCAGCGACACGGGGGCGAACGACAGTTGCGGCTGGCCGTAGGGCGCCACCGCCAGCGGAATGCCGTCGAGCAGCACGGTGGAACGGGGCGAGAAGCGCCCGTCCAGGCCGCGCACGCCGATGTTGAGCGAGATGGCGCTGCCGCCGCTGGACGAGTTGTCGGTCACCTGCAGGCCGGGCACGCCGCGCAACACCTCGCTGATGCTGGCCGCGCCGCTGGCCTCGATGGTCTCGCGCGGCACCACGCTGCGCGCGCCGCCGAAGTTCTTCAAGCTGCGCTGGCCCGAGCCGAGCCAGTTGCCACTCACCTGCACGGTCTCCGCCGGCGCATCGGCGGCGGCGGAGACCGTGGCGGCCGTGGCGGCCGTGGCGGCAGCGGCCGGGGCGGCGGCCTGCGCCAGATTGGCGCTCAACAGGGTGCAGGCGGCGGCGATGGCTCGGCGTGGCGGCAGGTAGGGCAATTGTGACATCGTGGGCTCAGGTGTGAATTCGGCGGTGGCCGATTATACGCAAAACCGACAATCGATGAGAATAGCTCTCAATCACCTGACACTCAAACACTCAAACACTCAAGCGATCAGGCACAGCGGCACTAATTTAGGCACGCAGGCACGCCGCCCCCCCCTCAGCAGGGGCCGGCCTCGGCTTCGGCGGCCGCCACCACGGTACGCACGATGTCGGCCAACTGGCGCGTGGCCGGCCCGGCCAGTTGGGGATCGGCGACGATCAGCGACAAGGTCAGCTTGCGCCGTTGGCCAACCCGCAGCGGCAACGGCTTGAGCTGCCCGCAGGCCAGCTGGTCGGCGATGCGATGCAGCGGTATCCAACCGAAACCCAGGCCGCCGCTGATCATCTCGATGCGGGTGGTCGGGCTGGTCACGGTCCAACGCTGGGTGGTGCCCAGCCAGCCGCTGTCGCGCGGGTTCAGCGTGCCGGAGTCGCGCACCACGATGTGCAGGTTGCGCGCCAAGTCGTCCTCCTCCAGCTCGCGGCCCAGGGCGTGCAGCGGATGGGCCGGATGGGCCACGCAGACAAACTCGATGTCGAGCAGGGCGTCGCCGAGGAAGCCGCTGGGCAGGCGGTTGGAAATCACCAGGTCGGCGCGCTTTTCCACCAGCACGTCCTCGGCGCCGGACAGGATGGTCTCCTCCAGGCTGACGCGGGTGTGCCGCGCCAGCGGTTCGAAGTCGCGCAGCACGCGCATCAGCAGCTCGTTGGGAAACAGGCTGTCGACGGCGAAGCGCACCTCCGGCTCCCAGCCCTGCTTGAGGCTGGCGGCCAGTTGCTCCAGCTGATAGGCGTCGGCCAGCAACTCGCGCGCCTTGCGCAGCAGCGCCTCGCCGTTGGCCGTCAGGCGGGCGCGGCGGCCCTCGATCACCAGCAACTCAACGCCCAGCTGCTCCTGCAAGCGCGCCACCATGTAGCTGACCGAGGACTGGCTGCGGTGCAGCGCCTCGGCCGCCTGGGCGTAGCCGCCGCAGTCGACGATGGCCTGCAGGACTTGCCACTGCTCCAGGGTGCTCTTGGGAATCTTCATGCCTATTTGGTTTCCATCACATAAGTGCCGTCCCAGCCGGCCGGCGGCGGCTGGCGCGCCAGACTGGCGCAGCGGGCAATATACAGGCTGGCGGCCTGGTCCGCCGGATTCAGCGCCAGCACCTCCTCGAACAGCTTGGCGGCGCCGGCCCAGTTGCGCTTGCGGTAGCTGTGCAGGGCGTGGCGGAACAGGCCCAGCGCCTCGCTCAGTTGCGGATAACTGGCCTCGTCGTGGTAGTCCATCACCTCGTAGATGGCGACCGGTTGGGTCTTGCCGCGCACCACCACGATGTCCAGCTCGCGCAGGCGGTAGGTGCCGCGCAGCGCGCGGTAGGTGAACTCGCTGAGCAGGATGTGGGCGCCGTACTGCTTGCAGGCCGATTCCAGCCGCGCCGCCAGGTTCACGCCGTCGCCGATGATGGTGTAGTCCATGCGCTTCTTCGAGCCGATGTTGCCCGACACCACCTGGTCGGAGTTCAGGCCGATGCCGATGTCGAGCGCCGGCTTGCCGTCGGCCAGGCGCAAGCGGTTCCACGCCGCCAGCTCGGCCATCATGGCGATGGCGGCGCGCACGGCGCGGTCGGCGTCGTCGTCGTGGCCGACCGGAATGCCGAAGGCGGCCATGATGGCGTCGCCGATGAACTTGTCGAGCATGCCCTCCTCGCGCTGGATGCAGTCGACCATCAGCGTGAAGTACTCGTTGAGCAGCGCCACCGTGCCTTGCGCGCCGAGCTGCTCGGTGATGGCGGTGAAGCTGCGGATGTCGGAGAACAGCACGGTGGCGTTGACGTTCTTGCCGCCCAACATCTCGGCGCCGTTGGCCACCATCTGGTCGGCGATGCCCGGGTCCATGTAGCGCGACATGGTCGAGCGCAACCGTTTCTCGTTGGAGATGTCGTCGATCATCAGCATCCAGCCGATGCGCTGCTGCTCCGTCGACAACAGCGGCTGCACGCTGAGGTTGACCGACAGCGTCGCGCCGCCCAGCACCAGCTCGGCGTCCATCATGTGCTCGGCCGTCTGGCGCTGCTCGACCTGGCGCAGCTTGTCGAGCACCCAGCTGTTGGCGTCGGCGAAGAACTCGGCCGCCGCCCGGCCGATGACCTGCGCTGCGCCGCAGCGCAGCATGCGCAGGCCGGCGGCGTTGCAGGTGACGATCCTCTCGCCGCCGTCCAGGGTCAGCACGCCGTTCGACATCGATTCAAGCATGGCTTCGTTGTAGTTCTTGATCTGCTGCACGTCGGCGAACAGCTTGGCGTTTTCCAGCGCGATCGAAATCTGCGCCGTGAAGGCGCGCAGGCGCGAGGCGTCCTCGTCCGAGAACGGCCCGCCGCGCTTGTTGAGCACCTGGGTCACGCCGATGGTCTTGCCGTGCTTGTTGACGATGGGCACGCACAGGATGGAGCGGGTGAAGAAGCCGGTGCGCTGGTCGAAGGCCGGGTTGAAGCGCAGGTCGGCGTAGGCGTAGGGAATGTTGATGGTCTTGCCGGAGCTGAACACGGCGCCGGCGATGCCGGCCTTGTTGGGCAGGCGGATCTGCATCGAGTCCAGGCCCTGGCCGACCTCCGACCACAGCTCGTCGCTCTTGTCGTCGTTGAGGAACAGGGTCGAGCGCTCGGCGTTGAGCAGGCGGGTGGCCTCGCCCATGACCTTCTGCAACAGCGAGCCGAGCTTGATGTCGGCGCTCACCTCGGAGACCACGTCGATGAACTCCATCTCCTGGCGCCGCACCTTCTTCATGCTTTCCAGGAAGCGCGCGCTTTGCAGCGCCAAGGTGCCCTGGGTGGTCAGCGCCTCGAGCAATTGCAGGTCGGCGCGGCTGAACTTGCCGCGCCGCTTGTTGAGCGTCTGCGCCACGCCGATGATCTCGCCGCGCACGGTCTTGATCGGCACGCACAGGATGTTGCGCGTGACGAAGCCGGTCTGCTCGTCGATGGCGCGGTTGAAGCGCGCGTCGGCGTAGGCGTCGGCGATCAGCACCGACTCGCCGGTGGTGAAGACGTGGCCGGCGATGCCGACATGGTTGAGGAAGCGGATCTCGCGTTGAATCTCGCCCTGGGCGACGCGGGAAAACAGCTCGTGGTTTTCCGCGTCGTTGAGGAACAGGGTGCCGCGCTCGGCGCCCAGCTCCTCGGTGGTGACCTCGACCAGGGCGCTGAGGATCTCGTCGAGGCTGTCGTAGGCGGCCATGCGGCGCGACACCTCCAGCAGCAGCTCGACCTGGCGCAGGCGGCGGCGCTGCGCCCCGGCGGCGGCGGCGCTGGTCGTGGCGTTGGCTGGGGTCGGCTTGCTCACGCTGGCCTCGGCGCGCTCAGTGCGGCCGCGGCCGCGGCCGTGGCGGCGCGGCGGCCGCCTCCAGCGCGCCGCGCAGGGCGCGGATGGTGTCGTGCAACTGGCCCAGCTCGGCGCGCTGGCCGCTGGCCGACTGTTGCAGCGCGTCGGCGTGCTCCAGCGCCAGACGCTCCAACTCGCCGCGCAGGGCGGCGATGGTGTCGCGCAACTGCTGCGCCTCGTTGTGGGCGCCGGCCAGCGCGTCCTGCACCTGGCGCTGGCGCTCCTGCTGCGCCGTCTCCAGCGCGGCGCGCAGGGCGATCGCGGTGCGCTGCAGATCGCGCACCTCGGCCAGCGCCAGGCGCAGCGCGTCCGGCGTGGGCAACGCGGACGGGGTGGCGGTCGGTGTCGGCTTGTTCAGGATAGCCCCACGGGTGGATTGGTCGCCGGCATGGCGCCACCCAATCATACCATCGCCATACGCGCGGACCCGACGGGCGGCCGGCGTTTGTTGCGTGTCCGCCATGCTGGCCGCGCGCGAACCGACCCACCGGCGAAAACGGGGGGCGGACCCAACGCGCCAAGGCGGGGAGTCCGACCCCGGCGCGCCGCCGTTGGGTGGTTTTTGTAGCCGCCGGCGCCCCGGCTTGGCGGCACTAGAGCTTGAGCTCCAGGGTCAGGCGCAATTGCACGCCGCCGGGGTAGACCGAGTTGCGCCGCCGCGTGCCGCCGTCGGGGTTGACGAAGGTGGAATTGGACAGGTAGTCCTGCCCCAGCGCGTTGCCGACGGCCAGGCGCAGCTGGTTCTTGGCGTCGAACTTCCACAGCGCGTAAAGGTCGAGGTCGCGCCGCACCGAGACGTATTCGTACTGGTCCGCCGCCGCGCGCACCTGGCCGCCGTTGCGGAAGGCCAGGCTGGCGCCGGCCGCCAGCGCGCCGCCGGCGCTCTTGTAGTCGACGCCGACGGTGGCGCTGAGCGGGGTCTGCTGGTCGAGCCGGTTGTCCGGCCCGGGCACCGCCTCGACGCGCGACCAGTTGCGGCTGACGCTGGCGCGCAGGTCAATTGCCGGCGCCTTGTCGATGAAGGTGCTGAGCGGGAATTTGGCCTCCAGCTCGACGCCACGGGTGACGGCGCGGCCGTCGTTGATCGAGGTGGCGACCCAACGCTCGTTCTCGTACAGCAGGCCGGGCCGCGTGTAGTCGTCGATGCGGCGCATCGAGGCGCTGGCGCTGAGCAGGGCACTCTCGCCCCAGTAATGCTCGTAGGAGGCGTCCAGGCCCAGCGCCAGCTCCGGCTTCAGGTTCGGGTTGCCGCGCCGGTCGGGGTCGATCTGGCTGTTGTTGGTCGAGATGAAACGGCGCGGCACCAAACTGTTGGTCGACGGCGCCTTGTAGGTGCGGGTCAGCGCCAGGCGCAGCTGGTCCTTGCCGCCGGGCAGCTTGTACAAGGTCTGCATCAGCGGACTCCAGACGCTGCTGCGCCGCGTCACCGGGTCGAAATTGCGCCCCTCGGCCGAGGTCGACAGGCCCTCCCAGCGCAGGCCCAGGTAGAGCGACCAGTTCGGCGTGACGTTCCACTCGTCCTGGCCGTACAGGGCCAGCCGGCGCACGTCGGCGCGGTACTGCTGGTCCTCGCTGAGCGGCGCACGGGCGCCGTTCGGCGCCGCCTGCCCGGGCGGCGTGGCCTGCGCCTCGGCGGCCCAGTCGGCGCGCAGGTCGGCCTCGCGCTGCTGGCGCGTCTCGTCGCGGCGCGCCATGCCGCCGTCCCAGCCCAGCGCCAGCGCGTGGTCGGTGATCCACGGCGCCGAATACTTGCCGGTGCTGCTCAGGCCCTTGTCGGTGTTGTAGGCGTGCACATTGCGGTCGAGCGCCAGCTTCATCTGCTGGCTCAGCGTGCTGACGTCCTGGCTGCGCACCGCGCCGTCGCTGCTGCCGCGGTTCAGGTTGGCGCTGAGCTTGGTGTCGAGCTTGCCGCCGGCGGCTAGCTTGTGCACCCAGCTCAGCTCGCTGCGGGCGTAGGCGCCATGGCTGCTGTAGTGGCTGTCCACGCGGGCGAAGTCGCCGCTGCTGCCGAGGATGGGCGTCAGCACGCTGCCGTTGCGGCTGTCGTAGTTGTTCAGGCTCAGGTAGGACTGCGAGGTCAGCGTGTCGCCGCCGTCCAGCGTCCAGTTCAGCCGGGGCGCCAGGTTGGCGTTGTTGGATATCGACTTGTCGTGCAACAGGGTGGCCGCGCTCATGCTGGGGCGGCCGCCGGCGTCGACGTCGAGCTGGTGCCAGCTTGAGTCGCGCTCGGCCTCGTAACGGTTCAGCGTGGCGCCGAGCGAGTAGGAGAAGTCGCCGTTGCGGTCGGAAGTCTGCAGGCTGGCGCTGGGCGAGACCGAGCCCGCCCCCTTGGCGATGCTGGCCTTCCATTCGCGCTGGGCGTTCTTGATGGCCTTCTTCAGCACGATGTTGATGGTGCCGGCGATCGACTGGGTGCTGAACTCGGCGCTGGCGGCGCGCAGCACCTCGATGCGCTCGATCACGTCGGGCGCCAGCGATTCCAGCGAGAAGCCGGCCGGCATGCGCTCGCCGTTGAGCAGGATCTGCGTATAGCCGCTGCCCAGGCCGCGCATGCGGATCTCGCCGCCGCGCCCGGCCGCGCCGCTGACGGTGATGCCGGGCAGCCGCTTGAGCACGTCGGTCACCGAGGTGTCGCCGTAGCGCTGGATCTCCTCGCTGTTGACGATGATCTTGCTGGCGGTGTCGTCGCGGCGCGGGTTGTAGCCGTCGGCGCTGGCCTTGATCTCGACCCGCTGCAGCTTGGCCGGCGGCGCCGGCTCCTCGCCCAGCGGCGCCGCCTCCGCCTCCTTCTGCGCCTCCTTCAGCGCATCCTTCGGCGTGGCCGCCGGCGCCGGCGTGCTCTCCTTGTCGGCGGCCTTGGCCGGCGCCCCCCAGGTGCTGATGACGGCGGCGGCGAGAATGGTCAGGCGAAGGGCGAACGGAGGTGCGAGCATAGGCGGCGGCGAAAACGATAGTGACGGTGTTGTCCGGGAGAATACCCCACTCGCTTGGTTTAATGAAAATATTTTTTTAAAAGCAATGAAAAGCCCGCCCGTTTCAAGTCGGGCACGTCCACCAGCACGGATTTCACGCCCGACGCGGCGCCCACCGTTATAATTCGGCATCTTCAATGTCATGGATTTCCATCGTGTCCGATCGCCTCGCCGTGTTGCCGCAGTACCTGCTTCCCAAGGGAGCGTTGACCAACTTCGCCGGCCGCGTCGCCGGCGCCAAGGGCGGCGCCATGACCACCCGGCTGATCCGCTGGTTCGTCGGCCGCTACGACGTCAACATGGACGAGGCCCTCGACCCGGACATCGCCAACTACGCCAGCTTCAACGAGTTCTTCACCCGTGCGCTGCGGCCCGACGCCCGGCCGCTGGCCGCCGCCGACTTCGTCTGCCCGGTGGACGGCCGCATCAGCCAGTTCGGCGCCATCGAGGACGACCAGATCTTCCAGGCCAAGGGACACCGGTTCAGCACCACCGCGCTGGTCGGCGGCGACCGCGAGTTGGCCGCCCAGTTCCAGCACGGCAGCTTCGCCAACCTCTACCTGAGCCCGCGCGACTACCACCGCATCCACATGCCCTGCGACGGCACGCTGACCCGCATGATCTACGTGCCGGGCGAGCTGTTCTCGGTCAATCCGACCACCGCGCGCGGCATTCCCGGCCTGTTCGCCCGCAACGAGCGGGTGGTCTGCGTGTTCGACACGGCCCACGGCCCCTTCGTCATGACCCTGGTCGGCGCCACCATCGTCGGCAGCATGGCCACCGTGTGGCACGGCGTGGTCAACCCGCCGCGCGGCGCCGAGGTGCGCGAGTGGCGCTACGCCGGGCAGAACATCGTGCTGAAACAGGGCCAGGAACTGGGCCGCTTCCTGCTCGGCTCGACCGTCGTCATGTTGTTCCCCAAGGACAAGCTGGACTTCAATCCCGCCTGGCAAGCGGCCGGCCCGGTGCGCCTGGGCGAGACCATGGCCCAACTCAAGTAAGCCAGCGAGGCCGGCAACACCCGCCGGCGCAATCTGGGGTCGGACCCGCGAGGGGGTCCGACCCCGGCTCTCCGCCCGTGGGTGGTTTTGTAGTCCCCGGCGCTGTCAAAAATCGCCGCGGCAGGCCCGGGCGCCCGCTCAACCCGCCATGCCGTCGCCATCGCCGCCGGCATCGAAAGCCGCCTGCAGCAAATCGAGAAAGACGCGGGTCTTGGCCGGCATCAGCCGCCGGCCGGGAAACACCGCCCAGCCCGTCACGCGGGGGAAATCCCACTCCGGCAACACCCGCACCAGTTGTCCCGTCTTCACGTACGGCCCGGCGATCAGCTCCGTGCTGGCGCCGATGCCGGCGCCGGCGCAGGCCATGCGCACCAACAACTCCGGCGAATTCGCCATCAGCCGCACCGGCAACTCCCTGTCCCAGGTGGTCTTTCCCCGCAATAAAGTCCAGCGGCTCAGGCCGTTGACCCGTGGCGGCAAACTCAACAGGTCATGGCGGAACAGGTCGTCCGGCTGCTCGGGCAGGCCGCGCAGGCTGGCGTAGGCCGGCGCCGCGTACAGGCCGTGGGCGCTGAAGGCGACCCGCCGCGCCGCCAGCGAGGAGTCGTCCGGCAAGTTGCCCATGCGGATGGCCAGGTCGAAGCCCTCGGCCACCAAGTCGACCCGGCGCGGTGACAGGTCGATCTCCAGCGTGATGGCCGGATAGCGCGCCATGAACTCGGCCATCAGCGTGCCCATCGCGTGGTTGGCGAAGTCGCCCGGCATCGACACGCGCAGCAGGCCGCTGGGCGCGCCCTGGCGGTGCTGGGCCAGCGCGGCGGCGGCCTCGGTCTCCTCGGCCACCTTGCGGGCGTGGTCGAGCAGGCTGGCGCCGAACTCGGTGAGCACCAGCTTGCGCGTGGTGCGTTGCAACAGGCGCTCGCCCAACTGCCCCTCCAGCTTGGAGATGCGCCGCGACACGGTCGACTTGGGCAATTGCACCCGCTGCGCCGCCAGGCTGAAGCTGCCGCATTCGACGATACGGGCGAAGAGCAGGAGGTCGGCGGGATCGAGGTCCATTGATTGTTCCATGAGTGGATTAATGTTATCCATTTTAACGGCTTCCGGATGAAAATTGGAACTGTTAAAGTTCACTCACTGCAACAACAACCCAACAAACGGAGATCCACCATGAACATCCTGCAAATCAATTCCAGCGCCCGCAGCAGCGGTTCCGAATCGACCCGTTTGGCCGACGCCATCGTGGCCAAACTGAGCGCCAACGCCGCCGAGGTCAGCCTGACCCGCCGCGACCTGGCCGCCCAGCCCCACCCGGTGCTCGACGAAACCACGCTGCAAGCCCTGTTCACCCCGGCCGAGCAGCGCAACGCCGAGCAGGCCGCCCGCGTCGCCCTGGACGACGCGCTGATCGCCCAGGTGCAGGCGGCCGACGTGATCGTGATCGGCTCGCCGATGTACAACTTCGGCATCACCGTGCAACTGAAAAGCTGGTTCGACGCCATCGCCCGTGCCGGCGTGACCTTCAAATACGGCCCGACCGGCCCGATCGGCCTGCTGACCGACAAAAAAGTCTACGTCGCCGTGGCCCGTGGCGGCCTGCACCGCGACGGCCCGAGCGACACCCAGTTGCCGCACCTGAAAATGTTCCTCAGTTTCATCGGCCTCAACGACGTGCAATTCGTCTACGCCGAGGGCCTGAACCTGGGACCGGACGCGATGGCCAAGGCGCAAGCCCTGGCGGACGCCGAAGTCGACGCGGTACTGGTGTAACACCTTCGCCGGCCCGGCGGGCCGGCAACCCGAATTGGAATTGGAGATCGAAATGAGTGCAGCAACCACAGCAAACGCAAGCAACCCAGTCAACGCAAGCAAGGTCACGAACGATCAAGTCCGCCAAGGACGCGAAGTGGAGCGCATCGTCCACGGCCAGCCGGTGATGGACGGCGCCGGCGTCAAGATCAACCGCGTGCTGACGCAGCCGCTGCAACGCCGCCTCGATCCCTTCCTGATGCTCGACGCCTTCGGCAGCGACCAGGCCAACGACTACATCGCCGGCTTTCCCTCGCATCCGCACCGTGGCTTCGAGACGGTGTCCTACATGCTCAGCGGCCGCATGCGCCACAAGGACAGCGCCGGCAACGAGGGCCTGCTGAGCAGCGGCGGCGTGCAATGGATGACCGCCGGGCGTGGCGTGATCCACTCGGAAATGCCGGAGCAGGAGGAAGGCGTGATGGAAGGCTTCCAGCTGTGGCTGAACCTGCCGGCGCGCGACAAGATGCGGGCGCCCTGGTATCGCGACTTCGACGCCGCGCAGATTCCGCAATTCCGCACCGAACAAGGGGTGGCGGTGAAGGTCATCGCCGGCGCCAGCCACGGCGTGGACGGCGCGGTGCAGCGCGAGGTGACCGAGCCGATCTATCTGGACATCGAGCTGCCGGCCGGCGCCAGCTTCAGCCAGGCGCTGCCGGCCGGGCACAATGCCTTCCTGTACGTCTACCGGGGCGAGGTGGACGTTGGCGGCAAGGCGGTGGCCGGCGGCCGCATGGCGATCCTGGCCAACACGGCGGACGCCGACGGCGTGGTGCTGCGGGCCGAAGTGGCCACCAGGCTGATCCTGATCGCCGGCCAGCCGCTGGGCGAGCCGATCGCGCAACACGGCCCGTTCGTGATGAACAACCAGGCCGAGCTGGCCCAGGCGGTCGAGGACTTCCGCGCCGGCCGGCTGGGCGAGGAAGCGCAGCCAGCCTTGAGCGCCGAGCACTAAGCCACTACGCCACTAAGCGCTCAGCCGAGCGTTTAGCCGGCTATCCCTCGGCACAAGTCAAACCGCGTCAGGCCCGGAAGAGATTCCGGGCCTGCGCTTCTGCTATTCTTCCAATCTGGTCCAGTCAAACCAAGACACGCGGACGGAGGAGCATATGCAGCGGGCTTTCGGCAAACTAGTCGTGTTCAGCTCCATTACATTCGGGCTGGGTTTGCTGCAGGCTTGGATCGCCATTTTGCTCGTCGGCATCAAAACCGAGCATTTCCATCCTGCCAGAATATTCTCCGACGGCGGACTATTTTTCTTCGCTGCCTCGCTCGCCTCTTCCAGCTATCTCAGTCTGCGGGCAACCCCAAATCTCGACACGTCTTATGGCAGTCCCGCCAATGTCATGTCGCTGCTGCTGATGGGGTGGACCTATTTTTTAGCCCTGGTCGGCTACCTTTCGCAGGCAGTCAACACGCCTGAATGCCCATCTTTTGACGGGGAAGTACTCACAGCCATGCAAATTGTTTGTGTGTTTTGTGCCAGCATGTATGCGTTTTATGTCGCGACAGTATCTGGCATGCTCAGAGGAGATTCATGATGGAAATTTTTGCCATAACCCTTGGTTTGATTACCGCGATAGGCGGGCTAATTTACACCATCCTCAACTTTGATACCTTGTCGGCAACGCGTCTGGGCGTGGCAAGCAACAGCCCTCCGTCCGAGGAACATGCGAGCAAGCTGCGCGATACGCTGGCAGTCCTCGACGGCATCGCCGCGCAAACGAATATTCTGGCCTTGAATGCCGCAGTCGAGGCGGCAAGGGCGGGCGAGAATGGTCGTGGCTTCGCCGTTGTCGCCGAGGAGGTGCGTCAACTATCCCAACGAAACACGCAAGCACTTGACGAGCTGAAAGCGATGCTCGAATCCGTCAAGTGAACATTTCCGTTCGCCCGAAAACTGGAACGGATGAGCAAGATGCGGCGTGTGGACAAGGCAGTTGTCATAGGCACTAAAATTCATAAAAACTGAACGCTGTAACATCATTCTAGGCTTTGATGTTCTAAAAGATAAATCATATAGTGTTTCCACGGGCCCAGTAGCCTGCAACCTGCCAAGGAAACCACCATGAAATCGACTATCTTGAACGCCGCGCTCAGCGCCGTCATCGCCACCGCCGCCGTCGCCACGGGCGCCACCAGCGCAGCACAGGCGGCCCCGGCCGCGCCCATCGTCTTCAAAGAGGCCACCGCCGACGTCAACGGCGTCAAGCTGCACTACCGCAGCGCCGGCAGCGGCAGCGCCGTCGTGCTGATCCACGGCTACACCCAGACCGGCCACATGTGGACGCCGGCCGCCGTCGAACTGGCCAAGAACCACACGGTGATCGTGCCCGACCTGCGCGGCGCCGGCGCCTCCGACAAGCCGGCCGCAGGTTACGAGAAGAAAGTCTTGGCGCAGGACGTGCACGCGCTGCTCGCCTCGCTGGGACACCAGGACGCCATCGTCGTCGGCCACGACATCGGCCTGATGGTGGCCTACGCCTACGCCGCCCAATATCCGCAGGAAACGCGCAAGCTGGTGCTGATGGACGCCTTCCTGCCCGGCATCGGCAACTGGCAGGACATGTGGCTGCTGCGCGACCTGTGGCACTTCCATTTCCACGGCGAGGTGCCGCTGCAACTGGTGCAGGGCCGCGAGCGCATCTACTTCGAACATTTCTGGAACGACTTCGCCGCCGACAAGACCCGCTCGCTGCCGGAGGCGGACCGCCAGCTCTACGCCGCCGCCTACGCGCAGCCGGGCGGCATGCGCGCCGGCTTCGAATACTTCAAGGCCTTCGAGCGGGACGCCGCCGACTTCCAGCAATTCGCCAAGAACAAGCTGACGATGCCGGTGCTGGTGCTGTCCGGCGAGAAATCCGGCGGCAGCTTCCTGATCGACCAGACGCGGCTGGTGGCCAGCGACGTGAACGGCCAGATAGTCAAGGGTTCCGGCCACTGGCTGATGGAAGAGGCGCCGCAGCAGGTCATTCCGGCGCTGACCGGCTTCATCGGCAAGGACTAGGCGCGATGGCGGCGACAAGCCGGCGACACCCGGCGCGCTCGCCGCGCCGCCGCCTCGCTCCCCCGCCGCCACGGCAAGCCGGGCCAGTCCACGCCCAAAGTCCTGCCGGGCCGGCGACAACGAGCCGGCCCGCCCTAGCCTACTCGGAAATCTTCTTGCTGGTGTAGGCCGGGTCCGCCGTGATCTGCGCCTCGGTGTAGGCCTGGGTGATCCAGGCCTTCTGCGAAAAGCGCTCGGTCTGGTCGGCGAAGTGCGGCGACCTGGCGTGGCTCGACTGCGAATAGCTCAACATGGCCTGCGCCTGCGGACCGTTCTTGTCGAAGCCGACCACCTGCAGATAGCTGCTGCCCTCGGTCACGTTCATCAGACCCTTGCCATCCGGCTCGCTGCCGATGGCGTTGTACACCCCATACTGGTCGGCGGCGCCGTGGATCGGCACATTCTTGCTGCCCCGCTTGGCCACCTGGATCTCGCCCCATTTGGCGCCGGCCGCCCAGCCTTGGCTGTCGGCGGCGCGCACCGACGAGGCCAGCGCCGAGCGCACGGCCGCCGCGACCGCCGTGTCGCCGACCTTCAAGCCGCGCGGCGTGCGCACCGGATCGGCCGGATCGAACGGCACCGTCCAGACGCCGTCGTTGCCAGAGATGCGGTCCCACAGGCCGGCGAAGTAGACCAATCCCATGTTCGCGTCCAGGTTGGCGTGGCGGTCCCAGGCGGCCAGCTTGGCGCAGGCCTGGGTCAGGTCGACCGTGCTGCCGTCGTCGGCCAGCGCCGTCTTGCCGCCGGCGCACAGGCGCAGCAGGTCGTCGACCGTGTGCTCGGCGTGGTAGACCCGGTTGTTGAGCACCATCTCCTGCATCTGCGCCATCGACATGCGCCGGCCGGCCAAGCCGTCGCTGCCGGCCAGGCGCGCCTGCAACTGGCTGATGCCAATGCGGGCGCGGCCGCCGAGCGGGATGCCCTCGACGCTGACGATGGCGGGGAAGCCCAGCAGCGGCTGGTCGGGATTGGTGAACCAGGCGCTCTCGTTGGAGTTCTGCACGAAGTCGCTGCGCGTCAGGGCGGGCAGATTGGCGGCGGCGAAAATGCCGGGCTGGGCCGCCGTCGGATCGACCAGCCAGTCGCAGGCGGCGGTGGCGCCGTTGAGCACGAAGATGCCGCGCGCGGCCAAGCCCTTGTAGGCGTCCGGCACGCAGGCGGCCTGCTGCGCGCTGGGCACGTTGGGCACCACGGTGACGTCGAGGAACAGCGCGTTGCCGTCCTTGTCGGCGGCCAACGTGTTGACCCAGGGCAGCCCGCTGAAGCGCAGCACGGCGCTTTTCAGCTCCAGCGCGCTGCCGGCGCGGTTGATCGCGTACCACTGTTCGAGCATGCGGTGGTTGTCCTGGTTGGCGTCGCGCAGGGCGTAGGCGACGCCGTTCTTCCACTCCAGCATGCCGGGTATCACCACCAGGTTGCCGAAGTCGCTGCTGTACAAGTCGCGCGACTCGCTGCGCAACACGCCGTCGGCGCCCAGCACCTCGATGCTCAGGCGCTTGCGCAACATGCTCCGGCTCTTGCCGTCGACCAGGTACTTGGTCGGATCGGCCGGGTCCAGCTGCAGCTGGAACACGGTGAAGTGGGCCGAGGTGTTGACGGTGTGGCTCCAGGCGACGTTCTGGTTGAAGCCGATATTGACCAGCGGCAGGCCGGCGAGCGAGGCGCCCATCACGTCGAGCTTGCCCGGCATGGTCAGGTGCATCTGGTAGAAACGCAGCGGCCCCGACCAGGGGAAGTGCGGATTTCCCAGCAACAGGCCCTGGCCGTTGTCGCTGCCATCCTTGCCCAGCGCCACGGCGTTGCTGCCGCTGCGCGCGTGCAAGCGTTTCCAGTACTCGGGGTTCATCGGATTGCGCGCCGCCTCGGGCGCCAGCGGCGGCCCGACCGGCCCGCCGGCGCGCATGCCCTGCGCCACCGCGCCGGCCGGCTTGGCGCCGATGATCGCGCCGACGAACTGGCCGGCGCCGCCGACCATGGCGTAGCCGCGCGTCAGTTTGATCATGTCCGTCTCGCTCAGCTTGCGCACCCAGGCGGCGCCCTTGCACTCGTCCGGCAGGTTGGCCGCGCCGGTCTGCTCCAGATAGCGGTTGTAGCCGGCCACATAGCCCTTGAGCAGCGCCAGGATCTCGGCCGGCTGCGCCTTCAGCGCGGCGGCGACGGCGGCATCGTCGTTGAACAGGCGGTAGAAGAAGTCGCTCTGCACATTGGGCGCGCCGGTCTGTCCCTCGGGGCCGTTGGCGCCGAAGTACTTGGCGCGCTCGCCGTTGACGGTGGCGATGTGCCCGGCCAGCAGGCAAATATTGTCCTCCGCGTAGGCATAGCCGATGCCGTAACCGATGCCGGCCTCGTCGCTGGCCTTGATGTGCGGCACGCCGAAGCTGGTGCGGCGGATCTCCGCCGCGTACACGGCGGCCGGCGGCGGCGGGCCGACTTGGCCGGCGGTGCTGCTATCGCCGGCGCCGCCACTGCCGCCGCTACATCCGGCGCTCAGCGCCAAGGCCAACGAGGCAAGGCCGGCGGCGCCGAGGCGGCGCGACGGGAACATGGGTGAAGCGGAAAATGTCATGGCTGGCTCGCTTGTGTGAGGAGAAAACAAAACCAGCATGGTTGCAAATATTGCATTCAATATCAACAACTATATGAAAAGCATCATCTAATGCAACAAATTGGCGCATGGCAAGCCACCTTGGGCCTCATCCGGCGCCGCGGCCGGACCGATCTGCGGATAAAATGGCGCATGACTTCCACCTTCATCGCCTGGCTCAAGTACCTGAGCCGCATTTGCGGCTTCGACACGGCCGACTCCTTCCCGCCCGGCCACCCGTACGAGCGCACGCGCTGGAACGGCGCCTATTTCGACATCGCCTCCGACGTCAAGCCGGAGCGGATGGAGCAACTGCTGTGCGAGGCGATCGCCAACACGCCGCTGGTGTTCGGCTACATCAGCAACCCGACGCCGCGCATGCAGCGCGCCCTGTTCGCCATCCTCGAAGAGCGCATGCGCAACAACCGGGGCCGCGCCAGCGAGTTGGCCGCGCTGCTGATCGCCGCCTACGACGACAGCCCGCACGTGGTCGAGGTGCTGCCCGGCCTGCGCGCCGAGATCGCCGCCAGCCGCCAGCAGGACGGCGCCGAGCGGGCCCGTAGCCTGATGGCCTTCCTCAACACCATGCAGTCGCCGTTCGACGTGATCGAGATGCAGCGCTAGGCCGGCGCAGCGGCGGCGGCGGCAGCGGCGGCCCCGTCGCGCGCCACGCGCGGCCGGCGTCGCCTCAGCGCGACGATGGCGACGATGGCGACGACCACAGCGACGACCAGCCCCGCCGTGCCGGCCGACTGCCGTCGCCCTGCTCGCGGACGAAATGGTGCGGCACCCAGCGCTGCCGCAGCACCATGAAGGGCCTCTCGACGAGGCTGTACAGCAGCCAGCCGGCGGCCACGCTGGCCAGCGACAACAGCGACACGGCCGGCCAGCCGGTCGGCGCCAGGCCCTGCGCCGCCAGCACCTTGCCCAACAACACGCACAACTGCTTGTGGCTCAGATAGATGGCGTACGACCACAGGGCCAGCGCGGCGGCGCCCGGCACGCGCAAGCGATGCAACAAGGCGCCGGGGCTGAGCGCCGCCAGCAGCAACAGCGAAATGGCCACGGCCAGCAGCGGGTAGCCGAACACCGTCGCGGCATAGCCGTAGCGGTCCAGCAGAAACAAATACCAGGCCAGGCCGAGCAGCGCGGCGCCGGCCGCCAGCATCCAGTTGCCGTAGGCGGTGAGGCGTTGCCACAGGGCCGCATGGTGGTTCTTGACCAGCGCCAGCGCCACGCCGGCCACCAGTTCGTCGAAGCGGCACAGGGTCGAGTAGTAGACCAGGTTGTAGTAGCGGTAGATGTCGCGCTCGTTGCCGTCGATATAGTTGTGCCAAACATAGCTGCGGATCAACATGCCGGCCAGCAAGCTGCCGAACACCAGCAGCCAGGCCAGCGGCAAGGCGCGGCGGCGGGCGGCGATCAACAGGGCCAAGGCCGGCAGCAGCATGTAGAACTGCTCCTCGACGCAGAGCGACCAGGCGTGCGAGAAGGCGGTGCCCGGATTCAGGCCGAGATTCTGGGTGAAGCTCAGGAAGCGCCACAGCTCGGGCATGACGCTGGCGCCGCGGAAGTACGGCCAGCAGGCGTACAGCGCCAGCACGACATAGAAATTGGGCAAGGTGCGCAGCAGGCGGCGGGCGTAGAAGCGGCCCAGCGACAGCCTCTCCGGCCCGCGCAACGCCGCCAGGATCTGGTTGCCGATCAGGTAACCGCTGAGGGCGAAGAACAGGTCGACGCCGCTCCAGCCGACCTCGCCGAGGAAACCGAAGGTCGGCTCGCCGCTGACGAAGCTGGCGTAGTGGCTCATGAACACCAGCACGATGGCCAGGGCGCGTAGTGTGTCGAGACCGTGGATGCGGGCGGTGGCAGTCGAAATGTTCATGGCGGAATGGAAAATGGATCGGTGGTGTGAAGTAAAAAACAACGCGGGCGGCGAATCATGCCAGATTCGCCCCGGCGCCGCCAGTTTCGCCGGCACGGCGGCGGCGCTACCGCTAAAATATCGGCCAACGTTGCCGCGCGGTCAGATCGCGGCGCCACCCCAGCCAAGGACAGCCATGAACGAGCCGCATCGACTGCAATTCAAATCCGTCAACTACAGCGGGCTGGGCGCGGGCCCGCGCCTGATCATCCTCGGCGCCGTGCACGGCAACGAGACTTGCGGCAGCCAGGGCATCGCCCGCGTCATGGCCGAGCTGGACTCCGGCGCGCTGCACCTCGCCGCCGGCAGCGTCACCTTCGTGCCGGTGGCCAATCCGCTGGCCTACGCCAAGGGCGAACGGGGCGGCGAGCGCAACCTGAACCGCAACCTGTTCCCCAACGCCGCGCCGCAGGACTTCGAGGACCGCGTCGCCAACTGGCTGTGTCCGCTGCTGGCGCAGCACGACGTGTTGCTCGACCTGCACTCCTTCAACGCCGCCAGCGAACCCTTCGTCATGGTCGGCCCGCGCAACAACGCCGGCCCGCTGCAAGCCTTCCGCCACGAGGCGCAGGAGCGCGCGCTGGCGCGCCGGCTCGGCGTGCGCCGCTTCGTCGACGGCTGGCTGGCCACCTACGGCCAAGGCGTGCAACGCCGCCTGCGCGACGACAGCCAACTGGAAACCGTGCTGCGCTACGGCGTCGGCACCACCGAATACATGCGCTCGACCGGCGGCTACGCGCTGACGCTGGAGTGCGGCCAGCACGCCGATCCGCGGGCGCCCGAGGTGGCCTACCGCGCCATCCGCAACACCCTGGCCTTCCTCGGCCTGGTCGACGAAGCGGCGCCGGCGCCGGTCGAGCCGGCGCAAATGGAGGCGCTGAGCATGGTCGTTGTGCACGATAAGCAACACGCCGACGACCAATTCAGCCGCGTCTGGTCGAGTTTCGACCGCCTGCGCCAGGGCGAGGAGATCGGCCGCCGCGCCGACGGCACGGCGGTGCTGGCCGAGTTCGACGGCCTGATCCTGTTCCCCGACACGGCCGCCAAGGCCAACAGCGAATGGTTCTACCTGGCGCGCGCCAATCCGGACTTCTGATGCGCCGGCCACTGGCGCCGCATGGTCTATCCCGATAGAATCAATTGCAGGAGACAACGATGAACAAGCCTGTGATGCTGCTACTCGCCGTGCTCGGCGCCGGCATGGCGCCGGCGGCCGGCGCCGCCGCCGAGCCGGTGACGGCCTTGCGCGTGATGGCGCAGGAAAGCCTGCCGCCGAAGTGGATGACGCGCCACGGCCGCGCCAGCGGCATCTGCCCCGACATCCTGGCGGCGATCGAAAGGCTGGCGCCGCAATTGCGCTTCAGCGGGCAGGACGACTACCGCTCGGTGCCGGTGATCGAAAGAAGTCTGGAATCGGGCGAGGTGGACTGCGCCTGCGCGCTGATGGACACGGCCAAGCGGCGCCGCATCGCCAACCCGGTCGGCAAGCCGCTGTACATGATCCGCCACAAGCTGGCCGCCGCCGCCGGCGACAAGGCCGAGGTCAACAACTTCGACGACCTGCTCAAGCTCAAACCGATCATCACCACCTCGCGCGGCGCCGGCTACTCGGTGCAGCTGCGCGCGCTGGGCCTGGAGGTCGACGACAGCACCGGCGACAACCTGGTCAACCTGAAGAAGATCGTCGCCGGCCACGGCCGTTTTTTCTACATGAACGAGGTGACGCTGAGCTGGATCGTGCGCCAGCAGGGACTGCGCGACCAGGTGCGCATCCTGCCGGCGGTGCTGAAAGAGGAGCCGATCTACTTCTGGATCAGCAAGCAGACCGATCCGGCCGCCCGCCGCCAGGTCGAGCTGGCCCTGGGCAAGCTCCAGGCCAGCGGCGAGCTGGCGCGCATCTACGAGCACTGGGTCAAGCAACGTTAGCCGTTAAGGGCACATCGAACAACCCTGAATTCGTCGTTCCCGCGTAGGCGGGAATCCATGCTGAGTCAATGGACATGCGGGGTATGGATTCCCGCCTGCGCGGGAATGACGGTTTTTAGAGGTGCCTTTAACCGGGCTCAAGCAAGGCGGCCGCGCCGGGGCGCCGCCGCCAGGACTCAGGCGGTGGCCAGCTTCAGGCCGACGATGCCGCCGGCGATCATGGTGATGCACAAGATGCGCACCAGGTTGGCCGGTTCACCCAGCACCATGATGCCGAAGATGACGGTGCCGATGGTGCCGATGCCGGTCCAGATCGCGTAGGCGGTGCCCAGCGGCAAGTGGCGCAGCGCCAGGCCCAGCAGGCCGACGCTGCCGGCCATCGCCGCCAAGGTCAGCGCGGTGGGCAGCGGGCGGGTGAAGCCCTCGGTGTATTTGAGGCCGACGGCCCAGCCCACTTCCAACAAGCCGGCCAATACCAAAATAAACCATGTCATACGTTTCTCCCGTGACGGCCGGGTCGTCCCCGCCTGGCCCGCAATCGCGGCGGGGTCGTCCCCGCGCGGGCAAAAGAGCCAGCATGATACCAGCCGTGCAACTTTCTCGCTGGGAACGGCGCCCGCGCGGTCGCCGGGTAGGCGATAATGCGCTTCCTGTAAGACCCCCCGCCCTGCCGCCGGGCCGCCGTTTTGCGCGGCCGCCAGCAGGAATTTTATTTATATCGTAGTATAGCGATATTGAAATTGCCGAAACCCGATACATATATCGTGCAGAAGCGAAACAATGGACTTCCGATGGATATCGATGCAATTCACAAGGCGCTGGCCAATCCCATGCGGCGCCAGATCCTGGCCTGGCTCAAGCAACCGGAGCAGTACTTCTCCGACCAGGAGCACGGCCTCAATCTGGGCGTGTGCGCCGGGCTGATCGACCGTCGTTGCGGCTTGTCGCAATCGACCGTGTCGGCCCACCTGGCGACCTTGCAGAAGGCCGGACTGATCAGTTCCAAACGCGTCGGCCAATGGGCCTTCTTCAGCCGCAACGAAGAAACCATCCAGGCCTTCATCGACCACATGAACCAGGGCCTCTAGCCGCATTCGGGCCCGCCACCGGCACGACCGGGGTATTTTTTTACAGGAAACTATCATGGCAACTCTGTTTGATCCGCTCACCATCGGCAACCTCACGCTGAAAAACCGCATCATCATGGCGCCGCTGACGCGCGCCCGCGCCGTCGGCGGCGGCCGCGTGCCGAACGCGCTGATGGCCGAATATTATGTGCAACGCGCCAGCGCCGGCCTGATCCTCAGCGAGGCGACCGCCGTCACGCCGCAGGGCGTCGGTTACGCCGACACGCCGGGCCTGTGGTCGGACGAGCAGGTGGCCGGCTGGAAGCTGGTGACCGGGGCGGTGCACGCCGCCGGCGGCCGCATCTTCGCCCAGTTGTGGCACGTCGGCCGCATCTCCGACCCGGACTTCCTCGACGGCCAGGCGCCGGTGGCGCCCAGCGCCATCGCCGCCAAGGGCCATGTCAGCCTGCTGCGTCCGCAGCGCGACTACCCGCTGCCGCGCGCCCTCGACACGGCCGAACTGGCCGGCGTGGTGGCCGCCTACAAGAAAGGCGCGGAGAACGCCAAGCTGGCCGGCTTCGACGGCGTCGAGATCCACGGCGCCAACGGCTACCTGCTCGACCAGTTCCTGCAGGACAGCAGCAACCAGCGCAGCGACAACTACGGCGGTTCGATCGAGAACCGCGCCCGCCTGCTGCTCGAAGTCACCGACGCCTGCATCGCCGTGTGGGGCGCCGAGCGCGTCGGCATGCACCTGGCGCCGCGCCGCGACGCCCACGACATGGGCGATTCGACCCCGCTGGCCACCTTCGGCTACGTGGCACGCGAGCTGGGCAAGCGCAAGATCGCCTTCATCTGCGTCCGCGAGGCGATCGGCGAGGACAGCCTGGGACCGTTGCTGAAACGCGAGTTCGGCGGCGTCTACATCGCCAACGAGAGCATGGACAAGGCCAAGGCCGAGCAGGTGCTGGCCGCCGGCACGGCCGACGCGGTGGCCTTCGGCAAGGCCTTCATCGCCAACCCCGACCTGCCGCGCCGCCTGCAACTCGACGCCCCGCTCAACGCTTGGAAAGCGGAAACCTTCTACCACGCCACGGCGGAAGGCTACACCGACTACCCGGCGCTGGCGGCCGCCTGAGGCCGCAGCCGGCGCCGCAATCATGGCGCCGGCGATGCTGGCAAACCCCAGCGGCGTAGAGCCGGGGGGGG
>NZ_JAEMNU010000080.1:0-8822 GCF_016461825.1 Rugamonas violacea | reverse complement strand
CCCTCGGGGTCCGACCCCAGGGGCGCCGTGGGGTTTCGCCGCCGCGGCGTTCCGCCAGACCCAAGCTCCGCCGCTCCCGCCGCCCTACACCAGGCCGATGTCGCGCGCCTTGACGCCGGCGAAGACCTGCTCGATTTGCGCGCTGTTGAGCCCGTACATGCGGGCGAACAGGCCGCCGAAGACGGCGCGGTACTCGTTCAACACCGGCAGGTCGCGGTTCTGGAACAGTGTCGCCGCCTCGACCTTCTTTTGCTCCCCCGCCAGGCGGCCTCCCTTGACGGCGCCGCCCAGCACCCAGTAGGCGCTGCCGTGGCCGTGGTCGGTGCCACGGTTGCCGTTCTCGCGGAAGGTGCGGCCGAATTCGCTGACCACCACCACCGCCGTATCGCGCCAGTCGCCGCCCATCTCCTGGGCGAAGG
The DNA here is from genome assembly GCF_016461825.1 of Rugamonas violacea. GTDB lineage: Bacteria > Pseudomonadota > Gammaproteobacteria > Burkholderiales > Burkholderiaceae_D > Rugamonas. Next base: position 8,403 of record NZ_JAEMNU010000080.1, on the reverse strand, counting down.
CGGCCAGGCCGCGGCCCAGTTCGCCCAGCCGGTCGGCCAGGTAGCCGTTGGCGCCACCCTGCCCCACATGGGTGTCCCAACCGCCGACGTCGACGAAGCCGATGCGGTACTTTTCCTTCATCAAGCGGGCAATGCGCCGCGCCTCCAGCTCGAAACCCTTGGCGGCGATGGCGTTGCGGCTGGCCGCCTCCATCTCGCCGGCCATCTCGCGCATCACCTCGGCGCGCACGCTGAAGCCCTCGCGCACCTGGCCGGCCAGCGCCGTCTCCTGGTACATGGCGGTGATGACGCTGCTCTGGCGCTGGTCCACTGCCGGCTTGGCCAGGTTGCGCAGCGTCATGTTGGGCACCTGCAAACCGCCCTGCATAATCAACGGCAACTGGTCGGTGAACGACAGCGCCGGCCCGCCCAGCGTGGCGGCCAGGCGGTTGAGGAAGCCGGAGCGGTAGTCGCGGCTGGCGCCCAGCGCCTGGCCCAACTCGATCGTGTCCTGCGTCTCGAAGTGGCTGCGCGAGGTATCGTCGGTGCCGGCGAAGGGGATGAAGGCGGCCTGGCCCTGCTGGAACAGCGGATAGATGCTGTCCCGCAAGGCCGGATGCAGGCCCCAGTCGGCGTCCAGCGGCAGCGCCGCGTTCGGGTTGGCCGCCGGGTTGGCGGCGCCGGCGGCGGCGGGCGCGGCGATGCCGATGTTGGGCCGGACCTCGTAGTAGTACTTGCTGGAAACTGGCACCAGCAGGTTCAGCGCGTCGTAACCGCCGCGCAAAAAGACCACCAGCAGGCGGCTGTTGCCGGCGGCGGGGGCGGCCCACAGCCGGCCGGCCAGGCCGGCCAGCGGCAGCGCGGCCGTGGCCTTGAGTAGGGTGCGACGTTTCATGCTGGCCTCCGTGGGCGGAACTTCATTAGCGGTACATCATCTCGGGCGCCGACAACAGGTAGGCGTTCCATTCCTGCGGCGAGGCGGCCTGCTCCAGCGCGCGCAAGGTGGCCGGCGCCAGGGTCGCCTGCAGCGACTGGAAGTACAGCGCGTTCGACAACTGCGGGAAGGCGGCCTTTTCAAGCGCCTGCGGACCGTCGACCTTGAACAGGCCGGCGCTGCCGCCGCCGATCGCCTTGGCGATCTCGAAGCGGGTGGTCATCTGGCCGGGGCTGGCCCAGGCCGCCTGCGTCAGCGGGTAGCCGTCCGGCGTCTGGCGGCCGTACAGCGGCTCGCCCATGCGGTTGAGCCAGTTCAGCAGCGGGCCGGCGTTGAGGATGGGCTTGTCGTCGTAGGCCAGGCGCACCGCCGAGACGGCGTAGTGCTGCGGGTCCTTGAACTTGCGGCCCAGCGAGGCGGCGAACTCGGCCGATGCCAGCATCGTTTGCACGGTGGCGGCGATATCGCCGTCGCTGCGCAGGAAGGTCTGCGCCATGCGCTCGACCAGCGCCGCCGGCGCCTCGTCGGCGACGAAGTATTGCGCCAGCTTGCGGCTGATGAAGCGCGCCGTGGCCGGCTGGCTGCTGAGCCGGGCGATGGCCTCGTCGACCTCGGCCAGGCCACGCCGGTGCAAGGCTTGGCCGAGCAACTGCTTGGCGCCATAGTCGTGGCGGTTCGGGTTGAATTCGAACAGGCCACGGCGCAGGTAGTCGCCCTGCAACTCGCGCTTGACCTTGGGCGCGTCCGGCCCCAGGTTGACGCCGACGCCGGTCAACACCCGCGCCAGTTCCTGCACGTCGCGCTGGCTATACCCGCCGTCGACGCCCAGGGTGTGCAGTTCCATCAGCTCGCGGGCGTAGTTCTCGTTGAGGCGGCCGACGGCGTTTTGCTCGTTGTCCAGATAGCGCAACATGGCCGGGTGGTGGACGGTGGCGGCCAGCAGGTCGCGGAACTTGCCCAGCGCGTGCGGGCGGATCGCCTGCTCCTCGTAATCGCCGACCATGGCGCGCAGATTGTGCTTGCCCTGGTGGACGCTGAAATGGTTCATCCAGAACCAGCTCATCTGTTCCTGCAACTGGTTCGGCGAGTAGACGGCGCGCAGCAGCGAGCGGGTGGCGGCCTCGCGCGCCAGACGGTTCATCTCCTGTTGATAGGCTTGCCGCGCGGCCTTCTTGGCTTCGTCGTCGACCAGCGCGTCGGCCTCCTTGCGTTGCCGCTCCAGCTCGAACACCAGCTCGGCCAGCGGACGCTGGCTGATGGTCAGCGCCGCCACTTGGGCCTGTATGGCGGCCGGCAGTTGCTCGGCGCCGGGATGCAGCTGGCCTTGCAGATAGCTGCCCAGGCCGGCGGCGGCGGCCCGCTTGGCGGTGCTGTCGTTGACACCCCAGGTGACGCGGTTGAGCACGGCGACGGTCTGCGCCGGCGCGAAGGCAAGTTGCGCCGGCGCAGTGGAGGCGGACGGCGGACTCTGCACGGCGCAGCCGGCCAGCACACCGGCGATGGCGACGGCGGCGGCACGGCGCAGGACTGCGAGGTTTTCCATAGGTGGCCAGCGGGAAAAATGGAACGTCCGTTGCGGCCTTGGCTACATTGGCTGCGGCTGCGGCTGCGGCCGCGGCTGCGTAGCATTGCGGCTAGGGACGGAACATGCCGCAATCCAACCATCTTAACGCTTCAGCTCGCTCCACACGTTTCTCCGTCTGCGAGTCTTTGCAATAATTTGTAAGCGCCAGGTCGCCGCGCCGGAAAGAAACCCGATCCGCCGGCAGTGCGTGTGGGCAGAGTAATACTGAACTTTTGCTGATGCTGCGATGTCGAACTGACGAGTAAGCGCGTTATCGGTGACGCGCGCATGTATGCATGTATGCATGTACAACAGGAGAACGACGATGGGAACAGCAACAGAGGTGTTCCGCTGGGATTCAATCGAACCGCACGCGACAGTTGGCGTATTCATTCATCCGTATCGAAAGAATGAATTTGCGGCATTTTGTATCAACGTCACGCTGCATTCAAACGAGCCGAGCGGGGCCTTCCCGTCCATCGCCGCTCAGCTCACCGAGGGTCCCACGAACGAATTTTTCGACAATCTCGCGCGCACGCTTTGGGTGGAGAACCAGACCATCGGCCCCCAACCATATATCAGCGTTGGACTTATCGAGTTTGTACAAGCGACCTGATGGAGGAAACCATGGCGGACGTTAAAACATTTATATGGCACGACGAAAAGGGACGCATCGTCGCCGTGGGCCATGTTCCAAGCAGCTGCAAGCAAAGTATTGAGCCGAGGACCAAAGGCGGTCAGAAAGTTCTCCAGGCATCCATAGACGAAAGACATCTTCCCACGCTTCACCTGACGCATTGCGTCGACGTGACGGAGGGAATCCTGTATGCCCGGGACACAGCAGGATAATTGCCATTCGGGATCTCATGGATCGCCCAGGCCCAAGCGCCGCACTGCCGATCAGCGAAGTCGGCAGTGCGGCAGGCGTCAGCCGCCGGCACGGTCGCCGGCATGGCGACGCTCAACTTACCCGGATTACTTCGGCACCGAGTAATTGACCGGCACGAACTGGTAGCCCTTGCCGTTGGCACGCACATGGCCCAGGCCGGGGAAGGACAGATGCGCGGCGCCGACCAGATAACCCTGCTTGGCGGCGGCGGCGAAAGCCTCCTTGCGCTCGGCGATGGCGTGCTTGTTGTCGTTGTCGAAGGTGACGGCGATCTCGGGCTGGTCGAACTGCACCGCCTGCACGTGCAGCAGATCACCCAGCAACACCAGCTTCTGGCCCTTGCTCTCGACCACGTAGGTGGTGTGGCCCGGCGTGTGGCCGTTGCTGGCGTAAGCCTTGACGCCGGGCGCCAGATCGGTGTTGCCGCTGAAGGTCTGGAACTTGCCCGCCTTGACATAAGGCGCCAGTGAGCTCATCGCACCTTGGAAGAAGCCCTTGACCTCGGCCGGCGCCTTGTCCATCTCGGCCTGGCTCAGCCAGAAATCGGCGTCGCGCTGATCGGCCCGCACGATGGCGTTGGGGAAGGCGGCCAGCCCGCCGGCCGCCAGGCCGCCAACGTGGTCGGGGTGCAAATGGGTGATGTAGACCTCGTCGACCTGCTCCGGCTGGTAGCCGGCTGCCTTCAGATTGGCCGCCAGCTTGCCCAAGGTGGGGCCGAACAGGCTCGCCGCGCCGGTGTCGATCAGCACCAGCTTGCCGCCGGTGTTGACCAGGAAGCCGTTGACCGAGGTTTCCAGCGGGCTCTTCAGGAAGGACTTGGCCAGCGCCTTGTCGACCTTGGCCGGGCTGGTTTTAAGGATGGTGTTGACGGGCAGCTCGACGGTGCCGTCGCTCAGCGCGGTCACCTCGAAGTCGCCCAGCATGGTGCGGTAGAAACCCGGCGCCTGAAATTTGGCCAGCGGCGCGGCGGCGAAGGCCGGCGCGGCGAACACGGCGGCGACGGCGCCCAACAGGACGGCAACGCGGGCCGACTTGGAATGCTTCTCAATCATGTTTTCCCTTTTTATAAGAATTTCCCGAGTCGCTAAGATACCGCAATTTTGAATTGTTGGTCGAGCCCGCCATAAGAGGGGCTTGCGCCCGGCGCCGCGCCGCGCCGCGCCGCGCGCCGCCGTCGGGCCGCCGCCGCAACGCCGCGCCCGGCGCGCCCGCCGTCGGGTGGCGTTGCCGGCACGCCGCGTCGGCCCCTTGCGCCGCCTAAAAACTCATCGGCACGCGCACCGACAACTGGACGTCGGGCGTGTCGCGGGTCAGGCCGGCGCCGACGGCGACATTCACCGTGCGCTTGTCGTTGAGGCGGTAGGAGAAGCCCAGCAGCAAGGTGCCCAGCTGGATGCGCACCGAGGCGGGCACGGCGACGCCGTTCTGCCGGGTGCGGGCGATCGAGCTGTGGTCGTAGCCGAGGCTGAAAGCGGCCTTGTCGTTGAGCGCCATGCCCATGCCGAAGTTGAAGCCGAGCACGCCGCCGGGCGCCAGCGTGCCGAGCGGCTCGAACTGGCCGCCCTGGATGCGGCGCATCACGTTGTGGCGGCGGAAGTTGTGCAGATAGCTGACGCTGCCGAAGAAGATCGCCGGGTCCGACGGGTACAGCCAAGTCAGGCTCGGTTGCAAGGCGTAGAAGCCGGAGCCGGTCGGCAGGTCCAGCGGCAAACCGGTGCCGGTGGCGTCCGGCCCGGTGCAGCGCTGGTTGCAGTCGGTCACCACGCTGAACGGGTCGCGCCCGGTGCGGCTCTTGAGGCGCAGCGCGCCGACGTAGTACGCGCGGTCGGCGCCGCCCTCGTTGAGCTGGTAGCGCAGCGCCAGCTCGGCGTCGCCGGCGGCCTTGCCGTTGGTATTGAAGACGCGCTCGTTGGCCGCGCCGGTGAAGTATTCGCGGCTGACGGTGGCGTCGGAGCGGTAGACGTAGGGCAGCTTGGCCTCGATCTCCATGCGCCGGCTCAGGCCGTAGCGGCCGGTCAAGGTCAGCGTGGTGGTGTTGCGCTTGACCTCGCGCACGTCGACCAGGCCGATCAGCAATGCCGGAATGATGGTGTAGCCGACCAGCGCGACGCGGTTGCTCGACGAGTAGCCGAATTGCAGCGACGGCTCAAGCACATAGTGGCCCTTGGCGGTCAACACGCCGGGCTGCTCGAACAGCGGCGCCACCTCGGGCGGCCGGCTGTCCTTGGGCGGCGCGTTGCCGACCGGCGCCTGCTCGGCACGCGCCTGGCCCTGTGCCGGCGCCGCCCCCTGCCTGGAGCCCTCCGCCGGCGCCGCGCCCGCTGCCGCTCCTTGCCCCGCTCCCTGTGCCGCGCCCTGTGCCGCCACCTGTGCCGGCGCGCCCGCCGTGTCACCCGGCCCGGTGCCGCGCTGCGCCGCCAGCGCCTCGGCCGACGCCGCGCCGCCGAGCAACAGCAAGCTGCGCTGCTGCTCATCGACCTGGCGCCGCAACTGTTGCAGCAGCTGTTTCTGCTCGTCCAGCTGGCGCCGCATGAGTTCGAGCTTCTCCCGCAGGGCGGCGCCCGGCTCGCCCTGCGTCACCCCGGCCGCCGTGGCCGCCTGCTGGCCGGCAGACTGTCCGCTGCACAACAACAGCGCCACGGCAGCCACGCCCGCACGTCCTCTCGCACTAGTTTGCATCGTTTCCCCTCGTTCTATGGATGGTCCCGCATGAATGAATGAAGGCCGCCGCGCCCGGCCCACCCTCACTTCGGCCCGACCACGTTACTCAGGGCGTCGCGCAGGCCGCCCTCGAACTGCAGGGCCTTGAGCAGGGACAGGCTGTTGACGGTGGCACTGATGGTGGTCTGGCTGCGGATCAACTGGTCGTTAACGCTGTTCTGGATCACAAGCGCGCCGGCCGCCCGCTCCGCTCCGGCGGGCTGGAAGACGTTGCCGGGACCGTTCTGCACCAACGTCAGCGCCGCCAACGCTTCGCCGGCCCGCACCGCCTCGGCGCCGCCCAGTTTTGTCACGTCGGCAATGCTGAAGTTACTGCTTGCGACGACATTGCCATTGATCGAAACCAATCTTTCGACACCTAGCGAGACCAGCAGGCCGTTGCCCAGATCGAAGCCGCCACGGGCCTGTTCAAGGGCGCTGTCGGGCAGCGGCAGCCAGCCGTCGAGCGGGTCGGCGGCCGACGCCGACGCCGCCAGACCGTTGGCGAGAAGACACAACAGGGGCAGCGGACGCCAGCGCATGGCCCCCCCCCTCAGAAGTTACCGCCGCCGTTTTTCGGCAGCGTGACGGTGCTCAGGCCGTCGCGCGCCACACCCAGCGCCAGCGGCGCCACCGGCGCCACGCGCCAGTCGGCCGCGTCGTTGAAGCGCGGCGCGCCGGCCCAGCCGTGGATGACGAACAACAGGCGGTTCTGCCAGATCGCCTCGAAGGCCGCGCGCGGCATGGCGCGCGCGCCGCCGGCCGGATCGCCCAGCAGCACGCGGCCGTCGCGCAGGCCCTTGACGACGACGAAGTGGCGATAGCCGTGGTCGGACACCAGCACGATGGCGGGAAAGCCGGCCTGCACCAACTTGTCGAGCGGCTGCTCGAAACCGTCGGCGCGCCAGCCGTGCGCCGCCAGGTAGCGCTTCATGTCGAGCAGCGAGAAGCCCTCGCGGCGGATCTTGTCCTGGTCGCCGCCGGCGTACATCTCGGCGAACACGCCCTGCTCGCCGACCGGCTGGCCGTAGTGGAAGCTGAGCAAGGTGGCCAGCGCGGCCGAGCCGCAGCTGAAGTCGAACTGCTGGTGCACGGTGGCGGCGAAACGGCTCGCCTTCAAATTGCGCACCGGCACCGCGTAACTGCCGCCGCCGGCGCCGGCAATATCCAGCGCCGTGGCCGGCACGGCGACGGCCAGCGCCGCCAGCAGGATGGCCAGGCTGCGCGCGCTCATTGCAGCTGCACGTTGATGATGGTGGCGTTCTGGATCAGAACGTTGGCACCGGAATTCTGGATGGCGATCGGCAGCCCGGAAGCGCTGCTGAACGAGCCATTGCTGATGATGTTGGCGCCGGTGGCCACGTTGACGGCCGTGTTGCCGCTGACCGCGCCGTTGAGTTTCATATCGTTCCACACGGCGTCGGCGCCGCCGCGCATATTCCCCAGCCGCTCGGCCGCCACCGCCGCCAGCGCGAAGGGATCGTCGCCGCGCGCCGCCGGCAGCGGCCACGGCTTGCCGGCGGCGTCTGTCGCGCCGCCATGCGCGCCAACACCGACGCCAACACCGACGCCAGCACCGACGCCATCCCGCACGCCCTCCCGCGCGCCGCCATCCTGCGACGGCGGCGACGGCGGCGACGGTGCCGGCATGTCCGCGCCGGCCCAGGCCCGCCCCAGCGGAGCCACCGCCGCCAGCGCCACGGACAAGGCCAGCGCACGACCGGCCCAATGTTTGGTTTTGAAGCTGAGCATATCGCCCTCCTGCAACGTGAAACGGCAGCCGGCAGCGGCCGGCCGACAACACCTGCCGGCCGCGCCGGACCAGGGCGGCACGCACCGTTGCCGGCGCGCGCCGCCATCCCCGGCTATTTGCCGACCGCCAAATTCGCCTGCACGTTCACGCTTTGCTGCACCAGGGCCGAGATGCCGCTGTTCTGGTTGGCCACCATGATGCCGGCGGCCGACTGGCCGACGCTGCTCATGCTGTTGGACATGTTGAAGGTGCCCGCGTCGACGCTGATGTTGCCGGCCGCCCCGCCCATGCCGCCGGTGCCGGCGCCGCCGGTGCCGGCACCGGCCGTGTTGGTGCCGGCCGAACCACCGGCGCCACCGGTGTTGCCGCCACCGCCGCCACCGCCGGCGCCGCCGTCACCGGCCGTGGCGCTGCCGTTGGTCGGCGCGCCGTTGCTGGCCGTGCCGCCGGTCGCCGCGCCGCCGGCCGCGCCGGCACCGCCGCTGTTCGACGCCGCGCCGCTCGAGCCGCCATTGCCACCGGCCGCGCCGGCCGCACCCGCGCCGGCCGTGCTGCTGCCGGCACCGCCGGCCGCACCCGCGCCG
>NZ_JAEMNU010000008.1:80755-95492 GCF_016461825.1 Rugamonas violacea | reverse complement strand
GCGACAATCAATTTACCAATTCAAAACCCCTGCCGCCACCCCCTCCCAGCAAAAAACGTCAAGTCTGTCTTTCCCCACCAAACGCGATGAACCAAAAAAATTGCCTGTGTGCATGCGCACGAGGCGGCACAACGCGCTAGTATCCGAGGTGTCGGCCACGCATATCGCCGACACACCCAAGGGGTCCGCATAGGCGGCCCAGGATAGGGTGTCCCTGCCAAATTGAAAGAGACCTCATCATGCACACACAGTTTTTCCGCGCCAGCCGCAGCATCGCCCTGACCGTCCTCTCCTCCGCCCTGCTGCTGCCGAGCGCCTTCGCGGCCGACGGCGGCGCCTCCCGCGCCGATGCCGAGGCGATGGTCAAGAAAGGCGTCGCCTTCATCAAGGCCAGCGGCGACCAGGCCGGCTACGCCGCCATCACCGGCAAGGACGCCAAGTTCATCGACCGCGATCTCTACCTGGTGGTGTATAAGCTCGACGGCACCGTCGCCGCGCACGGCGCCAACCCCAAGATGGTCGGCAAGAACCTGATCGAACTGAAGGACATCGACGGCAAGGCCTTCGTCAAGGAGCGCGTCGACCTGGGCAAGGCCAAGCCGCACTTCTGGCAGGACTACAAGTTCACCAACCCCGAAACCAAAAAGATCGAACCGAAGCAGATGTACTGCGAGCGCCTCAACGAGACCGTGGTCTGCGGCGGCATCTACCTGTAAGTGCCGACGGCGCGCCGGCCGGCGCGCATTTCGGCCGCAGGTAGCGTGGCGGCCCCACTTCACTATGCCCCTATGAAAATTGCCCACAAAATGTTTATCGTCCCGGCGGCGGCCTTCACCTGCCTGCTGCTGATGGGACTGCTGTCCTTCTTCTCCATGCGCCAGAACGAAACGCGCATGCACGACCTCAAGGAAAACACCTTCGCCGCCTTCCGCGCCGCCAGCCAGCAGACCATCGCCATCGGCCAGCTGCACGCCGAGGTGTACGCCAAGATGGCCATCGCCGCCAGCCTGTCGGAGCAGGACATGAAGAGCTTCGGCGCCAAGGTCAACCAGGACATCGCCCTGATCGTCAAGGAAGTGCAGCGCCTGCCGGCCACGCCGGAGGCGGCCGAGCTGGCCCGTCAGGTGCCGCCGCTGTTGGAGAAGTACCGCGCCGGTGTGACGCAGGCGCTCGACCTGGCCTCGATGGACCCGAACACCGGCGTCGCCGCGATGCAGGGCGCCGGCGACAGCTACCTGCAGCTGCGCACCCTGCTGGCCGGCGTATTGAGCCGGCTCGACGCCCACACCAACCAGTCGCTGCTCGACACCAAGAGCGCCAACGGCCGCGCCATGTGGGCCAGCCTGGCCACCATGCTGGCCGGCGTGGCGGCGCTATCGGCCATTTCGGTGTGGCTGGCGCGGGCCGTGGTCACGCCGATCGGCGCCGCCTGCGCGGCGGCCGAGCAGCTCGCCTCGGGCGACCTGACCACCCGGATCGAGGTGCGCAACGACGACGAGATCGGCAAGCTGTCCGCCGCGCTGGCCACGCTGGTGGCCAACTGGCGCACGCTGCTGGGCGACATCCGCCTGGCCGGCAGCACCATCACCGCCGAGGCGCGCGACATCGCCCAAGGCAACGCCGACCTGTCGGCGCGCACCGAGTCGCAGGCCAGCTCGCTGGAGCAGACCGCCGCCTCGATGCAGGACCTGACCAACACCGTGCGCGAGAACGCCGACCACGCGCGCCAAGCCAACCAGCTGGTGCTGTCGGCCTCGGACGTGGCGCTCAAGGGCGGCCAGGTGGTCAGCCAGGTGGTGCACACCATGGCCTCGATCAAGGAGAGCTCGAACCGCATCGTCGACATCATCGGCGTGATCGACTCGATCGCCTTCCAGACGAATATTCTGGCGCTCAACGCGGCGGTGGAGGCGGCCCGCGCCGGCGAACAGGGTCGCGGCTTCGCCGTCGTCGCCACCGAGGTGCGCAACCTGGCGCAGCGCTCGGCCACGGCGGCGCGCGAGATCAAGGGCCTGATCGCCGATTCGGTCGAGAAGGTGGAAACCGGCAGCCGGCTGGCCGACGACGCCGGCCAGACCATGGGCCACATCGTCGACTCGGTCAAGCGGGTCACCGACATCATGGGCGACATCACGCTGGCCAGCCAGAAGCAAAGCGCCGGCATCGACGAGGTCAACTCGGCCATCACCGAGATGGACGATATGACGCAACGTAACGCGGCGCTGGTGGAGCAGTCGGCGGCGGCGGCGCAGAGCATGCAGGACCAGGCGGTCGAGCTGCTGCGCGCGGTCAGCAATTTCCGTTTGGACGAGCGGGCGGCGCTGGCGCCACCCGCTCCGCCGGCACGGCTGACGGCGAACCAGGCAGGCTAACGGTTCAAGCCGGCCCGGTTGCGCCGGGCGCCGGGCGCCGACGGCCAAGTCCGGGCGCGCCCCGGGCGGCCGCGTCAAGCGCGCTTCATCACCAGGGTCAGGATGTCGTAACTGGCCACCAGCTCGTCGTTCTGGTTGGTCACCTGCACGTCCCAGGCCACCACGCCCTGGCCGACGCCCTTGTCGTCGACGCGGTTGCGGTCGACCTTGCGCTTGCAGGTCAGGCGGGCGCGGATGGTGTCGCCGATCGCCACCGGCGTGATGAAGCGCAGGTTGTCCAGGCCGTAGTTGGCCAGCACCGGACCCGGCGCCGGCGAGACGAACAGCCCGGCCGCCGCCGACAGCACGAAGTAACCGTGCGCGATGCGCTTGCCGAACTGGGTGTCCTTGGCGGCGATCTCATCGAAGTGCATATAGAAGTAGTCGCCGGAGACGCCGCCGAAGTTGACGATGTCCGCCTCGCTGACGGTGCGGCGGTGGGTCAGCAGCGAGTCGCCCATCTTCAGCTCCTCGAAATATTTGCGGAACGGATGCAGCGGCTCTTCCCGCACGGCGGCGCCGCGCACGTACTCGCCGGTGACGGCGGCCAGCATGCTCGGCGAACCCTGGATGGCGGCGCGCTGCAGGAAGTGGCGCACCGCGCGGATGCCGCCCAGCTCCTCGCCGCCGCCGGCGCGGCCCGGGCCGCCGTGCTTGAGCTGCGGCAGCGGCGAGCCGTGGCCGGTCGAATCGACCGAGGCCTCGCGGTCGAGGATCAACACGCGGCCGTGCGAGGCGGCGGCGATCGGCACGGCGCGCGCGGCGATCAGCGGGTCCTTGGTCACCAGGGTGCTGACCAGGCTGCCTTTGCCGCGCGCGGCCAGGGCCAACGCCTCGTCCATGTCGGCGTAGCTGATGATGGTGCTGACCGGGCCGAAGGCCTCGACGTCGTGCACCGCGTCGTTGCGCATGCCGTCGCGGCACAGCAGCAAGGTCGGCGCGAAGAAGCAGCCGTCGGCGACACCCTCGCCGACCGGTTTGAAGCCGTCGGCGGCGCCGAACAACACCTCGTTGCCGCGCGCGAGCATGGCCACCCGCTCGGCGACGTCGCGCTGCTGCTCCTTCGAGGCCAGCGCGCCCATGCGCACGCCCTCGACCGAGGGATCGCCCACGCTGACCTTGGCCAGGCGCTCGCGCAGCCGCGTGCCGACCGCGTCGACATGCTGCTGCGGCACGATGATGCGGCGGATCGCCGTGCACTTCTGGCCGGCCTTGCCGGTCATCTCGCGCGCCACTTCCTTGATGAACAGGTCGAATTCGACATCGTCGGGCGAGACGTCCGGCGCCAGGATGGCGCAGTTGAGCGAGTCCGCCTCGGCCGTGAAGGGCACCGAGTTGGCGATCAGGTTGCGGTTGGTGCGCAGCTTGGCGGCGGTGTCGGCCGAGCCGGTGAAGGTGACCACGTCGGCGCCGCCCAGGCGGTCGAGCAGGTCGCCGGTGGAGCCGATCACCAGTTGCAGGCTGCCCTCCGGCAGCAGGCCGGACTCGTGCATCATGCGCACCACGGCCTCGGTCAGATAGCTGGTGGCGGTGGCCGGCTTGCCGATGCAGGGCATGGCGGCCAGGAAGCTGGGGGCGAACTTCTCCAACAGGCCCCAGATGGGGAAATTGAAGGCGTTGATATGCACCGCCAGACCGCCGCGCGGCACCAGGATGTGGGTGCCGGAGAAGCCGCCGTTTTTCCCCAGCGCGATGGCCGGGCCTTCGTGCAGCACGTTCGACGAGGGCAGCTCGCGGCCGCCCATGCTGGCGTAGGCGAACAGGGTGCCGGTGCCGCCCTCGATGTCGACCCAGCTGTCGGCGCGGGTGGCGCCGCTCAGGTGCGAGATCGCGTACAGCTCTTCCTTGCGGCTGGCCAGGTACAGCGCCAACGCCTTCAGGCGCGCGGCGCGCTGCTGGAAGTCGAGCGCCATCAGGCCGGGCACGCCGGTCTTGCGGGCATAGCTGACGGCCTCGTCGAAGTCGATTTTTTCGGCGTGGGTGTGATAGATCAACGAGTTGTTCAGCGCGCTGTGCAGCGGCACGGACGCCTCGGCGCCGAGCCAGCGGCCGCCGATCCAGCTTTGCAGGGTTGCTACTGTAGCCATCTGAAGTTCTCCGAATAAATGAAGGAATGCATTACATAAAAAATTCTGCTGTCCGGCGGCAATGCCACCAAGTCAAGCGCTCCAGCAAGCAGCCTCAACACTCGGGGTCAGTGCCGACATTCGGACAAATGTTGCCTGCCTGACTGCCGTTGTACTTGAGCTCGTGTCCGAATGTCGGCACTGACCCCGGGTATGCTGACCCCGGGTATGCGGGTATGGGCGCGTCAGGCGGAGGCGTTTTTGTGCAGGTGCAGCGGCAGCGCGGTGTCCCAGTCGATGCGCTTGCGGTTCGCTTCGACTTCGCTCAACGCTTCGACTTCGCGCATGGTCTGCATCGAGCGCACGGCCAGCTCCTGGTACTGGCCGGTGCCGGCGCTCTTCCATTTGATCTCGTCGTCGCTCAGCGTGCGCAACACGCGCGCCGGCGAGCCGACCGCCATGCTGCGCGGCGGGATCAGCATGCCGGCCTTGACGAAACTCATCGCGGCGACGATGCTGTCCGCGCCGACGACGGCCTTGTCCATCACCACCGCGTTCATGCCGACCAGGGCGTTGCGGCCGATGCGGCAACCGTGCAGCACGGCGCCGTGGCCGATGTGGCCGTCCACTTCAACCACCGTGTCGCAGCCGGGGAAGCCATGCATGACGCAGGTGTCCTGCAGGTTCGCGCCTTCCTCCATGATGAGGCGGCCGAAATCGCCGCGCAACGCCGCCAACGGGCCGATGTAGCAGCGCGGGCCGACGATGACGTCGCCGATCAGCACCGCGCTCGGATGCACATAGGCGCTGGGGTGGACGACCGGCGTGACGCCGTTGATCTCATATACTTTTACCATGCTCGTTTTCCTTTGCTTGCGGCGGCGCGCGCGCCGTCAGACCCGCTCGATGATCAACGCGATGCCCTGCCCGACGCCGATGCACATGGTGCACAGGCCGTAACGCCCGCCCGTGCGCTCCAACTGGTTGAGCGCGGCCAGCACCAGCCGCGCGCCGGAGGCGCCGAGCGGATGGCCGATGGCGATGGCGCCGCCGTTCGGGTTGACCTGCGGCGCGTCGTCGGCCAGGCCAAGGTCGCGCGTCACCGCCAGCCCCTGCGCGGCGAAGGCTTCGTTGAGTTCGATGACGTCCATCTGTTCTATCGTCAGGCCGGTCTGCGCCAGCACCTTGCGGGTGGCCGGCGACGGGCCGAAGCCCATGATGCGCGGCGCCAGGCCGGCGCTGGCCATGCCCAGCACGCGGGCGCGCTTCTTCAAACCGAAGCGCTCGGCGGCGGCGGCCGAGGCCAGCAAAATGGCGCAGGCGCCGTCGTTGACGCCGGAGGCGTTGCCGGCGGTGACGCTGCCGTCCGGCCGCACCACGCCCTTCAACTTGGCCAGCATCTCGATGCTGGTGTCGGGGCGCGGATGCTCGTCGGTGTCGACGATCTTCGGCTCACCCTTCTTCTGCGCCAGCACCACCGGCACGATCTCCTGGGCGAACACGCCGGCGGCGTGGGCGGCGGCCCAACGCTGCTGGCTGCGCAGGGCGAAGGCGTCCTGGTCGGCGCGGCTGACGGCGAACTGCTCGGCCACGTTCTCGGCCGTCTCCGGCATGCTGTCGATGCCGTACTTCGCCTTCATCAACGGGTTGACGAAGCGCCAGCCGAGGGTGGTGTCCTCGATCTTGGCGGCGCGCGAAAAGGCGCTGTCGGCCTTGGCCATGACGAAGGGCGCGCGGCTCATGCTCTCGACGCCGCCGGCGATGACCAGTTGCGCCTCGCCCGACTTGATGGCGCGCGCCGCCATGCCGACCGCGTCCAGGCTGGAGCCGCACAGGCGGTTGATGGTGCTGGCCGGGACCTCGACCGGCAGGCCGGCCAGCAGCGCGGCCATGCGGCCGACGTTGCGGTTGTCCTCGCCGGCCTGGTTGGCACAGCCGTAGAAGACGTCGTCCACCGCCGTCCAGTCGACGCCGGGGTTGCGCGCGATCAGCGCGGCGATCGGCAGCGCCGCCAGGTCGTCGGCGCGGACATGGGCCAGCGCGCCGCCGTAGCGGCCGAAGGGGGTGCGTACCGCGTCACAGATAAAAGCGTCGTTCACATCAGCTCCTTAATTCGGGGTTCTTGGTCGTTTGTCGACCACGCGTTTGGCCTTGCCGGTCAGCGTGCGTTCGATGCTGTTGGCCGCCAGCAGGCGCACCTTGGTGGTGACGCCGACGTGGGTCTTGATATGGTGCTCCAGTTCGCGCGCCAGGGCGTCGGTTTCGAATTCGCTCAGGCGGCCGGAGATGTCGGGGCGCAGCTCGCCGATCACGTCGAGCTTGTCCAGGTGGCCCTCGCGCGAGACCACCAGCTGGTAGTGCGGCGCCAGCTTGGGCATCTTCAGGATCAGCTCCTCGATCTGGCTGGGGAAGACGTTGACGCCACGGATGATCAGCATGTCGTCGGAGCGGCCGGTGATCTTGTCGATGCGGCGCATCGAGCGCGAGGTGGCCGGCAGCAGCCGCGTCAGGTCGCGCGTGCGGTAGCGGATGATCGGCAGCGCCTCCTTGCTCAGCGAGGTGAACACCAGCTCTCCCTCGACACCGTCAGGCAGCACCCGGCCGGTGTCGGGGTCGATGATCTCGGGGTAGAAATGGTCCTCCCAGATGACCGGGCCGTCCTTGCTCTCGATGCACTCGCTGGCCACGCCCGGCCCCATCACCTCGGACAGGCCGTAGATGTCGACGGCGTCGATGCCGGCGCGGCTTTCGATCTCGCCGCGCATGGCGCCGGTCCACGGCTCGGCGCCGAAGATGCCGACCTTCAGCGAGCTTTCCAGCGGATCGATGCCCTGGCGCTGGAACTCCTCGATGATGTTCAACATGTACGAGGGTGTGACCATGATGATGTCCGGCTTGAAGTCGCAGATCAGCTGCACCTGCTTCTCGGTCTGGCCGCCCGACATCGGCACCACGCTGCAGCCCAGGCGCTCGGCGCCGTAATGGGCGCCCAGGCCGCCGGTGAACAGGCCGTAGCCGTAGGCGATGTGCACCATGTCGCCGGCGCGGCCGCCGGCGGCGCGGATCGAACGGGCCACCACGTTGGCCCAGGTGTCGATGTCCTGCAGCGTGTAGCCGACCACGGTCGGCTTGCCGGTGGTGCCGCTGGAGGCGTGCAGGCGGGCGATGCGTTCGCGCGGCACGGCGAACATGCCGAAGGGGTAGTTCTCGCGCAGCTCCTTCTTGCCGGTGAAGGGGAACTTGGCCAGGTCGGCCAGCGTTTTCAGCTCGTCGGGGTGGACGCCGGCCGCGTCGAAGGCGGCGCGGTAGTGCGCCACGTTGTCATAGGCGTGCTTGAGCGACCATTGCATGCGCTGCAGTTGCAGCGCATGCAGCTCGTCCTTGCTGGCGCGTTCGATCGGCTCCAGATCGGCTGGAGCGGGGCTACGTTGGACCATCGGTGTCTCCTTCGTGTTGGTGCCTGTGCGGGTCGGCGCGGCGGAGCGCGGCTGGGCGGACCTTGGCGTCAGGCTGGCGCCGCCGTCGGCACCACCTCGCCGTTGACACGGTGCGATTTGCCGCGGAACAGCGCGATCAAACGGCCGTCCTGGTTGCTGACCTTGATGTCGTAAATGCCGCTCTTGCCGGCCAGCGCCTGCTCCTGCGCTTCGGCGCACAGCGTGTCGTTGAGCCGGCCGGGGGCCAGGTAGTCGATCGTGCAGCCGGCGCCCACCGTGTTTTGATTATGGCTGTTGCAGGCAAACGCGAAGGCGCTGTCCGCCAACGCGAAGATAAAGCCGCCGTGGCAGGTCTGGTGCCCGTTCAGCATGTCCTCCCGCACCGGCATGCTCATGCGGGCGTAGCCGGGGCGTATTTCGTCCAAGCTCATGCCCAGCGCCTGGCTGGCGCGGTCGCGCGCGAACATCGTCGCGCCGGCTTGCCTGGCCAGCGCCAAAGCATGGCCGAGGCGATGGGCTTCGGTTGCGGCGTGGTTTTCGGCGGCGTCGAGCGCCGGCTGGGCGTCCTTACGCATGGAAGCGCCCTCCCGCCGCCTGTTTGCGGCGCAGCAGCGGCGAGACGCGGTAGCGGTCCTCGCCATAGGCCGCCGCCAGGTTGTGCAGCACGCTGACGATCTGGCCGATGCCGACGGCGTCGGCCCAGGCCAGCGGGCCGCGCGGGTAGTTGACGCCCTTCTGCATGGCGATGTCGGCCGCCGCCGCGCTGCAGACGCCCTGGTTGACGGCGTCGGCCGCCTCGTTGGCCAGCATGGCGACGGTGCGCATCACGGCCAGGCCCGGCACGTCGTCGAGCCGCGTGACCACAAAACCGGCGGCCTGGAACAGGCCGACCACCGCCTTGTAGGCGGCCGGGTCGCACTGGTCGGAGCAGGCCACGGCGATGCGCGTGGCCTTGGCGTAGTCCAGCGCCAGGTCGAACAGCACGGTGTCCGGATGGTGGTTGTCGCGCGCGCGCGCGGTGGCGCTGCGGCCGTCGCTCAGGTAGACGGCGGCGCCGTTGCAGTGGAAGGCCGGCGCCGGGTCGGGCGAGCCGTGGCCCTCGGCCGGCTTGCGCGCGCTGACCTCGATGCCGGCCTGCTTGAGGCGGGCCGCCAGCGCGTCGCAGACGGCGCTGCGGGCGCCGCTGTCGAAGGTGTAGGTGACGAATTCCGGCCGCGGCTGCGGCGCCTCGGCCTGCGCCTGCGGCGCCACGGCGCCCTCGCCGTACTGGTAGAAGCCGCGTCCCGATTTGCGGCCGAGGAAGCCGGCGTTGACCATCTCCAGTTGCAGCACCGAGGGGGTGAAGCGCGGGTCGCCGTAGTAGGCGTTGAAGACCGACTGCGTCACCGAGTAGTTGACGTCGTGGCCGATCAGGTCCATCAACTCGAACGGTCCCATGCGGAAGCCGCCGGCCTCGCGCAGCACGGCGTCGATGGTGGCGGCGTCGGCGGCCTGCTCGCCCAGCAGGCGCAGGCCCTCGGCGTAGAACGGCCGCGCCACGCGGTTGACGATGAAGCCGGGCGTGGACTTGGCGTGCACCGGGTTCTTGCCCCAGGCGCCGGCGGTGGCGAACACGCTGGCGGCGACGGCGGCGTCGGTGGCCAGGCCGCTGACGACTTCGACCAGCGCCATCAACGGCACCGGATTGAAGAAGTGCATGCCGACCAGGCGCTGCGGCCGGCGCAGCTTGGCGGCGATGGCGGTGACCGAGATCGACGAGGTGTTGGTGGCCAGGATGCAGTCGTCGCCGACGATGGCTTCCAGCTCGGCGAACAGGCCGCGCTTGAGGTCGAGGTTCTCGACGATGGCCTCGACCACCAGGGCGGCGTCGGCCACCTCGGCCAGCGTGGCGGCGCCGCGCAGGCGGGCGTTGGCGGCGGCCGCGTCGGCGGCGCTCATGCGTTCCTTCTCGACCAGCTTGGCGAACACCTTGCCGATGTCGGCCAGCGCCTTGGCGACGGCCTCGGGCCGGCTGTCGTAGAGTTTAACGGTATGGCCGGCCACGGCGGCCACCTGGGCGATGCCGGCGCCCATGGCGCCGCTGCCGACGACGGCGACGATCTTATCTGTGCTGAGTGCGCTCATCGCTCATTTCCCCTGGAATTGCGGCGCGCGCTTGGCCATGAAGGCGGCTACGCCCTCGCGGTAGTCCTCGCCGTTACCCAGTTCGCTCATCATGCCGCATTCCAGCGTGAGCTGCTGCTGCAGGGTGTTCTGCGGGCTGGTGTAGAGCGCCTGCTTGGTGAAGGCCAGGCCCTTGGTCGGCGCGCCGGCGAAGTGGCGCGCCAGCTTGTCGGTCTCCGCCGCCAGCTCCTCGTCGGGCAGGCATTTCCAGATCAGGCCCCAGGCCTCGGCTTTTTCCGCCGTCAGTTTTTCGCCCAGCATGGCCATGCCCATGGCGCGCGCGGTGCCGACCAGGCGTGGCAGGAAGTAGGTGCCGCCGGTGTCGGGGATCAGACCGAGCTTGCAGAACACCTCGACGAAGCTGGCCGATTGGGCCGCCAGCACAATGTCGCAGGCCAGCGCCAGGTTGGCGCCGGCGCCGGCGGCGACGCCGTTGACGGCGCAGATCACCGGCATCGGCAAGGCGCGCAGGGCCAGCACCAGCGGGGCGTAGTTCTGTTCCACCGAGTCGCCCAGGTCGACGCCCTTGCTGCCCGGTTCGACGGCGCGGTCGGACAAGTCCTGGCCGGCGCAGAAACCACGGCCGGCCCCCGTCAACACGAAGACGCGCACCGATTTGTCGGCGCTCACCTGGCGCATGGCGTCGCGCACTTCCTCGTGCATCTGCTGGGTGAAGCTGTTGAGCTTGTCGGGACGGTTCAGGGTGAGCTTGGCGATGCCGTCGGCGATCTCGAAGAGGATGTTTTCGTAGTTCATGGCGTCTCGGTTTTTGGTGGTTTGATGCTGCGGTTTGTGGTGCGATCCAAGGTGCTGCTCAAGCTGGCGGACCCCGGCGGCGTCAAGCTGGGGTTACCCCGACGGCGTCAAGCTGGGGTCAGACCCTCGGCGCGCCGCGTGGCCGAAGTCGGCGCCGTCAATACAGGGTCTGACCCCGGTTTGTGCCGCTGGTTTTTATCGATGCTACTCGGCTTGGTCGAAGTCGACCACCACCTTGTCGGTGACGGGGAAGCTCTGGCAGCTCAACACGAAGCCACGGGCGATCTCGTAGTCCTCCAGCGCGTAGTTGACGTCCATGTCGACCTTGCCGTCGACCAGCTTGCAGCGGCAGGTCGAGCACACGCCACCCTTGCAAGAGTAACGCATGTCGATGCCGGCGCGCAGACCGGCGTCGAGCAGCGACTCCTTGTCCTTGTCCATGGTGAAGGTGGTGTGGTTGCCGTCCAGGATGACGGTGACTTCGGTCTCCTGCTGGGCCGCCACGTCCAGCACGCGCGGCTTGTGCTGGTGCTTGGGAATGCTGGCGGCGAACAGCTCGATCTTGATGTTCGCCTTGGCCATGCCGGCCTCCTGCAAGGCCTCGGAGACGCCCAGCATCATGTCCTCCGGGCCGCAGATGAAGGCCACGTCCATGTCGGCGATGTCGATCCAGTGCCGCAGGAACTGGGCGCACTTGTCCTTGGTGATGCGGCCGTTGAACAACTCGATGTCCTGCTGCTCGCGGCTCATCACGTAGGCCAGGTTGAGGCGCTGCATGAAGCTGTCCTTCAAGTCGGTCAGCTCCTCCTTGAAAATCACCGTCGACGAGGCGCGGTTGCCGTAGAACAGAGTGAAGCGGCTGTGCGGCTCGGCCAACAGGGTGGTCTTGATGATCGACAGGATCGGCGTGATGCCGCTGCCGGCGGCGAAGGCCAGGTAGTGCTTGCGGTTGGCGGCGTCCAGCGGCACGTTGAAGTGGCCCATCGGCGGCATCACGTCGAGCGTGATGCCGGCTTTGAGCGTGTCGTTGGCCCAGGTGGAGAACAGGCCGCCCGAGGTGCGCTTGATGGCCACGCGCAGCGCGCCCTCCTGCACCGAGGAGCAGATCGAGTAGGAGCGGCGCACGTCCTCGCTGTTGATGCGGGTGCGCAGCGTCAGGTGCTGGCCCTGCTGGAAGGTGAAGCTGTCGCGCAGCTCGGGCGGCACGGCGAAGGTGACGGCGATGGTGTCGCGGGTTTCGTTGCGCACCTGGGCGACGGACAGCGGATAGAATTTGCTCATGGGTTTAGTGGCACTTGAAGTAGTCGAAGGGCTCGCGGCAGTCGAGGCACTTGTACAAAGCCTTGCAGGGGGTGGAGCCGAACTGGCTGGCCAATTCGGTGTGCAGCGAGCCGCACTGCGGACAGGCGACGCTGGGCTTGGGCGGCGGCGCGCGGCGTTTGACGCCGGCCGCCAGGCCGCTGATGTCGATCACCTGCTGGGCCGGCGGGGCGATGCCGTAGTCCCTCAGCTTGATGCGGCCGGCGGCGCTCATCCAGTCGGTGGTCCAGGCCGGCGACAGCTGGTTCACCAGCCGCACCTGGGTCAGGCCATGGCCGCGCAGCGCCTCGACGACGGCGTCGGCGATGACCTGCATGGCCGGGCAGCCAGAGTAGGTCGGCGTGATGGTGACCACGCAGGCGGCGTCGCCCAGCACCTCGACGGCGCGCACGATGCCCAGGTCGACCAGCGAGATCACCGGAATCTCGGGATCGGCCACTTCGCCCAACCAGGCCCAGATTTGTTCAGCGCTGACGCTGGATGCGGTGGCGGCCATTGCGGGGTTCTCCATCTACCACTCGGCGCCCGGATAGGCGCGCTGCAGGAACTGCATCTCGGCCAGGATGTAGCCCAGGTGCTCGCTGTGCACGCCCTGCTTGCCGCCCTTTTGCATCCAGGCGTCGGCCGGGGGCATGGCCAGCGTGGCCTCGGCGAAAATCTCGCCGACGTGCTCCAGCCAGTCGGCGCGCAGCGCGGCGGCGGCGGGGGCGATGCCGGCGTCGAGCATCGCCTGGTCGACCGCGTCGTAGGCGAACACCTCGCCGCTGTACATCCACAGCTCGTCGACGGCGGCCTGGGTCTTGGCGTGGCTGACGGCGCTGCCGTCGCCCAGGCGCACCATCAAGTCGCCGCTGCGGCGCAGATGGTAGGTGACCTCCTTCAGCGATTTTTCGGCGATGTCGGCGATGCGCTGGTCGGCCGCGCCGCATAGGCCACGGATCAGGAAGTAGTGCCAGGTGTCGAAGAAGAACTGGCGCACCATGGTGTCGGCGTAGTTGCCGTTCGGTTGCTCCAGCAGCAGGCAGTTCTTGAACTCCTGCGCGTCGCGGTGGAAGGCGATCTTGTCCTCGTCGCGGCCGGCGCCTTCCAGCTCGCCGGCGTACTCGTACCACAGGCGGGTCTGGCCCAGCAGGTCGAGCGCGACGTTGGTCAGCGCCATGTCCTCCTCCAGCGCCGGGCCCTTGCCGCACCACTGCGACAGCTGCTGGCTGAGGATCAGGGCGTTGTCGCCCAGGCGCAGCAGGTAATTGACTTTGTCGTCCACGATTCGGCTCTCCGCGCTCACAGGTTTTTGACTTCTTCCGGCATCGGGAAGAAGGTCGGGTGGCGGTAGACTTTGCTGTTGGACGGCTCGAACAGCGCGCCCTTGTCGGCCGGGCTGCTGGCGACGATGTCGGCGGCGCGCACCACCCAGATGCTGACGCCCTCGTTGCGGCGGGTGTAGACGTCGCGCGCGTTGTTGACGGCCATTTCGGCGTCGCAGGCGTGCAGACTACCCACGTGTTTGTGCGCCAGCCCGTGCTGGCTGCGGATGAAGACTTCCCACAACGGCCATTCTTTGCTCATCTCGATCTCCTGTATGTTTTGTATGTGCGGCGGCGGCTTCAACACCACCCAAGGGCGCAAGCCGGGGTCGGACCCGCGGGGTCCGACCCCAGTTTCCGCCGCTGGGGTTGGCGGACTCAGGCGGCGGCTTTGCGCGCGGCCTGTTTGTCGGCGTGGGCCACCAGCGCGTCGCGGAACCACTCGCCGTCGTCGTAGGCCTTGACGCGGGTGCGCAGGCGCTCGCGGTTGCAGGGGCCGTTGCCCTTCAAGACATTCTGGAACTCGGACCAGTCGATCGGGCCGAATTCGTAGTGGCCGGTGTCGGCGTTGAACTTGAGGTCGGGATCGGGCACGCTCAGGCCCAGGTACTCGACCTGCGGCACGGTCTGGTCGACCATGCGCTGGCGCAGCTCGTCGTTGGAGAACAGCTTGATGCGCCACTGCGCCGACTGCGCGCTGTTGACCGACTCGGCGTCGGACGGGCCGAACATCATCAGCGACGGCCACCACCAGCGGTTCAGCGCGTCCTGCGCCATGGCCTTCTGCGCCGGCGTGCCCTTGGCCAGCGACATCATGATGTCGTAACCCTGGCGGGCGTGGAAGGACTCCTCCTTGCAGACGCGGATCATGGCGCGCGCGTAGGGGCCGTAGGAGCAGCGGCACAGCGGGATCTGGTTGATGATGGCCGAGCCGTCGACCAGCCAGCCGATGGCGCCCATGTCGGCCCAGCTCAGCGTGGGGTAGTTGAAGATGCTCGAATACTTGGCCTTGCCCGAGTGCAGCGCGGCGAGCAACTCGTCGCGCGACACGCCCAGGGTTTCGGCGGCGCTGTAGAGGTACAGGCCGTGGCCGGCCTCGTCCTGGATCTTGGCCAGCAGGATGGACTTGCGCTTGAGCGTGGGCGCGCGGGTCACCCAGTTGCCCTCGGGCAGCTGGCCGACGATCTCCGAGTGGGCGTGCTGGGAGATTTGCCGGATCAGGGTCTTGCGGTAGGCCTCGGGCATCCAGTCCTTGGCCTCGATCTTGACGCCGGCGTCGA
>NZ_JAEMNU010000008.1:61647-80739 GCF_016461825.1 Rugamonas violacea | reverse complement strand
CGCCTGGAAGGCGCGCTCCTCGGCGCCCATGTCATCGAGGGAACGAACGTTCTTGAGGCCGGTTTCCACCATCTGTGCGTACATGTTTGTCTCCAAGTGCGATGGATTCATAATACGATACAAAATTCGCTTTGACTACGGAATTTATGTGTCAGATTTAGATTCCGTATCTTATTCGGCGTCCAATACCGTGTTCGGCGGCGTTTTGGCGCCGCCGGGCGGGCGGGCGCGCCGCGTTGCCACGCCGTTTGTTGCGGGGAAACTAAAAATTTATGCTGCGCCGAAGCCGTGGCAAAGTAAACTCCTGCTTTTGCCCATGGTTGAGAACCGCCGGGTTTTTTGCCAAAATGAAAAATATGACCTGCAACGACTGGATCGCCCACTTCCTCGCCAACGACCCGCCGCGCTCGAAATCGCTGGTGGTGACCATCTTCGGCGACGCCATCGTGCCGCACGGCGGCATGGTCTGGCTGGGCAGCCTGATCAACCTGCTCGAACCCTTCGGCGTCAACGACCGCCTGCTGCGCACCTCGGTGTTCCGCCTGGCCCAGGAAGGCTGGCTGGGCGCGCAGCGCGACGGCCGGCGCAGCTCCTACTCGATCACGCCGGCGGCGATGGCCCGTTTCAGCCGCGCCTACCAACGCATCTACGCGCCGCTGAGCCGGCACTGGGACGGCAGTTGGACCTTGGTGCTGAGCGGGGCCGGCAACATCAGCGCGGCCGAGCGGGCGGCGCTGCGCAAGGAGTTGTTGTGGGAGGGATATAGCCTGGCCGCGCCCGGCGTGTTCAGCCATCCGGCGGCGGACGCCCAGGTGTTGCAGCAATTGCTGACGCGCACGGGCGTCAAGGACAAGCTGTTCGTCTGCCAGGCCGGCGCCCTGCCCGAGGCCGGCGGCCGGCCGCTGCGCGAGTTGGTCGAGGACGGTTGGGATTTGTCCGGCGTGGTGCGCGGCTACGAGGGGTTCATGGCCCAGTTCGAGCCGTTGCTGGCGCTGTTAAAGGAGGCGGCGGCACTGGCGCTGTTAAAGGAGGCGGCGGCGCTGGCGCCGCAGCAGGCCTTCATCATCCGCAGCCTGCTGATCCACGCCTACCGCCGGGTTCAGCTGCACGATCCGCAATTGCCGGTCGAGCTGCTGCCGGCGCCGTGGCCGGGCGCCCAGGCCTACGAGCTGGCGCGCGCCATCTACCAGCTCAGCTATGCGCCCGCCGAGCAATACATCATGGCCACGCTGCGCCGCGAGGACGAGCAGGCGGCCGAGGCGGACGCGTCGTTCTACGAGCGCTTCGGCGGCCTGCACTAGTCTTGCGTGGCGCGGCACAGCGGCCGCCGCGCCCGACCTTCCACTGGCTATTTCTGCACCACCTGTTTGGCGCCGGCCAGCAGGTCATTGCCCAGTTTTTCCAGCAGCCCCACCTGGGTCTGCATCGAGTCGAGGATGGCGACGTTGAAGATGAACTCGGCCGGCGTCGTGTAGCCGGGGAAGCGTATGATTTTCAGTAACTCGTGCAAGCTGGTGCCCTTGCCCAGATGGGCCAAGGCGTCGCTGAGCGCGGTGATTTTTTTCTCCAGTTCTTTGATGTGGTTATCGCCTTTAGGATCCATTGCCGTCTCCTGTTGAGTAAGTTAAGTAAGAAAGCAGCGGCGCGGGATCGCGCAGCCACTACCAACTTAGCAAAGCCAAGGCGACAATGTTAGGTTTACTTCAATTGTGCGCGACTTTCACCCCGCTCGAAAACTTGACTTTCGCCGCGTTCCGGCGGGCGGGCCGGGCCGTGCCGTGCGGCCGGCTATTTGCGCCCGATGCTGATCAGATAGTTCTGCATCGTCGCCTCGGCCACCGAGGCCCACTGGTTCTGGTCGTGGCGGAAGCGTTTCCACGGCTCGTAGATCTTCTTGAACTTGGCGTTCCTGGCGGCCTCTTCCTCCATGACGATGGTCGAGGTCTTGTAGGCCTCGTCCATGATCTCCTTGGAGAAATTGTGCAGCTTGACGCCGTTCTTCATCAGGCGCGCCAACGCGGCCGGATTCTTGGCGTCGTACTCGGCCTGCATCACCACGTGGCACTCGTAACTGGCCGCCTCGATCGCCGCCTGGTATTCCTTGGGCAGCTTTTCCCACTCCTTGATGTTGATATAAAACGACAGTTGCGGCCCGGCCTCCCACCAACCGGGCGAATAATAGTGCGGCGCGACCTTGGCCAGGCCCAACTTTTCGTCGTCGTAGGGGCCGACCCACTCGGCCGCGTCGATGGTGCCCTTCTCCAGCGCGGCGTAGACGTCGCCGGCGGGGATCTGTTGCGGCACCACGCCCATGCGCTCCATCACGCGGCCGGCGAAACCGGCGACGCGCATCTTCAGGCCCTTCAGGTCGGCGACCGACTTGATTTCCTTGCGGTACCAGCCGCCCATCTGCGTGCCGGTGTTGCCGGCCAGGAAGTTGACGATGCCGTAGCCCTTGAAGAATTCGCGCGTCAGCTCGCGGCCGCCGCCCTGGTCCATCCACGCCGTTTGCTGGCGCGAGGTCAGGCCGAAGGGCACGGCGCAGTCGAAGGCGAAGGTGGGATCCTTGCCGAAGTAGTAGTAGGACGGCGTGTGGCCCATCTCCACGGTGCCGGCCTGGACGGCGTCGAGCACTTGCAGGCCGGGGACGATCTCGCCGGCGGCGAAGGGACGGATGACGAACTTGCCGCCGGTCAGCTCGGCGACCCGCTTGACGAACTTGTCGCAGGCGCCAAAGATGGTGTCGAGGGTCTTGGGGAAGCTGGAGGCCAGGCGCCAGTTGACGGCGGGCAGGGCCTGCGCCAAGGCCGGCGCGGCCAGCGCGGCGGCCGACGCGCCCACGGCGGATTTTTTCAGGAAGGAACGACGTTCCATGTGTAAGTCTCCAAAGAATTATTCGTTTGAAAAACACTGGCCGGGACAAGCCGGCCATCGACGCCGTGCCAGTGTAGAGGCAGATTGACAAGCTTGCAATGACCACATGGCGCGCGGCCGGGCTTGCCGAAGTAGTATCATGGCGGCATGCGCCACAAGCGCAAACCATGCTATTTACATTGAATTCAACAGGAATCAAGCAATGTCCATCAAAATCAGCCATCAATTCGACGCCGGCGCCATCGAGGTGCTGCGCGCGGAAGACCCGTCCGCGATCGAGCTCAACATCCGCAAGGACTCGCACGCCGACATCGTCCAATGGTTCTATTTCCGCGTGCAGGGCGCCCGGGCGACCCCGCTGAACATGCGCTTCCTCAACGCCGGCTCCTCCGCCTACCCGGACGGCTGGATCGACTACCAGGCCGTGGCCAGCTACGACCGCGAAACCTGGTTCCGCGTGCCGACCAGCTACGACGGCAAGGTGATGACCATCGAACACGCGCCGGAATTCGACAGCGTCTACTACGCCTACTTCGAGCCGTACTCGTGGGAACGCCACCTGGCCCTGCTCGACAGCGCGCAACTGTCGCCGCTGGTCAAGCAGGTCGACCTGGGCAGCACCGTCGAGGGCCGCGACCTGAACCTGCTGGTGATCGGCGATCCGGACAGCGCGAAGAAGGTCTGGGTCATCGCCCGCCAGCACCCGGGCGAGACGATGGCCGAGTGGTTCGTCGAAGGCATGGTCGAGGCCCTGCTCGATCCGGCCAACCCGTTCGGCCGCCAGTGCCTGAACGAGGCGGTGTTCTATGTGGTGCCGAACATGAACCCGGACGGCTCGGTGCGCGGCAACCTGCGCACCAACGCGGCCGGCGCCAACCTGAACCGTGAATGGATGACGCCGACCATGGCGCGCAGCCCGGAGGTGTTCCTGGTCAAGCAGAAGATGCACGAGATCGGTTGCGACCTGTTCCTCGACATCCACGGCGACGAGGGTCTGCCGTATGTGTTCGTGGCCGGCAGCGAGTCGCTGGAAACCTTCGGCGCCGCCCAGGCCGCCGAGCAGCAGCGCTTCGTCGACGACTTCAAGGTGGCCAGCCCGGACTTCCAGGATGTGCATGGCTACGGCGTCACGCCGTTCACGCCGGAAACCCTGACCATGGGTTCGCCGCACATCACCCACGCCTTCGGCTGCCTGTCGCTGACCCTGGAGATGCCGTTCAAGGACAACGCCAACGATCCCGATCCGGAGGCCGGCTGGAGCGGTCCGCGCAGCGTCGAGCTGGGCAAGGCCATCCTGCAACCGGTGCTGCGGTCGCTGCTGGCCTAAGCGCCGCCGGCGCCCGGCCTGTTCAGACTGTGGCGCCGTAACAGATACTTACCACTTTGAAGTAGTTGCCAAATCGAAATTACTTTATGCTGGGAAGAGTCGCCGCTGGCTATCGATGCGCAGCGGGGCACCACCGCCCTTCCCACACTTTTTGGAGTCCCGCATGAAATCCCTGCTTAGCCTCAGCCTTATCGCCGCCGTCACCGTCACCTTGGGCGGCTGCGTCGTCGCGCCCAATTCCGGCAGCGTCTACTCGGCGCGCCAGGCGCAGAACGAACAAACCGTGCGCATGGGCACGGTCGAATCGGTGCGCGAGGTGAGCATCGACAAGGGCAACTCCGGCACCGGCACGCTGAGCGGCGCCGCGCTGGGCGGCCTGGCCGGCGCGGCCGTGGGCGGCGGCAGGGGTTCCATCGCCACCGGCATCGTCGGCGCGGTGGCCGGCGGCATGATCGGCAACAAGGTCGAGTCCGACATCAGCAAGGGCAAAGGCATCGAAATCACCGTGCGCCTCGACAACGGCGACCTGCGCGCCATCGTGCAGGACGCCGACGAGGCCTTCCGCGCCGGCGAGCGCGTGCGCCTGTTGTCCGACGGCCGCAAGACCCGCGTCAGCCACTAGGCCGCGCCGGTATCGAGCCGGCGCCGGCGCCGGCTCAATTGTGCGCGACGATCTGGAAGGCCGGCGGCAACGACGCCGCCGCGTCTTCGGCCAGCCACACCACCAGCGCCGTGCTCATCACCACATGGGCCAACAGGCTGGCGACCCGGATTCCCAGTTTGATCGACATATTCTTGCTCCACGTTTCGTTTCATTAGTTTTTCATAATACTTTCAATTTAAACAATTCGCCGACGATCACCCGCGCGCCTGCGCGGCGTCAAGTCCGGCCGTTGCAGCCATGCCAATCAAGATGCCCGTGAGAAATTTCGACGGCCGCCGCCACGCGGCCCGGCGATCTCCCGTATACTTGCATGATGTCATCTCCCCTCCTCTTCCTCACCGCCTGCCTGATCTGGGGCTCGACCTTTTTCGCCATCACGCTGCAACTGGGCGAAGTCGCGCCGGCCGTCTCGGTGGCCTACCGCTTCGGCCTGGCCGCCGCCGTCCTGTTCGCCTGGTGCCGCCTGCGCGGCGACCGCCTGCTGCTGCCCTGGCGCGTGCAGCGCTGGCTGCTGCTGCAGGGCGGCGCCACCTTCGCGCTCAGCTATATCTGCACCTATAGTTCCGAGCAATACCTGGTCTCCGGCATGGTCGGCGTGCTGTTCGCCTTGATGGTGTTCTGGAATCCGATCTGCAGCCGCATCGCCTTCGGCACGGTGCTGACCTGGCGCACCTGGTGCGCCGCCGCGCTGGCGCTGTGCGGCGTGGTCCTGCTGTTCCTGCGCGCGCTCGAGTCGGCCTGGCGCGAGATGGGCAACGGCGGCGGTCACTTCCTGCTGGGCTTGGGCTTGGCGCTGTTGGCCACCTTCGCCAGCTCGGTCGGCAACGTGCTGGTGGTCAAGGTGCGCGAGCAATCCTCGAACGTGTTGCTGACCATGGCCTGGGCCATGCTGTGGGGTGCGCTGATGGTGGCGGCCTGGGCCTTGCTGATGGGCCAGCCCTTCGTGCTGCCGAGCTCGCTTCGTTACTGGGCCGGCCTGCTCTACCTGGCCGTGTTCGGCTCGGTGATCGCCTTCGCCGCCTACTTCACGCTGATCCACCGCATCGGCGCGCACAAGGCGGTGTATGTCGTCGTCGTCACGCCGGTGATCTCGGTGCTGCTGTCGATCCAGCTGGAGCACTACCGGCCCGGCCTGACGGAGCTGGCCGGCATGGTGCTGTGCCTGTCCAGCGTGGCCTGGGCTTTGCAACCCGACCGTCCGGCAGCGGTCGCCGGGCTCAAGCTTGAAAGCGCCACCTAGACGACGGACAAAAAAAACCCCACGGGCGCCGGGCGCCTCGTGGGTGTAAGCCCTTGTCAGTGGGAGGGGAGATGAATCAACGGCCCCACTATAGCGCCGCCATCGATGGAAATCCCGCCCCCTTACATTTCCTTACGCCCGCTGACAGCTGCTTACACTCGGGCGGCCGACAGGCGCAAGACATATCCTCAATGGCGCCGCGCCACCAAGCCGCCATGCATGCCGACCTGCTCCGGCGGACCGGCGCATTCCACCGCGCGCCGCGCGCGCCAGCGCCAGCCCCATACCGCCACGGCGGCCCCCGATAATAGTGCGATTGCCAGCATGCGATTACCCTCCTGTGCGAAGCGCCTGTCGGCGCGGACCAAAAAAGCAGCATGACATCTGGCGCGGCGGACGCCTTGCGCTGGCACAAAGGTTCGGCGCGCCGGGTCGGCGATGAAGCGCGGCAACTCGGCTTTCGGAACGTCCATTGATTCAGCGCAAAATGAAGGACCGGCGCGCTCGCAAAATGAACGAAACCACACCGTCCCGGAGAGCCATCATGACCAAGCTGTCGCCACTTGCCACCTTCGTCTACAAGGCCTACCTGCGCTCACGGCTGGACCGCTACACACGCGACCTGCAAGCCATCGCCGCCCAGCGCGAGAACGATTTCTACGCCGAGCGCATCCTGCACCGCGAAGTCATCGAGGTGCGCAGCAAGCTGCATTCGCTCTGAGCGGAGCGCGCCGGCGCTAGGCGCGGCCGGACGGCGCGCGGCCAAGCAGGCGTTCGGCCAGTTCAAAGGCGCCCTGGGTCAGCAACGCCAGCAGCGCCGCCGGGATGGCGCCGGCCAGCAGCATGTCGTTGTCGTTCAGCGCCAGGCCGATGGTGATGCGCTCGCCGTAGCCGCCGGCGCCGATGAAGGCGGCGATGGTGGCGGTGCCCACGCTCATCACGGCGGCGGTCTTGACGCCGGCCAAGATCACCGGCAGCGCCAGCGGCAGCTCGATGCGCAGCAGGCGGTCGCGCGGACGCAGGCCCAGCGCCATCGCCGCCAACCGCAGCCCGGACGGCACCTGCAGCAGGCCGGTGCAGGTGTTGCGCACGACGGGCAGCAGCGCGTAGACGAACAGCGCCACCAGCGCCGGCGCCGTGCCTATCATCCCCAACAACGGTATCAACAGGGCCAGCAGGGCCAGCGATGGCACCGTCTGCAACACGCCGACCAAGGCCAGCACCGCCTGGCGCAGACGCGGCCGGTACGCCGCCAGCACGCCCAGCGGCACACCGACGGCGCAGGCCAGCAGCACGGCCAGCACGACCAGGGTCAGGTGCTGGCGCGTCAACGGCCACAGATCACGATCGAACAATTTCGCCAGCAGGCCGGCGCGCGGCGCGGCGGCGATGGTGGCGGCCTGCGGCGCCGACGCCGACGCCGACGCCGCTGCCGCCGGATGGGCCGCCAGCCAATCGCGCGCGATGGCGGCGAAGCCTTGGCCGTCGATCTCGGCGGCCGCGTTCATGCCGATCATGTCGGCCACGCCGATGCGCCCCTCCAGTTGCAGCAGGGCGTGCCAGGCGGCCGGGAAGCGCGCCGCCGCGTCGAGCCGGTACAGCAGCACGGCGTCGTAGCGGGGGAAGTGGTGGCGGTCGTCGTCCAGCACGCGCAGGCCGTATTGGCGGATCTTGGCGTCGGTCGAATAGATGTCGATCACGTCGACCTGGCGCCGCGCCAGCGCCTCGTAGGCAATGCCGTGATCGAGGCCGGACGGGTGCTGGTGCAGGCCGTAACGCCGCACCAGGCCGGGCCAGCCATCGGCGCGGCCGATGAACTCATGCGACAAGCCGAAGCGCAACGCAGGCCGCGCCGCTAGTTCGCTCAGCGTGCGCACGTCGGCGTCGGCGCGCATGGCCAGCGCGTAGGTGTTGTTGAAGCCCAGCGGCACCGCCACGCCCAGGCCGAGCGGCAGCAACTCGCGGCGGATCTGCTCGAGCGAGGTGTCGCCCTGGTGCTTGAGGATCTCCAGATCGATGGTGCCGAGGTACTCGGGATAGACGTCGATCTTGCCGGCGCGCAGAGCCGCCAGCACGATGGCGGTGTTGCCCAGCCCCTGCAGGTGCTCGCTGCGCGCGTGGGGCGCGGCCGTCTGCGTCAGCAGCTCGCCGAGGATGTAGGATTCGGTGAAGCGCTTGGAGCCGATGTGCAGCGTGCCGGCCGGGCGCTGCGGCGCCGACGCGGCAAGCGCCGCTCCCGCCGGCGCGGCGGCATCGGCGGCATCGGCGGCGCGCGGCGCGAGCGCCAGCCAGAACAACGCCGCCAGCAGCAGGCTGGCGAATTGGCCCAGCCAGGACAGACGGGCCATGGCCTGCGGCTGGCGCGGCAAGACGGTCAAGGGCAAAACAACTGCAGTGGTGCGCACGCACTCTCCGGTTCGGATGGACAATCCCTCAGCTTACCACCGCCGACATTGCCACGCCGGCCGCCAGCAGCGGCTCGGGCGCAGACTAGCGCCACCGCGCGGCGCATGGCGCATGGCGCATGGCGCATGGCGCATGGCGCATGGCGGCGTGGCGGCGTGGCGGCGTGGCAGCATGGCAGCGGCGGCGCGGCGCGGCGCGCGGACAACCCGGGGCCGAAGCCAACTCAGGCGCCGGCGCGCAGCATGGCCGCCTTCAGCGCCTGGCCCAGCGTCTCGACGCTCTCCGACAGGTGGGCGCGGGTCTCGCGGCCGGCGGCCCTGGCCAGCGCGGCACGCAAATCGCGCTGCAACTCGATGGCGTTCTCGCGCTGCAGGCTGCGCGCGTCGGCCGGCGTCTCCGCCGAGGGCCGCAGCAGGATCGCCGTCAGCCGCTTCAAATGCTCGCGCTGCAGGTTGCGGCGCATGGTGGAAATCTCCTTGCCGCCCTTGAGCTCACTCCACACCGCCGTCTGCACCGAGGCGTACAACTCGCCCAGACTCAGTCCCTGCACGCCGTCGCCCAGCTTCTCCTGCGAGTCGAGCAGACGCGCCGCCACCTGGTCCGACAGCAGCTGGTCGAGCATCGATTTTTGCAGCGTCAGCACGCGCGCGCCGATCGACACGTCGGGCCGGCCGCGCCCCTCGAACTGGTCGGCGCCCAGCCGGCTGACCAGGGCCGGCGCGAACTTGAAGCTGTCGGCCTTGAACAGGCTGTTGGTCAGCATCGCCAGCGCGGCGCGCTGGCGCGGCAGCGGCACCGGCGTGAAGGTGGCGCGGCCGGTGCCGGCGTGGTCGCGCAGATAGGTCACGCCGCCGACGTACTTGACCACCACCGGCATGGTGCGCGAAAACTGGGCGAAGCCGAAGTCGAAGCTGCGCCGCAGCGAGGCGTAGCTCTCGCCCGGCTTGAGCTCGCGCGTCTGCACGCGGTCCCACAGCTCGCGCGACATGCTCAGCCGCTTCTGGTAATAGGCCAGCGGATCGCTGCCCAGGTCGAACACGTTGACATCGGGGTCGGAGTTGTAGCCGCCCGATTCCTGGTCGGTGCCGTAGGCCAGCAGCGGCTCGTTGGAACGGCCGGCGATGCGCGCCAGCTCGTCCTTTTCCTGCGCCGGCTCGATCGGCTTGTAGGCGTACTCGATGGCCCAGTAGTCATAGGGGCCGAGCGCCGAGGCGACGTAATCGCCCTGCGGCTCGCCCTTGAGCGCCAGGTTGAACGGCGTGTAGTCCATCACCGAGCCGCTCAGGCCGTGCAGCCTGGTGAAGGCCGGGTCCTGCAACTGCTGCATGCTGTAGATGGTCGACGAGCGGAAGTTGTGGCGCAGGCCCAGCGTGTGGCCGACCTCGTGCATGATGATCGAACGCACATAGGCCTGCGCCACCGCCTCGGCCTGCGGCCCGTCCATCGCCATCTCGCCGCGCGCCTCCAGCAGGCCCATGGCGAAACCCAGCTCCTGCTCGGACTCCTGCATGTAGGCGCAGCGCGCCTCGTGGCGGCCGTTCAGCGGCAAGGCCGGCAGCGCCGGGCCGTCCTCGGCCACCATGCGCCGCACACGGCGGGCGAAGACGTCGGACATGGCGATGTCGGCGTCGAGGATCTCGCCGCTGCGCGGGTCGACCTGGTGCGGTCCGATGGCGGTGCCGACGTCGCTGCCGACGTACCAGCGGATCGAGGCGTGGCGCGCGTCCATCGTGTCGAAGCGGTCCTGCTCGCCCTGCTGGCGCACCTCGATGGCGTTGGTGAAGCCGATACGCTCGAAGGCCGCGTTCCACGCCAGCACGCCGTCGCGCACGGCGGCGCGGTACTTCTCGGGGATGTTCTTGTCGAGCCAGTAGACGATGGGCTGCTTCGGTTCCGACAGCGCCAGCGCCGCATCGCGCTTCTCCAGCCGCCAACGGTCGACCACGTGGTTGGCCAAGGTCGGCTTGACGTCGTCGGAGAAGTCGTAGCTGGTGCTGACGAAGTGGCCGATGCGGTCGTCGGCCGGACGCGCATGCATCGGCTCGGCCGGCAGCGGCATGAAGCTGTAGTAGAAACCGAGGAACATGCTGCGCGGGTCGGGCAAGGTGGTCGGCGGGCCGGGCATGGCCAGCGCCGCCGCTCCCAGCGGCGGCACCGGCAGCTTGGGCACCGCGTAGTGGGCGTTGACGCTCAGGCCGGTCATCGCCTCGTCGGCGCGGATGCTGACGAAGCTGCTGTTGCGCGGGTCCGGCACGAAGGGGATGCGGAAGGCGTATTCAAGCGCGGTGGCGTAGCCGGCGATGTCGCCGAACAGCAGCGCGTTGGCTTCGATCAGCACGGCGTGGCTCTGCGGGTGGGCCGCGCTGGCCACCACCGCGTTGGCCAGCAAGCTGTCGGAGTAGCCCTGCGCCACGGCCAGCGCCTGCGGCGTGGCGCCGCGCGCGCCGTACTCGGTGTTCTTGGCGATCAGCTGCACCAGGTTGCCGATGCGGTGGAAGTAGACCACGTGGCTCTCGCCCATCTGGCTGCCGTAGATGCCGCGCTCGCCCATCCCGCTGGGCATGTTGAGCGACATGAACATCGGCCGGTCGAAGTGCTCGGGACGCAGCTCGATCCACACCTTCTCGTCTTTTTGATACAGGCCGATGAAGCCGGGAATATGCGCGGCGCCCCGGCTCACCTCGGCAAACGGTTTGGGCGCGCCGGCGGCGGCGACAGCAGCGGCCACGGCGGCGGCCTGCTGTGCCGGCGTGGCCGGCGTCGCTGTCGGCGCCGATGTCGGCGCGGGCGCGGGCACGGGCGGCGACGCCGGCGGCGGTGTGGGTTCCTGCGCCACGGCGCAGGCGCTCAGGGTCAGCAGTACGGCGAGGTGCAGGGAACTGCGGGCGACAGACAAAGGCAAGGCAGACATGGCGATCCAGGTACGAGGGCGTTTTACAAGGAAAACAACCGTAATAATGTACCTGAACGCCCGCGCCTTGGGCTGGAATTTGGAAGCTTATCTCTAAATCGCTGCGGCCGGCGCCACCTGCGGCGCCCGCGCCACGCCGCCGTTGACCACCGCGCGGCAGGGATTGAAGCCGATGGCGTAGGACAGGTCGGCCGGGCGGGCGATCTGCCACAGCGCGAAGTCGGCCCGCTTGCCCAACTCCAGGCTGCCGATCTCGCCTTGCCGGCCGAGCGCGCGGGCGGCCTGGATGGTGCAGCCGGCCAGCGCCTCGCGCGGCGTCAGGCGCCACAGAGTGCAGACCATGTTCATCGCCAGCAGCAGCGAGGTCATCGGCGAGGTGCCGGGATTGCAATCGGTCGCCACCGCCATCGCCACGCCGGCCGCGCGCAGCGCCGCCACCGGCGGCGGTGTGGTGTCGCGCAAGAAGTAGTAGGCGCCCGGCAGCAGCACCGCCACCGTGCCGGCGGCGGCCATGGCGGCCACGCCGGCCTCGCCCAGGTGTTCCAGGTGGTCGGCCGACAGGCCGCCGTAGCGCGCCACCAGCTCGGCGCCGCGCTGGTCGGACAGCTGCTCGGCGTGCAGCTTGACCGGCAGGCCGTGGCGGCGCGCCGCCGCGAACACGCGCTCGGTCTGCGCGTTGGAGAAGCCGATGCGCTCGCAGAAGGCGTCGACGGCGTCGACCAGGCCCTCGGCGGCCAGCGGCGCGAGCATGGCGCAGACCGCGTCGACGTAGTCGTCGGCACGGCCGGCGAACTCCGGCGGCAGCGCGTGGGCGCCGAGGAAGGTGGTGGCCACGCCGACCGGCAGCAGTTGGCCGATGCGGCGCGCCACGCGCAGCATCTTCGCCTCGGACTCCAGGGTCAGGCCGTAGCCGGACTTGATTTCGATGGTGGTGACACCCTCGGCCAGCAGGGCCGCCACACGCGGCAGGCTTTGCGCCAGCAGCTCCTGCTCGGACGCGGCGCGGGTGGCGCGCACGGTCGACATGATGCCGCCGCCGGCGCGGGCGATGTCCTCGTAGGTGGCGCCGTTCAGGCGCGCCTCGAACTCGTCGCTGCGGTTGCCGGCGTGGACGATGTGGCTGTGGCAGTCGATCAGGCCGGGCGTCAGCCAGCAGCCGGCGCCGTCGTGCAGGCGCGCCGCCGTGTGCGGCGGCAGCGCCGCGCGCTGGCCCAGCCAGGCGATGCGGCCGTCCTTGACGGCGACGGCGCCGTCAAGGATCTCGCCGTAGCCGTCGGCCGTGGCCATGGTGGCCAAGTGGATGTTGGTGAACAGGACGTCCCATGCTGCTGTCATAGTGCTTGCCTTGCGGTGGGTTGATCTGGTGGGTGGACTTGCGCCTCATGCGGGCTGGCGGCGGCAAAACCACCCAACGGCAAAGAGCCAGGGTCAGACCCGCCGGGTCTGACCCTAGATGGCGCCGTTGGGTTTCAATGGGCGCCGTTGGGTTTCAATGGGCGCCGCTGGATTTCAATGGGCGCCGGCGGTTTTCAACGGGCGCCGTTGGCTTGCGCCGGCGTCGCCTCAGGCGACGACAATGTCGACGACGAACACATTCGCCCGCGCCGCCGCCATGCTCCATTCCCGCTCGCCGCTGAGCAGCACGGCGTCGAAGCGCACCAGCGCGATGCACTCCTGCTCGCTGCGCAGGGTCAGGCTCTCGCCGTCGGCCAGGAACAGCAAGGTGGTGCCGCTGCGCCGCGCCAGCGCCTGCTGGCCGCGCACGCTCTGCCGTTCCAGCTTGTGGCGGCAGCGGCCGCGCCGGGTCATGACGTTGAAGTCGGTGGTCGGACCGCCGGCCACGGTGGCGTGCACCGCCTCCTCGCCGGCAAAGGAGATCACCGGGTCGCTGTCGCTCAAGACGAAACGCTCGCCGCCGAAGTCGAGCAGCACGCCGTCGCCCTCGACCAGGGCCAGGGTGCGGTCGATGGCCGGGAAGACCGAGAACGGCCCGCTCTGCGCGATGGTCGCCAGGCTGACGCGCCAGTCGAACTCGTCGAAGCCGGCGCCGGGCGGGAAGACCATGATTTCGGTGGTGCTGCCGCCGCCGTTTTTCCACGGCGCCGGACGCAGGCTGGCATATTGGATCAATTGGGTCATCGGAACTCCCTCAGTTCGGCCAGGGTTTGCTTGAAGCGCGCGGCGATGGCCTGCTGCGCCACGTGGCGGCCGTCGCGCACCGCCCACCGGCCGCCGACCATGACGTCCTTGACCAGGTTGTCGTTGCCGCTGAAGATAAAACTGCCCAGCACCTCGTCGATCTCCAGTCCGCACAGGTTCGGGTGGGCGTCGTCGAGCACGACCAGGTCGGCGCGCTTGCCCACCGCCAGCGCGCCGAGCGGCCGGCCGGAGGCCTGGGCGCCGCCCTGCAAGGCGCTTTGCCAGAGGAAGTCGCCGACGTTGCGCTGCCCGGCCGAGACGGCGATGTTGCGGCGCAGGTGCTGCAGGCGCTGGCCGTACTCCAGCCAGCGCAACTCCTCGACGGCGCTCTGCGAGATGTGGCTGTCGCTGCCGATGCCGAAGCGGCCGCCGGCGGCGAGGAAGTCCTCCAGCGGGAACAGGCCGTCGCCGAGGTTGGCCTCGGTGGTCGGACACAGCCCGGCCACGGCGCCGCTGGCGGCGATGTTGTCGACCTCGTCGCGCATCAGATGGGTGGCGTGGATCAGGCACCAGCGCTGGTCGACCTCGACCTGGTCGAGCAGCCACTGCACCGGACGGCGTCCGCTCCAGTCGACCGATTGCGCCACTTCCTGCTTCTGCTCGGCGATGTGGATGTGCACCGGCCGTTCGTCCGGCAGCGCCAGCAGCACCTCGTTGATCTGCGCCACCGAGGCGGCGCGCAAGGAGTGCGGCGCCACGCCGACCTCGGTCTGCTGGTCGCGCAGCGGTTCGAGCGCCTCGACGATGCGCAGCACGTCGTCCGGATTGGTGCGGAAGCGCTGCTGCTCCGGCTTGAGCGCGCTCTCGCCGAAGCCGGAATAACTGTACAGCACCGGCAGCATGGTGACGCCGATGCCGGCCAGGCGCGCCGCCGCGACGACCCGCTCGGCCGTCTCGGCCGGACGCGGATACATGCCGCCGTCCGGCGCGCGCTGGACGTAATGGAATTCGCAGACCGCCGTGTAGCCGTGGCGCAGGCACTCGGAGAACAGCTGGGCGGCGATCGCCTCGATGTGCTCGGGCGTGATGTTGCGGGCGAAGCGGTACATCAGGTCGCGCCAGGTCCAGAAGCTGTCCGGGCCGTCGCCGGCCTTCTCGGTGCGGCCGCCCAGCGCCCGCTGGAAGCTGTGCGAATGCAGGTTGACCATGCCGGGCAGCGCGTACTGCGCCGTCTCGACGCCGGCCGGCGGGAGCGCGCCGACGCCCACGCCGGTCAGGTCGCCGCTGGCGTCCCATTCGAGCAGCACGTCGCGCCGCCAACCTTCCGGCAGCAGGGCGTGGCGGGCGAACAGGCGGCTCATCGGCGCGCCCAATCGGCGCCGGCGCGCAGCATGGTCGCCAGCAGCGGCTGGATTTGCTGCGCCAGGTCGGCGCGGTAGCCGAACGGCGCCTGCTCGTCCATGTAGGTGGACTGGCACATCTCCAGCTGGATGGCGTGCACGCCCGACTGCGGCTGGCCGTAGTGGCGGGTGATGTGGCCGCCCTTGAAGCGGCCGTTGACGGCCACCGTGTAGCGCTCCTGCGCCAGCGCCGACTCGACCACGGCGGCGCGCAGGCCGTCGTCGCAGCTCTTGCCGTCGGCGCTGCCGAAGTTCAGGTCGGGCAGCTTGCCCTCGAAGAAGCGCGGCACCTGCGAGGCGATCGAATGGGCGTCCCACAGCACCACGCTGCCGTGCAGCGCCAGCAGGCGGTCCAACTCGGCGCGCAGCTGGCGGTGGTAGGGTTCCCAGTACAGCGGCAGGCGGCGCAAGGCCTCCTGCTCGTCGGGCTGGTAGCCGCCGGCGTACAGCGGCTGGCGGTGGAAGGTGTCGACCGGGCACAGGCCGGTGGTGTCCTGGCCCGGGTAGAGGTTGGTGTTCTCCGGCGGCCGGTTCAGGTCGATCACATAGCGCGACCAGCGCGCCGACAAGGTCGACGCGCCCATCTGTTCGAGGAAGCCGTACAACCGCACCAAATGCCAGTCGGTGTCGGCCTTCTCGGCGGCGGCCGGCGTCATGCGCGCGGCGATGTCGGCGGGGATCTCGGTGCCCACGTGGGGCATCGAGACCAGCAAAGGAATACTGCCTGCTTTGAAATGGAAGTCCATCTGATCGTTCCCTGAATCCGGGCCGCTGCTTACGGGTGCAGCGGCGTGAACAAACTCTTGCACGAGGCGCTCAACTCGCCCTTCAGCACCATCTGCTTGGCCGCCTCGATGTCCGGCGCGAAGAAGCGGTCGGCGTCGAAGAAGGGCACGTCCTTGCGCAGCTGGGCGTGGACGTGCTCCAGCTGCGGCGAGGTTTTCAGCGGACGGTGGAAGTCGATGCCCTGGGCGGCGGCCAGCAACTCGATACCGACGATGACAGCCGTATTGTGCGCCATATCGTCCAGACGGCGCGCCGCGAAGGTGGCCATGCTGACATGGTCCTCCTGGTTGGCCGAGGTCGGGATCGAGTCGACGCTGGCCGGATGGGCCAGCGACTTGTTCTCCGAGGCCAGCGCGGCGGCGGTGACGTGGGCGATCATGAAGCCGGAATTGACGCCCGGGTCGCGCACCAGGAAGGGCGGCAGGCCCGACAAGGTGGCGTCGATCAGCAGCGCGATGCGGCGCTCGGAGATGCTGCCGATTTCGGCGATGGCCAGCGCCAGCGTGTCGGCGGCGAAGGCCACCGGCTCGGCGTGGAAATTACCGCCCGAGACGATCTGCGCCAGGCCGCCGGCGGCGTCCGGGAAGATCAGCGGATTGTCGGTGACGGCGTTGGCCTCGATCAGCAGGGTGCGCGCGGCGTTGCCGATCAGGTCCATGCAGGCGCCCATCACCTGCGGCTGGCAGCGCAGGCAGTACGGGTCTTGCACGCGCTCGTCGCCGACCAGGTGCGAGGCGCGGATCGCGCTGTCGCTGACCAGCTCGCGGTAGATGGCGGCGGCGGCGATCTGGCCCGGCTGGCCGCGCACCTCGTGGACGCGGGCGTCGAACGGCGAATCGCTGCCCTTGGCGGCGTCGATCGACAGCGCGCCGGTGACCATGCCGGCCTCCAGCAGGCGCTCGGCCATGAACAGGCCGTGCAGCGCCAGCGCGGTCGACACCTGGGTGCCGTTGATCAGCGCCAGGCCCTCCTTGGCGGCCAGCACCACCGGCGCGATGCCGGCGGCCTTCAGCGCGTCGCTGGCCTGCAGCAGCTCGCCGTTGACGCGCACTTCGCCCACGCCCAGCATGGCCAGCGTCATGTGCGACAGCGGCGCCAGGTCGCCCGAGGCGCCGACCGAACCCTTGGCCGGGATGGCCGGCATGATGCCGGCGTTGTACAGCGCGATCAGGGTGTCGACGATCAGCGGACGCACGCCGGAGAAGCCGCGCGCCAGCGAGCCGATCTTCATCAACAGGATCAGGCGCACGACGGCGTCCGACACCAGCGCGCCGGTGCCGACCGAGTGCGACAGGATCAGGTTGCGCTGCAGCTGTTCCAGCTTTTCGTCCGGGATGCGGGTCTTGGCCAGCAGGCCGAAACCGGTGTTGATGCCGTAGGCGGCGTCGCCCTTGGCGACGATGGCCTGCACGGCGGCGGCCGAGGCCTCGATCACCGGATAGGCTTCGGCGGCCAGCGCCAGCTTGCCGTCCGACGCCCACACGGCGCGCAGTTCGGACAGGCTCATCTTGCCCGGCAGGAGGGTCAGGGTGTTGTGCTTAGCTTGTGTCATGCGTAGGGTCTCGATTCTATTTGGTGGTGACTTGATCATTGGTGGAGCGGAGGTCCTACGGGAGCATAGGCAGGTTCAGGTGGTTGCGCTTGGCGCAGGCCACCGCCGTCTCGTAGCCCGCGTCGGCGTGGCGCATCACGCCCGAGCCGCTGTCGTTGACCAGCACGCGCGCCAGGCGCTTGGCCGCCGCGTCGGTGCCGTCGGCGACGATCACCACGCCGGAGTGCTGCGAGTATCCCATGCCGACGCCGCCGCCGTGGTGCAGCGAGACCCAGGTGGCGCCGCCGGCGGTGTTGAGCAGCGCGTTCAGCAGCGGCCAGTCGGAGACCGCGTCGGTGCCGTCCTTCATGCTCTCGGTCTCGCGGTTCGGGCTGGCCACCGAGCCGGTGTCCAGGTGGTCGCGGCCGATGACGATAGGCGCCTTCAGCTCGCCGTTGCGCACCATCTCGTTGAAGGCCAGGCCGGCGATGTGGCGTTCGCCCAGTCCCAGCCAGCAGATGCGCGCCGGCAGGCCCTGGAAGGCGATGCGCTCGCGCGCCATGTCGAGCCAGTGGTGCACCTGCGTATGCTGCGGGAACAGCTCCTTGATCTTGGCGTCGGTCTTGTAGATGTCCTCCGGATCGCCCGACAGCGCCACCCAGCGGAACGGGCCGCGGCCCTCGCAGAACTGGGGACGGATGTAGGCCGGCACGAAGCCGGGGAAGTCGAAGGCCTTGGCGACGCCGTGGTCGAGGGCGACCTGGCGGATGTTGTTGCCGTAGTCGACCACCTTGGCGCCCAGCGCCTGGAAGTCCAGCATCGCCTGCACGTGCACGGCGCAGGACTCGGTGGCGGCGGCGGTCAGGGCGGCGTGGCGCGCGCTGTCGTGCTGCGCCGCCTTCCAGTCGGCCACGCTCCAGCCGATCGGCAGGTAGCCGTTGATCAGGTCGTGCGCCGAGGTCTGGTCGGTCACCATGTCGGGCACCACGCCGCCGGCCTTGGCGCGCTTGACCAGCTCGGGCAGCACCTCGGCGGCGTTGCCCAGCAGGCCGATGGAGATGGCGTCGCCGGCCGCCTTGTGGTGCTTGATCAGCTCGATCGCCTCGTCGATGCTGGCGGCCTGCTTGTCGAGGTAGCGGGTGCGCAGGCGGAAGTCGATGCTGCTCTGCTGGCACTCGATGGTCAGCGACACGGCGCCGGCCATGGTGGCGGCCAGCGGTTGCGCGCCGCCCATGCCGCCCAGGCCGGCGGTGAGCACCCAGCGGCCCTTGAGGTCGCCGCCGAAGTGCTGGCGGCCGGCCTCGGCGAAGGTCTCGTAGGTGCCCTGGACGATGCCCTGGGTGCCGATGTAGATCCAGCTGCCGGCCGTCATCTGGCCGTACATGAACAGGCCTTGACGGTCGAGTTCATTGAAGTGCTCCCAGTTGGCCCATTTCGGCACCAGGTTGGAATTGGCGATCAGCACGCGCGGCGCGTCGGCGTGGGTCTGGAACACGCCGACCGGCTTGCCCGACTGGATCAGCAGGGTCTGGTCTTCTTCCAGCTCGCGCAGCGAGGCGAGGATCTGGTCGTAGCAGGCCCAGTTGCGGGCGGCGCGGCCGATGCCGCCGTACACCACCAGATGCTTGGGATTCTCCGCCACTTCCTTGTCCAGATTGTTCTGGATCATGCGGTAGGCCGCCTCGGCGCCCCAGTTCTTGCAGCTCAGTTCGGGGCCGCGCGGGGCGCGGATGTCGCGGCTGGCGTCAAAACGTGGATCGTTGTCCAGGCTGCTCGAAGGGATGGTCATGGTGGCTCCTCAGGTTGGTGGGGCG
>NZ_JAEMNU010000008.1:11037-61624 GCF_016461825.1 Rugamonas violacea | reverse complement strand
TGGACACGACGATCCATGCGCCGGCCCGCGCATCCTTGAAGGATAGGTTGTCTATACAACCAAGTCAACCGGTTTTTTGTTTCTTTTTTGATAAAAATACTACGCCCCTCCAGCCTCCGGGGCGATCCTATCCTGACGGGAAACGACGGATTGAACGGGGAATGACGAAATTATTACCTCATAGCCAAGAAAAATAGAATTCCGCCACATCCACAATTTTTCCTTCTGGGTAATTGCTGCATTGCGTATACCGCACAACAGGGGCATGAATTTCTGTGGTAAGTTACGTAAAATTATCCGTTTTCGAGTGTTCACTTACAGATTGCAGTTCGTGATAATTTTCCAATCTTTAACCACATTGGATCGATTGAATCCCAAGCTATGAGAACTCCAGTTAAGTTCGACAGCCCACCAGTTTTCGAGGTCGCGTGCGGCGTTCTGTTTGCGAGTCCCGGGCCAATCGAAACGGTGCACATCGGTGCTTTTTGGGACCGTGTCAAAACACAGTT
Source organism: Rugamonas violacea (assembly GCF_016461825.1). Lineage (GTDB taxonomy): Bacteria > Pseudomonadota > Gammaproteobacteria > Burkholderiales > Burkholderiaceae_D > Rugamonas. The sequence goes on along the minus strand of NZ_JAEMNU010000008.1, from coordinate 61,115 downwards.
TCCGTCCGCAAGCGACGCGCCACCTCTTGCGCCCCTGGTTGAGCAAGATGGCAACGCAATTCCAGAATATGCGTGGAGCGATCTCCCCCCGCTTCGTCGGACTTGGATGATCAGTGAAAACGGCTGCAATTTAATCCAAGTTCAGCAAGATCGGTTCTTGTTCAACTGGAAACGAACACTTGATCAGAACGTCTACCCTAGCTATGAAAAGGTCATCGGAGATTTTGAGACCTACTTCGAATCGTTCATGAAATTTCTCGACGATGTTAATGTTAGCAGGCCTGTTCTCCGGCAATTTGACCTGACCTATGTAAATTTCATTTCCGGATCAAACGGGCTCAATCACGTTGATGCGAACAACATGTTTGTAGACCATGTCCGGAGTACTTCTGCAGACCGATTCCTTCCCGAGCCAGAACGCTTCAGCTGGTCTACTTCATACTCACTTCCAGATGGAGCAGGTCGCCTGCATGTTGTAGCTCAATCCGCCGTGAATGATTCGACGCACGAGAAGATCGTGCGCCTTGATATGATTGCCCGTGGCATTCCGGTAACGTCGCCGGAAGGCTCGATGAGAAATTGGTTTGATACCGCGCATGAGTGGATTACGCATGGATTTGCTGATGCAACGTCGTCGGTTTTACAAACAGAAATTTGGAAGAGGACATCATGAATGATCTTCGTTCGTCTCTGGCCGGATTTGTCGACGTATCTGTTGGCTCCCAAAATGTGTCTACCCACACCAGCCGCGCGTCATTGCCACGCCTGGGTCATGAGTCGGTTAGCGCGCAGAACTGGGGGCGGCCAGACTTGGACAACACAGCTGTATATCCTGGTCAAGCTGCGTCTGCGCAGGTGTTTCAGGCCCGTGTCCAGGAATCGGCAGCATTGAAGTCGGCGTCCAAATGGAAGCAGCACTTGTTCTCCATTCATGGATCGACGGATGTTGACTCCATTAGCGAAACGGTTGAATACGTGTTCGAGGCGATGACTCAGCACGGGCCAACGGGTCTGGATCTCAGAGGTGTCGCCTCGAATAGTGTGAACGCCGAACACCTTGTCGCCGTGCTACGTGCAACTGCTGCAAATAGAGATGCAGTTCCGGGGTGGGCGCATGCCTTAGGTGAAGCGCCCGCCGCACTGCGCCGTTTCGGCCTTGATCCCGACGAAGTACTCGTAGGGCTAACTGTCTGACTTCCGAATGGCCTTTGCCAACTCCACCAGCCTTACTTTCTCTAGGGATCAAATCGCTATTGGTTTGACCCGAGGAGCATTCGGAAGCCACATCGGACTCGCCTTTCATTCGGCTAAGGATGGAGTCCAACTCTTACACCTTCGATTTCATCGGGATGTTGTTGCTGAATCATTCCCAATTTTGAATCAGTGCTGGATAGCAACGATTCCCGAGTTCCAGAAGACAAATTCCAAGATTTTGGTTGCCATTGCGCGGGCTGTGGCCAGCCGAAAGGCAAGCATTAACTTCGGTATCAATTTGCTTGCGGCCAATGGCTCATTTGATGCGTAAGCGTCTTCCTAGCGCCGTCTGGACTGCCTGAACACCGTCAATCATGATCGAATTTTGGCACAGTATTTGTGCCCACAAATTCTGATTATGGACACAAATTTTCAACCGGTCATTTCAAAGAACGCACGCGGCCACTATCGCCAGCATCCGCTGGAGTTCAAGCGCGCCTTGGTGGCGTTATCGCTCGAACCTGGCGCCTCGGTCGCGCGCATCGCGCGCGAACACGGCGTCAACGCCAACCAGGTATTTAGCTGGCGCCGCCTGTATCAGCAAGGCCGCCTCGGTGTGCCGGCGTTGATGCGCGCCGATGGCTTGTTGCCGGTGGTGCTGGCGCCGTCGGCGCCCGCACCGAACAACACCGATGCCGATGGCGACGCCGGCGGCACCATCGTGTTAGAGCTGGGCGAAGTCCGTGTCCGCATCGAAGGCCAGCCCAACGCGGCCACGCTGGCCCAAGTATTGGATCGGGTGCTGCGATGATCGGGCTGCCCGCCGGCACCAAGGTGTGGCTTGCCGCCGGCACCACCGACATGCGCTCCGGTTTCAATGGCCTAGCTGCCAAAGTGCAAACGGCGCTGGAGGAAGATCCGTTCAGCGGCCACGTGTTTGTGTTTCGTGGCCGGCGCGGCGACCTGATCAAATTATTGTGGTGGAGCGGCGATGGCCTGTGCTTGTTGGCCAAGCGGCTTGAGCGCGGTCGCTTCATCTGGCCACAGGCCAGCAACGGTTCTGTGGCGCTGACGCAGGCGCAGCTGTCGATGCTACTTGAAGGCATAGACTGGCGGCGGCCGGAACGGACCTGGAAACCAACGTCGGCCTTGTAAACGTTGCAGGGCTCGCGTAAACTTGGCGCATGCTCAGCCCAGCCGACCTGCCCAACGACATCGCCGCCTTGAAGGCGCTGCTGCTCGCCCAAGACGAGGTGGTGGAAGGCTTGCGCGAGCAACTGAACACGCGTGCCGTGGAGATCGAACACCTCAAGCTGCAGATCGCCAAATTACGGCGCATGCAGTTTGGCCGCAAGTCGGAAAAGCTGGACCATCAGATCGAGCAGCTGGAATTGCAACTGGAAGACCTGCAGGCCGACGAGGCCGAGGCGGCGCGCGAGATGCCGGCGGCCGACCAAGCGCCGCGCAAGAAGTCGGTGCGCCGGCCTTTGCCCGATCATCTGCCGCGTGACGAGAAGGTCTATGCGCCGACGGTCGATGCCTGCCCGGCCTGTGGAGGCGGCCTGCGCCCGCTGGGCGAGGACGTGGCCGAGCAACTGGAGTTCACACCGGCCAGCTTCCGCGTGATCCGACATGTACGCCCCAAGCTGGCGTGCGCCTGCTGCGATGCCATCATCCAGGCACCGGCGCCGAGCCGACCGATCGAACGCGGCATCGCCGGCCCTGGTCTGCTGGCGCATATTCTGGTGGCCAAGTTCGCCGATCATCTGCCGCTGTATCGTCAATCCGTCATCTACGCCCGCGAAGGCGTCGACCTTGACCGCGCGCTGCTGGCGAGCTGGGTCGGCGCCGCCAGCGCGTTGCTGCGTCCGCTGGTCGACGCCGTTCGACGCCACGTGCTGGCCGCATCGAAGCTGCATGCCGACGATACCCCGATTCCAGTACTGGCGCCGGGCAATGGCAAAACCAAGACGGCGCGCTTGTGGACCTATGTGCGTGACGACCGGCCTTCGGGCGACACCTCGCCGCCGGCGGTCTGGTTTGCCTACACGCCCGACCGCAAGGGCATTCATCCACAAACACACCTGGCCAAGTTCGAGGGCGTGCTGCAAGCAGATGCCTACGCCGGCTTCAACGTCTTGTTCGAAGACGGCACGATCCACGAAGCGGCCTGTTGGGCGCACGCGCGGCGCAAATTCCACGATTTGCATGCGGCGCGACCGACGCCGCTGACCACCGAGGCACTGCGCCGAATCGCGGAGCTCTATGTAATCGAGGCCGAGATCCGGGGCAAACCGCCCGACGAACGGCGGCAAGTTCGGCAAGCCCGCTCGCGTCCACTGCTCGATGACTTGGAACGCTGGCTGCGCACCACGCTTGACACGCTCTCGCGCAAGTCCGACACGGCGGCGGCGATCCTGTACGCGCTCAAACTGTGGCCGGCGCTGCTGCGCTACTGCGAAGACGGCGCCGTCGAGATTGATAACTCGGCGGCCGAACGCGCCTTGCGTGGCGTGGCCATTGGCCGCCGCAACTATCTGTTTGCCGGCGCCGACAGCGGCGGCGAGCGCGCCGCCGCGATCTATTCGCTGATCGGCACGGCCAAGCTGAACGGTGTCGACCCCGAAGCCTGGTTGCGTCACGTGCTGACGCATATTGCCGATCATCCCGTCAACCGGGTTGATGATTTCTTGCCTTGGAACTGCAACCTGCCAGCAGCCCGCTGAGATTACGCCGCTTCCCAGCGGTGTGACGCCATCATCAATCAAATTACCAAACCACTCAAGACGTCACTGGGCAGACGCTTACTTTGATGCCAATGGCCGTTACACAGCACCTCGGGGAAGTGACGGTTTGACCTGCGCAACATTCATTTCTGAAATTTTTCGAGCTGTTGGTCTTCCGCTCGTGCAGTTAGACACATGGGAAGCACGTGACCAAGATCTTGTATGGGGAAATGATGTTTGCGCTCTGCTTAAGCACAGGGGAGGAGCGAGCGATGAACATATCGAAGCCGTGCGTTCGAGCATTAATGGACTTCGATTGCGCCCTGAGGAATTAGCCTTTTCGGCAGATTTGCCGTCTCTTGCTCGTCCAGTGGCATTTGCAGAGGCCAGCGTAGGCGGTGTCAATGTGATGAACTTCCTCAATGCAGAGTGCCCCCGCAGGTTACCGAGCGGCGCAGGTCCAGTGGCGGCACCGGTAGTCGCGAGTTAGCGCTACAGCGCGCGGAGACGGCGGCACTTTCACAAAACGACTGAGCCACCGCCCCTCCCCGCCCTACTTCTGGAACACCCGCTTGCCCGCCACCCAGGTTTGCAGCACCTCGATCTTGCCGATCTGTTCGGCCGGCACAGTAAACAAGTCCTGCTCGGTGACGATGAAGTCGGCCCACTTGCCCGCCTCCAGCGAGCCGATCACCTTCTCCTGGTGCGCCGCGTAGGCCGCGTCCAGGGTGAAGCAGCGCAGCGCCTCGGTCAGCGTCATGGCCTGCTGCTTGTACCAGCCGCCGGCCGGCACGCCGGCGTTGTTCTGCCGCGTGACGGCGGCGTGGATGCCCTCGAAGGGATTGGGCGATTCGATCGGGAAGTCCGAGCCGCAGGCGATCTTCGAGCCTTGCGCCAAAAAGCTGCGCCAGGCGTAGGCGCCCTTGATGCGCTGCGGGCCGACGCGCTGCTCGGCCATGTTCTGGTCCGAGGTGGCGTGGGTCGGCTGCATCGACGGGATCACGCCCAGCGCCTTGAAGCGGGGGATGTCCTCCGGCGCCACCACCTGGGCGTGCTCGACCCGATGGCGCAGCGCGCCGTTGTGGTACTTGGCGATCAACGCCTGGTAGCCGTCGAGGATCTGGCGGTTGCCGGCGTCGCCGATGGCGTGCACGTTGACCTGGTAGCCGGCTTTCATCGCCTTCTCCATGCGCGCCCGCATCTCGGCGTCCCGGTGGAACAGCAGGCCGCTGGTCGACGGCATGTCGCTGTAGGGTGCCAGCAGCGCCGCGCCACGGCTGCCCAGCGCGCCGTCGGACAGCAGCTTGACGGCGCGCAGCGCGTACATGTCGCGCGCGTAGCCGTGCAGCGGCCCCTTGGCCGACAGCGCGTCGAAGTCGGCGCCGGTGTCGAAGATCATGGCGTAGACCCGCGCGCTCAGCTTGCCCTGGTCGGCGTAGCTGCGGAACAGCGCGTCCTCGCCGACGCCGATGCCGGCGTCGTGCACGCTGGTCAGGCCGACCCGCGCCAGGCCGGCCAGGGCGCCGTCGAGGGCGGCGCGCCGGTCGGCCACGGTGGGCGCCGGCAGCACCCGGTCGATCAGCTCCATGGCGCCGTCGACCAGCACGCCGCTGGCTTCGCCGGCGGCGTCGCGCTCGATCTTGCCGCCGGCCGGATCGGGCGTCTCGCGCGTGATGCCGGCCAATTGCAGCGCGCGGCTGTTGGCCCAGCCGGCGTGGCCGTCGACCCGGCGCAGCCAGACCGGGCGCGCCGCTTCGGCGGTGTCGAGCTCGGCGGCGCTGGGGAAGCGGCCCAGGCGCCAGATCTCCTGGTTCCAGCCATTGCCGATCAACCAGCTGCGCCGCGGCTGCGCGCGGCTGAACTCGGCCACGCTGTTGAGCGCGCCGGCCAGCGAGGTGGAGCTGTACAACTCGATGCCGGCGGCGATCTGGCCCAGGCCGAAAACGTGGCCGTGGGCGTCGATCAGGCCGGGCAGCAGGCTCTTGCCGCCCAGGTCGATGTGGCGCGCGCCGGGCGCCTTGGCGGCCACCCGCCTGGCGTCGCCGACGGCGATGATCTTGCCGGCGTCGTCGAAGGCCAGCGAGGAGAAGCTGATTAATTTGCCGGCGGCGTTCAGGGTGTGGCCCTTGGCGTTGTCGATCACGGTGGCGGCGCCGGCGGCGCCGGCGAGGGTGGCCAGCGCGGCCAGGACAGACAGGCAACACTGCAGGGGTTTCAGGCGCATCGATTCTCTCCGTTCGGAAGCCGCGCCGGCCGGCGCGGCGGTTCAGCAGCATGGAGGAGAGTGTAGCCAGTTTCGCGCCGCCGTAGAAGCCGGTCCGCGCCGCGCAATGTTTCGGATTCGCAACACAGCGCCGCCGCTGCTTCCCGGGCAAGGCGGGTACAATGCAGCCTTCCCCGCCCACTCCCCGTCCCCCGTGCAAAGTCGTCAACTCTACTTCCGCCTGCTGCTGCAATTCCGCCCCTACGGCCTGATCGTCGGTGCCACGCTGCTGGCCGTGGCCATCGCCTCGGCCACCGACGTGCTGCTGATCCGCCAACTGCAAAACGTGGTCGACGCGCTGGCGCCCGGCAACGCCATGGCCGGCATGGCCGGCGCCCATGGCGGCGCCGCCGGCGGCCTGCTCGGCGTGGTGCAGGGCTGGCTGCATGTGCTGCTGCCGAACGATCCGTCGAAGGCGGCGCTGTGGGCCATCCCCGCCATCATCTGCGCGCTGGCGCTGGTGCGCATGCTGTCGACCTTCTCCGGCGACTACGGCGCGGCCTGGCTGAGCAGCCGGGTGCAGGCCAATCTGCGCGAGTCGATGTTCGCCCGCGTGCTGCGCCTGCCCAACAACTTCTACGACAACTCCTCGACCGGCACCACGCTGTCGCAGATCGCCTACGACGCCAGCCAGGTGTCGCAGGCCGGCCTGAACGTGCTCAACGTGCTGGTGCGCGACTCGGTGGCCACGGTCGGCTACCTGCTGTCGCTGTTCGCCATCGACTGGCAGCTGGCGCTGTTCTGCCTCGGCCTGCTGCCGCTGGTGGCCATCATCGTCACCTTCGCCGGGCGCCGCATGCGCCACCTGAGCCAGAGCGCCCAGCAGGCCATGGGCGAGTTGACCAATGTGCTCGACGAAAGCATCAGCGGCCAGCGCGTGGTGAAGATCTTCGGCGGCCAGCCGTATGAGCAGCGCCGCTTCGACCGGGTGGTCAAGCTGAACCGCCAACTGGCCGTCAAGCACGCCGCCACCGCCGCGCTCAACTCCGGCGTCATCATGCTGTTGGTCGGCATCACGCTGTCGTCGGTGATCTACTTCGCCCTGCTGCGCGCCCAAGCCGGCGCGCTGTCGCCCGGCGCCTTCGTCGCCTTCATGGGCTCGCTGATGGCGATGCAGTCGCCGATCAAGAACCTGACCAAGGTCAACGAGCCGCTGCAGCGCGGCCTGGCCGCCGCCGAATCGGTGTTCGGCCTGATCGACATCGCCACCGAGCCGGACAGCGGCACCTTGGCGCCGGCGCGCACCGAAGGCCGCCTGTCGCTGCAATCGGTCGGCTTCCACTACCAGGCCGGCGACGCCGACAGCCGCCCCGCCCTGCACCAGGTCTCGCTCGACATCGCTGCCGGCGAGACCGTGGCGCTGGTGGGCAGTTCGGGCAGCGGAAAAACCACCCTGGCCAGCCTGCTGCCGCGCTTCTACGACGTCAGCAGCGGCGCCATCCTGCTCGACGGCGTCGACCTGCGCGACTACCAGCTGGCCGCGCTGCGCCGGCAGATCGCCCTGGTCAGCCAGGACGTGGTGCTGTTCAACGACACGCTGGCGGCCAACATCGCCTATGGCGACCCGACGCCGTCGCTGGCGCGGGTCGAGGCGGCCGCGCGCGCCGCCCACGCCCACGAATTCATCGAACGCCAGCCGCAGGGCTACCAGACGGCGGTCGGCGAGAACGGCCTGCGCCTGTCCGGCGGCCAGCGCCAGCGCCTGGCCATCGCCCGCGCGCTGTACAAGGACGCGCCCATCCTGATCCTCGACGAGGCCACCAGCGCGCTCGACACCGAGTCGGAACGGCTGGTGCAGGCGGCGCTGGAGGTGTTGATGCAAGGCCGCACCACGGTGGTCATCGCGCACCGTTTGTCGACCATCGAGAACGCCGACCGCATCGTCGTGCTCGACGGCGGCCGCATCGCCGAGATGGGCAGCCACGCCGCGCTGCTGGCCAAGGGCGGCCTGTACGCGCGGCTGTACCAGACGCAGAAGAGCGTGCAGGGCGAGGCGCAGCCGGTCTAGCCGCCCAGCCGGACGGCGCCGCGCCGCGCCGCCATCGCCATCGCCATCGCCGCTAGTGGCAGATCTGCGGCATGGAAATCACCGATTCTTTTTTCGGCAACAGCGGATCGCAGGCGAGCTTGATGCTGCTCGCCTGGCTTTGCCGGGTCACCAACTGGGCGCCAAACCAGACCGCCTCCCCGGGCAGCTGAAAACACACATTGTTCAATCTCTGCACCGTGGCCGGCGGGTTGAGCGGGGAGCCGAACAGCTCCTCCTCCTCCACCGGCGCGATCCTGAACTCGCCCCGTTCGCCGGTCGTGGCGACTTTGCGCTGGTCCTTGCAGGGCGCCTGGTACTCGGCGCTGCTGCCGATCAGGACATCGGCATGCGCCACCGGCACGCCGCCCTTGCTGAGGGTGCCGATCACTTCGGGACGCACATGCACGCGATGCGGCTGCGGCGCGCAGCCCGGCGCCAGCGCCAACATGGAAATGGCCAGTATCGTCGCAACAGCCGGGTTCATACGCATAACGCTATCCTTCCAAACAGGTGACTCGATAGGTGGCCGCCGCCGCGAGCCAAGCGGCGGCGAGCCTCATTGCTCGCTGAGCCGGTCAAACTCCTCGCTGCGATACGCCTCGCCGTTCTGGCGGATCATTTTCCCGACCTGCGCGAATTCCTCGGGGTACAGGCTGCCGGCGAAAGCCTTCAAGCGTATGCCCTGCAACAAGGCCTCGTAGCGGGCGCGGTTCAGATCGCGATACAGCGCCTGCACGCGCAACTGCGCGTTGGCCACGTGGGATTGCGTCCGCGCGCCCATTGTATATGCCGACTCCGCCTCGACCAGCAAGTCCTCCGCCAGGCGCACGGCGACCAGCAAGTCCTGTATCTGGCTCTCCGTGCGCCGAAAGGCGGCGACCGCGTTCTTGACCTTTTGCCGGGTTTCGATACGCGCCGCCTCCAGTTCTTCCTCGGCCTGCGCCTTCAACTCGCCGGTCTGGCGCATGCGCGACAGCGTGTCGCCGCCGTTGACGATCGGGATATTGATTTGCAGCCCGAGCACCGTGGAGCGCGTCACCGTGCTCGCGCTCAGCGGCAGATCGATATTGCCGCCCTCGACAAAGCGCCCCCTGGTCAGCGTCAGGTCGACCGTGGGCAGGTTCGCCGCCCACTGCATCTTCACATCGTAGGCGGCGATGACGACGGCCAGCGCCTTCAACTGCACCTCCAGCGCGCTGTCCTCCGCCTGCGCGGTCCACTGCTCCACGCTGCTCAACAACTGCGGCGCAAACTCCAGGTTTTTTTTGTTCGAGATCTTGACTATCGTCGCAACGGGTTCGCGCACCAGGCTCTCCAAGTCGCTTTTCTTTTCCGCATACGCGCCGAGCATTTTGCGTCGATCGATCCGGCTGCGTTGCAGCGCGATTTGCGACTCGCCCAGCTCGGTCAAGCTGGCCTGGCCGATCACCACGCCGTCCCGTCCGAGCGACACCTTGTCGCGCGCCAGCAGCTCCTGGCTCAGCGCGACGATGGCGTCGTCCTGCGCGGTGACCATGTCGAAATAGGCCTGGCAGATGCGTAGCGACAGGTCGCGCTGCGCGATGCGGTAGCGGATTTCCGCCTGCGCGACCTGCGCGGCCGAACGCGAATAGGCGATCCAGTGCTGGGCGCGGAAGACGGGCTGGTTGAGCTTGATGTTCCAGGTCGTCGAGTTGAAGGAACGCGGCACCGGCTCGGAGTCGAAGAAGGCAATGGTTCCCTTGATGTGGCTCGGCGTGCCGACGATGCTCAAGGTCGGCAGCATCGCCGCGCGGGCCTGCTGCGTCAACTCCTGGTTGGCGTTGAAGGCGTGCCGGCCGGCCCGCAAGCCGGGGTCGCGGGCGGCCGCCAAGTCGACCGCCTGGGCCAAATCGATCGCGCCGGCCGACGCGGCGGCGCACAACAGGGTCGAACACAATAGATACGCGCGCAGGCCAGTCTTATTCAAAAAAAATCCTCATTCTTTCGGCTTGCGGAACTTCCAAACGACCACATTCGATTGCCTTCCCTTCGGGCTGCGGCGCAGCGAATAGGCGGCGGCGTGGTGGTGGAAAAATGTCCTCCTGATGTGGCTGGCCATCTTGGCGGCGTCGCCGAAGGGCGACACGAAGCTCAGAATCCACAACCTGTCCCCTTCGTTCCACTCGCTTTCGTGCAGCGTCGAGGAGGGGTCGTCGAGCAGGCGCCGTTCGACGTCCTCGGCCAAGGTCGCCCATATGACGAAACCGGCCGGGGCGCCAAAGGCGTCGAAGGCGAAAATGATCTGGCGGTGGCGGATGGCCGGTTCGACCCATTCGCGCACGCTGCGCAACTCGATCAATTGGGCCTGCGGACTTTGCGCCATCAAGAAGGCGGCGAAGCCGATCTGCTCGTGATAGCGCTCGAAGCCCCAACCGGCGCTGACGGAAAATTTGGAATAGAAGTTACTCATGGCATGGACCAAAGAAAATCGTCGCCCCAATACCGGCGCATGGCGGGGGCCGGAAAATCCGCGCAGGCGTCGCCCAGGATGGCGTCCCAGTCGCGCGCCACGCGCGCGCCGCCGACCACGCTGAGCCAGCGCCCCCGCACCGCGTCGAACTCGACGGTCAACCGGCCGTCGCGCCAAACGACACAGCGGTAGCCGGCCGTGTCGGCCAACACCATGTCGGCCTGGTCGCCCAGGTGCGCGGCGAGCGCTTCGAACTCCTGCCGCAGCTGGCGCTCATCGGCTTCGCGCTCGATCACCGCGCGGACATGCGCGTTCAATGCCGAGCGGCTGAAGAAATGCATGTCGGTCGCCGATTTCATCGCGTTCAGGGCGCACAGGCGGGAAAAGTTGAGCTTGTCGACGCCATGCCCGGCGGCTTCGCGGCGCAGCATCTCGGCCACCTCGACATACTGCTCAAGCACTTGCCGCCGCAGTCGCGGATCGCCAATCGCCCCGCGCAAACGCGGTTCGCAGCAGGCCCGGTCGGCGCCGCCGGCGAGGATTTTGGCGATCGCGCCGAAGTCGTAATCGCCTATCGCATTCGGATCGGCCGGGCCGGCCGGCACGTCGACGCTGGTGCCGGCCTGCGCCAGCGCGACGAACAGCTTGCCCAGCGCGGCGACGGCGGGATGGCAGCTCAGCTTGCGCAGCGCCTGCTCGGGAAAACCGGCGCGCAGTTGCAAGCGAAACCCCAACTCCTGATAAAAGAACACCTTCACGGACATTTCCAGGCCGCTCAACAGCTGCGGCCGGGTCAACAATGCGGGATCGGTGTATTTTTTGATGTAGAAGACGACATCCTTGATGCCCGCCATCAAGCGGACATATTCGTTCCAGAAGGAGGTCTTGAAGACCCTGGAAATGCCATAGCGGGGCAGGCCGGTGACCGAGCCCAGGTCCAGCCAGCGGCCATCCAGGGCGATGTTCGACGAGACCATCGCGCCGTGCATGATGCGCTTGGCGGCGGCGGCCGCCAATTGCGCGGCAAATCGCCTGGCCATCTCCAGCAGGCCGGCGCACAGGCGCTCGCTGAGGTCCATGTCGGCCCAGGCGTGCTGTCCCAGCGCGGGTGGGCGCGGCAGCAGACGCGGCAACTCGGCGATCGCCCGCCGCACCCGGTCGGCGTCGGACAAGGCGATCGGCGCCGCCGTCGCATCGGGGCGGAAGTAGACGGCGCGCTCGAAACTGCCCAGTCGATGCGTCGCCTGCCTGAGCAGCAGGGCCCCCTTGGTGGCGAGCTTTTCCCCCTGCGGCCCCCGCACCCAGCTGGCCGCCCCGGTGGCGATCACGGCTGGAATGCGCACCGCGCCGAACGGCAAGGCGCGCTGCAGCAGCTTGGCCCATAAGGCTTCGCCGATGGCGTCGGCCAAGGACAGGCTGCCGTGGGCGGACCAAAAATTCATGTTCTCGCCCAACAGCTGGTTGCAACCCACGCCCTTGACCAACCAGTCGCCGTCGACGCCACAACGCACCCCGCCGCCATTCGTGCGCAAGCCCTTGCCACCATATCTTTCGGCGTGGAACAGTTTTTCATCGGCGGAAAAAGCGCCGCCCGCGCCCGTCGTATCGATGCCGAAGGCGTAGCGCTCGAGGATTTCCCGCTCGCTGAACAAGCCTTCGGCGTCGGCCAATATGAGCTGCGCCCGCGCATACCGGCGCACGCTGAAAGGCAGGAGCAAGTCGGCGATCATTTACATCAGGAAACGAAATTATTGAAGGCGTCGCCGTAGCTTGGGGTCGGCCAGGAGTTGTCGAACTGCGAGCCGGTGTTGGCCCCGTTGAGGTAGTTCGAATTGATGTTGTTGTTCTGCTTGATCGCGTTGATGGCGGCGTCGGGCAGCAAAATATCGCCGACCCCGGGCATGATCCAGGCGCCGTTCGGAATCGGCCGCTCGGCCAGGCCCATGGCCGATATCAGCGTCGAGTCGACCGAATTGCTGTTCTTGCCGAAGCCCAAAAACGGATAACTCAGGTTGGCGGCGTTCATGGCCCCGGCCGCCTGGTTCATGGCGCCCATCCGGTCGACAATCTCGGAATAGTTATTGGTGGAAAACAGCACCTGCTGATGCTGGTCGGTGGAGTAATACCGCGCGGAATCAAAAGCGTAGACCTTCAGCATGTCCGACGGCAGGTAGCCGACCGCCTTGATGGTGCCGTCGGACGACGTCGCCAGACCGTTATATTCCCGGATGATATTGCCGCCGGGGTCGCGGATGGCGATCAGGTTATGGCCGCCCAGGCCGCCAACCAGGGGCAGTTGGGACTGGATGATGTCGTAGGTGCCAGGCATATTGCGCTCCAATAGAGGGTGAAACACAGTAGGGTGAAACACGGGAAAAACAGGGGAATGCAGGGAAAAACCGCCTCAATCGCTGATGGAGAATTTTTCAGTCCGCACTTCTTTTCCATCAATAAACAAAACCAGCTTGTATCTACCGGCCACATCCTCGGGCAGGATGGACCACATCTTGCCCAAAAATTCCTCGCCCGGCGCCATCGTCCCGTCGCGGATCGCGATGCTGCCGTTGTCCTCGTAGCGGATGCCCTCCGGCGGTTGCCGCCAGCCGGCGGCCGGCGCCGGCAGGTACAAGGCCTCCTTCCAGCGCCGGCTGGTCGGCGCGGGAGCGATTTTCAACACCCAGCCAAAGCCGTCGAATTTCTTCCTGCTGATGAGGGAGGACTCGTTCATTTCGATCTTCCCGTCCGGCATTCTATGCAAACCGCCAAAAGTAAATTTCACGCTATTTTCGTTCCCAGGAATTGTTTTCGATGGCGGTGGGGCGCCGTCCCCGTGGGCCGTTCCGCAGCCGAGCGCGACCAAGAAAAACAGTGTCGATTTGATATTTCGCATATTACCTTTCCGACAGCGAGTTGGCCACGCTTTCAGAGATGGGTGAGGTCAGATACTGGTAAATCTTGCGCTTGCCCAGATTGACGTCGGCGACGATCGACATCCCCAACAGCAGCGGCGCCACCTTGCCATCCACCACAAAATGGTTCTTCGACGGCCGGATGTACAAACGATAGCCGGGGTTGCGTTTTTTCTCGGCGTCCTCGCGCGGCGTTCTGTCGATGGCCCGATCGCGCTCCGGCACGTCCGGGCTGATTAACATGATGTCGCCGGCGATGACGCCGTGGCGGTGGAATGGAAAGGCGTCGACCTTGATGCTGACGCGCTGGCCGATCTTGACCTGGCTGATGTCCTCGTTTTTCAGGACCACCTCGATCAGCGGCGCCGCGCGGTCGGGAACCACGGTCATGATGGTCTGCCCGGCGTTCAAGACCAGGCCGGCGGTGTTCGCCTCGGCGAATTGGATGGTGCCGTCGATGGGCGCGCTCAACTTCTTCCGTTTCAACTGGTCCTCGGCCTTTGCCCCATCGGTCGCCAGCGCCTCCAGATTGGCCGACTTCTCGCCGATTTCGCCGAGGATTTGCTGCTTGCGATCATGGCCGATTTCGACCAGTTTCTGCCGGCTCGTCGCCACCTCCTGCTCGGCCGCGGCAAGGCGCTGGCGCTGGGCCGCCATGTCGCTGGCGGCCGCGCTGGCGGCCTCCTCCAACCTGACATAGTCGAACTGGCTGAGGACCTTGCCCACATAGGGCGCCGCCTGGACTTCTTTCAAGCGCGCCGCGTTGGCGCTGTTTTCCGTCTTGGCGAGCAGCGCCGTCTCGACGTCGACGATGCGGCTTTTGGCCAGGATCTCGGCCCGCGCCGCCGCCAGTTTGGCGGCGAACGCGGCGCCCCGCTCCGCCATCAAGGCGCGCTCCCGGGCGTTCTCCTGCGCCGACCTGGACTGCTCGACGACGCCGGCGCTCGAGGCCCCGGCCAATTCCGCCTTGAGCCGCCGCAGACTCAAACTGGTCAGGCCCTGCCGGCCGGCCAAACCGGCCACGTCGGCCTGCCGCTGCGCCGCGTCGAGTTCGACCAGGACATCGCCACGACGCACCCGCTGTCCTTCCTTGACGTGGATCTGCTTGACGATCGAGGTCTCCGCCGTTTGGATGCTCGCCGCCGCGCCGTCGGCGACCACCCGGCCGGGCGCGCTGCAGACCACGTCGAGATCGCCGACCAGCGACCAGGCGAGCATGGCCAGCGTCAGCCCGACGATGGCCCACAAAACGATGCGGTATTCCTTGGCCGCCGGCGCTTCGCTGATATCCAGCACCTGGGGGGAAAAGCGGCGCTCCCGCGCCGTCAAGGCGCCGCCCGGCAAGGCCGTATCGGCCACGCCGGACCAGGCCGCGCGCAAGCGGGAACGCAGCGGACGGCGCCAAAACGCCAGGCTATTCATGCCCGCTCCCGGCCTGCAGCGAATACAGATGGGCATAGATGCCGCCCGCCGCGATCAACTCGGCGTGGCTGCCCTGCTCGCGCAGCGCGCCGCCATCCAGCACCACGATCTGGTCGGCGTGGCGGATGGTCGACAGGCGGTGGGCGATGATGAACACCGTGCGGCCCTGGCATATCTTGTCGAGGTTGCGCTGGATGATCCGTTCGGATTCGTAGTCCAGGGCGCTGGTGGCCTCGTCGAAAATCAAAATGGATGGATTGCCCAGCAAGGCGCGGGCGATCGCCACGCGTTGTCTTTGTCCGCCCGACAGCGCGACGCCGCGCTCGCCCACTTTGGTCTGGTAGGCGTCGGGCAGCTCGCAAATGAATTCGTCGGCGCCGGCCAACCTGGCCGCTTCGACGATGGCCTCGAACGGCGCGTGCGGCGCCTGGGTGGCGATATTCTCGGCGATGGTGCCGTTGAAGAGAAAATTCTCCTGCAGCACCACGCCTATGTGGCGCCGCAACAAGCCCAGGTCGAACTGCTGGACGTCCAGGCCGTCGATCAGGATGCGGCCGCCCTGCGGCACGTACAGGCTTTGCAAGAGCTTGGCCAGGGTGCTTTTGCCCGAGCCGCTACGGCCGACGATGCCGACCGTGGTGCCGGCGGCGACATCCAGCGATAAATCGGACAGCACCTCCTTGCCCCCGAGCTCATAGCGAAAACTGAGCTTCTCCAGGCGCACATGGCCGTGCAATCGCGGCGCGACTTTGCCACCCAGGGCGAGCACCTCGGGTTTGGTGTTCATCAAGTCGCCAAGACGTTCGACGGACACGGCGACCTGCTGAAAACCTTGCCACAATTCGATGATGCGCACGATCGGGTGGGTGACCCGGCCGGACAGCATCTGGAAGGCGATCAACTGGCCGACGCTGAGCTTGCCCTGCATGACCAGGGAGGCGCCCAGCCACAGGACCAGCAGGCCGATGCAGCGTTCTATCCCCTGCCCCAGCGCGCCGCCGAAGGCGCCGAGCGTGCCGGTGCTAAACGTCGCGCTGGAATATTTGGCGAGCAACACCTCCCATTTCCTCTGCATTTGCGGCTCCGCCGCCAACGCCTTCAAGGTGTGGATGCCGGTGACGGCCTCGATGAGAAAACTGTTGCTGTCGGCGCCGCAGTTGAAGCGGTGATTCAAGCGTTTGCGCATCATGGATCGCACAATCAGGGTCAGCCCGATCAACAAGGGGATGGCCGTCATCGTAAGCAGCGTCAACTCTTTGCTGTAATAGAACATCGCCAGCAAGAACACCAGCACAAACACACCGTCCAAGATCGCCGTGATGGAGGACCCGGTGATGAACTGGCGCACGTTCTCCAGCTCCCGCACGCGGGCCACCGTGTCGCCCACGCGCCGGTTTTCAAAATACCGCAAGGGAATGCGCAGCAAATGGCGCACCACCTTGGCGCCCAACAGGGCGTCGACCCGGTTCGAGGTGTGCGCCAGGATGTATCCCTGCAGGGCGACGAAAATCATTTCGAAGAGGATGACGATCAACATCCCGCAGGCCAGCACATTGAGCGTGTCGACGTTGCCGTGGAGAAGGACCTTGTCGATAATCAGCTGGACGAACAGCGGCGTGGCGAGCGCGAACAGCTGGATGAAGAAGGCCGCGATAAAGATCTCGGCCAACGCCGTCCGGTATTTCAGGACCGCGCTGACAAACCAGCCGAGACCGAACGACGCGTGTTCGTCGCCGCCGGCCTGGCCGGGCCGGAACAGGAGCACTCTGCCGTCGCAGGCGGCGTGAAACTCGGCGACGCCGGCGATCTGGGGCGACTGGGCGTTGGCCGGGTCGATATAGATGACTTTGCCGTCCTGGATTTTTGAAATCAGGATGTGGCCGAGGCCCGCCACCTCGGCGATGGCGGGCACCGGCAGCGTGGCGAACTGGTCGAGGCGGAACCGGGCCACGCGGGCCTTGAAGTTCAATAGCTTGGCGCTGGAGAGAATATCGTCGCTGCTGAAATCCTGGCCGCCCCCGGCGATATGGGCAAGTTGGGCGGGGTTGACCGCGATCTGATAATGGGCGGCCACGACACACAAGCAAATCAATCCCGGCGGCAGCTCTTTCTCTGGTTGCGTCATGCGTTCCTGATTATCTATTCGACCACTTAAAAAGACCGCAACGAGGCCGCTGCGGCCTCCGGCGCGCACGGCGCACGGCGCCACCCCAGGGCGGGCCCGAGCATGGCGCACTCCCAGATAATCGATTTGAAATCTTTTTTTGTCAACACAAACAATTATGCAATTGTGTGCGTATTGCAACAATTCCGCCGCATGGGCGCCGCCGCCGGCCCGGGCGGCCCGGGCGGCGCGGGCCGGCCGGGTTCAGGCGGCGTCGTGGAAGATCAGCCCCAGCGTGTGGCGCCGGCCGGCCAGCAGCCGGCTCACGCCGTGGCGCATGTTGACGCGGTGGACGCCGCGCCCGCCCGACACGGGCCGCTGCGCCACCGGGAAGAGGACGGCGTCGCCGCGCGCCAGCGGCACCACCTCGGCGCGCGACTGCATGCGCGGACGCTGCTCGGTCAGCACGAACTGGCCGCCGTCGAAGTCCTCGCCCGGCTGCGACAACAGCACCACCACCTGCAGCGGGAAGACTTGGTCGCCGTACAAGTCCTGGTGCAGACAGTTGTAGTCGCCGGCGCGGTACTCCAGCAGCAAGGGCGTGGGGCGCGACTGGCCGGCGGCGTGGCATTGCGCCAGATAGTCGGCGTGCTCGGCGGGGAAGCGCGGCGCCAGCCCCAGCGCCGCCTGCCAGCGGTTGGCGATGTCGGCCAAGGGCCGGTAGAAAGCCCGGCGCAGCGCCGCCACCGGCGGCGGCAGCGGATAGGCGAAGTACTGGTATTCGCCCTTGCCGAAGCCGTGCCGTTGCATCAGCACCCGGCTGCGGAACAGCGCGGGCTGGGCATAGCAGGCGCTCAGCTGGGCGCATTCGGCGGCGGACAACAGGCCGGGCAGCAGCGCGCAGCCGAATTCATCGAGCGCCGCCTGGATCGCCGGCCAATCCATGGCCGCCACCCGCGCCGCCGCGCTCATTTGCCGGCCTCGCGTTCGAGCAGCGCGGCCTTGCGCTCGACGCCCCAGCGGTAGCCGGACAGGCCACCGTCGTTGCGCACCACGCGGTGGCAGGGAATCGCCACCGCCAGCGCGTTGGCGGCGCAGGCGCCGGCCACGGCGCGCGCGCCCTTGGGCAGGCCGACCAGCGCGGCCAGCTCGGTGTAGCTGACGGTGCGGCCGGCCGGGATCTCGCGCAGCGCCTGCCAGACGCGCTGCTGGAAGGCGGTGCCGCGCACGTCGAGCGGCAGATCGAGGCCGATCCCGGGCGCCTCGACCAGGCCGACCACGCGCGCCACCACCTGCTCGTAGTCGGCCTCGGCGCCGAGCAGCTCGGCGCGCGGAAAGCGGTCCTGCAGGTCGCGCGCCAAGGCGTCCGGGTCGTCGCCCAGCAGGATGGCGCAGATGCCCTTGTCGGTGCTGGCCACCAGGATGGCGCCGAGCGAACAGGCGGCGATGGCGAAGCGGATCGCCGCGCCGCTGCCGCCGGCGCGGAAGGCGCTCGGCGTCATGCCCAGGGCGGCCGGCGAGGCGGCGTAGAAGCGGCCGCTGGAATTGAAGCCGCTGGCGTAGATCGCCTCGGTCACCGACGACTCCCGGTTCAGCCCGTCCTGCATGCGGCGGGCGCGCTGCGCCACCGCCCAGGCCTTCGGCGTCAGGCCGGTGTGCTGCTTGAAGACGCGGTGGAAGTGGAAGCGGCTCATGCCGACGGCGGCGGCCAGGCTGTCCAGGTCGGGCGCCTGCTCGGCCTGGTCGATCAGACGGCAGGCTTGCGCCACCAGCGCGGCCTGCCGCTCGGCCAGCGGCGGCTGCCCGGGCTTGCAGCGCAGGCAGGGGCGGAAGCCGGCCAGCTCGGCGGCGGCGCAACTGGCGTGGAAGGCGACGTTGCGGCGCAAGGCCGGCCGCGCCGCGCAGGACGGCCGGCAATAGACCCCGGTGCTGCGCACGGAATAGTAGAACTGGCCGTCGGCCCCGGCGTCGCGCGCCTGCACGGCGGCCCAGCGCTGCTCGTCGCTGCGGTAGGCGGCCGGCGCGGCGCCCTGGCCGGCGGCCGGCGTCAGGCTTTTCATCAGGCTGTGCTTCATTCTGCTGCTCCCTCGGATGATGTTCAATACCGCCATCTTAGCCAGCGGCGCGGCGTGCGCCACTCCGTTGCTTGCTTTTGAATTCGCCCCGCCCGGCCCCGTCCCGGGCGGCCCCGGCACTAGGACCGCCGCGCCGGCGATGCTAGAATGGCCGCAGCCGCCCAGCTCGGGCGCGCCTTCGGAGAAGCCGTTTGGACGACCATACAACGCAAGAGCACACCCCGATTTTCCAGCGCATCAAGGACTACCTGCTGGCGCAGATCGCCGCCGGCACCTGGAAGGAAGGCGACGTGATCCCGTCCGAACAGGCGCTGGTCAAGCAGTTCGGCGTCTCGCGCATGACCGTCAACCGCGCCGTGCGCGAGCTCACCACCGAGCAGGTGCTGACCCGCCGGCAGGGCGCCGGCACCTACGTGGCGCAGCAAAAATACCAGGCCACGCTGCTCGAGATCAAGAGCATCGCCGACGAGATCCGCGCCCGTGGCCACGCCCACCGCTCCAGCCTGCAGCTGCTCGAACGGGGCCGCGCCAGCGAGCTGCTGGCCAAGCAGTTCGACCTGGCGCCGGCCCAGCCGCTGTTCCATTCGATCATCGTACACTACGAGAACGGCGTGCCGATCCAGGTCGAGGACCGCTGGGTCAACCCGCTGTGCGCGCCCGACTACATGCAGCAGGACTTCGCCAGCATCACCCCCAACGAGTACCTGATGGCGGCCGCGCCGCTGCAGGGCGCCACCTACAGCATCGAGGCGCTGGCGGCGCCGCGCGACATCGCCGAGATGCTGGCCATCGACACGCGCCAGGCCTGCCTGGTGCTGAAGCGGCAGACCCGCTCGGCCGGCCGGGTGGCCTCGATCGCCACCATGTGGCATCCCGGCCACCGCTACCAGTTCGCCGGCAGTTTCGCCTGAGGCCGGCCGGCCCGGCGGCGCCTGAAAGAATATTTCATTTACTGGCTTGCGATGAAATATCCTTTCAGCGCCGCCGGCGCCCGCCCGCCTAGCATGTTTCGGCCGCGCCGAATCTCTCCGTTTGTCACTTCCGGCCCGGCGAATGGCGACTTTTCGGCGAAACTTTCAGGCCGAAATCGACCCCGCCACAGCGCGCGAAAAGTTAACACTGTGGGCAATTTTTCGATGCTATAGTGGCCCGGATCGGCCAGCCACCGGGCGCCGCCGCCGCGCCGCGCCGGCCACTTCGACGTTGAAAGGGAAGCTCTTGTTGCACCGTCTTTTGTCACCTCGCGCGCTGCGCCGGCCGCCACCCGGGCGCGGCCTGGCCGCCTGCGTGGCGGCCTGGGCCTGGGTCTGGCTCGGCGTGGCGCCGGCCGGCGCGCTGGCGGCCGAGAAGGTCAGCGTGCAACTGCAGTGGCAGCACCAGTTCCAGTTCGCCGGCTACTACGCGGCGCAGGACCAGGGCTACTACCGCGAGGCCGGCCTCGACGTCTCGCTGGTCGAGGCGCAGCCGGGCGTCGACCCGGTGCAGAAGGTGGTCGACGGCCACGCCCAGTACGGCACCGGCAGCAGCAGCCTGCTGCTCAGCCGCAGCCTGGGCCAGCCGGTGGTGGTGCTGGCCTCGATCTTCCAGCACTCCGGCGCCGCCCTGCTGGTGCGGCTCGACGCCGACGGCAAGCGGCGGCCCTGGGGCGGCAGCCGCGTCATGCTGTCCAATAACAACGAGGAACTGACCGCCTACCTGAAGAAGCAGGGCGTGCGCCTCGACAGCCTGTTCCTGGTGCCGCACAGCTACCGCCTCGACGACTTCATCGAGGGCAAGGTCGACGCCTACGCCGCCTACAGCACCGAGGAGCCCTTCCTGCTGCAGCACGCCAACGTCGGCTACGAGCTGGTGTCGCCGCGCGCGGCCGGGGTCGACTTCTACGGCGACAACCTGTACACCACCGAGAGCGAGCTGCGCGAGCATCCGGCGCGCGCCGCCGCGATGCGCGCGGCGACCCTGCGCGGCTGGCGCTACGCCATGGCCCACCGGGGCGAGATCGCCGACCTGATCCGCGCCCGCTACCCGCACCGGCACAGCCGCGAGCACCTGCTGTTCGAGGCCCAGGCCACCGCGCCGCTGCTGGAGCAGGAACTCATCGAGCTGGGCTACAGCAATCCGGAGCGCTGGCGCGCCATCGCCGCCACCTATGTCGAGATCGGCATGCTGCCGGCCGGCTTCTCGCTGCAGGGTTTCCTCTACGCGCCGACGGCGCCGCCGTCGCTGGCGCGCTGGGGCGGCGCCGCGCTGGCCGCCCTGCTGCTGCTGGGCGGCGGCTTCGGCCTGCTGCGCCAACGCCGCCTGGCCGCCGCGCTGCGCCGCGCCCAGGCCCGGCTGGACGGCGCCGAGCGCCTGGCCGGCCTGGCCCTGCAGGGCGCCGGCGAGGGCGTCTGGGATTTGCAACTGGCGCAGCAGCGCTTGACCCTGTCGCCGCGCTACGGCGAACTGCTCGGCTACCCGGCGGGCGCCTTCGCGCCGTCGGCGGCCGAGTGGATCGAGCACGTCCACCCGGACGACCGCGCCCGCGTCAGCCGCGACATCGCCAGCTACCTGGGCGCGGCGGCCGGCGCCGACAGCGCCTTCTCCAGCGAATACCGGATGCGCTGCCAGGACGGCGGCTGGAAGTGGATGTTCGGCCGCGGCATGGTGGTCGAGCGCGACGCCGACGGCCGGCCGCTGCGCGCCGCCGGCACGCTGAGCGACATCGGCGAGCGCCACGCCGCCGAGCAGGCGCGCGTGCGCGCCATCGTCGACGCCACGCCGGGCGCCATGCTGTTGGCCGACAAGGCCGGCCGCGTGCGCCACGCCAACGCCGCCTGCCTGCGCTGCCTGGGCTACTGCGCCGACGACCTGGCCGGCCTGTCGCTCGACCAGCTGGTGCCCGACGCCATGCGCAGCAACGGCCGCGGCCGCGAGCTGTTCGCCCGGCCGCAACTGCCCGGCCGCGTGCTGACGGCGCAGCGCGCCGACGGCAGCCGCTTCCCGGCGATGGTCCACCTGTCGCCGCTGACCCTGGCCGGCGAGGAGCTGGCCGTGCTGGCGCTGCGCGACATGACCCAGCGCAAGCGCGCCGAGGAGGCCCTGCACGCCAGCTCGGAGCGCTACCGGCTGATCGTCCAGACCGCCGCCGAGGGCGTCTGGATGACCGGCGCCGACGACCTGACCAGCTTCGTCAATCCGACCATGGCGCGCATGCTCGGCTACCAGCCGGAGCAGATGACCGGCCGGCCGATGCGCGAGTTCATGGACGAGGAGGGCCACGCCCTGCTGCAGGAGCACCTGCGGCGGCGCGCCAGCGGCCTGGCCGGGCAGAGCGACGTGCGCTTCTTCCGCCAGGACGGCGCCTCGGTCTGGGGCCTGCTGTCGACCACCGTCATCAACGCCGACAACGGCGCCTACGCCGGCACCCTGGCGATGGTCACCGACATCACGGCGCGGCGCCTGGCCGAGGTGGCGCTGCGCAATTCGAGCCAGCGGATGGCCTCGATCTTCAACGCCGTCAGCGACGGCCTGGTGGTGCTCAACGCCGACGGCGCCATCCTGGAGAGCAACGCGGCGGCCGTGCGCATGCTGGCCGACGCCGCCGGCGCCCGCCTGTGGGACGGCGTGCGCGAGGACGGCAGCGCGGTCGACCCGGCCAGCCACCCGGTGCAACTGGCGCTGGCCTCGGGCCTGTCGGTGCGCGACGCGGTGATGGGCGTGCGCCAGGCCGACGGCACGTTGACCTGGTTGTCGGTCAACGCCGAGCCGATCTGCGACGAGGCGGCCAGCGTCTCGCTGGTGGTGGCCAGCCTGACCGACATCAGCGAGCGCAAACGCAGCGCCGACGCGCTGCGGCGCAGCGAGCAGCGCCTGCAGGAGATCATCCAGATGATGCCCAGCGGCCTGTTCATCAAGGACGGCGCCGGCCGCTTCCTGCTGATGAACCGCGCCTGCGAGCAGCAGTTCGGCTTCACCTTCGCCGAGCTGGCCGACGGCGACGACGGCGCCATGCACAGCGCGGAGACCCTGGCGCGCTACCGCGACAAGGACCGCGCCGCCTTCGCCGGCCGCGTGCTGATCGACTTCGAGGAGCTGATCTGGAACCGCCACCTGAACCAGCAGCGCCACCTGCGCGTGTTCAAGAAGCCGGTCTACGACGAGCAGGGCGCGCCGGCCTATTTGATCGGCATGTCGATCGACATCACCGACAGCAAGCAGGCCGAGCGCGCGCTGCGCGAACTCAACGAGCATCTGGAGGAAAGGGTGGCCCAGCGCACCGAGCAGCTGGGCCAGGCCAAGCAGCTGGCCGAGGAGGCCAGCCAGGCCAAGGGCCAGTTCCTGGCCAACATGAGCCACGAGATCCGCACGCCGATGAACGGCGTGATCGGCATGGCCTACCTGGCGCTGAAGACCGACCTCGATCCGCGCCAGCGCGACTACCTGGAAAAAATCCGCTTCGCCGGCGAGCACCTGCTCGGCATCATCGACGACATCCTCGACATCTCCAAGATCGAGGCCGGCAAGCTGGAGATCGAGCATGTCGACTTCTCGCTCGAACACGTGATGCAGACCCTGACCACGGTGGTGGCGCCGAAGGCGGCCAGCCGCGAGCTCGAATTGGTCTTCGAGCTGGAGCCGGACCTGCCGCCCATGCTGCGCGGCGACCCGCTGCGGCTGGGCCAGGTGCTGATCAACTACACCAACAACGCCATCAAGTTCAGCGAGAAGGGCAGCATCGAGGTGCGCGTGCGCCAGGTGGTCGGCGACGCCACCAGCTGCCTGCTGCGCTTCGAGGTCAGCGACCACGGCATCGGCCTGTCCGAGGCCGAGATGGACAAGCTGTTCCAGTCCTTCCAGCAGGCCGACACCTCGACCACCCGCGAGTACGGCGGCACCGGCCTGGGCCTGGCGATCTGCAAGCAGTTGGCCCAGCTGATGGGCGGCGACGTCGGCGTCGCCAGCCGGCCCGGCGAGGGCAGCACCTTCTGGTTCACCGCCCGCCTCGGCGTGGCGCACGGCGCCGTGCCGGCGCTGATCCACCAGGTCAACGACGCCGCCGCCGCGCTGCTGGCCAGCGCGCGCAGCGCCGCCGTGATGGGCGCGCTCAAGCGCGCCCGCATCCTGCTGGTCGAGGACAACACCTTCAACCAGCAGATCGCGCTGGAGATGCTGGAGGAGGTCGGCTCCTCGGTGTGCCTGGCCAACAACGGCGTCGAGGCCCTCGAGCTGCTGCGCCAAACCGCCTTCGACTGCGTGCTGATGGACGTGCAGATGCCGCTGATGGACGGCCTCGAGGCGACCCGGCGCATCCGCGCCGACCCGCGCCTGGCCGGCATGCGCGTGCTGGCGATGACCGCCACCGCCACCAGCGAAGACCGGGTGCGCTGCCTGGAGGCCGGCATGGACGACTTCATCTCCAAGCCGATCCAGCCGGCGCTGATGTACCAGACCATCGCCAACTGGCTGCCCGAACACGCCGCCGGCGCCGAGCCGGCGCCGGCGGCGCAAGCGGCGGCGCGGCCGGCGGCCGCCTTCAAGGCCACGCTGAGCGGCGATCCGGCGGTGATCGACCTGACCATCCTGGCCAAGCTGCTCGGCTACCATCCGCAGAAGGTGCGCAAGTTCGCCTTCAAGTTCCTGCAGACCACCCAGGACGGCCTGGCCGAAATGGACACGGCGCTGGCGCGCGGCGACATCGACGGCATGCGCGCGCTGGGCCACCGCATCAAGGCCTCGGCGCGCACCGTCGGCGCGCTCGGCATGGCCGATCTGCTGCAGACGATGGAGGACCTGGCGCCCGGCCCCGACGAGGCGCTGCACGCCGGCGCCCTGCTGGCGCGCCTGTGGCCGCTGCTCGAGCAGGTGACCGAACACGTGATGACCAACACCACCTTCGCCAACGACGACTGAGCCATGCTAACCGCCACCGAGACCTTCGCCCCACCGTCCGACGCCGACGCCGAGGCCGCCCCGAACCCGCCGCCACGGCCCGGCCTGTGCGTGCTGGTGGTCGACGACGACGCCTTCCAGCGCGCCCTGCTCAGCGAGCTGCTCGGCGAGCTGGGCGTGCGCACCGTGCTGCTGGCCGAGGACGGCCGCGCCGGCATCGCCGCCTACGACGCCGCCCGGCCGCGCCCGGACGCGGTGATCTCCGACCTGTGCATGCCCGGCCAGGACGGCTTCGAGCTGCTCGACGCACTGGCCGCGCGCCGCTTCGGCGGCGGCCTGATCCTGATGTCCGGCCAGGAGACCCGGCTGCTGCAGTCGGCCCGCCTGATGGCCCAGTTCCACCAGTTGCAGCTACTGGCGGCGCTGCCCAAGCCGGTCAGCCGGCTGGCGCTGTGCCAGGCGCTCGAACGGCTGTACTGAGCGCGGCCGGGGCGGCGCGCCGGCGGTGGACGGCGGCGGGCGGCGGCCGGCGGCGGACTGCGCCCCGGGCGCGGCTATATCAAGCGGCGCCACAATAGAAATCAACTATTTGTACAATCTGGCACACATTTTCGAAAAATGGGTTATTATTTCAGCCATCCCCGCCTGCCTACCTTCTTGCCACCCCTTCCAGAACATTGAACTTGCACACTTTGCCTCCATCTGCTGCCTGTAGTCCGGCAACGTTGCTGGCGATTGCAGGCAAGAATGGCATAATCCCCAGGCGTTATTGATCCCACACTGACCCTCATTTGAGGAAAACATGAGCGAAAATATCAAACACATTACCGATGCCTCCTTCGACGCCGACGTGCTCAAGTCCGACCGCCCTGTGCTGGTCGACTTCTGGGCCGAATGGTGCGGTCCTTGCAAGAGCATCGCCCCGATTCTGGAAGAAGTGGCAAAAGAATACGATGGCAAGATCCTGATCGCCAAGATGGACGTCGACGCCAACCAGGCCGTACCGGCCAAGTTCGGCATCCGTGGCATCCCGACCTTGATTCTGTTCAAGAACGGCGTGGCGGCGGCGCAAAAGGTCGGCGCGATGGCAAAAGGCCAGCTGACCTCTTTCATCGACAGCAATATTTAAGTAAGATCATGGGCGCGGCGGGCTGTCGGCCGCCCCGTTCATGATGCAAGGCGGCACCGGCGGCAGAATAAGAACACAATAAGAACACAATCGGCGGCACAGGCAGCACCAGCAGCAAACTAAGACGGCGCCGCGCCCGCGACGCCATCCGATCGGCAGGGTCGCCACGGCGCCCATATTGATTAATACCACGCAGTTCCCTCCCCTACCTTTACTTCCCGTCACGGGACACTCAACACATATGCATCTATCTGAATTGAAGGCCTTACACGTCTCGGCCCTGCTGGAGATGGCGATCGGTCTGGATATCGACAACGCGGCGCGTCTGCGCAAACAGGAATTGATGTTTGCGATTCTGAAAAAGCGCGCGAAATCCGGCGAACAAATCTTCGGCGACGGCGCCCTCGAAGTGCTGCCCGACGGCTTCGGCTTCCTCCGTTCGCCCGACGCCAGCTACATGGCGTCGACCGACGACATCTACATCTCGCCGTCGCAGATCCGCCGCTTCAACCTGCACACCGGCGACTCGATCGAAGGCGAAGTGCGCACGCCGAAAGACGGCGAACGCTACTTCGCGCTGGTCAAGGTCGACAAGGTCAACGGCGAATCGCCGGAGATGTCGAAGCACCGCATCCTGTTCGAAAACCTGACGCCGCTGCACCCGAACGAGCCGCTGCGCCTGGAGCGCGAGATGAACGGCCAGGAGAACATCACCGGCCGCATCGTCGACCTGATTTCGCCGATCGGCAAGGGCCAGCGCGGCCTGCTGGTCGCTTCGCCGAAGTCGGGCAAGTCGGTCATGCTGCAGCACATCGCCCACGCCATCACCGCCAACCACCCCGACGTCACGCTGATCGTGCTGCTGATCGACGAGCGCCCGGAGGAAGTCACCGAGATGCAACGCTCGGTGCGCGGCGAAGTGGTCGCCTCGACCTTCGACGAACCGGCCACCCGCCACGTCCAGGTCGCCGAGATGGTGCTGGAAAAAGCCAAGCGCCTGGTCGAAATGAAAAAAGACGTGGTGATCCTGCTCGACTCGATCACCCGCCTGGCGCGCGCCTACAACACCGTGATCCCGGCCTCGGGCAAGGTGCTGACCGGTGGTGTCGACGCCAACGCGCTGCAACGTCCGAAGCGCTTCTTCGGCGCCGCCCGCAACATCGAGGAGGGCGGCTCGCTGACCATCATCGCCACCGCGCTGATCGAAACCGGCTCGCGCATGGACGATGTGATCTACGAGGAATTCAAGGGCACCGGCAACATGGAGGTGCACCTGGAGCGCCGCCTGGCCGAGAAACGCGTCTACCCGGCGATCAACCTGAACAAGTCCGGCACGCGCCGCGAGGAACTGCTGATCAAGCCGGACCAGCTGCAGAAGATCTGGATCCTGCGCAAGCTGTTGTACTCGATGGACGAGATCGAGGCGATGGAGTTCATCCTCGACAAGATGAAGGCCACCAAGACCAACGGTGAGTTCTTCGACATGATGCGCCGCGGCGGCTAAGCGGCCCGCGCATCGACCAGGGGGCGGCGTCCGCAGGGGCGCCGCCCTTTTTGCATTCAAGGCGCCGGGGACGCCCGCGAACCCCAAGGGCTAAGAGCCGGGGTCGGACCCGGCCGGGTCCGCCCCCAGTTTGCGCCCCTGGGTTTGGCCGCCGCCCCGCCACGGCTTGCCCGCGCCGGCAAAGGGCTGTATAATCCACGGTTGCATTAATTTAAACCCTGGCAAGTGATCGGCAATCGGGTCAAGAAGCAAGACGACCGACGAAGTGCTGTTTGGCTACCTACCCATCTAAGGCATCCCATGAAGACCGATATCCATCCAGAATACCGCGAAGTTGTGTTCCACGACCTGTCGTGCGATTTCAAATTCGTCACCCGTTCGACCATCAACACCCGCGAAAAGATCACCCTCGACGGTAAAGAGTACCCACTGGTCAAGATCGAGGTGTCGGCTGAATCGCACCCGTTCTACACCGGCAAGCACAAGATCGTCGACACCGCCGGCCGCGTCGAGAAGTTCCGTCAGAAATTCGGTACCGTCGGTTCGAAAACCGCCATCGCAGCAGGCTAATTTCCGCCGCTTCGTACAAAAAGGCAGCCTCGGCTGCCTTTTTTTGTCTGTTGCTGTCCGCCCCCGCGTTTTCCTGCATACTGCCGTCTACCTCCATATTGCACACTGATCGATGAAGCCAGTCCGTCTTCCCGCCGCCGCCACCCTGGCCCTGCCCCGCTGGGCGCTGTTCGCGCTCGGCCTGCTGTACATCCTGCCCGGCCTGATCGGCCGCGACCCTTGGAAGAACGACGACGCCGCCAGCTTCGGCGTGATGTGGACCATGGCCCAGGGCGGCTGGCAGGACTGGTTGTGGCCCAACATCGCCGGCCTCAGCGTCAGCGACGAGGGGCCGCTGGCCTTCTGGCTGGGCGCGCTCGGCATCAAGCTGTTCGGCTGGCTGCTGGGCGATGTGCTGGGCGCCCGCGTCGCCACCGGCCTGGTGTTCCTGCTCGGCGTCGCCTCGGTCTGGTACGCCGCCTTCAACCTGGGCCGCCGCCCCGACGCCCAGCCGCTGCGCCTGGCCTTCGGCGGCCAGCCCGAGCCGCGCGACTTCGGCCGCACCCTGGCCGACGCCGCCGTGCTGATCTACCTGGGCAGCCTGGGCCTGCTGCTGCACAGCCACGAGACCACCGCCGAGGCGCTGCAGGTGTCGCTGGTGGCCCTGCTGGTCTACCGCGCGGTGCGCTATGTCGAACGCGCCTCGCTGCGCAACGCCGCCCTGATCGGCCTGGCGCTGGGCCTGCTGAGCCTGACCCGTGGCTGGCTGACGCCGGCCGCGCTGACCGTCGCGCTGCTGCTGTGCACCCGCTTCCTCGGCCTGCCGCTGGGCCGCACGCTGCGCGAGCTGGCCCTCGCCGCCGTCGTCGCCGTGGCGATCGCCGCGCTGTGGCTGCTGCCGGCCCAGCTGCTGCGGCCCTACCAGCAGACCCCGCTGGCCGGCTGGCTGGCCTTGGGCGCCGCCCAGCTGGCGCTGCCGACGGCGCTGTCGCTGAAGTTCTTCTTCCGCGTCGGCACCTGGTTCTTCTGGCCCGCCTGGCCCTTCGCCGGCTGGGCCGTGTACGCCTGGCGCCGCCAGCACCACGTGCTGCACATCGTCGTGCCGCTCAGCTTCGTCACCATGGGCGCGCTGCTGACCCTGTTCCAGCCGAATCCCGAGCAGGGCCATTTGCTGGCCCTGCTGCCGCCGCTGGCCATCATGGCCGCCTTCGGCCTGCTGACCATGAAGCGCGGCGCCATCAACGCCATCGACTGGTTCTCGGTGATGGCGCTGACCCTGTGCGCCGGCGTGATCTGGATCTTCTGGATCGCCAAGCTGACCGGCTGGCCGGCGCAGGCCGCCAAGAACGCGCTCAAGCTGGTGCCCGGCTTCAAGCCGGAGCTGGGCCTGCTGGCCTTCGTCGTCGCCGCCGCCGCCACCGCCGGCTGGATCGCCCTGGTGCATTGGCGCCTGTCGCGCCAGCCCGCCGTGCTGTGGCGCGCCGTGGTGCTGTCCTCCGGCGGCCTGATCCTGATCTGGATTTTGTTGATGACGCTGTTCCTGCCGGACATGAACTACAGCAAGAGCTACGCCAGCGTGGCGCGCCAGATCGCCGACAAGCTGCCGCCCGGCGTGGGCTGCATCGAGACCAACGTCGGCCCGGCGCAGCGCGCCTCCTTCGCCTACTACGCCCACCTGCCGTTCACCGGCGTCGAGGGCGGCCGCTGCGAGCTGCTGCTGTTGCAGGACAGCGTGCGCCTGCGCGACGACCGCGAAATCGCCGCGCAACACCGCGGCAAGCAGTGGCAATTGCTGTGGGAGGGCCGCCGGCCGTCCGACCGCGAGGAACGCTTCCGCCTGTACCGCCGCACCGACTGAGCGCGGGCCGGACGGCGAACAAACAGGGGCAGCCGATCGGCTGCCCCTGTTTGTTTCCGCCCATCCAACAGATGCGCGGTGGTGGAATTTCACCTGGGAAATGAAAAATATTGCGCTTAGGAATTGTGTCTCGGGGCGGCCACAGCGAAGTTTATTTTGGGAAAAATTGATTGCATTAATGCACTAGCCAATATACCTTAGATAACAGTTTCACCCCACCCATTCAGGAGAATTCCCATGCGCCGCCTGCTTTCCGCCTCCATCGCCACCGCCTGCCTCGTCCTCTGCTGCGCCCAAGCCGGCGCCGACACCCTGCAGCTGAACAACTACACCTACGGCTCGGCCGGCGTGTCGGTCCACGTCAACGGCGGCGCCACGCCCGACACCAACTACTCGGGCGGCGCCGGCGAATTCAGCGGCGTGCTGAACGGCTCGCCCTTCGCCACCTACTGCCTCGACCTGTACCAGACCTTCAACTGGGGGGCGACCTACACCAACTACGTGCCGACCGCGCTGCCGGCGCAAATGGCCCAGGACCTGGGCAAACTGGTGACCAAATACCGCGCCGGCGTCGACAGCGCCGACAAGTCGGCCGCCTTCCAGCTGGCGGTGTGGGAGATCGAATACGAATCGGGCGGCGGCGGCTACAGCCTGTCCAGCGGCGTGTTCACGGAAACGGGCAACAGCACCGCGCGCGGCATCGCCGAGGGCTGGCTGGGCGACCTGGGCACGCTCAACACGGTGCAGGTGCAAGTGCTGGCCAGCCCGACCAACCAGGACTTCCTGCTGGTCAGGGCGGTGCCCGAACCGTCGAGCTACGCCATGCTGATCGGCGGCCTGGGCCTGCTCGCCTTCACGGCCCGGCGCCAGCGGCGCCAACCGGCGGCCCAGGCGGCGGCCCGGCCCGTCGGACGGCGCTGATCCGGCCGCGCCGGTTCACACCTTCATCGGCAGGATCACCATCTGCAAGCCCTCCAGATGCAGGCGGCGCTGCACCGCCAGCGCCGCCTGGTTGTGCAGCAGCCGGGTCATCCAGTTGTCGGTGGCGAAGATCAGCTTGCTGGTGAAGAAGATCGCATGCGGGAA
Source organism: Rugamonas violacea (assembly GCF_016461825.1). Taxonomy (GTDB): domain Bacteria; phylum Pseudomonadota; class Gammaproteobacteria; order Burkholderiales; family Burkholderiaceae_D; genus Rugamonas. The sequence continues at coordinate 29,968 of NZ_JAEMNU010000008.1, read as the reverse complement.
CTCCTCGCTGATCTGTTCGCATAGGCGGGTCACCTCGTCCACCGCGTCGGTGCCGAAGCCCAGGTAGGAGGCCGAGGCCATGTGGTGGCTGTGGCAGAAGTCGACGAAGTACTCCAAGGTCGCGGCCGCCTCGCTGCGCATCTGTTCGAGCGCGCCCTCGCCGCCGTAGGCGTGCGAGTCGACGGTGCGCGCGTTGACGAACAAAAAATTCTTGAAGTGGCCGGGGAACATGCGCTGCACCCACAGCAGCGCGTGCAGACCGCCGCCGCGCGAGGTGCCGACGATGAACACGGCGGTCTGGTCGTCCAGCTGCGGCTCGACCGGCTCCGGGTTGGCGCCGAAGGGCTGGCTGGCGAACACCTGGTCGACCGAGTGGATGGCCTGCTTGGTCTTCTGGTAGTGCTTGCGCACGACGATGCACAGGCCGGCGATGGCGGCGATGATGACGATGGTGGCCCAGCCGCCGCCGGCGAAGCGCTCGACCAGCAGGATCGCCAGGATGCCGGCGCAGATGACGAAGCCGACCGCCGACAGCAGCAGGCGGCGCAGCCAGTGCGTGCCGCGGCGGCGGTTGCGCGCCCAGTACAGGCACAGGCCGAACAGCGAGATGGCGAAGGTCAGGAACACCGAGATCGAATACAGCACCACCAGCAGGGTCACGCTGCCGCCGGTCCAGAACAGGATGGCCAGCGCGGCCAGGCCCATCACCAGGATGCCGTTCTGCGTCACCAGCCGGGTCGACAGGTAGCGGAATTTGTGCGGCACCCAGGAGTCGGCCGCCATGTTCGCCAGCACCGACGGGCCGCCCAGGAAGCCGGTGTTGGCGGCGACGAACAGCAGGCCCGCCTCGAAGGCCAGCACCACCACCAGCAGCACCTGGTTGAGCAGCGGTCCGCCCAGGCCCATGCTGGCGATGATGGTCTTGAAGGTCGAGGCGTTGAGGGTCTCGCCGGCGACCGGTTGGGCGTCCCACAGCAGGTACAGCAGGATGATGCCGCCGGCCGTGAAGGCCAGCGACAGCGCCATGTACAGCATCGTCATCTTGCCGGTGCGCACGCGCGGCTCGGCCAGCAGGTTGACATTGTTCGACACCGCCTCCAGCCCCGTGTAGGTGCCGCCGCCCTGCGAGTAGGCCAGCAACAGCATGCCGGCCACGCCGGTCCAGCCGATCTGCGTGGCCAGCTGGCCGGTGTCGGCCAGCGTGTTGGGCAGCAGCGCCGGCAGGTGCGAGGCGTGGGCGAAAATGCCGTAAACGATCAACACCAGATGGGTGGCGACGAAGCCGAGGAAGATCGGCAGCAGGATCTGGATCGCCTCCTTCAGGCCGCGCAGGTTCATCACGATCAGCAGGCCGATGAAGAAGGCCTCGGCCCATAGCTTGTAGGGCTGGAAGCCGAGCGGCAGGAAGGAGGCCAGCGCGTCGACGCCGGAGGCGATCGAGATGGCGATGGTCAGCACGTAGTCGAGGATCAGGGCGCAGCCGGAGATCAGGCCCATGTAGGGGCCGACCAGGCGGGTGGCGACGCGGTAGCCGCCGCCGCCGGTGGGGAACAGTTCGATCACCTGGTTGTAGGCCAGCGCGATGATGAACACCGTGACGGCGGTGGCGATGGCCATGTACAGGCCGAGGTGGGTGTGGGCGCCGAGCGCCTTGAAGGTCTCCTCCGGGCCGTAGGACGAGGAGGACAGGCCGTCCGCGCCGAGGCCGACCCAGGCCAGGAAGGCCACCAGCGCCATCGAATGGCGGGTTTCGCTCTTCATCGGGTCGAGCGGCTTGCCGAGGATGATCTCGCGGATCTTGCTGTTATTCATGCGTGAACGCCGGACATGCCGGCCGTTGCGGGGGGGAGCAGAGATGATACCCGCTTCGACCGGGCCTGGAATACTTGTACAAATATAAAAATTCCGCATCAGGCTTGCCGGATGCGAGTAAATCAGTGATAATGCGAGTCGCGTTGCCGGGATGGCGGAATAGGTAGACGCACGGGACTCAAAATCCCGCGCTGGAGACAGCGTGCCGGTTCGATTCCGGCTCCCGGCACCATGATTTTGTATTGCACGGTATCACCCAACATTAAAACCCGCATGCTGCCAAGCTTCGCGGGTTTTTTGTTGTCTGGCGCCGCCTCGGCCTCAAGCCTGCTTAAGCTTGGCGTGGCGTAGCACCGGCTGCCGAGGCACATCGACCGGTGGGCCAATAAAAAACCGCCCGAAGGCGGTTGACGGTGCTCTGGTCAGTGAAGGAGTTTGAGCGCGAGCCCGGTTACGAGGGCTGATTGCAGTACGCCGACCGATATCACCACGCCCATGAGCCAGCGCGTGCTTTCTTTTGAGTTCCGCTCAATCAGCGCCCTGAGTTCGGCATGTTGCGCACGCATTTCAGCGGCCAAGAGGTCGATCTTGCTGTCCAGTCGGTTTAACTTACTGTCCTGCTTATCGATCGTGGCCGAGCTGGCCGCTACCTGCGTCATGACTTCGACCATCGTTTCGGCCTGAACGTCAGCGGCTTTTGCTTCAACACCTGCCTCGATCAGGCGTTTGGCGTATTTGTGGCTGTCAAAGATGGCGGCGCTCATAGCGGTTGCTCCCACGTGTTCCTCATTATTGCATAGGTGTGTTACGGCTTGGCGACCCGGGCGCGGTATTGCTTATCCGATGCGGGCGAAAGCTTGACCTACTTCGGCTTGAGCATTCGTATTGAGCCGGAGTTGCTGGCGCGGTCGGCTAGCGCAGCGCCTTGTCGCGGTAGACCACCTTGCCGCCCACCACCGTTTGCAGCACCTTGATGTTGGCGATGTCCTCGGCCGGGATGGCGAAGAAGTTGCGGTCGAGGACGATCAGGTCGGCCAGCTTGCCCACCTCCAGCGAGCCGGTCTGCGCCTCCTGGCGCAGCGTGTAGGCGGCGTTCATGGTGATGGCGCGCAGCACGGCGGCGCGCGGCATGCCGGGCTGCGTGCCGAGCCGGCCGGCGAACTCGGCGCCGGCATCGGGCGCGGCGGTGCGGGTCACGCCGACCTTCAGCGCGAACCACTGGTCGAGCGCGTCGACCGGCCAGTCGCTGCCGAAGGCGACGCGGGCGCCGGCATCGAGCAACAGCGCCTGCGGCTCGACCAGCGCGTAGCGTTCCGGCCCCAAGTAGGGCTGCAGCGCGCCGACCGTGTCCGGCGCCGGCTTGGCCCACTGGAAGGACAGCACGGCGCTGGTGTCGAGCGCGGCGAAGCGGGCCAGGTCGGCCGGGTCGACAATCTCGTCGTGCGCCAGCGCCGGCCGCACGGCGCGGCCCTCGGCCGTGGCGCGCAGCGCGGCGATGGCGTCGAGCGCCGCGCGCACGGCGCCGTCGCCGTCGACGTGGATGTGCGGGTCGATGCGCGCCTTGGCCAGCTCGCCCAGCACGCCTTGCAGCACGGCCGGCGCGAAGTAGGCGGCCGGTCCCTTGCTGTCGCCGGGCACCCAGTGCGGTTGCTGCGGCGTGCCCCGGTCGACGTAGTAGGGCGCCAGCATGGTGCCGGTCAGCGCCGGCGCGGCGATCACGCCGTCCATGAACAGTTTGGCGTGGCGCACCTGCATCGACGGCGCGACGCGGGTCGGCCCCTGGTCGTACCGGCGCGACTGCCTGAGCAGCGCGGCCACCGCCTTGGCCGGCGCGGCGCCCTCCTCCGGCGTGATCAGCACGGCGAAGTGGCCGCGCGCGGTCAGCTCGCCACGCCGCTGCAGCTGGCGGAAGGCGGTCATGGTTTCCGGGTCGGTGTAGGCGTCGAGGAAGCTGGTCACGCCCTGGCGGCGCATGGCGGCCAGGGCGGCGCGCGAGGCGGCCAGGTTCTCGGCCGGGGTCAGCGGCGGCAGGTGCTGCATCACCAGCTCCTGGGCGGCGTCCTCCAGCAGGCCGCTGGCCTCGCCGTTGGCGTCGCGGGCGATCTTGCCGGCCAGCGGATCGGGCGTGTCGCGCGTGATGCCGGCCAGTTGCAGCGCACGGCGGTTGACCAGCGCGGAGTGGCCGAACGAGGAGCGCACCACCAGCGGACGCTGGGTGGCCAGGCTGTCGAGGGTCGCCGCGCCGGTCGCCACGCCGTCCGGCTGCATGCCCTGCTGGAACCAGTTGACCACCACCAGCCAGCGCTTGGCGTCGGCGTTTTTTTCCTGGTCGAGGCAGGCCTGGATGCGCGCCTGGAACTGCGGCACCGTCAGCGAGGCGTAGTTCAGATTGCAGTTGAGCAGACGCGCGCCGCCCGATTGCGGATGCATGTGGCCGTCGACCAGGCCGGGCATCAGCATGCGTCCCCGCAGGTCGACCACCTTGCTGCGCTTGCCGATGTGGGCGGCGGCGCCGGCATCGTCGCCGACGTAGACGATGCGCCCGCCGCGCACCGCCAGCGCCTGCTGCACGCTGTCGCGCGCGTCGACGGTGTAGATGTAGCCGTTGCGGTAGACCGTGTCGGCGGCCGGCGCGGGGCCGGCCGCGGCGACGCCGGTGGCCGTGGCGGCGCCCAGCAGTAGACAAACGGTGGCGGCGTTGCGCAGCGTGCGTGAGGTCATGCAAAGTTCCTTCGGGGCGGTGGATGAGAACAGGGCGTTACGCCGCCAGTGTAGCCGGCTTGGGGCGGGCGGTGTTCAAGGGTGATCGGGAAGCTGGGCGCGGCCAAGCGCACCGAGGCGGCGCGCATCGCGCGCGGCCGGCGCTGGCCATGAAACGATGGCGATGGCGCTGTTGCTGTCGCTGTTGATGTGGAGGGGACTGGCGAGGGGATAGTGCGGGTGGGGTGAACTCCCGCGTCCGTCCATGTCGTTGCGTCACACAGTGGAGCGCCGATAACATTGTTGTTGGCGTTGCTGTGACCATGGGCGGGGCCAGGAGTTCGACGCCATATTAGCGTTATCTCAAGACCCCGGTTTGCGCAAAGTCAAACTTTGGCCGATGGCCTCAGCCCTTCGCCGGGCGCGCCGCCAGTTCGCGGTACAGCGCGGTGTAGTTCTCGGCCATCTTCTCGGCGGTGAACAACTCCCAGTAGCGCGCCTCGGCGCGCCGGCCCATGGCGGCGGCCCGCTCGGGCTGCTCCCACAGGGTGCGCATGGCCGCGCCCAGCGCCGCCGGATCGTCCGGCGGCACCACCAGGCCGGTGTCGTTGTCGATGTTGATGTAGGTGGTGCCGGTGCCGATCTCGCTGGAGATCATCGGCTTGCCGAACATCGCCCCCTCGAGCAGCGAGATGCCGAAGGCCTCCGAGCGCAGGTGCGACGGGAACACCATGGCGTAGCACAGCTGCAGCAGGGCGATCTTGTCGGCCTCTTCGAGCGCGCCGACGAACATCACGTGGCTCAGGCCGAGCCGCTCGGCGTGGGCCTTGAGTTCGCGCTCGATCGGGCCGGCGCCGACGATCACCACCGGGTAGTCCAGATCGGCGACGGCGTCGAGCAGGATGTGCAGGCCCTTGTAGTAGCGCAGCACGCCGATGAACAGGAAGAAGCGCGCGCCGCAGCGGGCGCGCCACTGCCCGCGCCTGGCCTCGCCCGGCTCCGGATAGATGCTCTTGTCCAGGCCATAGGTGATGGTGCGGATTTTTTCCTTGTAGCGGGCCAGCACCGGCGACGAGGCCAGGTAGTTGGGCGAGGTCGCCACGATCAGGTCGACGCTGCGCAGGAAGCGCTGCTTGAGCGGGGTGTACACGCGCAGCAGGGTCTTCTGCCGCACGATGTCGGAGTGGTAGGTCACCACGCTCGGCTTGTCGATGCGCGCCATGAAGTGGGCCAGGTCCATGAAGGGCCACGGGAAGTGGTAGTGGATCACGTCGGCCTTGCGCGCCAGGCGCGCCAGCTTGCGGATGGCGGCGAAGGAGAAACCGGTCGAGGCGATCTCGAAGTCGAGCGGCATGCGGTGCACCATGTGGCCCTCGAACTCGAGGTCCGACGGGTCCTTCTCGCGGGTCAGCGTCAACACCTCGTTGGTCACGCCGAGGCGGCCGGTGCCGACGCACATCTGGCGGATGACCTGCTCGATGCCGCCCCAGGAGTCGGGGTAGTAAGTCTTGTAGAAGTGGAGGACGCGCATGATAGGGGGCTAGGGACGAATGGCGGCTGGCGCGCTCAGGATGAAAGGACGGAATGATACACGGCGCGGGTGCGGCGCGCCGTCTCGGCCCAGGTCAGCTCGAGCGCGCGGCGGCGGCCGGCGGCGATGCAGCGCGCGCGCAGCGCCTCGTCGCGCGCCATGCCGGCCATCGCCGCGGCCAGCTCGGCCACCGAGGTGGGGTCGACCTCCAGCGCGGCGCCCAGGCACACCTCCGGCATCGAGGTGGCGTTCGAGGCCACCACCGGCACGCCGGCGGCAAAGGCCTCGACGATGGGCAGGCCGAAGCCCTCGTACAGCGAGGGGAAGACGAAGACGCCGCTGCCGGCGTACAAGTGGCGCAGTTGTTGGTGCTCGGTCAGGGCGCTGAGCCAGACCACGTTCTCGCCCTGCTGGCGGGCCGCCTCGAGGCGGCGCACCAGTTCCTGGCTGCGCCAGCCTGGCGCGCCGACCACCACCAGCTGGCGCGCCGCGCGCAGCACCGGCGGCAGTTGCAGATAGGCCTGCAGCAGGCGTTCGAGGTTTTTGCGCGGCTGCAGCGTGCCGACGAACAGGAAGTAGCCGGGCCGCAGGCCGTACTGCGCCAGCGTGGCGGCCACCGCCTCGGCGGCGGGCGGTTCGAACCATTCGTCGCCGACGCCGTTGTAGACCACGCTGATGCGCGCCGGGTCGACGCCGAAGCATTCGACCAGTTCGGTGACGGAGAAGCGCGAGCCGGTGATGACGTGGTCGGCCTTGCGCGCCGCCTTGGCCTGCAGCCAGTTCTTCAGGCGGCGCAGGCGCGGGTTGCACCATTCCGGATGGGCGATCGGCAGCGCATCGTGCAGCGTCGCCACCACCGGGCGGTCCATCCGCACGACGCGGTAGTCGGTGGCGTGGAACAGGTCGGGCACGCGGCCGTCGACGAGGTCGGCCGGCAGGCGCAACGGCGCCGTCGCCGGCAGCAGGTCGCGCAGCGTGGCGGCGGCGAAGGTGCGCGGCAACGCGCGGCCGACCGTCAGCGCGGCGGCGGCGCCGGACGGCGCGAAGGAAAACGGCCGCACCTCGCAGCCGGCCCGCGCCAGCGCGCCCATCAGCTCCCGGCTGTAGACGCCGAGGCCGTCCAGCCGGCCGCCGGTCAGGCCGGGTTCAACGGTGGTGGTGGACAGGGCGACGCGCGGCGCGCTCACGCCAGATACATCCAGCGCAGCGTGTCGGCCAGCGGCGGCGCCTCGAAGGCGCCGACGGCGGCCTCCAGGCGGCGCTTGTCGCCGACCAGGCGGGCCACCTCGTTGGCCCGCACGAAGGCCGGGTTGACGTGGACGTTGATGCGGTAGCCGGCGATCTCGCCCATCATGTCGAGCGCCTGGCCGAGCGAGTAGGCCCGGCCGGAGCAGATGTTGAAGGTTTGGCCGGCCGGCGCGGCGGCCAGCAGGCGGCGGTAGCTGGCGGCCACCATGCGCACGTCGGAGAAGTCGCGCGCCACGTTCAGGTTGCCCAGCTCGATGTCGGCGGCGCCACGGCGGAAGTGGGCGACGATCTTCGGCAGCAGGAAGTTGTCGTGCTGGCCGACGCCGGTGTAGTTGAACGGCCGGGTGACGATCAGCGGCAGCTTGTCCTGCCACAGCCGGGCCATGTACTCCATCGCCAGCTTGCTGACGGCGTAGTCGTTGGCCGGCGCGGCGCGCACCTCCTCGTCGATCACCTCGACCTCGGTGTTGCCGTAGATGTTGGCGCTCGACGCCAGCAGCACCGCCGAGGGCCGCTGCGGCTGGGCGGCCAGCGCCTCGAGCAGGTTGCGCGTGCCGACCACGTTGACGCGGTAGATCTGCTCGACGTCGGCGTGGCCGACGAAGGCGATGCCGGCCAGGTGCGCCACCACGTCCGGCCGCACCTCGGCCACCATGGCGGCCACGGCGGCGCGGTCGCACAGGTCGACGGCGTAGCAATCGGCGCCCGGCGCGTGGCCCGGCGTGGTGGTGCCGAACACGCGGTAGCCGGCGGCCGCCAGCTCGGCCGCCATGTACCGGCCGGTGAAGCCGGCCAGTCCGGTGACCAGGGCGCGCCTGCCGGCGCCCTCGCGCAGCGGCGAGAGGAACTGCAGCTGCGTCGGCTTGGCCACGGCGTCCACCTTAGAAGGAGAAGCCGGCGGTGTTGCGGCGCAGGTCGGCCTCGACCATCATCAGGCACAGCTCTTCGAGCGTGGTCTTGGGCGCCCAGCCCAGTTCGGCCAGGGCCTTGGCCGGATTGCCGATCAACAGCTCGACCTCGGACGGACGGTAGAATTTCGGGCTGACGCGCACCAGCACCTTGCCGCTGCGGCGGCAGGTGCCGATCTCGTGGTCGGCCGTGCCGCTCCACTCGATGGCCACGTCGATCGCCTTGAAGGCCATGCTGACGAAGTCGCGCACGGTCTCGGTGCGGTTGGTGGCCAGCACGTAGCTGTCGGGCTGCTCGGCCTGCAGGATGCGCCACATGCCCTCGACATACTCCTTGGCGTAGCCCCAGTCGCGCTTGGCGTCGAGGTTGCCCAGTTCGAGCACGTCGAGCTTGCCCAGCTTGATCTTGGCGACCGAGTCGGTGATCTTGCGGGTGACGAACTCGCGGCCGCGCAACGGCGACTCGTGGTTGAACAGGATGCCGGAGGTGGCGAAGATGCCGTAGGACTCGCGGTAGTTGACCGTCATCCAGTGGGCGTACAACTTGGCCACGCCGTACGGGCTGCGCGGGTAGAACGGCGTCTCCTCGACCTGCGGGATGGCCTGCACCTTGCCGAACATCTCCGAGGTCGAGGCCTGGTAGAAGCGGATCTTCGGGTTGACGATGCGGATCGCCTCGAGCAGGTTGACCGGGCCCAGGCCGGTGATCTCGGCGGTGGTGATCGGTTGCTCGAAGGAGACGCCGACGAAGCTTTGCGCGGCCAGGTTGTAGACCTCGTCGAAGGCGGCCGATTGCAGCAAACGAATGCTCGAACTCAGGTCGGTCAGGTCGTACTCGACCAGCGTGAGCTGCGGGTGGGCGGCGATGCCGAGCTCCTCGATGCGCCAGAAATTGACCGAGCTGGTGCGGCGATAGGTGCCGGTCACTTCGTAGCCTTTTTCCAACAGCAGTTGCGCCAGATACGCGCCGTCTTGACCGGTGATGCCCGTGATGAGTGCTTTTTTGGTTTTTTGCATGGTGTTCACATTCGAAGCTTGGAGTGGCCGAAAGGCGGGCGGACCGGCTTTCAATTAACCCGATATTGTAACAGAGCGGGTTAAGACCACTTTGCCCGCTCTGTGGCTATTACAACAATTACATCTTGTTACAGGGTAATTTTCAGCCAAAATGCAATATTATTTGATATACATCAATATGCCGACGCCGCGCCGGCGCCGGCGCGAAAAAAAAGCCAGCCTCCGGGCGGAGGCTGGCCTGGCGTCGCCGCGCCGGCGCGGCGGCGCGGCGGCGGGCAACTAGGCCTTGCGCTGGGCCACCGCGTCGACCACGCACAGCGCGGTCATGTTGACGATGCGGCGCACCGTCGCCGACGGCGTCAGGATGTGCACCGGCTTGGCGCAGCCGAGCAGGATCGGGCCGACGGCGATGCCGTTGCCGGCCGCCGTCTTGACCAGGTTGTAGGCGATGTTGGCGGCGTCGATGTTGGGCATCACCAGCAGGTTGGCGTCGTGCTGCAGGTCCGAGCCGGGCATGATGGCCTTGCGCAGCTTGGAGTCGAGCGCGGTGTCGCCGTGCATCTCGCCGTCGACCTCCAGCTCGGGCGCCTGCTGCTTGATCAGCGCCAGCGCGGCGCGCATCTTCTGCGCCGAGGCGCTGTTGGACGAGCCGAAGTTCGAGTGCGACAGCAGGGCGGCGCGCGGCGACAGGCCGAAGCGCACCATCTCCTCGGCGGCCATGATGGTGATCTCGGCGAGCTGCTCGGCGTCCGGGTTCTCGTTGACGTGGGTGTCGACCACCACCAGTTGGCGCTCCGGCAGGATCAGCACGTTCATCGCGGCGTAGACGTTGGCGCCGGCGCGCTTGCCCAGCACCTGGTCGATGTAGTGCAGGTGCAGCTGGGTGGTGCCGAAGGTGCCGCAGATCATGCCGTCGGCGTCGCCCTTGTGGATCATCATGGCGCCGATCAGCGAGTGGCGGCGGCGCATCTCCAGCTTGGCGTACTCCTCGGTGACGCCTTTGCGGGCGGTCATCTCGTAGTAGGCGTGCCAGTATTCGCGGTAACGCTCGTCGAAGTCCGGGTTGATGACGTCGAAGTCGACGCCCTGCTTGAGGCGCAGGCCGAACTTGTCGATGCGCGTGGCCAGCACGGCCGGGCGGCCGACCAGGATCGGCCGGGCCAGCTTTTCGTCGACCACCACCTGCACGGCGCGCAGCACGCGCTCCTCCTCGCCCTCGGCGTAGACGATGCGTTTGAGTTCGGCGGCGGTGCTCTTGGCGACCTGGAACAGCGGCTTCATGAAGGTGCCGCTGCGGTAGACGAACTGCTGCAGGCTGTCGGCGTAGGCTTGCAGGTCCTTGATCGGCCGCGTCGCCACGCCCGACTCGACGGCCGCCTTGGCCACGGCCGGCGCGATCTTGATCAGCAGGCGCGGGTCGAACGGCATCGGAATCAGGTACTCGGGGCCGAACGACAGGTTGCTGATGCCGTAGGTGGTGGCGACGATGTCGGACTGCTCGGCGTGGGCCAGCTCGGCGATGGCGTGCACCACCGCGATCTCCATCTCGCGGGTGATGGTGGTGGCGCCGCAATCGAGGGCGCCGCGGAAGATGTAGGGGAAGCACAGCACGTTGTTGACCTGGTTCGGATAGTCCGAGCGGCCGGTGCAGATGACGGCGTCGCCGCGCACGGCCTTGACGTCCTCCGGCAGGATCTCCGGGCTGGGGTTGGCCAGCGCCAGGATCAGCGGGTTGGGCGCCATCTGCATGACCATGTCCTGCTTCAGCACGCCGCCGGCGGAGACGCCGAGGAAGATGTCGGCGCCGGGGATCACCTCGGCCAGGGTGCGCGCGTCGGTCTCGCGGGCGAAGCGCTCCTTGTCCGGGTCCATCAGCTCGACGCGGCCCTTGTAGACCACGCCGGCCAGGTCGGTGACGAAGATGTTCTCCAGCGGGAAGCCGAGGTCGACGATCAGGTCGAGGCAGGCCAGCGCGGCCGCGCCGGCGCCCGACACCACCAGTTTGCAGTTCTTGATGTCCTTGTTGACGACCTTGATGCCGTTCAGGATGGCGGCGCCGACGATGATGGCGGTGCCGTGCTGGTCGTCGTGGAAGACCGGGATCTTCATGCGGTCGCGCAGCTGGCGCTCGATGTAGAAGCACTCGGGCGCCTTGATGTCTTCCAGGTTGATGCCGCCGAAGGTCGGCTCGAGCGAGGCGATGATGTCGCACAGCTTGTCCGGGTCCATCTCGTTGATCTCGATGTCGAACACGTCGATGCCGGCGAACTTCTTGAACAGCACGCCCTTGCCTTCCATGACGGGCTTGGCGGCCAGCGGGCCGATGTTTCCCAGGCCGAGGACGGCGGTGCCGTTGGTGATGACGGCCACCAGGTTGCCGCGCGCGGTGTATTTGTAGGCGTTGGCGGGATCGATGACGATCTCTTCGCACGGCGCCGCCACACCCGGCGAATAGGCCAGCGCCAGATCGCGCTGGTTGGTCAGTTGCTTGGTCGGCGTGACGCTGATCTTGCCTGGTCTGGGGCACTCGTGGTATTCCAATGCGGCGAGGCGCAATTGTTGACGAAGTTCCTCTTTTTGATCAGATGACGAATCCATGTGCTGCCTTCCTGTTTGTTCGGTCGGAAAGCTTACGATTTTATCAGACGGATTCTTTCAATTAGCTAGGTATTTTTACCAAGTCCTATGACGAAATGGTGTCGAGACGAGCAAAAGCGCCGGCTTTCCGGCCCGGCGCCGAATTAAATAGCTATTAAATTACGAAATTCAATCAATTTCTTCAATTGATTTACTTTAACTATTACCAATGAAATAACGATTGCGGAGACCAATAGGCCCGTCCCGCCTGCTGAGGGCGGCTTTGTTGTATGCTCATCGGCATCCCCCTCGCTGTGGAGAGCGTCATGACGGCCCTGATCAATCCGCCCGCCGGCTCGCCGGCCACCCCGCCGGCCAAACCGGCCGCGCAGCCGCCGGCCGAAGCCGGCGCCGACGGCCCGGCCTGGCGCCGGTTGCAGCAATGGCAACGCGACGGCAAGGAGCTGGCCTTCGTCTACAGCCGTTCGCTCGGCGGCCTGACGCAAACCGGACGCGGCCGCCTGGCGCGGTTGTCGGCCGAGGCGCTGACCATCGAGGCCGGCCTGTGCAAGCTGTTCGTCGTGCTCAACGGCGCCGGCTACGAGGCCGGGCCGCAGCAGTTTTTCACGCCCGACCTGCTGGCCCGCTTCAACGTCGAGGGCGTGGCGGTGCGGCTGGCCAACCACGACTGGCTGTTCCTGTCGGCCGAGGCGGTGCCGGCCCACCTCACCATCGGCAACAGCTGAAGGGCACGTCGAACAACCCTGAATTCGTCTTTCCCGCGTAGGCGGGAAGCCATGCCGCGCTAGGGAAGGTGCGACGTATAGGTTCCCGCCTGCGCGGGAACGACGGCTTGTTCGGGGGGCCTTGAACGGACGCCGCCGCCGCCGGCGTTTCGGTACAATGCGGCCATGCTCTCCGAATTCGACCTCATCAAGCAATACTTCGTGCGCCCCCGGCACCCCGCCCGCGCCACCTTGGGCATCGGCGACGACTGCGCCCTGCTCACCCCCACGCCCGGCCGGCAAACGGCGATCTCGTCGGACATGCTGGTCGAGGGCCGCCACTTCTTCGCCGGCGCCGACGCGCTGCAACTGGGACACAAGTGCCTGGCGGTGAACCTGTCGGACCTGGCGGCGATGGGCGCGCGGCCGGTCGGCTTCACCCTGGCGCTGGCGCTGCCGGCCGCCGAACGGGCCTGGCTGGCCGGCTTCGCCCAGGGCCTGTTCGCGCTGGCCGACGCCTTCAACTGCGAGCTGATCGGCGGCGACACCACCAAAGGCCCGCTGACCATCTGCATCACCGTGTTCGGCGAGCTGGCGCCCGGCCAGGCGTTGCGGCGCGACGCCGCCCGCGCCGGCGACGACATCTGGATCAGCGGCACGCTGGGCGACGCCCGCCTGGCGCTGGCCGGCTACCGCCACGAGGTCGAGCTGGCCGCCGAGCTGCTGCGCGCCGCCGCGCCGCGCATGCACGCGCCCATCCCGCGCGTCGAGCTGGGCATGCTGCTGGCCGAGCAGCGCCTGGCGCACGCCGCCATCGACATCTCGGACGGCCTGGTCGGCGACCTCGGCCACATCCTGGCGCGCTCCGGCGTCGGCGCCACGCTCGACGTCGACGCGCTGCCGGCCGGGCCGGTGTTGAGCACCCGGCCGGCCGCGCTGCGGCGCGCCTACACGGCGGCCGGCGGCGACGACTACGAGCTGTGCTTCACCGCGCCGGCCGGCGCCCGCGCCGCCATCCTGGCCGCCGCCGCCAGCGTGGCCACGCCGGTGACGCGGGTCGGCGGCATCGAGGCGGCCGCCGGCCTGCGCCTGGTCGACGCCGCCGGCGCGCCGCTCGATTTGCGCCTGCAAGGCTTCGACCACTTCGCCGGCCCGGCCTAGGCCGGCCGCGCCGCTACAGCGCCGTGGCGTCCTCGCCCGGCTGGCCGACGCGGCGGCCGCTGCCGTGCATCAGCCAGTAGTGGTGGAAGGCCAGGCGGATGTTGTCGCGCAACTGGGTGTCGTCCCACGGCTTGGTGTAGAAGCGGTAGATGGCGCCGCGGTTGATCGAGTCGAGCACCGCCTCGAGCCCGGTGTAGCCGGACAGGATGATGCGGATGGTGTCCGGGTACATCTCCTTGACCTTGCTGAGGAATTCGGTGCCGCTCATGATCGGCATGCGCTGGTCGCAGACGATCACCTGCACCTCGTGCAGCGCCAGCAGCTGGAAGCCCTCGGCCGGCGTGGCCGCCGTCAGGATCAGGTAGCCGTCGCGGCGGAACAGGCGGTGCAGCGCGGCCAGCACGTTGATGTCGTCGTCGACGATCAACAGGGTCTGCGCCGGCTGGGCCGGCGCGTCCGGCGCGGCCGGCAGGCACTTGCCCGCCTCGACCAGCTGGCCCATCTCGCCGGGCGGCAACGGCCGGCTGAAGTAGTAACCCTGGATCTCGTCGCAACGGTTGCGCCGCAGGTACTCGAGCTGCGGCCGGGTCTCCACCCCCTCGGCGATGACGCGCAGCTTCAGGCTGTGCGCCATGCTGATGATGGCCAGCGCGATGGCGGCGTCGTTCGGATTGGTGGTGATGTCGCGGACGAAGGCGATGTCGATCTTCAGCTTGTCGATCGGGAAGCGCTGCAGGTAGGCCAGGCTGGAATAGCCGGTGCCGAAGTCGTCGATCGCCACCTTGATGCCGAGCGCCTTCAGGTTGGCCAGCACGACGATGGTGCGCTCGGCGTTGGACATCAACGCCGTCTCGGTCAGCTCCAGTTCGAGCAGCTCGGGCGGCACCTGGTGCTGCTCGAGCGCCTGCCGCACCTCGCGTTCCAGGTCGCCCTCGACGAACTGGCGGCTCGAGACGTTGACGGCGACGTGCACCGGCCCCACCGGCGAACCGATCCAGGCGGCGATCTGGCGGCAGGCGGTGTCGATGATCCAGGCGCCGACCCGCACGATCAGGCCGGTCTCCTCCAGCACCGGCACGAACTCGGCCGGGAAGACCATGCCGAAGCCGGGACGCTGCCAGCGCAGCAGCGCCTCGGCGCCGCTGATGCGGCCGGTGTTCAGGTTGACCTTGGGCTGGTAGTACAGCACCAGCTCGTCGCCGTCGATGGCGCGGCGCAGCGCCATCTCCAGATCGAGCCGGGCCAGCACCTGCACGTTCATGCCGGCGGTGAAAAAACGGTAGCCGTCGCGGCCGGCCAGCTTGGCCCGCCCCATCGCCGTGTCGGCGTTGCGCACCAGCGTCTCCGGGTCGGTGGCGTCGTCCGGGTACATGGCGATGCCGATGCTGGCGGTCAGCGCGGCGGCGTGGCCGTGCAGGTCGAACGGCGCGCGCAGCGCCTCGCGCACCTCGTTGGCGACGTAGACGGCGTCCTGCTGGTCGCGCGTCATGGTCAGGATCAGCGCGAACTCGTCGCCGCCCAGCCGGCCCACCGTGTCGCGCAGGCGCACGCACTGCACCAGGCGGTTGCTGAACTGGCGCAGCAGCTCGTCGCCCTGGCCCGGGCCGAGCGAATCGTTGATGTTCTTGAAGCGGTCGAGGGCGATGAACAGCACCACGATGCGCCACTCCTTGTCCTGCGCCAGCTCGATCGCCTCGCTCAGGGTCTGGTAGAACAGCGAGCGGTTGGGCAGGCCGGTCAGGCCGTCGTAGCGCGCCATGCGGGCCAGCCGCTGGTGCGCCTGGCGCCGCTCGCTGATGTCGCGCGCCACGCCCAGCAGCACGGCCGGCTGGCCGTCGCCGTGCTGCAACTGCCAGTAGATCTCCACCGGCACCGAGGCCAGGTCCTGCCGGCTCAGCTCCAGCTCGCTCAGCTCGGGCGCCCGCGCCGGGCCGATGCAGGCGGCGTAGTCGGCCAGCCGGACGGCCTGCTCGCGCAGCGCCTCGGCGACGCCCAGGCCGAGCCGCTGCGGCGCCAGCGCCAGCAGCTCGGCGCGCCCGTAGCCGAGCATGCGGCAGGCGCCCTCGTTGGCGTCGAGCAGGGCCAGGCTGGCGGCGTCGAGCAGGAAGATGGCGTCGGCGGTGGCGTCGAGCGCGCTGCGGAAGCGCTGCAGCTCGGCGGTGCGCTCGCGCACGGTCTGCTCCAGGCGGGCGTTGTAGCGCACCACCTCGCGGTGCAGCAGGCGCACCTCGAGCATGTTGCGGATGCGCGTCAGCACCTCGACCGGGTCGAAGGGCTTGCTGACGAAGTCGCGCGCGCCGGCGTCGAGCGCGGCCAGCTTCTGCTCCGGCTCGGCGGTCACCACCAGCACCGGCAGGTAGCCGTCGCTTTCCAGCGGCTTGAGCTGCTCCATCACGCCGAAGCCGCTCAGGCCGGGCATGTGCAGGTCGAGGATGATCAGGTCGTAGCGCCGGGCGGCGTGCCAGGGCGCCACCAGGCGCGGGTCGGTGGTGGCGCTGACGGCGGAGTAGCCGCTCGAGCCGAGCAGGTACTCGAGCAGCTGGACGTTGACCGGCTGGTCGTCGACGATGAGGATCCGGGCCTGCAGGATGTCGCTCGGGGTGATCATGGGCGGGCCTCCCGCGGCGCGCCGGCCTGCCCGGCCGCGGCGGCCAGGGCGCGGTCGACGGCGGCGCCGAATTCGTCGAGGTTGATCGGCTTGGTCAGGTAGTCGGCGAAACCCTGCGCCAGGCCGCGCTCGACGTCGCGCGGCATGGCGTTGGCGGTCAGCGCGATGACCGGGATGTGCGCCGTGCGCGGGTCGCCGCGCAGCACGCGCAGCGCGTCGGCGCCGCCGACGCAGGGCAGGTTCAGGTCCATCAGGATGACGTCGGGCAGGTGGGCGCGCGCCATCTCGATGCCGAGGTGGCCGTCGGGCGCGGCCAGCAGGCGCAGGCCGGGGCGGAAGCGGACGATCTCCTCGACCAGGCGCAGGTTGGCCGGGTTGTCCTCGACGTAGAGCAGGGTGGCGCGGCCGGCGGCCGGCGGCGCCGGCGGCAAGCTCGGCGCCGGCACCGGGCGCAGCGCCGGCGCCGCCGCGGCGCGCAGCTCGACCCAGAACAGGCTGCCGACGCCGACGCTGCTCGACACGCCGATGGCGCCGCCCATCAACTCGACCAGGCGCTTGGTCACCACCAGGCCGATGCCGCTGCCCTCCTCGCCGCCGCCCTCCTGGCCGAGGCGGTTGAAGGGCTGGAACAGGCGCCCGAGCTGCTCGGCCGCCAGGCCGTGGCCGGTGTCCTGCACCGCCAGGCGCAGCCGGCCGCCGGCGGCGGCGGCGATGTCGAGCACCACGGCGCCGCCGGCGCGGTTGTATTTGATGGCGTTCGACAGCAGGTTCAGCAGGATCTGCTTGAGGCGGGTGCGGTCGGCCTCGACGCTGCCCTCGCAGCGCTCGGGGAACAGCAGGCGCACGCCGCGCGCGCTGGCCAGCGGCTCGGTCATGTCGTGGCACTCGCGCAGGATGTCGGCCAGCGCCACCGGCTCGAGCGACAGGGCGACGGTGCCGGACTCGATCTTGGCCAGGTCGAGCACCTCGTTGATCAGGGTCAGCAGGTGGCGGCCGGACTTGAGGATGTGGCCGGCGAACTCGCGCTTTTGCTCGGCCGTGGTGGGCAGCTTGTCGGAGCCGAGGATCTGGGCGAAGCCGAGGATGGCGTTGAGCGGGGTGCGCAGCTCGTGGCTCATCGACGACAGGAAGGTGGTCTTGGCCTGGTTGGCGCGGCTGGCCTCGGCCATCGCCAGCGCCAGCTCGCCGTTGGCCCGCTCCAGCTGCCCGGTGCGCTCGTGGACGCGCTGCTCGAGCCCGGCGTTCAGGCGCATCACCTCGCGCTGCGCCTCGGCGCGCNNNNCCCCCCCCCCCCGCGCCCGGTTCGAGCGCTCCAGCGCGCCGGTGCGCGCCTCGATCTCGACCAGCATGCGGTTGAACGAGTCGACCAGGCGGGCCACCTCGTCGTCGCTGATGCGCGGCGCGCGGCGCGAATAGTCGCCGGTGGCGACCACCTCGCCGGCGATCGCCGCGATGGCCAGGATCGGCTCGGTGACGACATGGTGCAGGCGGCGCATCACCAGGTAGGCGATCAGCATCGCCAGCAGCACGGCGCCGAGCGCGATGGCCAGGTAGTCGGCGGCGCGGCCGAGCAGGCCGTCGTCGGCGCGCAGGTAGACGGTGCCGAGCAGCTCGCCGTTGTCGACGATGCGGCGCGACAGCGTCAGCGTGCCGCCGGCGAAGCTGGCGTCGTCGGCGGCGGCGCGGCGCGGGAAGCCGCCGGCCTGGCCGGGCGCGACATAGCCGGCGAACAGCGCGCCGGCGCTGGTGTAGATGGCGCCGGCGCGGATGCCCGGGCGCAGCCGCAGCAGCGCCAGGTTTTCGCCGGCCAGGCGCGGATCGTCGAAGGCCAGCGCGGCGGCGCTGATGTGGCCGATCAGTTCGGCCTGGGTGCGCATGTCGCTGAGCAGGCCGCGCTGGTAGGCGCGCAGGTCGTAGGCGATGACGCAGCCGATCGCCACCAGCAGCGCCGCCAAGGTGGTCAGCAGCACCACCGCCAGCAGCTTCTGGCGCAGCAGCCGCGGCCGCCACCAGCGCGCCGCCGCGGCCGTGCCGTCCGCCGCGCCCATGCCGCCCGCCACGTCCGCGCTCATGTCGCCCCCTGCACTTTGTAGGCGGCCGACAACATGCGCGCACTGATCTTCAGGCGCGCGCCGGCGGCCGGCCGCAAGGCCACCTCGAAGCGCAGGCGGTCGTCGGCGGTGACGAAGTTGATCATGCTGCCCAGCGCGTAGGCCTCGGCGCTGTCGGACACGGTCAGCATGGCCTGGCTCTGCGCCGCCGCCAGCAGCTCCTGCAACGCGCCGCGTTCGAGCGCGCCAAGGAACAGGATGTGGGCCGGGCCGGGCGCCTCGCCGCGGCGCAGCCGGCGCACCTGCAGCGGATGGCCGTTGGCGCTGCGCCCGGCGACGCTCTGCTCGAGCTGCTCGGCCAGCGCGTCGGCGCCGGCCACGACGATCAGCAGCGGGCTGTCGGCGCGGGCGAAGCTGCCCTCGGGCCACTCGACGAAACCGGCGAACTTGTACAGGTAGGCGGCCTTGACCTGCAGCGCCAGGTTGGCCGGCGCCGACGCCTCGGCCGGCGCCTGGGCCGGCCACAGCGCCAGCAGCAGCGCCAGCAAACCCGGCAGCAAGCGGACCAGCAAACCGCCCGCCGCCGCCGGCGG
>NZ_JAEMNU010000008.1:0-11022 GCF_016461825.1 Rugamonas violacea | reverse complement strand
CCCCGCGGCCGGCCACGGCACGGCGCCCCGGCGCGCGGCCGGCATCAGCACAACGGTCGAC
The DNA here is from genome assembly GCF_016461825.1 of Rugamonas violacea. Classification (GTDB taxonomy): domain Bacteria; phylum Pseudomonadota; class Gammaproteobacteria; order Burkholderiales; family Burkholderiaceae_D; genus Rugamonas. The sequence goes on along the minus strand of NZ_JAEMNU010000008.1, from coordinate 10,961 downwards.
CTGTTCAACAGCGCCATAGCGGACGAGCCAGAAAACTGCGGTCTATCTAGGAAGGGGGCGCGCACGACGACGGCGGGCGCGCGCGGAACAAGCAGCCAACCAGCCAGCCAACTAGCCAACTAGCATTCGGCAAGGCGGTGGACGCGCGCCGGCATCGACGCGGCCGCCCAAACGAGTGTACGCATTTTCAAATCGCTTGGGGAAGTTTTTTCACAAGCTTGGCGCGGCGATAACGGCCCAGTCCGCACGCCAGCCCGGCGCTGGCCGCCGCCGGCGCCGCGTGATACAGTGGACCGGCACCCCGGCCCGGCCCGGATCCCCATCGCGACCACACACAGGAGCCCCCGTGAGCACAGACATACTCGAATTGGCCGCCCAGGTCGGCCGCGCCCTGCACGCCAAAGGCCTGCTGCTGGCGACGGCCGAATCGTGCACCGGCGGCGGCGTGGCCACCGCCATCACCGAGATCGCCGGCTCGACCGGCTGGTTCGACTGCGGCTTCGTCACCTACTCGAACGCCTCGAAGACCGAGCTGCTCGACGTGCCGGCCGCGCTGATGGCCCAGCTGGGCAGCGTCAGCGAGGAGGTGGCGGCGGCCATGGCCAGCGGCGCGCTGGCCTCGAGCAACGCCCACCTCGCCGTCTCGACCACCGGCATCGCCGGCCCGACCGGCGCGGTGCCGGGCAAGCCGGTCGGCACCGTCTGCTTCGGCTGGGCCGACGCCGACCATGTCCACACCGAACGCCTGGTGTTCGCCGGCGACCGCGCGGCGGTGCGCGAGCAGACCGTGCGCCACGCCCTGCAGGGCCTGCTGCGCTTCATCGCATAGGCGGCGCCGGCGCGGCGGCGCCGGGTTGCCTTCAGGCCATAAAACTATTACCCTGAAGGCCACATGGCTATCCGCCCCCCGCCCACCAAGCCCAGCTGTGTGGTTAAAAGACGACCTGGCGCGCCATCCCAGCCACTGCACCCTCGCCTACTGGCACGCCCCGCTGTATAGTTCGGGCGGGCACGCGCCCGGCACGCACATGCGGACGGCCTGGCGGTTGCCGCGCCAGGCCGGCGCCGAGCTGGTGCGGTCCGGCCACGGCCACGACCACGAGCGCTTCGCGCCGCAGGACGCCGACGGCCGGCTCGACGCCGAGCGGGGCTTGCGCCAGTTCGTCGTCGGCACCGGCGGCGCCTATCTGACGCCGATGCTATGGCCGCGCCCGCCCAGCGAGGTGCGCGACAACGCCCAGACCGGCGTGCCCAGGCCGGCGCCGCGCGGGGACGGCTACGACTGGCGCTTCCCGGCGGCGGCCGACCCGGCGCCGCGGGACTTTCCGGCGCAACAGACACAGGACAGCGGCTCGGCGCGCTGTCATTGACGGTTTTGATTTTCCAGTTCGACTCAGGGAGCAATTCGATGCAAAACACGGTACATTTCATCCTCCAGGGCAAGGGCGGCATCGGCAAGACCCTGGTGTCGACCATCCTCGCGCAATGGCTCGCCGGCAAGGACGGCACGCCGCTGCGCTGCTACGACACCGACCAGGAGAACGCCACCTTCTCGCGCTACAAGGCGATGGGGGTCAAGCATGTGCCGGTGATGACCGACAGCCGCACCATCGACCCGAAGCGCTTCGACGCGCTGATGATCGACATCCTCGAAGAGGACGGCAACTGCGTCGTCGACAACGGCGCCAACACCTTCTCGCCGCTGATGGGCTACCTGATCGAGAACGACTGCTTCGCGCTGCTGCAGGAATCGGGCCGCAAGGTCTACATCCACACCATCGTCGGCGGCGGCGACACGCTGCACGACACGGCGATGGGCTTCGTCTCCACCGCCAAGGCCACCGCGGTGCCGCTGGTGCTGTGGGAGAACGAGCACTTCGGCCTGTTGCAGTCGGCCGCCGGCAAGCAGTTCAACGAGTCGCAGACCTACGCCGACAATTCGGCCCGCGTGTGCGGCCGCGTCGTCCTGTCGGCGCGCAACAACGACACCTTCGGCGCCGACATCAAGAAGATGAACACGGCGCGCCTGACCTTCGACGAGGTGCGCGCGAGCGACAAGTTCAACGTCATGGAGAAGCAGCGCGTCAAGGTGGTGTTCCGCGACCTGTTCGAGCAACTCGACAAGGTGCAGTGGTAAGCCATGGACCAGCACAAGCTGCGCAGCCTGGTCTTTGAGAAAACCGGCGTGCGGATCGACCTCGACGACCCGATCTTCGCGCTGGTGGCCCTGAACGAAGCGGTGCTGGCCGAGGCGGTCGAGCGCCACATCGCCCTGCTCGACGCCGCCTCGCGGGAACTGCTGACGCAGAGCCGGGCGGCGGCCGGGCTGGCGGCGGCCGCGGCGCCGGGCGCAACGGCGGCGCAGTCCACGCCGCCGGGCAACGGCCCCGCCGCCGTCGTGCCGGCGGCCCCGGGCCGGCCGATCGCCACCCGCTCCGGCCTGTTCCAGGCCGGCGAGCCGCGCCTGCTGGCGGCGGCGGCCGGCATGGCCGTGCTCGGCGCCGCGCTGACGCTGGCCGGCCAGGCCGTCTTCTTCAAGCCGGCGCCGCCGGCGACGGTGGTGGTGCGGGATCGCGCCCTGACGGCCGAACAAACCAGCGCCCTGCGCGACGGCGAAAAGCTGGCCCGCGCCGTCGCCAGGCTCGATCCCAAGACACGCGCCCTGCTCCAGAGCGAGCTGCAAAAGCCCTAAACACCGCGCCGCCGGGAACGTCGGCAAACCCCATCGGCAAAGAGCCGGGGTCGGACCCCGCGGGTCCGACCCCAGTTTCCGCCTCGGGGTCGGAGCTCGTTTCCGCCTCGGGGCTTGGCCAGCCTCCCCGCGCCGCCGCCCGCGTGGCACCTTTTCCTTGCGAAAACATCCAATCACGACTAACATATGAACACCTATTCATATGTTAGCCATGACCTCCTATCCCGAATCCGACCCCGCCATCGCCCAACTGGCCGATCTGTTCCACCTGCTGGGCGACCCGACGCGGCTGCGCATCGTGCTGTGCTGCCTGCACACGCCGATCGCCGTCAGCGACATCGCCGGCGGCCTGCAACTGAGCAGCTCGCTGGTCAGCCACCACCTGCGCCTGTTGCGCGCCGCCCGCATCGTCAAGTCCGAGCGCCAGGGCAAACAAGTCTTTTATACCGCCGCCGATGCCCACATCAGCGGCGTCCTGAGCGATATGCTCGAACATATCGCCGAACCAGCCAGCGGGAACGAAGCATGAACAAGCAAACACACGGGCCGGACCACGGCCACCACCACCCGCATGCGCACGGCGACGAGGCGCACCAGCATGACGACCATGCACATGAGCATAAGCACGCCGCCGAAGCCGCTCACGGCCACGGCCAGCCGGCCGCCGGCCAGGCCAAGCCGGCCGCCAAGGGTTGCGGACACCAACACGGCCACTCGCACGGCCACGGCCACCACCACCACGGCGACCCGAACAGCCACGGCCGCGCCTTCGCCATCGCCATCGTGCTCAACACGCTGTTCGTCGGCGTCGAGTTCGGCTACGGCTTCATCGCCAACTCCACCGCCTTGATGGCCGACGCCGGCCACAACCTGTCCGACGTGCTGGGCCTGATGCTGGCCTGGGGCGCGGCCATCCTGGCCAAGCGCGCGCCGAACCAGCGCTACACCTACGGCCTGCGCGGCACGTCGATGCTGGCGGCGCTGTTCAACGCGATGCTGCTGATGGCCGCCTGCGGCGCCATCGCCTGGGAGGCGGTGCAACAACTGCTGCATCCGAACCCGGTGGCCGGCTTGACGGTGTCGCTGGTGGCGGCGGTCGGCATCGCCATCAACGGCTTCTCGGCCTGGTTGTTCCTGGCCGGCAGCAAGGACGACATCAACATCCGCGGCGCCTATCTGCACCTGGCGGCCGACGCCGCCATCTCGCTCGGCGTGCTGCTGGCCGGCCTGGTGGTGATGGCGACCGGCTGGAGCTGGCTCGACCCGCTGGTCAGCATGGCCATCGTCGCGCTGATCGTCTGGAGCACCTGGTCGCTGCTGCACGAGTCGCTGCGCCTGGTGCTGGCCGCCGTGCCGGACAATGTGGACGCGCCCGGCGTCGAGCAGTTCCTGCGCCAACAGGCCGGCGTGAGCGGCGTGCACGACCTGCACATCTGGGCCATGAGCACCACCGAGACGGCGCTGACGGCCCACCTGGTGATGCCCGACGGCCATCCCGGCGACGACATCGTCGACAGCATCGGCCGGCGCTTGAAGGACGATTTCGCCATCCACCACAGCACCCTGCAAATCGAGCACGGCACCACCAGCCACGCCTGCTGCCTGACCGAGCCGGCGCCGGCGCCGGCGGCCGGCCACGGCCACGCCCACTAGGACCAGGCCTAATCGGCCAGGTTCAGGTACAGCGCGGTGCTCAGGTAGCGCTCGCCGAACGAGGGGATGATGGTGACGATGATCTTGCCCTCGTTCTCGGGCCGCTGCGCCACCTGCAGCGCGGCCCACAGCGCCGCGCCCGACGAAATGCCCACCAGCAGGCCCTCCTTGTGGGCCGCCAGCCGCGCCGTGGCGAAGGCGTCGTCGTTGCTGACGGCGATGACCTCGTTGTAGACCCGGGTGTTGAGCACGGCCGGCACGAAGCCGGCGCCGATGCCCTGGATCTGGTGCGGCCCCTTGGTCCCCTTCGACAACATCGGCGAGCCCTCCGGCTCGACCGCCACCACCTGCAGCTCCGGCTTGTAGGCGCGGATCACCTCGCCCACGCCGGTGATGGTGCCGCCGGTGCCGACGCCCGCCACCAAAATGTCGACGCGGCCGTCGGTGTCGCGCCAGATCTCCTCGGCGGTGGTGCGGCGGTGCACCTCCGGATTGGCCGGATTGTTGAATTGTTGCAGCATCAGATAGCGCGGGTCGGACTCGACCAGCTCCTCGGCCCGGCGGATCGCCCCCAACATGCCCTCGGCGCCCGGCGTCAGCACCAGGTCGGCGCCGTAGGCGCGCAGCAGCATGCGCCGTTCGCGGCTCATGGTGTCGGGCATCACCAGGGTGCAGCGGTAGCCGCGCGCGGCGCACACCATGGCCACGGCGATGCCGGTGTTGCCGCTGGTCGGCTCGATGATGATGGTGTCGGGACGGATCTGGCCGGCCGCCTCGGCCGCCTCGATCATGGCCAGGCCGATGCGGTCCTTGACGCTGTGCGCCGGATTGCAGTATTCGAGCTTGGCGAGGATCTGCGCCGGGCTGCCGGCGGCGAGCCGGTTGATGCGCACCAGCGGCGTGTTGCCGATCAGTGCGGTGACGTCGTTGGCGATGTTCATGCTGTTCTCCGCGCGGGAAAGTCGATGGAAGGCTTGCCTAGCCAGTCTACCGCGTTTTTCCCGCCCCGCGCGGAGTCGCGCCGCCGGCGTGGCGGCGGCGTGACGGACTTACTTTACGTCGAGCAATTCCACGTCGAAGATCAGCGCCGAATTCGGCGGGATCATGCCGCCGGGCGCGCCGCGCGAGCCGTAGGCCAGCTCGCCCGGGATGATCAAGGTGCGCTTGCCGCCCACCTTCATGCCGATCACGCCCTGGTCCCAGCCTTTGATGACCTTGCCGCCGCCGAGCGGGAAGACGAAGGGATCGCGGCCCGGGTCGCGCGAGGAGTCGAACTTCTTGCCGTGCAAACCCTTGGCCAGCGGACGGTACAACCAGCCGGTGTAATGCACCGTCACGTTGCTGCCGCTCAGCGCTTCCTTGCCGGCGCCGACCTTGACGTCGGTGATGATCAGGCTGTCGGCTTCCGGACCGGGCGTGGCCGAGCCGGCCACCACGGAGGCCGGCTCGGCGGCTGCGGCCGGCTGGGCCGCCGGGGCGGCGGCCGTGGCGGCGGCGGCCTCCCCCGCCGGAGCGGGCTGGGCCGCCTTGGCCGGTTTGACGGCCTTGACGGCCTTGGCCGGGTGGGCCGCCTTGGCGGGCGGCGCGGACGGCTCGGTCTGGTCGAGCGGGGCCGCCTGGACGGAGTTGGCGGCCAGCGCCAGCATCGCGGCGTATAAAATGGAGCAAGGCTTCATGATGTATTCTTTCGACGAGTTATAGACTATCTCCGTCCGCCCATGGCGGACAAAGCGCGGCCCAATCATAGCAAAAGCCGGATACGAAATGAGCAAGTCCGACGCCGCCCAGCGGCTTTTTTTCGCCCTGCTGCCCGACGCCGACACGCGCGCCGCGCTGGCGCGGCTGCAGCCGCTGGCCGGCGGCCGCGCCGTGCCGGTGGAAAACCTGCATCTGACACTGGCCTTCCTCGGCCGCCAGCCGGACGCCGCCGTGGCGCCGTTGGAACAACTGCTGGCGCGCCTGGCGCCGGCGCCGCTGCGCTTGCACCTCGACAGCCTGGGTTATTTCAGCGGCCCGCGCATCGCCTGGGCCGGCATGACGCGGCCGCCGGCCGCGCTGCTCGATCTGCAGGCGCGGCTGCAAGCGGCGCTGCGCCAGGCCGGCTTCGCGGCGGACAGCCACGGCGGCTTCCGCCCCCACGTCACCCTGGCGCGCCACGCCGTGGCGCCGGCGCCGGACGCGGCCTTCGCGCCGCTGACCTGGCGTGTCGAGCGGATCGCGCTGATGGCGTCCGGCGCGGCCGACGGCCTGTACCGCACGCTGGCGGCGCGCCAGCTCTGACGCCTGGCCATCGACGCCCCGATCAGCCCGGTTCGGCCTCGACCGGCTCGGCCAAGCCGGCCAGCCCGACCGAGCCGGCCGGCGCCGGCTGCGGCGCCGGCGCCACCTCGGCGGCCAGCTTGCGCAACAAATGCCCGGCGGCCACCATGCCGAAGGTGGCGGTGACCACCATCGCCGAGCCGAAGCCGGCGCAATTGAGGCCGGTCACGCCGCCGCCCTCGTTGCCGCCGTCGCCGGCGTCGCCGTCGATGCCGCACACCTCCGGGCTCTCCGGCATCACCAGGCGCTCCATCGAGAACACCGCGTCGACGTTGAACTTGTTCTTCAGCCCGCGCGGGAAGGCGTACTGGGTGCGCATCAGCTTGCGCACTTTTTTCAGCATCGGCTCCTGCTCGGTGCGCGACAGGTCGCGCACCTCGATCTGGGTCGGGTCGGTCTGGCCGCCGGCGCTGCCGATCATAATCAGCGGAATCGCCTGGGCGCGGCAGTAGGCCAGCAGCGCCGTCTTGGCCTTGACCGAGTCGATCGCGTCGACCACGTAGTCGTAGCCCTGGCCGCCGATCATCTGGTCGAGGTTGTCGGCGCTGACGAAGTCCTCGATCTGGCGCACCTGGCAGAAGGGGTTGATCTGGCCGATGCGCTCGGCCAGCGCGGCGATCTTGGCCTGGCCGATGGTGCCGCTCAGCGCCTGGATCTGCCGGTTGATGTTCGATTCGGCAACGTTGTCCAGGTCGATCAGGGTCAGCCGGCCGATGGCGCTGCGCGCCAGCGCCTCGACCACCCAGGAGCCGACGCCGCCGACGCCGACCACGCAAACGTGGGCGCTGCGGAAGCGCGCCAGCGCGGCGCCGCCGTATAGCCGGCCGATCCCGCCGAAGCGGCGCTCGAAGTCGATATCGTCGGCAGTGTCTGGCATATTCTTGATGTCCGTTATGTTCATTCCGCCATTTTAACGGACGCGGCGGAGAGATTATCCTACAATGCTTTTTTGCCGGCCGCGCCGGCCCAGGCAGCCTGTCCGCGCCACCCACCATCCCGAGAGTCCCATGAGCGAATCCCTGATTGACACCGCGCCCGGCTTTGACCAGCCCATCGCCGTCCTCAAACACTGCCACGACCGCATCCGCAAGCAATTGCTGACGCTGAACAATCTGCTGGCCCACCTGCCCCGGCACGGCGCGGACGCGGCGGCGCAGAAGGCCGCCCAGGCGGTGCTGAAATATTTCAACCACGCCGCCCACCTGCACCACGCCGACGAGGAGCAGAACCTGATGCCGATGCTGCAGGCCACCGCGCGCGACGCCGACGCCACCCTGCTGGCCGCGCTGGTGCCGGAGATCCTGGCCGACCACGCCCGCATGGACGCCGACTGGGCCGTGCTGCAGGCCCAGCTCAACGACATCGCCAACGGCATGGAGGGCCGCCTGGCGGCGGCCGACGTGCAACGCTTCGTCGCCGCCTACGAAGCCCACATGGCCAAGGAGGAAGGCAACCTGGCGCCGATGGCCAAGCGTATCTTCAGCGCCGCGCAGATGGCCGAGCTGGGCCAGGCCATGCAGGCGCGGCGCGGCCTGGCGCCGGCCAGCGGCGAGGCGTTGGCCGGCCTGCGGCTGGACTACAGCCAGGCCACGCTGATGGAGGACGACGTGCTGGCCGACCCGATCGCCCAGTTCGCCAAGTGGTTCGACGAGGCCATCAAGGCCCAGGTCAACGAGCCCAACGCGATGAGCGTGGCCACCGTCGGCGCCGACGGCAAGCCGAGCTCGCGCATCCTGCTGATCAAGCAGTACGACCACCGTGGCTTCACCTGGTACACCAACTACGCCAGCCACAAGGGCCGGCAACTGCGCGACAACCCGCACGCCGCTTTGCTATTCTTCTGGAGCGAGGTGGAACGGCAGGTGCGCATCGAAGGCAGGGTCGTCAAAACCTCCGATGAGGAAAACGACAAATACTTCTACAGCCGCCCGCTGCAAAGCCAGCTCGGCGCCATCGCCTCGCAACAGAGCGAGCGCATCGCCGGCCGCGCCCAGATGGAGGCCAACTTCGACGCCGCCAGCGCCGCCGCCGGCGCGCAGCCGCAGCGGCCGGCGCACTGGGGCGGCTACCGCCTGGTGCCCGAGCGCATCGAGTTTTGGCAGGGCCGCCGTTCGCGCTTCCACGACCGCATCGTCTATGTGCGGCAGGCCGACGGCAGTTGGGTGATCGAACGCCTGCAACCGTAAGCGCCGGCGGCCGGTCGCGTTGATCCACCGGCGGCGCGCGCGCCGCCATGCGGGAGGCCGGCATGTTCTTGCAAAACCGACTGAGTAGCTGGATCGCCGGCGTGCGCCGGCAAATCGCGCTGCCCTTGCGCATCGAATTGTGGAACGGCCAGCAGATCGACTTTTCCCAGGAGGCGCCGCGCGTCACCATCCGCTTGCCGCGCGCCTCGGCGGCGCGCTTTCTGCTGACGCCGTCCCTGGCCAAGCTGGGCGGCGCCTATGTCGAGGGCGACATCGAGGTGCGCGGCCGGGCCAAGGACATGATCGCCATCGTCAACGCGCTGGCCCGCGCCAGCCTGAAGACCGAAGGGAAATTCGCCCGCGTGGCGCGCAACTTCGGCCACAGCCGCGGCCACGACGCCGAGGCGGTGCGCTACCATTACGACGTCTCCAACGAGTTCTACCAGCAATTCCTCGACCCGGCGATGGTCTACTCCTGCGCCTATTTCGAGACGGGCAACGAAGACCTGGCCACCGCCCAGCGGGACAAGATCGACCACATCCTGCGCAAGGTCGAGCTGCGCCCCGGCCAGCGCCTGCTCGACATCGGCTGCGGCTGGGGCGCGTTGCTGCTGCGCGCGGCCGAGCGCTACGGCGCGCGCGGCGTCGGCGTCACCTTGTCGCAGAACCAGTACGAACTGGCGCGCCAGCGCGTGCGCCAGGCCGGCCTGGAACACCTGGTCGAGATCCGCCTGCAGGACTACCGCGACGTGCGCGGCGAGTTCGACCGCATCACCAGCGTCGGCATGTTCGAACACGTCGGCCGGCGCCAGCTGCCGGCCTACTTCGCCGGCATCGGCAAGCTGCTGGCGCCGGACGGCCTGGCGCTCAACCACGGCATCACTTCGACCGACCCGGACAACGGCGCCACGCCCTACGGCGGCGGCGACTTCATCGACAAATACGTGTTTCCGCGCGGCGAGCTGGCGCACCTCGGCCAAGTGCTCAAGGCGATGCAGCAGGGCGCCCTCGAGGTCTACGACGTGGAGAACCTGCGGCGCCACTACGCCCGCACCTGCGCCATCTGGAGCGACAACTTCGAGGCCAACGCCGAGCGCGTGCGCGCGCTGGCCGGCGACAAGCGCTTCCGCATCTGGCACGTCTACCTGGCCGGCTGCAGCTATGCGTTCAGGCACGATCTGATCAGCCTGTACCAGGTGGTGTGCGGCAAGGCCGGCCGCGATCCGGCCAACCTGCCCTGGTCGCGCCGCTACATGTATCCGGCCGACCCGGCTGCGGCCGCGCTCAGCCCGCCGCCGCCGGCTTGAGCCGGTGGGCGAAAACCTTGCGCAGCTTGACCACCTTGGGCGCGACGACGAAGGCGCAATAGCCTTGCAGCGGATGCTGGCGGAAATAATCCTGGTGGTAATCCTCGGCGCGGTAGTAGGTCTGCGCCGGCGCCAGCTCGGTGACGATGGGCGCGTCCCAAACGTTGGCCATCTCGGCGATCACCTGGCGCGCGGTGGCCTCCTGCTCGGGCGACTGGTGGTAGATCACCGAGCGGTACTGGGTGCCGACGTCGTTGCCCTGGCGGTTCAGGGTGGTCGGGTCGTGCAGGGTGAAGAAGATCTCCAGCAGGTCGCGGTAGCTGACCACGGCCGGGTCGAAGCTCAGCTTGACCACCTCGGCGTGGCCGGTGGCGCCGGCGCACACCTGCTCGTAGGTCGGGTCGGGCTGCTGGCCGCCGGTGTAGCCGGATTCGACCTGCGTGACGCCGTTGACCTCCAGATAGACCGCTTCCAGACACCAAAAGCAGCCGCCGCCCAGCACGGCCGTTTCTAACGCCGAACCCGGCGCGAAATTGTTAGTCATGACTCCCCCTGCGTAGTCGATTGCCGATGAATGCACTGTAACGCAAACCAGCAGCGCGCGCACCTGCATTCGACGACATCGCGGCGCCTTCGAGGTGGAGTCCTTGTTTGAAAATTTGTTTCATTTTCTTATCCTTTGATTCGCTCCCTATCACAATTTCACAGATGCCAGTCTCATTTTCAATAGCATCAGAATGAAACGGACTAAATGTCAAGACTCGTGTGGTTATACACGCGCTTACTAACCTTCTAGAAAGTAAA
>NZ_JAEMNU010000079.1:167054-170755 GCF_016461825.1 Rugamonas violacea | reverse complement strand
CTGCGCAAGCAAGGCCACAGCATGCTCGACGTGCTGTACCGTGCATTTATTGGCGATCCGATCATGCCTGCTGCATAGCGGCTGAACAGTTACATTACAAGTTGGTGTTCGATTTATTTTTTTTCAGACTACTCAAGGAGATTTCAAGAAATAAATTGTTGATCTTGCAAAAAAGGTGCTTGCTGGGAGCGTCATCGCCGTTCACGATATTCCAAAATATATGAAACTTAGTGTTCAGTCAAAATCCCTTGATTTCGCGCCGGAAAATGCTATCGGCACACTAATAGCCGACCACAAAAATATGTTTGTGTCAGTGCCGCTTTCCCATTCAAATTTTGAGTTGCCATATGAGTTGTTAGCTGATGTGAGTTCAGCAGAAGTATTGTCGGCGGCAGAAAATGCCCTGGGACGTCTTCTCGCCATGCAGAACTCGCTCTGCGGCGCCGCTGCATCGCATTAGAAGACTTCGCACAAGTGTCAAATTGTCGTTCCCGCGCAGGCGGGAACCTATACGTCGCATCTTATCCAGCGCAGCATGGGTTCCCGCCGGCGCGGGAACGACAATTTGCTGGTTATTCGATGTGCCCTTCAGCGCCGCTCCGGACCGAACCGCTGGCAACGGTTCCTATGCCACTGCCTCGCATATTGGCGATTCCCGAGCCGCTCCTCTTGGCGCACCAATTCACCCGTCGCTGAACCGCCGGCACCCGCCTACTCTCCGCCGCCACCTCTCCCTCCGGCGTGACAATTCGCGTATATTCGCGCGGGACGTTCGCGTATATTTATTTCCAAATTGAATGATTGCCGCTTGCTTATGCCGAGCCCGCCGCCACCGCTGGCTCTGCTTGCAAGCTCCCCCGTCCCGCCACTCCTAGCCCGGAATCCACCACCATGAGCAATGACGTCTCCTTTCATTTGAACGGCAAACTGGTCCACCTGCACAACCCCGCGCCCGACCTGCTGCTGATCGACTATCTGCGTTCGCCCGAGGTGGCGCTGGCCGGGCCGAAGAAGCCCTGCGGCCAGGGCGGCTGCGGCGGTTGCACGGTGATCCTGTCGCACTGGGACGGCGAGCAGCCGCAGCACCGCGCCATCAACTCCTGCCTGCGCCCGGTGTGCGCGCTGGGCGGCCAGGTGGTCACCACGGTGGAGGGCACGGGCGCGGTGCGTAAACCGAATCCCGAATTCCTGCTGCACGCCGCCACCGCCTCGCGCGGCGGCGCGCCCGTCGGCCTGCCGCCTGCGCCGGCGCTGGCCGAGGCGCAGCAGCAGGCGCAGGACAAGCGCGCCCAGGTGGCCGTGGCGGTGGCGCTGGCGCGCGACCTGCCGCAGACCGGCGCCAGCCTGCAGCTGCGCGACGTGGCCGAGCATCCGTCCGACGCCGAGCACGCCGGTATGAATCCGGTGGCGCACCGGCTGGCGCTGAACAACGGCAGCCAGTGCGGCTACTGCAGCGTGGGCTTCGTGATGAACATGTCCGAGTTCATCGTCAACCATCCGCTGGCCACCAAGAAGGAGATCGAGGACAGCTTCGACGGTAACATCTGCCGCTGCACCGGCTACCGCGCCATCCTCACCGGCATGAAGACCTTCGCCTCCGACTGGAGCGCCGAGGACGAGAAGCAGCGCATGAAATGTCTGGAGGACGACGGCTGCGCCGCCCAACTGCCGGCCAACGTGGCGATCCCCTTCCCGCCACGGGCGCGCGGCCCGGCCCAGCCGGTCAACGCCCATGGCGGCGGCCAGAGCTGGCGCACCCCGGTCACGCTCGACGAGCTGGCCCAGCTGATGCACGGCGCGCGCGGCAGCCGTCTGCGCCTGGTGCACGGCAACACCTCGTTCGGCATCTACAAGGACGAGTTCGCGCCGACCAAGCTGTTCGCCGACATTCGCCTGATCGCCGACTTGAACCAGGCCAGCCGGGTCGAGGGCGACGCGCTGCGCGTCGCCGCCGGCATCGACTACAACACCCTGATCGCCGTGCTGGGCGCGCAGATGAAACTGCACTGCGGCGGCGAAACCAGCAGCCTGGCCGCCGTCCAGTTCATGGCGCGGCGCACCGCCGGGCGCATCGTGCGCAACGCCGCCACTTTGGGCGGCAACAGCATGCTGGTGCTGGCCCACATGGCCGCCGGCAGCGGCGAGCCTTTCCCGTCGGACGCGCTGACCGCGCTGGCGGCGACCGGCGCGCGGGTGGAATACCTGCACCTCGACGGCGCCGGCAAATTCCACCAGCACGTGCACACCGTGGCCGAGTTGGTGCGGCGCGTGCTCGACCAGCCGGCCCTGCTCGACGAGATCGTGCTGCGCGCCTTCCTGCTGGCGCTGCCGGTCGAGAACCAGGTGGTGCTGGCGCAGAAGGTGGCGCTGCGCGAGGTCAACGCGCACAGCATCGTCAATGTCTGCAGCGCGCTGCGCTTCGGTGACGGCGCCGCCGTCGAGCAGGCCGCGCTGGTGTTCGGCGGCATCGCCCCGTATCCGTGGCACGCCAGCGCCACCGAGGCCGCGCTGCAGGGCCAGACCCTGGCGCTGGACCAGCTGCCGGCGCTGTCGGCCGTGCTGGAGCAGGAGGTGCGCGCCGAGCTGCGCTTATGGGCCGCGCGCATGCACGGCCTGCCCAGCGAGGGCTTCACCGACGAGTACCGCGTCCAGCTGGCGCTGGCCTTCTTTTACAAGGCGGTGGTCAACGCGCTGCCGCAGCGCGGCGTCGAGGTGCCGCCGCAGATCGCCTCCAGCGGCGAGATCACTTGGGGCAAATGGCCGGTCAGCGACGGCCGCCAGCACTACGCCACGCAGGACTTCAAGCGGCCGGTGGCGCAGCCCTACATCAAGATCACCGCGATGTACCAGGCCTCCGGCCAGCTGCACTACACGCAGGAGCTGGCGGTGCCGCCGCGCACGCTGAACGCCGCCTTCGTGCAGAGCAAGCGGGCGCTGGGCAACTACCACTTCGCCGTGCCCGGCAAGGCCGGCGCGGCCAGCCTGGCCGAGCTGCGCGAGCACCTGAGCCGGCACGACGCCGACTTCGTCGACCTGATCACCCACCACAACATCAAGAACGGCGGCATCAACCTGCAGGGCATGGGCATGGACCAGCCCTTGCTGGCCGAGCAGATGGTCAGCTACGTCGGCCAGTCCATCGCGCTGGTGCTGGCCGACACCGAGCAGCAGGCCGTCGCCCTGGCCGAGTACGTGACCACGCACTGCATCGGCTACACCGACGTCGACTGGCCGGCGCCGTGGAACCGTCCGGTCACCACCTTGGAGGAGGCGATCCGCATCGGCAGCGTGTTCCCCGACTCGCCCAAGTCGGCCAGCTATGTCTCGCACATCTGGAAGATCACCCGGCCCGGCAGCAATTTCGATTGGACCAGCGACAAGCAGCCGCTCGACCGCGCCATCGTGCGGCGCGCCACGGCCATCGCCGGCGCCGACTGCCTGGTGGTGGAAAGCTCGCAGCTCAACGGCGGCCAGGTGCACTTCTACATGGAGACGCAGGCGGTGATCGCCGAGCCGGCCGACCAGGGCCGCATCACCATCCGCCCCTCGACGCAGAGCCCGATGGAGATGCACCAGACCACGGCGATGGCGCTGGGCGTGGCCTACCACCAGGTCGACGTCAAGGTGGTCTCGGTCGGCGGCGCCTTCGGCGGCAAGACCGAGCCGACCCGTTTCGTGGTCGGCCCGGCGGCGGTGGCGGC
>NZ_JAEMNU010000079.1:165210-167003 GCF_016461825.1 Rugamonas violacea | reverse complement strand
TCGGCCCGGCGGCGGTGGCGGCCAAGGCGGTCAAGCGGCCGGTGCGCATCGCCATCCCGCGCGACCAGGACACCGGCATGATCGGCAAGCGTCACGCCTTCTACGGCCAGTACCAGATCGCCGTCGACCAGGGCCGGCAGAACCCGGCCGACAAGGGCATCATCCGTGGCTTCCAGACCAAGATGTGGGGCGACGGCGGCGCCTTCTACGACTGCTCCTTCATCGTCTCGAACTGCATCCAGCTGCGCGCCGACAACGCCTACCGGGTCGCCAACTTCGAGAACCAGATCGACGTCTGCCGCACCAACACGGCGCCCAGCACCGCCTTCCGCGCCTTCGGCGACGTGCAGGGCAAGAACATCATCGAGAACGCGGTGGACGACGCCGCCTTCGCCCTCGGCATGTCGGCCGAGGAGATGCGCGAGAAGAACCTGTACGAGCGCGGCGACGTCACGCCCTTCGGCCAGGCGCTGTCCTACTGCTACATGCGGCAGGTGTGGGACTATCTGAAGGAGGTGTCGAAGTACCAGGAGAAGAAGGCGGCGGTGGCGGAGTTCAACCGCAACAACACCTGGCGCAAGCGCGGTGTGGCGCTGGTGCCGGTCAAGTACGGCTCCGGCTACAACTGGCAGCAACTGGAGCAGGCCGCCGCCATCGTGGTGGTCAACCAGGCCGACGGCACGCTGGTGATCCACCAGGGCGGCGTCGAGATGGGCCAGGGCCTGGCGACCCAGGTGCTGCAGGTGGCGGCGTATGTGATGGGCATTCCGATGGACCTGATCCACGTCGAGGGGCCGCGCACCAGCATCACGCCCAACCCGACCAGCAGCGGCGCCTCCACCGGCACGCCGTACAACTGCGAGGCGGTCAAGCAGACCTGCCAGGACCTGCGCGGCCGGCTGTTGGAGTTCGCCTACCAGCAGCGCAACGACAACGGCAACCAGTGGTGCGTCGACCAGGGCGTCGACTTCTGGAACCACGGCGAGCAGGGCTGGGCGGCGACGGTCACCAACGCCCAGGGCCGCACCGCGCTGATCTGGCAGAACCTGATCCAGCTGGCCTACGCCAAGCGGGTCAACCTGATCGCCAGCTTCACCGCCAAGATCCATGGCGGCGGCGTGCCGATCCCCTGCATGACCTTCAAGCCGCAGGACCAGCAGCCCAACCCCTACGGCATCGAGCGCGACACCACGGCGGTGCTGGGCGGCGGGGTCGACTCCTTCGTCGGCTTCACCTACTCGGCGGCCTGCTCGGTGAGCGAGGTCGACGTGCTGACCGGCGAGGTGAAGATCCTCAGCTCGGACATCGTCTACGACATCGGCTGGAGCCTGAACCCGGCGATCGACGTCGGCCAGGTCGAGGGCGCCTTCGTCCAGGGCGTCGGCTATCTGCTGACCGAGAAGCTGGTGTTCGAGCAGGAGGGCGAGGAGCAGGGCCGCCTCAACACCACCAACACCTGGCGCTACAAGGTGCCGGCCACCACCTGCATCCCGCTGGAGATGAACGTCCACCTGTTCCCGCGCAACGCCAAGTCGGTGGCCGGCATCCCGGACGACCCGCACGACATCTTCTCGTCGAAGGAGGTCGGCGAGCCGCCGCTGGTGCTGGCCAACAGCGTGTTCTTCGCGGTCAAGGCGGCGGTGCGCGCCTCGCGCCTGGAGCGCGGCCTGGACGGCCTGTTCCGCCTCGACGCGCCGGCCACGGTGCAGGAGGTGCGGCGCGCCTGCGAGGTGAGCACGGCCGACCTCAAGTAGGTCCTTGCCAAGGCGCCAGCGGCTACCAAACCACCCAAC
>NZ_JAEMNU010000079.1:133491-165179 GCF_016461825.1 Rugamonas violacea | reverse complement strand
GACCCCGGCTCTCTGCCTGTGGGTTGTCTTGCCGCCGCTGGCGCCGCTACAGCATCAGCACGGCGAACAGCGACTTCACCTCGTCGGCCGATTCGGCCATGATGTCGTGCAGCGTGCCTTCGCCGACCACGAAATCGATGGTGCGCGCCGCTTGCGGCGTGGTGGCGCCGGGCCGCTCGTGCAGCGGCGACGGGATGGGCGCCAGGTCGTTGGCCAGCAGCAGGGTGTCGCCCAGGGTTTCGGGCGGCAGCGCGCGCATGCCGTGCCACAGCGCCTCGACCGAGGCCTGCACCGCCTCCGGAATGACCAGCTTGGCGAACACGCCACGGCCGATGGCCACCTCGCCGTGCTCGACCCAGTCCTCCGGCTCGCCGTCCATGATGCCGGGGTAGGCGCCGGCCTGCGACAACATGTAGAAGCCGGCCACCTCGTGGACGATGCCGGCGAACAGCGCCGTGTCCGGGTCGACCCGGGTGACGCGGCGGGCGATCACCTGGGCCAGCGCGGCGACGTGGGCGGTGTGCTGCCACAGCGCGCTGGCCTTGGCCTGCAACACCGGGTCGCTGATCTGGCTGCCGATCTGCCGCACGATCAGCGCCGCCACCAGCGACTGCAGGGTGCGCACGCCGAGGCGCTGCACGGCCGAGCGGACATTGGTGATCTCGTTGCCGGAACGGTTGTAGGCGACCGAGTTGGCGATCGCCACGGCGCGCGCCGACAGCAGCGGGTCGGCCTGGATCAGCTTGACGGCGGCCTCGCTGTGGCAGTCCGGGTCGTTCAAGGCCTGCTGGAGTTTGATGGAGGCGCTCACGTTGCTGGGGAACGTCAGTTCTCCCCGGCTCGCTTGAGCGGCGATGTGTTGAAAGGCGGCTAGTCTGTCCATTGAAAAAATTATACTCGCAATATTGCTGTACGGAATTTTTTAAATGTTGTTGTATGCATCGTCCGGCCCGGCTAGTATGCGCCCAAAAAAACGGGGCCGGCGCCGGCCCGGGCGGCTCTCCGAAGAAAAACCGCCGGGTCGGGCGCCGGCCCCGTTGTTGTTGCCCCGCCTTGGCGCCCCGCCTTGGCGCACCGCCTTGGCGCCCCGCCTCAGCGGCGCCGCGCCGCCGCAGCGTGGCCTCAGGCCTCGCTGAAGATGGCGTCGCAGCCGTCCCGGGTGCCGTCGGTGTCCTCCAGCTCGTCGACCAGGCCGAGGTCGAACAGCTCCTCGATCGCGTTGATGTAGCTGTTGGGCTTGGTCGCGCCGATCAGGCGGTAGATCTCGCCATCCTCGTTGCGGATGCCGATCAGCAGTTTTTCCTGGCGCACGATGTCCGGGGTGCTGACGTTGAGCAGCAGGTTGCCGATGATGTGTTTGTCGAATTTCGCAGGCGTCATGCCCTCGAGCAGAGTCGTTTTCAAATGATTTCCTTGGTTGTGTCGAGAATGGGTGGCGGGCCGCCGGCCGCTATCACCTGTTTGAGTCCGGCCAGCGTTTTTTCAAGGGCGGCGAAGTCGTCCTCGCTGTAGTGGGCGAACACCTGGCCGCCCATCGCTATGACCTGTGGAAACACCTCGCAGAAGGTTTGTTCGCCGGCCGCGGTGAGGCGGATGAAGAAGGAGCGCTTGTCGTCGACGCTGCGCTCCCGCGCCACCAGTCCCTTGTGTTCCAGCCGGTCGATCACGCCGGTCAGCGTACCCTTGGTGATCAGGGTCTTGTCGCCCAGTTCCTTGTACGTCATGCCGGCCGTGTTGCCCAGCGTGGCGATGATGTCGAACTGGGCGTGCGTCAGGCCGCAACGACGCACGTGTTCGCCCGACAGGCGTTCAAAACCCTGTAGGCATTCGGCCAGCAGCCGGATACTTTTCAAATATCGTTCACCCATAGGCATGATTATAGCTGTCCGGCCGCCGACCGCCGGCCGGTTCGCCATTTTCGCCACGGCCGGGTACTATATGCCGTGCGCCAATAAGTTGGCAGTTTATCTATCCGCTTCGAGATACCCCTTCATGCCCCACCACCTTCGCGGTATCGCCGCCCTGCTCGTCGTCACCCTGGTCTGGGGCACCACCTTTCCCGCCATGAAGGACATGACCGGCAGCCTGTCGGCCACCTGGATCGTGCTGGTCCGCTTCGCCCTGGCCAGCCTGCTGCTGTCGCCCTTCCTGTGGCGCGCCCGCCGCGCCGACCTGGCCCAGGGCGCGCTGGTCGGCGTGGTGCTGTTCGTCTGCTACGTCTGCCAGATCGAAGGCCTGGCGCTGACCAGCTCCAACCGCAACGCCTTCGTCACCGGGCTGAACGTGCTGGTGGTGCCGCTGCTGGGCGTGCTGGCGGGCAAGGCGCCGGAGCGCCGCATCGTCGTCGCCCTGTTGCTGGCGCTGGCCGGCCTGTTCGCGCTGTGCTGGGACGGCGGCCTGAGCTGGGGGCGCGGCGACACCCTGGCCTTGCTGGCGGCGCTGTGCTTCGGCGTCTACGTCAAGATGATGGAGGGCGCCACCCGCAAGGTCGACAAGCTGATGACCTTGACGGCGGCGCAGATCGTCACCGTGGCGTTGTGCGCGGCGCTGTGGCTGGCGGTGCGGGAGGTGCCGGGCGGCGCCGCCGCGCACCACTATTGGGCCGGCCTCGGCGCGGCCCTGGGCAAGTATTCGAGCAATTTGATTTACCTGGGCGTGGTCGCCACCGCCGCCATCATCTCCTTGCAGACCTGGGGCCAGAGCCACAGCACGGCCAACGAGGCGGCGGTGATCTACGCCTTCGAGCCGGGCTGCGCCGCCATCTTCGCCTATTTCTGGCTCAACGAGACGCTGGCCTGGACCGGCCTGGTCGGCGCCGCCCTGTTGATCTCCGGTATGATAGTGAGCCAGTGGAGCACCGTGCGCCCGTCCGCCGCGCTGGCGCCGGAATGAGGCCGCCACCACGCCTGCGGCACCCCACGACAACCATGCCACGAGTCCCCAGCCCGCCCGATGTCCTTCGCTAATCTTTCCCGCATCGCCCAGGAGCGGCCGCTGCGCATGTTGCTGGTCAACGCCGGCGAGGCCGACGCCCTGACCTGGGCCGGCCTGGTGCAGCCGCTGCGCCGCGCCGCCGCCATCCTCGGCCCGGAGGTCCTGCGGCTCGACGTGCGCACGCCGGCCGAGGCGGCCGTGGCCCAACCCGGCTGGCACCTGGCCCTGCTGGTGGCCGACGAAACCCAGGCGCCGCCGCCGCCCGAGCTGTGCCGCGCCGTCATCGAGCGCTGCCGCTCGGCGCAGTTCTGGGGCGGCGTCGGCGCCGCCGTGTTGTGGCTGGCCGACGCCGGCGTGATGGGCGGCGTCCGGGTCGCCCTGCCGTGGGCGCTGTACGCCGACACCGAGGAGATCAGCGACCGCGCCATCCTCACCCCGCATCTGTTCGAGATCGACGGCCGCCACCTGAGCTGCTGCGGCGGCGCCGCCAGCATCGACTTCGCGCTGACCCTGGTCGAGAGCCTGTTCGGCGCGACGGTGCAGGCCAGCATCAAGGAGGCCTTGTGCGTCGAGCGCGTGCGCGGCCACGAGGAGCGCCAGCGGGTGGCCCTGCAGGCCCGCTTCGGCGCGCTGCAACCCAAGCTGTCCGAAGCGGTGACCTTGATGGAGGCCAACATCGAGGAGCCGCTGTCGACCGACGACATCGCCAACCTGGTCGGCCTGTCGCGCCGCCAGCTCGAACGCCTGTTCAAGCAATACCTGGGCAGCCTGCCGTCGCGCTACTATCTGGAGCTGCGTTTGCAGCGGGCCCGTCAGTTGCTGCTCGATACCAACAATTCCATCGTCCAGGTCGGGCTGATGTGCGGCTTCTCGTCCGGCTCGCACTTTTCCACCGCCTTCGGCGCGCTGTTCGGCAACACCCCGCGCGAGGAGCGCCAGCGCAAGCTGATGCCGGCGGCGGCGGCGGCGGCTGCGGCGGCGTAGTCGCGGCGCGGATGGCGGCAAGCCCTGCGGGACGCCGGCTGACCCCAGCGGCAAATGCCGGGGTCGGACCCGGCGGGTCCGACCCCAGGTTGCGCCCTTGGGGCAAGGTTGCGCTGTTGGAGTAAGCGTGCCGAACGCCGTGGCCTAGGCCGCCGGTCCCGGTCCGCCGGGCTGCTCGAAGTGGGGCAGCGGCACCATGCCGTGGGCGCCGCTGGCGTTGCCGTCGGTGAGCACCGGCGCCACCAGCGGCAGCACGATGTGGAAGCGGGTGCCGCGGCCGACCCCGCTGTTGACCACGATGCCGCCGCCCAGCACGCCGGTGACCAGGGTCTGCACGATGTACAGGCCCAGCCCCGAACCGCCCTGGCCCAGCCGGGTGGTGAAGAAGGGGTCGTAGATCTTGCCGCAGAACTCGACCGCGATGCCGGCGCCGTCGTCGCTGTAGTCGAGCGCCAGCTTGCCGCCCTGCGCCACGGCGGCGATGCGCACCAGGCCGGGCCGGCCCTCCTTGAAGCCGTGCACCAGGGTGTTCTCCAGCAGGTTCGACAGCACCTGGGCCAGCGGCCCGGGGAAGCTGTCGAGCTCGATGTCGTCGGCGATCTCGACCTCGACCCGGTGCGGCGTGTTCTTCCAGGCGTTGCGGTGGGTAGCGATCACCTCGTCGACGGTGCGGCGCAGCGGGAAGCGGCGCCGGCGCGCGCTGGCCTGGTCCACCGCCAGCTCCTTGAAATTGTCGATCAGGCCGGCGGCGCGGTAGGCGTTGCGCTCGATGATGTCGCACACCTGCTGGCACTGGCCGACGAAATCGTCGGCCACCGAGCGCTTCAGCGCGCCCTCGGCCATCGCCTTGCCGAAGGCGCTCACCCGCGCCTTGAGCGTGGTGGCGGCGGTCAGGGTGCTGCCCAGCGGCGTGTTGAGCTCGTGGGCGATGCCGGCCACCAGCCGCCCCAGCGAGGCCACCTTCTCGGTCTGCACCAGCTGGTCGGTGGCCAGGCGCAGGTCCTCGTTGGCGCGGCGCAGTTCGGCGGTGCGCAGCTCGACGCGCAGTTCGAGCGCCTCGTTGAGCTGCTGGATCTCGCCCTCGCGGGCGCGGCGCACGCCGATCTCCTCGCGCAGCTCGGCGGTGCGGCGCTTGACCATCACGCGCAGCTGCAGGATGAAGACCAGCGCCACCAGCACCGCCAGCGCCAGCGCGCCGAGCGGGCGGTAGTCGACGTCGTGGCTGTAGTGCACCGTCGTCCACTTCTGCCGGAAGGCGTCGCGCTCGCCCTTGGGGATGGCGGCCAGCGCCAGGTTCAGCATCGGCAGCAGCGCGTCCCAGTCGCTGCGCACGCCGATGCCGACCTGGTAGTTGTAGTCGGTCTCGCCGGCGACGCGGATGTCGCTGGCGCCCAGCTCGACCAACTGGTGGGTGCCGGTCAGCAGCGGGCCGATGATGGCCGCCGCCGCGCCCCGGTGCAGCATGTCGGCGCCCTCGCGGAAGCTGCCCACCGGGACCTGGACGATGGTCGGCCAGTCGCGCCGCATCGCCTCGACGATGCTGCTGCGGGCGCTGACGGCGACGCGCTTGCCGGCCAGGCCGCCCATGCCGCCCGGCGGCGGCGTGCTGGTGGGGGCGAAGATCACCACCGGCGTGCTCAGATAGGTATCGCTCAGGCGCATGAAGCTTTGCCGCGTCGGCGTTTGGACGATGGCCGAGATCAGGTCGACCTGGCGCCGCTCGATGCGGCCCAGGCTGTCGGCCACCGAGTCGGTGCGCACCAGTTCGAAGCGCAGGCCCAGCATCGCTTCGACGCGGTGGAGGAATTCGATCGAGATGCCGCGCGGCTGGCCGTCCTCGCCGGCCGACTCGATCGGCGCGCGGGTGGCGTCGACCGCGACGCGGATGCGCGGGTGGGCCGCCAGCCAGGCGCGCTGCGGCGCCGTCAACGCCAGCGTCGCCGCTGGCGCGGCGGCGGCGGCCGGCGCGGTCGCCGGCGCGGTGGGCGCCGCCGTGGACGCGGCGGCGGCCTGCGCCTGCCCCTGCGCCGATGCCGCGCCGCCCCAGGCCAGGGCCAGGAGGGTGCCGCAGACGGCCAGCAGGGTGCGTGCAAGGGGCATGGTGGAGGATCCGTGGGCCGACATCGAATACGCTGCGCTGTCACACAGGATAACTGACAAAGCCGGACGATGACAGCCCGCGCCGGCCTTGACACGTAGATTGCAAGCCATTGGTGACGGCGCCGCCACAGCCGGCGCGGCGCGGCGCCGGGCGCCGGCGGTGGTCGAAGCGACAAGCTTGCACGCCGGTCAAAAATGAAAATCCTTGTCGCAGTTAGAAAAGAGTTTTAGCATCCCGCTTTTTATAATGTGTACACCAGTCGGCTGTTGCGCCGCCACCGTACCTAACTTGATCGGAAATGCCATGAATGCCAAGCTTGATTCGACCGTGACCACACGTCCCGTGACCCGTCAGACCTTCGACGAGGTGCTGGTGCCGACCTACGCGCCGGCCGCGATGGTGCCGGTGCGCGCCTCCGGCTTGGACCTGTGGGACCAGAACGGCAAGCACTACCTCGACTTCACCTCGGGTATCGCGGTCACCGCGCTGGGTCATTGCAATCCGCTGGTGGTCGAGGCGCTGACCAAGCAGGCCAACACGCTGTGGCATCTGGGCAACGGTTACACCAACGAGCCGGTGCTGCGCCTGGCCGCCGCGCTGACCGAGGCGACTTTCGCCGACCGCGCCTTCTTCTGCAACTCCGGCGCCGAAGCCAACGAGGCCGCCTTCAAGCTGGCCCGCAAGCACGCCCACACCAAGTTCGGCGCGCACAAGTCGCGCATCGTCTCCTGCTTCCACTCTTTCCACGGCCGCACCCTGTTCACCGTGTCGGTCGGCGGCCAGGCCAAGTACACCGAAGGCTTCGAGCCGCTGCCGCCGGCTATCGACCACATCGCCTACAACGACATCGAAGCGGCCCGCGCCGCCATCGGCGACGACGTCTGCGCCGTGGTGGTCGAACCGATCCAGGGCGAGGGCGGCGTGGTGCCGGGCGACGTCGCCTTCCTGAAAGAGCTGCGCGCGCTGTGCGACAAGACCGGCGCGCTGCTGGTCTTCGACGAAGTCCAATCCGGCATGGGCCGCACCGGCGAGCTGTTCGCCTACATGGGCTGCGGCGTCACGCCGGACGTGCTGACCGCCGCCAAGGCGCTGGGCAACGGCTACCCGATCGGCGCCATGCTGACCACCGAGGAACTGGCCAAGACCCTGTCGGTCGGCACCCACGGCACCACCTACGGCGGCAACCCGCTGGCCGCCACGGTGGCCTTGACCGTGCTCGACACGATCAACCAGCCGGCCTTCCTGGCCCGCGTCAAGGAAGCCAGCGCCAACCTGAGCGCCGCGCTGAATAAGATCGTCGCCGACTACCCGCAGGTGTTCACCCTGGTGCGCGGCTCCGGTCTGCTGCTCGGCATGGTGCTGGCGGAAGCCTTCAAGGGCCGCTCGAAGGACATCCAGCGGGCCGCCGAAGCGCAGGGCCTGATGGTGCTGATCGCCGGCACCGAGGTGCTGCGTCTGGCGCCGGCGCTGATCGTCACCGATGCGCAGATCGCCGAGTTCGACCGCCTGCTGCGCGCCGCGCTCGACGGCCTGACCAAGGCCGCCTGAAGCGTCGGCCAACACCGCCCGCGCCGTTTGCTCGGCGCGGGCCATCCGGCCCGCCGCGTTTGCGGCGGGTCGGCATTTGCTATTGATCGCATTGAAGGAGCTCACATGTACGTTGTCCGTCCGGTAGAACTAGCGGATATTGCTGCCCTCGAAGCGCTGGCCGCAGTGACCATGCCGGGTGTCCACACCTTGCCCAAGACGCGCGACAAGATCGCCGAGGCGGTCGAGCGTTCGCTGGCCTCGTTCGCCGCGCATGTCGACATCCCCAGCGAGGAATCGTATCTGTTCGTGCTCGAATCGCTGGACACGAAAAGCCTCGTCGGCACCGCCGCGATCTACGCCTCGGCCGGCTCGAACGGCACCTATTTCTCCTTCCGCAACGACGTCATCCAGCAGGTCTCGCGCGACCTGAACATCAGCCACAGCGTGCACGCGCTGACCCTGTGCTCCGAGCTGACGGCCTGCTCGCAATTGTCCAGCTTCTACGTCGCCGAGCAGGAACAGGGCGGCCCCGAGGCGGCGCTGCTGTCGCGCGCCCGCCTGCTGTACGCCGTGCTGGCGCAGCAGCGCTTCGGCGACCGCTTCTTCGTGCCGCTGGCCGGCATCACCGACGCTGCCGGCGGTTCGCCGTTCTGGGACGCGCTGGGCCGCAAATTCTTCCAGATGGACTTCCTCGACGCCGAGCGCGTCATCGGCGGCGCGCGCAACCGCACGTTGATCGTCGAGCTGATGCCGCACTACCCGGTCTACGTGCCGCTGCTGCCGGGCGACGCCCAGGCGGCCATGGGCCAGATCCACCCGTCCGGCGAACTGGCCTTCAACCTGCTGACGGCCGAGGGCTTCGAGGCCGACGACTACATCGACATCTTCGACGGCGGCCCCATCCTGCAGGCCAACAAGAACGCGCTGCGCACCTTCAACGGCGCCATGCGGCGCCGGGTCGAGACGGCGGCGCCGGAGCGCGCCGCCGTGCCTCGCGTCAGCTACGCCGTCGCCGCCGCCTCCGAACAGAACTTCCGCGCCGTGGTGGCCGACTGCGCCCCGGTCGAAGCCGGCGGCAGCGTCAGCCTGTCGCTGGATGTGCAGGAGGCGCTGCAAATCGCCGAGGGCGACACCGTCATCTGCGTGCGCCTGTGACGGCGCGCGCGAGAACTTTTACTGAAGTGGGAACCCTATGCTAGTTGTACGCGCAATCAAGGCCGAAGATCTGGACGCCCTGTACGGAATGGCCAGCCAGGTCGGCAGTGGCATGACCACCCTCAAGCCGGACATGAAGATGCTGGGCGACCGCGTCGCCGTCGCCGTCGCCTCCTTCGCCGAGACCATTGCGCCGGCCAAGCGCGACTACATGTTCGTCATGGAGGACACCGACAGCGGCCGCCTGGCCGGCGTCTGCGCCATCAAGGGCGCGGTCGGGCTGGAGGAGCCGTTCTATAACTACCGCATCGGCACCCTGGTCCATTCCAGCCGCGAGCTCGATGTGTTCACCCGCATGGAAACGCTGTACCTGTCGAACGACCTGACCGGCAGCACCGAACTGTGCTCGCTGTTCCTGCATCCCGACTACCGGGTCGGCAACAACGGCAAGCTGCTGTCGAAATGCCGCTTCCTGTTCATCGCCCAGTTCCCCCACCTGTTCACCGAGAAGCTGATCGCCGAGATGCGCGGCTTCCAGGAGGCCGACGGCCGCTCGCCGTTCTACGAGGGCCTGGGCCGGCACTTCTTCAAGATGGACTTCAACCACGTCGACGACCTGACCGCGTTGGGCAAGAAGTCCTTCATCGCCGAGCTGATGCCGCGCCAGCCGCTGTACGTGGCCTATCTGCCGAACGAGGCGCAGGAGGTGATCGGCAAGGTCCACGTCTCGACCGCGCCGGCGCGCCGCCTGCTTGAGCAGGAGGGCATGCACTTCGAGGGCTACGTCGACATCTTCGACGCCGGCCCGGTGCTGCAGGCCCGCGTCTCCGAGTTGCGCGCCATGCGCGACAGCGAGTTGTCGAACATCGGCGTGGTCGGCCAGGTCGAATCGAGCTGCGCCAGCGAGGTCGGCGCCGAGCCGACGCTGGTCTCCAACACCGACCTGAAAGATTTTCGCATGATCCTGTCGCAGGCGGTGCCGCTGCACGGCGCCCTGGCTTTGCCCGAGGCCGAACAGGAACTGCTGCATTGCCATCCGGGCGACACCGTGCGCACCCTGCCACTCAATTTGAGGAAGAATCCCCATGTCTGAACACGCTCTGAGTAACTTCATCAACGGCCAATGGCTGGCGGGTAGCGGCGCCGAACTGGTCACCATCGATCCGGCCAACGGCCGCCAGACCTGGGCCAGCCGCGCGGCCACCGCGCAGGACGTGGCGCAGGCCAGCGCCGCCGCGCGCGTCGCCTTCGAGGGCTGGGCCTTGACGCCGCTGGAGCAGCGCATCGCCGTCTGCACCCGCTTCCGCGACCTGCTCAAGGAGCACGCCGAGGAGCTGGCGCTGCTGATCTCCGAGGAAGTCGGCAAGCCGCTCTGGGAGTCGCGCACCGAAGTGGCCACCATGGCCAACAAGGTCGACATCTCGGTGCAGGCCCACGCCGCCCGCACCGGCGAGAGCCACAACAAGGTGGCCGACGGCGAGGCCGTGCTGCGCCACCGTCCGCACGGCGTGTTCGGCGTGTTCGGTCCGTACAATTTCCCCGGCCACCTGCCCAACGGTCACATCGTGCCGGCCCTGATCGCCGGTAACACCATCGTCTTCAAGCCGAGCGAGTACGCGCCGCGCACCGCCGTCAAGACGGTGCAGCTGTGGCAGCAGGCCGGCTTGCCGGCCGGCGTGGTCAACCTGGTCAACGGCGGCCGCGACACCGGCGTCGCGCTCGGCCAGGACGCCGAGCTGGATGGCGTGCTGTTCACCGGCAGCTGCCAGACCGGCAGCGCGCTGCACAAGCAGTTCGGCGGCCAGCCGGGCAAGATGCTGGCGCTGGAAATGGGCGGCAACAACCCGCTGGTGGTGTGGGACGTCAAGGACATCGACGCCGCCGTCTTCATGGCCGTCTCCTCGGCCTTCATCTCGGCCGGCCAGCGTTGCACCTGCGCGCGCCGCCTGATCGTGCGGGACACGCCGGAAGCGGCCGCCTTCATCGCCCGCCTGGTCGATGTCGCCAGCCGCCTGACCATCGGCGCGTCCAACGCCGAGCCGGCGCCGTTCATGGGGCCGGTGGTGTCGGCCGCCGTCGCCGAGCGCCTGCTGCAGGCGCAGGCCGACATGGTCGCCAAGGGCGGCAAGAGCCTGCTGCAGATGCGTCATCTGGACCCGGCCAGCGGCTTCGTTTCGGCCGGTATCGTCGACGTCACCGACGCCAAGGGCATCGCCGACGAGGAGTGGTTCGGTCCGTTGCTGCAAATCGTCCGCGTGGCCGATTTCGACAGCGCCATCAAGGCCGCCAACGCCACCGAGTTCGGCCTGGCCGCCGCGCTGATCTCGACCGACGCGGCGCTGTGGCAAACCTTCCAGCTGCGCGCCCGCGCCGGCATCGTCAACTGGAACCGGCCGACCACCGGCGCCGCCAGCAGCGCGCCGTTCGGCGGTGTCGGCAAGTCCGGCAACCACCGCCCGAGCGCCTACTACGCGGCCGACTATTGCGCCTATCCGGTCGCCTCGATCGAGAACAGCGTGCTGGAAATGCCGGCCAAGCTCTCGCCCGGCATGAACTTCTAAAGACAGGAAAACCGCACCATGCGCAACGCACGCGAATTCAACTTCGACGGCCTGGTTGGCCCCTCGCACAACTACGCCGGCCTCTCGTTCGGCAACGTCGCCTCGTTCAGCAACGTCAAGAGCGCCTCGAATCCGAAACTGGCGGCCCTGCAGGGCCTGGCCAAGATGCGCGCGCTGGCCGCGCGCGGCTTCGCCCAGGCCCTGCTGCCGCCGCAGGACCGGCCGAATTTCCGTCTGTTGCGCAGCGTCGGTTTCAGCGGCAGCGACGCCGACGTGCTGGCGCAGGCCTGGAAGGCCTCGCCGGTGATCCTGGCCTGCGCCTGGTCGGCCTCGCCGATGTGGACCGCCAACGCCGCCACCGTCAGTCCGTCGGCCGACAGTGGCGACGGCCGCAGCCATTTCACACCGGCCAATCTGAACAACAAGCTGCACCGCGCCTTCGAGCATAGCCAGTCGGCGCGCAGCCTGCGCGCCATCTTCGGCGACGAGCGCCATTTCGCCGTGCATGACGCGCTGCCCGGCACGCCGGCCTTCGGCGACGAGGGCGCCGCCAACCACACCCGCCTGTGCGCCAGCCACGGCGCCGCCGCCGTCGAGATGTTCGTCTACGGCCGCGTCGAGTTCGACGCATCGGCGCCGGCGCCGAAGCGCTACCCGGCGCGCCAGACGCTGGAGGCGTCGCAGGCCGTGGCCCGCCTGCACGGCCTGGCCGACGAGCGCACCGTCTACATCCAGCAGAATCCCGAGGTGATCGACCAAGGCGTGTTCCACAACGACGTCATCGCGGTCGGCAACGGCAACGTGCTGTTCTACCACGAGCAGGCCTTCGCCGACGAGGCGCGCGGCCTGGCCCGGCTGCGCGGCGCCATGGCCGGCGTTGGCGCCGAGCTGGAAGCGATCCGTGTCGACACCAAACAGGTGGCGGTGGCCGACGCCGTCGCCAGCTATTTGTTCAACAGCCAGTTGCTGTCCAAGGCGGACGGCAAGATGGCCCTGGTGATCCCGCAGGAATGCCAGGAGAACGCCGCCGTGGCCAACTACCTGCAAGGCCTGGTGGCCAGCGGCGGCGCGGTCGACGAGCTGATTCATTTCGACCTGCGGCAAAGCATGCGCAACGGCGGCGGACCGGCCTGTCTGCGTCTGCGCGTGGCGCTGAACGACGCCGAGGCGGCCGCCATGCACCAGGGCGTGGTGATGACCGAGGCGCTGTACCATACGCTGGTGGCCTGGGTCGAGAAGCACTACCGCGACCGCCTGGAGCCGCAGGACCTGGCCGATCCGGCGCTGGCGCTGGAAGTGCACGCCGCGCTCGAAGAGTTGAGCCGCATCCTCGGCCTGCCCGGTTTGTACGCTTTGTAAGCGCCGGCGCGGGTAAGCGCCGGCAAGCGCGGAAGGAACGCGCAAGAACACGCACGAATTGTAAAATCACGCATCGTCCCCAAATGGGGGCTTAGAATTTAACTGGGCCGGGCCAACCCCTGCCTTTTTATCGAGTCGACGCCGCCCAGCCATAAGCGAGGCGGTGCGGACGGAATACACACAACGTATTGGAGAATTCACGATGAAACAAATGCCACACGATCTGCGCACCCAAACGCTCGATCTGGTCAACGCCAGCAAACCCGCCGCCGACAGCGGCCAGGTGGCGGCGCTGATCAGCGCCTGGCTCGGTTCCCTGGACGAAGACGACCTGGCCGGCATCGCGCCCGACAGCCTGGCGCCGGTCCTGTGGCAAGGCTTCAGCCAGGCGGCGCGCCGCACTGGCGCCGGCTGCCAGATCGCCAAGCTGCGTTACGCGGATGGTCGCGGCGGCATGGCCACGGCCCTGTTGATTCTGAATGACGATATGCCCTACCTGGTCGATTCGATCGTGATGGCCATGCGCAAGCAGCGCGTGGCGGTCAATGGGGTGCTCAATTCCGTGCTGGCCGTGCGCCGCGCCGACGACGGCAGCGCCGTCGCGGTCGGCCAGGCCGGCGACAAGCTCGAATCGTGGGTGCTCTGCCTGTTGGCGGAAGACCTGCAGGAAACCGAACTGGCGGCCCTGGTCGCCAAGCTGGAAATGGTCGCGCGCGACGCCGCCGTGGTGCGCCGCGACCACGCCGCCATGACCGCCCACTTCGCCAGCGTTGGCGCGGCCGCCGCGGCGGCCGGCGGCGCCGAAGGCCAGGAAGTGGCCGCCTTCCTCGACTGGGCGCGCAGCGAGGGCTTCGAGCCCTTCGGCTACGCCTACTATCAGGTCAAACCGGGCGTGCGCGAGCTGGAACGCGACATCCCTAGCCGCATCGGCGTGCTGCAGGACACCTCGCACCCGGTCTACGGCACCTGCCTGGCCAACATCCCGGGCGACTTCGACACCCTGTCCAAGCGCGACCACTCGCTGTCCATCGTCAAGGCCGACGTCGAGGGCACGCTGCACCGCGACCAGCAGCTCGACTTCATCGGCGTGCGCGACACCGACGCCAAGGGCGCCATCCTCGGCGAGCACTGCTTCGTCGGCCTGTTCACCCGCGCCGCCACCGCCACGCCGCTGGGCCGCCTGCCGTTCGCCCGTGGCCGCATCGCCAAGGTGCTGAGCATCGCCGGCGTGCGCCAGGAAGGCTTCCGCGCCGAGAAGTTCATCGAAATCCTCGAATCGCTGCCGCGCACCGAAGCGCTGGAGGCCGAGCCGGAATGGCTGGCCGAAGTCTGCGGCGCCGTGGTCTCGCTGTACAAGCAGCCGCGCACCAAGGTGTTCGCCCGCCGCGACGTCTACGCCCGCCACCTCAACGTGCTGGTCTACCTGCCGCGCGAGCGTTACAGCGCCAGCGTGGCGGCGGCCCTGGCCAAGGCCCTGCAGGCCAGCTCCGGCGCCACCCACGTCAGTTCGCAAACCCTGGTGGCCGACGGTCCGCTGGCCCGCCTGTACCTGATCGCCCACGCCGCACGCTATCCGCTAGACCTGGAAACCGACATCCAACGTCCGCTGCTGTCGGTGCTGGACGGCTGGCTCGACAACTTCGCCACCCTGGCCGACGCCGTCTTCGACATGCCGATGCGCGCCAGCCTGCGCAAGCTCGGCGCCCAGCTGCCGGCCGACTATGTCGCCGCCACCGCGCCGGCCGTGGCCTTCCACGACCTCGGTTCGATCCTGCGCAACACCGACGCCGGCCGCGTCGCCGTGCGCGTGGAGACGGCCGGCGAAGCCACCACCATTCGCCTGTACTCGGTCGACCGCGCGCCGTCGCTGTCGACCATCCTGCCGGCGCTGCACAACGCCGGCGTCGCCATCGACCGCGAACAGGCCTACAGCATCACCGCGCTGGACGGCAAACGCCACGTCGTCACCAGCCTGGCGGTGGACACCGCCAGCGCCGCCAAACTGGCGCTGCCCAACGTGGTCGCCGTGGCGCAGGAATTGTTCGCCGCGCTGTTCAACGACGAGGCCGAGGACGGCCGCCTGAACGGCCTGGTCATCGAAGGTGGCCTGAGCATGCGCGAGATCCAACTGGTGCGCGCCTACATGAGCTACTGGCGCCAGACCGGCAGCCGCTTCTCGGTGCGCTATATCGCCGAGAGCCTGCGCAAGCAGCCGGTGGTGGTCAAGCAGCTGGTCGACGCCTTCCTGCAACGCTTCGACCCGACGCTGAGCGAAGCCCAGCGCGTCGCCGCGCGCGACAGCCTGGTCGCCATCAAGGCCAACCTGGC
This sequence comes from Rugamonas violacea, assembly GCF_016461825.1. Classification (GTDB taxonomy): domain Bacteria; phylum Pseudomonadota; class Gammaproteobacteria; order Burkholderiales; family Burkholderiaceae_D; genus Rugamonas. The sequence continues at coordinate 150,227 of NZ_JAEMNU010000079.1, read as the reverse complement.
GGCGATCAACCACGCCGACAGCGAGGAGATTCTTGGCGCCGTGGCCGACCTGATGCTGGCCACGCTGCGCACCAACTACTTCCAGAACGCCCAGCAGGGCGACAAGATCATCTTCAAGTTCGACACCAGCAATCTGGCGCTGGTGCCGGAGCCGCGTCCGTTCCGCGAGATCTTCGTCTTCTCGCGCCGCTTCGAGGGCTTGCACCTGCGCGGCGGCCCGGTCGCCCGTGGCGGCCTGCGCTGGTCCGACCGCATGGAAGACTACCGCACCGAGGTGCTCGGCCTGGTCAAGGCGCAGATGGTGAAGAACGCCGTCATCGTGCCGGCCGGCGCCAAGGGCGGTTTCGTCTGCAAGCAGATGCCGAAGGACGCCGTGCGCGAGACCATCGCCGCCGAGGGCGAAGCGGTCTACCGCCTGTTCATCGCCAGCCTGCTGGAGGTGACCGACAACCGCGTGCTGGGTAACATCGTCGCGCCGGCCGACACCGTCTGCTACGACGGCGGCGATCCGTATCTGGTGGTGGCGGCCGACAAGGGCACCGCGACCTTCTCCGACATCGCCAACGGCATCGCCGTCAAGCGCGGCTTCTGGCTGGGCGACGCCTTCGCCTCGGGCGGTTCGAACGGCTACGACCACAAGAAAATGGGCATCACCGCCAAGGGTGCGTTCGAAGCGGTCAAGCGCCACTTCTATGAACTCGACCACGACATGAACACCACCCCGATCAGCATGGTCGGCGTGGGCGACATGTCGGGCGACGTGTTCGGCAACGGCGTGCTGCTGTCGCGTCAACTCAAGGTGCTGGCCGCCTTCGACCACCGCCACATCTTCCTTGACCCGACACCGGACGTCGCCGTCTCCTTCGCCGAGCGCGAGCGCATGTTCGCGCTGCCGCGCTCCTCGTGGGAAGACTACAACAAGGAGCTGATCTCGGCCGGCGGCGGCGTGTTCCCGCGTAACGCCCGCAGCATCGAGCTGTCGCCGCAGATCCGCGCCGCGCTCGACATCGAGGAAACCGCGCTGGCGCCGGAAGAGCTGATGCACCGCATCCTGCTGGCGCCGGTCGACCTGTTCTACAACGGCGGCATCGGCACCTACATCAAGGCCTCGACCGAGAGCCACGCGCAAGTCAAGGACCGCGCCAACGACAACATCCGCGTCGACGGCAGCCAGCTGCGTTGCAAGGTCGTCGCCGAGGGCGGCAACCTGGGCGCGACCCAGTCGGGCCGCATCGAGTTCGCGCTGGCGGGCGGCCGCATCTTCACCGATGCGATCGACAACTCGGCCGGCGTGGATTGCTCCGACCATGAAGTCAACGCGAAGATGTGGCTGGACGTGGAAATGAACGCCGGCCAGCTGAGCGAGACCGAGCGCAATCGCGTGCTGAACGAAATGACCGCCGACATCGAGCGTCTGGTCCTGCGCGACAACACGCTGCAAACCCATCTGCTGGTGCGCGAGGCGCAAGCCCAGTCCGAGGCTTCGGTGCAGGACGGTTACGCCGCCCTGATCGCCAGCCTGGAAGAGGAGGGCGCCCTGTCGCGCGAACTGGAGCAGCTGCCGACGGTGGCCGAACTGGCGCGCCGCAAGGCCGACAACCGTTGCCTGACCACGCCGGAACTGGCGGTGGTGATCGCCAACGTGAAGAACCGCTACAAGCGCATCCTGTCGGCGCTGCCGCTGACCGACGCCAGCTGGGCCGAGTCGGTGCTCAAGCCGTACTTCCCGGACCTGCTGGTGGCCACCCGCAGCGCGCTGGCCCACCCGCTGGCCAACGCCATCCTGGCCACCGTGTTGGCCAATGAAGTGATCAACCGTTGCGGTCCGCTGATGCTGCGCGACCTGGCGGCCGAACACGGCGTCGACGAGTCGGAAGTGATTTTGGCTTGGGGCCAAGCCTGGTCGGCGCTGAACCTGGCGCCCATCTTCGAGGCGCTCGACGCCGACGCGTTGAACGTGCCGCGCGCCGTCTCGATCAAGGTCGACGGCCGCACCCGTGGTCTGCAGAAAGCCGTCATCGAGGGCGTGCTGTCGGTGCCCGCCGAGCAGCTGCGCGCCGCCGGCGGCCTGCAAGAGTTGACCCGCCTGTTCAAGAAACCGGAACTGCTGCAACAGCTGACCCCGGCCGACGCCGAGGCGGATGCCGACGCCACGGCGTCGCTGCGCCCGGCCTTCGTGCAGGCCTGGCAGGCGGTCGACGCGATCGAAGCGGTGGCGGCCTTCGTCTTCGCCGCGCTGTCGGTCAGCCGTCCGGCCGACATGGACCTGCCGGCCTTCCTGCAGCTTGGTCTGGCGCTGCGCGGCCAGGTCGGCATCGACACGCTGGAACGCGGCCTGAAACTGCCGGCCCACAGCAAGTCGCAGGAACAGCTGCGCAGCTACGCCCAGCATGCCTTGCGCCGCACCCAGCAGCGTTTGCTGGGCCAGGTGCTGCAACGCGCCACCGACGGGCACGATTCGGTCGAGGCGGTCGAGGTGGTGACCAACACGCTGGGCCTGTCCGGCTACCCGGTCGCCGGCGACCTGGAGCAGGCCATGCTCGACGTCTGGGCGCTGTCCGAGGCGATCACCTCTTCTGTGACGGCATAAGCGGATGCAGAAGAGCGATACAGTGGTAAACGCACCCGGCGCCGCGCAAGCGCTGCCGGAGGCGGTGCGCGCCCTGGCCGAAGCCGATTTCGGCGCGGTCGCGGCGCGCTTCACGGCGGCCGGCTTCGCGGTGACGCAGCCGGCCGACGGCATCCTGAGCATCAAGTTGACGCAAGCCGAGGGCGCGCAGCAGCGCGCCAGCGTGCTGGTGTCGGTCGGCGTGCACGGTGACGAGACGGGACCGATCGAAGTGGTGGCGTATTTGTTGGACGCGCTGTCGCACCAGGCCGGCCAGTTGCAGGTCGACTTGATGCTTTGCGTCGGCAACATCGGCGCCATCCGCGCCGGCAAGCGCTTCATCGACGCCGACTTGAACCGCATGTTCCGCCTCGAACGGGGCGGCCTGGCCGGCACCGCCGAGGCGGCGCGCGCCGACGTGATGATGGCGGCCACCGCCGCCTTCTTCGCCGGCGCCGGGCCGCAACGCTGGCACCTCGACCTGCACACGGCGATCCGGCCGTCGGTCTACCCGACCTTCGCCATCGTGCCCGAGCTGATCGAGGATGGCGCCCGCCGTGGCCTGATCGACTGGCTGGGCCGGGCCGGCATCGGCGCGATCATCATGAATCCGGCGTCGGCCGGCACCTACAGCTACTATTCGTCGGAGCACCACGCCGCCGCCGGCAGCACGGTCGAGTTGGGCCGCGTCGGCACGCTGGGCCAGAACGACATCGGCCAGTTCGCCGAGGCCTCGGCGGCGCTCGACGCGCTGCTGCGCGGCGTGGCCGCGCCCGAGGCGAAGCAGCAAGCGCACGTGTTCAACACGGCGCAGCAGATCATCAAGCTGAGCGACGACTTCCGCATGGCCTTCGGCCGCGAGACGCAGAACTTCACCGCGCTGCCGCAGGGCGCCGAAATCGCCCGCGACGGCGATAAGGTTTACACCGTGCAGCACGCCGAGGAATTGGTGGTCTTCCCCAATCCGGACGTGCGGATCGGTTTGCGCGCCGGCCTGATGGTGGTCCGCGTTTCCTGATTCACGCTTGTTCATTGTTGATTCGTCGTTGATTCATCGGGACGGCGCCGCGCCGTCCCGCCACCGAAAGGCCAGCCATGTCGCTATCGATGTACCAGGCGTCCGTTCCCGCCTTCCTGCGCGCCCTCGGCGTGCTGCATACCTTGCTGGAAAAGGCCCAGGCCCACGCTGAAGAACACGGCATCGTGCCGGAGACCCTGCTCGGCGCGTGCCTGGCCGACGACATGATGCCGCTGTCGGCCCAGGTGCAGCGCGCCAGCGACGCCTCCAAGCTGGCCATTGAACGCCTCAGCGGTGTGGCCGCGCCCAAGTTCGCCGACGACGAGACCAGCTTCCAGCAACTGGAGCAGCGCATCGCCGCCACCATCGCCTATTTGAACAGCGTCACGTCGGCCGATTTGGAGCAGGGCGCCACGCGCGAGGTCAAGCTGAGCTTCGGCGCCTTCCAGGCCGAGTTCAACGGCGCCGATTATTTGCTCAGCTTCGCGCTGCCCAACTTCTACTTCCACATCGTCACCGCCTATGACATCCTGCGCAACCAAGGTGTGGCCGTGGGCAAGCGCGACTACCTCGGTCCCTTCGGTTAAATAGCCGACCGTCGGCGCCGGCAAACCCCAGCGGCGTAACCCTGGGGTCAGACCCGCAGGGTCTGACCCCGGCTGTTGCCGCTGGGTTTTCTCACCGCAGCTGCCCCTTCACATCGCAAAAAAGCCGCCGGCAAACTGCCCGGCGGCTGATTGGCGGGCGGCACCCAGTTTCAGCGTTCCGGTTGCCGCGGCTCCTGCTGGCGCTTCTGCACCTCGTTGCCCAGCATGCCGCCGCCGATGGCGCCGGCCACGGTGGCCAGCGTGCGGCCACGGCCGCTGCCGACCTGGTTGCCCAGCAGGCCACCGAGCACCGCGCCGGCGCCAATGCCGACGTAGTTGGGTTGCTGCGGCTGGGGTGCCGGCTGCGGCGCTTGCTGGCGTGGTCGCTCATAGTCGGCCTGCGAGGCCTGCGCCACCTGCGTGCTGCGGTGCGGACGCGGCGCCTTGTGCTGGGCCTGCGCGTGGGTCGCGGCATGCGCCGGTTCGGCCATCGGCGCCTGCTGCGCCACCGTGCTGCCCTGCGGCGCCAGCGCGGCGCCCTGCGGCGGCACCTGGCCCTTGCCGGCCACCTCGACCGGAGCGAATTCCGATGTCGGCGTGCCGCCCGCCGCGCCGTTGGGGCCGATGGCGCCCTTCGACGTCGGCAGCCAGCCGGCGATGGCCGCCGTGCCCACCAGGGACAGCACGGTGACGGAGATCGCTGCGCCGGCGATCAGTGGATGAATGCGCGATACGGTTCTGATCTTTTCCATTTTTATGCTCCTGAAGGTGGTGGCTACTGCATGGCGCTAGATTAACGGCGCCTTGTCGGACAAGCTATACCGTGTGCTGTATCAAAAGTAAGCAGGTGTAAGCGCGCACTTGAAAACATGGTTTGATCGCGCCACGGCGGCAGGCTACACTGGCGCCTCGTTCGCAGTGTCCGCAAATAAAAACCACGAGGAGTCCACGATGAAAAAATCACTGTTGTTGTCCCTGGCCGGCCTGTGCGCCAGCGGCGCGCTGCACGCGGCGCCGGCCACCTACACCATTGATCCCGACCACACCTTCCCCAGCTTCGAGGCCGACCACATGGGCATCTCGGTCTGGCGCGGCAAGATCAACCGGAGCAGCGGCAGCGTCACGCTGGACAAGGAGTCCGGCTACGGCATGGTCGACATCAAGATCGACCTGGCCAGCATCGACTTCGGCCAGGACGCGCTGAACAAATGGGCGCAGGGGCCGGATCTCTTCGACCTGGCCAAATATCCGAAGACCAGCTATCGCGGCAAGCTGACCGGCTTCGTCAACGGCGCGCCGACCGAGGCCATGGGCGAGCTGACCTTGCACGGCGTGAGCAAGCCGGTGAACCTGAAGATCAACTCCTTCAAGTGCGTTCCCCACCCGATGCTCAAGCGCGAGCTGTGCGGCGCCGACGCGCTGGCGGTGATCCAGCGCGACCAGTTCGGCCTCAGCGCCGGCAAGGACTACGGCTTCAAGATGGACGTCACCCTGCGCATCCAGGTCGAGGCCCTGAAAACCGAGTAAACGATAGGGGCCGGTTTCGCCCGCCTGGCGTGGCGCCGGACGGCTCTTGTCATCTTGATAGCGGTGGGCCGGAAGAGCAGTGCCGGCCTGCTTTGTCAACATTTCCGGCACCGCAAATCCGTTGCTATTTTTGTACAAAATTACTTTATGGGGAAACGCGACAAAGCCCTATAATCGCTTAGTTTTTTTGACCCCGAACTTTTCGCGGGCGACTTGATCCCTGCCGCCTCAGCAACTGAATTGAAGGAATGCCTGTGAACCAAACGCTGGTCCAGAAATTGACCCGTACCAAGCCGGTCAATACCACAGCCGAAGCCGTCGCCGAACCCACCGGCGGCGGGCTGCACCGCTCCATCGGCCTGTTTCCCCTGACCATGATCGGCGTCGGCGCCACCATCGGCACCGGTATTTTCTTCACGATGGTCGAGGCCGTGCCCAAGGCCGGCCCCTCGGTGATCCTGTCCTTCCTGATGGCCGCCATCACCGCCGGCCTGACCGCGCTGTGCTACGCCGAGTTGTCGTTCCGCATACCCGCCTCCGGCTCGTCCTATTCCTTCGCCTACGCGACGGTGGGCGAGTTCCTCGCCTTCATCATGGCGGCCTGCCTGCTGCTCGAATACGGCTTGGCGGCCAGCGCCACGGCGATCGGCTGGTCGTCCTATCTGAACAACTTCCTCGGCAACGCCTTCGGCGTGCACATCCCGGAAATGCTCAGGTCGCCGATGATCGTCTCGGGGCTGAAGGGGATGGAGTTCCATCCCGGCCATATCAACCTGCCGCCCATCCTGCTGGTCTGCCTGTGCTGCTTCATGCTGCTGCGCGGCACCAAGGAATCGGCCACCACCAACGCCATCATGGTGATGATCAAGCTGGCGATCCTGATCTTCTTCGTCGTCATCGCCTTCTCCGGCTTCGACGCGAACAACTTCGTTCCCTTCTTCAACACCGACAACAGCAAGGGCTTCGCCGGCATGTCCGGCGTGACGGCCGCCGCCGGCACGGTGTTCTTCTCCTTCATCGGCCTCGACACGGTGGCCACCGCCGGCGACGAAGTGCGCAATCCGAAACGCAACGTGCCGATCGGCATTTTGGCGGCGCTGGTCATCGTCACCGTGTTCTATCTGCTGGTGGCCGTGGCGGCGCTGGGCGCCCAGCCGGCCGCCAAGTTCGAGGGCCAGGAGGCCGGCCTCGCCGTGATCCTGCAGAACGTCACCGGCAAGACCTGGCCGGCGCTGATCCTGTCGGCCGGCGCCGTCATCTCGGTGTTCAGCGTGACCCTGGTGACCATCTACGGCCAGACCCGCATCCTGTACGCGATCTCGCGCGACGGCTTGATCTCCAAGTCCTTCCAGACCGTCAACCCGCGCACCGCCGCGCCGGTCAGCAACACCGTCATCGTCTGCCTGGTGGTGGGCCTGGTGGCCGGCTTCGTCGACGCGACCTTCCTGTGGGACATGGTCAGCATGGGCACCCTGACCGCCTTCATCGTCGTCTCGCTGGCCGTGCCGGTGATGCGCAAGAAGGAAAACGGCAAGGGCATCAAGGGCTTCCGCGTGCCGTTCGGCCCCTATGTGGTGCCGGGCCTGAGCATCTTCGCCTGCCTGTACATCATGCGCGATTTGTCGAGCACCACCTTCCGCATCTTCTTCATCTGGATGGCGGCGGCCGTGCTCACCTACTTCCTGTACGGCATGCGCAACTCGCGTCTGAACAAGCCGGCCTGAGTTTCGGCGGCGCCATGAAAAAAGACCCGGTCGCTCGCGCGCCGGGTCTTTTTGCTTTCCGCGGAAAGGCTTAGTCCTGGTTCAGCTTGCCGCCGACGTACAGGCGCAGCACCAGGAAGGTCAGACCGGTGGCCGCCATCAGGGCGGGCAGTTGGACCAGTACTTTCAACATGTCGTTCATCATGATTATTGCTCCGTTTTGGCGCCGAGATACAGGCGGACGATGAGGCCGGTGGCGGCGATGGCGGCTGGCAGGTTTTGCAGGATCTCCAGCATGATCAACCCCGCGAAGCCATGAAGCGCAGCTCGGCCGACAGGTTCGGTGCGATGTGTTCGTAGTCGTCGGCCATGCGCGACAGATAGGTGCAGGTGGAGTCCTTGTTGCGCTGCGAAACAAGCGCCTCGTCAGCGGCCGCTGCGCGTGGGTTTACCGCGAACAATGCTGCCAGCAGGCTGCGTGCCGCGCTCAGGACATTGCTCACGTAACCGCCATGGGCGAAGTCGTTGTAGTCGAAGGTGTTGTTTGCTGTGCTCATTTGAAGCTCCTGTTTGTCTGTATGTTGCAGTGCAGTATAGGGGGCTTTTCATCATAAGCCTACTTTCAATTTGTGATGGATGCCATACATAAAACACATAACACTGCAAAACATTTGCGCAGAACTAATTCCGCAGGGCAATGTGTCGGATGTGCCACAGAGCAATTTCTCCTATGAAAAGGGGTCGTTTGATCGGCTATCATGCCTGTCTTGACGGCAACAAAATTAAGCGGAGAAATAGATGTCCCTGAGGATCAAATTTATGTTGGCTTTGCTGTCGACGGGCCTGGCGGCGGCCGCGATGGTCGGCGGCCTGGCCTATGTGGGCGTCACCAGCAAGGTCGATTTGATCCGGCGCCAGCAAGCGGCTGAGCATTTTTACAAGTATATGAGCGCCTATGTCGGCCGCTACGGCGGTTGGCAGGCGGCCATCGAGGCCGAGTCCTTCGACCGCTTCATGCAACGCAGCATCGAGCTCGATGGCGACAGCGCCGGCCGGGTGGCCAGCGCTTCGGTCGCGCCCCTGCCGGCCGGGCTGGGACGCAGCATAGGCGCCGATGGCCGGCCGATGCCGCCGCCGGCGCGCCGCGACGGCGACGAGCCTGCCGCCCGGCCACAGGACATGCGCCCCGCTCCGCCGGACGGCGAACGGCGCGGCCCAGCGGACCAAGAACGGCGTGGGCCGCCGGATGACGAACGGCCCGGTCCAGCGGATGGCGAACGGCCGGGCCCACCGGGTGGCGAACGGCGTGATCCAGCGGACGGTGAACGAGGCGGTCCGCCCGACGGGGCAAGGCGCGGCCCGCCGGAGGGCGAGCGCGCGGCCGCGCGGGACCAGCGGCGGCCCGACAACGGCCGTGGCGCCGCGCCGCCTTTCCACTTCGTCGTCGCCGACCAGGACTATAAGGTGGTGCTGGGCGCCGGCATCTACCGGCCGGGCGAGCCTTTGCCGGCGGCGGCGCGCGAGGGCGCCCGTGCCGTCGTGGTCGACGGCCGCACCGCGCTGTACATTTCGTCGGAGGGCGTGCTCACGCCGAGCAAGCAGGAGCAGCAGTATTTGAACGCCGTGCGCGAGGCCCTGTTGGCCGGCGCGGCGGCGGCGACCGTGTTGGCGCTGCTGCTGGGCGTGTTGCTGAGCCGGGGCCTGAGCCGCACCCTGACCCGCCTGACCGACGCCGTGCGCGCCATGCACGGCGGCTCGCTGCTGCAGCGCGTGCCGGTGCAGGGCAGGGACGAGGTGGCCGCGCTGGCCACCGCTTTCAACGAGATGAGCGAGCAGCTGGCGCACAGCCACGCCGAGCTGCATGCCTCGCACCAGACGATATTGGAACAGGCCGAACAGCTGCGCGAGCTGAGTGTGCGCGATGCCCTCACCGCCTTGTACAACCGGCGCCACTTCGACGAGCAGGCCATCACCTTGTTCAACCAGGCGGTGCGCCACCAGCGGCCGTTAAGCCTGGTGATCGGCGATATCGACTTCTTCAAGCGCATCAACGATCAGTTTTCGCACGCCACCGGCGACGCGGTGCTGCGCAAGGTGGGCGAGATCCTGCGCGGACATATGCGCTTGAGCGATCTGGTGGCGCGCTACGGCGGCGAGGAGTTCGTCATCGCGCTGCCGGAGACGGCGTTGCCACAGGCCGCCGCCTTGTGCGACAAGCTGCGCGAGCTGATCGAGGGCCATCCGTGGCACGAGGTGCATCCCGAGTTGAAGGTGACGATGAGCATGGGCGTCTGCGCCGATATCGCCGCCGGCACCGCCGAGGCCATGCTGCAAAAGGCCGACGCGCTGCTGTACCGCGCCAAGGAGACGGGGCGCAACCGGGTCTGCTTCGCGTGAGGTGGTGGCGCCCAAACCACCCAACGGCGTAGGGCCAGGGTCAGACCCCCCGGGGGTCTGACCCTAGCATGTGTCCCTGGGTTTCGTCGTTGTTCAGCGCCGCAGCGCGGCGGCCCAGCGCGCGCCGAACATCACGCTGAGCAGCGCCGCGACGATGAAGGCGATGCCGCCCCACTGCCAGGCGCCGATCACGTCGCCCAGCACCAGCATGCCGGAGCTGATGCCGACCACCGGCACGCCCAGGCTGAACGGCGCGACGCGGTTGACGGCGTGGCGTTTGAGCAGGCCGGTCCACATGGCGTAGCCGAGGATGGTCGCCATCCAGCCCAGATAGGCCAGCGAGGCCAGTGCGGTGAAGGAGACGTGCGTCCATTGCCAGCGCGTGGCCGGCGCGTCGAAGGCCAGCGACAGGCCGATGAAGGGCAGGATCGGCACCAGGCTGCTCCACACCATGAAGGGCACCACCTCGAACTGCGGGGTGGACTGCTGGGCGCGGCGCACGACGATGTTCGAGGCGGCCCACATGGCGGCGGCGGCCAGGCACAGCGCGAAGCCGGCCGGCGTGGTCACCTGGCTGTGGCCGGGCGCCAGATAGTTCATGCCGAAGCAGGCCAGTCCCAGCGCCGCCAGGATCAAACCGATTTGCAGCGGACGGCTGGCGCGTTCGCCCAGCAGCGTGAAGCCGAGGAAGGCGGTGAAGAACACCTGCGTCTGCAAAATCACCGAGGCCAGCGAGGCGGACATGCCGACCTTCAGCGACAGGAACAACAGGCCGAACTGGCCGACGCCCTGGGTGCAGCCGTACAGCAGTATCCACTTCCACGCCAGCTTGGGCGGCCGCACAAACAGCAGCAGCGGCAGCACGGCGAACAGGTAGCGGCCGGCGCCCAGCTGGAACGGCGTCAGCTCGCGCAGGCCGAACTTCATGGCGATGAAATTGGTGCCCCAGATCAGGACGACACACAGGGCCGCGACCAGGTCGCGGCCGGACAACGGCGAGTTTTCTCTATTCATCCCAAATCATGGCACGAAGCGCGCGCCCAGGTCTAGGGTGACATCGTGGCAAGCCTGTCGCGGCGGCCGCCTTGCCGGATCGCGTTCAGGCCGGCGCGACGTCGCGCACGATGGCCTGGCTGTGGATGATGATCTTGTCGGCGTCGGCCTGCAGCAGGCGGATGCGGCGCTGCACCAGCGGCCAGCCGCTCCACGGCACCTGCGGCGTTGGCGCCGCCGCCGCGCTATCGATGCCGCCGTGCGGCGGCGCCATCGTCTGGCCGTGCTGCTGCAGCGCGTGCGCCAGACTGCGGCAGACCCGGTCGTGGCTGTGCTCCAGCATGGCGTTGACGGCGTCCACCGGCAGTTCCTTCGCATGGCGCCGCAGGATCGAGCGCAGCGCCGCCACGTGCGCCACCAGCAGGTAGTTCTGCACGATGAAGAGGTTGATGTCCTCCACCGCGCGCTGCTTGCGGCCGGGTTCGTCGAGCATGCGCACCAGCGCGGAGCTGAGCGCCGCCAGGCTGTCCATCAGGCGCTTGCGCTCGATGCGGTAGGCGAAATCGTCCTTGCCCTTGCCCTGCAACAGATCGAAGCTGGCCTGCATGTAGCGCAGGTTGACGCCCAACACCTCGCGGATCAAACGCGGCAGGCTTTGGTACTCCCAGTTGGCCAGCACGAAGCTGAAGGCGGTGGCGACGGCGGCGCCGATGAAGGTGTCGGTCAGCCGTTCGACGATCAGGTTGCCGTTGCCCGGCGCGATCAGGTGCATCTGCAGCAGGATCATGATGCTGACGGCGATGGCGGCGTAGCGGTAGCGCAGGTAGATGAAGGTCGGCGTGGCCACCGTCGAGAGGATAAGGATGCCGAGGATGGCGGCCGGATAGTTCAGGTACTTGATGATGACGGCGGTGACCACGCAGCCGATGACGGTGCCGACGATGCGGTCGCTGCGGCGCTGTTTGGTCATGCTGAAGCTGGGCTTGAGGATGATGACGATGGTCAGCACGATCCAGTAGCTGTGCGCGGCGTAGGGCAGCTGGGCGGCGACCAGCAGGCCGACCGAGATGGCCATCGCCACGCGCAGCGAGAAGCGCAAGATCGGCGAGTCCAGCCGCAGGTGCGACAGGATCATCTTGAACTCGTACTTCTGCTGCGACAGGAAGGGCGCCATGTCGGCGTCGTTCCAGAACGGCGTGCTGGCGTAGGCCTTCTGGCTGGCCTGGTGCAGCTCGCCGATCATCTGGGCGATGGCGCGGATCTTGTTGCGTTGGGCGCGCAGCACCGCCAGCGCCTCCTGCGCCGGCTTGCCGGCGTCGACCCGGGCCTGCAGCTGGAGCAGCTCCGCCTCGATGGCGTCGAGCTCCGGCGCGTAGCTGATGGCGGCGTAGGAGACGCGCTTGCGGGTCACCGCGTAGGCCACCGACTCGATGTCGCGCGCCGCCTTGTAGGCGATGTCGTGCAGCGTCTTGAGGATGGGCGAGTCGGCCAGGTGCAGGCGCAGCTCGGCGTAGTCGGTGTGGGTCGACAGGATCAACTCGTACAGGTCGAGCATGCAGACGTGGACCTGGACGACGATGGCGTCCTGGCTGTTCTGGTGGCTGCGCAGGATCAGGTCGCGCGAGGCCTGCTGGCGGTCGGCCAGCACGCTCTGCTGGCGCACCAGCTTGTTGAACTGCTCGGTGAGGTTGTAGCGGGTGTCGTAGAAGTCGGCCTTGATGTCGATGTAGGCGGCCAGCTCGAACAGCGCCTCGGCCAGCACCTGCTGCTTGATGCGGTGGCGCAGTATCCACGACACCGCCATCGAGTAGGCCAGGTAGGCCAGCGCGCCGAGGGTGAACAGGCCGGTGTGGACGAAGGACTGGCGCATGCTCATCTCGTGTTCCATCGACATGGTCATGATGAACAGCGTGGCCAGTTGCAGCGGCATCGACTTCTTGCCGTAGACGACCATCATGCAGGCCATGAAGCTGACCAGCACCAGCATCGTCATCAGCAGCCAGTGGACCGGCGCGCACAGGCTGATGAGCAGGGTGACGGCGCTGCACAGCAGCACCGAGGCGGACATTTCGTTGAACTTGTGGCGCAGCGGGCTGGGCATGTCCATCAGCGCGGTGCACAGGGCGCCGATGCACACCGTCATGGCGGTCGTCATGTCGGCGAACTGCAGGGTGATCAGCGTGACGCCGACCAGGCCGGCGGCGAAGCGCAGGCCGAGGTAGAAGTAATGGCTATAGAAAAACGTGCGCAGGTTGAGTGCGTAATGCATGGCTGTGACCTTGTGGGCAGCGGAAAACCAGAATGCTCAGAATGCTGGAATTACTTGTGACTTACTCGCGGCGCGCATGGGTGGGGCGCCGCACGAAAACCAGCGCGGCGGGATCGCCGTCGCGCTGGTGGGAGTGCTTGTTATTGTTGTGCCGGGCATGGGCCGGACGGGTTGGCACCCGCCGGCCCGGCTGGGGAGTGGCGTCGGGTCAGAACACCGACAACACCGGATAGCGGCGCCATTCCGGTTCGGCGTGGCGCTTGCCGTGTTCGAAGATGAAGCCGAGCACCTGCTCCTGGTCGGCCAGCAGCGCCGGGTTGGCGCTCTTCCATTGTTCGAACTTGGCCTTCAGTTCGGGTTCGCTTTCGAGCATTTCCAGCGCCAGGTCTTCGAAGACGTAGTCGGAGAAGGCTTCCTTTTTCTCCAGCACGCTGTTGAAGAAGCCCCAGCGGAAGAAGCTGTCGTGGCCCTGCGGCTCCAGCGTCTCGACGGCGTAGCGGGCGTTGGCCTGGTTCAGCGGGATGTAGAAGTCGCCCGGCTGCAGCACGAAACTGCCCTGGCGCGCCTCCAGCTCCACCGTGTCGTGGAACATGTGGCCCTCGTAGGCCTGCGGGCGCGAGCCGACGGCGGCGATGTGGTAGTACTGCGCGTCCACCGTGGTGGCCTCGGCGATGCGGCTCATCTCGACGCCGTTCCATTGCAGGCGTTCGATCGCTTCGCGCCAGGCTTGCGGCACCACGTAGGCTTTCGGCGTGCGCACCACGGCGTCGGCGACGAAGTTGCTGAAGTAGGGGATGTCGCGTTCCCACGGCTGGCTGCGGTCGTAGGACAGGCGCTGGTAGTCGCCCAGCAGGCTGGCGCTGCGCTTGGCGGCGTAGCCCTTGAAGCGGAAGGTGCTCGGATTGGCTTCGTCCATCTTCCAGCTGACCGGCCAGTGGCGCTTGGTCTTGGCTTGTTCCTTGGCGTCGGCGCGCAGCTGGCGGATCTGCGCGCCGTTGGCGACGGTGAAGGCCAGCGTCACGTCGAGCAGCGCGCGCATCGACTCGTAGCGGTCGGCGAAGGGCTTCAGCATGTGGGTCTCGGGCATGAAGCCGATGACGTGGTGCAGGGCGGCGAAGCCGGTCGAGAAGCGCGGCACTTCGAGGAACTCGGCGATGCCGTCGTCCGGGCTGTCCTTGATCGGGTTGACGTAGGGGCAGGTCGGCCAGCCCTTCGCTTCCATCTGCGCGAAGATATGCGGCAGCATGGTGTGGCGCAGGAAGGGGCCGAGGCCGTCGCCCAGCTTGTCGGCCTGGGTGTGGATCAGCGTCATGGTGTACGGGTAGTCGGCGCCGTTGGAGGTATGCGTGTCGACCATCACGTCCGGGTCCCAGCTGGTGACGAGCTGGTTGAACAACTTGGCGTTGAGCGTGTCGCACTTGACGAAGTCGCGGTTCAGGTCGAGGTGGCGGCTGTTGCCGCGGAAGCCGAACTGCTCCGGGCCGTCCTGGTTGACGCGCGAGGTGTTGGCACGGTTCAGGCTGCCGTCGACGTTGTAGACCGGCACGAACAGCAGCACCGTCTTGCCCAGGGCGGCCAGGCGCGCCGGGTCGACGCACAGGTCGCGGACCATGGCCATGCAGGCGTCGATGCCCTCGGGCTCGCCGGGGTGGATGCCGTTGTTGTTGAAGAAGACCGGGCGGCCGGCGGCCTTGATCTGCTCGCGGTCGAACACGCCGTCGGCGCTGACCACGCCGGCGTGCACCGCAATGCCGCCGTCGGAGACGCCGATTTGCTCGAATTTCAGGATCGTCGGGTAGCGTTTGGCTAGCGCCTGGTAGAAGGCGATGCACTCGCTCCACAGGGTGGTCTGGTTGTGATTGCCTTTTTCGTAAGGCGTGAGCATGTCATGCATGGCGGTCTGGATCTCAGAGGGATGAATGGGGTGGAAACGCGCACCGGATAAGCACGCTGCCGGGGAGGAATTGTAACATCCGTGCCCGATTTTTGAGCGCCCGCCGGGCGCTTGCGCTGGCTCAAACGAAGGCGGCCGTATCGCTGCTATTGATGGAGCCTCAAGCGTGTTGGGGCGGGAGGCGATCATGTACAAGCATTGGAGCGCGGCGGTCGTGCTGCTGCTGATGGGTGCGCTGTTGCTGATGGCTGTATTGCTCGAACTGGCCGGCGGGGCGCAGCGCCATGTGGCGGCGGCGGCCGCCGTGCGCCTGCTGGCGGCCGTGACGGTGGCGCCGGCCGGCCCCGGCACCGTGGTGGTGCAGCCGGACGGCACGGCCTTGATCCGCTTCCTCGGCATGACCGTTCTGGCCGGCAACGTTAAATTCCCCGCCGCCATGCCGGCCACCCCCACCGACGGCATCGACCTGATCGTGCTGCCCCAGGTCGAGCAGGCCCAGCTGGATTGGCTGGACGGCGTGGCGCGGCGTGCTGGCAGCGCAAGCGGCGCCGGCAGAGGGGGTGGTAGCGGCGGCGGTAGCGGCGGCGGCAGCGGCGGCGGCGCCGGCCGGGCCGACGTCGTCGCGGCGGAGGCCGCCGCCGCGCGGCTGCGCCAGGCCGGTGTCGCCGGGGTGCGGGGGCTGCCGCTGTGGCAGGCCTTGGAACTGCGCAAGGGCAAGGTGGCGCTGCGCTTGACGGCGCTGCCGGGCCGCCGCACGGCCGATCTGCGCAGCGGCTTCATGCTGGACTTTTCCAGCGGCCGGGCGTTCTACCGCATCTACCTGAGCGGCGAGGCGATGACCCCCGAGGACGTGGCCGAACTGCCGCAGCGCTTCCCCGGCGCCCAACTGGCCCTGCTGCAGGCCGACGACGCGCCCATCCTGGCAACCTTGCAGGACGACAGCGGCGGCGCCAGCCTGAAACTGCTGGCCGGCGCCCGCTACGCCTTCACGCCGCAAAAACGCTAGCGTAGCGGGCGCCGCTCAGGCCTTCCTGGCGTTGGTCTCGACCCAGGCGGCGAAGGCCGTGGCGATCTTTTGCAGGAACTGGCCGGTCGACTCGTCGGCCAGCTTGCCGTCGGCGTCGAACAGCTTGGGGGCGCCGCCGATGTAGGCTTCCGGTTGTTGCAGCAGCGGCACGTCGAGGAAGACCATCGACTGGCGCAGGTGGTGGTTGGCGCCGAAGCCGCCGACCGCGCCCGGCGAGACGCTGACGATGGCGCCCGGCTTGCCGCCCCACACACTGGCGCCATACGGGCGCGAGCCGACGTCGAGGGCGTTCTTCAGCGCCGCCGGCACCGAGCGGTTGTATTCCGGCGTGAAGAACAGCAGGCCGTCGCAGGCGGCGACCTGTTGGCGGAAGGCGCTCCAGGCGGCCGGCGCGGTGGCGCCGTTCTCTTCCAGATCCTGGTTGTACAGGGGCAGCCCGCCGATCTCGACGAACTCGAAGCTCAGCGACGGCGGCGCCAGCGCGATCAGCGCGTGGGCCACTTTGCGGTTGAGCGAATCCTTGCGCAGACTGCCGACCAGCACGGCGATTTTTTTCACGGACATTTTTGTTCCCTTCAAAACGGTTGATCGGGCTTGCACTTCTTTTAATGTAGCGCATTTCGCCGCGCGCCGGTGCTGCTGTTTTTTGGTGCTTCAGGGATTGAGGCGACGCCGGCAAAACCCAGCGGCGTCAATCTGGGGTCGGACCCGGC
>NZ_JAEMNU010000079.1:0-133459 GCF_016461825.1 Rugamonas violacea | reverse complement strand
GTGGGCTTGGCCGGCGTTCCCGGCGCCTTGAGCTTGCCCCGAAAAAAAACCACGCCGCGTTGCCGGGGCGTGGTTGCTGTCGGGCGAGGCGGCCGCTTAGTTGGCGCCCATCTCCTTGAGCAGGTTGTCGGCGTGGTCGACGTGTTTCATGTTCCACAGCATGTAGCGCAGGTCGACCTGGATGTCGCGCGTGTTGGCCTTGTTGTAGTCCCAATCCGAGATGATCGAATCGAGCGTGCCGTCGAAGGCCAGGCCGATGAACTCGCCCTTGGCGTTCAGCGCGGCCGAACCGGAGTTGCCGCCGGTGATGTCGAGCGTGGCCAGGAAGTCGACCGGCACGGTCTTCAGCTTGGTGTCGACATACTTGCCGAAGTCCTTGGCCTTGATCGCCGCCAGTTGCGCCGCCGGGGCGTTGAACTCGCCCTTGCCGGTGGCCTTGGCCAGCACGCCGTTGACGGTGGTGAAGGCGGTCCAGGCGGTGCCGTCGGCGCCGTGGTCGCGGCCGGCGATGTTGCCGAAGGTGACGCGCAGGGTGCCGTTGGCGTCCGGGTAGACGGCCTGGCCACGGCTGTTCATGAAGGCGATCTTGGCCTTCATGTAGTTGGCGTAGGCTTGCTGGATGTTGCCGCCCAGTTCCTCGTCATCGGCCTCTTCCTTCAGGTCGGCCGGCGACATGGCGACGGCGGCCTTGATGAAGCTGTCGCCGCTGGCCAGGAAGTCGGCCGGCTTGCGTTCCAGCCAGGCGGCGCGCTCGGCCTTGTCGCCCAGCTTGCTGCCGGCGTACAGCGCGTTCAGCGCGGTTTTCAGCTGCTCGGCGCCCATGCCGTCCTGGATGCCGACGACGGCGTCGAAGGCGGCGTTGCGCTGGGCCTTGGGCTGGGCGGCGTACTGGCTCAGCGCGTGCATGACCAGCGCCCGGTCGACCTTCTCGTCGTAGTTGCGCACCAGCGCGGCGACGCCGGCCTTGATGCGCGGCAGGTCGCGTTCCTGGAAGCCGGCCTTGCGCTCGGCGTCCGGCTTGGCCGTCTCGTTGGCCAGGCGGTACAGGGCGCGCGCGGTGTTGAGCAGGCGCGGCTTGCTGTAGCCGAGGAAGAAGTCGCGCTTGGTGTCGCTGTCGCGCTGGGCGATCAATTGCTCGATGTGCTCGATGTCGGCGGCGTACTCGGCCTTGCGCGCGGCGTTGCCGTTGACCCAGGCCTTGAGCTCTTCATGCTGGGCCGTTTTGCGCGCCAGGATGTCGCTGCCGGCGTAGGAATCGAGCATGCCCTGGCGGTTTTTGTAATAGTTGTTGGTGCTGGCGACCTGGCCGGCGTATTTCAGCGCCGTGTCCTTGTTGTCGGCCGTTTCGCGGGCGATGATCGCCAGGTTCTCGCCGGAGATCTTGACATAGGCCGGGTAGTTCCAGCCGAAGGTGAAGGCCACCTCGGACGGCAGGCGGTGACGGTTGGTGCGGCCGGGGTAGCCCAGCGCCATGACGAAGTCGCCTTCCTTGACGCCTTCCTTGGCCAGCTTGAGCACGTGTTGCGGCAGGTAGGGCACGTTGTCCTTGCTGAAGTCGGCGGCCTTGCCGTCCTTGCTGACGTAGGCGCGGTAGAAGCCGTAGTCGCCGGTGTGGCGCGGCCACATCCAGTTGTCGGTGTCGCCGCCGAACTTGCCGACGCCGGCCGGTGGCGCGTGCACCAGGCGCACGTCGCGGATTTCCAATTGCTTGATCAGGTAGAACTCCAGGCCGCCGTAGTAGGCCGACACGGTGCAGCGATGGCCGGCGTCCTGCTCGCAGTCGGCGACCATCTTTTTCTGGTTGTGTTCGATCGCGTCGCTGCGCTTCTTGCCGCTCAGCTTGGCGACGTCGGCGCCGATGATCTTGGCGCTGACGTTGGTGACGGCCTTGGTGACGTAGATGCGGCTGCCCGGCGCGGCCGGCAGTTCCTCGTCCAGGTTGTGGGCCAGGAAACCGTTGGCCAGCAGATCGCGCTCGGGCGTCGAGTTGTGCGCCACGCTGTTGTAGACGCAGTGGTGGTTGGTGGCCACCAGGCCCTGCGGCGAGACGAAGGAGGCCGAGCAGCCGCCCAGGCTGACGATGGCGCCCATCGGGAACTCGGTCAGCTTGGTCAGGGTGGCGGGGTCGAGCTTGAGGCCGGCGGCCTTGAGTTGCTTGGCCACTTGCGGCAGTTGTTGCGGCATCCACATGCCTTCGTCGGCGTGGGCGGCGGTGCTCAGGATGGCGAGCGCGATCAGGGATTTTTTCATGGTGTGTTGGTCTTGGGCAATGGAAATGCCCGCCGTGACACGGCACGGCGCAGCGACCGAGAGTATCCCCACGGTTGACGTATTCGTCAATCGGATTTTGCTGGGTGAAATGGCAATGTTACGTCGGCGTGAGGGGGGGCATTCAGAGCAGGGCTATCTCGTCGAGCAAGTCGGGGTACTTGCTGACCAGTCTGAGAAGTATGGAGGCTTGGGCATTCGGCGTCGAGACACCTTGTTCCCAGTTGGCGATAGTTCTGGCTTCGGTGCGCAAACGGCGCGCAAAGACTTGCTGTGACAAGTTGAGCCGGTTGCGCAACTGCGCCACCTCGGCAGCGCTCATTTTCGGCATGGGGGCGAATGCCAAGGTGGTCTTCTTGAGCGTGAGCTTGCCTTCCCGCTCGGCTTGGAGGGCGTCGACGCCCTCCATCAGCTCCTCGAATAGATTGCGTTTGCTCATTTTTCTTGGCTCCTGGCCTTCAGCTCACGTTGTAAGCGCTCACGAAATATCTTGCGTTGCTCGTCGGTCAAATCGGTGGCATCCGCCTTGCTGTAGATCGAGAAAAGCCAGATCTGTTCGTTTGAGGTCCGCCAGAAATAAATGACGCGCAGACCACCGCGCTTGCCTTTTTGCCGGTTGGAATCGCCAAAGCGCAGCTTGCGCAAGCCACCAGTACTTGGAATGACATCGCCTGCCTCGGGATGCCGCATGAGCTCATTCTGGAGCGCGCGATATTCATCGTCGTCCAGATATTGTTCCCGATATCGCGCAAAAGCGGGCAATTCCCAAAAGGTCGCTTGCATACAAATATATCCAAGTTAGATATAGATGGCAACCTGCTTTTGTCCTAGCGCATGCCATTCAGTGCATGCTAGCGAAGTCATAGGTAGGTCTATTGCGGCGGCTTAAAACTCGGACTGGAAAAGAAAACCGCCCCCGCGATCCGGTGGGCCGGACGGCGGGGGCGGGGGCTTGCGTTGACGCGTGCCGGCTGACGCGGACTTACTCGGTCTTGATCGCTTCGACCTGGATGGCCAGCTTGACCTCGGGGGCGAAGGCCGGGGTGGCGTAGTTCAGGCCGAAGTCGGTGCGCTTGAACTCGGCGATGGCGTTGGCGCCGCACACTTCGCGCTTCAGGCGCGGGTGGATGATGCACTTGAACTTGTTGACGGTCAGCGTCACCGGCTTGGTCACGCCCAGCATGGTCAGCTCGCCGTCGACGGCGACCAGCTTGTCGCCGTCGAACTTGAGCGACTTGCTCTTGTAGCTGACGGTGGGGAACTTCTCGACGTTGAACATCTCGGCCGACCTGGCGTGGCTGTTCATCTTGTCGAAGCCGAAGTCGATCGAGGCGGCGTCGATGCTGATGTCGAGCGTGCCGGTCTTGGCGGCGCGGTCGAGCGAGACGGTGCCGCTGGTCTTGTCGAACTTGCCGCGCCAGACGGACAGGCCCATGTGGTCGGCCTCGAAGCTCGGGTAGGTGTGGCTGGGGTCGATGGTGTAGGTGTCGGCGATGGCCGAGCCGGCGCATACGGCGAGCAGGGCGGCGCTGAGGAATTTGAATTGCATCGTGTCTCCGTTGTCGTTACAGGTTGCGGTGGATGTTGCCTGTTTTTTTTGCTGGCTTGCTGCTGGCTTGTTGTCGAATCTTACTGGCCGGCGACGACGTGGAACTTGATCGTCACCTCGTCGGCGACCATGCCGGTGTCCTTCCATTCGCCTTCGCCGACGTTGAAGGTCAGGCGTTTGATCGGCAGCGCGCCTTCGAACACTTGCTTGGCGCCGTCGGCCTTGACGCTCAGCGGGAAGCTGACGTCGGCGCTCTTGCCCTTGATGGTCAGCTTGCCCGTCACGTTGAGCTTGCCGGCGCCGGCGCTCTTGATGCTGCTCGAGACGAAGGTGGCCTTGGGGAAGGCGGCCGAGTTGAACCAGTCCTTCTTCGCCACTTCCTTGTTCATGTCGGCGTCGCCTAGGTCGAGGCTGGCGGTGTCGATCTCGACGCTGGCCTTGGCGGCGTCCGGCGTGGCGGCGTTGTAGTCGATGGCGACGGTGTATTTCTTGAACTTCGATTCGACCGGCACGTTCATTTGCTTGAACACGGCCGACACGCTGGTCTTGGCCGGGTCGGCCTTGAGCAGGGTGGCGGCGCCGGCGGCGAGGGACACGCCGAGCAGGGAGGCGAGGACGATTTTTTTCATGTGGGTGGCTCCGGGTAAATGGTTGGCTTAGGGCAGCATGCGGCGCAGCACGCCGTCGCGGTCGATGAACTGGTGTTTCAGCGCCGCCAACACGTGGCCGACGACGGCGGCCGCCATGGTCATGGTCAGAACATAGTGGACGGTTTTTAAAATAGGCTTAAGCTCGGCGTTGGCCTCGATCAGCGTGGGCAGCGGGATCAGGCCCAGGTAGACCACCGGCACGCCGGCGGCCGACGAGTACAGGTAGCCGGACAGCGGCACGGCGAAGATCAGCAGGTACAGCAGCAGGTGGGTGGCGTCGGCCGCCATGGCCTGCCAGGCCGGCATGCCGAGCGGATGCGGCGGCGGCCGGTTGGCGCGGCGCCACAGCACGCGGGCGACGGCCAGCAGCAGCACGGTGACGCCCAGCCATTTGTGCCAGGAATAGTATTTCAGCTTGGTGGGGGTGATGCCGTGGATCTCGGTCATCGTCAGCCCGAGGAAGAAGGCGGCGATGATCAGCAGCGCGGTCAGCCAGTGGATGAGCATGGCGGTCTTGGTGTAGCGTTGCATCGGCAACTCCTTCAATAATAGTACGTGTTAGGACTAATATACCAAAGAAATGCAATGCGTGCTGGCGGGGAGGAATTCGGCGCACTGATTGGCCCAGGTCGATCGCCTGGTTCGCCGCGCCGGCCGGCAGCAGGCCTTGCGGGTCTGCCGCGGCCGGCGGCGTGTTGCTGGCCGGCAGGACCCTGGTGCAGGGTGCCCCAGCGCCGGCCGGCGGTCAAGCGTAGTTTGGATGCTTAGGGGTATCTCGAATAACCGTCATGCCGCATCGGCGGTCCGCCGCGCCGGCGGGAATCCATACGCTGCACGCTCATTGGCTCAGCATGGGTTCCCGCCTGCGCGGGAACGACAAGTTGCTGGTTTTTCGACCTGCCCTTAGATGGCGTGGGCGAGCTGGGCGGCGATACCGATGTAGTTGGCCGGGGTCATCGCCAGCAGCAGGTCCTTGGCTTCCTGCGGGATCGCCAGGCCGGTGATGAACTCGCGCAGCGCGTCCTTCGAGATGCCCTTGCCGCGCGTCAGTTCCTTGAGCTGCTCGTAAGGGTTCTCGATGCCGTAGCGGCGCATCACGGTCTGCACCGGCTCGGCCAGCACTTCCCAGTTGGCGTCCAGGTCCTGCGCCAGGCGGGCGTGGTTGACTTCCAGCTTGTTCAGGCCGCGCAGGCAGCTGTCGTAGGCCAGCAGGGTGTAGCCGAAGCCGACGCCGATGTTGCGCAGCACGGTCGAGTCGGTCAGGTCGCGCTGCATGCGCGACACCGGCAGCTTCTCGGACAGGTGCTTGAGCACGGCGTTGGCCAGGCCCAGGTTGCCTTCGGAGTTCTCGAAGTCGATCGGGTTGACCTTGTGCGGCATGGTCGACGAGCCGATCTCGCCGGCCTTGGTTTTCTGCTTGAAGAAGCCGAGCGAGACGTAGGTCCAGATGTCGCGGTTCAGGTCGAGCAGGATGGTGTTGGCGCGGGCGAAGGCGTCGAACAGCTCGGCCATGTAGTCGTGCGGCTCGATCTGGATGGTGTAGGGGTTGAACTCCAGGCCCAGGCGCTGCTCGATGACGTTCTTCGAGAAGTTCGGCCAGTCGAAGCCGGGGTAGGCCGACAGGTGGGCGTTGTAGTTGCCGACGGCGCCGTTCATCTTGCCGAGGATCTCGACGGCGGCGATGCGCTTGACGGCGCGTTGCAGGCGGGCGACGACGTTGGCCATCTCCTTGCCCAGGGTGGTCGGGCTGGCGGTCTGGCCGTGGGTGCGCGAGAGCATCGGCACGTCGGCGTTGGCGTGGGCGATCTCGGTCAGGCGGGCGACCAGGCCTTGCAGCGCCGGCAGCATGACGCCGTCGCGGGCGGCCTTGAGCATCATGCCGTGCGAGGTGTTGTTGATGTCCTCGGAGGTGCAGGCGAAGTGGATGAACTCGGAGGCGGCGACCAGCTCCGGCACGTCCTTGACCTGTTCCTTGAGCCAGTACTCGACGGCCTTCACATCGTGGTTGGTGACCGCTTCGATTTCCTTGATGCGGGCCGCGTCGGCTTCGGTGAAGCCGCTGGCGATCTTGTCGAGCAGGGCGGTGCCTTCGGGCGAGAACGGTTTGATCTCGGCGAAGCCGGCCAGCGACAGGGCTTGCAACCAGGAAATCTCGACCTTGACGCGGTGGTGCATGAAACCGGCTTCGGACAGGATGGGGCGCAGCTTGTCGGTCTTGCTCGCGTAGCGGCCGTCGAGGGGGGACAGGGCCGACAGCGTGGAATATGGAGTAGTAGTCATGGGGACGGGGACGCAGGTTAAGAAAACTGGTTGGCGATGCGGCGTGGACCGGTGCGGCGGGGCGCCCGGTCACGCCATCGGGCAAGACGCGATTTTACCACCGGCCGGGGGGCGGCCCGGCGGCGGCGTGGTTTTGCCTGGCGCCGCCGGCGCGCCGGCGACGAGCCGGCGGCGGCCCGCTTGCGCAGATGCGCCCCTTGCGCTATCGTCGCGCCATTCCCGCCGGCGCGTCCGCGCCGCCCCGCCTTTCGACTGGAAGTTTTGCCCATGCGCCAATCCACCGTTCCCCTGTTGTCCCTCTCGCTGGCCGTGTGCCTGGCCGCCGGCTGCTCCGAGGCGCCGCCGCCGGCGCCGCCGTATCCGGCCATCAGCGCCGGCTGCGCGCAGTGGCAGGACAGCGCCAGCCTGGCCGTGGCCGACAGCATCCACCTCAACGTCAGCACGCCGCGCACGCTGGACGACGGCGGCGTCGAACTGGTGCTGGCCTATTTCCTGCCCGCCAACAGCCGCGCCGACCTGGCGCGCACCGGCTTCGAGCTGACGCTGCCGCACGGCGCCGCCATCGCCAGCGGCCGCATCGGCCAGGTCGAGCGGCTCATCCCGCCGGTCGGCAAGGACGGTCCGATCGTGCTGCCCGGCCTGCCGCCACGGCTGCTGGGCGAGGCCTACGGCGCCGACGTCATCTACCGCTTCCCGCTGCGCTTCGCCGGCCCGCTGCCCGAGCGCTTCGACCTGACGCCGCCGGCCATGACCATCGCCGGCGTGCGCTATCCGATGCGCACGCTGACCCTGCGCCGTTTCGCCCAGCGTGGCGCGGTCGGCCTGTGCTCCTAGCGTGGGGCGGCACTGCGCCGGGCCGGGTGTCGATGCTATACTGTTACTTAATCTTCTACTAAAAGCGTCTATGAAACTACTCGGTTCCCTCGCCAGTCCCTACGTGCGCAAAGTGCGCGTGGTGTTGGCGGAAAAGAAGCTCGACTGCCAGTTTGAACTGGAAAACGTGTGGGCGGCGGACACCACCATCCAGACCGTGAATCCGCTGGGCAAGGTGCCCTGCCTGATCATGGACGACGGCAACAGCATGATCGACTCGCGCGTCATGGTCGAATATCTCGATACGCTGACGCCGGTCTGCAAGCTGCTGCCGCCGAACGGACGCGACCGCGCCGACGTCAAGTGCTGGGAGGCGCTGGCCGACGGCGTGCTCGACGCCGCCATCCTGGTGCGCCTGGAGCGCACCCAGCGCCCGGCCGAGCTGCAGAGCGAGGCCTGGGTCGAGCGGCAGATGCGCAAGGTGGCGCTGGGGCTGGCCTCGATGGCGCAGCGGCTGGGCGAGTCGCCCTTCTGCGCCGGCAACCACTACACCCTGGCCGACGTCGCCGTCGGCTGCGCGCTGGGCTGGTTGAGCTTCCGCTTCCCCGAGATCCAGTGGCGCGACGACCATCCCAACCTGGCCAAGCTGTTCGACAAGCTGGCCGAGCGCCAGTCGTTCAAGGACACCGTGCCACAGTAATTGCGGCAAACGCGCCGCCGGCTGATCCCGGCGGCGTTTTTCTTCGGAAAGCACCATTTATGTCCAAGACCCCGCCCGTCGACGCGGAGGGCCACAGCGGCCAACAACAGCAACGCTTGCAGATGGCCGATATCGCCCGCCTGGCCGGCGTGTCGACCTCGACCGTGTCGCGGGCGCTCAGCGGCAGCAAGCTGGTCAACGACGAAACGCGCAGCCGCATCATGGAGCTGGCGCGTTCGCTCAAGTATTCGATCAATATCGGCGCGCAGAACCTGCGCCTCAAGCAGAACCGCACGGTCGGCGTCGTCGTGCCCTACGATTCGGGCACCCGCCAGCACCTGTCCGACCCCTTCTTCCTCGGCATGCTGGGCAGTCTGGCCGACGCCCTGACCGAGCAGGGCTTCGACATGCTGGTGACGCGGGTCGACGCCGAGCAGCTCGACGCCGCCGCCGCCCCCTTCGACAGCGGCCGGGTCATCGGCGTGGTGCTGATCGGCCAGTGGCGCCACCACGAACAATTGAACCAGCTGGCGGCGCGCCACGTGCCCATCGTCGTCTGGGGCGCCCAGCTGCCGCAGCAACTGTACTGCACCATCGGCGGCGACAACCTGGCCGGCGGCAAGCTGGCCACCGCCCATTTGCTGGCGCGGGGCCGGCGCCGCATCGCCTTCCTCGGCGACATCGCGCTGCCCGAGGTGGCGCAGCGCCACGCCGGCTATGGCGAGGCGCTGGCCGAGGCCGGCATCCGGCCCGATCCCAGCCTGCGCGTGGCGGTCTCCTTCCTGCCCGACGGCGGCGGCCAGGGCGTGCGCGAGCTGCTGGCCCGGCACGCCGATTACGACGCCATCTTCGCCTGCAGCGACCTGTTGGCGATGACCGCCATCAACACCCTGCGCCAGCAGGGCGTGTCGGTGCCGCAGCAGGTGGCGGTGGTGGGCTACGACGATATCGAGCTGGCCAGCTACTTCCATCCACCGCTGAGCACGGTGCAGCAGCCGATCCCGGCGGCCGGCCGGGCGCTGGTGGCGGCCCTGCTGGAGCTGATCGACGGGCGCCCGGCGCCGTCGCGGCAGTTGCCGACCCGGCTGATCGTGCGCGGCAGCAGCGTCGCCTGAGGCGGCGGCGCCCGCCCGCCGGCGCGATCAAGCGCCAATTAGTCGCCGCCGACTGCAACCGATTGCAATAATAGTCGCATCGGCACCACAGTTTTTATGCCGCACCGCAGCAATTAACATTCCTGCCAGCATTTAATTGGCTTTGTCATTGCAACCCCTCCTCTGACGTTTTGTTTTCTTGGCATGAAAGTGGCATGTTGCGCCGCGTTATTGCAATCGATTGCAATGAATCCATTTTCGAGGAATAATGGCGCACCTGCTCAAGAAATCGGCAACCGGCGTCAAGAATCCGGCGATGGCCTTGAGTCCCTGACGGCCGCGCCAAAGCGGCGAACGATCTACCTGGAGGAGACCATGCGTACACCTGACTTCAAACCGAGCGGCATCGCCGCCGCCGTCGCCGCGGCCCTGGCCGTGCTGCACCTGGGCGCCGCCCAGGCCCAGTCCCAGCAGGCGGCGGCCGCCGATGCCGCCAAGACCGACGGCCTCAACCTGGAGCGGGTGGTGGTCACCGGCACCACCGGCGGCTCGTCCAAGATGAAGTCCAGCGTCTCCGTCAGCACGATGGAACTCGACGCCATCAAGCAGGGCGCGCCGACCAGCGCGGCCGAAGTGTTGCGCTCGGTGCCCGGCCTGCGCGCGGAATCGTCGGGCGGCGAGGGCAACGCCAACATCACCGTGCGCGGGGTGCCGATCTCGGCCGGCGGCTCGCGCTATGTGCAGATGCAGGAAGACGGTCTGGCCGTGCTGCAATCGGGCGACTTCAACTTCATCACGCCGGACAGCTATGTCAAGATCGACGGCGGCCTCGATCACCTGGAAGTGGTGCGCGGCGGTTCCGCCTCCACGCTGGCGAGCAACTCGCCGGGCGGCATCGTCAACTTCATCAGCAAGACCGGCCAGGAACAGGGTGGCAGCATCGGCATCAGTCGCGGCCTGGGCTACGACGAAACCCGTTACGACTTCGATTACGGCGCGCCGATCTCCGACCGGACCCGCTTCTTCATCGGCGGCCACTACCGCAGCGGCGAGGGCATCCGCAAGACCGGGTTGTCGACCGAGAGCGGCGGCCAGATCCGCGGCAATCTCACCCATGAGCTGGAGCGGGGCTTTATCCGCCTGTCGTTCAAGCATCTGGACGACAAATCGCCGACCGCGCTGCCCTTGCCGGTGCAGGTGGTCAACCATGAGGTGAGGGAGATCGCCGGCATCGATCCGCGCAAGGCGACCTTCTACTCGCCGTACTGGGTGCGCGACGTGGTGCTCGACAAGAACAACAACCACGTCTCGACCAACGTCAACGACGGCCTGGCCGTGAAGAGCGACAGCTTCGGCCTGGAGGGTTCGTTCGAGCTCGGCGGCGGCTGGACGCTGAGCGACAAGTTCCGCAAGGCCAGCAACAGCGGCCGCTTCGCCGGCGTGTTCGCCGCCAACAACGGCGCGCCCGGCAGCTACACCGTCGCCACCGGGCCGAACCAGGGCCAGGCCTACCACGGCCGCGCCTTCGCCGCCGTGGTGTTCAACACCTCGATCGACGACGCCGGCAACACGCTCAACGACGCCAAGCTGGCCAAGACCTTCCAGCTGGCCGACGGCGCCAGGCTGACCGGCACCGCCGGCCTATACTCGTCGATCCAGCAACTGGGCCTGACCTGGAACTTCAATGAATACCTGATGCAGGCCAGCGGCGACAAACCGGCCCTGCTGCAAACGGCCAGCGCCACGCCCGGCCTGGTCGGCGCGGCCTTCGGCGGTTGCTGCTCGCGCGCCGTCGACATGGAATACAAGCTGACCTCGCCGTACCTGGCGCTGGCCTGGGAGCGGGGCGCGCTCAACGTCGACGCCAGCGTGCGGCAGGACCGCCAGCGCGCCAGCGGCACGGCCAACATCGCCACCGCCGACGGCGGCGGCGCGCTGCGCTACGCCGCGGCCACCCGGCAGCTGGTCGATTACACGCTGAGGCACAATTCGTATTCGGTCGGCGGCAACTACAAGATCGAGCGCAACCTGGCCGTGTTCGCCCGCGTCAGCGACGGCGTCGCCTTCAATGCCGACCGCATCCTGTTCGGCACCCCGCTCGACGGCAGCGCGCCGATCAACATCAACACCGTCAAGCAGATCGAAGGCGGCGTGAAGTGGCGCCGCGGCGGCGTCAGCACCTTCGTCACGCTGTTCCAGGCCAAGACCGACGAGAGCAACTACGAGGCGACCACCCAGCGCCGCACCTCCAACCAGTACGACGCCAAGGGTGTCGAACTGGAGGCGGCCTACAGCGCCGGCGACTTCCGCGTCAACGGCGGCCTGACCTACACCCACGCCAAAATCACCGGCGCCGCGCCGGGCGACGTGGCGTTGATCGGCAACACGCCGCGCCGTCAGGCCCGGCTGGTCTACCAGATCGCGCCGAGCTACAGCTGGAACGACGCCACCTTCGGCGCCAGCGTCGTCGGCACCGGCAAGTCCTGGGCCGACGACGCGCACACCATCAATATGCCGGCCTACCAGGTGGTCAACGCCTTCATCAACTACCAGCTGAGCGCCAAGGCCCGGTTGTCGCTGAGCGCCAACAACCTGTTCGACCAGATCGGCTACACCGAAGTCGAGGGCGACGGCCACGCCGCCCGCTCGATCAGCGGCCGCGCCGTCAAACTGAGCCTGAGCTACGCCTTCTAAACCCGGCGGCAACGCCGGCGCGGCGGCCAATAACGGCCGCCGCGCCTTGCACCACGCATCGCTATCACCTGAAATATGACCAACAACCCGACTCCTGTTGAACGCATGCTGGCCGTGCTGCCCGACCACCTGCGCGCCGAAGCGGCGCGGCGCCTTGCCGGCGCCGAGCCGGTGCTGCGCGAACGCCTGGCCGGCCTGTACGGCGAGCGCGCCGACTTCCTGCCCTGGCTGGGCGATCTGATGGAAAATATCGGCCGCCTGCACGCGGCGCGGCCGGCGGCGTTGCGCCGGCAGGACCTGCGGCGTGCGGCGCAAGCGGACTGGTTTCTCAGCCAGCGCATGCTGGGCTATTGCGCCTATGTGCAGTGCTTCGGCGGCACGCTGGACGGCGTCGGCCGGCGCATCGGGCACCTGCGCGAGCTGGGCGTCAGCTATCTGCACCTGCTGCCCTTCCTGCGCCCGCGCGCCGGCGAGAACGACGGCGGCTTCGCCGTCGCCAACTTCGACGAGGTCGACCCCGCGCTGGGCAGCAACGCCGACCTGGAGGCGCTGACGGCGCGTCTGCGCGGCGCCGGCATCAGCCTGTGTTCCGACTTCATCCTCAACCATGTCGCCGACGACCACGCCTGGGCGCGGGGCGCGCGCGCCGGCGACCCGGCCATGCGGGCGATGTTCCACGTCTTCCCCGACCGCACGCTGCCGGATCGTTACGAGCGCACGCTGGGCCAGGTGTTTCCGCAGGCGGCGCCGGGCAATTTCAGCTACGTCGAGGAACTCGGCGGCTGGGTCTGGACCACTTTCTATCCCTACCAGTGGGACCTGAACTACGCCAATCCGGCGGTGTTCGCCGCGATGGCGGCGACCATGCTGCGGCTGGCCAACCGTGGCATCGACGTGTTCCGTCTCGACTCCACCGCTTTCCTGTGGAAGCGCGAGGGCAGCGACTGCATGAACCAGCCGGAGGCGCACGCGTTGCTGCAGGCGCTGCGCGCCGTGGTGGCCATCGCCGCGCCGGGCGTGCTGCTGAAGGCCGAGGCCATCGTGCCGACGCGCGAGCTGCCCGCCTACTTCGGCAGCGCCGCCGCGCCGGAATGCCACATCGCTTATCACAGCAGCCTGATGGCGGCCGGCTGGGCCGCCCTGGCCGAGCAGGACACCGAGCTGCTGCGGCGGGTGGTCGCCGCCACGCCGGCGCTGCCGCCGGCCGCCAGCTGGCTCAGTTATGTGCGCTGCCACGACGATATCGGCTGGAACGTGCTGCGCGCCGAGGCCGGCGCGGGCGATCACGCACCCGGCGAACCTGGCGCAGATGGCGCAGATGGCGGCCAGGCCGGCGGCGCGGCGGCGCGGCTGGCGCGCGTCGCCCGCTTCTTCAGCGGCGCCGACGGCAGTTACGCGGCCGGCGCCGCCTTCCAGAGCAGCGACCCGCGGGCGGCGCACGGCAGCAACGGCATGGCCGCCTCGCTGGCCGGCCTGGAGACGGCGCCGGACGACGCGGCGCGCGCCGCCGCGCGGCGCCGCCTGCTGCTGCTGCATGGCCTGGCGCTGAGCTTCGGCGCGCTGCCGGTGCTGTTCATGGGCGACGAGCTGGCGCAGCGGAACGACTACGGCTACAGCGCGCGGCCGCAACACGCGATGGACAGCCGCTGGCTGCAACGGCCGCAGTTCGACCAACAACGCTGGGCCGCCCGCCACGACGGCGGCGGCGAAGCGGGCCAGGTCTACGCCGCGCTGCGCCGGCTGGTGCGTTTGCGCCAGAGCCGGCCGGAACTGGCCGCCGGCGCGCCGCTGGCGCTGCTGCCGTCCGTCGACCCGGCGGTGCTGGCGCTGGCGCGCGGCGAGCGCTTCCTGGCGCTGCTGAATTTTTCCGCCGTGCCGCACACGCTGGACCTGCCGGGACGCTGGACCTGCCTGCAGGACGATCGCGCCATGGCCGGCGGCGCCACGCTGGAGCCGTATGGCATGCTATGGCTGGCACGCGACGACGACGCAATATCCACCTAAATGGCTGGCGCGCCGGCCCGCCGGCGCCAGCCTGAATCGAACCGGAGTCCCTGATGGCATCGCACAAACCCAAGCTGTCGTTCTGGCAGATCGTCAATATGAACATCGGCTTCTTCGGCATCCAGTTCAGCTTTGGCCTGCAGCAGAGCAGCATGAGTCCGATCTACAAATACCTCGGCGCCGACGAGGCCAGCCTGCCCTATCTGTGGTTGGCCGGGCCGATGACGGGCCTGCTGGTGCAGCCGCTGATCGGCGCGCTGAGCGACCGCACGGTGACGCGCTGGGGCCGCCGCACGCCCTACTTCCTGATCGGCGCCATCCTGTGCAGCCTGGGCCTGCTGGCCATGCCCTTCAGCCCGACCCTGTGGCTGGCCGCCAGCCTGCTGTGGCTACTCGACGCCGCCAACAACGTGACCATGGAACCCTACCGCGCCTTCGTCAGCGACAAGCTGCCGGCCGAGCAGCACTCGCTCGGCTTCCTGACGCAGAGCGCCTTCACGGGCTTGGGGCAGACCTTGGCCTATCTGACGCCGTCGCTGCTGGTCTGGTTCGGCATGAACAAGGACGCCGTCAACGGCAGCCATATTCCGCACATCGTCATCGTCGCCTTCCTGATCGGCGCGCTGTTCTCGCTCAGCAGCGTGCTGTGGACGCTGAAGACCACGCCCGAACATCCGCTCGACGCCGACGAGCTGGCGCAGATCCGCGCCCGGCCGCGCGGCTGGCGGCACACGCTGGGCGACATCGCCGACGCCATGCGCGAGATGCCGCCGACCATGCGCCAGCTGGCGCTGGTCAAGCTATTCCAGTGGTACGCCATGTTCTGCTACTGGCAGTACATCATGCTGTCGCTGGCGACGACGATCTACGGCGGCAGCGACCAAGCCTCGCCGGGCTTCCGCGAGGCCGGCCTGCTGAGCGGGCAGGTGGGCGCCTTCTACAACTTCGTCGCCTTCGTCGGCGCGCTGGCGCTGGTGCCCGTCACCCGCCGCTTCGGCCCCAAGCCGACGCACAGCGTTTGCCTGAGCCTGGCCGGCGCCGGCATGCTGTGCATCCCGCTGATCCATACGCCGGCCCTGCTGTTCTTGCCGATGCTGGGCATCGGCCTGGCCTGGGCCAGCATCATGGGCAATCCGTATGTGATGCTGGCCGGCTGCATACCGGCCGAGCGCACCGGCGTCTACATGGGGATTTTCAATATGTTCATCGTCATTCCGATGATCATCCAGATCTTCACGCTGCCGCTGTACTACCGTAGCTGGCTGGGCGGGAATCCGGAGAATGTGATTCGGCTGGCGGGGGGATTGATGCTGTGTGGCGCGGTGGCCGTGTTGTTCGTCAAACTGAAGGGCGCGGCGGCGGTGCCGCTGCGCCGGCCGCTGGCCGCGCCGACGGCGGCCGAGGGCTGACGGGGGGCGCCGCGGCGGGCGCGCCGCCCGCCGCCCGCCGCGCGTGGCGGCCCGCCGAGTTCCCGCTTACTCCGACATCTGGCTTTGCAGGTAGTTCTGCAGGCCGACTTTGGCGATCAGGTCGAGCTGGGTTTCCAGCCAGTCGATGTGTTCCTCGGTGTCTTCCAGGATCATCAGCAGCAAATCGCGCGAGACGAAATCGCCGGCTTTTTCGCTGGCGACGATGCCCTCTTTGACGGTGACGTGGGCGCCGCGTTCGAGCTTCAGGTCGCAACCCAGCATCTCTTCGGTCGATTCGCCGATCATCACCTTGTGCAGCGCCTGCAGGTTCGGCAGGCCGTCGAGCATGAGGATGCGGTCGATCAGTTTGTCGGCGTGTTTCATCTCGCCGATCGATTCCTCGTACTCTTTCTTGGCCAGCTTGTCGAAGCCCCAGTGACGATACATGCGCGAGTGCAGGAAGTACTGGTTGATCGCGGTGAGTTCGTTGGTGAGCTGCGCGTTGAGCAGCTTGATGACGTCTTTGTCGCCCTTCATGGGAGGCTTTCTAAAATGGTGAAGAATGCCGTTATTTTGCCACGAAGCGGGGTGCGCGCGAAGCGCAAAAAGTGGAAAAAACGCCATAAAATCAAGGGAATGGGGTGTAATGAAAACCATTATCATCGTTGTGGCCCGGAATGAAACCCATTATCATTCCAGGGTGCCGGCGGAGGCGTTTTGCGCTCCGTCCACCGCGCGCGGCGCGCGGCCGAGCCACCCCGCGCGACGACGAAAAAAGGACCTTCCATGATGCTGCATATCCCCGGCGTGCTGACGCCGGCACAGGTTAAAGAATTCCGCCAGCGGCTGGCGGCGAGCGACTGGGTCGACGGCCGCGCCACCGTCG
Source organism: Rugamonas violacea (assembly GCF_016461825.1). Taxonomy (GTDB): domain Bacteria; phylum Pseudomonadota; class Gammaproteobacteria; order Burkholderiales; family Burkholderiaceae_D; genus Rugamonas. The sequence goes on along the minus strand of NZ_JAEMNU010000079.1, from coordinate 117,112 downwards.
GCGCGCAGGGCGCCCAGGTCAAACGCAATCGCCAGCTGGCCGAGGGCGCGCCGCTGGCCGTCGAGCTGGGCGAGATCATCACGCGCGCCCTGGCGGCCCATCCGCTGTTCTTCTCGGCCGTGCTGCCGCTGCGCATCCTGCCGCCTTACTTCAACAGCTACGCCGGCGGCGAACACTACGGCGCGCACATCGACGGCGCCATCCGCAACCGCGCCGGCGGCACGCTGACGATACGCTCGGACGTGTCGTCGACCTTGTTCCTCAGCGAGCCCGACGAGTACGACGGCGGCGAGCTGGTGGTGATGGATTCCTACGGCGCGCACGAGGTCAAGCTGCCGGCCGGCGACTTGATCGTCTACCCGTCGAGCAGTGTGCACAAGGTCGAGCCGGTCACGCGCGGCGAGCGGGTCTGCTCGTTCATGTGGACCCAGAGCATGGTGCGCGACGACTGGAAGCGCGGCATGCTGTTCGAGCTGGATCAGAACATCCAGAAGCTGCGCGGCAGCCACGGCGACAGCGACGCCACCGTCGGCCTGGCCGGCCACTATCACAACCTGCTGCGCATGTGGGCCGAGCTGTGACGTAAGGAGGTTTGCCACGCGCCGCCGCGCCCACGAAAAAAAACCCCGCGCCTCGGAGAGGAACGGGGGTTTTTTCATGCTGCCCGGGCCGGCGGCGCGGGCGCCGCCGGCGTGGCGTCGATCAGAAGTGGAAGTTGGCGCTGACACTGACCGAACGCGGCGCGCCCGGGGTGTAGCGGTAGCCGCTCTTGTTGATCGAGGCGACGTACTGCTTGTCGGCCAGGTTGTAGACGTTCAGCTGCAGGTCGACGTTCTTGTTGACCGGGTAGGTGGCCATGGCGTCGTAGACCCAGTAGGCGTCGGTCGAGGCCGGGGTGCCGACGGCGCCGTCGGTGCCGCGCAGCAGCTGGTCGACGAAGCGCGCGCCGCCGCCCACTTTCAGGCCCATCGGCAGGGTGTACGCGGTCCAGGCGGTGAACGCTTGCTTGGGCGTGTAGACCAGGCTGTTGGTGTTGTTGGCGGTGACGATCTTGCCCGATTCAACCGAGGTGTTCATGCGGGTGTAGCCGGCGCTGACCAGCCAGTTGCGCATCAGCTCGCCGGTGACGCCGATCTCGATGCCCTGCACGCGCTTCTTGCCGGTCTGGTAGTACTTCTGGTCCAAGGGGTCCTGCTCGACCTCGTTCTTGACCACGGTCTGGTACAGGGCCGCCGTCAGGGCCAGCTTCTGTTTCAGGAAGTCCCACTTGGTGCCGATCTCCTTGGTGGTGGTGACCTGCGAATCGTAGGTGGCGTTCGAGGCGCTGTTGGCCGAGGCGCTCAGGCTGAAGGTGTTGCCGCCCGGCGGAGCCTTGGAGGTGGCGTACATGGCGTAGACGCTGCTGTCCGGGGTCGGCTTGTACAGCGCGGCGATCTTGCCGTTGACCAGGGTGTCGGCGGCGTTCAGGCGGGTCGGCACCAGGGTGTTGACGGGCAGCTTGGGCTGGTTGGCCAGCGTGCTCAGCACGGTGTCGCTGTAGCCGATGTCGAAGCGGTCCAGACGCAGGCCGCCGTTGATCATCCACTTGTCGCCGATCTTGACGGTGTCGAACAGGTAGGCGCTCTGGGTGTTGACGGTCGCCTCGATGTAGGTGCCGTTGCGCACCAGGTTCAAGCCTTCCAGCGGCACGCCGGCGTCCGGCGCGTACAGCGGGGTCGGGTCCTTGAAGGTGCCGGTGCCGCCGTAGCCGTAGCTGGTCTGCTTCTCGCTGGTCAATTCCAGGCCGCCCACCAGGGTGTGCTTGAAGGCGCCGGTGTCGAATTCGGCGGTGACGTTGGTCTGGTTGGTGAGGATGGTGTTGTCGCGGTCGCGCACGGTGCGCACGGTGCGCGCCAGTTTCCAGGTGTTGGGATTGCCGGCGACGGCGCCGACATCGGTGACGACCTGGGTCTTCGGATCGACGCGCGGCTGGGTCCACAGGTTATCGCTGCTGCCCATGAAGCCGGTGAGCAGGTAGTTTTGCTGGGTCTTGCCGTAGCGGGTGGTGTTCTGCAGTTTCAGCGTCGGTGAGAAATCGTGTTCGAGGCGCAGGGTGACCATGTCGGCCTTGACCTTGTCGAAGTCGCCGCGCGAGCCGTAGAAGTTTTGCGGATCGACCTTCGGCGCGCTGCCGATGTAGGGGCGGCTGGCGTCCGGGCTGGTGTAGCCGGGCAGGCCGACGGTCGGCACGCCGCCGTCGGGCACGTTGTCCTGTTTGACGTGGAGGAAGTCGAGGTAGACGCGGGTCTTGCCGTTCAGGCCGAAGGCCACGGTCGGCGCGATCGCCCAGCGCTTGTTCTTGACTTCGCGGCGGGCCGGGTTGTCGCTGTCCTGGTCGAGCACGTTCAGGCGCACGGCGGTGCCGGTCTCGGCGTTGATGACGTGGTTCCAGTCGACGGCCACGCGCTTCTGCTTGGCGCTGCCGACGGTGACGATGCTGCCGAAGGCGTTTTCCAGCGTCGCTTGCTTGCTGGTCAGGTTGATCGAGCCGGTCGGCGAGCTGCGTCCGCTGTCGGTGCCGGCCGGGCCTTTGAGGACGTCGATCTGTTCGATGTTGAAGACGTCGCGCGAGATCGCGCCGACGTCGCGCACGCCGTCGACATAGATGCTGCCCGAGGTGTCGAAACCGCGCATGTAGACGGCGTCGCCGGTGTTGGTGCTGCCGTTCTCGCCGAGGAAGAAGGTGCCGACGCCGGGCGTGTTGCGCAGCGCCTCGGTCAGCGTGACGGCGCCTTGCTGTTCGATCAGTTCGCGTTTGATGACGGTGATGGTTTGCGGCGTGTTGACCAGCGCTTCGGTGTACTTGGGCGAGTTGGCCTTGTCGGCCTTGAAGTCATTCTCCTTGGCACCGAGCACCTTGACCTCCTGCATGGTCTGGCCGGATTGCGCGGCCGGCGCGGCCGGCGCGGCCGGGGTGTCGGCGGCGTGGGCGGCGACCGGCAGCAGCATCGCCGCCAGGGCGGTGCCGACATGTTGGGTCATGCTCAGGGGGGCGTGCTTACGGCTCTTGATGAATGCCATTTCTCTCTCTCGGTGGGTGGTTTTGCTGGCGGTCGACGGCGCCATCGGGCGCCCCCGCTTGGCTCGCGCCGGCCGGGCAAATATTGATATGAGTTAAATTTGTGTGGGATTGTAGCGAGTTGCGGATTGAAAGTAAATGAGAACTGTTGTTATTCGCATTCTCATTTCGGCGCGGGAAATGCCGCCCGCCCGGGTCGGGCGGCGGCGCGCGCCGGCGCGGCGGTGGCCGCGCGGCAGGCGGTGCGGCCGGCTCAGGACATTTGGAAGTTGATCGGCACCAGCACGTAGACCGAGACGGCCTTGCCGTCCTCCAGGTAGGGCTTGTAGAGGGCGCGCAGGGCGGCCTGGCGGCCGGCCTCGTCCAGGTTGCTCGAACCCGAAGACTTGTGCACCGAGACCTGCTCGGGCAGGCCCTTTTCGCCGATCAGCACGCGCAGCATCACCACCCCGGTCTCGCCGAGGCGGCGCGAGATGCTGGGGTAGACCGGCTGCGGCGGGCGGATGTATTCGACGCCGGTGACGGTCTTCGGCGCGCTGGGCGCGGCGGCCGGCGTGACGGCGGCGGTGCTGCTGGTGGCGACGCGGGCCTCGACGGCGCGCGCCGGCGCGGCCGGCGGCAGGGTGATGGTCGGTTCGGTTTGCGGCGTGCTCAGCAGCGGCAGCGGCGGCACGAAGGTCGGCGCCTGGGCCAGCGCGACGGTCTTAGGCGGGCTGCTCGGCTTGGGCGGCGGCGGCGGCGTCTCGGCGGCGACGAAGCTGACGTTGACCACCTGCGGCAGGGCGCGCACCATCTGGTGCAGCGTGCCGGTTTGCAACAGGTAGAACAGCACGCCGTGCAGGACGACAATGCCGGTCAGCGGGGCCAGTTTGGCGCAACGCTGTTTCAGGCTGGGACCCGGCGTGTGGCCCGGCTCGGCGGCGTGCGCCGACGACATCGTCATGCTGCTCATATGAATACTTTCGGTGTTCTCAGGTGGTCAGCACGGGACGCGCCAACACGGTTTCCTGCAGGCGATCCAGGTGTTCGCCCAGCACTTCCTTGGCGCAGCTGTGGCATTTGCCGCAGCAGGTGGCCACGCCCAAGTCGCGCCGCAGCTCGGCCATGGAACTCAGGCCCAGCTCGATCGCCTGGCGGATCTCGCGGTCGGATATGTTATTGCAGACACATACAATCATCGGTACACCTATAGGTCGGAAGAGGCTACTTCAATCAAAGGGCGGTCTACACATGCGCGGGACGACGGGGGCTGGGTCGGCGGCTGTGCCTAAAACAATGTAAAGCAATGTTGACGACTGTCTAATGCGAATCATTATCATTACCTGACGCATTCTGCCGCATCTTTCAGCAGTTTGCAAGCGCAAATAGAAACTATTCGCATTACCGTTTATAATGCTAGTATTGGTCTTTCCGGCCGGAACGCCTTATTGGCGTGGGCCGACACCGTATTTCCGCTGTGCTGTTGGATTGCCGTCGTATCGTCGTTGTTATACATAACCGGACACTTTGCTCATGACACTCGCCCCCACCCTGATCACACTAGACGCCCTGAAGGTGGGCAGCAGCGGCACCGTGGTGCATGTCGCGCCGGGCGACGCGGGTGACGGCGCCGACCTGGCGCGCCGGCTGATGGAGCTGGGCTTCGTGCCGGGCGAGAAGATCCGCATGCTCAAGCGCGGCATGCCGGGCGGCGAGCCGCTGGCCATCAAGGTCGGCAACTCGACCTTCGCCCTGCGCCGCTTCGAGGCGGCGTTGATCTCCTTGCAGCCGGAGTGAGCATGGGTGCCGTGGAACACAAGGCGCCCGGGGTGGCGCAATTACCTATGGTCGCCCTGCTGGGCAACCCCAACTGCGGCAAGACCGCCTTGTTCAACCGCCTGACCGGTTCACGGCAGAAGGTCGCCAACTACGCCGGCGTGACCATCGAGCGCAAGGAAGGTTTGTTCACTTCGCCCGAGGGCCGGCCGTTCCGCGTGCTCGACCTGCCGGGCGCCTACAGCCTGTCGGCCCACACGCCGGACGAGGCGATCACGCGCGACGTGGTGGCCGGCCTGCGCGAGGGCGAGCAGTCGCCCGACCTGGTGGTCTGCGTGGTCGACGCCACCAACCTGCGCCTGAACCTGCGCCTGGTGCTGGAGATCCAGCGGCTCGGCCTGCCGATGGTGCTGGCGCTGAACATGGTCGACGTGGCCAAGAAGCGCGGCATCGAGATCGACGCCGACAAGCTGGCCGTCGAGCTGGGCATGACGGTGGTCGAGACGGTGGCGGTGCAAAACGGCGGCGAGAAGTCGCTGCTGCGCGCGCTCGACGCCATGTGGCCGCTGCAGCGGACCAAGGCGCAGCCGCTGGCGGCGATCGACGCCGTCACGGTCGAGCAGACCCAGCGCGAGGTGCGGCGCATCCTGGCCGCCGTCAGCAACGACTTCCACGACACCGGCAACCTGAGCGAGAAGATCGACGACGTCGTGCTGCATCCGGTGCTCGGCCCGGTCATCCTGGCGCTGCTGATGTTCCTGGTGTTCCAGGCCGTGTTCAGCTGGGCCAACACGCCGATGGACCTGATCAAGGACGGCGTCGGCTGGATCGGCCAGCTGCTGACCACGCATATGCAGGAGGGCTTGCTGCGCAGCCTGCTGGTCGAGGGCATCCTCGGCGGCGCCGGCAGCGTGCTGGTGTTCCTGCCGCAGATTTTGATCCTGTTCTTCTTCATCCTGATCCTGGAGGACTGCGGCTATCTGCCGCGCGCCGCCTTCCTGCTCGACCGCCTGATGGGCGGGGTCGGCCTGTCGGGCCGCGCCTTCATCCCGCTGCTGTCGAGTTTTGCCTGCGCCATCCCCGGCATCATGGCCGCGCGCACCATCCAGAATCCGCGCGACCGCCTGGTGACGATCATGATCGCGCCCTTGATGACCTGCTCGGCGCGTCTGCCGGTGTACGCGCTGATCATCGCCGCCTTTATCCCCGAGCGCGAGGTGGCCGGCTTCATGAGCCTGCAGGGCCTGGTGCTGTTCGCCTTGTACTTCGCCGGCATCGCCTCGGCGATGGCGGTGGCCTGGGTGATGAAGCGGGCCATGGGCTCGAAGCATCTGCATCCCTTGATGCTCGAACTGCCCAGCTACCACTGGCCGCATTTGCACAACCTGGCCATGGGCCTGTGGGAGCGCGCCAAGATCTTCGTCTCGCGGGTCGGCACGATCATCCTGACGCTGATGATCTTGCTGTGGTTCCTCAGCAGCTTCCCCGGCGCGCCCGAGGGCGCCACCCATCCGCCGATCTACTACAGCCTGGCCGGCCTGCTTGGCCGCGGCCTGGAGTTCATCTTCGCGCCGATCGGTTTCAACTGGCAGATCTGCATCGCCCTGGTGCCCGGCTTGGCCGCGCGCGAAGTGGCGGTCGGCGCGCTGGGCACCGTGTACGCGCTGTCGCAGACCGGCGACGAGCTGGCGCAGTCGCTGGCGCCGATCATCGCCAACTCGTGGACGTTGCCGACCGCCTTGTCGCTGCTGGCCTGGTATGTGTTCGCGCCGCAGTGCATGTCGACGCTCAGCGTGGTCAAGCGCGAGACCGACAGCTGGCGCTATCCGCTGCTGATGGCCGGCTACATGTTCGCGCTGGCCTACACGGCGTCCTTCCTGACCTACCGCATCGCCATCGCCCTGAGCGGAGCCTGATATGTGGCAGCAACTGATCGTTTTTCTCATCGTCGGCGGCGCCGCGCTGCACTTCTGCACCAAGTACCTGCCGCTGGCCTGGCGCCAGCAGATCGTCTACTTCCTGGCGCGGCGCGGCTTCGACCAGGCCAAGATGGCCAAGTTGTTCAAGACCGGCCCGAGCTGCGGCTCCGGCTGCGGCAGTTGCGGTTCCTGCGACACGCCGGCCAAGCCGGGCGCGGCGGACTCGTCGTCGTCTTCCTCCTCCTCCTCGAACGCGAGCAAGCGCGTCATCATGCTGCGCGTGCAGCGCTAAGCCGGCTGGCCCGCCACCTGTGGCGGCGCCAGCGCGTAGTCCATAGGGCAAATTGATCGAGTTCCCCGCCATGGGGCGGCTGGGACGCGCCTTCAGTTTTGCGGCGGGCAAACTTGCCAGCCGCAGGGACGGTTGCTGCTTGCCAGATTAGACGGTGCCGATTTTCCGCTTCTGGCGTCGCGCCGCCGCGCCCAGCGCGCCCAGGCCCAGCGCGAGCATGGCCCACGACGACGGCTCCGGCACGGCGCTGACGTTGAAGCTGCCGGTGAAGTAGGAGTCCGCCGTGCCCTTGACGCCGGCCAGGCCGATTTCGACGTAATCCTTGCCGACCTTCAGCGTGTAGCCGCTCAGGTTGCTGTCCACCGTCAGCGACGACAGGTGGCCGCCGGCGGGCGAAAAGTCCAGGCCGCTCAGGCGGAACACGATGCCGCTACCCCATTGGCTGGGGTGGAGGAAGTCGATGAGGAATTTGTCGCCTTCGACGTTCAGGCTGTAGGCCACGCTGTAGTGTTGCAGATCGGCCGTGCCGGCCTGCACCACGAAGGGCGCGTCCAGCCCGAAGCCGTTGATGCGGCCGACGCCGTGACCGGTGTCGACGGTGCGGTACATGCCGGCGTCGACGGTGTCGCCGAGCAGGGTGGGGGCGGCTTGGGCGCCGGCGGCGAACAGCAGGGAGGAGAGTAGTGCAACGAACTTCATCGATGGCCTTTTTTGCGTGGTGGGCGGTTTTTATGTCAGGAAATAAAGATAAATTGACAATAGAAAAAATAACCCGAAACGCATCCCTTGGGTGAAAAAAGTAATAAAAAGGTCGACTTTGTGCGGGAAAACGACGTCGGAGCGGACGCTGGGGAGCGGCCGCTTCAGCGGCCAGTCAAGCGAATGCCGTGATGCCCACGCGGCGCGAATCGGCCTGGGCCGTCGGTCAGTGCAGGCAGAACATTGGCGGCAGGCGCGACAGCTGGCTGGGGGCAAGCGGTTCGCCCGGCGCCAGATCAATCTGGCGGCCCAGCGTTGAGCATAGTCAGCACTGCAGCGTGCCAAGTTCGCCGTCTGCACGGCAGGTATATACTTTCTGAAGGACGTCTTGATTCTTTCTGGGGGCGATATGAACTTCTCATCGGCACTCACAGCCGACATGACCTTGCCGGTTCCGCTGGAAGTGGCGCGGCGCATGGGATGGCAGGCTGGACAGTTGTTTGTTTTCATCGTGCACGGGATTAATCTGCAGATCGAACCCGCCACGCCGGAGTTGCTCGCTGCGGTGCAGGGGGATGAGGCCGAGCTCGACGAAATATTTGGCGGTCTGAACGAGGAAGACGAAGCGCAGGCGGATTTGACTATAGAAGACCTGCGCGGTGCCATGCGCGGCGCCGATCCGTCCAGCTATCGTGATCGCGACGATCGTTACTGATGTGGGCGATCGATACCTCTGCCTGGATCGAGTGGTTGCTTGACAGCCCGCTCGGCGGAAAAATGGCGCCGCAGTTTGCCTCATGGCCCAATTGTGTGGTGCCGACCATTGTCCAGCTGGAATTGGCCAAGTGGGGCATGCATAACCAAGATGTGGCACGGATTAGAAATGTGCTGCGCTATACCGGCCGTTGCAAAGTCGTGCCGCTCACCTCAAAGATCGCGTTTTGGGCCGCCCGATTGCATCGCCAGTATGGATTGGCGACCGCCGACGCGATCATCTATGCCACCGCCAGGCTGCACAAGGCGTCGCTGTTGACCTGTGACGCGCATTTCGCACACTTGCCGGCGGTGATTCTCTATCGCAAATATTAGCCGACGCTGTTCCTTTCCATTCCTGCCGCCGCATCGCCGCGCCGAGCCCCCGGCTTACATTGGCGTGGTCGGTGACGTTGGCCTCCCTACGGTTTGCGAAAAATCGACTGCATGCGCGGAACGGCCAATGAGGGCTTGCCACTATTATCTTGATAGCATAATATTGTCTTATTATAAATCTTATAAGAAATATCATTACCACCTATTTCAGATCGGCAGTATGGGGCAAACCGCGCGCCCGGCACGGGCGTTTATCCATATTGTGAAAGGCTAAATGATGAAACATTCCCAAAACGTAGCGAAGCAGTGTTTGACATGCGGCACCTTGGTGGCCGCTATTTTCTTGGCTGGATGCGGTGGCGGCGGCAGCTACGGCGGCTCGGGTAACACCGGCGGCACCGGCGGCACGGGTGGCGGGGCGACCTCGTCCGACGTCACCGTCGGTCCGGCCACGCCGTCCGCCATCGGCGCCAACAAGCCGCTCGGCGCGACCATGGACAATGTCGTTTTGCGCGGCAGCCTGAGCGGCAACGTCGCCGGCCTGAACAACGTCCCGGTGTATGTGGTGATCGAGGACCCGGCCTCGCTGTTCCAATCCCAGGCCGTGCTGACGGTGCAGGCGGACGGCGCGAACTACGGCTATGCCCTGAACCTGGTGGGGAAACCGCTGACCACGAGCGGCCACTTCAACGGCAATCTGCGCATCTTCGCCTGCCTGGACACCCAGTGCCAGCGGCCGCTGGGCGGCACGCCGCTGAGCGTGCCCTACGACGTGACAGTGAGCCCCTGAGGCCGGCGCGCCGGCCGCCTCAGTTCAGCGGGTGGAAGGACTCGGCCTGGGCCATCGGCCAGTACAGGCCGAACACCGGCGGCAGGCGCGACAACTGGCTAGGGTCGAGCAGCTCGCCCGGCTCCAGATAGGGCAGCAGCGCCGAGGCCAGCTTGACCTGGTTGGGCGAGATGCGCCGCACGATGTGGTGCGGCTTGAGCTGGCTCGGATGGCTCAGGCCGGCGGCGGCGATCAGCTGGGCCAGCGCCTTCATGGTGTTCTGGTGGAAGTGGGCGACGCGCTGGGTCTTGTCCGGCACCACCAAGGCGCGCTGGCGCAGCTTGTCCTGGGTCGCCACGCCGGTCGGGCAATGGTCGGTGTGGCAGTGCTGCGATTGGATGCAGCCGAGCGCGAACATGAAGCCGCGCGCCGAGTTGCACCAGTCGGCGCCCAACGCGATGGTGCGGGCGATGTCGAAGGCGGTGATGATCTTGCCCGAGGCGCCGATCTTGACGCGCTCGCGCAGGTTGGCGCCGACCAGGGTGTTGTGCACCAGCAGCAGGGCCTCCTGCAACGGCGTGCCGACGTGGTCGGTGAACTCGACCGGCGCCGCGCCGGTGCCGCCCTCGCCACCGTCGACGACGATGAAGTCGGGCGTGATGCCGCTCGCCAGCATCGCCTTGACGATGCCGAAAAATTCCCACGGGTGGCCGATGCACAGCTTGAAGCCGGTCGGCTTGCCGCCCGACAGGGTGCGCAGCCGGTCGATGAAGGCCAGCATCTCCAGCGGCGTGGCGAAGGCCGAGTGGCTGGCCGGCGAGACGCAGTCGCGCCCGGCCGTCACGCCGCGCGTGGTGGCGATCTCGATGGTCACCTTGGCGCCGGGCAGGATGCCGCCCTGGCCCGGCTTGGCGCCCTGCGACAGCTTCAGCTCGATCATCTTGACCTGCGGCGCGGTGGCGTTGGCGACGAAGTTGGCCTCGGAGAAGCTGCCGTCCGGATTGCGGCAGCCGAAGTAGCCGGAGCCGATCTCCCACACCAGGTCGCCGCCGTTTTCGCGGTGGTAGGGGCTGATGCTGCCCTCGCCGGTGTCGTGCATGAAGCCGCCGAGCTTGGCGCCGCCGTTCAGCGCCAGGATGGCGTTGGCCGACAGGGCGCCGAAGCTCATCGCCGAGATGTTGAACACGCTGGCCGAATAGGGCTGGGCACGCGGACAGTCGGGGTGGTTGCCGATCTCGATGCGGAAGTTGTGGTCGGCCACCACGGCCGGCTGGATCGAGTGGTTGATCCACTCGTAGCCGGCCTGGTAGACGTCGAGCTGGGTGCCGAAGGGGCGCTTGTCGGTCTCGACCTTGGCGCGCTGGTAGACGATGCTGCGCTGGTTGCGCGAGAACGGCGCGGCCACCGTGTCGTCTTCGAGGAAGTACTGGCGGATCTCGGGGCGGATCGATTCGAAGAAGAAGCGGAAGTGGGCCAGGATCGGGTAGTTGCGGCGCAGCGCGCGCTTGCTCTGCAGCAGGTCGACGATGCCGACCACGCTCAGCGCGCCGGCCAGCAGCGGCAGCCACAGGCCGTCGAGCAGGAACAGCGACAGCGGCACGGCCAGCAGGCAGAGCACAAAGGCCAGGTAACGGGGGGAAAACACGGTCATGTACGCTCCGCAAAAAATCGAACAGGCAAAAAACTTACCCAAGAGAACGGGTTCGAGTGTACTGCGGTTTCCGCCGGCATGCCATGGCCGGCGCGATGCGGGCATGCTTGGCTAAATCGCCTTCCCTTGTCCAGGGCGCTTGAGCGGCGCGGCGCTTGTCGTCAGAGTGGCAGCGTTGATCCCTTGCGATGGAGTTGGCGCATGTCCGATAAATTGCCCATTAACGCGCTCGAACTGTTGCGCCAGCGTACAGTCGAAAGTGAGCGTATCGAGTACAAGGCTGGTTGGAATCCCGATACGACCATGCGGACCCTGTGCGCCTTCGCCAATGATTTTGAAAATCTGGGCGGCGGTTACGTGGTGATCGGGCAGCACAGTGACGGCGACGGCAAGCCGATATTTCCTCCGGTCGGCGTAGCTGAGAATCAACTCGACAAGATCCAGCGTGAGCTGCTGGCCTGCTGTCAATTGATTCAGCCACCCTATTTTCCCGTCCTGAGTGTGGAGCTGGTTGATGGACATTATGTGATCCTGTTGTGGGCGCCAGGCGGGCAAAACCGGCCCTATAAGGTTCCCGCTTCGGTCACTGCCAGGCATAAAAGCTGGCATTACTACATCCGTCGTTATAGCAGCACGGTCGAGGCGAAAGGGGAGATCGAGCAAGAGCTGTTGAGCCTGACTGCCAAGATTCCCTTCGACGATCGTTTTGCGCAAGTGGCCCAGGTGGGCGATCTATCGTGTACCTTGATGCGGGAGTTCCTGCTCGAAGTGGGCAGTGCGTTGGCGGAAGATGTTTCCGCTTCACTGGAATCTCTTGGACGGCAGATGAATGTGGTTGGCGGTCCGTTCGAACTGGCTTGGCCCAAGAACGTGGGATTATTGTTTTTTAATGATGCGCCGCAGCGTTTCTTTCCTGGAACGCAGATTGATGTCCTGTGGTTTCCCGACGGTCCGGGCGGGGATCGCTTCGTTGAGAAGATTTTCCATGGTCCATTGGGCCGCATGACGCGGGAAGCGTTGGACTACATCCAGCGAAATTTTTTGCAAGAAACTGTGATTAAACATCCGCAACGGGCCGAGGCGCAACGTCTATGGAACTTTCCTTTTACTGCAATAGAGGAGGCCGTAGTGAATGCGGTTTATCATCGCTCCTACGAGGAGCGCGAGCCGATCGAGGTGCGCATTAGCCGTGACGAACTGGTCGTGCTCAGTTTCCCGGGACCTGATCGGTCCATCCGTCTGGAAGATTTGCAGGCCGGGCGCGCGGTGAGTCGGCGCTACAGAAATCGGCGCATCGGCGAGTTCCTGAAAGAGCTGGACTTGACCGAGGGGCGGGCTACCGGCATTCCAAAGATCTTGAAAGTGATGGCTGCGAATGGCTCCCCCGCTCCCTTGTTTGAAACCGATGATGATCGCACCTCATTCGTGATTCGTCTGCCGCGCCATCACCTGGCGCAAGCTCGCGTAATGGAGACCATGGATGTGACCATGGATGTGGGTCGGGCAACCATGGATGTGACCATGGATGTGGGGCGGGACACCATGGATGTGACCATGGATGTGCCGGTGCGGGTGGCCGCGTTGTTACAGGTTGTTAAAGGGGAAATGTCCAGGGCGATGCTGCAGCAGGCAATGGGACTGGGAAATGCGGACCATCTGCGTAAGGCGTACCTGGTTCCGGCCATGGCGGCGGGCTTCCTGGATATGACGGTCCCCGCCACGCCACGCAGTAGACAGCAGCGCTATCGGCTGACTGAAAAAGGGAAAATCTGGATGCTTGCTCATCTTCAACGGTGAGAGTGAGCCCGGCCGTAACGTTCGATTGTCACTGTGACAGGCAGGGCTGCAGTAAAATGGCCGATTGAACAAGCCCGGAACACCTACATGGGTAGATTACTCGCCATCGACGGCCTCAACATTGTGCGCCGCGTCTACGAAGCCAGTCCCGAACCGGACTCGGCCGAGAAGGCCGACACCGCCCTGCGCCACGCCCTGTCGTCCTTCCGCACCCTGATCACCGAGCACGCGCCCAGCCACGTGCTGCCGGCCTTCGACTTCGGCGGCGCCACCTGGCGCCACGACCTGTACGCGCGCTACCGCGAGGGCCGCGCGCCGATGCCCGAGGTGCTGCGCGAGCGCCTGCCGGCCTTCTACGACAAGCTGGCCGGCTTCGGCCTGCGCGCCGTGTCGGTGCCCGAGGTCGAGGCCGACGACGTGATCGGCACCGTGGTGCTGCGCTGGCTGGCCGAAGGCCGTGGCGAGGCCACCGTGGCCAGCACCGACAAGGACCTGCACGGCCTGATCGCCCACGGCGCCATGGTCTGGGACCACTTCAAGAGCGAATGGCACGACGCCCCCTGGGTCGAGCGCAAATGGGGCGTGCCGCCCGAGCAGCTGCCCGACCTGCTGGCGCTGATGGGCGACGTCACCGACAGCATCCCCGGCGTGTCCAAGGTCGGCGTCAAGACGGCGGCGCGACTGTTGCGCACTTACGGCAGTCTGGACGCGATCATGGCCGGCGCCGGCATTCTCAAGGATACCCTCGGAGAAACACTACGAAAAGAGCGGGAAATGCTGTATCTTTCAAGACAACTAGTGGAATTGAAGACGGACGTGCGGGTCGGCGTGACGTGGAATATGCTGGCTTGGGAGAAGTAACAGCGCTGGGGGCGGCCCCGGACGCGCGTCGAACAACAACAGCTCAAATGTGATTAGAGGTTCTTTACGATGTTAAAAGCGGTCATTATCGATTCCAGCGCCGTGGCGCGCGGCCTGCTCAACACGGTCTTGCTCGACGGCGGTTACGACGTCGTCGGCCAGGGCCACACCTGCGCCAGCGGCATGGCGCTGATGGTCAAATACCATCCGCAGATGATCTGCATCGCGCGCGAGCAGATGGAGAGCGATCCGCAGGTGCTGCGCGAAATCCGCAACACCTGGCCGAAGAGCCTGATCTTCATGGTGTCGAGCGAGTTCGACGCCGCCACCGTGCAGGCGGCCCACTCGATGGGCGTCAACGGCTTCATCGTCAAGCCGTTCAAGGCCGACACGGTGCTCAACACCATCCGCAACACCGTCATCGCCATGGTCAAGCGGCAGCGCGCCGCGCTGGCCGCGCAGAACGGCGGCGTGGCCGCCGCCGAGGGCGAAGCCGGCGAAAGCTGAGCTCGGCTTAGCACCACCCAAGGGCGGAGAGCCGGGGTCGGACCCGGCGGGTCCGACCCCGGATTGTGCCGTCGGGTTTTTTAACTTCGCGCGCGCGCAGCCCCGGCCTCAGGCCGGGCCGGAGCCGGCGATGATGCCGCCGCCCAGGCAAACGTCGCCGTCGTACAGCACGGCCGACTGGCCCGGCGTGACCGCCCACTGCGGATCGGTGAAGCTGAGCGCGAAGTTGGCGTCGCCCTCGGGCGCGATGGCGCAGGCCACGTCGGCCTGGCGGTAGCGCGTCTTGGCCGCCATGGCGCGCGCCTCGGGGGCGTGGCCGGCGATCCAGCTGGCCTGGTCGGCGCTCAGCGCGGCCGACAGCAGCCACGGGTGGTCATGACCCTGCACGATGTAGAGGATGTTGTTGACCACGTCCTTCTTCGCCACGTACCAGGCGTCGCTGCTGCCGTCCGGGTTCTTGTAGGCCTTCATGCCGCCGACGCCGATGCCCTTGCGCTGGCCCAGGGTGTAGAAGCTCAAGCCCACGTGCTCGCCGACCACCTTGCCGTCCGGCGTCATCATCGGCCCCGGCTTGTATGACAGGTAGCGGTTGAGGAACTCGCGGAACGGCCGCTCGCCGATGAAGCAGATGCCGGTCGAGTCCTTCTTGGCGGCGTTCGGCAGCGCCAGCTTCTCGGCGATCAAACGCACCTCGGTCTTGGGGATCTCGCCCAGCGGGAACAGCGTCTTGGACAACTGCGCCTGGTTCAAGCGGTGCAGGAAGTAGCTCTGGTCCTTGGTGTGGTCCATGGCCTTGAGCAGTTCGAAGCGGGCGCCGTTCTGCCGCACGCGGGCGTAGTGGCCGGTGGCGATCAGGTCGGCGCCCAGGTGCATGGCGTGGTCGAGGAAGGCCTTGAACTTGATCTCGGCGTTGCACAACACGTCCGGGTTGGGCGTGCGGCCGGCCTGGTATTCGCGCAGGAAGTCGGCGAACACGCGGTCCTTGTACTCGGCGGCGAAGTTGACGGCCTCGATGTCGACGCCGATCACGTCGGCCACGCTGGCCGCGTCGATCCAGTCCTGCCGCGTCGAGCAGTACTCGGAGTCGTCGTCGTCCTCCCAATTCTTCATGAACAGGCCGATCACCTCGTAGCCCTGCTCCTTGAGCATCCATGCCGCGACCGAGGAGTCGACCCCGCCTGACATACCGATCACGACTTTTTTCTTACTCATCTTGCTTCATTTCCAAATTATGTTGATTCCACTTCCTTGAACACGGAAGCGTGGGTGTGCAGCAGCGCCAGCGGCGCGCGCAGACCGGACAGGTATTCGTCGACGCATTGCAGCACCAGCGGGCTGCGGTGGCGCTCGGGGCAGGCGGCGATTTCGTCGCGCGTCATCCACAGGGTGCGGATGATGCCCTCGTCGAGCGGCTGGTCGTACTCGCGGCCCGGCACGCCGCAGAAGGTGAAGCGCAGATAGGTCACTTCCTCGCCGGTGCGGCGCGAGGTGTAGCGCGACATGTACATGCCGACCAGCGCGGTCGGCGTGAAGTCGTGCGCCGTCTCCTCCAGCGTCTCGCGCACCACCGCCTGCTCCAGCGACTCATGCGGGTCCAGGTGGCCGGCCGGCTGGTTGATGCGGATCCCGTCGCTGGTCTCTTCTTCGACCAGCAAAAACCGCCCATCCCGTTCGATGATGGCGGCAACAGTAACAGAGGGTTTCCAGATACGCGGCATGAGTCATCCTTGAAAGAGCCGACATTTTAGCCTGTTCCGCGCGCTTCGTTCTTTCATCGTGTCGTCGCTAAATGGTATTGGCTTGAAAAAACGCAAAGTTGATGCGGAAAAACTATGGTCGACTGTTGGGTTTTCCGCTTGTGCACGTGTTTTGTTGCGGATTCATTACAAAAAGTAATAAATGTAGTGATAAATGGCGTATTTATTGATAAATAAATAGCAAGTATAGTGGGGCTCGCGGCAGCGGCGCAGCCGCTTGCGGCACGGTATGGACTAGTGGGACGCCCCTAATTGTTGCCGGGGCAAAATTGTAAGAGTCGTGGTTTTCCGTGTTAGATTCTAGTCAGTTTATCAACCTTTGGAGGCATTTATGAGAATAGGCATACCGGCCGAGACGCGGTCGGGCGAGACGCGCGTGGCGGCAACGCCCGAGACAGTCAAAAAGCTCGCAGCCAAACACCAGATCATCGTGCAGTCCGGCGCCGGCCTGACGGCTTCGGTGACGGACCAGGCCTATGCCGCCGCCGGCGCGCAGATCGGCACGGCGGCCGAGGCCTTCGGCGCCGAGGTGGTGCTCAAGGTACGCGCACCGAATGTTGACGAACGCGCGCTGATGACCCCGGGGACGGTGGTGGTCGGCATGCTCAATCCCTTCGACGCCGACAACAACGCCGCCATGGCGGCGGCCGGCTTGCAGGCCTTCGCCCTCGAGGCGGTGCCGCGCATCACCCGCGCCCAGTCGATGGACGTGCTGTCCTCGCAGGCCAACATCGCCGGCTACAAGGCGGTGCTGGTGGCGGCCAACACCTACCAGCGCTTCATGCCGATGCTGATGACGGCGGCCGGCACGGTGAAGGCGGCGCGGGTGCTGATCATGGGCGTCGGCGTGGCCGGCCTGCAGGCCATCGCCACGGCCAAGCGCCTGGGCGCGGTGATCGAGGCCTGCGACGTGCGCCCGCCCGTCAAGGAGCAGGTCGAATCGCTCGGCGCCAAGTTCATCGACGTGCCCTTCCTGACCGACGAGGAGCGCGAGATCGCCAAGGGCGTCGGCGGCTACGCCCGCTCGATGCCGGCCGACTGGATGCGCCGCCAGGCCGAGCTGGTGCACGAACGCGCCAAGCTGGCCGACATCATCATCACCACCGCGCTGATCCCCGGCCGGCCGGCGCCGGTGCTGATCTCCGAGGAGACCGTCAAGGCCATGAAGCCCGGCTCGGTGATCGTCGACCTGGCCGTTTCGCAGGGCGGCAACTGCCCGCTGTCGGAATTGAACAAGACCGTGGTCAAGCACGGCGTGCACATCGTCGGCGAGCCCGACCTGGCCACCCTGGTGGCGGCCGACGCCTCGGCGCTGTACGCGCGCAACGTGCTCGACTTCCTCAAGCTGATCTTCGACAAGGAAGACAAGCTGGTGATCGACCGCGAAGACGAAATCCTCAAGGCCGCGCTGATGTGCGCCGGCGGCGAAGTGCTGCGCAAATAAAGGAGAAGAATATGGAAGTCACCCACACCATCACCAATCTGATCATCTTCGTGCTGGCCATCTACGTCGGCTACCACGTGGTCTGGAACGTCACGCCGGCGCTGCACACGCCGCTGATGGCGGTCACCAACGC
Source organism: Rugamonas violacea (assembly GCF_016461825.1). Taxonomy (GTDB): domain Bacteria; phylum Pseudomonadota; class Gammaproteobacteria; order Burkholderiales; family Burkholderiaceae_D; genus Rugamonas. Next base: position 99,381 of record NZ_JAEMNU010000079.1, on the reverse strand, counting down.
CGTTTCGGCGATCATCATCGTCGGCGCCATGCTGGCGGCCGGTCTGACCGAGGGCCTGGTCGGCCAGGTCGCCGGCACCGTCGCCGTCGCGCTGGCGGCGGTCAACGTCTTCGGCGGCTTCCTGGTCACCCAGCGCATGCTGGAGATGTTCAGGAAAAAAGAGCCGAAGGCCAAGAAGGACGGGGGTAAGGCATGAGTTTCAGCATGGATTTCATCAGCATGAACCTGGTCACGATGATGTACCTGATCGCGTCCGTCTGCTTCATCCAGGCCTTGAAGGGCCTGTCCTCGCCGGCCAACGCGCGCAAGGGTAACGCCTTCGGCATGTCCGGCATGGCCATCGCCGCCGTCACCACGCTGGCGCTGATCCTCAAGCTCAAGGCGCAGGCCAGCGGCGGCGGCGTCGGCTTCCTGCTGGTGGTGGGCGGCGTGGTGGTGGGCGGCGGCATCGGCGCGCTGCTGGCGAAAAAGGTCGAGATGACCAAGATGCCGGAACTGGTCGCGGCGATGCACTCGCTGATCGGCCTGGCCGCCGTCTGCATCGCCGTCGCCGCCGTCTCCGAGCCGCACGCCTTCAACATCGCCGCCCTCGGCGCGGCGCTGCCGCTGGGCAACCGCATCGAACTGTTCATCGGCACCTTCGTCGGCGCCATCACCTTCTCCGGTTCGGTGATCGCCTTCGGCAAGCTGTCGGGCAAGTACAAGTTCCGCCTGTTCCAGGGCGCGCCGGTCAGCTTCCCCGGCCAGCACATGCTCAACCTGGTGCTGGCGCTGGTGATGGTCGGCCTGGGCCTGGCGTTCTGCCTGGCCGACGGCGTCGCGCCGGCGTGGCTGCCGTTCATCGTCATGACGGCGATCGCCTTCGCCCTCGGCGTGTTGATCATCATCCCGATCGGCGGCGCCGACATGCCGGTGGTGGTGTCGATGCTGAACTCCTACTCGGGCTGGGCGGCGGCCGGCATCGGCTTCTCGCTCAACAACGCCATGCTGATCATCGCCGGCTCGCTGGTCGGTTCGTCCGGCGCGATCCTGTCCTACATCATGTGCAAGGCGATGAACCGCTCCTTCTTCAACGTCATCCTGGGCGGCTTCGGCGGCGACCCGGCGGCGGCCGGTCCGGCCGGCGCGCAGGAGGCCCGGCCGGTCAAGTCCGGTTCGGCCGACGACGCCGCCTTCATCATGGCCAACGCCGAGAGCGTGATCATCGTGCCGGGTTACGGCCTGGCCGTGGCGCGCGCCCAGCACTCCTTGAAGGAACTGGTCGAGAAGCTGACCCACAAGGGCGTCAGCGTGAAGTACGCGATCCATCCGGTGGCCGGGCGCATGCCGGGCCACATGAACGTGCTGCTGGCCGAGGCCGAGGTGCCCTACGACCAGGTGTTCGAGATGGAGGACATCAACGGCGAGTTCGGCCAGACCGACGTGGTGCTGGTGCTGGGCGCCAACGACGTGGTCAACCCGGCGGCCAAGGACCCGAAATCGCCGATCGCCGGCATGCCGATCCTGGAGGCCTACAAGGCCAAGAGCATCATCGTCAACAAGCGCTCGATGGCTTCCGGTTACGCCGGCCTGGACAACGACCTGTTCTACCAGGCCAACACCATGATGGTCTTCGGCGATGCCAAGAAGGTCATCGAGGACATGGTCAAGGCGGTCGAATAGGGCCGCGCCGGCGGCCGCCCGGGCGCCGGCGTCAACACCACGGCGGCGCCCGGGTGGCGCCGCCGCATCCCCACCGCGCCCGGCGCCCGCCCGGCGCGGTTTTTTTTGCGCCGCGCTGGCGTGCGCCGAAAAATAATACTCTTCAGATAGTATTGGTTAGATTGCAAGACCGCGACTCGGGGATAATGGCAACATATTTTGTATCCCCGCAATTGACCGCGCCCTGTTCGCCTATCGCCAGCCCCGAAAAGTATGAACCCTCGCCAGCCATCCTCGCCGCTCCGCCGCCTGCGCCTGTCGCCCGGCAGCGTCGTCGTCGGCGCCGTCGTCCTGTCGGCGACGCTGGCCGGCCTGACCTTGGCCGGCGGCCGTGGCTGGAGCGGCGGCGTCAAGTCGGCCGAGGTGCGCCAGGAGGTGTTGCTCAACAGCGCGGCCAACGCCGTGATGGAGCCGCTGGCGATGGCCGCCACCGGCGACGACAGCCTGGTCGTCGCCGGCGGCGCCACCGCCACGCGGCAGGCCTGGGCGGCCCGGCTGAACGCCGCCAACAAGGTCGAGTGGATCTATTTCCGCGAGTCGCCGCCGGCCGAGCGGCTGGCGCAGGAGGCCAGTTCGACCACGCCGGAGTTCCGCGCCGTGGCCAGCATGGCCGACGGCAGCGTTTTTTTATGCGGCAACACGCCGTACCGCACCGGCGCCTCGAACATCTTCCTCACCCAGCTCGACCGCCAGGGCCAGCTGCTCAGCGAAAAACCGGTGGAGACGCCGGCCTCGAGCGGCGCCATGGTCTACCGCGCCGACCAGTGCATCGCCTGGGGCGAGGGCGTGGTGATCGTCGCCCACGAGCAGCACTACCCCTTGCCCGGCGCCGACGGCGGCCACGGCGTGCGCGCCTCGTATCTGCTGCTGGCCTTCGACCGGCTGGGCAATTTCAAATGGGAGCAGGCGGTGCCGACGCTGGGCGAGGGCTTCGCGCCGGACGGCCAGGGCGTGATCGTGCGCAACGTCGGCGGCGCGCTGCTGGTGTCGGCCACCGACAACGTCGACACCGAGGTGCTGCGCTTCGACGCCAAGGGCCAGTTGCGCGCCCACCGCCGCTTCGACGGCCGCTATCTGCTGATCCAGGGCCAGGACGGCGGCGCGCTCAAGTTGTTCGGCTCGGTGCCGGACAACGACGCGCTGCCGCGCAGCGTGATCACGCTCGACGACACGCTGGCGGTGGTGGCGCGCACCCAGGGCGACAAACCGTTCGACTTCAGCGTGCGCCATGTCTTCGAGAAGCGCGACGGCTCGCTGCTGCTGTTCGGCTCGGAGGCCCACGCCCAGGGCGCCGGTCTGCGCGCCGGCGTGCGCGCGGTCGACGCCGCGCTCAAGCAGGAGCGCCACGTCACGCTGGACCACCGCCAGCGGCTCGACCCGAACGCCATCCTGGCCGCCAGCGCGCGCCGGCGCGACGGCCGCTACGCCTATGCGACGATCGCGGTGCCGGCGCGCAGCGCCGTGCGCACCAGCGGCGCCGAGCCGGCCGACGTGGTGGTCGGCGCGGTGGTCACCTTCCTCGAGTAAACGGCATTCGGCCAGCCGGCTGGCTTGGCAAAACCCAGCGGCGTGGAACTGGGGTCGATTCGCAAGCCATGGGCCGGGTCNNCCCCCCCCCCGGCGTTGCGGCGTTGGGTGGTTTGGCCGCCGCCGGCGCGCCGGCCTAGCGCCGGCCGTACAGCATCAGCTCGGCCAACAGGCCGCGCGCCGGGCCGACCACGTCGATCGCCGCCAGCGACAGGCCGAGCAGCGCCTGCAGCGGCGAGTCGTTGGCGAAGACGCGGGCCATGGTGTCGGTCAGGCGCACGGTCAACGCGCGGTCCTGCCGGCGCAGGCCGTTGAACTGGCCCAGCATGGCCGGCGTGGCGCCCTGCGCCAGCAGACGCGCCAGCACGCTGACGTCGCGCAGGCCCAGGTTCAAGCCCTGGCCGGCCACCGGGTGCAGGGTCTGCGCGGCGTTGCCGACGGCGACAGTGCGGGCGCTGCCGCGCTCGCCGGCGTTCAGGCCGAGCGGGAAGCCCAGGCGCGGCGTGACGTGGGTGAATTGGCCGAGGCGGCCGCCGAAGGCCTGGCCCAGCGCCGCCAGGAAGGCGGCATCGTCCAACGCCAGCAATTCTCGCGCCGTGTCCGGCCGGGCGCACCACACCAGCGAATAGCCGCCGTCCTGCGGCAGCAGCGCCAGCGGCCCCTGTTCGGTGAAGCGTTCGTAGGCGCGTTGCGGTATCGGCGCGCTGCTGCGCACCTCGGCGATCAGCGCGGTCTGTTGGTAGTCGTGGCGCTGGCTGCGGCTTTCCTGCTCGTCGAACAGGCCGCCCTCGGCCTGCACCACGATGGCGGCGCGCAGCGGGCGGCCGGCGCCGTCGGCGTCGGCGCCGGGCTCGTCGCCGGCCAGGCGCAGCTCGACATGCCCGGCCTGTTCGACGCAGCCGAGCACGCGGGCCGGGCGCAGCGCGGCGATGCCGGCGCGCTGGCATACCGCGCCCAGCGCCGTGACGATGTCGCCGTAGCGGGTCACATAGCCCAGCGCCGGCACGTGGTGTTCGCTGCGGTCGATCAGGCTGCGGCCGAACTGGCCACGGCGCGAGACGTGGATCTGGTGGATTTCGGTGCAGGCCAGCGGCCAGGCGCCGACCTGTTCGAGGATCTGCCGGCTGCCGTGCGACAGCGCCAGGGTGCGCGGGTCGCGGCTGGCCTGTTCCAGCGTCTTGGCGTCGACCAGCACGATGCGGCCCGGCGCCACGCCGCGTTTAGCCAGCAGCGCGGCCAGCGCCATGCCGGCCGGGCCGGCGCCGCAGATGGCGATGTCGTAGTCGACGGCGGCGCCGGGCGCCGGACGCCGCGCCGGGTTTTGTGCCGTGTCTTGTTCCGCGCCCTGCACCTTGCTCTGCTCTTGGTGCTGCGTGTTGCCCTGCTGCTGCCGCTCCTGGTGCTGCGCGTCGTGCCGTGTGTCCTGCGGTGTGTGGTTCGGTGTGGCGGTCATGGTGTGTGGCGCATCAGTTGTTCGATCTCGGCGACGGTCTTGGGCGCGGCGGCGCTCAGCACCTCGTGGCCGGTGGCGGTCAGCAGCACATCGTCCTCGATGCGGATGCCGGTGTTCCAGAATTGTTCGGGCACGCCCTCGGCCGGGCGCACATAGATGCCCGGTTCGACCGTCAGCACCATGCCCTCGCGCAGCGGGCGCGAGGGCTTGCCGGCGCTGGCCAGGTCGCGATAGTGGCCGACGTCGTGCACGTCCATGCCCAGCCAGTGGCCGGTGCCGTGCATGTAGAACTGCAGGTACTGGCGGTTGGCGATGACGTCGTCGACCGTGCCGCAGTGCTGGCGCGCCAGCAGGCCCAGGTCGAGCATGCCCTCGGCCAGCACGCGCAGCGCGGCGTCGTGCATGTCGGTGTAGCGGCGGCCCGGCTGGGCCGCCCGCAGCGCCGCCGCCTGCGCCGCCAGCACCAGCTCGTACAGCGCGCGCTGCGGCGCGCTGAAGCGGCCGTTGACGGGATAGCTGCGGCTGATGTCGGCGGCGTAACCGTCGAACTCGCAGCCGGCGTCGATCAGCACCAGCGCGCCGTCCTGGCACAGCGCGTTGTTGCGCTGGTAGTGCAGCACGCAGGCGTTGGCGCCGGCGGCGACGATCGAGGTGTAGGCCGGCGCCTGGGCGCCGTTGCGGCGGAATTCGTAGAGCAGCTCGGCTTCGATCTCATATTCGCGCATGCCGGGCCGGGTGGCGCGCATGGCGCGCAGGTGGGCCTGGGCCGAGATGGCGGCGGCGCGCCGCATCAGCGCCTGTTCGCTGTGGTCCTTGAACAGGCGCATCTCGTCGAGCAGCGGCAGCAGGTCGCAGGCCACGGTGGGCGCGGTGACGCCGCTGCGCGCCAGCCGGCGCACGCCGGCCAGCCAGGTTTTGACCTGGGCGTCCAACGCGGCGCTGTGGCCGAGCGCGTAGTACAGCGCCGGCGCGTTGGCCAGCAGGCGGCCCATTTCGGCGTCCAGCTCGTCGATCGGGTGGGCGGCGTCGAAGCCGAAGCCGGCGCGCGCCGCCTCGGGGCCGTGGCGGAAGCCGTCCCAGATCTCGCGCTCGGGGTTCTTCTCGCGGCAGAACAGGATGCTGCGGGCCGGCGCGTCGGCGCGCGCGGCGATCAGCACCAGCACGCTGTCGGGCTCGTCGAAGCCGCTCAGGTAGTAGAAGTAGCTGTCGTGGCGGTAGGGATAGTCGCTGTCGCTGTTGCGCGCCACCTCGGGCGCGGTGGCGAGCACCGCCACGCCGCCCGCCTGCATGTGCGCCAGCAGGCGGGCGCGGCGCGCGGCGTACTGGCTCATCGCGCGGCGGGGCGGTTCAGGGCCTCGAGCTGCTCGACCGTGCCGACGTTGGTCCAGTCGCCCTCGTAGACTTCGCCGCCGACGCGGCCCTGGCCGATCAACCGGCGCAGCAGCGGGCCGAGCTTGGCGTGGCTGCCGGCCTCGATGCCGTCGAAGATCTCCGGCCGGTAGACGCCGATATTGGCGAAGGTCCACAAGGGCGCGCCGTCGTTCGTCAGCGTGTACAGGTTGACGCCGAAGTCGCCCAGCGGGTGGTGCTCCGGGTTCTTCACCAGGTAGAGCCAGGCCAGGTCGCGCTTCTCCTCGGGCCAGGGCACGCCCCACATGTCGTGCTCGGGCAGCACGTCCTTGACCTGCTCGAAGTCGAAGTAGGGGCAGTAGATGTCGCCGGAGATGGCGACGAAGGGCGCGTCGCCGAGCAACTGGCGGGCGTTGGCCACGCCGCCGGCCGTCTCCAGCGCGGTCTGCTCGGGCGAGTAGGCGATGCGCGCGCCGAACTGGCTGCCGTCGCCCAGCGTCTGTTCGATCAGGTCGCCCAGGTGGGCGTGGTTGACGACGATGTCGGTGATGCCGGCGCGTACCAGGTTGAGCACGTGCCAGACGATCAGCGGGCGGCCGCGCACCGGCAGCAGCGGTTTCGGGCAGGTGTCGGTCAGCGGACGCATCCGCTCGCCGCGGCCGGCGGCGAAGATCATGGCTTTCATGGCGGCCCCGCTCAGAAGGTGTAGCCGACTTGCGGCTGGACGTCGTCGAGCTGGTCGAGCAGGCGCACCAGCGGCTTGAGTTCGCGGTAGCGGTTGGCCGTCTTGCGCACGTAGTCGAGCAGGACCGGCAGGTCGCCGAGGAAGTTGCTCTTGCCGTCGCGGTAGGCCAGGCGGCAGAACAGGCCCAGGTTCTTCAGGTGGCGCTGCAGCGCCATGAATTCGAAGTCGCGGTAGAAGGCGTCGATGTCCTTGTTGACCGGCAGGCCCAGCTCCTTGGCCCGCTGCCAGTAGCGGATCACCCAGTCGAGCACCAGTTCCTCGTCCCACTGCACGTAGGCGTCGCGCAGCAGCGAGCCGAGGTCGTAGGTGACCGGGCCGTGGACGGCGTCCTGGAAGTCGAGCACGCCGGGATTGCCGGCGTCCATGCGCATCAGGTTGCGCGAGTGGTAGTCGCGGTGCACATACACCTGCTGCTGCGCCAGGATGTTGGCCTGGATCGCCTCGAACACCTTGTTCAGCTCCGCGCTTTGCGCCTCGCTCAGCGTGGCGCCCAGGTGTTTGCCGATGTACCACTCGGGGAACAGGTTCAGCTCGCGCTGGAAGAAGGCGCGGTCGTATTCGGGCAGCACGCCGGGCTGGCTGGTCAGCTGGAAGCGGCTGAGCGCCTCCAGCGCCTCGGCGTACAGGGTCGAGGCGTTGTCGTGGTCGAGCACCTGCAGGTAGGTGACGGTGCCCAGGTCGGACAGCAGCAGGAAGCCCTGTTCGAGATTCTGCGCGACGATGGCCGGCACCGACACGCCGGCGGCGGCCAGCATGCCGTCCAGCTTGACGAAGGCGGCGCTGTTCTCGCGCTCGGGCGGGGCGTCCATGACGATCAGGCTGGCGCCCAGGGCGTCGCGCTGGGCGGCCAGCACGTCGACGCGGAAGTAGCGGCGGAAGCTGGCGTCGGCCGAGGCCGGACGGGTGCTGTCGACCTGCACCAGGTTCAGGCTGGAGAGCCAGGCTTGCAACAGGATCAGGCGGGTGTCGGGCGCGGCGGGCGCCGCGTCGGATGGTGAATTAGACAATAAAGACATAAAGCGGCCTGTGGAATCCGGTTGATTGTGAAGATTCCCATATAATAAGGGATTCAAATCAAAAAATCGCCTGTCATGGTGTTTCGATTCCTCTTTTCATGAGCAGTATGCGCCGGCCAACTGCCCCCCCCAAGCTGTACCGCTGGGCCTATGCCCTGACTGCCCTGCTCACCGCCTCGGCGGTGCCCGCCCACGCCCAGACCAAGCCGCGGCCGCCACGGGTGGAGGACAAGAACGCCGTCACCACCGTGCGCGCCGAGGACATCGGCGGCCGCCCCGAGCGTGAGATCACGCTCGACGGCGACGTCGAGATCGTCAAGGACCAGACCCGGGTCAAGGCCGATTCGGCCTGCTACCGCCAGGTCGAGGACGAGGTCGAGGCCAACGGCCAGGTGCGCATCTGGCGCTTCGGCGACTACTTCACCGGCGACGAGCTGAAGTTGAACCTCGACTCGGGCAAGGGCTATATGCTCAAGCCGACCTACCGCATGGAGCTCAACAACGCCCAGGGCAAGGCGCAGCGCATCAACTTCCTCAACGAGGACGAGGCGCTGGTGCTCGACGGCACCTACAGCACCTGCCAGGGACCGAACCCGGACTGGTATCTGAAGTCGAGCACCTTGAACCTGGACTCCGGCCGCGACGTCGGCACCGCCGGCAAGACCATCGTCTACTTCAAGGACGTGCCCATCCTCGGCACGCCGGCGATGTCGTTCTCGCTGTCGGGCGCGCGCCGCTCCGGCTGGCTGCCGCCGATGCCCGGCTTCGGCTCCAAGGGCGCGGCCGAGCTGACCGTGCCCTACTATGTCAACATCGCGCCCAACCGCGACCTGACGCTGTACCCGAAACTGATCCCCCGGCGCGGCTTCCAGCTCGGCGCCAACGGCCGCTACATCGGCGAGACCGCCAGCGGCGGCCTGTACGGCGGCGAGACCGACGTCGAGTTCCTGGCGCACGACAAGCAGACCGACAGCAAGCGCTGGAGCCTGAAGTCGAGCCACACCCAGGACCTGGCCAAGGACTGGTCGTTCGGCTGGAGCGTGCGCGCCGCCTCGGACGACAATTATCCGAACGATTTTTCCAAGACCGTTTCCGGCAGCGCCGAGCGGCAGCTGCTGCGCGAGCTGCGCACCGACTACCACGGCAGTTGGTGGAACCTGACGGCGCGGGTGCAGAAGTACCAGGTGCTGCAGGACCCCGACTCGGTGACCAACCCGGCGCTGTTCGTCTCGCGCCCCTACGACCGCCTGCCGGCCGTCAGCTTCAACGCCGCCCAGTACGACATCGGCGGCTTCGACTGGTCGTTCAACAGCGAGCTGACGCGCTTCTGGCACCCCGACCTGATCCGTGGCAGCCGCCTGGTGGCGGTGCCCCAGGTCAGCTATCCGATCATCGGGCCGAGCTTCCACATCACGCCCAAGCTGATGCTCAACGCCAGCGCCTACCAGCTCGATGCCCTCGGCACCCAGGGCGCCGAGTCGCTGACCCGCGTCGTGCCCACCTTCTCGCTCGACTCCGGCCTGGTGTTCGAACGCGACGCCAAGCTGTTCGGCCGCGCCATCACGCAGACGCTGGAGCCGCGCCTGTTCTATGTCAACACGCCGTACCGCGACCAGAGCAAGTTCCCGCACTTCGACACCGACGCCTCCAGCTTCAACTTCGCCCAGCTGTTCAGCGAGAACCGCTTCATCGGCTCGGACCGCATCGGCGACGCCAACCAGATGACCGCCGCGCTGGTCTCGCGCTTCCTCGAAAGCTCCGGCGCCGAGCGGCTGCGCCTGTCCTTCGGCCAGCGCTTCTACTTCCGCGACCAGCGCGTCCAGCTCGACGCCAGCAATCCGGTCAAGGATGCCCGTTCCGACCAGTTGCTGGCCGCCGCCGGCCGCATCTCCGACACCTGGAGCTTCGAGAGCGAGGTCCAGTACAACAACCGCGACAGCCGGATGGTCGCCGCCAGCTACGGCCTGCACTGGCAGCCGGGCCAAAAGAAGGTGGTCAACCTGAGTTACCACTACATCGACAAGGCGCTGAAGAATATGGAGTTGTCGAGCCAGTGGCCGCTGTCGCAGCGCTGGTACGGCGTGGGCCGGGTGGTGTATTCGCAGCTCGACAAAAAAGTCATCGAAAGCCTGATCGGTCTTGAATACAATGCCGATTGCTGGGTGTTCCGCATGGGGGCCCAGCGCTTCGTCGCCACCGCCAAGAATGTGTCGACGCCGATCTTCTTCCAGCTGGAGTTGAACGGCCTGTCCAAACTGGGCGTGGGCAACCCGCTCGAGGCGATGAAGAACAGCATCCCCGGCTACCAGCGTTTGAATGAGGGCTACGGCCGCTAGAACTTTCCGCACGCGCGGCGGTCCTATGTCCGGCGTGCTTTTTGATTGTGTACCACCTGACTGATGAGCGTTCCACATTATGCGTAATGCCAGTATGCACCAACTGAAAATCGCCGCAGCCCTGCTGTGCGCCACCACCGTCAGCGCCGCCTGGGCGCAGGACGCCAAGCCGGCCGCCGCTCCTGTGGCGGCCAGCGCCGCCGCGCCGGCCGCGCCGGCCGCCGCCAAGGGCTTCACGCCGCCCGGCCAGCAGTCGAACAACAAGCCGATCGATTCGATCGCCGTGGTGGTCAACGACGACGTCATCACGCGTCAGGAGCTGGCCGCCCGCGTCGGCACGGTGACCCGCCGCATGAAGGCGCAGAACGTCGCCATGCCCGAGCCGGCCGACCTGCAACGGCAGATGCTGGAACGGATGATCGTCGAACGCGCCCAGCTGCAGCTGGCCAAGGAAATGGGCGTGCGGGTCGACGACACCATGCTCGACCGCGCCATCGGCCGCATCGCCGAGCAGCAGAAGCTGACCGTGCAGGCGTTGCGCGACCAGATGGAAAAGGACGGCACCGCCTTCGCCGCCTTCCGCGAGGAGATCCGCGAGGAGATCATCATGCAGCGCCTGCGCGAGCACGAGGTCGACGCCAAGATCCAGATTTCCGACGCCGAGGTGGACAGCTACCTGGAGGCCGAGAAGGCCGCCGCCGCCGAGCAGTTCGAGATGAACCTGGCGCAGATCATGGTGCGCATTCCGGAGAACGCCTCGCCCGAGGTGATCGCCCAACGCAAGGCGCGCGCCGACGAGGTGATGCGCCAGCTGCGCACCGGCGCCGACTTCGCCAAGATGGCCGGCACCTATTCGGACGCCAGCGACGCGCTGAAGGGCGGCGAGATCGGCTGGCGCAGCGGCGACCGCCTGCCGCCGATGTTCGCCGAGGCGCTGACCAAGCTCAAACCGGGCCAGGTGACGCCGGTGATGAAGAGCGTCGGCGGTTTCCACATCATCAAGCTGGTCGACAAGCGCAGCCTGGCCGAGGCGGCCGCCGCCGCCGCCGTGCAGCAGACCCACGTCCGCCAGATCCTGATCAAGGTCACGCCGACCATGAGCGCCTACGACGCCAAGCGCAAGCTGACCGAGTTGAAGGAGCGCCTGGACAACAAGGCCGCCAAGTTCGAGGAACTGGCGCGCCTGTTCTCGACCGACAGCTCGGCCTCCAAGGGCGGCGACCTGGGTTGGTTGTACCCGGGCGACATCGTGCCCGAGTTCGAGGCGGTGATGAACGCGCTGAAACCGGGCGAGGTCAGCGCGCCGATCGAGACCAGCTTCGGCTACCACCTGATCGAGGTGTTGGAGCGCAAGAGCGACGACGCCTCCAAGGAACGCCAGCGCAACGCCGCGCGCAACGCCATCCGCGACCGCAAGATGGAAGAGGCGGCCGAGGATTGGCAGCGCCAGGTGCGCGACCGCGCCTATGTCGAGTTCCGCACCGACGAGGCGAAGTAACATGGGAGGCCAGGCATGAGTAGTCCCAGCAGCGGCCGGCGTCCGGCCATCGCCGTCACCGTCGGCGAACCGGCCGGCATCGGCCCGGAGATCTCGATCCGCGCCGCCTGGGCGCGGCGCCACGAGGTCAACTGCGTGCTGCTGGGCGATGCCGCCTACCTGGCCATGATCGCCCACGAGATCGACCCGGCGATCCGCCTGTCGGCCTTGTCGCTGCAGGCGTTGCGCAACGGCGGCCTGCCGCATTTCGGCCCGGCCAGCGTCAGCGTGGTCGACATTCCGCTGGCGGCGCACGTGCGCGCCGGTGTGCTGGACAAGGAAAACGGCCGCAGCGTGCTGGCCACGCTGGACGCCGCCATCGAAGGCGTGCGGGCCGGCTGGTTCGCCGCCGTGGTCACCGCGCCGCTGCAAAAGAGCACCATCAACGACGCCGGCGTGGCCTTTTCCGGCCACACCGAATACTTCGCCGAGCGCAGCGGCACCGCCCAGGTGGTGATGATGCTGGCCGGCCAGCCGCTGGGCCACACGCCGCAGCTGCCGCAGTTGCGCGTGGCGCTGGCCACCACCCATTTGCCGCTGAAGGACGTGGCGGCCGCGCTCAGCGTCGCCGGCCTCGGCGTCACCCTCGACATCATCGACCGCGATCTGCGGCGGCGCTTCGGCATCGTCGCGCCGCGCATCCTGGTGGCCGGGCTGAACCCGCACGCCGGCGAGGGCGGCTACCTGGGGCGCGAGGAGATCGACATCATCGCGCCGGCCATCGCGGCGGCGCAGGCGCGCGACATCGACGCGCGCGGCCCCTATCCGGCCGACACCCTGTTCCAGCCGCGCCACCTGCACGAAGCCGACTGCGTGCTGGCCATGTACCACGACCAGGGCCTGCCGGTGCTCAAGTACGCCACCTTCGGCAACGGCGTCAACATCACGCTGGGCCTGCCGCTGATCCGCACCTCGGTCGATCACGGCACCGCCCTCGACCTGGCGGCCCGGGGCCTCGGCCTGGCCGACTGCGCCAGCATGGAGCAGGCCATCACCAGCGCGCTGGCGATGGTCGCCGCCGGCGGCTAGGCGCCGCGGCGGCCGCCGGCGCGCCGCATCCCGCCACACCGCGCCACACCACGCCATATCACGCCACACCCGCTGAACCGCTGAACCCCTTACGCAGAAGAAGAACAACCATGAAACACATCGCCCGCAAACGCTTCGGCCAGAATTTTTTACATGACAAGTACGTGCTGTCGGCCATCACCGAAGCCATCGCGCCGCAAGCCGGCGACGCCATGGTCGAGATCGGCCCCGGCCTGGGCGCCATGACCGAGCAGCTGATGCGCAGCCTGACGATGATGCACGTCGTCGAGCTCGACCGCGACCTGGTGGCGCGCCTGGAGAAAACCTTCAACCCGGCCAAGCTGACCATCCACGCCGGCGACGCGCTGAAGTTCGACTTCACCACGATCCCGGTGCCGGCCGGGCAAAAGCTGCGCGTGGTCGGTAATCTGCCGTACAATATTTCCAGCCCGCTGCTGTTCCACCTGGCCGACATCGCCCCGCTGGTGCAGGACCAGCACTTCATGCTGCAAAAGGAGGTGGTCGAACGGATGGCCGCGCCGCCCGGCAGCAAGACCTACGGCCGCCTGTCGGTGATGCTGCAATGGCGCTACGCGATCACCCTGTTGTTCGTGGTGCCGCCCGAGGCCTTCGATCCGCCGCCCAAGGTGGAGTCGGCCATCGTGCGCATGATCCCCTTGGCCGAGCCGCTGGCCTGCGACGGTCCGACCTTGGAGGCGGTGGTGTTGAAGGCTTTCTCGCAGCGCCGCAAGGTGATCCGCAACTGCCTGGCCGGCATGTTCACCGAGCAGCAAATCATCGCCGCCGGCATCGACCCGTCGATGCGGCCGGAGACCGTCGGCGTGGCGCAGTACGTGGCGCTGGCCAACAGCCTGAAGGCGCCGGTGGCGCCGCCCGTTCCATCCTGACCTAGCCTGAGCGACCCAAGGGAGAGCCGAAGATGAGCAAGAATGCCCGTGTCAGCCGGCGCGCCGATTTGCGCCTGCCGGCCACCGTGACGATGATCGACGAGTCGCGCCACGCCGCCCATACGCTGGACCTGTCGCAGGGCGGCGTCAGCCTGCAGACCGCCAGCCAGATCCGTCTGGCGCAGTATTGCGCGGTCAGCTTCCAGGTCGCCATCGGCGAGGAGCGCCGCACCGTGTTGGCGATGGGGCAGGTGGTCTACAGCGACCCCGACCCGGAGCTGGGCTACAAGACCGGGGTGCAGTTCATCAAGATCGACCAGCGCAGCGTGGCCGTCATCGAGGAGCTGCTGGCCGCGCCGGCCTGAGTCGGCCACGCCGTCCGCATCGTCCGCACCGGGGCAGCGCCGCCAGGCCTGCCCTTTTTTGCGTCCGCACTAAGCGAGCGGGCAAAAAAAAGCCCGCTGGTAAAAGCGGGCGAAATCCAATTCTTTGCAGAAGTGGAGGAGACGGATCTAGTATGCTGCGGCGCCGCATATAACGCCAATTTATATTTCGCATACCAGATATCATCGAATTTGATATCTCCACTTCACCGGTCCGCGTGGCGGACCGGACTATTGCTTACTGCGCCTTGCAGCTGACCTGGACGTTGCTGACGATGGCATCGCCCATCAAGCCGGAGCCATTGACGACGCTGCAGAACTGCCCCTTGGGCTGGGTCTGCACGGTGATGCCGTAGGCGACGCCCTGTTCGACCGGGCCGAAACCGAAGGTCGGGTTGGTGCTGCCGTTGGTGGCGGCGGCGATGGTGACCTGGCCGCCGGTGCTGCCGTTAATCAGCACCAACTGCGGGTCGGTGGTGGCGACCTGGGCGGTCAGGCCGGTGACCCAGCCGGTCACCATGTAGGCGTTCTTGGTGCAGTTGAAGATCGCCGCGATGTTGGTGGTCTGGCCGGCCGTGCCCGAGGTGCCACGGTAGGCGCTGCAGGTCATGTGGACAGGGTCTTGCTTGACGCGGATCTCGTAGGCGTCGCCATATGACAGGCGGCGGCCGAAGGTGAAGTTGACGGTGCCGGCGGCCGGCGCGACGTTGACGTCGTCGTTGCCGCCCATGGTCAGGACCAGGCCGGGGTTGCTCAGGCCGATGACGGTGCCGCTGACGTCGAACGAGGCTTTGCCGCCGCAGCCGGCCAGTGCCAGGATCAGTGCCAGCGCCGCAGAGGCGCGCAGGGTCGAAAATTTCATTGCATTCTCCAAGGGGGGAGGGGGGCGCGGCCGGTCGGGCCGCCGCGCCGGTTCAGGTTGCGGGCGAGCTTGGTATTGCTTGATATTGCTGGATATTTCTGGTGATCGCTTGCTCTTATTTGCTGCAGACGACGGTGACGTTGTCGATGGCAGCGGTGGCCATGATACCGTTGCCGTTGCTGACGATGCAGTTCTTGGCGCCCTGCGGCTTGGTCAGTACGGTCACGCCGTAGGGCGCGCCAACCATCACCATGGGCAAACTGAACTTGACGGCGGCGCCCGCCGTGGCCGGCGCAGCCACGGCGACCGATTCCTTGCCATTGGTCAGCACCAGCGAACCGTCGCCGGCATCGAGGCCTGTGACGCTGCCGCCGAGCGCGTAGCTGTCGGTGATGCAAGACACCACCGCCTGCGAGACGGTGTAGGTGTTGGCCTTATTCTTGCTGTTGATGATCGTGCATTTGGAGTTGTTCGGTTGTTGACCGAACACGATGTCGAATTGCTTGTCGTCGCCGATCAGCTCGGCGAACTGGAAGGTGGCGTCGCCGGCGTTTGGCTTGGCTTCCCAGCTGCCGTTCTTCAGGATCAGGCCGGGCTGGGTCAGGCCGACGATGCGGCCGCCGAGGACCATGTTGCCGTTGCCGCCGCCGCAGGCGGCCAGGGTTGCCGCGCACAGCAGGGCCAGGCCCGGACGGATGTAAATACTTTTCATGAACACTCTCTCCAAAAACGAATCGGGACCGGGACGGCTGGCAACACGGCCATCGCGCGCGGCGCGCGTCGGCGCCTGCGGGAGACCGTATGCTACACGGAATTGGCGCATATTTTAGTGCATTTGCTAATGCCTGGCCGCAAACCCTTGTAACAGCATGTGAATTCGCCGCCGCCGGCTACTCGACCCGGGCCAGCGCGCAGCGCGAATGGCGGCCGTCGATCCGGCAGGTGTTGCGCAGCGCGCCGTGGCGGTCGTGCACCCGCACCAGCCAGCGCTCGGCGCCCTGCCGCTGCATGGTCATGAAGCCGAAACCGTCGATCCACGAGCTGAGTTGCTCGACCACGGCGCCGGGCGCCGGGCTGGCGCCGGGCGGCATCGGCGCGGGCAGCGGCACGATGTCCTCGGCGGTGCCGGAGAAGCCGGCGATGAACTGGCTCGGGTGGGCGCTGGAAAAGCTGACCTGCTGCCACAGGTGGACGTGGCCCGACAGCATGGTCTGGATGCGCTCGGGCAGCAGCAGCGGATTGAGCGCGCCGAAGGCCTGCTGCAGGCCGGCGTCGCCCGGCTGCAGTTCGATGCCGCCGTCGGCGGCGCGGCCGGCGCCGAAGCCGAGCAGCGGATGGTGGTTGACGCCGATGTTGCGGCTGGCGCGGCGCGCCAGGGCGTCGAGCTGGCGGTAGGCCTGCTGGTAGCGGCGGTAGCCGAGCGAGCCCGGCTTGAGTCCGCGCCACGAGGTGGCGGCCGTGTCGAGCACCAGCAACTGGGTGTCCTGGCCGAGCGGGATGGCGTAGGGCTCGCTGTAGTCGCCGATGGCGTCGTCGGCCGCCGCGTTGCAGTCGCGCCCAGGCTGCAGCGGGCGCGGGTCGAGCAGGCGCCACCAACCCTGGCCGGCGCGCTCGCAGGACTCGTGGTTGCCGCGCGCCAGCACCCACGGCGCCGCCCGCAGCAGCGCCGCGCCGGGGGTGAAGAAGTCGGCCTGCCAGGCGTCCCAGCCGTAGCCCCAGGGGCTGCCGGCGCAGGCGGCGTTGCCGGCCGGGCAGGGGTGTTCGCGGTAGTGGTAGTCGCCGACATGGATCACCAGATCGGGCCGCCAGGCGGCGGCCGCCGCCGCCACCGTGGCGAACGGGTATTGCTCGGCGTCGTTGCAGGCCTGGTAGTTGTCGCCGCTGTCGCTCTGCTTGAGGCGGCAGCCGGTGTCGCCGATGACGACGATGCGCTGCGGTTCGGCGCGCGGCAGTGGCAGGGCGCGGCCCAGCACGCTGGCGCTGCCGGTGCCGGCCGGCAGTGTTGCCTCGCAGCTGAGCACGGGGAAGGCGGCCGCCTTGGCCGGTGTTTTGGCCGCGGCCTTGGCGTCCGCCTTTGCGTCCGCCTGGCGCGGCGCCAGCGTGGCGGCCGGCGCGCGCAGGGTCATCGGCAGCATGCGGCCGTCCAGTTCGATGGCCGGGCAGGCCGGCGCGGCGCTCAGCACGCGGGCCACGGCGACGCCCTCCGGCCCCAGCACGACGAAGCTGGCGAAGTCCTCGGCGGCGGGCGGCGCGACGCCGGCGCAGCCGGCCAGCAAGAGGGCGAGGGCGAGGGTGGGCGGCAGCGGCGCGGCGGCGCGCGCGGCGGGACGGGTGTGCGGCATGGATTCCACTCCTGGGGGCAAGAGCATATGATAGCCGCGAAGCGTGCCGTGGCGCCGCCCGCCGCCATGTATCCGGGAAATATTGCCGCGAAGACCCGCGCCGCGCCGGCGCCGGAAGTGCGACAATATCCTTTCCCGCCACCACCGCCTGCGCCATGTCCACCGCCGCCCCGCCGCCTTCCCCGTCCCCGTCCACCTCCCCGTCCACGTCCACGTCCAGCCGCCCGCAGGCCGTCCTGTTCGACCTCGACGACACGCTGTGGCCGATCGGCCCCGTCATCGCCCGCGCCGAGCTGACCTTGCACGCCTGGTTGGGCCAGCACGCGCCGAAGGTGGCGCAGCGCTTCTCCATCGAGCAGTTGCGCGAGTACCGCATGGCGTTGCTGCGCAGCCGCCCCGAGCTGGCCATCGACCTGAGCGCGGTGCGCCGCGCCGGCCTGCTGGCCGCCTTCGCCGAGGCCGGCGAGGACAGCGTCCACGTCGAGGCGGCGATGCGCCACTTCCTAGCCGCCCGCAACGCCGTGGTGCTGTACGAGGACGTGCTGCCCGGCCTGCTGCGGCTGAAGCAGAAGCTGCGCCTGGGCACCATCAGCAACGGCAACGGCGACCTGGCGGCGATCGGCCTCGACCAGCATTTCGAGGTGAGCCTGGCGGCCTGCCATGTCGGCCACGGCAAGCCCGACCCGGCGATCTTCCTGGCCGCCTGCGCCGCGCTGGGCGTGGCGCCGCGGCACGCCGTCTATGTCGGCGACGACCTGCAGCTCGACGTGGTCGGCGCCCAGCGCGCCGGCCTGCGCGCCGTCTGGCTGAACCGCCACGGCGGCGACGCCCACTTGGCCGCCGGCGTGGTGCCGGACGCCATCTGCGCCAGTTTTGACGAAGTTCGTCGCTGGATCGAGCGCCAGCTGGAAGAATGATGCCCGGCGCCGTCGGCAAGCGTGCATAATAAGAGCACAGCCCCCGAATCCTCAGGGCAACATCCGATCCCATGTCGTCCCCACCAAGCAGCCGCAGATAGAACCATGCAACTCGATACCCGTGCCCAAACCCTGCTCAAAGCCCTGGTCGAGCGTTACATCGCCGACGGCCAGCCGGTCGGTTCGCGCGCGCTCTCGAAAATCTCCGGCCTCGACCTGTCGCCGGCGACCATCCGCAACATCATGGCCGACCTCGAAGAGATGGGTTATGTGGCCAGCCCGCACACCTCGGCCGGCCGGGTGCCGACGCCGCGCGGCTACCGCATCTTCGTCGACACCCTGCTGACGGTGCAGCACTTCGACGAGCACACCGTCGAGGGCCGCATGCGCCTGCAGGCGCCGCAGCCGCAGAAAATGATCGCCAACGCGGCGCAGATGCTGTCGTCGCTGTCGCAGTTCGCCGGCGTGGTGCTCAGTCCGCGGCGCGAATCGGTGTTCCAGCAGATCGAGTTTTTGCGTTTGTCCGAGAAGCGCATCCTGCTGGTCATCGTCGGCCCCACCGGCGACGTGCAGAACCGCCTGCTGTTGACCGACGTCGACTACACGCCGGCCCAGCTGGTGCACTCGGCCAACTACATCAACCAGAACTATGGCGGCCTGGCCTTCGACGAGGTGCATGCGCGCATGCAGGCCGAGCTGCGCCAGCTGCGCGACGACATGGGCCGGCTGATGCAGGCGGCCGTCGAGGCCGGCAGCGAGGCGATGGCCGACAGCTCCGACGACATGGTCATCGCCGGCGAGCGCAACCTGCTGTCGGTCAGTGACCTGTCGTCCAACATGACGTCGCTGCGGCAGATGTTCGACATGTTCGAGCAGAAGACCGGCCTGATGCAGCTGCTCGACGTGTCGAGCAAGGCCAGCGGCGTGCAGATCTACATCGGCGGCGAGTCCAACCTGGTGCCGATGGACGAGATGAGTGTGGTGACGGCGCCCTACGCCGCCAACGGCAAGATCGTCGGCACGCTGGGGGTGATCGGGCCGACCCGCATGGCCTACGAGCGGGTGATCCCGATCGTCGACATCACGGCGAAGTTGTTGTCGAACGCGCTGAGCCAGCACTGAGGAAATCGGCGTGGGGCGCCGGCAACGCCGGGCGACCCCCGAGGCGCAAAGCCGGGGTCGGACCCCGCGGGGTCCGACCCCGGGGTTAGGCTCTTGGGTTAGGCTCTTGGGTTGGGGCCAAGCCGGCGCCCCGCGGCGTGAGGGGGTTGGTTTAAGTCTTGTGCGGGCAGGCCGTCTTGACACAATTGCCATAAATCGCCAGCGCGTGCTCGGCGATGTGGAAGCCGCGCTCCTTGGCGATCATCTGCTGGCGCTGCTCGATTTCGTCGTCGAAGAACTCCTCCACCCTGCCGCAGTCCAGGCACACCAGATGGTCGTGGTGGGAACCCTCGTTGAGCTCGAAGATCGCCTTGCCCGTCTCGAAATGGTTGCGGTTGAGCAAGCCCGCTTGCTCGAACTGGGTCAGCACGCGGTAGACGGTGGCCAGGCCAACGTCCATATTGTCGGACAACAGGATCTTATACACGTCTTCCGCGGTTAAATGGCGTACCGGGCTGCTCTGGAAAATGTCGAGGATCTTCAGGCGCGGCAGGGTGGCTTTCAGGCCGCTGGCCTTCAGGTCGCTAGGATTGTTACTCATGTTTGTTACTCTATTCTGGTTCATGTGCTTTATGATATAGCGTTTTGGCACTTCTGCTCAATCCAATTGAGGACACTTATGCGCGTCACCCAGGCTTTATCGCAGTCTTTGTTGCACCGTCTTACACAACGCGCCCCCCGTTTGACGGGCGCCGTGTGCGTCGCGTTGGCCGCCGTTGCCGTCACGGGTTGCGCCAGCCGCACCGTGCTTGGCGAGAAGCCAGCCGCCGCCCAGCAGGAGAGCGCCAGCGTCGCCCCGGACAGCGGCGCGCAGACCACCAGCATCACCCAGTTGCAGAAGTTCATGTGGTTCTTCTCGCCCTACCGGCCGGACATTCAACAGGGCAACTTCGTCTCCGAAGAGATGCTGGCCCAGCTGAAGGTCGGCATGACGCGCGACCAGGTCCGATTCATTTTCGGCACCGCGCTGCTGACCGACATCTTCCACGGCGAGCGCTGGGACTACCCCTTCCGCCTGGCCAAGGGCAACGGCGAGGTGACCACCAGCCGCGTCGTGGTCTTCTTCAAGGACGGCAAGGTCGAACGCTTCGAGGGCGGCAACCTGCCGACCGAGAAGGAGTATATCGCCCGCATCGCCGGTCCGGCGCCCGTCGTGAAAAAAGACCCGAACGCGCCAACACTGCAGCCGGCGCCGAGCAGCGCGCCGTTGCCAGCAGGCAATGACAACGCCGCCGCCCGCCCTGTCGAGGTGACGCCGGTCATCAAGAACAAGGAATAAGCCATGACTGAATTGAACATCGCCGTCGCCGGCGCCGGCGGCCGCATGGGCCGCATGTTGATCGAAGCCATCCTGGCGGCGCCCGACGCGCGCCTGGCCGGCGCCCTGGACGTGGCCGCCGCGCCCGGCGTCGGCAGCGACGCCGCCGCCTTCCTCGGCAAGCCGGCCGGCGTGGCCATCGAGTCCGAGCTGGCCCGTGGCTTGGCCGGCGCCGCCTTTCTGATCGACTTCACCCGTCCCGAAGGCACCCTGGAGCACGTCGCCTATTGCGCCGAGCACGGCATCAAGATGATCATCGGCACCACCGGCTTCGACGAGGCCGGCAAGGCCGCCATCGCCGCGGCGGCCAAGAAGACCGCCATCATGCTGTCGCCCAACATGAGCGTCGGCGTCAACGTCACCCTCAAGTTGCTGGAACTGGCCGCCAAGAGCCTGGCCACCGGCTACGACATCGAAGTGATCGAGGCGCACCACCGCCACAAGGTCGACGCCCCGTCCGGCACCGCGCTGAAGATGGGCGAAGTGCTGGCCGACGCGCTCGGCCGCGACTTGAAGGACTGCGCCGTCTACAGCCGCGAGGGCATCACCGGCGAGCGCGACCCGTCGTCGATCGGCTTCGCCACCATCCGTGGCGGCGACATCGTCGGCGACCACACCGTGCTGTTCGCCGGCACCGGCGAGCGCATCGAGATCAGCCACAAGTCCAGCAGCCGCATCACCTACGCCCACGGCGCCCTGCGCGCCGCGCGCTTCCTGGCGGACAAGCCGAACGGCCTGTTCGACATGAACGACGTGTTGTCGCTCAACACCCCGCGCGTCTAAGCGCCGCCGCCGGACATGAGCGCCACCGTCGACAACCACTTCAGTCTGGCGAACTACTGGCAGCAGGGCGACGCCATCAGCCACGCCGTCGCCTACCTGCTGCTGGCGATGTCGCTGCTGAGCTGGTTCTTCATCCTGTCCAAGTCCTTGACGGCCTGGCGCGTGCGGCGCAGCGCGCCGGCGCTGCAGGCCTTCTGGGACGCGCCGACCATGCACGACGGCGTCGCCGGCCTGAGCCTGGCCGACCCGGAAAATATCTACGCCCCGCTGGCGCGCCGGGGCGCGGCCCAGCTGATGGTGGCCGGCCGGCCCTCGATCGGCGGCGAGCTCGGCCATGCCGAGCAGGTCACCCGGGTGCTGCGCGCCGCCATCCACCACAGCACGGCGCGGCTGGAGGCGGGGCTGACCCTGCTCGCCTCGATCGGCGCGACGGCCCCCTTCATCGGCCTGCTGGGCACGGTCTGGGGCATCTACCACGCGCTGGCCAACGTCTCGGCGGCCGGCACGGTGCAGATCGACAAGGTCGCCGGCCCGGTCGGCGAAGCGCTGATCATGACCGCCATCGGCTTGACGGTGGCGATTCCGGCGGTGCTGGCCTACAATGGATTCAACCGCGTCAACCGGCTCACGCTGGCCGAGCTGGACGCCTTCGCGCACGACCTGCACGCCTACCTGACCAGCGGCGAGCGGCTGCGAACCTAGGAGAGCGCAATGGCCTTCGGCGCATTCAACCACCACCGCCAGCCCGGCCCGATGGCCGACATCAACGTCACGCCGATGGTCGACGTGATGCTGGTGCTGCTGGTCATCTTCATCCTCGGCGCGCCGATGTTCACCAGCGCCGTCAAGCTGGAGCTGCCGCGCGCCCAGGCGCAGGCGCAGCCGGCGGCGCCGGCCGCCAGCATCACCCTGGCGATCGACGCCAAGGGACAAATCTACTGGAACGACGAGGCGCTGGCCCCGGCCGCGCTGGACGCCCGCCTGCTGGCGGCGGCGCGACAGACGCCGCAGCCCGAGCTGCAGCTGCGCGCCGACAAGGACACCCGCTACGAGGTCGTCGCGCAGGTGATGGCGGCGGCGCAAGGGCGCGGCCTGGGCAAGCTGAGCTTCGTCACCGACCCCAACAAACAAGAGAAAAAATAATGGCTACCGCACAATTGAATGGCGCCGCAATCGTCGACTTCACCACCTTCCACGAGCAGTGCAAGGCGGCCATGGGCTTCCCCGACAGCTACGGCAACAGCATGGACGCCTGGGTCGACTGCCTCAGCTATCTGCGCGACGAGGACGGCATGAGCAAGTTTCGCTTGAAACCGAACGAGGTGCTGGAGATCGTCATCGACGGCGCCGAGGCGATGCGCACCGCCGTGCCGGATATTCTGGAAGAGCTCACCTATTGCGTGGCCGGCATCAACGAGCGTTACGAGGACTACGGCGAGAAGCCGGCCCTCAAGCTGGTGCTGCGCTAGGCGCGGTCCGGGCGCCGGCGGCGGCCACACCACCCGGGGGCCGCGAGCCGGGGTCGGCCCCCCCAAGGGCCGAGAGCCGGGGTCGGACCCCGCTGGGGTCCGACCCCAGATTCACGCCGCCGGGGTTTGCCTCATGCGCCGACCCGCAGGCGGATGAGCCGGCCTTGTTTCAGGCCTCGACTTGCACCTGCGGCGCCGGCTGGGCCGCCGTCTTGCGCTCGCCGGCGATCAGCGACAACACCTCGTAACCGGTGTCGGTCACCGTCACCATGTGTTCCCATTGCGCCGACAGGCTGCCGTCGCGGGTCTCCACGGTCCACTCGTCGTCCAGCTCGACCGTGGCGGCGCGGCCGGCGTTGATCATCGGCTCGATGGTGAACAACATGCCTTTTTTCAGCACCAGGCCCTGGCTCGGTTTGCCGTAGTGGGTCACCTGCGGATCCTCGTGGTAGACCATGCCGATGCCATGGCCGCAATAGTCGCGCACCACGCTGAAGCCGGCCTTCTCGGCCACCGTCTGGATGGCGTGGCCGACGTCGCCCAGGGTCGCGCCCGGCCGCACCGCGCGGATGCCGGCCCACATCGCCTCGAAGGTGGTGTCGATCAGCTTCTGCGCCGCCTTGCTGGCCTGGCCGACCACGTACATGCGGCTGGTGTCGCCGTGCCAGCCGTCCTTGATGACGGCGACGTCGATGTTGATGATGTCGCCATCCTGGAGGATCTGGTCGGGCGCCGGGATGCCGTGGCAGACCACCTGGTTGACCGAGGTGCAGATGGTCTTGGGGAAGCCGCCGTAGCCGACGTTGGCCGGAATCACCTTCTGCGTGTTGACGATGTAGTCGTTGCACAGCTGGTCCAGGTGGTCGGTGCTGACGCCGGCCTTGACGTGCGGCGCGATGAAGGTCAGCACGTCGGCCGCCAGCTCGGCGGCCACGCGTGCCATCTCGATCTGCTCGGCGCTCTTGATGAGGATGGACAGGTCCTTCTTACGCTTGCTCATGGGCGCCTCCCAGTACTTGCACGGCGGCGGCCAGGGCGGCCGGATTGACGCCGGCGGCGTCGTTGGCGGCGCCCGGCAGGTGCACGCCGCCGTCCTGCGCGGCGCGCAGCAGCAGTTGGCAGATGTCGCTGTAGCGCAGGTCGGGGTTGGTCTCGGCCAGCAGGCCGATGCGCAGCCAGTGCTCGGCCTGCGCGTTCATCGAGCGGCTCAGCGCGCCGCTGGCGACGCGCAGGTTCTCGTGCATCTGGTCGGAAATTTTCACTATGCCCATCTCTAGCCTCCTCTATACGGTTTATATATGAAACGTATATTATCACGAGGAGATGGGCAAAGTACAGTCCGCCTGTGCCGCCGGCTTAGACGACGGCTTAGACGAGGGCTTAGGCGACGGCCTTGGCGTCGAACAGCGGATTTTCGATCAGGCCGAGGACGTTGCCGTAGGGGTCGAGCAGCTCGGCCACCTTGATGCCCTGGCCGACGTCCTGCACCGCCGAGAAGACGCTGGCGCCCAGCGCGACGATGCGGGCCACGTCGTCCTCGATCTTGTCGACGCCCCAGTAGGCGCGGTTGCCGCTGGTGCCGGGCTGGCCGTCGGGGAACAGGCCGAGCTCGAAGCCGCCGACGGCGAAGCCGATGTAGAACGGTTGGTTGAAGTAGGGCGCCACGCCGAACACCTGGCTGTACCAGGCCTTGCCCTGTTCCATGTCGGGCACCGGGTACATTACCGTGCGCAAACCTTTGATCATCTTGCTCTCCTGAGTGGTGGTGGGGATATGTTGGAAAAACAGCATCTTGGCACGCCGTCGCCGGCGCCGATTGGAAAAATGGAAGCTCAGCGGGCCGCCAGGAAGCGCTCCGGCGCGCTGCCGGCGAACTCCTGGAAGTCGTGGATCAGGTGCGACTGGTCGAAATAGCCGCAGTCCAGCGCCAGTTGCGCCCAGTCCGGCGCGGCGCCGTCGCGCAGCGCCTCGGTGGCGCGGCGGAAGCGGCAGATGCGGGCGTACAGCTTGGGCGTCAAGCCGACGCGGGCGCGGAACAGGCTGGCCAGATGTTGGCGCGACACGCCCAGCCGCTCGGCCAGGCCGGCGATGCGGCCGGCGCCGCCGTCGCCGGCGATGGCGGCCAGGGCGGCGGCCACCAGCGCCTCGCTGGAGTTGGCGCGGGCCGCGTCGGCGCCGCGCCGCAGCCGTTCCAGCAGCTGCGCTTCAAGCAGGTTCAGGCGGTCACGCTCGCCCAGCTCGCGCGTCCACAGGCCGTCGGCCAAGCGGGCCGCCTCGCCGCGCCCCCACAGTTCGCCCAGGTCGGCGCGCTGGTCGGTCAGCGCGTGCAAGGGCAGGCCGAGGAAGCGGCCGGCCGCGCCCGGCTTGAAGCGCACCGCCACCGTCTGCACCAGGCCGCTGCTGAGCACTTCGATGACGCTGCTCATCATGCCGACGGCGAAACCGGCCGGCTTCTGGTTCTGCCACAGGATGTCGACGCAGTTGTCCGGCAGCACGCGGTGCGCCACCGCCTGCGCCCGGCCGTGCACGCGGCAGGTCCACAGGCAGTCGACGTGGCGCGCCAGCGCCGGATGGGGGGCATATTCCTGATAGAGCATGGCGGCCATTTTACTGCGCGGCGGCGGGCGGTGGCGCGGCGGCCGTGGCCGATTTTGCCGCAATGCAGCAGTCTGCCGGCCTCGGCGTGCTACACAACTGAATCAGCCAGTATAATGTCCGGTTCATATTCACTTTTGGCCGGGCCACGCTGGTCGCACACATCATGCAAGATAAATATAGTCCCGCCGACGTCGAACAAGCCGCCCAATCCCATTGGAAGGCGATCGACGCCTACAAAGCCGTCGAGCATGACCCGCGTTTCCCAAAAGGCAAGTATTTCGCCTGCTCGATGCTGCCTTACCCTTCGGGCAAGCTGCACATGGGTCACGTGCGCAACTATACGATCAATGATGTGATGTACCGCTACCTGCGGATGAACGGCTACAACGTGCTGATGCCGATGGGCTGGGACGCCTTCGGCATGCCGGCCGAGAACGCGGCGATGG
Organism: Rugamonas violacea; assembly: GCF_016461825.1. Lineage (GTDB taxonomy): Bacteria > Pseudomonadota > Gammaproteobacteria > Burkholderiales > Burkholderiaceae_D > Rugamonas. The sequence continues at coordinate 73,500 of NZ_JAEMNU010000079.1, read as the reverse complement.
CCAACAACGTGCCGCCGGCGCAGTGGACCTATTCCAACATCGCCCACATGCGCGAGCAGATGGAATCGATGGGCCTGGCGATCGACTGGTCGCGCGAAATGACCGCCTGCAAGCCGGAATACTACAAGTGGAACCAGTGGATGTTCCTCAAGATGCTGGAAAAAGGCATCATCTACAAGAAGACCGGCACCGTCAACTGGGACCCGGTCGACCAGACTGTGCTGGCCAATGAGCAGGTGGTCGACGGCCGCGGCTGGCGTTCCGGCGCGCTGATCGAAAAGCGCGAAATCCCGATGTACTACGCCCGCATCACCGACTACGCCGACGAGCTGCTTGAATACGTCGACACCAAGCTGCCCGGCTGGCCCGAGCGCGTGCGCACCATGCAGACCAACTGGATCGGCAAGTCGACCGGCGTGCGCTTCGCCTTCCCGCACCAGATCAAGGACGCCGCCGGCGCGCTGATCGGCGACGGCAAGATGTATGTCTTCACCACCCGTCCGGACACTGTGATGGGCGTGACCTTCGCCGCCGTCGCCGCCGAGCACCCGCTGGCGGTGCACGCCGCGCAAAGCAACCCGGCGCTGGCCGCCTTCAACGCCGAGTGCAAGCTCGGCTCGGTGATCGAGGCCGACATGGCGACGATGGAGAAGAAGGGCATGCCGACCGGCCTGTTCGTCAGCCATCCGCTGACCGGCGCCCAGGTCGAGGTCTGGGTCGGCAACTACGTCCTGATGAGCTACGGCGACGGCGCCGTGATGGGCGTGCCGGCCCACGACGAGCGCGACTTCGCCTTCGCCAAAAAATATGCTCTGCCGATCAAGCAGGTCATCCGCGCCGAGGGCAAGGAGTTTTCCACCGAGGCCTGGCAGGAATGGTACGGCGACAAGGAGCAGGCCATCGTCTGCAACTCGGCCCAGTTCGACGGTTTGAACTACGCCGCCGCCGTCGAGGCGGTCGCCGCCGAAATGGCCGCCAAGGGCCTGGGCGAGAAGAAGATCACCTTCCGCCTGCGCGACTGGGGCATCTCGCGCCAGCGCTACTGGGGCACGCCGATCCCGATGATCCACTGCGCCGACTGCGGCACCGTGCCGGTGCCGGAAAAAGACCTGCCGGTGGTGCTGCCGGAGGACTGCGTGCCCGACGGCAGCGGCAATCCGCTGAACAAGCACGAGGCCTTCCTCAAGTGCGACTGCCCGCAGTGCGGCAAGCCGGCCCGCCGCGAAACCGACACCATGGACACCTTCGTCGATTCGTCGTGGTACTACATGCGCTATACCTCGGCCGGCTCGAACGCGGCGATGGTCGACGCGCGCAACGACTACTGGATGCCGATGGACCAGTACATCGGCGGCATCGAACACGCCGTCATGCACTTGTTGTACGCCCGCTTCTGGACCAAGATCATGCGCGATTTCGGCCTGGTCAAGTTCGACGAGCCCTTCGTCAACCTGCTGACCCAGGGCATGGTGCTCAACGAGACCTACTACCGCGAGGAAGCCTCCGGCAAGAAGACCTGGTTCAATCCGGCCGACATCGACCTGACGCTGGACGACAAGGGCCGTCCGCAAAGCGCCACGCTCAAGAGCGACGGCCAGGCGGTCCACATCGGCGGCACCGAGAAGATGTCGAAGTCGAAGAACAACGGCATCGACCCGGCCGCGCAGATCGAACAGTACGGCGCCGACACCGCGCGCCTGTTCACCATGTTCGCCTCGCCGCCGGAGCAAACGCTGGAATGGTCGGGCAGCGGCGTCGAGGGCGCCAACCGCTTCCTGCGCCGCGTTTGGGCCTACGGTTACGCCCAGGCCGCCCGCATCGGCGGCGCGCTGGCCTCGGCCGCCGCGCCGGTCGCCACCGAGCCGCAGAAAACCCTGCGCCGCGAACTGCACAAGATCCTGCAGCAGGCCGACTACGACCTGAAACGCATCCAGTACAACACCGTGGTGTCGGCCTGCATGAAGATGCTCAACACGATGGAGTCGGCCAAGCTGGACGACAGCGCCGAATCGAACGCGCTGGTCGCCGAGGGCTTCTCGATCTTCCTGCGCCTGCTCAACCCGGTGGCGCCGCACATCACCCACGTGCTGTGGCAGGAGCTGGGCTACGCCGGCGTGTTCGGCGACCTGCTCAACGCCGTCTGGCCGCAAGTCGACCCGGCCGCGCTGGAACAGGCCGAGATCGAGATGATGATCCAGGTGAACGGCAAACTGCGCGGCAGCATCACCGTCGCCAAGGGCGCCGACAAGGCCTCGATCGAGGCCGCCGCGCTGGCCTGCGAGGCGGTGCAGAAGTACATCGAGACGCCGCCGAAGAAGATCATCGTCGTGCCGGGCAAGTTGATCAGCATCGTGGTCTAAGACGATGACGACCACCTCCGTCCTGATCCGCCGCGGCCGCCTGGGCGGCGCCCTGCTGGCGCTGGCGCTGCTGCTGTCGGCCTGCGGCTTCCACCTGCGCGGCCAGGGCAGCCAGTACCTGCTGCCCTTCCCGACCCTGTACGTCGGCCTGCCGGAGACGTCGCCGCTGGCGATCGACCTGAAACGCACCGTGCGCGCTTACGGCGGCACCACCATCGTCGCCACGCCGAAGGAGGCCGACGGCGTCATCGAGGTGTTGAGCGATCCGGAGAAGACGCGCAGCAAGTCCATCCTGTCGCTCAACGCCAGCGGCCGGGTGCGCCAGTACCTGCTGTCCTACGCCATCGTGTTCCAGGTGCGCGACCAGCAGGGCAACCTGCTGCTCGGCCCGACGCCGATCAATCTGGTCCGCGCGCTGGACTTCAACGAGACCCAGTTGCTGGCCAAGGAGCAGGAAGAGGCGCTGCTGTACAAGGACATGCAGTCCGACCTGGTGCAGCAGATGATGCGCCGCATGGCGGCGATCAAGCCGGTGGCGGCGATGTCGCTGGCGCCGGCCGTGCCGGCGCAGGCGCCGGCGGCGTCCGCGCCGCAGCGGTAACCAGGGCAAGGACGAAGCATGCAATTGCGGCTTGAAGCGCTGGACGGCCATGTGGGCAAACCGCTGGCGCAGCTGTACGTGATCACCAGCGACGAGCATCTGCTGGCGCTGGAGGCGGCCGACAAGATCCGCCGCGCCGCGCGCGCGCAGGGCTATTCGGAGCGCGACGTGCTGACCGTCGAGCGCAGCTTCAAATGGGGCGAACTGCTGGCGGCCAATCAGGCGCTGTCGCTGTTCGGCGACAAGAAGCTGATCGAACTGCGCATCCCCACCGGCAAGCCGGGCAAGGACGGCGGCGCGGCGCTGCAGGCCTACGTCAAGGACCTGAGTCCCGACAACCTGACGCTGATCACCCTGCCCAAGCTGGACTGGCAGACGCAGAAGGCGGCCTGGGTGGCGGCGCTGCAGCAGGCCGCCGTCTACATCGACATCCCGCAGATCGAGCGGAGCCAACTGCCCAACTGGATCGGCCAGCGCCTGGCCGCCCAGGGCCAGAGCGCCGACCGGCAGAGCATCGACTTCATCGCCGAGCGTGTCGAGGGCAACCTGCTGGCGGCGCACCAGGAGATCCAGAAGCTGGCGCTGTTGCACGAGCCGGGCAAGCTGGCCTACGAGCAGGTGCACGACGCCGTGCTCAACGTGGCGCGCTACGACGTGTTCAAGCTGAGCGAGGCGATGCTGTCGGGCGATCCGGCGCGGCTGGTGCGCATGCTCGAAGGCCTGAAGGGCGAGGGCGAGGCGCTGCCGCTGGTGCTGTGGGCGGTGGCGGAGGAAATCCGCACGCTGTTAAAATTGAAGGCCGCGATGGCCCAGGGCCGCCCGCTGGGCGCGCTGCTGAAGGAATACCGCATCTGGGGGCCGCGCGAGCGCATGATGGACCCGGCGCTGCGCCGCATTTCGCTGGCCACGCTGGAGGCGGCCATGAAGGACGCGGCCCAGGTCGACAAGATGATCAAGGGCCTGCGCGCCAAGGCCTTCGCCGGCGACGCCTGGGACGCCATGCTGCAACTGGCGCTGAAAGTGGCGCGCGGCTAGGCGGCCGGCCAAGCGCGCGAGCGGCCGACACGAACACTCTGGACAGGGACAGGCAATGACGATGGATATCAAGCAGTACATGGAACAAGTGGGCCAGCGGGCCCGCGTCGCCTCGCGCGCCATGGCACGGGCCGACAGCGCCACGCGCAACCGCGCGCTGCTGCTGATCGCCGACGCGATCGTGCGCGACAGCGCCCAGCTGCGCGCCGCCAACCAGCGCGACATGGACGCCGCCGCCGCCGCCGGCCTGGCGCCGGCCATGCTCGACCGCCTGGCCCTGTCCGACAAGGCGATCGCCACCATGGTCGAGGGCCTGCGCCAGATCGTCGCGCTGGCCGATCCGATCGGCGAGATCTCCGGTTTGAAATTCCGCCCGTCCGGCATCCAGGTCGGCCAGATGCGCGTGCCGTTGGGCGTCATCGGCATCATCTACGAGTCGCGTCCCAACGTGACGGTGGACGCCGCCGGCCTGTGCATCAAGAGCGGCAACGCCACCATCCTGCGCGGCGGCTCGGAGGCGATCCACTGCAACCGCGCCCTGGCCAAGCTGGTCCAGGAAGGCCTGCTGGGGGCCGGCCTGCCGGCCGACGCGGTGCAGGTGGTCGACACCACCGACCGCGCCGCCGTCGGCGCCCTGATCACCATGCCGCAGTATGTCGACGTCATCGTGCCGCGCGGCGGCAAGGGCCTGATCGCCCGCCTGATGGAAGAGGCCACCGTGCCGATGATCAAACACCTGGACGGCATCTGCCACGTCTACATCGACGCCCAGGCCGACCTGAAGAAGGCGGTCGACATCGGCTTCAACGCCAAGTGCCACCGCTACGGCACCTGCAACACCATGGAAACGCTGCTGGTGGCGCGCGCCATCGCGCCCACCGTGCTGCCCGAGCTGGCCAAGTTGTACGCCGGCCAGCAGGTCGAGCTGCGCGCCGACGCCGAAGCGCAGGCCATCCTGGCCGGCTACCCGCAACTGCTTGCCGCCACCGAAGAGGACTGGGCCACCGAGTACCTGGCGCCCGTCCTGGCGGTGAAGGTGGTGGCCGACATGGACGAGGCGATGGACCACATCAACCGCTACTCGTCCAAGCACACCGAGTCCATCGTCACCGAGAACCACAGCGACGCCATGCGCTTCCTGCGCGAGGTCGACTCGGCGTCGGTGATGGTCAACGCCTCGACCCGCTTCGCCGACGGCTTCGAATACGGCCTGGGCGCCGAGATCGGCATCTCCAACGACAAGCTGCACGCCCGCGGCCCGGTCGGCCTGGAGGGACTGACCTCGCTCAAGTACGTGGTGTTCGGCCACGGCGAAGTGCGCAACTGATCCATCTTCCTATTCCATCGGGCGGCGCCGGCCGCCGCCCGCCATCCTCTCATTCTCGGGACCTTCATGCTCTGGATTAAAGCGCTGCACATCCTCTTCATCACGTCCTGGTTCGCCGGACTGTTCTACCTGCCACGGCTGTTCGTCAACCTGGCGATGGAGAACCAGACGGTGACCACCGAACGGCTGCTGCTGATGGCGCGCAAGCTGTACCGCTTCACGACCTTGTTGTCGGTGCCGGCCGTGCTGCTCGGCTTCGCCCTGCTGTGGTTGCAGTACGGCGGCGCGGACGGCTTCAAGATGCCCGGCTGGATGCACGCCAAGCTGTTCTTCGTGCTGCTGGTGATCGGCTACCACCACGCCTGCGGTTCGCTGCTGCGCAAGTTCGAGAACGGCGCCAACAAGCGCAGCCACAAGTGGTTCCGCGTGTTCAACGAGGTGCCGGTGTTCATGCTGCTGGCGATCGTCGTGCTGGTCGTCGTCAAACCTTTCTGAGCGGGGCCGTATGCCTAAAGTTTGCCAATATTATTTCGCGCCCCACTCGCCGTGGAGCTATCTGGGCCACGCGCGCTTCGTCGCCATGGCGCGCCAGCACGGCGTGCAGATCGACCTGCGCCCGCTCGACCTGGGCAAGGTGTTCGGCCAGTCCGGCGGCCTGCCGCTGGCCAAGCGCGCGCCGCAGCGCCAGGCCTACCGCCTGACCGAGCTGGCGCGCTGGTCGGAACACCTGCAGTTGCCGCTCAACGTGCAGCCGAAGTTCTTCCCCGTCTCGCCCGACCTGGCGGCGCGGCTGATCATCGCCACCCGGCTGGCGCTGGGCGTCGACACCGCGCTGGAACTGAGCGGCGCCATCATGCGCGGCCTGTGGGCCGAGGAGAAGAACATCGGCGACGAGGAGACGCTGGCGCAGATCGCCAACGGCCTCGGCCTCGAAGGGCGCATGCTGCTCAAGTCGGTCGAAACCGCCAGCGTGCAGGCGGAGTATGATCGCAACACCGACGACGCCAGCGCCGCCAGCGTGTTCGGCGCGCCGTGGTACGTCTACCAGGGCGAGAGCTTCTGGGGCCAGGATCGTCTCGACTTCCTGGAACGGGCCTTGGCCCGCTAGTGTTTTAGCAAGATTTGTTTTTGCGTTTTCGTTTTTGATTTTTGCGGTTTTGTTTTTCTAAGTGTTTGTTTTTTAACGGATAAAAGGTACACCATGGCTTCATATTTTTGCCCATGCCCGCGCGGCATGGAAGCGGCGCTGGCCGAAGAGCTGGGCGAGATCGCCCAGGACAGCAACAGCCTGAAGGTGCACAACCAGGTGCCCGGCGGCGTCCACTGCTCGGGCGACCTGCACGACGCCTACCGCATCAACCTGCATTCGCGCATCGCCTCGCGCGTGCTGATGCGCATGGCCGTCACCGGCTACCAGAACGAGAACGACATCTATGACCTGGTCCTGGCCCAGCCGTGGGAAGACTGGTTCGACGTCGACCACACCATCCGCGTCGACGTCACCGCCGTCAAATCGCCGCTGCGCAGCCTGGAGTTCACCACGCTGAAGATCAAGGACGCCGTCTGCGACCGCTTCCGCGACCAGTTCAACAAGCGTCCTTCGGTCGACACCAAGGCGCCGGACATGCGCATCGTCGGCTTCCTCGACGCGCGCCAGTTCACCATCTATCTGGACACCTCGGGCGAGGCGCTGTTCAAGCGCGGCTGGCGCGAGGAGACCGGCGACGCGCCGCTGCGCGAGAACCTGGCCGCCGGCCTGCTGCGTGTCTCGGGCTGGAAGCCGGGCACGCCGCTGTTCGATCCGATGTGCGGCTCCGGCACCATCCTGTGCGAAGCGGCGCAGATGGTGCAGGGCATTCCGCCGGGCGCGCGGCGCCGTTTCGCCTTCGAGAATTTCAACGGCTTCGACGCGGCGCCATGGCAGGCCATGAAGGCCGCCGTCAAGGTCAATCCGCTGCCCGAGTCGCCGACCATCTTCGGCAGCGACATCTCCGGCGACATGGTGGAAATGACCCGCCACAACCTGCGTTGCGCCGGCATCCTGTTCGAGGTGCCGCTCAAGCAGATCGAGGCGCAAGAGGTCAAGGCGCCGACCGAGGCGCCCGGCATCCTGCTGACCAACCCGCCGTACGGCGAGCGGATCGGCGTGCGCGGCGACAGCACCGTGCCCGAGGACGAGCTGGCCACCACCTTCTACTCGGCGCTGGGCACCACGCTCAAGCAGCGCTTCGCCGGCTGGACCGTGTTCCTGTTCACCGCCGACCTCGGCCTGCCGCGCCTGCTGCGCTTGAAAGAGGCGCGCAAGACGCCGTTCTTCAACGGCGCGCTGGAATGCCGTCTGTTCCGCTTCGACATGGTGGCCGGCTACAACCGCCGCGAAGAAGCCAAGCCGAAGACCGTCTAAGCTAGCCGCCGTCGTTCCCGCGCAGGCGGGAATCCATACCCCGTATGGCCTCCCCCCATCCCCCGTATGCGTTCCCCGCATAGACCGCAGCGATCTTTTGCTTAACATGGCGGGAATCCAGGCTCAGCATGGGTTCCCGCCTGCGCGGGAACGACGGGCTTTCACTCGATACGCCATGTTCCCCAATCCGCCCGCCAATCTGCCGCCCGACCCCGTCGCCGCCATTCCGCCGCCACCACCCAGCCATCGCCGTCCGCTCGCCGCCGGCCTGCTGGCCGTCATGCTGGCCCTCATGTCGATGCTCGGCCCGTTCTCGATCGACGCCTACCTGCCAGCCTTCCCGGCGATCCAGGCCTCGCTGCAGGCCAGCCCGCTGGAGGTGCAGCAAAGCCTGACCTTCTACATGCTGTCGTTCTCGGTGATGGTGCTGTGGCACGGCGCGCTGTCGGACGCCTTCGGCCGGCGCAACGTGGTGCTGGTCTCGTTGGTGATGTTCGCCATCGGCACGCTGGGCTGCGCCGCCGCGCACACGGTGCACTACCTGTGGGCTTTCCGCGCGCTGCAGGGCGTTTCGGCCGGCGCCGGCGTGGTGGTCGGCCGCGCCATCATCCGCGACCTGTACGCCGACGCGGCGGCGGCGCGGCTGCTGTCGATGGTGACGATGATCTTTTCGATCGCCCCGGCCATCGCGCCGGTGGCCGGCGGCTGGATCGTCAAGCTGCTCGACTGGCGCGCCATCTTCCTGTTCCTGTTCGGCTACACGGTGCTGCTGTTCGTGCTGTGCTACCGCCGCCTGCCCGAAACGCTGCCGCCGCACAAGCGCCAGCCCTTCAACCCGCACTACCTGATGCACAACTACGGCCAGGTGTTCCGTTCGCCGCTGTTCCACCTCAAGTCCGGCGTGGTGGCCTTGAACTTCGCCGGCCTGTTCGTCTACATCACGGCGGCGCCGGTATTGCTGCCGGTGCACCTGGGCCTCGGCCCCGACCAGTTCGCCTGGTTGTTCATTCCCGCCGTCGGCGGCATCTTCCTCGGCGCCCTGGCGGCCAACCGGATCGCCGGCAAAATGACATTTTCGCGACAAATTGGTATTGGCTTCTGTTTCCTGCTGTCGGCCGCGATATTTAACGTTTGCTACCACCTCTGGCTGCCGCCGGCGCTGCCCTGGACGGTGGCGCCGATATTCGTCTACACCTTCGGCATGTCGATGGTGGCGCCCGGCGCGACCTTGCTGGCGATGGATTTGTTCCCGCACATCCGGGGCACGGTGGCGTCTTGCCAATCGTTCGTCTCGACCCTGCTGGCGGCCCTGGTGGCGGGCGTGATCGCGCCGTTTCTATCACATTCGGTATTGTGGTTAGCCGCCGGACAGCTGGGCTTTAGTGCCTCTGCTCTCGTTTTGTGGTTGACGTCGCGCGCTTACCGGAGCATGCTACTACGCCATCCGGATCGCTAATTCATTAACGGCAGGAAAGTAAAAAAAGTTTAGCAGGAAATGTTTCTTGCGGATTAGTCACCCCTTTGTTTATGCTAATATCGATTTTTAGGCACGGTTAGACGGTCCACGAGGCCGTCGCAGCTACGCGTTGCTTGTTACAACAGTCAATCAATAACACCGTGGTGGCCCTTCGACCTTGAGTGCCGCTTTCCATTCAATGTCCCTTGGCGGCAATGCTTGATACGATGCAGCAATCAGAACACGATATCCGCAATCGCTTGTTGATTGCCCGCCTGCCGGCCATGCCGCAGATCCTGATCAAATTGATCGAGCACTTGCAGGCCGACGACGCCGGCATGCCCGAGCTGGCCGCCTTGATCGCCAAGGACGCCGGCATGACCAGCAAGATCCTGACGGTGGCCAACAGCTCGGCCTATCACCGCCACAGCCGCAGCGTCAGCCTGGAGCAGTCGCTGGTGTCGCTCGGCACCGACATGATCAAGACGCTGGTGATCAGCGAATCGGTGTTCCAGACCTTCAACAGCTTCCCCCATTCCGGCAGCACCGACCTGCGCGGCTTCTGGAAAAATTCGCTGACCGCCGCCGTGCTGGCGCGCGACATCGCCAAGTGCATGGACTACCCGCAGGCCGAGGAGGCTTATCTGGCCGGCCTGTTGCACAACGTCGGCCGGCTCGCCCTGCTGGCCACCGCGCCCAAGGAATACGCGCTGAACTTCATGGCGCGCGACGACGAGGACCTCTGCGCCGTCGAGCAGCGCACCCTGCAGATCACCCATTCGGAGGCGGGCGCCTGGCTGATCGAGCGCTGGAACCTCGACTCCTTCCTGGCCGACAGCGTGTTGTACCACCACGAGCCGGCCGCCCGGCTGGAGGCCGCGCACCCGCTGATCCGCATCGTCCGCCTGTCGCACCTGCTGTGCTGCCACGGCGACGAGGAGCATTACCAGGACGACATCGTCGAGGCCAGCCGCCTGTGCGGCCTGGAAGCGGACACCTTGGCCGCCGTGCGCAACGCCGCCGCGCGCCAGGTCGACAAGTCGGCCGCCTACCTGGGCATCGAGCTGGCCGGCGCCGACGACATCGTGGCGCCGCCGGCCTACGCCCCGCCGCCGCCGCTCGACCCGGTGCAGCAGCGCCTGTCCGAGGAGGTGCGCAACATGGTGCTGGTGTCCGAGATGGGCCAGACCTTCGCCCGCCAGCAGGGCGAGAGCGGCCTGCTCGAATCGATGACCCGTTCGGCGCGCATCCTGTTCGACCTGGGCAGCACCGTCGCGCTGCTGGAGAACCCCACCGGCCAGGCCCTGGTCGGCTGCGCCGGCGGCGAGCAGCAGCAACGGCTGGCCGAATTCGCCATCCCGCTGGCCAAGGGCGGCGCCATCGCCGACGCGGCGCGGCAGCGCAAGCCGGCCTATCTGACGCGCGGCGACGCCGCGCTGACCCTGGCCGAGGAGCAGCTGTTCCGCATCCTCGGCAGCGAGGCCCTGGTCTGCCTGCCGCTGGTGGCCAACCAGCGCTGCCTGGGCGTGCTGCTCGGCGCCGCCGCCGCCTGGCAGCTGGCCGGCCTGCAGAAGCGCGAACGCTTCCTGCAGTCCTTCGCCACCCAGGCCGCCAGCGCGCTGGAGACCACGCTGAGCGAACGCGGCCACGCCCGCCGCCAGCTGGACCACGTCGCCGAGGAGTACCGCGAGGCCTCGCGCCGCGTCGTCCACGAGGTCAACAACCCGCTGTCGATCATCAAGAACTACCTGTCCGTCCTCGACAGCAAGCTGGCGCGGCGCGAGCCGGTGGTCGGCGAGATGTCGATCCTCAACGAGGAGATCGACCGCGTCGGCCAGTTGATCAACGGCCTGGCCGATTTGCAGCCGAGCGAGACGGCGCGCCACACCGACGTCGCCCGCGTGGTCGACGACGTGCTGCGCCTGTTCCGCGCCACCGACTTCGTGCCGGCCTCGCTGCAGATCGTCGTGCGCATGCAGGAGGAGCCGGCCGAGATCGACGGCGACGCCGACATCCTCAAGCAGATCCTGGTCAACCTGGTCAAGAACGCCGTCGAGGCGATGCCCGACGGCGGCCGCATCGACATCGCCAACCGCGGCCACGTCAACCGCGAGCGCCGGCTGTACCTGGAGCTGGTGGTCAGCGACAACGGCCCCGGCCTGTCGGCCGAGGTGCTGGCCAATCTGTTCGCGCCGGTGCGCAGCAACAAGGCCGGGCCGCACCACGGCATCGGCCTGTCCATCGTGCACAACCTGGTCAAGAAGATGCAGGGCCTGATCACCTGCCGTTCCGGCCGCGCCGGCACCAGCTTTGAAATTTTGCTGCCCGCCCGGGGCAGCACCAGCCAAGTCGTCGGCGTGCAAGCGCGGGCGATGGACTCCGTCTAAGGCCATGATGAACCTGAACCCCGGCAGCCCCGCTGCCAACGCGCCAACCGCCGACACCCCGCGGATGGACATGACCCCGGCCGGCGCGCCGGCTTGCCACGCCAGCGAAGGCCCGCGCCTGCTGCTGGTGGACGACGAGCCGCGCCTGCTGTCCTCGCTTTACGAGCTGCTGCGCGACCGCGACTACCAGCTGGTCACCGCCACCTGCGGCAGCGAGGCGCTGGCCCAGTTGAGCCGGCTGAAGTTCGACCTGATCCTGCTCGACCTGCGTCTGCCCGACATGAGCGGCCACCAGATCATGGACTTCATCAACGAGCGCGGCATCGAGGGCGACGTCATCGTGATGAGCGGCGACGTCGGCATCGAGGCGGCCATCGGCGCCCTCAAGCGCGGCGCCTACGATTACCTGCGCAAGCCCTACAGCCGCGAGGAGCTGCTCAAGACGGTGCAGAACGCGCTGCAGCAGCGCCGCCTGGCGCAGGACAACGCGCGCATCGCCTCGCAGCTGGAAAACTCGGAGAAGATGTACCGCTACCTGGTCGACAGCTCGCCCGACATCATCTACACCCTGAACCACGAGGGCCGCTTCACCTTCGTCAACGACCGCGTCCAGCAGTTGCTCGGCTTCTCGCGCGAGGAGCTGATCGGCAAGCACTACTCGATGCTGGTGCACGACGAGGACCAGGAACGCGCCCGCTACGTCTTCAGCGAGCGGCGCGGCGACGCGCGCGCCTCGCGCAACGTCGAGCTGCGCCTGAAGTGCAACGGCGACGCCAAGGGCGGCGGCGTCGAGCGCACCTTCAGCAACACCTTGATGACCATCGCGCTGAACGCCATCGGCGTGCACCAGCCCGACCAGGAACCGCGCCAGCGCGAGTACTTCGGCATCTACGGCGTGGCGCGCGACATCACCGACCGCAAGCGCGCCGAGGAGGTGATCTCCTACCAGGCCTACCACGACATCCTGACCGACCTGCCCAACCGCATGCTGTTCAAGGACCGCCTCGGCCTGGCGGTGATCCAGGCCAAGCGCAAGCTGACCGAGCTGGCTGTGATGTTCGTCGACCTCGACCGCTTCAAGCTGGTCAACGACACGCTGGGCCACGTCAAGGGCGACGAGCTGCTGCAGCAGGTGGCGCTGCGCCTGAAGGAATGCCTGCGCCGTGGCGACACGCTGGCGCGCCAGGGCGGCGACGAGTTCACCATCGTGCTGCCCGAGCTGCGCGACCGGCAGGACGCCAAGGCCATCGCCGACAAGTTCCTCGAAAGCCTGCAGCAACCGTTCGACCTGGACGGCCACGAGGTGCACATCTCGGCCAGCATCGGCATCGCCATCTACCCGGGCGACGGCGAGAGCATCGACGAACTGCTGCGCCACGCCGACATCGCCATGTACCAGGTCAAGGCGCTGGGCAAGAACGGCCACAGCTTCTATCACAACTCGATGCTCGACGTGTCGCACCAGAAGATCGCGCTGGAACAGAGCCTGCGCAAGGCGCTGGAACAGAACGAGCTGGAAATGTACTACCAGCCGCAGGTCGACGTGGCGACCGGCCGCATCATCGGCGCCGAGGGCCTGATGCGCTGGAACCATCCGCAGCGCGGCCTGCTGTCGGCCGGCGAGTTCCTCCCCTTCGCCGAGGAAAACGGCTTGATGCTGCCGATCTCCGACTGGATGCTGGGCGCGCTGTGCCGCGACCTGCTGCTGTGGAACGCCGCCGGCGGCGACGCCATCCGCCTGTCGCTGAACCTGTCGCCGCAATACCTCGACCGCGGCGACTTCTTCGAGAAGATGCGCGGCGCGCTGACCCGCTACGGCATTTCGCCGGCGCAGATCGAGGTGGAGATCACCGAGAACATCTGCATCCGCAATCCGCAGTACGCCATCGAGCAGCTCAACAAGCTGTGCCAGCTGGGCGTGTCGGTGGCGATCGACGACTTCGGCACCGGCTACTCGTCGCTGTCGTATCTGCACCGCTTCCCCATCCACACCATCAAGATCGACCAGTCCTTCGTCAAGGAGATCCACGACGAGCACGGCCACTATCCGGTGATTTTGGCGATCATCTCGATCGCCCGCGGCCTCGGCCTGCACCTGGTGGCCGAGGGCGTCGAGACGGCGCTGCAGGCGCGTTATCTGCAGTCGCACGGCTGCACCACCATGCAGGGCTATTTCTACCACCGGCCGATTTCGCTGTCGAACTTCATCGGCGTGCTGCAGCAGCAGGCCGGCGACAGCGTGGCGCCGCCGCATGCGCCGGCGCCGCAGCTGGCCGCGATCGCCATCCAGGCCTGAGCCCATGCCGAACGCCAACGCCAGCGCCAACGCCTTGCCGGCCGCGGTGGCCGCAGTGGCCACAGTGGCCGACGCGGCCACCTTCACCGCCGAATTCCTGCGGGTGAAGGCGCTGGCCGAGCGCGGCGTCGCCAACGCCCAGCACAGCCTGGGCTTCATGTACTTCAACGGCCAGGGCATCGGCCAGGACTACGCGCTGGCGCTGGACTGGTATCGCCAGGCCGCCACCGCCGGCCTGGAGCATGCCCAGTACAACCTCGGCGTGATGTACCAGAAGGGCCAGGGCGTGGCGCAGGACTTCCCCGAGGCGGCGCGCTGGTACCAGCTGGCCGCCGAGCAGGGTTATGCCGCCGCCCAGTACAACCTGGGCTGGCTGTACGCCAAGGGCCAGGGCATCGCCCAGGACAGCGAGCAGGCCATGCGCTGGTTCAGCAAGGCCGCCGAACAGGGCGACGCCGGCGCGCAGAACAACCTGGGCATGATGTACGACACCGGCAAGGGCGTGCCGCAGGACTTCAAGCAGGCCATCGCCTGGTACCGCAAGGCGGCCGAGCAGGGTTATGCGCGCGCCCAGTTCAACCTCGGTCTGCGCTACGACAACGGCCAGGGTGTGCCGCAGGACTCCGGCCAGGCGATCTCCTGGTTCCGCAAGGCGGCCGAGCAGGGCTATGCGCCGGCCCAGTTCAACCTGGCGCTGCGCTTCGACAAGGGCGAGGGCATCGCCCAGGACAGCCAGAAGGCCATCCTGTGGTACCGCCGCGCCGCCGAGCAGGGCCACGCCAGCTCGCAGTTCAACCTCGGTCTGATCTACGACAACGGCCAGGGCGTGCCGCGCGACGACGCCAAGGCGTTGGCCTGCTACCGCAAGGCGGCCGAGCAGGGCCACGCGGCGGCGCAGCACAACGTCGGCCTGCGGCATGAGCACGGCCAGGGCGTGGCGGCGGACCACGCCGAGGCGGCGCGCTGGTACCTGAAGGCGGCCGGGCAGGGCTTCCCGGCGGCGCAATACCACCTGGCGCTGTTGTGCGAGGCCGGTTACGGCGTGGCGCAGGACGGCGCGGCGGCGGTCGACTGGCTGCGCAAGGCGGCCGAGCAGGGCCATCTGCGCGCCCAGTTCGACCTCGGCCTTCGCTACGAGACGGCGCAGGGCGTGACGCGAGACGAGCGGGCCGCGCTGGCCTGGTTCCGCCGCGCCGCCGAGCAAGGCTACGCCGCCGCCCAATTCAAACTGGGCCTGCTGCACGACCTCGACGACGGCCCGGCGCCCGATCCGCTGCAGGCCAACGCCTGGTATCGCAAGGCCGCCGAGCAGGGTCACGCCCAGGCCCAGTTCGCCCTCGGCCTGCGCCACGATAACGGCCAGGGGCTGGCGCGCGACTACGCGCTGGCGCACGGCTGGTATTTGCAGGCGGCGCGCCAGGGCCACGGCCGCGCCCAGTTCAACCTGGGCCTGATGTACCTGAGCGGGCAGGGCGCGCCGGCCGACGCCGGCCAAGCCTATCTGTGGCTGGCCACGGCCGAGCGCAACGGCGCCGGTCCGGCCGCCGGCAAATACCTGCGCCAAGCCGCCGCCCGCCTCGACGCCGGCGCGTTGGCGCTGGCGCGCGCCCGCCTGGCCCTGGTCCTGCCGGCCGAGTAAGTCCCCGCATGCCGCCAAATCAAGCAAACCCACAGGCACAAATCTGGGGTCGGACCCCGCGCGCCAAGGCGGGGGGCTGACCCCGGCCCTCTGTCTTTGGGTTGGGAGTGGGCGCTCACTATGCCTCGTTCGCCCGGCGTTTCTGTTGCCGTGGTTAAAGAATTGGCCGTTTTCTGCCGTTACAGATACGACGAGCGGGCATCCGTTCGCCCGTCGTGCCGGACCAAACAGGAAGCGTGCCAGACCCGACCGCCGCATGCAGATCAACACCAATCTCCCGTCTCTGAACGCGCAGCGCCATTACCAGCGCTCGGGTGATGAGCTCAGCGTTAGTTTGCGGCGGCTATCGAGCGGGCTGCGGATCAACTCTGCGCGCGACGATGCGGCCGGCCTGGCGATCAGCGAGCGCTTCACCGCCGCCGTGCGCGGCGGCAACCAGGCGGCGCGGAACATCAACGACGGCATCTCGCTGGTGCAGGTGGCCGAGGGCGCGCTGGGCCAGATCATCAACAACTTCCAGCGTATCCGCGAGCTGGCCGTGCAGGCGGCCAACGGCAGCAATAACGCCTTGGACCGCGCCTCGATCCAGACCGAGGTGGACGCCCTGGTGGCGACCAATTACCAGATCAATGACAGCACCAGTTTCAACCAGATGAACCTGATCGACGGCAGCCTGAACACCCAGTTGCAGGTGGGCGCCAACGTCGGCGACATCATCCAACTGAACGTCGGCAGCGCGCTGCGGCAGCGCCACAGCGGCCGCGGCATGGCCGACGTGCCGCTGCTGCAGGTGAATCTGAGCGGGCTGGTGGCCGGCGCGCTTGGCGCCGGCGCGCTGCTGCTCAACGGCGTGGCGGTCGGTGCCGCCGTGGCCGGCGCGGCGCCGGGCCAGACGGCGGCCAGCGCCTACGCGGCGGCGAACGCCATCAACGCCGCCAACGTGGCCGGCGTCAGCGCCAGCGCCAGCACCAGCGTGGTCGGCGTGGCCGGCGGCGGCGGCGCCATCGGCAACGCCACGCTCAGTATCAACGGCGTCGCGCTGGGCGCCATCAACGGCGCCAACGCCGGCGCGCTGGCGCTCAGCGCGGCCAACGCCATCAACGGCGCCGGCGCCGGGGTCACGGCCGGCGTCAACGGCGGCACGCTGACGCTGACGGCGGCCGACGGCCGCGACGTCGACCTGGTCGGCGCCGGCTGGGGCCTGCTTGGCGTGGCGCCCGGCACCGCGCGCGGCAGCATCACCATCCTCGACACGGCCGACACCGCGCAGCACTCGCTCAGCGTGGGCGGCAGCAATCCCGGCCTGGTCGGGCTGGCGCTGGGCAGCGTCCGCGCCACGCCGAACGGCGCCACCGTGCATATCGAGGCGACCTCTTCCAGCGGCGAGCCGGCGATCGACTTGAGCAGCTTCGCCGGCGCCACCGCCGCGCTGGACTACATCGACGGCAAGCTCGACGAGATCGGCGTGGTCCGTTCCGGCCTGGGGGCGATGCAGAACCGCCTGGACGCGGCGCACGCCGGCGCGCTCGACCGGGTGGAGAACCTGTCGGCGGCGCGCTCGCGCATCCTCGACACCGACTACGCCAGCGAGATGGCGCAGCTGACCCGCGCCCAGATCCTGCAGCAGGCCGGCGCCTCGATGCTGGCCCAGGCCAACGTGCTGCCGAACCAGGCCTTGCAGCTGCTGCGCTAGTCCCCGCCGCCGGCCGCCGCCGCCGGACGCCGTGGCAGCGCGACATAGCCGACGCGGTACTGCTGGCGGCCGGCCACCGCGTCGCCGCGCGGCCCGCGCCACAGGCGCAGGCGCAGCAGCGTCCAGTTGCTCGGGTCGAAGCAGGCCAGCGCGGCCACGGCGCCGTCGGCGCCTTGCAGCGCCTGTTGCGCCGCCGCCTCCTCCTGTTGGCGCAGCTGATCGAGCGGCGTGTGCGGGGCGATCGGCAGCAGCTCGCGGGTGGCGTGGCTGGCCCGCGCCAGGTCGTCGCCCAGCGCCGCCGTCCAGACCGACCAGGTGGCCACGCTGGGCCGGCCGAAGGCCTGCGTCACGGCGGCGAAGCCGGCGCCGCCGAGGAAGGCGTTCATGCCCTCGCTGCCGTCCCACAGGTAGAACGGCGCGTACAGGTTGTCGGCCGAGGCCAGCGCGGCGTCGTCCCGCTCGGCGCTCAGGTAGGCCTTGAACCGCAGGCCGGGAAAGCCGTCGAGCAGATGGCCCTTGTCGGCGATGCGCGCGTCGATGCGCCGCATGTCGTAGTCGGCCGGCAGGACGAAGCTGTATTGCATGGCGATCATGGTTGCCCCCAGATGGAATCGAGAGCGTGACGATAGCGCCGCCGGGCCGCCGCGACCAGCGCAAAATATCGCAGCGACGATCCCGCCGCGCGGGACGGTCAGCTCAGGCAGTAGTTGCGCGGCTGTAGCTGCGGCGGCAGCTCGGTCTCGCCCAGGCTCTCGCGCAGGCCGATCTCGATCGAGCGGCAGATGGCGTCGAGCGCCAGGTCGTTGTCCTCGGTGCCGAAGGGTTCCTCGATCTCGTCGCCGACCGCGTCCAGGCCGAAGAAGGTGTAGGCGACGATGGCCACCACGAAGGGCGTCATGAAGCCGATGCTGTCGACCAGGCCGAACGGCAGCAGGAAGCAGTACAGGTAGGCGGTGCGGTGCAGCAGCAGGGTGTAGGAGAAGGGGATGGGCGTGTGCTTGATCCGCTCGCAGGAGGCGGCCGAGGCCACCATCGCCGAGAGGGTGGCGTCGATGGCCGGCGCGATGCAGGGATCGAGGCGGCCCTGCTCCAGGCAGTGGCGCAGGTCGGCGCCCATGGCCTGCATCATGCGCTCCGGCTTGTTGCTGGCGCCGGCCAGCGCGAGCGCCTCGGCGGGCCGCAGGTAGGCGCGGTACTCGTGGCTGCGGTCCTGCCCGCGCAGCAGGTCGCGCAGCGCGCAGACGTAGGCGATGCTGCGGTAGACCATGCGCACCCGCACGTCGTCCAGGCCGAGCGTTGCGTGGGCCGGCGGGCCGCCCGCGATCAGGCTTTGGCATTGGCGCGACAGGTTGCGTCCGCGCAGCACCAGCTCGCCCCACAGCTTGCGCGCCTCCCAGTAGCGCTCGTAGGCGGCGTTGTTGCGGAAGCCGAGGAAGATCGCCAGCGGCAGGCCGATCATGCTGAAGGGGATGGTGGTCAGGGTGATCTTCAGCTTGAACAGGTCGCCGTGGCTGAGCGTGACCAGGGTGGCCAGCAGGGTGTTGAGGATCAGGCTGGGCAGGATGCGCGGCAGCACCGAGCCGCGCAGCAGCAGGAACAGCCGTAGGCCTGACGGGCGGTCGCGCACAATCATACCGAGCCCACCATGATTTACCTCAAGGAATTCGTTAATATGTGAACGATTAAATCATTAATATATTAACGAGTCAAGCCTTATAATCGGTCCAGCCTGGCCCCACAGGCGCCACCGGGAGAGCGGCGTGCCGCACCAGATCCACTATCCGAACCTGCCCCAGCGCCTGTTGAAGGCGCGTGACAACTTGATGGCGCAGTTCCGCCCCATCCTGCACCACTACGGCGTGACCGAGCAGCAGTACCGCATCCTGCGCGTGCTCGACGAACATAGCGAGCTGGAGCCGCGCGAGATCGCCGAGCTGTGCCAGATGCTGGCGCCCAGCTTGTCGGGCGTGCTGGCGCGGATGGAGGAGGTCGGCATGGTGGCGCGCCAGCGCATGGAGCTCGACCAGCGCCGCGTCATGGTGCGGCTGGCGCCGGCCGGCGCCGCCCTGCTCGGGCAGATGGGGCCGCTGATCGACCGGCAGTACGCGCGCATGGAGCAGGCCTGGGGCGGCGACGCCTTCGCCCAGCTGCTGGCGGCGCTGGACAACTTCAACCGGGCCGCCGGCCTGCCGCTGGCGGCGGTGGAGTTGCCGGCGCCGGCGGCCGGCGATATGGCCGGCGTGCGGAAAAATACTTGAGGGCGGCGCCGGCGCCCTAGGCGAGCAGCGACATCACCATCGACGAGATGCTGTTGGACTGGCGCAGCACCGAGCCGCCGGCCTGCATCAACATCTGGTTGGAAATCATGTTGGCGCTCTCCTGGGCGAAGTCGGTGTCCATGATGCGTCCCCTGGCCACGGTGGTGTTGGCGCGCATGTTGGCCAGATTGTTGTCGGTGTGGTTCAGGCGGTTGGCGATGGCGCCCACGCCGGCGCGCACGCCGGCGACGGCGTCGATCGCGCTTTGCAGCTTGCCGATGGTGGCCGAGGCCGCGCTGGCGATCACCAGGTCGGTGCCGCTGCCCGGCCGATCGATGCCGAAGGTGTCGTAGGTGCTGGCGGCGGCGTGCAGGGCGGTGTGCATGCCGTCCAACTGCGCCGTCAGCTGGACGTTCATGACCTCGCCGGCCGACGCGCCGATCTGGAAATTGACCGCCTTCGAGAAAACCCCGTCGATCGCCGTCACGGCCGCCACCGCCGTGGCGTATTGTTGGGCGTCCTGGGCGGCCGTGCTGGCGACAGCGGCGTTGGCTGTGGCGTTGGTGACGGCGCCGGCGGCGGCGCCCAGCGCCGCCCGGGTCGCCGGGGTGGAGCCGGCCTGGTCGGCGGCGAGCGCGGCGCCGTGGTTGGCCTGGGCGGTGGCCAGCGCTGCGGCGGCGGCGCCGTTGGCGGCCGCCGCCGCCGCGTTGGCCGCGACGACGTTGGCCTTCTCGTTCGTGGTGTCGCCCAGCAGCAGGCGGGCGCCGCCGAAGGTGGTGCCGCTGGAAACATGGCTCAGCTCGTGGCTCAGCGCGGTGAACTCGGCTTGCAGCGCGCCACGGTCGACGTCGGTGGCGGAGCCGTCGGCGGCCTGGATGGCCAAGTCCTTCATGCGGATCAAAATATTGCCGCTTTCGCTCAACGCGCCCTCGGCGGTTTGCAACATGGACAGCGATTTTTGGATATTGCCCATCGCCGCCGCCATGCCGTGGCTTTGGGCCAGCAGGCGGGTGGCGATCTGCAGGCCGGCGGCGTCGTCGGTCGCCGAGTTGACGCGGAAGCCGGTGCCCAGCCGCGTCATGACGATCGCCATCCTACCCTCGGTGCGCCTGAGCGAGGATTGTGCCGACAGCGAGGCGGTGTTGGTGTGCAGGCTCAGCATGGATGCGCGTGACGCGGGGTGTGGTTGGGGCCGGCTGTATGCCGGCGGCGCCGAATACCATCCATTGTACAAGATGTTAACTGAGAGTAATAGTTTACTGTGGTTTGTTGGCACCTCGCGCCGGATGGCGCGCCAGGTTGTGGCCCGACAATCTCATGCTAGATCAATGACGTTCTCCGGCGTCGGACGTACTCTTGAACTTCCTCAGCTTTTGTTCAAATGCGCAATCTTGGAGGTTCACTGATATGACGACCACAATTGAGAAATCGAGTACAGCAAAGCTCGCGACGAGACGCACCGACGATCAGAGTAACTACGAACTAAGTGGTGCAAAGTGGGCGCAACGGTTTAAAGGCAGCAAGAATACAAAGGACTTGGCATCCCCATTTCGCCAAGCCGTTGACACTTTTATCGATGCGATGAGCGAGGCCGGTATCAAGGTTCGAATTTCCGCCACCTATCGGCCGGTTCAGCGCTCTTATTTGATGCATTGGTGCTGGCAAATCAAGTACAAATACGTCAAACCTGAAAATGTGCCTGCCATACCCGGCGTCGATATCAATTGGGTTCATCCTACGCCCATCGCTTCCTGGGAAGCGGCCAAGCAAATGGTAGATGCCTTTGACATGAGCGATTTGAACACTGCGCCAGCCTTGCACTCGTTGCACAATGAGGGACGGGCAATCGATATGTCGATTTCATGGGAGGGTACTGTCACCGTCAAGGATGCTGACGGTAAGGTCGTCGAAGTGAAGACAGCGCCACGCTCTGGCATGAACAGCCAGCTAAAAGCCGTTGGTGCCGGCTACGGCGTGAAGAAATTTATCGGCGGAGCGAAGGACAAACCGCACTGGTCTGCAACCGGCCGTTAGAGGAGGAGTGGAACATGATCAGGCAAGCCATTTTTCTGCTTGGTGTAGTTGCCGTGCAGAGTATTTCAGCGGCTGGCCCGCTGCCAAAAGACGTGCGGACCTTCGTGAAAAATGCCGAGGCGTGCGAGCACATGGCCGGCGAGTGGGATAGTGAGCTGCCTAAAAGTCAGCGCAGGGAAATAACGAGGGCGATAAAAAAATATTGCGCCCCCGCCAAGCAGCAGCTTCCCCTGTTGACGGAAAAATATAAAGAGAGTCCACAAATTCTCAGAATGATTTCCGAGCATGCTTATGATTCAGTCAAAAGCTATACAGAGATCGATGCGTCTTGACGGGCCCTGATGAACGTATCGGGCGAGCCCACTCTGTAAGGAAAATAGACAGCTTTTAGCTTAGGCCGGCGTTGCCGAGTCCCGCATCGGCAGCCCGCTTGCCCAGCCCTTGGCCATGGCTGCGATCTGCTGCGCCGGATCGACCTGGGCGGCGCGCGCGTCGCGCTGTTGGCACTCGGCCTCGTCGGTGAGGAACAAATCGTTGGCAAATTGCCGCGCGCCCATTGTCTGTCCCTTGGTCTTGGGCGAGCGCAGGGCGGTAAACGCGGCCAGCGCCTGGTCGAGATTGTCGGCATGGGCCGCCAGGCAGCGCGGCAGATGCCAGGCGTCTTCCAGCGCCTGCGAGGCGCCTTGGCCGGAGGTGGGGAGCGAGGCGTGCGCGGCATCGCCCAGCATCAAGACATTGGCGCGGTGCCAGCGCTCGACCGGGTCGACGTCGTGCACCGCGATCAGGCGCAACTGCTCCCTCGGGGTCTGGCGCAGCAGCGCCGGGATGGGCGCCGGCCAGTCGGCGAAGCGCTGGTACAACTCGTCGAAGGCGGGCAGGCGGTCCAATGCCGGCGCGGCCACGGCCGCCGCCCAATATATTTTGCGCGGGGTGATGGACACCACGCCAAAGCGCTCGGCCTTGCCCCAGAAGTCCTGCACCCCCGGCTGTTCGACCAGATCCTCGTCGACTTCGACGGCGCCGACCCAGTTGACGAAGCCCTGGAAGCGCGGGTGGTTTTCTCCCAGCACGTATTGCCGGGCCACGGAGCGGTTGCGCCCGTCCGCGCCGATCAGCAGATCGGCACTGATGGGCGCGCGGTCGGCGCACTCCAGGCTGGCGCGGCCGTCCGCGCCGGTGGTCAGCGCCAGCCCGGCGACGCCGTAGTGGATCGGCACGCCGTGGCGCGCCAGCCAGTCGGCCAGGATGGCGACCAGATCGCGCCGCAAGATCGCATGACTGGCATGGCCCATCTCGCGGTCCAGCTGGCCGATGTCGAGATGCTGGAGCGCGGCGCCGTTCCGGCTCAGGCGCCGCATCGCGCGCGGCGAGGCGCCGGCCGCCGCCACGGCGGGCAACAGGCCGAGCTGGTCGAGCACGAAGCTGGCATTGGGCCACAGCACCATGCCGCCGCCGGCGTGCTCGTCCGTGTTGCGTTCGTAGACGGTGACGGTATGTCCGGCCTGGGTCAGGGCGATGGCACAGCTCATGCCGGCGATGCCGGCACCAAGAATGGCGATGTTCAAATTTTTTCCTAGTCTGGCATGCACCAGTATGATTAAGGGCATGGCGTCCGGATAGCGGCCAACTCTGGTAGTTGTATGCCATACCGTAAGCAGCGAGCCTTGTGGGCCTGCCACTATCGCCACCCATGGAGGACGGACGAAGGTATCACGTTTTCGATCACCGCAACCGCTTTGCAACGTTGTCAACAACGTGCAAATCCGCGTAGAATGCGAGGCACGCGGGTGTAGCTCAATGGTAGAGCAGAAGCTTCCCAAGCTTACGACGAGGGTTCGATTCCCTTCACCCGCTCCAATCAAATCAAAGAGTTATGTAGCGGATATGAAAAAGCGCTGCTCAACAAAGTCGGCAGCGCTCCACAAAGACCACTTATTAAAAGTGCAAATTAGATCGCCGAGAGAACTGCTTCAATCTTCCCAACCTGTGCTTTTACATCGAAGTAGTTCTGATATGTAGCTCTGGCTGAGTCAATCAAGCCTTTGTAGGTCAGCACTTTCATGTTGTACAGGGCGAAAGCCTGAAGCTGTCGTTCGGACATTGGCGGATTTGTAGAAATTAAGAAAAATACATCGATCGGCGGTACTCTGCCGCCGTACTTCATGAAGTCCGGATGGTCTCTGTAGAACTGCTCCATCGCCTCGACATACTTTCGTCCTTGTGTCTCCAATTCATCAGCACGGACAGTCAGGCCTGGACGCTTCAGTTCGATGATTACATGGCGGCCACTGGTTGTTCTGTACGCGATATCCAAGCGAGCGCCAACCAGTGTGTCTGGGCAAGCTTTCTTTAATTCTGTAGTCATGGTGCGCTCCATCTCCTCAGAACCAGAGACTCGATCCCAAGACGGATCAAGCAACCACAGGTGATCAAAAAGATAGCGGTGGGCAACTTTTTCTAGCTTGCCTTCATCAACGATTTCTTCAGAAAATTTTCGGATGATTTCCAGCCGTTGCCGAGTTATGTCGAGATAATAGCTTTCCTCGATATCATCTAAACTGCTAAATATTGCCTGAAACTCAGGACTAAGGACGTCAGTAATTTTTTCTAATGCATCTAGTTGATGACGGCTGCGCAGTTTCTCGAACCCTACGATCGCGCTCTTGTAGAGCATTTTCTTCGCTTCGGCGTTCTTCGTATCATCATTAGAGACAACTAGATTGCCGATTGACGTCATTATTCGGTTTGCAGCGCTCCTATCGCGAGGATCGCGGAAGGAGTCAATCCAAGCAATGACAGCTGGATTAGGGGAATCTGTCTTGACATATCCCAATGCACGACGCCATTCATCCCACTGGTCACGAATTTGCCTTAACGAGTTGCTCAGATGAACCCGTAATGCTTGGAATCGCTCATCATCGTGCTTAATGGATTCTCTGCTGGCTGTGGCCCTGTCAATTCCGTCGTTGTCCAAAAAGTCAGCGTAGACTTCCCCGACAATATAGCTATTGAAATATCGTGCGTCGCCCAGCTCTGCCAATATGTCTTCTTGAAAAAGTCGACCGTTGGCGAATATAGAGATCCTGTTCAGACTCTCATCGCCCCTTCCAAGCTTCGACGGTGTGTCAACAGTCGCAATAAAACCTCGAAGCGTGAGATCCGGGATGTCAGACGGAATCAGCGAAGTGATCGGTTGCATATATTTTGCCGGCTTGCCATCTGGCCCTGGGCCTTCTGCGATGTTCGTTGCGAGTGCCGACACGATATCTTTCATCGTGGTGTCGAAATACCATAGGAACTGCACGTCGGGATAGAAGTTAGCATCTCCACGTACAATCACCGTGCCATTGAGGTGCACCTTAAATTGATCGTCAAAAACGCCAAATCGTCTCACAAGTCTAGGGCGTAAAAACGCCTCAGTTTTATTGATTCGACTGTTCAGCTGAGTGAGTGTTATGCGAGTTCCGTGCGCATAGAGAAAGTCTGCGGGAACCGCGATAGTCTCAACTGGATAGTCCAGCACTTCTTCGGTGCCGCTCGCCAGCGCCTTCAGCCTTGCAACATCAATTTTGAACGCAACCGCTGGGCTATCTGCGGCCTTGGTTACAACCTGGATGGTGTTTGCTAAGGAAAACATGGCGAGTTTACCGATTCCCTTGCGACCCATTACGCGGCGATTATTGCTGCGACTCATTGGGCCGTTTGGTTCTCGAGTACGGCGGCTATAACCCACTTTTAAAAACTTGTTGATAACGTCAGCTTCAGACATACCATGCCCATCATCCTCAACTTCAATGATGTCATTGTCTGGTTCGAGCTTAATTTTGACTTCCTTTGCATCCGCATCCCAAGCATTGGATATTATTTCCGTAACAACTGCTGGGGTCGAACTATACAGTCCAATTCCAAGATGGTTTAAGACATTAAGTTCAATGCGGAATTTAAGTTCAGCCACAGTCATACTCCTATTATATTTATATGTTCTTTAAAGACGTTGCCAACCATTTGGCCTAGCTTTGGAGGTACTGCATTACCTATTAAGCGACCGACAATACTAAACGGAACATCGCGACCGGGTTCAATAAATTCATATTTATCTGGAAAAGACTGCAAAATAGCAGCTTCGCGCAAGGTGATTCCTCGATTCTGTTCAGGATGGCCAAAGCGACCCGTTCCGAAGTTGAAGCATTGCGTAGTTATGGTTGGAGCAGGTTTGTCCCAGCTCATCCGCGCATATACACTCTTAAAAGAAGCGCCGCTCTTTGTAGAGTGGCATTTCGCCCTCAATTCTTCTGGCCAATCCATCCAAGTGCCCCCCTGCGTCGAGGCTTGAATCCGCTTTAGATTAATTTCGTTGAGGGCGCGAGCCTTATGCAACGGATCTTCCGCATCAGCTTCTCCGGCCTTCAATTTTGGCAGGTGACCTATTGCCTTACGAACATCAATTTCTTTTTGCTTTGAATTCGGCAGTTTGATTTCGCCCAAACGAGAAGCTACCAGTACAAAACGTCGACGCTCTTGCGGCACGCCAAAATCTGCACACCGGATACGGCGCCAGTCAACGTGGTAGCCCAGCTCTGCCAGTGTCGTGATGAAGTCCCTAAATGGCTGATGGTTCGCGACGCGGGGTACATTCTCCATGGAAACGAACTCTGGATGAATTTCTCGGATCAGCCGCGAAAACTCGTCAAGTAACGACCATTTTGCGTCTTCGCTATTGTCCTTGCCGTGAGCCAATGTGGAAAATGGCTGGCATGGTGCGCAGCCAGCCAAGAGGCGCAATGCGCCCGGAGTGTACATTCTTTCCAAGTCCGCTGCGGTCACGGTAGTGATGTCAGCGAGGATAAACTGGCCCTTGATGTTCTTTTCGAACGGGTACTTACAGTGTGCATCAAAATCAACACCACCTTTGACCTTGATGCCTGCCTTCTTTAGGCCGTAGCTCAACCCGCCTGCGCCACAAAATAAGTCAATTGCTTCGATTTGCATGTATATCTCCCATGTTCATGATTCTACAATAGCATTGCAAGACTGCTGAACTTGCCCTATGTTATTTTGTGGGCGCTACCTTCTTGCCACGTCTCAAATAATGGCGTTGCGTCGTCTTGACGCTGTCGTGACCCAGAAGATCGCTCGCCGCCTGATCGCCGCGCAAATCGCTCGTGTCGTCCGCGGCCTTGGCGCGTAGGTCGTAAAAGTGGAATCCCTCTATCGCCTCCTTCAACGATGGCGCCGCCTTGACAGCAGCCTTGCGGGCCGCGTCGAAGTGGTTGCGCAGCACCGGCGCCGTCAATCGCTTTCCGTTCGTGTTCGTCAACAGTGCGCCGGTAACGATCTTGTGTGTCGCCTTCCTCGCGCGGATGCGCTCGACAAGCTCGGCGAGCTTGCCGGCGATGACGATCCGCAGAGGCTGCTGCGTTTTTGCCTGGGTAACGATGAGGTGTCCTTCGATGATGTCGTGCTCGGTCATCCGCAGCGTATCAGCGGGCCGCTGTCCAGTGAGGTAGGCGAGATCCATTGCGCAGGGGCGCACTGGCCTGTGCGTACACAGCGGCGTACATCGCATCGGTAACGACGAGGGTTCGATTCCCTTCACCCGCTCCAATCAAATCAAAGAGTTAGCACGCCCGGCGCGGTAGACCGTTAGCAGCTCAGTATCCGGCTTCCTTTTGATGGCGCAGCGAGAGTACCGTGACGTGGTCATCTTCATAGCGATACAGGGCAATGTAGCCGGTGCCGCCGAATTCGATGGCGAGTTCCCGGTATGCGCTGCCCATTTCCTTCACTGGCCTGCCGATTTGTGGCTGCTGGCCGAGTAGGTGGATCGCTTTGATGATGGCGGCCGCCGCGCTTTGCCGCCGCTGGATTTTTCACACGCAGAAATTCGCGCAGCCGCTCAAGATCGCGCAGGGCGGCGGGTGCAAATCTTATTTGTGACATGTCGGGGCGGGCAGTTCATTCTCCTCGCCCCAGGTTTCAAGCCACGCCGTCACCTCGCTTGCGTCGACATGCATGCCGCTCGTTTGATATTCCGTCCAGGCGCCGACCGCCTGCTGTCGCACCGCTTCGCGCCGCTCCTCACGATCGAGGTATTGAGCGATCGCTTCTTGTAACAAGCAGTGCGGCGTGCGCTGGCGTAATTGAGCCAAGCGCTTGACGCGGTCGTGCGTTTCCTGGTCGATTTGGATACCGATGGGTTTCGTTGATGCGGCTGTCATGATGCGCCTCGCGGAGGTAGGAGCGGGTGTCGCCCCATTATACGGTGGGTGACTTTTTTGCGATTATTCGAACGGCTCCACATCCAGCACCACCACATACGCCAGCCGCTTGCCCTGCCAGTCGCCGCCGCCGCGCACCATGGCGTCGCAGCTGGTCGGCTGGCCGCTCAACTCGGCGGCGGCCAGGCGCTGGCGGAAGCGCAGCGCGTCCTTGGGCGCCAGATAGCCGACCATGCGGCCGGCCAGGAACACCGCCACCGCCTTGTCCTCGTAGTGGTTGTGATCGTCCGGCAGCAGCACCGCCTGGTGGGGCGCGTTGGCGGCCTGCGTGCCGTGTTCGCCGGCCAGTTCGCCGATGGTCGCCTGGTAGCGCGATTCGCTGCTCACCTCGACCAGGAAACGGCGGCCGTCGGACCAGTGCCGCGCCGGCGCGGTGTCGGGCAGGGCCGGCAGGTAGGGGCCGCCGGCGCGCGGCGGCGGCGCGGCCGGCCGCGCCGGGCCGCTCCTGACGATCGCGTACACCGCCAGTCCGGTCAGCACGATGATGGCGAGGGAAATCAGGTGGGTCATGGCAGGTCCGCTAGGTCGAAAGGACGCTATCTTAGCGCAAGTGGCCGCCCGGGCCGGGCAAAACGGCATAACGTATAATAGCGTCCCAAGTCTGTTTCCCCTCATATTCCCATGTCTTCTGATACCCCTGCCAACGGCCCAGCGCGGCCGATGTTATACGACCCGAGCGAACACCGCATCCGCAGCTTCGTCACGCGCGCCGGCCGTCTGTCGATCGCCCAGGCGCGCGCGCTGGAGGAGCTGGGGCCGAAGTTCATGCTGCCTTACGTGAAGGCGCCGCTCGACTACGAGCTGGCCTTCGGCCGCAAGGCGCCGGTGATCTTCGAGATCGGCTTCGGCATGGGCGCGACCACTTCGCACATCGCCAAGGCGATGCCGGAGAAGGACTTCATCGGCGTCGAGGTGCACACGCCGGGTGTGGGCAGCCTGCTCAAGCAGATCGGCGAGCAGGACATCAGCAACCTGCGCCTGATCCAGCACGACGCCGTCGAGGTGTTGAACAACATGATCCCGGACGCTTCGCTGGACGGCGTGCACATCTACTTCCCCGACCCGTGGCACAAGGCGCGCCACAACAAGCGGCGGCTGATCCAGCCGCCGCTGGTCAAGCTGCTGACCGAGAAGCTGGCGCCGGGCGGCTATCTGCACTGCGCCACCGACTGGCAGGAGTACGCCGAGCAGATGCTGGAAGTGCTGGGCGGCGAAGCCGGCCTGCGGAACAGCGTCGAGGGCTACGCGCCGCAGCCGGCCTACCGTCCGCTGACCAAGTTCGAAAACCGTGGCATCAAGCTGGGCCACGGCGTCTGGGATTTGGTCTTCCTCAAGAAGTAAGCCTGCTCCACGCTGGCCCCCCGCCAGCGTGACCACTGCGTCAGGCGGTGGCCGGTTTGAGTGCGGCGCGTCCGCCCAGCGGCAGGAAGGCCAGCAGGTTCCCCGCCAACACCAGGCCCAGGCCGGCGAAGGCCGGCGCCGTCCAGTGGTAGCCCTCGTAGATGGTCGACAAGGTCAGCGCGACGACGGGGAACAGCACCGTCGAGTAGGCCGCCCGGTCCGGCCCGATCCGTCCCACCAATATCAAGTACGCAGTGAATCCCACCACCGATCCGATCATCGCCAGGTACAGCAGCGAGGCCAGATAGCGCGTGTCCGGCGCCAGCGCGAACGGCATGCCGAGCGCCAGCGCGGCGACGCCGAGGATGCTGGCGCCGATCAGCATGGCCCAGCTGTTGGTCAGCCATGGCGTCAGGCCGAGCGCCTGCATGCGGCTCGACAGCAAATTCCCGCAGGAGAAGCACAGCGTGCCGAGCAGGGCCAGGGCCAGGCCGAGCAGCATGGCGCTGTCGTGCCAATGGCCGCGCATCTGCGGCAGGAACAGCAGGACGATGCCGGCCAATCCCAGCAGGGCGCCCAGCATCACCTGCGGCCGGATGGCGCGGCCGAGAAAGAGCCGGCCGTTGATGGCGTTCCACAGCGGCGCGGTGGAGAACACCACGGCGACCAAGCCGCTGGGCACCCACTGGCTGGCGTAGTAGAAGCACAGGAAGTTACAGCAGAACAGGGACAGGCCCTGCGCCAGCAGATAGCGCCAGGCCTGGCGCGGCGGCCAGACGGGTTGGCGGCGCAGCAGCAGGAAGGCCATCAGCATGGCGCTGGCGAGCCAGAAGCGGTAGGCGATCGACACCGGGGCCGGCACCACGCCGAGCTGGAAGGTGATGGCGATCCAGGTGGTGCCCCAGATTAGCACGGTGAGCAGGTAGAGGAAAACGTTCATTGGGTTGACACCTTGGGCGGGCTGCATGACAGCGGAGCGACCAGTGTGGAACGCTGCGGCGGGTGTCAGTTGTCTGGGCTTGCGCAGTATCGCGGCACTTGTCTGGGCTTGCGCTTTTTGCCGCCGGCGCGGGCGGGGGCGGCTAGCGTCATGCTAGACTTGGCCTTATCTTTTTGCCACTTGCGGCCATTCCCTTGTCCCTTCGCCCAGCCATGCCACGCGCCTCCTCCCTCACTACCGCCGCCACCGCCAAGGCGGCGGCAGCCCGCCCCGTCGGCCAGCCCGGCGCGGCGGGCGCGGTGGCTCACGCCGTGTTCAACACCATGGCCTCGACCGAGGCGACGCTGGAGCGTTTCGCCGTGCTGGGCGATGGCTTGGCGGTGGCGATCTGGCAGCGTGACACGCGCGAGGCGCAGACCACCTACAAGCAACCCGGCCACCACACGCTGTCCTACTACATGGGTGGCGGCTACCACACTTCGCGCGGCGAGCGGCCCGGCCTGTATGGCGCGCCGCGCCTGCTGTGCACCATGCCGGACTGGCACGAGTCGAGCTGGATGGTGCGCGGCCCGCTGCGCTTCCTGCACCTGTACTTCATGCCGGAGCACTTCACCCGCCGCGCCGTGGTGGAGCTGGACCGCGAGCCGCGCGAGCTGACCCTGGCCGACCGCACCTACTTCGAGGACGGCCGCATCGACCGCCTGTGCGAGGCGCTGGTGCGCCTGCCCTGGGACGGCGCCGACCAGCAGCTGCGCGCCAACGAGCTGGCGCACGCCACGCTGAGCGAGCTGCTGCAGTCGCAGTCGGCGCAGAAGCGCCAGGACGGCCGCCTGCGCGGCGGCCTGGCACCGTTGGTGCGGCGCCGGTTGGCCGACTACATCGAGGACAATCTGGGAAGTGGCATCACGCTGGGCATGCTGGCGCAGCAGGCCAATCTGTCGGAGTTCCACCTGGCGCGCATGTTCCGCATCTCCTTCGGCATGCCGCCGTCGGCGTGGATCGCGGCGCGCCGGCTGGACCGTGCGCGTGCGCTGTTGAAGGGCGGCGAGCTGCCGCTGCAGCAGGTGGCCGACGCCTGCGGCTACGCCGACCTGAGTCATTTCAGCCACCGCTTCCGCGACGGCGTCGGCGTGCCGCCCAGCCGCTACCGCAGCATCGTCGGCGTCGCGGCGGCACCCCAAAGCTAAAGCGCTAAACCCACAGGCGTAAATCTGGGGTCGGACCCGCGGGGTCTGACCCCGGCTTTCTGCCTTTGGGTGGTTTTGCAGTCGCCGGCGCCTTCATTTAGCGGCGCCCAACCGACGCTCAGAGCATCTCGGCGATCATCGCGACGATCTCGTCGCCGTAGGAGGCCAGCTTCTTCTCGCCGACGCCGGACACGCCGCGCAGCTCGTCGAGCGAGGTCGGCTTGGCCTTGGCGATCTCGCGCAGCGTGGCGTCGACGAAGATCACATAGGCCGGCACGTTGTGGGTGCGCGCCGTCTCGACGCGCCACCAGCGCAGCTTGTCGAAGATGGCCTGCTCGGAGTTCGACAGGTCGGTCTCCGCATAGCCCTTCGAGGCGGTGGTCGGGCGCTTTTGCTTGACCGGCTTCTGGTACTGGCGCAGTTGCACCTTCTGGCCGCCCTTGAGCACCGGGCGCGCCGCGTCGGTCAGCTTGAGCGAACTGTATTGTTCGTGGTCGACGGTGACCAGGCCGAGGGCGATGGTCTGGCGCAGGATGGCGCGCCATTCCTGCTCGCTGCGGTCGGCGCCGATGCCGAACACCGACAGCGAGTCGTGGTGCCAGGTCTTGATGCGTTCCGTCTCGACGCCGCGCAGCACCTCGATGGTGTGGCCGGCGGCGAAGCGCTGGTCGACCCGGTAGATGGCCGACAGCAGCTTCTGCACCGGCACCGTGCCGTCGAAGGAGACGGGCGGGATCAAACAGGTGTCGCAGTTGCCGCAGGGCGAGGACTGCTCGCCGAAGTAGTCGAGCAGGCGCACGCGGCGGCAGCTCAAGGTCTCGCACAGGCCGAGCATGGCGTCGAGCTTGGTGCCGAGCACGCGCTTGAAGGTCTCGTCGGCCTCGGACTCGTCGATCATGCGCCGCTGCAGCACCACGTCCTGCAGGCCGTAGGCCATCCAGGCGTCGGCCGGGGCGCCGTCGCGGCCGGCGCGGCCGGTCTCCTGGTAGTAGCCCTCGATGCTTTTCGGTAGGTCGAGGTGGCAGACGAAGCGCACGTCCGGCTTGTCGATGCCCATGCCGAAGGCGATGGTGGCGACCATCACGATGTTCTCTTCGCGCAGGAAGCGGGCCTGGTGCTTGCTGCGTTTGGCGTGCTCCATGCCGGCGTGGTAGGCCAGCGCGCGGATGCCGTTCTCGTTGAGGAACTCGGCGGTCTCCTCGACCTTCTTGCGCGACAGGCAGTAGACGATGCCGCAGTCGCCACCGTGTTCGCTGGTGATGAAGTCGAGCAGCTGCTTGCGGCCGTTGCCCTTCTCGACGATCTGGTAGCGGATGTTGGGCCGGTCGAAGGACGAGACGAACTGCATCGCGTCGTCGAGCTGCAGGCGGTGGGCGATCTCGGCGCGGGTCTGCTGGTCGGCGGTAGCCGTCAGCGCGATGCGCGGCACGTCGGGGAACTGCTCGTGCAGGATCGACAGCTTGATGTACTCGGGGCGGAAGTCGTGGCCCCATTGCGACACGCAGTGCGCCTCGTCGATGGCGAACAGGGCGATCTTCGAGTTCTGGAACAGGTTCAGGCAGCGCTCGGTCATCAGCCGCTCGGGGGCGACGTAGACCAGGTCGATCTCGCCGCTGCGCACCAGGCGCTCGATGCGGCTGGCTTCCTCGTAGGTCTGGGTCGAGTTGAGGAAGGCGGCGCGCACGCCGACTTCGGCCAGCGCGTCGACCTGGTCCTGCATCAGCGCGATCAGCGGCGAGACCACCACGCCGACGCCGTCGCGCAGCAGGGCCGGGATCTGGTAGCACAGCGACTTGCCGGCGCCGGTCGGCATCAGCACCAGGGCGTCGCCGCCGTTGCTGACGTGTTCGACGATCTGCGCCTGCTGGCCGCGGAAGGCCGGGTAGCCGAAGACGGTCTGCAGCTGGTGCAGCGCGCGCGCTGAGGTGTCCTGCTCGTTCATATGCTTCTGACTCTTTACTTTGGTTAGTCGACCGTTAGTCGACCCAGACCACCAGGCCGTAGTGCGCGGTGACGATCACCACCAGGCCGAAGACGATGCGGTACCAGGCGAAGATGGTGAAGTCGTGGCTGCTGATGTAGCGCAGCAGCCAGCGCACGCACAGGAAGGCGGAGGCGAAGGCGGCCACGGTGCCGATGCCGAATAGCGGCAGGTCGGCGGCCGACAGCAGGGCGCGCTCCTTGTACAGCGAATACACGGTGGCGCCGAGCAGGGTCGGAATGGCCAGGAAGAAGGAGAACTCGGTGGCCACCTTGCGCGACAGGCCGAACATCATGCCGCCGATGATGGTGGCGCCGGAGCGGCTGGTGCCGGGGATCAGGGCGAAGGCCTGGGCGATGCCCATCTTCAGGGCGTCGAGCGGGCTCATGTCGTCGACCGAGTGGACCCGCACGGCGACCGGGTTGGCCTTGGCGTGGCGCTCGACCAGCAGGATGACGACGCCGCCGACGATGAAGGCCAGCGCCACCGGCAGCGGCTTGAACAGCACCGCCTTGATGGCCTTGCCGAACACCAGGCCGAGGGCGGCCAGCGGCACGAAGGCGATGGCGACGTTGACGGCGAAGCGTTGCGACTTGGCGTCGCTGAACAGGCCGCGCAGCACGCTGCGGATGCGCTCGCGGTATTCCCAGCAGACGGCGAAGATGGCGCCGGCCTGGATGACGATCTCGAACACTTTCATCTTTTCCTCCATGCCCTGGAAGTTGAGCAGGCTGTCGGCCAGGATCAGGTGGCCGGTGGAGGAGATGGGCAGGAACTCGGTGAAGCCTTCAACCAAGCCCATGACCAGGGCCTTAAGCGCGAGAATGATATCCATGAATTATTGTTCTAACACGTACTAATTGGGAACGGGAAACAGCCGGGCGCGTGGCCGCAGGCTGCGCGGGTTCGCAGCTTACCATGAGCGGGCGGCGCATTCATCAATACGGCTCAGGCGGAAGCGGTTTTTTGTGCGGCGCAGCGCGGCAGACGGCGGCGGCGCGCGCCCGGTTCCGGCGTCCGGCGCACGTTAGCAATGATAAATTAATAACTATCGTATATGCTGGATAGACGCCGCTGCGGCGGCCGGGCTAAGGTAAATTCATTGCAACTTTTAGGAGGACGTATGCGATTTGGCGGACATAACAATCGTCGGGATTGGCGTATTCTCGTTGCCGTCGGCGCGCTTCTTGGCGGCCTCGGCGCACCGGTGCAGGCGCAGGCGCCGGCCGCCCAACCGGCGCCGGCGCGCCCGGCGCTGCCACCGCCGCAAACCTACGAGATCAAGCTGAGCGGCATGCCGGCCGCCGCCCCCGCTGGCGGGCCGGGATGGACGGGGTCGATCATCATCGGCGCCTTGCTGGCCGGGGTGGCGTCGATCATCACAACGCTGATGGGGCTGGAAAAGCGGGCGCAACTCGAGACGCAGTTGCAGAGTGACCGGCATCTGCACGAGGAAAAACTCCGCGAAGCGGAGGAGTTGCACAAGAGCGAGCTGGCGCGGCAGGAACGCGATGCCAACGAGCTGCTGCAGGCGACGGAACAGCAGTTTCAGCGCGCCAATCAACACAACATGTTGAGCCGGGAGGATCAAAAGATCCAGGCCGAGCTTGAGCGGCTTCGGCTGAGCGCCTCGACGTCCGGCGTAGAGCTCGAGCTGGCCGCCATCCGCCTGGTGCGGGAACGCGAGTTGGAGGCGGCCAAGCTGATCCACCTGTTCTTCGACAAGCTCACCAGCACCAACGAGACCGAGCGCGACCTCGCCCTGTTGGCGCTCGGCGACTCGGTCGATGCCGACTTGCACAAGATTCTGGTGAAGCAGAGCGCCGCCGATGCCGATGCCGCAAGCGCATCGGCGGCGCCGGCCCAGCCGGTCGAGCCAACCGGCGAGACGGTCAAGGTCAATTTGCGCGACCTGTTGTAGGACTCCAGCCGTGCTTGGACCCGCTCATGCAATTGCCGAGTAGTCCTCGACACGAGTGCTTAAATTTACAGCAGCTCGTCACCAGCGCGGGCAAACTCAGCCGTGTTTATAAGTGATTTGGGGCAGGTGGCGCGCTCCAAATCGCTTAGCCACCGAATAGCGTCACCGCGGCTGGTTCCGCACATTTCCGCCGACGGCTGCAGGCCGCCGCAAAATGCCGGCCGCTCGGGCCGGCCGAAGATCAGGCAGCGATTATCGTCCGCCAATTGGATGCAGCGCACGCCGGCCGGCTTGCCGTTGGGCATGCCCGGAATCGGGCTGGTGATCGACGGGGCGGTGCAGCAGGCGCCGCAGCTGGGGCGGCAGGCGAGGGGGGCGGGGATAGCGTTCATGGTCAGACTCGGGCGACGCCGCAGCGGCGCGGCGGGCAAGGCACTATTTTACCCGGCTTCGCCGGCCGGCCCCGGCCCCGGTCCCGGCCCCGGCCCCGACCCCGGCCCCGGCCCCGGCCCCGGCCCCGGCCCCGACGTTGGCGCCAGCGCCGCCAGCCAGTCGGCCACCTGGCGCGCCACCCAGGCGCCGGCGTCGAGCGGCAGGTCGTGGCCGGCGTCCGGGTGCGCGCGGTAGGGCGCGCGCCAGGCCGCCGCCAGCCGTTGCGAGCAACGCGGGTCGACCAGGCGGTCGCCGGCGCCGGCCAGCACCAGCAGCGGCACCTGCGGCCGCGCCGCCGGGGCGCGGTAGCGCGCCGCCGACAGCAACTGGCGCAGCGCGTTGGCGCGGCCCACCGGATACTGCCGCTGGTAGTCCAACCACTGCGCCAGCAGCTCGGCGCGCG
Source organism: Rugamonas violacea (assembly GCF_016461825.1). Lineage (GTDB taxonomy): Bacteria > Pseudomonadota > Gammaproteobacteria > Burkholderiales > Burkholderiaceae_D > Rugamonas. Next base: position 37,527 of record NZ_JAEMNU010000079.1, on the reverse strand, counting down.
GGCCGTCGCGGCTGGTCAGGCGCAGGATCAACTCCTCCCGGCGGCGCGCGCCGCCGCGCAGCAGCAGGGCGGCGATGGCGCCGTAGTTCTGCCAGCGCAGCCGCTGGTGGAAGGGGCTGAACGGCCGCATGCTGGTGTTGAGCAGCACACCAGCGGCCAGCTCGCCCGGGTGGCGCGCGGCCCACTCGACCGCCACCATGCCGCCCAGCGACAGCGCCAGCAGGTGGTGGGGCGGCGCCAGGCCGCGCGCGGCCAGGTCGGCGCGGCAGAACTCGACCATGTCGGCCACCCGCGTCGCGCTGCGCAGGCGGTGGCGCGTGCCGTTGCCGGGCAGGTCGGGCGTGACGACGACGGCGTCCGGCAGCGCCTGCGCCAACAGGTCTGGGAAACCGCCCCAGTGGCGCTGTTCGCGCATCAGGCCGCGCAGCAGCACCCAGCTGCTCATGCGCCGTACCAGCGCGCCAGCGCGCGGCGCTGCTGGTCCTTGCGCGCCAGTCCCTGCGGCGTCCAGCGGGCGTGGCTGGCGGCGGCGCGCATCAGGAAGTCGAACCACACCAGGTGGCGCCGCAGCACGCGTTGCAGGCGGTGGGTGGCGGTCGGGTTGAAGATGGCGATGCGGTTGAACAGCTGGCGCGGGTTCTTCTTGACCCACAGCCAGGAGCCCATCTCCAGCGTCAGCGGCAGGAACACGCGCTCGTTGTGGCTGGTGCCGTTCAGGTACAGGTAGTCCCACAGGTCGCCGTGGGTGCGGTACTGCCGGCTCTGCGGCTCGAACACGTAGTTGTGGTTGGGGTAGCTCTCGCTGAACAGCTCCTCCAGCGCGCCGACCTCGGCCAGGTGGGGGATCGGCACCTTGGTGTGGGCGTGCGGGAACCAGATGCGGTCGCGCAGGCCGAAGCCGGAGTGGCAGTCGAGCGCCATGCTGAACCGGCGCGGCAGCAGCTCGCGCTCGACCAACTGGCAGACGGCGCGGCTCTCGGCCTCCATCGGCGCGCCGGCGGCGCCGCGATACCAGGGCAGGTGGCGGCTGTAGCGCTGGCCGCCCAGCATGAAGGGCACCTTTTCGAGCGCCGACAGCGGCGCGTTGCGCATCAGGTCGACGCCCTGCGGGTTGCAGCGGGTGGCCTGCCACATGCCGCCCGGGTTCACCAGCGGCATGAAGACCAGCCGCAGCGACTGCAACTGCTGGTGCAGCGTGTGGTCCCAGCGCAGCCGCGCCAGCAGGCTCTCCAGGAAGGACAGCAGGATCTGGCTGCCGATGCGTTCGAGGCCGTGGATGCCGCCGAAGAAGCCCAGCGCCGGCACCGCCGGGTCCGGGTTGCCGATGGCCAGCGAGTAGACCGGGAACTGGCGCCCGTCGATGGCCACGGTGCATGGCGTGTCGACCTGAAAATGTCCGGCGCCGGCGTCGATCAGGCGCTTCAGGGTGATCAGTTCGGGCAGGTTCTTCTCGATCATGGGCGCGGCGCAAAAAGGAAGTGTCCGCCAGTGTAGCCGCTTGCTCGGCCGCTGTCTGTTTTGCCTGCGCCGCCGGATCGATGCTTGCCGCCCGCCTAGGCTGCGCCATGGCGCCGGCGCCCCGCGGTAAAATCGCCCCCTGCGCCATCCGGCCGCGTCGCCCCGTTCGAAGAGGAGTCACACCATGTCCACAGCCCAGCCCATCCCGCGTATTGGAAAATTCTTGTTGTGCGCCCTGCTGCTGCTGGGCGGCGCGGCCGAGGCCAGGAAGCCGGAGCAGCAGGGCGCCGGCGTCGGCAGCCGGCCCGGCCAGTTCGATTACTACGCCGTCTCGCTGAGCTGGTCGCCGTCGTTCTGCGCCGGCCACAACGATCCGAACCAGTGCGCCAGCGGACGCCGCCTCGGCTTCGTGCTGCACGGCCTGTGGCCGCAGTGGCAGAAGGGCTATCCGCAGAACTGCTCGACGCAGGCGCTGCCGGCCGAGGTGCGCGCCAAGTACGCCGCGCTGTACCCCTCGCCCAGCCTGATCGGCCACGAGTGGTCCAAGCACGGCACTTGCTCCGGCCTGGAACCGGCCGCCTATTTCGAGCTGAGCGCCAAGCTCAAGCAGCAGTTGGCGATCCCGCCGCAGTTCCAGACGCCGAGCGCGCCGGTGCGCGTCAACAACGCCGAATTCGGCGCCGCCTTCCAGCAGGCCAACCCCGGCCTGGCCGCGCACGCCGTGCTGCCGTTCTGCAGCGGCGGCGGCCGCTTCCTGCAGGAGCTGCACGCCTGCTACGGCAAGGACGGCGTCTCGCTGAGCTGCTCGGCCAACGAGGTCAAGCGCTCCAACCACAGCTGCGGCCAGGACTCCTTCCTGCTGCCCAGCGTGCGCTAATCCCCGTTAGCGCACGCTCAGGAAGATCGGATTCGAATAGAACCACAGGCTGGCGTAGTTACGGTCGTTGATGTCGTTGAAGCGTTGCTGGTGGTCGGCCGTCTCGGTTTTGGCGTCGGCCAGCGGTTCGCCGTTCTGCGTCTTGCCCGGCACGTCGACGCCGAGGTTGCTGCCGCGCAGGCGGAAGTATTGGCTCTTGCCCGCCGTGAAGGTGTAGCTGACGCTGGCGTAGCCGTCGGCGCCCAGCGTCCAGTCGGCGCTGGTGAAGCGCTTGAGCACCCGCGTGCTCGGATTGACCGCCACGCCGTAGGCCGGCGTGCCCGGCGCCGCCCTGGCGCCGACGTCGCCGGCGATCAGGTCGACGTGGTCGACCAGCGGTTTGACGCCGGCCGCCACGCCGCTGTTGATCGGCTTCTCGTAGTTGTTCTTGGCCGGGCTCTTGAAGCGGATGGTGACGGTGACCTGCTCGCCGGCCGCCGCCTTCAGCTCGCCGCCCATCTCCTGCCGCTCGCCACCCTTGCTCAGCTGGAAGTCGAGCGCGTTGATCAGGTCGCCGAAGACGGCGAACGACTTGCCCGCGCGCAGGCCGTCGAGCAGGCCGGCGATGCCGTCGGCCTTCATCCACACATAATTCTTGGCGTACTCGCCGGGGAAATAGCCGCTGCTGTACAGCTCGGTTGTCTTGAAGTGGGCGTCCGAGTCCGCCACGTTCCAGATGCGCCGGCCCTCGCCGAGCAGCGCGTCCCACACCCCGCCGACCTGCGCCACCACGGCGTCGACCCCGCCGTAGACGCGCAGCGCGGCGTTGTCCGGCGTGCGGGCGGCGCCGTAGCCGCCCCGGTCCGGCTCCATCTGGTTGCCCACCATGCCCTCGATGGCGAAGAAGACGGACGGCGCCAAGTCGTTGAACTGGCGGAAGTCGTCGATGCGGTAGCTGCGGTTGCGCGAGGGATGGTTGATCACCGCGTAGCTGTTGTCGGGATAGTTGTCCTTGAGCCAGGCGAGCGCTTTCAGGCCGTCGTCGGCCGTGCTGAAGAAGCGCTGGCCGGCGTACTTGGCGCTCCAGGCGGCGACGTCGGCGGCGGCGAACAGGGCCGGGTCGCGGTTGGTGAACAGATACTCGAACTCGGCCACGCCACGGCTCGCCGTGGCCAGCTTGGCGCCGCCCTGGAACAGGCCGATGCCGATATGGTCGTGCTTCGGCATATCCCACTCGAAGCCGGAGAAGGCCAGCTTGTCGGCGTAGTTGCCGGCCGCCTGCAACGCGGCGATGCGCGGCAGCTCGTAGCGCTCGATGCCCTGCGCCATGGCGATCGGCGCGGGCAGGGCGGCGCCGTTGTTGTCGCGGGTCGAGGGGCGCAGGTGGTTGCTGACCGCCAGCCAGTCGAGGCCGTAGCTGGCGAAGGCCTTGCTCAGCAACAGGTCCAAGGTCTGCTCCTGGCCGGCGTCGGCCGACTGCGTGGTGTGGCTGTGTAAATCGCCGGTGCTCCACTTGCCGAGCGGGGCGGGCGGCGGCGGCGGCGGCGGGGCTGGCGTGGCGGCGGGCTGGTCGGACGAGCCGCAGCCGGCCGCGCCGAGGAGCAGGCCGAGGGCCAGGCCGGCCGGCACCGCCAGCGCCGTCAGGCGGGCGTGGCGGGAAGTGTTTGCTGTCGATTGCTGGTGCATGGCAGGTCCATCCGGGTAAGTTGAGCGGGGCGCGCGGGCGGCGGCGAGGTGGCCGCGCCGAGGCACTGGCAAGATGGTAGTGACCGCAGATGTCCGTGTGATGACACGCGGCAACAGAGTGCGCCGTCCCGGCGGCACAGCGGCCGCGCACAAGGAAAAATGCCCGGGCTCAGTTCGCACTGACCCCGGGCATTTTTTCGACCGCGCGCTGGAAAATTATTTCGCCAGCGGCGCCAGTTGTTGCAGGATCGCATACGCCGCCTTGATGCGGGCGGGAATCGGGTAGTTCTTGTTCGCCAGCATCACGATGCCGATTTTCTTCTCCGGCACGAAGGCCGCATAGTTGCTGAAGCCGCCGGTGGCGCCGGTCTTGTTGAACAGGGTGCCGCCGGACGGCGCCTGTGGCGGCGTCAGCGTGGTCAATGGCCGGGCTTCCGTGATCTCGGTGGAGGTGTTGCCGTCCAGCAGGCGCTGCAGGCTCAGCGGATAGGCATATTGCTCCCATCCCAGCCCCTGCACCATGTCGCCGGTCTTGAAGTAGCCCACATGGGTGCCCTCGACCGCGCGCCGCATCGGCCCCTCCAGCCGGCTCGGCTCGATGTTCAGCTGCACGAAACGGATCATGTCGGCGGCCGACGATTTGACGCCATAGGTTTGGTCGGCAAATATGTCGGGATTCGCCCGGACCGCTTTGTTGGCCCGGTTGTAGCCCCACGCATACTTGCCCATCGCGCTATTCGGCACATGAACATAGCTGCTCGTCAGGCCAAGTTGCGCAAACAGCTGGTGCTCCATGAGGTCGGCAAAATCACTCTTCAGCGCCAGCGCGGTGATATGGCCGAACAGGCCGATGCTGGGATTGGAGTAGCGGCGCAGCACGCCGGGCGCCGCCTCCGCTTGCCACTGCTGGAAGTAGCCGAGCATCTTGTCGTGCGCGAGTTCTTCGGGAAATTGTAGCGGCAGCCCGCCCGCCGTGTAGGTGGCCAGGTTGAGCAGGCTGGCCCGGTCGATCGCGCTGCCCTTCAACTGTGGCATGTATTTGCCGGGGTGTTCGTCGAGCGACAACTTGCCGCGCACCAGCGCGTAGGAGGCCAGCGTCGCCGTGAACGTCTTGCTGATCGAGCCGAGCTCGAACAAGGTCGCCTCGCTGACGGGGATGTTGGCCTCGCGCGAGGCGAGGCCGTAGTTGAAGAAGTAGGCCTGGCCATCGAGCGTCACGGCGACCGCCATGCCGGGCACGTCGTGCTCGGCCATGATGGGACGGATCTCCTTGTCGACGAAGGCGCGGATGGTCGCGGTGGAATCGTCGGCGGCCCAACCGCCGAGTGGAAGAAAAGCGGAAGAAACGAGGACGAAGGCAATGCGGTTGCGGAGTTTTGGCAAGCTGTTCATGGTGGGGTTTCTCTATGGTGACAGGTGTCGCTATTGTGCGACATGTGTCGCATGCAAGTCAAGGAGATGGATGAAATGGCCGGCGGGCGCTCCCGTTCGAGCCGCCACAGGCGGCTCAAATGTGCGGCAGCGCCGGCGGCGACGGTTGACGGGGTGTCTCGTGCGGGAAGCCACCATCGCACCCGACGAATGGGAAATAGCGCTACCCGACCGACGCCATCGCAAGCCTGAACATGGCGGCGCGCACAGCGATCAAGAATCGCGCTCACGGTCCGAACGACGAGGCGGCGGCCAAACGGCCATCTAGCTGACTTTATTCGTGTTTCAAGGTGCCGCGCATCAATCCTTGATTTCGCACCCGCCGCCGCCATTGCTCGGCCTACCGGTCAGGATGCCGTGGTAATGCGCCAGCGACTCGCGAATCTGGATGCCGCCGTCGGCGATGTCGTAGAAACGGATGTCCTTGCTGTGATCGCTGGCGCGCACCTTGACCACCGAGATCGCACGCTTGAACTGCCCCTCCAGCTCGACGTAGCGCTGCATGACAATGGCGTCGGCCAGGAAGGCGTTGCCGTAGGAGCTGAAGCGCAGCATGGTGTATTGGTCTTCCAATTCGGCCGTCATCAACACCGTCACGCCCATCGCCGTCAGCACCGCCACCATGCGGTACAGCGATTCGCGGAAATCGTCACGGAAGGAGGAGGCCAGGGCCAGCTCGAATCCCGACAGCGAATCGATCACCACCCGCTTGGCGCCCAGGCGCCCGATCATGGCCACCAGATCGTGCAGGATCTCGTCGATCGACAAGTCCAGCGTGCGGGTGTTGATCATGCCGACCTGGCCACTGTCTATCATGGCGTTGAGCTGGTGGCTGAGCAACTGGTTCGGACTCTTTTCAAACGCGGCGATCACCCCCGGTTCACCTTGGCGCACGCCCTCGGCCAGGAATTGTGTGGCCAGCACCGACTTGCCCGAGCCCGACGGCCCCACCAGCAACAGCGAATAGCTGGCCGGCACACCGCCGCCCATCATCTGGTCCAATTCCTTCACCCCGGTCGAGAGGCGCTGCTGGCCGGAAATCGTGATGGGAATGGCCATCTTCATCATGGCGCGGGGAAAGATCTGCACGCCGTCGTCGCCGATGCGGAAGGTGTGCACCCCCAGGCTTTGCGCCTGCCCGCGCATCTTGACCACCTGTATCTTGCGCACCAGCGCATCGCGGTGCACCTGCTGCGACATCCAGACGACGCCGTCGGCGACGGTGAACACGGGACTCGATTCGGCCTCCGGCACCAGGTATTCGCCGATCAGGAAGGTGGTCGCCAGCCAGCTGGTCATCTGCATGCCCAGTTGTTGCACAAAGTGCTGCAGACCCGCCCCGCCCGCCTCCATGCTGCGGGCCGACTGCACCACCGAACGGAAGGAGTCGACAAATACCAGGCTGGGCGAAAAATCGCGCACCTCGTCGGCGATGCGTGCCAGCACCCGGTCGAAGTCGCCCTCCAGCAGATCGGCCGCCAGATTGACGAACTTGATCGACTGGTTGACCTTGGCGATGTCGAAAAACGGGAACTGCTGCTGGTAGCGCAGCATCTTCAGCGGTGGCTCGCCGAGCACGGTAAAGAAGATCGCGCGCCGATCCGGACCCGCCAGCGAAAACATGATCTGGTGCGCCATCGTGGTCTTGCCGCTGCCGGGCGTGCCGGCAACCAGGTTGAACGAAAACTCGGGGATACCGCCACCCAGCAGTTCGTCCAGCCCCGGCACGCCTGTCGCCAGGCGCTGTATGTTCACTTTATTACTCATTGTTGGGCTTCCTTGCCGGCGTTATCCACAGTGTCATGTTCCCAGGCCGAACGCAGTAAGCTCATAGTCAGCAGCTCCCCTATCAACAGGATCAGCGTGTCGGTAAAAATAGTCAGCAAGGCGATGCTTGCCGCGCCGGCTTGCGCCGACTCTTGTTGGGCCAGGCATTCCTTGAGGCCGATGAATTGCTGGTCCGTCGCATCCGCCAGCCAGGGATGGTGCGCGCGCGCCAGATGCACGCTGCGCGCGTACAGCGAATGAAAACCGCCGTGGCCGATGATGGCGGCCAGTTCAAGCGCCAGCCGTTGCCACAGCAGGATGCTATCGTCCGCGATCATGTCGGGGCGGCGCAGCACATTGCGTGCGATGATCTGATGCCGCTCGTCGTCTTGTGTCGCCATAATTAGGTATTGATCACAGTGGGGCGAAAAAATCGCGCCTGTCCAGATGCTGGCGCGTGGGGTTAGGCGACATGCCGTTCAATCAAGGTCAGCAGCATGTCGATCGCCACCGGCTTGACCAGATAGTGCTTGAAACCGCTTTCGATGGCGCGCTCCCGGTCCGCCGCCAAATTATAGCCCGAGGTGGCGATAAAGTAGGGGGCCGTGCCGCTGTGCTCGGCGAGGATACGTTCCACCACGCTAAAACCATCGAGCCCCGGCAGACCGATATCGCAAATCAGCAGGTCATGGCGCTGGTTCAGGGCGCAGGCCACGGCGGTGATGCCGTCGAAACGCTGGGTCACCTGGTGGCCGGCCTGGTTCAACAGCAGGCTGAGCGTTTCATTGGCGTCCAGGTTGTCCTCGACCAGTAGGATTTTCCGCCGCCGTCCCGGCGCCGCCACCGCCACCGGCGCCTTGTCGACCAGCGGCGGCGGACACAGGGGCAGTGTCACCGTGAATTCGCTGCCCAGCCCGATGCCCTCGCTGCTCACCGTCACCGTGCCGCCATGCAACTCGACGAGCGCGCGCACCAGCGTCAGGCCGATGCCCAGCCCGCCCTGCGCCCGGTCTTTCGATTGCATGCCTTGGGTAAACATATCGAAGATGAAGGGCTGCAGCGCGGCCGTGATGCCGATGCCCTGGTCGCGCACGGCGATGCGCACCCACTGGTCCTGGACGTGCGCAATCAGTGTGACGGTTTCATTTTCCGGCGAAAACTTGGCCGCATTGTTCAGCAAATTGGAAAATACCTGCACCAGGCGCACCAGGTCGCCGCGGAGATGGATGTCGCCCTGCGGTAGTTCGACGCTGAGCCGCTGCTGCCGACTGTCGAACATGCCCTGGCTGCTTTCGACCGCCATCGCCACCACGTCGGCCAGCAGCAGCATGGATTTATCGAGGCCGATCTTGCCGCTGCTGACCCGTGAGGCGTCCAGCAAGTCGTCGACCAGACGCGCCAGATGGTTGATCTGGCGGCCGATGATGGCGTGCAGCCTGGGCAGGCTGCTGTGACTGTCGAGCAGCTTGCCGAGCAGTTCATTGGCCGAGACGATCGGCTGCAAGGGATTGCGCAACTCGTGCGCCAGCATGGACAGGAACTCGGTTTGGCGTTGCATGGACGCTTCGGCGCCGGCCTGCATGTCCTGCGCGCCGAACGTGGCCAGCACCAGGTTTTCATTGGCTTCGCGTAATTGCAGCACATGGCTTTGCAACACCTGGGATTGGTCTTTTTGCTGGCGCAAAAACTCGACCTGTTGCAGCAATTGCGCGATCAGCGCGCGCATCCGTTCAATTTCCCGGCTATGCAACTGCTGCAGCTCAAACGCCGCCATATCGCCGGTGGCAGTGACCGGTATGCCTGGTAGCACGGGCGCCGCAGGGTCAGTCATGATGAGGGAACAGCGACATAAAAAACTCGTCAAGAAAGTACGCTATCGCACTGATATCAATATCGCCGAAACAGCCATATTGCCGTATCGTCTACACCACTACAATACTCTGTATTGGTCATGACGGGGGAAATATAACGCGCCTGGCCGCCCGTCCTAACAATGCAGGCACGCCGCACCGGGCCGTGTCAGGAACGCGGCGAAGCCGTGCGCCGACAACGGCCGACTGAACAAATAGCCCTGCCCTTCCTGGCACTGGCGCGCGCACAGAAATTGCAACTGCTCGCGCTCCTCCACCCCCTCGGCCACCACCCGCTGCCCCAGGCTGCTGCCCATGGCGATCACCGCGCCGACAATCACGCCGTCGCCGCCGGAGGCGCCGATCTCGCGCACGAACGACTGGTCGATCTTCAACACGTCGATGGGAAACTGGTTCAGATAACTGAGGCTGGAATAGCCGGTGCCGAAATCGTCGATGGCCAGCATGACGCCGATCGCCTTCAACTCATGCAGGATCGCGGCGCTGGCGTTGACGTCGCGCATCAGCACGCCCTCGGTGATTTCCAGCTCCAGGCTGGACGGTGCCAGGCCGCTCTCGGCCAGCACGGCGCGCAGTCCGGCGACGAAATCGGTGTGACGGAATTCCAATGCCGAGATGTTGACCGCGACCGAACCGGGCCGCAGGCCGGCCAGGTTCCAGCGCTGCGCCTGCAAACACGCCTCGCGCAGCACCCAGCGCCCGATCGGCACGATCAAGCCGCATTCCTCCGCCACGGGAATAAAGCGCGCCGGCGCCACCGCGCCCTGTTCCGGGTGGGTCCAGCGCAGCAGCGCCTCCGAGCCGGTGATGGCGCCGGTGTGCAAATTGACCTTGGGTTGGTAGTACAGTTCGAATTCACCACGGTCGAGCGCCCGGTGCAGGTCGGCCTCCGTGCGCTGGCGTTCGACCGCGCGCAGATTCATCTCGGGACGGTAAAAACTGCAGCGGTCGCGGCCGTCGAGCTTGCCGTGATACATCGCCACGTCGGCATTGCGTATCAGCGTGTCGGCGTCGTCGCCGTCGTCGGGATAGATGCTGATGCCGATCGTCGCGCCGATGTGGACCACTTGTCCCGCCAACTGGTAGGGTTCGGCGATCGCCTTGCACATCTTGTCGGTCAGCTCGGACACCGCCCGCTCGTTGGCCACCTCCGTCAGCAGCACGACGAATTCATCACCGCCCTGGCGGCCCGCCGTGTCGCTGCCGCGCACCGCCGCCAGCAGGCGCTGCCCCACCTCCTGCAACAGTTGATCGCCCACCGCATGGCCAAGTGAGTCGTTGATCACCTTGAAGCGGTCCAGGTCGATAAACAGCACGGCCAGCCGGTGGCCCTTGCGTTGGGCCAGCGCGATCGCCTGCGCCAAGCGTTCCTTGAGCAATAAACGGTTCGGCAAATCGGTTAGGAAGTCGTGGTGCGCCATATGCCCCATGCGGTCGCGGGCCTGCTGGATCTGTTCGGCCATGGCCTGGGTCCGCACCGTCGTGATGACCAGATGCTCGTTGGCCTGGCGCAGCTTGACGATATGGCTTTCCAGCACGCGCTTCAGGCGTTCCGCCTCGCGCATGCCGCGCTCGTGATCGCCGACGCCGCTTTCGCGTGTGCCCAGGGTGTGCTCGCGCTCCTGCGCCAGGTTGTCGCGCTTGTCCATGGTTTCCTCGCGGGACCGCACCAGCGACTCTCGCGTCGACATCTGCCGTTCACGCACCAGCAATATCGTGTCGCGCGCCAAGGCGTCGACGCGCCGGTCGGCGATATCGTTGCGCTCGCCGAAGCCGCGCTCTGTGGGAAACGGCATACCGTTATTGCTCGTCATGGAGGGCCTTTATCGGGACTGACATGGAACGGATTGCAGCGCCATCGGCTCCACGTTGCGGTAGGGCTGATCGCGCCAACTGGCATCGAGCACGCCGGCGGTCAGCTGTTCGCCTACCAGCACCAGCAACAAATCATAAAAGATACGAAACAAGGCGGCGCTGCCCGCCACGGCCTCCGCCGCCGGACGGCCGGCCAGACGGTCGGCCAGACTGCCGGCCAGCGCCTCGAAATTCCCGCTCTCGAGCGCCATGCCGGGTCCCGCCGCCATCCACGGAAACGCTGTGCTGTTGAGATGCAGGCAGCGGACATACAGGATGGCAAAACCCTCCTTGCCGATAATGGGCGCCAGCTCATCCGTGATGGCGCGCCATAGTTGCGCCGAGCGCTGAGCCGACAAGCGCGACCTGTTCGTCTCCAACCAGGCCAGCACGGCATGCGGGTAGTAAGCATCAACTGTCATGTGTCCGTTCCATCAAAATCGGCGGGCGTCTGTGGAGTGCGTCGGCGACGTATGGGCAAGCGCCACCACCATCAGTCTATTGGTAAATTGAATATAGAACAGTTCTCTTTTCATTTATATGGCTATCTGGAAAAGGCATGAATTTGTCCTCGGCAGTAACAACAAAACCGCTCGTTTGAGCGGCCATGGTGCTGGCGGAAAGTCTATTGCGCCGTGGGTTTTCGTCTTGCCGCCACAGCCGGCAAGCCCCGGCCTGTCAACCACATCGCCAACGTTTCCGGCTCCGGCTCCGGCACACCCGACCCCAACCGCCGACGCCGGCAGCACGGCGCCGGAAGTGAAGCCGTTTAATACTGCATTTGCATTTGATCGATCACACTGCACACTCCCGGCGTGCCCCAGGCCGACTGTTTGGCCAGTTCGCGGTCGTCCCAGCTCGCGACGCTGCCCGACAGCGTCACTTGTGCACCGTCGACCTGCACCACGATGCGCCGGGCGCCCTGTTTGTCGTTGCGCAACAGCGCGTCCACGATATCTTGCCGCAGCGCCGTCAGCGACACGGCCGGCCGGATGGCGATGCTGTCGCTGACGCCGCGCACCCCGCTCAGCGTGCGGACGGCGCGCTTGGCGGCCTGGCGCTGGTACTGCCAAGCAACGGCACCCGACAAGCTGACCCAGCCGTTCTCCACCATCACCTGCACGCGCGTCAGCGGCAGCGCGCTCAGCCATTCGAGCGCATTTTCGGCGGCCCGCGCAATCTCGGCATCGCCGCGGCGGCTTTCTTCGGGCAAGTTCACTTCCAGCTCCACCACCAGCGCCTGTACGCCCGGGATGCGCCGCACCAATTGCTCGGCCGCCCATTTCTCGCCGAAGTTGGCGACGTGGCCGGCCAGCGTGACGATGCCGTCCTTGACTTCCACGCCGATCTGGCAGGCGTTGATCGATGGCTCCCAATCGAGCTGTGCCACCACGGCCCGCTGCAACTGCCTGTCTGTGTTCATCTGAGTCTCCGTCGGGTGAGCTTGCTGCCATCGTGGCCGAGTTTGTCGCGCCGCTCTGTGTGTTTGCGCGCTTAAGGACGGCGGTGATGTTGTTTCGTCGCCATGGCGGCGGCCGGACCGAATGTTCGCTATCACACAGACCGTCCCGCTTCCTGCTGACAAGCTGACAATGATGAAGCCGATATCCGGCGCCGACCGCCGCGCCAGACCGTCAGGAGAGTCCGATGCCCACGCTGTACCGCCCCGACCAGAATCGACTGTTGGCCGCGCTTGAGCCGGCCGAGTCAGCTCGTCTGGCGCCGCACCTGGAGTTGCTCAGGTTGTTGCCGGGCGACGTGTTGTACCAATCCGGCGGCAAGCTGATGTACGTCTATTTTCCTATCACCGCCGTCGTCTCGATTCAATACGAGCTGGAGAACGGCGGTTCCTGCGAGATCGCCAGCGTCGGCCACGGCGGGCTGTTGGGCGTGTCGCTGTTCATGGGCGGGCGCACCACGCCCAGCCGCGCGGTGGTGCAGAACGACGGTTACGCTTATCGTCTGAGCGCGGCGCGCCTGGTGGAAGAGTTCCACCGCCGGGGCCCTCTGTTCGGCTTGTTGTTGCGCTACACCCAGGTCTTGATGACGGAGATGGCGCAAACGGCGGTCTGCAACGCCCATCATTCGACGCAGCAGCGCCTGTGCCGCTGGCTGCTGCAGATGCTCGATCACACGCACTCCAGCGAGGTGGCGATCACCCAGGAGGCGCTGGGGGCGATACTGGGCGTGCGGCGCGAAGGCATCACCGAGGCGGCCGGCCGGCTGCAAATGACGGGACTGATCAGCTACCGGCGCGGCCATGTGCGGGTGCTGTCCCGCACGGGACTGGAAGCCATGGTGTGCGAATGCCACCGCGCGCTCAGACGTGAATCGGACCGGCTGATGGCGCCGCGCCATCGCGCCGATGCCGGCATCCAACAACGCTGGCTGGAGCGCGAGGCCGTGCACACGCGCCGCACCGGCCGGCCGGAGCGGCGCGGCGATGGCGCGCACGACGCCGAAGCCGGCGATTCACAGGCCGATCTTCAGTTCCCCTGACGTTGACATGGCTAGCGTTGAGGTCATCGATATTGCCTGCCAGATCCGCGCCGATCACCGCGTCATTGATGGCATTGAGGGTCATTCAAGGCTGCGGCGTATGCCGAAAATGCGCATGCCCGCCCATGTCATGGGGCTGCGCTCAGACCTCGATGACGTCCGGGCTCGCTGTCGCGGAGCCGAGGCGCGGGTGCAGGAACGCCTGGCGTATGCTACTCAGCAGCGCCTCGCGGTCCCACGGCTTGGTATAGAAACGGTCGACCGTCCCCCTGTTGACGGCCGCCATCATGTCTTCCAGGTTGGTCTCGCCGGACAAGACTATCCTGAACGTGTCCGGATACATGGCTTTCACCTTGCTCAAGAACACCGTGCCCTCCATTTCCGGCATGCTCTGGTCGCACAGGATGACCTGGACTTCGTTCTGCGCCAGTGTTTCGAACGCCTGGGCGCCGGATTGCGCCAGCAGCACGCGGTATTGCTCGCCGCCGAGTTCGCTTGCCAGCAGTTCCCGCATAAACGGGTCGTCGTCGACGATCAACAAGGTTTGCCGCGGCATGTCCGGGGCCGCCGGCCGGTCCAGCGTCTTGCGCTGCACGATCAGATCGCTGATCAGGGCGGCCGGCAAGGGGGGGCTAAGCAAGTAACCCTGAATCTGGTCGCACTGGTGGCGCAGCAAGTAGGCCTGCTGGGCCGGCGTCTCGACACCCTCGGCGATGACCTCCAGGTTCAGGCTGTGTGCCATGGTGATGATGGCGCGCACAATCGCCGCATCGTCCGGGTTGCTGGTGACGTCGCGGATAAAGGCGATGTCGATCTTCAGCTTGTCGATCGGGAAACGGCGCAGGTAGGCCAGGCTGGAGTAGCCGGTGCCGAAATCGTCGATGGACACCTTCACGCCGAGCTGGCGCAGGTTGCGCAGGCAGGCGATGGTGCGTTCCGTGTTCAGCATGAGCGACGTCTCCGTCAGCTCCAGTTCAAGCAGGCCGGGCGGCAGATCGTGGTCGGCCAGGGCGCGGGCGACATCGGCCTCCAGATCGCCCTCGATGAACTGGCGGCCCGCCACATTGACCGACACTTGCACCGGCCCCACCGCGGTCAATTGCCATTCCTTGATCTGGCGGCAGGCGGCCTTGATGACCCAAGCGCCGACCCGGACGATCAGGCCGCTCTCTTCCAGCACGGGGATGAACTGCGCCGGCCCCACCAGCCCGTGGCCGGGCCGGGCCCAGCGCAGCAGCGCTTCCAGTCCGACCAGCGCGCCGCTGGTCAGCGACACTTTGGGCTGATAGTGCAGTTCGAACTCCTCGTTCTCGATGGCCTTGCGTAGCGCGCTCTCCAAGTCCTGGCGCTGCAGCACGTCAACATTCATTTGGGCGGTGAAGAAGCGGTAGCTGTTGCGGCCCGTGTGCTTGGCCTGGTACATGGCGGTGTCGGCGTATTTGATCAATGCGTCGGGATCGCTGCCGTCGTCGGGGTAGATGGTGATGCCGATGCTGGCGGTCATGATCACCTCGTATCCCTGCAAGTCGAACGGCGGATGCAGCGCGTCGCGGATTTTGGTCGCCACGTTGGCCGCCCCCTGGTGGCCCTGTTGCATCACCAGGATCAAGCCGAACTCGTCGCCGCCGAGCCGCCCGACGGTGTCGCGCGCGCGCACGCAGGTCGTCAAACGGTTGCTGAAATGGATCAGCAGTTCGTCGCCGATGGCGTGGCCCAGCGTGTCGTTGACATTCTTGAAGTGATCGAGGTCGATGAACATCACCGCCACCTTCCAGCCTTGTTGGCCGGCCAGCGCGATGGTCTTGCGCAGCGTCTCGTAGAAGAAGGTGCGGTTCGGCAGGCCGCTCAAGGCGTCGTGGTTGGCCTGGTGTTGTAGCCTTTGCTGTGCCTGCTTTCGCTCGGTGATGTCGCGCACCACGCTGACGATGATCCAGTCGCTCCCGGACGGCATGGCCTGGCGGCTCACCTCCACTTGTATCAGCGAGCCGTCCTTGCAATGCAAGCACGCTTCGCTCAGTGTCTTGCCGGTCTGGCCGGCGATCACCGTGTCATACACTTGCTCCAGTGTCTCGCCGGTGATCGCGCCGACCGCCACCGGCCCCAACGCCAGCATCTCGGCGCGGGTATAGCCGAGCATCTTGCAACTGCTGGCGTTCACCTCCAGGAAGCGCATCGTGGCGCGGCTCACCAGCATGATGGCGTCGGCGGTGGCGTCCATCGCGGTGCGGAAGCGTTGCAGATCGGCGGTGCGCGCCGCCACCTGTTGCTCCAGCACGAAACTGTGTTCCTGCAGGTCGCCGAAGGCCTTCAGCCGCAACAGGTTGCGCACACGCAGCCACAATTCGGTGCGGTCGACCGGCTTGGTCAGGAACTCCTCGGCGCCCGCCTCCAGCCCGGCGAGACGGGCGCTGCGCTCGCCATGGGCGGTCACCATGATGATGGGAATGTTGGCGGTGGCCGGGTTGGCCTTCAGGATGCTGGCGATCTGGTAGCCGTCGAGGCCGGGCATCATGATGTCGAGCAGGATCAGATCGGGCGCCGAATGGGCCACCACGCTGAGCGCCTCTTCGCCGCTGGCGGCGCTTTCGGTCTGGTAGCCTTCGGGGCGCAGCAGCACCGCCAGCAAGCGGCGGTTTTGCGCCTCGTCGTCGACAATCAGGATGGTGGGGGTAGCGACACTCATGATCTTCTTGCCCCGAGTAGCAAGGCGTCAATCATCGCGTAGAGCTGACGGTAGCCCAGCGGTTTGGCGATATAGGCGTCGCACCCCGCCTGGCGGCTTTTTTCCTGGTCTTCCTTCATCGCCATGGCCGTCAAAGCGATCACCGGGATATCCGCCGTCAGCAAGTCGTGCTTCAAGATGGCGGTGGCCGCCAGGCCGTCCATGCCGGGCAGCTGGATATCCATCAGAATCAGGTCCGGCAGTTCGCTGCGGGCCACCATCAGCCCGGCTTCGGCGTCCACCGCGCACAGCACGCTGTGCCGGGCGTTGCGCAGCAGCAGCGACGCCAGCTTCATGTTCGCCGCGTTGTCCTCTATCACCAATACCTTGGCCATCAGGCGCTCTCCCGTCAGGCCGGATCGGCGGCGTGTGGCGCGGCCCGCAGCGGCAGCCATACCGCAAAGCGCGAACCCTTGCGCTCCGCGCTGGCCACCGCCACGGCGCCTCCCTGCAGCTCGGCCAACTGCTTGACCATGGCCAGGCCAAGGCCGGTGCCTTCGAACTTGCGGGCCAAACTGCTATCGATCTGGCTGAAGGCCTGGAACAGTCGCCCCATGTTGTCTTGCGAGATGCCGATGCCGTGGTCGCTGACGCAAATTTCCACGAAGTCGTTGTATTCATTGTCGGCCTGGGGGAAACGATGCGTCGGCCAATCGCCTTCCAGTATGCCGACCGCGTCGCGCGCGACGTGGCGCGCCCGCAATTGCACCGGCCCGCCGCCGGCGCTGAATTTGACGGCGTTGCTCAGGAGGTTGTAGACGATCTGCTTGGTCTTGCGCACATCGAGTTGCACCATGCCGAGGTCCGCCCCCATGTCGAGTTCGAGCCCGATATGCTGGGCCGCCGCTTTTTCGCGGACGATGGTCAGGCTGTTCTGCAGCAGGCTTTGCAGGTCGACCGCCTCTAGTTCCACCGCCATCATGCCGGCTTCGACTTTGGAGAGGTCCAGGATATCGTTGATGAGTGACAGCAGATGCTGGCCGCTGGTGAAAATATCGTCGATCGATTCGTGTTGCAGCGCCGAGGTTTCCCCCATCAGGCCGTCCTTGAGCGCCTCGGAAAAACCGATGATCGCGTTGAGCGGCGTGCGTAGTTCGTGCGACATCGTGGCCAGGAATTCGGATTTCATGCGGCTGGCGTGCTCCAGCTCGATGTTTTTATCCTCCAGCGCCCGCTCAAAACGTTTGCGGGTCGTGTTGTCGGTGCCGATCAGCAGGTAGCCGATGATGTCGTCGTGGACGTTGCGTAGCGCCGTCACCGATACGATGGCGGGAAAGCGGCTGCCGTCCTGGCGGATATACGTGAGTTCGTAGATATCCTCGATGCCGCGCGAGGCCTTGAACACCAGCGCATCGAAGCCCGGTGAGATCGGCGTGTCCAGCTCCTCGCTCAGCGCGGCGGCGCGGGCGATCAGTTCGAGTGGATCCGAAATATCCGCCGGCGTGATCTGATTCAGCACGTCCAACGCCTTGTAACCCAGCATGCGTTCCGCGCCGACGTTGAAAATCTGAATCACCCCCCGTTCGTCGGTGGCGATGCTGGAGAAGTAGGCGCTATTGAAGATCGCGTCTTGCAAGGCGCCTGTCTTGAGCAGGCTGGCCTGCCGCGCGTATTCGGTGTGCCCGCTCGAAAGCCCCGGGCGGTCGTTACCGCCCTCGCCAAATCCGCTGGTATGCATGTGCGCTTTCCAAAGACAGCAACTCAGCGTGATGGGTGACGTGATGCATGCCGCTGAGCGGACTCGCAGATTGGCGCCGAACAGGACTGGATGACGAACAGGCCGGTGGCAAGGAGGAGGTATAGATTCAATATAACAGGATTCGACTACGCCGACGCGCTAAAAATCGCCGCACCGTTGGCGTCGCCGTGTGAGTGGCGCTGCGCGGCTAAATCGCCGGCCGGATAGCGCACAACTAGAGGGGCTTATGTGTGGCGGAGCGCAGATATCCACCGGTTCGTGTCGGCCAGCCGAGAGTGGGCGCAGTTCCGCGCGCGGCCCTAGCTATTTGCTACCCAGTCACAGGTTTAGCCGGATACCGACGGCGCGTGGTCGGTGCTCAGCGCCGGCAATGCGGTGCGGACAATCAATCCGCTCCGTTCCGCGCGGTTGCGGGCCTGGATGCCGCCGCCGTGTTGGCGTATCACGGTGGCGGCGATGGCCAGGCCCAGGCCGCTGCCGGTCTGGCCCAGCACGTCCGTCCGGTCGGCGCGGAAGAACGACTGAAACAGCCGTGCCAGGTCGGCTTCGGCCACCCCCGGGCCTTCGTCGCCGATCTCGACCACGACGCCGGCGGCGTCGCGCCATGCCGCGACCGCAATCGTCGAGCCGGCCGGCCCGTGGCGCAGCGCGTTGCGCATGACGTTTTCCAGCACGCTGCGCAACAGCAGCGGCACCCCCAATACCGGTAGCGCATGCTCCGGCCGCCGCCAGTCGATGTTGTGTCCCCGGGCGCCGGCTTCGAAGCGCGCGTCGGCCACCACCTGCTGCACCACGTCGCGCAAGTCCAACGGCTCCGGCAGGTCGGCGGGGGCGTGGCGCAAGCGGACCAGCAGCAGCAGTTGGCCGACCATCCTATCCATGTGCGCGCACTCCTGCTCGATGCGATCGAGTTGGGCGTCGGCGTGCGGCGTTTTGCGCCGCGCCAGTTCAAGCGCCAGTCGCAGGCGCGCCAACGGCGAGCGCAGTTCGTGCGACACATTGCCCAGCAGGCGCTCCCTTGAGTGCAGATGGTCGGCCAGGTTTTCCGCCATGTGCCCGAAGGCGCGCGCCAGGGAGCCCAGGCCGTCGTTGCGTTTGAGAAGGCGAACGTCGATGCGCGCCGGCGCATGGCCGTCGCCCAAGGCCCGCGCGCCCAAGGCCAACTGCCGCACCGGATGGTCGATGTATCGCGCCAGCAGCCAGCAGAGCGGCAGGCTCATGGCGAACGCGCCCAGCAGCAGGAAGGGCAGCAGGCCGGAGTCGCGCAAGGCATCCACGTGCGGCGAGTCGAACGGCAGGAAGGTGAGCATATAGCGGCTGCCGTCCGGCGCGCTCAGGTCATGCACGTCCCACCACGATGAGGGGTGGCCGGCCGGCGTCGTCGTGGTTGGCGTGCCGCCGTTTTCAAGCGTGAAATCGCGCTTCTTGGCATGCGCCGTGATGCGGTAGCAGATGCGGGTTTGCGTCCGCCGTTGCGCAATATCGATGCAGTCGTGGTCGACCACGTAGACCCTCAGCGTGGCATGCTTGTCGTGGATGTCTTTGGCCCAGCGGCGCAGCGCCGGCAGCCCGCCCTGACGCAGCAGCGCGTCCGCCTGCAACGCCAAGGTGGCGGGTTCGACGTCGTCGAGCGAGTCGTGGCGCGCCGAGGCGACCAGGTTGGTGATGGCGATGCCGAGCAAGGTGATGAGCCCCATCGCGAGCCAGAAACAAGCCAGGATGCGCAGAAAAAGCGACTTCTCAAACAAGCCGGCCAGCGCTCTCACGCCGCTGCGCCGCAGGTCGCGGTGAGCAGGTAGCCGAGCCCGCGCACGCTGCGCAGCTCCGGCAGTCCCTGGGCATTCGCCGTCAGCCCGAGCTTGCGCCGCAGGTTGCTGACGTGGGTGTCGAGGCTGCGGTCCTGCGGTTGCAATTTTCGCCCGAGCGCCCACAGCGTCAGTTGCTCGCGGCCGATCATGTGGCCGGCCGAGCGCATCAATATTTTCAGCAGGCGCGCCTCGACGCTGGTCAGGCGCACGACGCCGCTGTCGACGCGCACCTCCAAACCATGCGCGGGGTAGCTCAACGCGCCCACCTGCAACAGCTCAGGCGCCGGTGCGGCGCCGGCGGAGGGCATGGGCGCTTGCCGGATCGCCGCTCCGCCGTTTCTGCGCAACACGGCACGCATGCGCGCCAGCAGTTCGCGCGGGCTGAATGGTTTCGGCAGGTAGTCGTCGGCGCCGAGTTCGAGTCCGGCGATGCGATCGGCTTCGCTGGCGCGGGCGGTCATCATGATGACCGGAAGCGCCGAGTTCTGCCGCAGCCGGCGCAGGATGTCGAAGCCGCTTTGGCCCGGCAGCGTGACGTCGAGCAAGAGCAGCTCGAAGCCGTGATCCGGCGCGCGCAACAACTCATGGGCCATCCAGCCGTCCTGCACCGTCTGTAACTGGATCATTTCGCCGGCCAGGTACTCGATCAGCATCTGCCCCAGGCCGATGTCGTCGTCGACCAGGAGCACCGAGGCGATCGCGCTACGGCTATCGGCGGGCGGCACGCCATCCTTGGAGTGCGTCAACATTTGGTGGGAATTCATCAGTGCCTTCCTCCAACGCGGTATTGCAATAAATATAAAATTATATTTAGAATAATATTACTTTAAGTGTAACTTGTTTTTGCGCACACTTCAAACACAAGCGGAAATTGTTCATGGGGGCGGGCCGGCGACGGCGGCGAAGCGTTTCATAAGATTTGTCAAGTTCCCTTCCTTTGCTCAAAGCGTGTTGCTTTTTCTGCCATCATGCATCGGCATTTTGATGTACCGCTTCATGCCGCCAGCCGCGCCGAATTCGGCCAAGAAGCCGCGTCCTTGAAAAGATGAAAGGGTCCTATGCGTAAGCTGCAACTCCAATTCGAAAACGAGCGCTATCCCATATGGATCGGGGCTCGCTGTGTCGACGAGATCATATTTAATCTGTGCGAACTTGAAGCGTCGAGCTATCACCTGGTCACCGACAATACCGTCAGCGAGTTGCATGCGACCGCATTGTTCGATCAGCTCGCGGCGGAAGCGCCGGCCAGCCTCTGGGTGGTCGAGGATGGCGAAGCGACGAAGTCGGTGAGAACCGTTGAGCATCTGGCGCAGGACATGGTGCGGGCCGGCATCGACCGGCGCAGTGTGATCGTCGCCGTTGGTGGCGGGCTGATCGGCAACCTGGCCGGATTGACGGCGGCTTTGCTGTTTCGCGGCCTGCGCCTGGTGCATGTGCCGACCACCTTGATCGCCGCGGCCGATTCGGTGGCCTCGCTCAAGCAGGCGGTGAATTTGTCCCAGGGTAAAAACCTGCTGGGTTGTTTTCACAAGCCGACGGCGGTACTGATCGATCTGCACTTTTTGCAGACCTTGCCGGCGGCGCAAATCCGCTCCGGCATGTGCGAGATCATCAAGAACGCCTTGACCGTGGCGACCGAGAACATCGCCATGCTTGAAAGTGGCTTGAAGTCGAACGCGAGCTATACCAATGCGGAGTTCATGCTGATTGTCGAAGCGGGACTGCTGGCCAAACAGAAGGTCATGTTGCTCGACAAATACGAGCGCAAGCAGGCGCTGGTGTTCGAGTACGGCCACACGGTCGGTCACGCCATCGAGCTGGCGGCGCACGGCCGCGTGCCGCATGGAGAAGCGGTCGGCCTCGGCATGGTCGTGGCGGCGGAGGTGGCCAGCCGGCTCGGGCTGCTGAGCGAGGCCGATTTGCAGCTGCACCATCGGCTGCTGAAGCGCAACGGACTGACGATACGCTTGCCGGCCGGGGTCACCATCGCGGCGGTGATGGCACTGCTGCGCACCGACAACAAGCGCGGCTACCTGTCCGCTCGCCCCGACCAAGTGGCCATGATCTTGCTGCAGGGGCTGGGCGTTCCGGCCGGACCGGCCGAGCGGCCTTTGGTGCTGGTCGACGCCTCGCTGATTCAGTCCTGTATTGAGGACTGCTTGACGGAGGTCGTCAATGTCGCATTAGAGGAGGAGGGGCTGTGACAGCCGCGCTCCTCGCCTCGCGGCGCGCCACGGCGCAGCCCCTTGCGCGCCCGCCGGATCGCTGCCAGTCGCCTCGGACGTTCAGCGAACGGCCCAGCCGTGGCGGGCAAGCATGAACGACCTTCTCATGCCCCACCTGGCACGCGCCGGCCTGGCGGGATTGATACACATCGATGTCGGACAGGTGCTGGGCCGCTTGCGCGCCGCCGGCCAGGGTCCCATGGACCGCTATCTGGTGGCCTGCGCCGCCGTGCAATTCTGGGCCGACCTGCTGGCGGTCGGCACATCGGAGGGCGCGCTCATGCTGACGACGAGCGAGGAAATCCAGCGGCAGTTGCGCCGCGCCGAAGGCGAGGCCGATCACGCCGCACAGGCGCTGCTGGGGAAGGCGGCGGCAACGCCCGCGCTTGCAGATGAGCCCGCAGATGAGCCCGCGTCGGTCCATGTCGCGCTGCGCGGGGACGCAGGGCCCGATGCCCTCGGCAAGCTACTGCACCTGCCGATGCCCGAGTGCTGCGGTTACGACCTGGCGGATCTTGAATTGATTGCCGGCGACGGCCGGCGCTTGAGCGGGCAGGTGGGGCTTGAGCGGCCCGTCCTGATCGTCGGCATCCGCACCGGCGGGAGTTATCTCGCGCCGCTCTGGAAGGCCGTGCTGGGCGGACTGGGTGTCGCCGATGTGCATTGGTGCACGGTGCGCCCGCAGGTCGGCGGCGCGGCCGTGGACGGCTTGCCGACCGCCCAGGCCTGGCTCGGCCGCCGCCGCATGCCGGTGGTGGTGGTGGTGGACGACCAGCCGGATAGCGGCGCGACGATGGACGGGGTGGCGGCACTGTTGCGCGCGCCCGGCGTCGAGCTGTACTTCTCCAGCGTCGGCAAGCTCTGGCGCGGTGCGGCGGCGCGGCCGGGGCCGGCAAACCCGCCTGCCGTGATCGTGCGCGACGGTCGCCCGCCACGGCTGTGGCAATGCCTGCTGCCGGCGGAGCATCCTGGATTCATCGCCCGACTGCGGGACACGCCTGGCCTGCCCGCGCTCCCGGCCCAACTGCGATTGCAATTGCGCTGCCCGCAAGGCGAGGCGCGCTACGGCTTGGGGCGCGCCTGGCTGCCGTGGAATGCCCCAGGGGTTCTGAACGGCCGCCGCTCGTTGGTGAACCCGCGCAAGACGCCGCTGGAGATCTGCGGCGCTGACGGCAAGGTCTTGTTGCACCTGCGTTTCGTCGGTGCGGGGGTGTTCGGTCGGGCCGAGTTCCAGCGGGTGCGGCAGATGGACGGTGCGCCGCCGGCCTGGTTCGTCGATGGCTATGCGGTCACGCTCGATATCGGCGCCGCACGGCCGTTCCGCGAGCAGTTTCACGCCGCCAGCCCATCGGCGCGGGGCGACTTGCTGGTGCAGGCGGCGAATTGCCTGACCGCGCAGGCACGGCAAGTCGTCGCGCACGCGCCCTACAGCCCGATGCTGATGGCGCTCGGCTCCCGCTGGACGGCCATCGTCGAGCTCATGCGGGAACGATGCGGCGGCAATCCCCTGCTACAGGTGCCGGAGCCATTGAACGCCTTGCTGGCGCAGCCGGCGCCGTGGCCCGGGCGGACGGGCAAGGCGATTCGTTCATCGCTGCGCTATTCCTGTGGCGACTGGCATTGGCAGGTCGACCGGCAAGGGCGGCTGCACCGCTTTCAACAGGAAGCGAATTGGGGCGACGTCAGCTTTCCCGAGTTGGAGCTGGCCGCTTTCGCCTTGGAGAACCGCCTGGCGCTGGCCGATGCCCGGCATCTCGCCTCGCTGTGCAACCTGGCCTATTCGAGCGTCCAGGAAAGCTTATCGTTGGCGGCGCTGATGATCGCCGAAGCCAGGGTGCGAAGCGTGAGAACGCTCAGCGACGCCGGCCGCGGCGCCCTGTGCCAGGACTTCCAGCAGTTAATCAAGACAAGCTTGGAATTGGCTGGGCTCGACACACCCTCTTCATGGAAATGACATGGACAAACCGCATCGCATCGTCACTAACATCTACACCGCACAGCCCCGGCTGCGCGCCCTCAGTTCCAGTGGCGCCAAGGTGACCCTCTCGGACGGCAAGCAATACATCGACTTGATGAACGGCAAGGGCTGCGTCACCCTCGGGCACCACCACCCGGCGGTGAATGCGGCGATCACGCATCATCTGCAGAGCGGCCAGGCATCGGCCACCTGCTGGAGCAATCAGCACGAGGAACTGAGCCAGCGGATCATCGACGACGTCGGCATGGACGACGCCAGCATGGCCTTGTTCAGCACCGGCACGGAGGCCTGCCGGGCCGCCGTCCAGGTCGCGCGGCTGTTCACCGGCCGGCATCTGGTCGCCAGCGCCGGCTATCACGGCTGGGGCGACTATTGGGTCGGCGCCGACGAGCTGCTGGCGCCGAATGCCAGCGGCGTGGTGGATTTTTACTTCGTGCCGGAACTGCTCGAACAACTGCTCAAGCGCCACCGTGGCCAGGTGGCCCTGGTGATCCTGTCGCCGGACTATGTCCACCTGCGGGCGGAGACACTGTGCCGGCTGGCGCAGATCGCCGTGCGCGAGGGCGTCCTGCTGTGCTGCGATGATGTCAAACAAGGCTATCGCTCGATGCCGGCGTCGCCATTCCGCCAGGCGGTCGGCTTCCATGCCGATCTGTACACCTTCGCC
Source organism: Rugamonas violacea (assembly GCF_016461825.1). Lineage (GTDB taxonomy): Bacteria > Pseudomonadota > Gammaproteobacteria > Burkholderiales > Burkholderiaceae_D > Rugamonas. Next base: position 13,006 of record NZ_JAEMNU010000079.1, on the reverse strand, counting down.
AAGGGACTGGCGAACGGCCACCGGCTGTCGTGCCTGGTCGGCCGCTCCGACGTGATGGCCTCGGCGCAGGAATTCACCTACACCGCCTACTTCGACACGGTCCCGATCGTCGCCGCGTTGGCCACGTTGGACTACATGGCGCGGCACGACGGTTACCAGCGGCTGGTTCAATGCGGCGCCGCGCTGGCCGCCGGGATGCGCCAGCGCGTGCGGCAGAGCGAGCTGCCGATCGAGATCTATGGTGACGGCCCGATGCTGCAGATTGTGGCCGCAACGGAGGCCATGGACCAAGTCGTGTACGCGAATTGCGCGGCGGCCGGTCTGCTGCTATACGAAGGCGACAATCAGGCGGTCTCGCTGGCCACCGCCGATGTGCTGGACGAATTGCTGCAGCGTTTCGAGACCGCGCTGGCGGCCACCAGGCGCCAGGCGGCGGTGGGCGAGCTGGCGCCGGTCAGCCCGCGGCGACGCTTCCAGGCCGCCTTCTGCATGATGGACGGGGCCAGCGACATCGTTGCCGCCGCCCAGGCCATGCAATGGATCGAGGAAGAGCGATGAACCCGCCCTCCCTGGAAGCGTTGAAGGGCCGCCGGATCCTGCTGCTGTCGCCGCACGCCGACGATGTCGCCTATTCGATCGGCGGCATCGTGGCGCGCCTGGCCACGCAGGCGGACATTCTGCTGATGACGGTTTTCGGCCGCAGTGGCTGGGCGCTGCCACAGGCGCTCTGTGCCGAGTCGGCGGATGCGGTATCGGCCGTGCGGGAGCAGGAGGATCGGGCTTACTGCGCGCGGCGGCGCATCGATTACGCCCTGTTGCCCTGTCCGGACAGCTTCTTGATGGGCTACGACGAAGCGACGGAACTGAGCGCCGCCGCCGCCGCCGATGACCCGCGCACCGCCGACATCGTGAAGCTGATCGGCGACGCCGTGGCGCGTCTGCTGCCGCATATCGTGCTGGCGCCGTGCGGCCTGGGCGGACATGTCGATCATCAAATCGTGCGGCTCGCCGCCGACGCGCTGGAACGGGTCGAAGTTCTCTACTACGAGGACCTGCCCTACAGCGCCGGCCTGCCGTTGGCCGAGCTCGACAGGCAACTGAGCGCGCAAGGCCTGGTGCCCAAGGTGACGGCCGACATCGAGATCGTTTTGGAAGGCAAGTGCGCGGACATGTGGGGCTACCGTTCCCAGACGAGCGAGGCGACCATTGCCGAGATGCTGCTGCATGCCGGCCGGGTCGGCAAGGGCGGCGCGCGCTACGCGGAGCGCCTGTGGTGCCGCGTCAATTGAATCCCCACCGCAGACCGCATCAACCATGATGAATGGAGGTATCCATGTTGGACAAGCTGGCAATTCACGGCGGGACCGCTGTGTTTGAAGGAAATTGGCCGAATTGGCCGCAGAGCACCGAAAGCACGCGGCGCAACCTCGACGAGGTGCTGAACAGCCATCGCTGGTCCATCAGCGGCCAGTACCGTGGGCAGGCGTCGTGGGAAGAGCGCTTCGGCCAGGCCTTCGCGGCGTACACCGGCGCCGGGTTTTGTGTGCCGTCCTCGACCGGCAGCGCCGCCTTGAGCATGGCGCTGGAGGCCTGCGAGGTCGGCGCGCACGACGAGGTGATCGTACCGGGGGTGAGCTGGGTCGCTTCGGCCTCGGCGGTGCTGGGGATCAATGCCATCCCCGTCTTGACCGACGTCGAGCCGGACACCGGCTGCCTGGATCCGGCGGCGCTCGAACGCGCCATTACGCCGCGCACGCGGGCCATCACCGTGGTGCATCTGGGATCGGCGGTGGCCGACCTGGATCGCCTGGTGGCGATCGCCCATGCGCACGCGATCCCGCTGATCGAAGATTGCGCCCAGGCGCACGGCGCCCGCTATGCGGATCGGCATGTCGGCCGCTTCGGCAGCGCGGCGGCCTTCTCCATGCAGCATAGCAAGTTGCTGACGAGCGGGGAGGGCGGTTCGGTGATCACCGACGACGCGCGCCTGGCGCGCCGCCTGGCGCATCTGCGCGCCGACGGCCGCACACTGTCCGCGCAGCCGCCGGGGCTCGACGAGATGGCGCTGGTCGAGACGGCGGAAATCATGGGCAACAACTACTGTCTCTCGGAGTTTCACGCGGCCATCCTGGTGGCCCAATTGGAGATGCTCGACGAGCAACTGGCGCTGCGCCGTCGCAATGCCGCTGTGTTGGATGGTCTGCTGCTTTCCCTCGGTTTCTCGCCGCAAGCGAGCGCCGCCGGCACCACGGCGCGGGCGCATTACACCTACGTGGTCCGCCTGCCGCAGTTGATCGTCGAGACGCAGGGCGTCGAGCGGTTCGCCGCCGCGCTGGCCGCCGAGATCGGCTTGCCGTGCAAGACGATGTACAGCGCGCTGAACCAGAATCGGCTGTACCAACCGGCCTCGCGCAAGCGCTTCAAGCTGGGCCGGGGATACACCGAGGAGATCGATCCGTCCCGTTTCCACTTGCCCGTGGCGCAAGCATTCTCCCGCTCCTGCATCGCACTGCCGCATCGCATGCTGTTGGCAAATACGGCCGCGATGGAGCATGTGGCCGCCGCCTTCGCGAAGGTGGCCAAGTCGAGCGACTTGCGTTGTGCTTGAGCGGACGCGGAAGCTGCCCGTCCACTGCATGGTTTTTGCATGTCTCGTCCGTTTCCGCAATCTGGATGCGCTTGTGGCAACAGCCGCGCACTCTCTGAGAGGCTAATACCGTGTTCGGATTTTTCGAAAAACTACTTTATCCGTTTCCCATCGCCGAGCCGCCGCCGCCGCCCGCAGGATTTTTCGCCTTCCTGTGGGCCTGCACACAGGGCGTGCGCGGCAAGATCGCCACCATGGCGCTGCTGACCACGATCATGTCGGCGTTCGAGGCGCTGCTGTTTGCCATGCTCGGGCGCATCGTCGACTGGCTCGGCACCCAAGTGCCGTCGCGCCTGTGGGCCGAGCGCGGCGACACCCTGCTGTGGCTGGCCGCCTTCATGGTCATCAGCACCGTGGTGGTGGCGTTGCAGACCGTCGTCAAGCACCAGACGCTCACGGTGAACCTGCCGATGCGGCTGCGCTGGAACTTCCACCGGCTGATGCTGGGGCAGAGCATGGCCTTCTACCAGGACGAGTTCGCCGGCCGCATCACGGCCAAGGTGATGCAAACCGCGCTGGCGGTGCGCGAAACCATTTTCGTCCTGGCCGATGTGCTGGTCGCCATGGGCGTCTACGTGGCCACCATGATCATCATGGTGGGCGTGCTCGACGCGCAACTGGTCTGGCCCTTCGTCATCTGGCTCGGCCTCTACATCGCGGCGCTGCTGTATTTCGTGCCGCGCCTGGGCAAGCTCGGCAAGGTGCAGGCCGACGCGCGCGCGCTGATGACCGGCCGCGTGACTGACGCCTACACCAACATCGCCACCGTCAAGCTGTTCTCGCACACGCAGTCCGAGGCCGGCTTCGCGCGCGAGGCGATGCGCGAGTTCATGCACACCGGCTACAGCGAGATGCGGCTGGTGAGCGCCTTCGAGATCGTCAATCACCTGCTGAGCATGGGACTGACGATCGGTATGACGGGGACCGCGTTATGGCTGTGGTCGCAGGGCGTGGTCGGCGTCGGCGCCGTCGCCGCGGGCACCGCGATGGCCTTGCGGCTGCAGGGCATGTCGCACTGGATCATGTGGGAGATGACCAGCCTGTTCGAGAACGTCGGCACGGTGCAGGACGGCATGAAGACCTTGTCCAGCCCGCGCATCGTGCTTGACGCGCCCAACGCCGCCGCGCTCGACGTGCCGCGTGGCGAGGTGCGCTTCGAGCATGTGAGCTTCCGCTACGCCGATGCGGGACGCCGGGTGATCGACGACCTGGGCCTGACCATCAAGCCCGGCGAGAAGATCGGCCTGGTCGGCCGCTCGGGCGCCGGCAAGTCGACGCTGGTGAACTTGCTGCTGCGCTTTCATGACCTGGAGCGGGGCCGCATTCTGATCGACGGGCAGGACATCGCTTACGTCACGCAGGATTCGCTGCGCAGCCATATCGGCATGGTCACGCAGGACATTTCGCTGCTGCACCGCTCGGTGGCCGACAACCTGGCCTACGGCCGGCCCGACGCCACGCCGGCGCAGATCGAGGCGGCCGCCCGGCGCGCCGAGGCGCACGATTTCATCCACACTCTGAGCGACGCCGGTGGCCGCCATGGTTACCAGGCACATGTGGGCGAGCGCGGCGTCAAGCTTTCGGGCGGACAGCGCCAGCGTATCGCGATTGCGCGGGTGATGTTGAAGGACGCGCCGATCCTGCTGCTCGACGAGGCCACCAGCGCGCTCGACTCCGAAGTCGAAAGCGTCATCCAGCAAAGCCTCTACCGGCTGATGGAAGGCAAGACGGTGATCGCGATCGCGCACCGGCTGTCCACCATCGCGGCGATGGACCGGCTGATCGTGCTCGACGAAGGCCGGGTGGTCGAACAAGGCGACCACAAGACGCTGCTGGCGCAAGGCGGCCTGTATGCGCGCTTGTGGGCCCACCAGAGCGGTGGCTTCCTGGGCAATCCCGAGCCGGAGTGCGCCGTCCATTGACGGCCCCGAACCGAATCATCAGAGTTTGCGAACCCATACTATGACTACAGTCGAAGAACAGTACTACCAACCCAAGCTTGAGCGGCTTCTGCGCATCCGCGAGATCGAAGCATTGGGCGATCTGGTCTTGCCCATCTTCCCGATCGCTGCGCTAGCGGTCGCGGCGGCGGCTGGCCAGGCGCAGGGGGCGGCGGCGCTGGCGGCCTACATCGCCTCATTGGAGCAGGCGTTTCCTGGCCTGCCGCAGAGGGTGGCGCAAGTCTGCGGGCCGGCGCCCTGGATCGTGCGCAGTGCGGGTATCGAGGACATGACGGAGCACGTCAATGCCGGCGGCTACGACAGCCTGATCTGCCTGAGGCCGGAAGAGCTGATGCAATGCGTTGCCACCGTGGCGCTGAGCGGATCGACCGAGCATGCCCGGCGTCAACAGGCGCTTGCGGGCCGATGCCTTGATGTCGACGCCATCGCCTGCTTTGTGCAGCCGCTGCTGAAGATCGATGTGGCCGATGACGTCGGGCCCGCCCACTCGCCGTATCTGGAAGCGGCGGTGCTCGACCGCATGGAGGCGGTATGTGCCGAGCTGATGGAGATTTTCGACTTCGCGGCGATCGATTGCGAATGGGGCCTGGAGACGGCGCTGGGCTTCGTTTCCGTCACCACCATCATGCCGCGAAACCGGCAGTTGATGAACGTCGCCCATACGCTCGGCTTCGGCTTTGCCAGCGCGCAGAACACCGGCGCACGGGCGACCACCCTGGCCTTGCGTCCCGCCGCCACCGACCTCAGGCTCTGGCGCGGGCGACATTTGCGCGAGACGGCGGTGCGCCGCATGCGTCTGCTGCAGGCGCGGCCGGCGCATGCCGACACCGCCTTCCGCGAGCGGGCCGCGCTGACCGACGAATGCTACGACGAGCTGGCCCGCCACTACGACGTGGTGGAAGCCGGCCTATTGATGCTGGGCGCGACAGCCTTCGGCCGTGGGCTGGTGGCGCCGGACCTGATGAGCGCCTGGCGTCAGTATCTCGCCCTGGATGCGCGGGAGCAGGCCGACGTGGCGGTGGTGATGGTGGACGAAGGCAGCGCCGAGGAACATGCGGGCATCATGTTTCGGCAGCAGAAGGTCAGCTGCGTCAGAATCGACACGCGGCGCGTGCCGAGCGGCGCGAACTGCGTTGTGTTCGATCGCGGCACCTGCCTGCTGGGCGACTTGACGATGCTGCGATCGATCCGCAGCGAGGTGCGCAGGGAGCTGGTGTTGCCCGACGACTGTGCCCTCGTCTTCACGGACGAGGTGCTGACGGCCGGTGGCGAACTGGCGCGGCAATGCAGCGCGGCCTTGTCCGGGCTGCGCCGTCTGGCATTGGCCAGGGAGGTCAAGGAACGCCTGCTGGCGCGCAGCGAACAGCCGAGCGCGGCGTTGTGGCTGCAGCGCGCCGACGGCGTGGTGGAGTCGCCGTCGCTGCTGGCGCAGATCGGGCGCTCGCGCCATGCGGGCTATGCCGGCGGGCTGTCCGCGCTGAGCGAATTCGCCCAGGCCTATGCCCGCGCCGTCGAGCTGTCGCGGGACCAGCCGTGGCGCGCGCTGCCGGCGCTGTCCGCGCTGTCGTCCGGCACCGGCCCGCTCGTCGATAGCGCCGATTTGCGGATCGTGATGGCCTTGCTGGAATGCGAAGCGGCGGCGTCCTGGGTCCCGCCGGAGACGCTGGGCAGCTTGCTCGATTCGGCCGCCGGGCAATTGACCGCGCGGCAGCACGACAACGCCTTGCTCATCCTGGATAGCGTGGCGCTGGTCAGCGCGGAATGCGCCCGGCTGCCGGTGTATGTGACGGACGAGAAGCTTGCCTACCTGGCGGCGCTGGCGCTCGCCTTCAAAGGCGGTTTGTCGGCCAGGTCGATGGCGTCCATCCGTTCATTGGGATTGCCGATCCACAGTATGGTCCTGCTGGCCCGGCAGGTGCTGGATCATCCCCCGGTGCTCGCGCCGGTCGAGGCGTTCCTGAAGGCGGCGGCATCGTTCCGGGGCATTGTGTCGGGCGGCGACGCGGTGGCGCAGATTTCACAGCAGCTCAATACCGCCTATTCCAGCCTGCGCGGGGTGCTGCGCGAGGTCGATCTGGAGAGCGTCGCCGAGCAGATCAGGGGATCGCTGATCGAGACCTATGACGCCTCGTTGAAGGGACTGCTGGCCCGTACCGTGGAGCAGGGCGATACGGCAGGCTACCAACGCTACCTCGTGGTGATGCAAAAATGGCTCGCCTTCCTGAGCGTTGGGACGCTGTCCGAGCGTGATGCGGTGGTGCTCCGGCGCTTTCAGAGCTGGCTGCGGCAGTGGCACGATGAAGCGCTTCCCGCGTCGTTCGAAATACAGGATCGCAACTGGCGGTTCGAGTTTGACGCCATCCTGGCTGCCGGCGAGGCCGCGCCGCGCTACGAGAACCCGCACGTTCTGCACAATCTGCTGCACCAGTGGTCCCTGGCGGGGCTGCGACTGGACACGCGGCGGCTGCCGCAACGGGTGCGGGCGCTCGAACACTTCTGCTCGACGTTCAGCAGTCGTGCGACCAAGGTTCTGCGTTTCGAACGGGAGCTGCTGGAGATCCAGATCCCGATGGGAACGCACAAGGCCAGCTATGTGTTCACGCCCCAGCAGATCACGGTGGAATGGACCGAGCCGCCCGATTGCCCGAGCGACGAGATCGCGCGAATCCTGGCGTTCGAGGTGTTCCTGGAGCGGTTGCGCAGCTGGCTGTTCCCGACGTTGACGGTGCGGCGCGAGCAGGTGCTGGGCACCTGGACTTTGTTCATCCGCCTCGGCGTGCCGGCTTCAGGCGTCTGGCGGCATGAGGATCTCAGGCGCTTTGTGGTCGCCACGCGCTTCCTCTTCGACGCCTCGTACGATTTCTCGTACGTCGACAACGACGCCGTCGACGGCTTTGCCGAGCGCCTGCACGGCGCGGCTTGGGAGTCGGCGATCACGACGCTGGTCGACTATCGGGCAGTGCTTGAGGATACCTCGCAATACGTCGCCTTGCACACCGCGCCGCTGTCCTCGGCGGTCAGCGCGATCGCGCAGAGCGGCGTGGTGCGTGGCCTGATTCTGCGCTGTCTGCGCGGCGGTTTCGAACGCTGCTGGGCGCTGATCGACAGTTACGCGCACTGGCTGGACGGTTGCGCCGGCGACGCCGGCCGCTGGCCCGCTCGCTACGAGTATCTGCGCCAGGCCAGTCTCTTCCTGGCCGCCAGGTGGCCAAGCGAGGCGCTTGCCGGACTCGCCCGGCGCGAGGTCTTTCATGTCGGTCACGACCTGATCGCGGCTTGCCTGTTCAAGCGCGCGGACTTGGCGGATGAACTGCGGCGGGTCGCGGCCGCGGGCGGCTCGGCGCTGTCCGGCGTGCCGGCGCTGATCGTGCGGCACGCGCCCGAAATCGCGCTGGCGGCTTGTGGCGCGGTGCCCCTGGCCCAGCAATTGGCCGACACCGGGGTTCGCTTCCGGCGCGCGAAACACCTGCTGGTCGCTCACTGCGGTGAGCGCATCGATCCGGCCGTGTTGGGGCGTCTGCTGCAGGGCATGGACACGATACCGTGGGGCCATAGCGTCGCCACGGAGCGGGCCATCCAGGCACACATCTCGACGCATGGGCCGGCTTACCGGTTCGAACTGGAACGAGGCATTGACTGGACGACGGTCGACTCCTGGTCGACGCTTGCGCAGGAACGCCCCCAGCCGTTGGCGAAAGCTTGATGCGTATGAAAATCCTCAAGCTGACACCCTTTTTCCATCACCCGGACGCCGAAGCATGGCCAAGTGCCTACGATTCGGTCGGCGGCATGCAGGTGCAGACCTGGCGGCAGGCGGTCTGGCTGGCGCAAGCCGGGATTCATCAACATGTGATGACAATTGGTTTCCCCGGGCTGCCCAAGCGACGTCAGTTGCAACCGTTTCTGTGGGTGGAGCTGATGATGCTGCCCATGCCGCGCATCCGCTCCGAGTTCAGCGGCCTGGTCGGCCTGACCCAGTCGTGGGCCGTCGCCACGCTGTATGCTCTGCTTCGGCGAGCGCGCCGGCAGGACTTCGATGTCCTCCATGCCCACCTCGACGGGCAAATTCCCGCGCTACTGGTGGCCTGGCTCGCGCCTCGCCTGCTGCGACGGCCATTGATACTGACGGTGCACTGCTCCCGTCTCGCGGTCTACACCCCGCATTCCTGGCTCGACATGCTGCAACACCGGCTGGCCCGGTGGCTGGAGCAGCGAGCCGTCGGCGCGGCCTTCGCGGTGATGGCCTTGACCCAACGAACCGCCACGGTGCTGGCGCAGAGTGCCCGCCGCGTCGAGATCGTTCCCGATGTGGTCGACACCACACAGTTCGCGCCGCCGCCGCTTCAGGAGGTGGCCCAATTCCGCCAACGCCATGGTCTGCGGCGACGAACGGTGGGCTTTGTCGGCCGGATCGCGAAGGAAAAGGGATGGCCGCATCTCATCCCTCTCGCCGCCGCCCTTCGCGAAGAAGGCTGCGAGCTGTTGATCGTCGGCGATGGAACGCAAGGCGATCGTTTGCGCGACGCCGTCGACAGGGCGGGGCTGCAAGACTGGGTGACGGTTACCGGTTTCATCCCCAATCATGAGGTGCCGCTGGCGATGGCGGCCTGCCGTCTGATCGTGATGCCGTCGCTGTATGAGGAGTTCGGCGGCGCCAGCATCGAGGCCTTGGCCACCGGCGTGCCGGTGGTGGCCTTTGCCGTTGGCGGTCTGCAGGAAATTCTGGGCGGGGTCACGCCGGATCTACTCATCGCACCGGAAGACACGGCCGCCATGATCGCACGGGTCAAGGAGGTGCTGGCCGGCCTGCATGCGGAGATCACCGATCCGGCTCGGCTGCGGGCCTATATCGAACAGCGCTACACCCCATCGGCGATGGTCGCCCGAACCTTGGAGCTTTACCGGTCGGCGCAAATGAACTCCACCAAACCGGCCAAGGCGTGAGCGCCGCCGGGTCGTCCTCGGTCGCGCGGCGCCGGCAAGGGGACTACCAAAAAAACAGCCGGCCACAAAGGAACCCAGCATGTCGCTAATTCATCTTGCCAACACCGCTTCCGCATCGGAAGTGGAGCACTGCCTGCGCCAGCACGGCTACGCCATCATCGACAAGCTCGTGCCCGGCGCCTGCATGGATCGCATCGCCGACGAACTCGAACCCTACACGGCGCTCACCCCCTTCGGGCCGGACGGCATTCTCGGCAGACGGACCAAACGCACCGGCGGCTTGATCGCCCGCTCGCCGGGCGCGCGCGAGCTGATCCTCAACCCGACCATTCTGGAGACAAGCCGCCGCCTTCTGTCCCACGCCACGACCTTTCAGATCCATTGCACGCAAGTCGTGTCGATTCATCCCGGCGCCAAGGCACAGACGCTGCATCAGGACGAGGTGGCCTGGGACATGTTCCCCTTCCCCCTCGACTATCACGTGCAGTGCAACACCTTGTGGGCCATGACCGATTACACCGAGGAGATGGGCGCCACGCGCGTCGTGCCCGGCAGCCACCGGGCAGGGCGCAGCGTTGAATTCGAGATCGCCGCCAGTTTTCCCGCAGAGATGGAAAAGGGCTCGGTGCTGGTGTATGACGGCAAGGTCTACCATGGCGGCGGCGACAATCGCTCCGACCGAGTCCGCTCGGCGCTCAACTTGACCTACGCGCTCGGCTGGCTGCGGCAGGAGGAGAACCAGTTTCTTTCCTGCCCGCCGGAGATCGCCCGCACCCTGCCGGACGAATTGCTGCGCCTGATGGGCTACCAGTGCGGCGCATTCGCCTTGGGCTACGTCAACGGATTCGAGGATCCATTGACGGTGCTGGGACGGGGGCAAGCCGGCAAACTCATGGGCGCTGAGTGGATGCTGAAGGCGGAGCAAAACGAGGACCGGAAGTCCTTCTTGCGGGAAGCCGAATTTGATTGAAGTGGGCTCGGTCGCGGGCGGGCCGGCGCCATGCAGGATGGGGCCGCTTGCCACCATCCGGCACGTCGCCAATGGGCCGCGCGAGTTTTCATAAGATTTGTCAAGTGAGCTTGTTTTATTTTCAGCACATTGTTTTTGATGCCATCATGCATAGGCACCTCAGCTCTTTGCTCCTCCATGCAACAACGCCAAAGGACGATCCAACAGCATGATTTCTTCCTCTTCATTTGCGCCATTCGTTGAGCAGCGCGCCCTGGGTAGCTCGCACGTGCACGGACTGCAATCGGAAATCCTGTTCGAGGACGCATTCGACGTGGTCGTCATTGGCAGCGGCGCCAGTGGTGCCGTTGCGGCGGAAACCTTCGTTCGTGCCGGGCTTCGCACGCTGTTGTTGGAGGAGGGGGCCCGGCTCAAGGCCGGTGCGGAGAACGCCGCCGTCGATGCCGCCGCCGTTCCCGCCTTGGCCGGCAATGATGCGCAGGGATGGAGCGAGCGGGGATGGCCGTGGAGCACGCGCAATCTCGGCGGCGGCACCGTGTTCTATGGCGCCGCGTCGTTCCGCTACACCGACTTCGACTTCGATCCCAGCGAGCGCATTCGGGTCGACGGCCTGTCGGTGAAATGGCCCATCAATGCCGCCGACCTCGCGCCCTTTTACCAGGAGATGGAGTCAAGGCTGTCCATCGACTATTCGGGCTTCACGTGCGCGGGACCGGCACCGAAGTCCTTGAGCCTGCCGGCGGAACATCTTTGGGAAGGTGCGCGCCGGCTGGGTTTGTCGCCCCGCCCAACCCCGTTGGCGGTCGATCGCGGCCTGTGCGACTGCTGCTCGCTATGCATCTCGGCGCAGTGCACGCGCGGCGCCAAGCGCGATGTGGTGAACGCCATGCTGGGTCCGTTGGCCGATGCCCCCAACTTGTTGCTACTGACTGGCGTGAAGGCCGTGGCGCTGACGCAGGAAACGCGCAATGGTGTGCAGGCGGTGCAATGTATGGATGCCGCGACCGGCAAGGTGCGCTCCATCCGGGGGCAGCGCTTCGTGCTGGCCTGCAATGCGGTGCAGACGGCCGCCTTGCTGCTGCGCTCGGTCACGCCCTTTGCGCCACATGGCCTGGGCAATGAGCATGATCTGGTCGGCCGGGGGCTGTGCATGAAGCTGAGCGAATATTCGCAGGGCCTGGTGAAAGCGGACCGGCAACAAATCGAGGCCCACCCAATTGGTTATCGCGGGCCGTTCTCGACGGTGTGCGTGCTCGACCACTATCTGGATGAGCGCTGTCCGACCGGTGTCGGCGGACTGATCTACGAAGCCAAGCACGACGACTGGCCGCCCTTGCAGGTCGACGGTCTGGTGCTACGCGTCGAAACTATTCTTGCGGATCATCCGTCGCTTGGCAATCGGGTCCGCCTGTCCAGCCGCACGGACGGTTGGGGCTTGCCGCAGATTATGCTCGATTACACCACCGACCCACGGGATCTGGCGCGCCTGAGCTACATGGTGGAACGTTCAGCCGACTGGCTGAAGGCCGCTGGCGCGCGCGATATTCAACACGAAGCCTCGAACTTCACCATGGGCAGCACGCATCTGCATGGCACCTGCCGCGCGGGCGAAGACCCGCAGACCTCGGTGGTGGATCGGGATGGCAAACTGCATTCGCTGGACAACGTCCACGTCGTGGACGGTAGTTACATGCCTTATCCCGGCGGGCTAAATCCCACCCTGACGATCCAAGCCAATGCCTTGAGAATCGCTCGCCGGATCGTTGACGAGGCGAGGGGGCAGGCGAGTGTCTCGCGCGTGCCGCATCGCTCTGCCGCCGGCATATTATTCCCAAAGCGAGCACTGTCATGACGCCCAACTTCCTGCGCCAACTCATCATCCACACGATTTGTAATGTCACCGGCGAGGAGCCCAAGGATATCGTGGCGCTCGATGAGGTGGCATTGGATACCCGCGACTGGGAACAGATCTTCAGCCGGCTGGAAGCGGCGCTGGACATTCATCTTGGTATGTTGACGTCGAGCCAGCGTTCAATCTCCATCGACGCGTTGATGCGCATGCTGCACGCAAAGCTCAGCGGGGACATCATCGCCTGACAAATCGGGATCGGGCCGCGCGGTGCTGCTTAACTTAAGGGCACCTCGAAAAACCGTCATTCCGCATCGGCGGACCGCCGCACAGGCGGGAATCTATACCCCGCATATCCATTGGCGCAGCATGGGTTCCCGCCTACGCGGGAACGACAATTTGGTGGTTTTTCGAAGTGCCCTTAAGGCACCTCTAAAACTCGTCGTTCCCGCGTACGCGGGAACCCATACGCCGCATCCTGTCCAGCGCAGCATGGATTCCCGCCTGCGCGGCGGTCCGCCGATGCGGAATGACGTTTTTTCGTAACTGTTCAGCCGCTATGCAGCAGGCATGATCGGATCGCCAATAAATGCACGGTACAGCACGTCGAGCATGCTGTGGCCTTGCTTGCGCAG
>NZ_JAEMNU010000078.1 GCF_016461825.1 Rugamonas violacea | reverse complement strand
GCGCTGCTGCCGTGGAATGTGAAGGATTTGCATACCCCGGATTTAACCAGCATTCTGCCTGGCTGAATAGGTTGGGGTTCGTGGAGCGCTTACAGAAATTGAAGGACGAGGTTTGGCTCAATCCGGAACGGGCTGAACCTGAATTAGTGAAGCTGGCTGCATGAAGTGACGCGACAACTTTGTTGACAACTACCGTTGGCGTCGGTGACCTTCTTCATCTGGCCAACAACATTGCGCAGCTCCGTGCGCGTGAACTGCCGGGCGTTGGTCAACACCGTCTTGAAACCGTGGTACTCGGTTTTGGCCTCCTGCAAGCGGCCTGCTTCATCGATCGTTGTCATGCTGACGACACGACTCAGCTAGCCCGACTGCTCAACCCCATCCGTATATGCCGCGATTGTTGTCCGCAAAATCTGCCATCGCACGGAGATAGCCTTGTACAACTACCTTAGGGATATTTAGTTCTGCTAGCGCACGTCCATCGCTAGGTGCTGCTGCTTTTGCACCGGCAACTCCAATATTGTTTGCCGAATCTATTTATCGCTGTGGGGTAAAGGCCCCAATTCCAAGTTAGTAAAATATCGAGTCGCACAGTCGTCTGCGGGCTCCAGTCCTCCGTACACGTTTCCGACCGAGAAAGAGCTCGCCAGTTCCAAGGCATACGGATGTAAGGAACTCATTATCGAAACTGGATTTTTTTCCTCTTCGATGTCAAAGCTAATGTCCACATCGACAGTATTTTCGTATTTGACCACTCTCACCAAGGCAACATCGAGTACAACCGCATTTACGAAAAACCGTCGTACACGAATCATCGCCGTCAGCGCCTCTTTAGCCAGCAACAGTTTGGTCAATTTTTCTCGGCCAAACACATCGCTATTTTCTGACGTACCCTCCTCCGAGAGTTCAATCGATTCGATATCTTTCGCGTGCGACAACAGCTCGTTAACGAGCCCGTCCACACTAGGCTCAGATACATTTTCAAATATAATTTCGAAAGTATTTCGCATGAGTTCCTTAATCAATAAAGCCTTTAAATGTCGAGTCCATATTGAGTCGAACACCTCGGCCGTCCTCTAAACGCTTTTCAAGGAACTTAATTCCATCATAAGCCTTTTCCTGAAATTCTCCAGGTGCACGAACGATCTCTCTAAATTGCTTCATTGCTTGGTCGTTCCAAGTCTTCATTGAACCGGAAATCCGTCCCCATATCTGCGGATTACGTCCAGCATGCTTTGAAAGAGCATGACCAATAACCGTACTACCTTTGTAAGAATCCTGTGCCGTCATCAAGGCCGTTCGCATTTCGCCAAACCACAGCCCCGACAAGCCACTAGCACCTCTTTCTAGCGCCCCGATTACGGTCGAATTTGCTGCACGGGTAATCCTAACAACTCCAGCAAAAGCAATTCCCTCTCCGGGAATCCCTTCCGCAGCGTGCATGGCACCTTCAACAAAATCACCCACGCCATCTTTGATTTTCTGGGACGTAGACTTGGGCTCTGCAGCGGGTCCTTCGTAACGATATGGAACTCCGTCTTCCCCCATTCCAATATACGACTGAGTGGCAGGTGCATTGTTTGCCGCTCCGAAGTTTTTGGCATTCACGGAACCTTCGGCGTGGTAGTTGCCTGTGGCGGACGGGCTGGTTTCAACCGACTTCGCGTCTGATGCCCGATTCGGCGATAACGCCCCATCAGAAATAACTGTAACTGGATCCCCGCCCCTTGTGCCCGTACGTTTACAGATGGACGATCCGGTTGGCACATAGCAAAAACCGCTCGGATCGGTCAGATTGGTCGGATTGTTCAGCACATAGGAATAACGGTTGTAATTCTGCCCGTCAAACGGATCCGTCACCAGCGGGTCGGCCGACAGGAACTTGCCGATCAAGGGATCATACACTCGGCCATTCATATGCACCAAGTCCAGCTGGTCCAGCATCTCATGGCCGGTGAAGCCCCGGTTGTCCACTTTCCCGTCGATCGAATCCGGCGTCGCCGTGCCGTTCACCGGACGGCCGTCGAGCTGGCGGCGCTTGCCCCACGCGTCGTAGGCCAGCTTTTCCACCACGTTGCCGCCCTGGTCGCTGATCGCGATCGGACTGCCCAGGCGGTCCAGGTGGATCCAGTTCAGCTCGGTCGCGCCGCCCTCCCGCTCGACCTCCATCCCGATGCCCATCGGCCAATAGGTCTTGACCGTCACCGGGCCGCTCCTGTTTTCGACCTCCTGCGCGCCGGCGTAGATCAGCTTGGTCCCGTCGCTGCGCTCCTGCCGCACGCGCTGGTGCTCGGGACCATAGACGAAGCTCGACTTGCTCGTGCCGTTCTTCAACCATTCGGGCATGTCGAAGCTGAACCAGCTCGCCTCCCGCCCCGCCCCCTTCAGCAGGTTGCCGTTGTCGTCGTACTCGAAGGCGCCGGCGATGCCGGGGATGCCCAACACCGCGTTCGGCCCCGGCGCGTGGGGATCCGCCGCCTTGCCGCCGGCCGGTCCGTACTGGTAGGCGCCGGCGCCAACGTTCGACTTCCTGGTGAAATTGCCCACCGCGTCGTACTCGAACACCTGCTTGGTCTGCGCCACCGTGCTCGACTCCAGACGGTTCAGCGCGTCATAGCTGAACTCCTCGTGGAATCCGACCCCGTCCCAAAACTGCGAGCGACTCTGCACATTGCCCAGCACGTCGTAATGGTAGCCCTCCTGCAGGCGCAAGGCAGCGCCCACCGTCTGCAAGGTGCCGTTCTCCAGCAGGCCGGTGACGGGATTGAAGTCGCGACTCTGCGTCAGGCCGTTGCCCAACGCGACACGCGTCGGGCGCTGCGCCGCGTCCTGCGACGATACTTCCCACAACACGAGATCGCCCCGCTCCAGCCGCGCCAGATAGCCGAAGCCGTTGTAACGCAGCCCAAACACCTTGGCGCCGTCGGCGCCCCGCTGATACGTCTGCTTGGCGACACGGCCCCAGGCGTCATACTCGGTGCGGCTGGTGTATTTGGCGTCGCTCAGTTGCTGCGTCGTTTCGAACGGACGTCCACTGTCGTCATACGTGTGCACGCGGTCGTAGTCCCGGCCCTGCCCTGTTTGCGTGTACGCCTCGGCCAGCTGCCCCACGCCGGTGGGCGCCGTGTCGAACACCCAGTGACTTTCCAGGTCGGTCTCATAGCGTCCGATCATGCGGTCCAGCACGTCGAATTCGGTCCGGGTACTCTGCTGGGACGCGCGCTGCCGCGGCGTGGTGCTCGACCAGGTGCGGCCCAGCGGATCGACCTTGTAGCCGATCCAGCCAAGGTCGGGATCCCTCAGCTCGATCTTGCGTCCCAACAAGTCATACTCGACCGTGATGACGTTCTTCTTCGCATCGATCGTCTTGCGCAAGTTGTCGAACGGGTCGTAGTCGAACTCCACGACACCGTTCTTGGCGTCGGTGACCTTCTTCATCTGGCCAACAACATTGCGCAGCTCCGTGCGCGTGAACTGTCGGGCGTTGGTCAACACCGTCTTGAAACCGCGGTACTCGGTTTTGGCCTCCTGCAAGCGGCCTGCTTCATCAATCGTTGTCACGCTGACGACACGACTCAGCTCGTCGTAGCCTTGCAGATTGTCCATCTGCGCCGTTTCATCGGCGAAGTGCGGCCGGTCGCTCCTCGACAGACGCCCCCAACTATCGTAAGTGGCATCGGCGACGATGATCCGCCCGTCGAATCCCCAGGTCTGCGAGCGCAGCGGGTGGCCCGCCGCGTCGGCATAGATCATTTTGGGAACGCCGCTTCGTTTCGTGCCGTGGAAGGTGTCGTTGATCTGCACCATCGCCGCGTTCACGGGACAGGAGAAGTCACATTGCTTGGAGTAGGTGCGCGTCTCGTTGCCGTCGGCACGCAGTTCCCGCCGTGCTTGCCCGAAACCATCGACTTCCCAACGAGTGGCAAGTGCGTTCGGCCCGACCAGCATGGTCCGAGCCCCGGTTGCCGGATCGTTGAAGTGCGTTTCCTGGTGGCCAGCCGCGTTCTTGAGCGTGCTGATGAAGCGGCCATTCGCATCGTAGGTGATCGCACTGAGCGTGCGGCTCTTGCCTACGTTCTCATAGGGATCGAACCATGTCTGCGTGACCGTGCCAACCAGACCAAACGCGTTGCCGGAGCGATCATAGCTCGTCGTCAGCTGATACTTCGGGTCGCCGGGCTGTTGGACCTCGGACGACAGCAATCCTGTGACCGGATCGTAGTCACGGGCAAGCGCGCGTGCAACAGCGGTTGCCAACGGCTCGGTACGCGTCTTGACTATCGATGTCGGCAATCCCAGCAACCAACGCGCGCCGTCATTGCGGAAGTTGGTCGCGGTATCGTTGATGAACACCGCGCCATCGCTGGCGCTACTTGTCACCGTTTGCTTGTCCAGATTTCCCCAGTCGTCATAGTGGTTCTGCGTCAAGGTCGTGCCCAACTCGCTGCTATCCAGATCGCGCCGCTCCGCTTTGGACTGCTCAACATACGGGAAGGACGTACTGCTGCCGTTGGCCTGTGGGACAGGTCTCGCGATCATCGGAGCGTTCTGCACATCAGTCAGAGTCACGCCATTCCAAACGGCTTTGCTCGACTTGACCATGCCGTTAAACGGCCAAGCCTGGCTGTACTCGGTCGTTGTCACGATACTGCTTTGCTCGTCCGTGGTAATGACTTTGGCAAAACCAAGCAGGCCACGGCCACTGAGATCCATGGCCCCGTCCAGGTATTGATAAGCCATGGTTCGGTCGGCGCCGGCTCCGGTGCCGGTCCGCAGCTTGCCAACAACCCGGTTCGGGCTGGTGACGGCGCGCATAGGATAGGCCATCACGCCAGTCCGGCCGGCGCCGACTACCCCGGCAGCAACACCATCAACAAATTCAACAGAAGAAACCAGGCCCAAGCCATTCTTCACGCTGACAACCTGGTCCAGCGCCTCTTTATCCTTGGCCAAATCGATTGGTTCCAAAAGCTCCCAATAATCACCCTTCAGCTCATTGTTCCCGTCAAACTGACCAACATGGTAATACACCAATTGCATGCGTCCCGTGCCAAGCAGATCCATGAAATACACCTGGTCTCGCGCGGCGAGGTCAGATGTTGGGTTAAGGGGCGGCTTCACACCGCTCCATGGCTCGCACACGATATTACTGTCGTTTTTGGACGTGCCGCCACTGGTGTCGTCGCCAAGCAACCTGCACATCTGCAGGTCGCCAGTGCGATGCTGATAGCCACCGGCCAAGGTCTGCACGGTACCGACAAGGATCGACGGTTGGCCATCGCCGATAAAGTTGCCGACGGCGAGAACGGACGCGTAGTCGCTGCCGCTATACTTTTGCCGAACACGGCAATCCAGTGCCCGGCCGGTCGACAGACAGACTGTCAAATCGGGCAATTTCAAATGAACGCCGGTGCTGTCCTGACCCGCATATCCAAACACCAAGCCGCTCTGGCCCGAACCATTGAAGTCCGCTGACAGTCCAGAGTTCAAAGATGGCGTATCGAAATAATACGGCTGGCAAGACAAGGAAATGATGCAAGGCTTGTTTTCCGGATAGGCATATCCCAACACATTGGCAATCGGCGAGCTGCCGTCGGGCGTGCCAAAACCGGTGATGGCGACATACCCCGACGGATTTTTCCATTCATAAAATTTTTCGCCCGAATCGCTTGGATCACCCTTGTCAACCATTTGGGTCTCGGACCAACGGACCTCATATGGCTTACCAACGCCAGCGAAGTCCACCATTTCGGTCATTGCAACATGGTCGCGCAGCGAAGAGCGCAGCTCCTGCGGCAAATTAATGCCGCTGGAAATCACATAGTTCGGTGCATTTTTATCGACAACGCAGCCCTTGGACCAGCACACCTCGGCACCACCGCTTCGAATCTGGCTGCCGTAGTACGCCGAGCGTCCATCGCCAACGATATCGACAACATAAGGAAGCTCGACATCCTTGTTTTGGCCGAGTGCCCGTTGTCCATTGCAAACGAAAGTGATCATCGATCCGGCAGTGCCCGCGCCCTCAGGACGGCCCAGCGGCGACAAACATACTTTGGCGCCGCGACTGGTGTCGACCAATAAGTCCGGCGCACCGTCCCCATTGAAATCACCAATATTGAGAACGACAAACTCAGGATGAGATCCCTCGACGTCGATGTTGTATTCATGCTCGGAAAACGCGTTTCCCGTATTGTGGAAATAGCGATACTTAGCTCTCAAGGTTCCCGGAGCGATCTTGTTGCGCGACTCCTTTTCGCTCGAGTCCTGGGAGCCGTCATCGGCCGGGATAGGCGACGCAACGCGCTTTTCCAGCACGTCGGTAAAGCCATGATTCTCGAAATCGCTAAAGGCAAAGTAATCGGCGTGGTTCGTCGACACATTCCGGCCACCTACGCGATTCCATGTGGTCAAGACCGGCGCGCCGGGCCATGCACCTTTGCTGGCAAACCCGGGCTTCTTGAGCGGATCCGGCTTTCCCCACGAGAAACTGGTTTCGGGCAGACACTCCATTGCCGACGTCTGGGGATTGCGGGCACACACTTTAACCGCGTTGAGTAGGCTACGACCGCTGGTCGGACTCTGCTCATACGCGAGCGTATATTCACGGACCTTACTGCCACCGGTGGCTATTTCGCCATTCAAATTGCTGCCGACATACGTGGTTATGCGTGAAAGACGCATACGCAGGTCGTTCCGCGTCTCGTCGATATAGCGGGTCCAGATATCCGACCGCTCCTCATAGTCGAACACGATACCTGCGTGGGCGGGCATTCCGTTGCCGCCATAGCGCATAAATTTGGGCCGATGCTCCCCATACTTGTCTTGCTCGTAGACGAAGCTGACGTAGTTGTTCATACGATCGACTACGCTGTCGAGCGCCCAAGACTGAGGGCCGGTTTTCTCTTGCGGAGGAGATTGCTTTGCCGCCTCCCCGCTGTTGGGCGAACCCAGTATCGCTTTTACATAACTGGTCTCCGTGCTACCGTAGGTCATGATGCGACCATCCTTGGCTTCGACACGGAAGCTGCGCAGGCCATTGATTTTTTGAGTTTTGACGCGACTAAAACTTTCAATCTCCGTGCGATACTCCGCATTGTCGGACCAATAGTTGTCATCACTCATGGCCTGGTTCACCAACACCAGTCGCTGTCCATCCAGGCACAGACGATCAGCGTGATCAAAACTGATCCGACCATTGACTCCATCTTGCGCGATCGTCTTGCCGCAACGTTGAATACTCGACAGCCCGCTTAAACTCCACCCGAGGCCAAGCAGACCGTTCGGCGACGCGCCACTGTAATTAAGCGATAGGCTCGGTTGTACGCCGGCGGTGCCTGGCGGTACCACCAATGCAATGTCGTAGCTTGCCTTACCGTTGGAGCCCACATTCAAACTACCGGGTAGGGTTCCGGCATCCAACTTGTCCAAATACGGAACATCGATGGCAATGGCAATTGGATCGCCCCCACCAATCGGGTCGGTGGACACGACAATGTTCGCCGCAGCGGACTGCAACAATTGAACACCTTTGCCGTCGAATGCGCGCGAAGTGATCACATACGGACCGGCGATGGTTGCGGTCCAACTGGCAATCCAGCTGCCACTGCCATTAAGAGCAACGCCAATCAGCGCATCGTTGGCATAGAATTTCACGGATTGAATGGCGGTGGCGGAATCGACTGCGGTAACGCTCAAGGTAATCGGCACGCCAATACCGTACTTCGCCCCATCCTTCGGTGCGGTTGGAGTCAGCGTGAGGACTGGCGCGGCGCCGATCAGGATTGGTCTCGTTTCAGAGAAGATCGTCATGTCGCCTTGGCGCACCTTGGCCTGGATCAGATACGGCGTGGTGCGCGCGGCCAGATCCTTCTGGCTGGCGAAATAGCGGCCGACAACGGTGTCGGGCGCGCCGGCGCTCCACTGGCCGTCAACGGCGAAGGCCACCTCGTCGTAAGGGCCCTCCCCGCCACTCAACTGGGCGCTCATGAAGACGGTGGCCGGCGCCAGGAATTTTTCGCTCTTGCCCGGCGTGGTCAGCGCGATGCGCAGGCTACCCGGCATGGTGCAGGTGCGGTCCTCGCACGGCATGACGGCCGGCGGCACATCGGCGGCGGCGGCCGCCAGGGCTTGCGCGGCGGGCGCGGTGCCCTGGGCTTGCGCCAAGCTGCGGCCGCCCTGCGCCCTCATCGCGCTGCGCGCCGCCGGTGCTTGGACCACCGGCCCCGGTTTGGCTTGCACATAGATCGAGCGTCCGCTGTATTCGCCGGTATAGGCGCTCAGATCGACGCTGAAGAAGTGCTTGGCGCCGGGCGTGCCGCACTGCGCTTCGACGTTCGCGCTATCCGGTTCGTCGCCCAGGTTGGCCGTGCCGCTGGTCAGCACGATGCCGTTGGTGGCCACGGTCGGCGCATCCAACAACACTTGATAAACCAAAGGCTGGCTGATGCCGGCCTGGCACATCCAGCCCACCAGTTGCGGTTTGTTCTGTGCGTCGATGCGCACGCCCTTGACCATGCCCAGCAGCGGGCTGTCGGTCACGTTGACCAACACCGGCTCGGAGTCGGTCGACACGCCCAGGTCGTCGGTGCTGCGCAGCTTGTAACGGTACACGCCGCCCGTCTCGTTGCGCTTGACGTTCAGGCTCAGGCTGGCGGTGCCGCCGGCGATGGTGTTGACCGCCGCGCCATAGCCGTCGCCGGCGTCGCGGTACAGGTCAAGTCGTACGATCTTGCGGCCCGGCTCGGCGCCGCTGCCGCTGAAGCTCAGCGTCGCCGGCGTGCTGCCGACCATCCGCACATTGCTCGGCGATACCTGCAGGCTGGCGCTCGGACCGGCGCCGGCCGCCACCACCACCACCAGGTTCTCCGTGTTGGCGCCGAACCAGCCGGCGCCCTCCTTCACCATCTTCCACTGGAAATTGTAGCTGCCCGGCTTGCTCGGCGCGGTGACGGGTATGGTGAACGTGGCCACCTGGTCGGTCGCCACCACGCCGCTGACGTGGGCGCGGCCGGTGCTGATCCAGGTGCGCGAATCGGCCGGGTTCTGCGCGCCCAGGCGGTAGCCGCCGGCGTCCTGCCAGGCCAGCGTGCCGGTGTTGCGCATCTTGACCACCACGTTATAGGGCTGGCCGGCGCGCATCGCCGCCGGCACCGTTTGCGACACGAACTGGGCGTCGTTGCCCACCGTCGCCGCGACCACCTCGATGTTGGCCGCCTCGCTCAGCGCGGTCTGCTGCAGGCTGTTGTAGGAGCGCAGTTGCAGCGCGTGCCGGCCGACGGCCAGCGGCTTGACCTGGTTGAACAGGCGACCGGCACTGGAGGCGATCAGCTGCCCGCCGTCGAGCAGTTCGATCTTGCCGATCGTGCTGCCGTTATAGGCCGTGCCGCTGCCGCTGATGGTCACATTGGCCGTCGCGCCGGCGGTGAAATACTTGCTGCCGTCGTCCGGCCCGTCGAGCGTGGCGATCGGCGCCGGCACCGTCATGATGATGTTCGCCAGCGTGCTCAGCGCGACCTTGCCGACGCTGTCGGTGGCGCGGATCTGCAACGCGTGCTTGCCGGCAGCCAGGTTCAAGGTGATGTCGAGCTTGTCGACCTTCAAGGCCGTATGCACTATCCGGTTGTTGGTGTCGAGCACCTCCAGCTTGGCGATCGTCGCCTCGCCCACCGCCACCGCGCCGCCGGTCAGTTGCACCGGCCCGGTCGTGCCGGTCGATACCGGATAACTGCTGCCGTCGAGCGGCGCGGCCAGCGTCACGATCGCCGGCGAGGCCGGCACGACCTCGAAACTGATGCTGGTGCTGGCCTTCATGCCGCGGTTGTCCGTCACGTTGAAGTCCACCGTGTGCTTGCCGATCGTGAAAGTGCGCTTGCTGGTCAGCGTGGCCGATGCCGCCGCCGACACCGCGAACACCGTCGCGTTTTCCTTGAACTCCAGACGCGACACGCCGGCGCCCGGCGCCAGGTTGGCCAGGCCGACCAGCTCGACAATGGCGCCCGTGGGGATAGGCGCGAGGAAGATGCTGTCCGGATCCGGCGCGGCGAAGCTGGGCTCCGGCGCCGGCGCCGTCACACTGATGTTGAGCTCTTCGCCCAGCGTCATCTTGTTGACGCTGTCGACGACGCGCAATTGCAGCTTGTGCTCGCCCAAGGGCAGATCGACCAGTTCGTCCAGGCTGTCGCCCTTGACGGTGTGCACCACGCGGGCGCCTTCCAGGACGTCGATCCGCGCGATGGTCGCGCTGCTGACCGAGCGTGCCGTCGCCTTGAACGGCACGCCCGCCATCGTGCCTGCGGTGATGGCGAAGCTGGCGCCGTTGGCCGGCGACGACATCGCCAGCAGCGCCGGCGGCGCGTCGGCCACCGTGAAGGTGACGACATCGCTGCCCTTCTTGTTGCGGCTGTCGGTCACCCGCGCCTCGACCGTGTGCAGGCCGACGGCGAACGCCAGCCGCACGTTCATGGTCGGGACGATGGGGTTCGCCGGCGGCACGGCGGTCGGCGTTATGTAGATCCGCTTGCCACCTTCATAAAATTCAACCATCCTGAGCATGGCCCCGCCGCTGAGGTTGGGCTTACCGTTCATCAATACGTTCGCGGTCGCGGTCGGCGTCAGATAGGTATCGTCCTTGACCGGCAGCGTCAACTCCGGCGCCGGATCGGGCGCCGTCACCAGCACATCCACCGGTTCGGAGAGGGTCACCTTGCCGATGCTGTCGGTCACCCTGAGTTTCACCACGTGCGGGCCGTAAGCCAAGGGGACGGCATCGTTGACGCTATCGCCGTCGACGGTAAGGCGCGGCACGTTGTTGTCGAGCACTTCGATCTTTTCGATCGTCGCCGCCCCCGCGCCGCGCGCGCTGGCGCTCACCGGCACCAACACCGTCAACGCGCTGGTGAGGGCAAAACTGCTGCCGTCGCGTGGCGCAGTCATCGTCACGGTGGCCGGCAACGCGGCCTGCACGGTGAAGTTGGTATACGCCTTGGCGGTCATGCCCCGGTTGTCGGTGACGCGGAACTCCACGCTATGCGGGCCGAGCGGGAACACCACCTTCCCAGCCAAGTTTGGGCTCTTGTTCGAAGCGTAAAATTTTCTTACCGTGCCTTCCCAAACCTCCAGCGTGGCCACCGCCGCCGCCGGATCGACGGTCGCCACACCGGTCAGTTCCACCGTCGCCGTCTTGTCCGCCGCCAATTCGATGCTGTTGGGCGCCGGACTGGTGAACACGGCCGTCGGCGCCGGCGCCGTCACGTTGACGGTCACTGGCGTGGTCGTGGTCGTCTTACCGATGCCGTCGGTGGCCCGCAGGTGAAGGATGTGCGGCCCCAGATCGAGTGGCACCACCGCATTTATTGTGTCGCCCAGCGCGTTGCCGAGGCTGACGGCGCCCTCCATGACATCGATGCGGGTGATCCTGGCGTCGTTGAAGGCAGTCGCGTCTCCACTCACCGTCACCGGCACCGTCACCCCGCTGGTGATGGCGAAACTCTGACCGGCCGAAGGCGCCGTCATGCGCACCGTCGGCGCCACGGCGGCGATGACCTCGAAATCGACGAAGGCGCTGCCGACCCGCTTCAAGCTGTCGGTGGCGCGCAGTTCGACCCGGTGCTTCCCTAACGCCGTGCCGAGAGCGAAGGTCAACGTCGTGACCGCCCCGCCCGAACGGATCAGCCTGGTGCCGTCATACACCTCCAGCTTGACGATCTTGGCACCGGCGTCAATCGTCGTGCTGCCCGAGTAGTTCAGGGTCGCGGCGGAACTCAGAGCGGAGTACTTCGCCCCCTGCAACGGCGAGGAGATGGTCGGCACCGGCGCGCCGGCCTGCGCGTGGGCCAACTGCCCGCCCCCCAGCAGCAGCAACAAGGCCATGCGCACCAGCAGGCACAACATTCCAGCAATCGAAGATACCGTCGGCAATGGATGGCGGCGGGTGTGCGGAGTCGGATGGCTGTTCATGGTGGTGGACATGGAGATAGTTGTGTGGACTGGCAAAGCGGCGGCGGCACACTCTCAGCGGGCGCAAGCAGGCCTCGCCAAAAGTGCGATGAAATCTTTTCTTCTGGAGATATTTGACCTATAAACTTGCGCAAACCACGCGGCGAGTTCAGGAAAACCTACCCAATTTCTTTCTTCACAGGATCACTCCATACGCAGGAGAAAAATTGCCAAAAAAGTAGAATTGGGAAAATAGTAACATAAATATATCCATATGGAAATATATTACAGATGAAATATTTCATTGGAGACCGAATTAAAATACACCGCCGCTGCCCCTGCCTGTTCAGTTTGCCGGTGAGACCGAGCTATCGCGCCGCATCGCCGCCTTGATCTCGAAGGCCACCGTGACCAGCCGATCGCGCCGCTTGATCTTGCGGTGGCTGAGATGCACGTTGCGCAACAGCGGCTGCGCCGCCAGCGTCTCCATAAAGGCAATCAACGCCTCCTCGTCCCTGGCCTCGCCGCGCAGCATGACGCGGCCGCCGGCCTTGTCCGGCTGGAATTCCAGCAATTCGATGTTCGGATTGCCGGCCACCTGCAGCGCGTTGAACAGCGGCGCCCAGGAGAAATCGCGCTCAAGCTTGAATACGGCCCAGCGCTTTTGCTCTTCCAATTCGGTCCTGCTCGGCACCGGTGTCGGCTTGACCACCTGTGCGACGCGCAAGCGTTCGGCCTGCTGCACGATCGCGTCGGCCTGCGTGTGCCGCCCGACCGCCATGGCGGCGGCGTAGATCGCCAGGATGCCCAGCACCAGCGCGGCGCCAACCAGCAACACCACAAAACGGGGACGCGGCTTCAAGTAATTGTGCATGTCCATCATTCCTTAGCTCCACACTTCCCGCGCCAGCCGTACCAGCCGGGCCTCGGCCAAAGTCTCGCCAATAAAAGCCAGCGGTGGCTCCTCCCCGCCGACAGCCGAGGACCACCATTGCACCGATCCGATGTTTGGTTGAAGCGCGCTCATGCGGCGCAGCAGCCGCGCGCCGGTGGCATGGACGCCGCCGATCACCGGCTGCACATCGACACCCAGCAGGCGGCCGCGCGCCCACAACTGGCCGGTGATGCGGTGCGCCTCGGCCAGTAGCAACAGGTCGGGCGCGGCACCGGGCGTGCCGCCGTGGCGCCAGTACGCGGCGGCCGATACCGGCAGCACGCTGGCCAGCCGCAGGCCGGCCCGACCGGCCACTTCCAGCAACTCGCCCAGCCAGGCTTGCGGCATGGCGTAAGCCAGGCCGGCACCCCTGAAATGACGGAAGCCGGTCTGCAGCGCCCAGCCGTCGTCGAGCGCCTGTCCCTGGCGCTCGAAGCAGGCGTGGGCGTAGGCGCGCCACTCGTCGGCGCCGCTCAGCGCTTCCTGCCAGGGCAAGACGGTGATCGCGGCGGCGCTGTCGGCCACCAGCACATGCAGCCGCGCGCGTTTGAGGGCGGCCTGCGGCTGGCCGGCCAACAGCTCCGTCAACGACGACAGCAAGCGCTCCGGCGCGGCCGCCTGGCCGTGCCCATCGGCCAGGCTCAGGGTGCGGCCGCGGCGCAGCCAGCATTGGTCGGCGAACAGGCCGACGCTGATCGTTTCAGGCCACAAATGTGACACGGTTCACCTCCTGCAAAGTGGTGTGGCCGGCGCGCACCAGTTCCAGCGCGACATCGCGCAGGAAGCGCGTGCCCTCCTTGCGCGCCTGCGCCTTCAGCGCGCGGATCGAGGCGCGCGCGATGATCATCTCGCGGATTTCGTCGGTCAGCCGCAGCACCTCGGCCACCGCGCGCCGCCCCTTGTAGCCGGTGTTGCGGCACTGCGCACAACCGCGTCCGGCGTGGAAGCGGTAGTTCTGCGGATCGGCGATGCCGGACTCGGCCAGCAGTTGCGCGTCCAGCGTCACCGCTTCGTTGCAGTGCGGGCAGTTCTGCCGCAGCAAACGCTGCGCCACCACGCCGGTCAGCGAGGAGACGAAGTTGTACGGGTCGACACCCATGTGCATGAAGCGGCCGATCACGTCGAAGGTGTTGTTGGCGTGGACCGAAGTGAACACCATGTGGCCGGTCAGCGCCGACTGCACGGCGATCTGCGCCGTCTCCGGATCGCGGATCTCGCCGACCAGGATCTTGTCCGGGTCGTGCCGCAGGATGGAGCGCAGCCCCACGGCGAAGGTCAAACCCTTCTTTTCGTTGACGGGAATCTGCAGCACGCCGGGCAGCTGGTACTCGACCGGGTCCTCGATGGTGATGAACTTGTCCTCGCCGTGGTTGATCTCGGTCAGCGCGGCGTACAGCGTGGTGGTCTTGCCGCTGCCGGTCGGGCCGGTCACCAGCATCATGCCGTAGGGCTCGGCGGCCAGGCGCCGCAGCAGGTGGATGGTCTGGCTGTCGAAGCCGAGCGAGTCGAGGGTCAGCCGCTGCACGCTGTCGGTCAGCGCCTTCTTGTCGAGCACGCGCAGTACGGCGTCCTCGCCGTGGATGCTGGGCATGATGGAGACGCGGATGTCGATGTCGCGCCCCTTGGCGGCGACGCGGAAGCGGCCGTCCTGGGGGATGCGCTTTTCGCCGATGTCGAGCTCGGCCAGCACCTTGATGCGGGCGATCGCCTGCTCGGCCAGCGCCGGGTTGTTGACCGCCGCAATGCGGTTGAGCACGCCGTCGATGCGGAACTTGATCACCAGCCCCTGCGGCAGCGACTCCAGATGGATGTCGCTGGCCTCCAGGCGCAGCGCGTCGAACACGGTCGAGTTGATCAACCGCACCGCCGGGCTGGCCTCGCCCTGGATCGAGGTCAGCGTCATGTCGGCGCTGGCGTCGCGCGCCAGCTCGGCGGCCTGCTCCACGCCGACCGCGTCGGCCACCGCGCTGAACATCGCCTCGTGCGATTCGAGCCGGGCGTGGATGGCGCGTGGATCGCCGAGGTGGATCTCCTGCAGCGCGAAGCGGGCCAGCCAGGCGCCGGCGTCGGCGTCCAGCGGCAGGCCGAGCACGGCGATCAGGCGCCCCGCGCCGTCCATGCCGACCAGCAGCAGGCGCTCGACCATGTCGGCGTAACCGGCCAGCTCGAACGCCGGGCTGAGCGCCGCCAGGGTGACGGCGTCCAGGTACGGCAGGGCCAGCGCGTCGGCCGTGGCGACCAGCGCCTCCGTCTCGGGCAACGCCAGCCGCTCGGCCAGCAGGGACAGCCAGTTCTGGCGCGGCACGGCGGCGCGCATGGCGTCGCCCAGTGTGGTCAAATTCAACATAGTGGGTTTCACAATCATTGCCACATCAAACGATGTTGGCCAAATCAAAAATCGGACTGTAGAGCATGAGCACGATGGCGCCGACGATCACGCCGATGCCCAGCATCAGCGCCGGCTCGATCAGGCGGCCGGCCGTGTCGATCCAGATCGCCGTCTCCTCGTCGTAGAAATCGGCGATCCGCTCCATCATTTCCTCCAGGTTGCCGGACGACTCGCCGGCCACCAGCAGGCGCTGCGCCACCTCCGTGCTCAGGCCGTACTCGGCCATCACCAGCGACATCGCCTTGCCTTCGCTGACGCCGCGCGCGGCGGCCGTCAGGTCGGCGTGCATCGCCGGCGGCATCGAGGCCTGCGTCATGCGCATCGCCTGCAGCACGCTGACGCCGCTGCGCAGCAGCATGCCCAGCGTGCGGTAGAGCCGGGCCAGTTGCAGCACCTGCACCCGCTCGCCTATCCACGGCATGGTCAACAGTTTGCGGTAGGCGGCCGCGCGCAAGGCCGGATGCATCGCCAGCGCCGCCACGGCGCCGCTGCCGGCCAGCAGGACCGACCAGGCCAGCGTGGTGTTGTTGCGCACGAAGCCACCCCACAGCTGGACGAAACCGGCCGCGCCGTGCCGGCTCTGGCCGGCGTCGTCGTAGACGGCGCTGAAGCGCGGCAGCACATACATCAGCAGGAAACTGATCACCAGGAAGCCGACGCTGAGCAGGATGGCGGGATAGGTGGCCGCCGCTTTCAGCTTGCCGCGGATCTCGTCGATCTGCCGCTGGTACAGCATGAAGCGGCGGATCGCCGCGCGCACGGTGCCGGTGGTCTCGCTGGCGCGCACCATGGCGACGTACAGCGGCGGGAATACCGATGGCAGCGTCGCCATCGCGTCGGACAGCTGGTTGCCGTGTTGCAGCGCCAGCAGCACGGTGTCGTAGATGGCGCGGTTGCGGCCGCGCTTGTCGTTGCGGCCGAGCACCTCGATGGCGTCCACCACGGTCTGGCCGGCGTCCAGCAGCGAATGCAACTGCTGGTTGAACACCGCCAGGTTGAAGGCCTTCGGCTTGCCCCTGCGCTTCAGGCCGGCGCGCGCCGGCCGCAGGTCGAGCACGCGCACGCCGGACGAGGCAAGAAAGCGGCGCGCCTCCGCCTCGCTGGCGGCGTCGACGTCGACGTGCTCCACCGTCATCAGTTGGTTCAATACTTTGGCGCGAAACCGCATTTCCCCGTCCCCCTATTGCCAATTGGCGACATCGGCGTCTTCACCGCTGCCGCCGGCCACGCCGCTGCTGCCGAACGAGACGATCTCGAACTCCCGCTCGTCCGTTCCGGGGATCTTGTAGCTGTAGGCGTGCTCCCAGGGATCGAGCGGCACGGCCTTCTTCAGGTAGGGACCGCGCCACAGGCCTTCGCCCTTGGGCGGCGCCACCAGCGCCACCAGGCCCTGCTCCTGCGTCGGATAGTTGCCGACGTCGATGCGATACTGGATCACCGCCTTGTCGAACAGGTCGATCTGGGCGCGCGCGATCTGGCTCTTCGACTTGCCGATCTGGGCGAAGTAGCGCGGCCCGACAAAGGACGCCAGCAGGCCGATGATGGCGAGCACCACCAGCAGCTCCAGCATGGTAAAGCCGCGTTGCCGCGCCGGTCCGGGCGCGCCCGTCCTCATGTCCACATTCATATACACCGAATCAATTCGCCTCATAGATAAACCGCCATTGCTGATAACTCTCGGCGTCGTCGAAGCCGGGCAGGTCCGGCCCGACGGCTTTGCGCCGCAAGGGCCGCTGCGTCGACAGCGAAAACACGCCAATCAGCTCGCCGTTCTCCGTCCTCACCTCGCCCCATTCCTTGGCCCCGCTGATCGGGTCGCGATACACCTTGCGCAGGGAGCGGCGCGGCGCGCCGGAGTCGCGCTTGTCGTCCAGCAGATCGGCCAACTTCTTGGGGTACTTCTTGTCCGAGCCCGGCGTGCTGCGGTGGTAGTCGCCGATGGCGTCGCGCAGGGTCCGTCCCACCCACAGCAGTTCGGCCTCCTTGTCGCGCCGCGCGGTGGTGAGCACGTTCTCCAACGCGCGCGCGGTGAGCAGAGCGACGATCGCCACCAAGAACATCACCACCACATAGCTGAATCCTTGTTCGCGCCGCATGGTTCACCAGTCCGCCACTTTGCTGCCGTCGCGCGCAACGGCGGGCGCGCCGCTCTTGACGTCGGCCACCACGCCGAGGGAGGCATCGGTCGCCGCCACGACCTTCCAGCTGTTGGCGCTCTGCGTGTACGGATCGACCGGCAGGCTGCGCAGATACTTCTCCTTCACCAGATCCTTCAGTTCGGCCGGATAGACGTTCCGGTCCGCATAATAGTGGTCGATGGCGTTGCGCAGGATGTAGAGGTCCTCGCGCAGCACGTCCTCCTTGGTGCGCTCGATGCTGCCGAAATAGCGCGGCGCGGCCAGCGTCACCAGCATGGCGATGATGGCCAGCGTGACCAGCAGTTCGATCATCGTGAAGCCGCGTACTTTGCGCATGGTCACCACTCCTTGTAGGGCACGCCGTTCAGGCCGGTCTGGGTCGACGTCGAGTAGACGTCGTAGACATCGTCGCCCTTCTTCGGCTGCTCGGCCGACGATTCAAAGCTGCGCAGGCCCCAGCTGTCGATGGCCGCCACGCCGGCGTCGGGGCAGAATGGGTCGCGCGGAATCCGCCGCAGGAAATACAGCTTGGCGTTGGCCCGCTTCTGGTCCGGCAGGCCGGCTGTCAATTCGGTCAACGACGGCGGGTAACCGCTCTTGCCGCTGGCGATGGTCAGTTGCCCGGCGACGCCGGCCTGGCGGTAGGCGTCGAGACCCTGGCGGATGTCGCGCAGCGCGACGCGCAGCGCCTGCTCCTTCTGCCGCCGCACCGTGGTCTCGATGAAGGGCACGGCGATCGACGCCAACAGGCCGACAATCGCCGCCGAGGCGAGCAGCTCGATCAGGCTGAAGCCCTCCGCTCCGCGCGTGCCGGCCAGCGCCGTCATGGCGCGATCGTCAAGGTATGCACGATCGGCAGGCCGGGCCGGCCGACGGCGAGTTGGCCGCCGATCGGTGTCACCGCGATCACGCTCAGCGTGGTGCTGTCGATGGCGTTCTGGCCGGGGATCGCCTTGCAGGTCAGCGTCAGCACGCGCCCCGCTCCTTTTACGCCGTTGCCCTCGCCGGCACCGGCGCCGATCGAAACGCGTCCGCCAGGTCCGTCGACCACGTTGCTGAAGGTGCTCTTGCCGGCTTTGCTGAAGAAGTCGCCCTCCTGCACCGACAGGATCTGCAGCTCGGCCGGGTTGAAGGCCAGTTGCAGCGAGGCGGCGCGCAACAGCTCGGGGCTGTCCATGTTCAGCGTCAGGGTCACCACTTCGCCCATTTTCGCGCTGGCCGGCCCCTGCCAGGTCAGCTTGGGCGCGTTGGGCGCGCTCGGTGGCGGCACCGGCGCGGCGGCCGTCGGATTGCCGTTGTCCGCCGTGACACCGGGCTTGCCGGCCACGCCCGCGGCGGCCGCGTCGAAGCTGCGCAACAGCAGCGGCTTGTTGTGCAGGGCCGCCTCGGTGCCGGACCAGAACGATTCCGCCCCGACGTTTTTGCGCTGGATGTTGCGGATCAGGTGGGGCGTGATCGACAACACGATTTCGGTCTGCTGCCGGTTGTCGTTTTGGCTGCCGAACAGACGTCCCAGCACCGGCAAGTCGCCCAGCAGTGGAATGCGGTTGCCGGACGAGCGGTCCTCGTCGTTGATCAGGCCGGCGAGAATCTGCGTCTCGCCGTCCTTCAACCGCAGCGCGCTGTTGAAGTTGCGGGTGCCGATCTGGTAGGCCTGCGAACCATTGTTGGTCTTCACCGACGATACCAACGAGCTCACCTCCAGCGCCAGCTTGAGGCCGATCTCGTCGCGCAGATGGATGTCCGGCTCCACCTCCAACTTCAGGCCGACGTCGAGGTACTGGATGTTCTCGGTGACGAAGGTGCCGCTGCTGGTGGTGGTCACCACCGGCACCTTGTCGCCGATGAGGATCTTGGCCTTCTCGCGGTCGCGCACGCGGATGCGCGGGTTGGCCAACAGCTTGGCGTCGCCGTCGGTCTTCTGCAGGCTGATCGTGGCGCTCGGTGCCGTGATGCCCAGGCTGGCTGAGTTGAGCGATTTCAAATCGCTCAACTTCATCGTCGAGGTCCCCGTGCCCGAGGCGCCGCTGCTGCTGCCCGTTCCGCTGCCGCTTGCCGTGCCTGAGTTGGTTACGCCCAGCGGCGTGACGGTGAACTGGTTGGTCCACTGGATGCCCAGGTTGAGCAGGCGCGACCGGTTGATCTCCAACACCTCGACGTCGAGCATCACTTCCGGCTCCTCCAGGTCGTGCAAGGCGATCAGCTTCTCGGCCAGCGCGATCGATTCCGGATTTTCCCGCAGCACCAGCATGTTGTACTTCTCGTCGACGAAGACATCCTTGATCTTCAACACCGTCTTGAGCATGCTGGCGGCCTGCTTCGCCTCCACGTTGGCCAGGTAGAACACCTTGACCACCAGGTCTTGATATTCGCGCGTCTTGGCCGGCGTGTTGGGATAAATCAAAACGCTGCTGGCGTTGAGGATCTTTTTTTCCAATTGGCCGGTCGACAGGATCACGTCGATGGCATCGTCCAGCGTGGTCTTCTTCAGGAACACGGTGGTGCGTTGGTCGCCCTTCACGTCGCGGTCGAAGATGAAGTTGATGCCGGTGGTGCGCGACAGCGAGTCGAACACCATCTTGATGCTGGCGTCGCGGAACTCCAGATTGATCGGCTTCTTGTAGACCCCGCCCAGGGTCGGCATCACCAGCATCTCCTGCGCCTGCACGGTCTCGATCTCGCGCCGCACGGCGCGCGCCTCGGCCTGCATGGGCGCGGCGCGCAAGGCCCGGCCGGCCAGCTCGGTGGCCAGCGCCAGCTCGCCCCGCTTGAACGCCTGGCGCGCCAGCGCCGCGTCGGCGTCGGCGCGGGAGGCCGTAGCGAGCGATTCCAGTCCGGCCAGCGCACGGGCGTTGTCGGGGTCGTATTTCAGGACGGTGCGAAAGGCCCGCTCGGCGTCGGCGGTCTTGCCCTCGACGTGCGCCCGGGCACCCAGCTCGAGCAACTTGCTGGTCGAGGTTTCGCGCGCGCGCAGCCAATCGTTGCGCAGGGTCACGTCCTTGGGCCGCAGTTCCGTCGCCTGCGCCAAGCGTTCGATGGCCAGCGGATAGTCGTGGTTGCTGAGCGCATCCATGCCCTCCCGGTGGCGCATGTCGGCGGCGCAACCGGCCAGCAGCAGGACGGACACCATGCCGGCGCGCCGGCGGCCATGGCGCAAGATAGATGAAAGGTTCATGGATTTACTGTTCGCTTACGGGGAAAGCCAGCGACTGTTTCGCGCCGGTCGGAATATGCTCGAATTCGATCTGCGCCGGGCCGATGGCCGCCACCTTGTAGGTGCCGTCGAGCACCTCGCCGGGCCGCGCGGCGTAAGCCTGCTCGCCGCGCGCAAGGTAGACCAGCAATTCGGCGCCGTCGCTCATGCGGCCGACGAAGCGGAACGGCAGCGGCGGCGGGCCGGGCGGCGTCAAATCGAGCGTCGCCACCGGGGCCGGCGCGCTGTAGGCCACCGGCGCCGGTGGCGGCGGCGCCTGCCATCCGCGCGGCGCGAACGGGTCGCCATCGGGCACGTCGGCCGGTTCCGGCTCCGAGGCCTCGGCGAACGTGGCGACGTTGGACGGCAGCGTCGTGGCGACACGTGGCGCCGGCGCCGGCGCCGCCCGCCCCGCCACCGGCCCTTGCGGGAGAAAAATCGCGCCGATGGTCGCGGCCAGGCAGGACAGCAGGACCGCCCAACGAACGCGCGCCGCCTTATCCATGGCCGTCCTTGCGGAAAAACGCCGAAAACGCCAGCTCGCAGCTCAGCACCGGAGTGCTGACGTCGGCGCGCTGGCAGGCGATGGTGTCGAGATCGACGTTGGACGCGGTGGCGGCCACGTCGTCGGCGAAGCGCCGAATGACCGGATAGGCCGCCGACACCGTCATCGTCACCCGATAGCGCAAATAGGGCTGGTTGCCGCCCTCCTCCAATACATAGGCGACCTCGTCGAGCGGCAACTTGGCCTCGCCGGCGATATGGCTGAACTGGCCGACCAGGCTGGCGCTGTCGAACCACGGCAATACCGGAGCGATTGGCTTGGCGGGCGGGGCGGCGCGCTGTCCGGCCTCGAGCCGCTGCGATTGGCCGCGCAATTGAAGCAACTGCTGTTGGGCCGAAGCGACGGCATGCGTTTCGCCCATCCAGATCAGCAGCGCCGCCAGCGCCGCCACGCCGTTGAACATGACGACAAGCGACAGAACGGGTTGGGCGTGAAACAATCGCAGCAGATGGAAACGGCAGAATGCGAACATGCCTGATGTCATAACGGGAGCGCCAGAAAATTTATCCACCCACGATGGAAATCGTGAGCTCACCTGGCCTTGTTCATCCTACTCATCTTGAACAGCGCTTACCGGGCATTTATTTTTAAATAAAATTGCGCAACGGATAATATCATGAAAAGCAAGAGTCCCGCATGGAAATATTTCCATGCGGACACTTCAATTCCAGCTCCTCTCAAAGGAGTATTTCCCATAGAAAAAGCCCCTGAAAATCAGGGGCTTAGTCGTTTGAATCATCGGGCCCGGCCTTACTTTGCCGGACCGAAAATCATTCCCACTCGATCGTCGCCGGCGGTTTGCCCGAAATATCGTAAACCACACGGTTGATGCCGCGCACTTCGTTGATGATGCGGTTCGACACTTTGCCCAGCAGCGCGTGCGGCAGGTGCGCCCAGTGCGCCGTCATGAAGTCCTGGGTCTGCACGGCGCGCAGCGCCACCACATATTCATAGGTGCGGCCGTCGCCCATCACGCCGACCGATTTGACCGGCAGGAACACGGCGAAAGCCTGGCTGGTCGCCTCGTACCAGTTGAGCGGAATCTGCTCCTGGTCGACGGCCTGGCCGGCGACGAACTCGTAAGGCGTGTTGCGCAGCTCTTCGATGAAGATCGCGTCGGCGCGGCGCAGCAGGTCGGCGAAATCCTTCTTCACCTCGCCGAGGATGCGCACGCCCAGGCCCGGACCTGGGAACGGATGACGATAAACCATGTCGTGCGGCAGGCCCAGGGCGACGCCCAGCTTGCGCACCTCGTCCTTGAACAGTTCGCGCAGCGGTTCGAGCAGCTTGAGCTTCATCGTCTCGGGCAGGCCGCCGACGTTGTGGTGGCTCTTGATGGTCTGGCCCTTCTTGCCCTTGCCGGCCGACTCGATCACGTCCGGGTAGATGGTGCCCTGGGCCAGCCATTTGGCGTTGACCAGCTTGCCCGACTCGACCTGGAACACTTCGACGAACTCGCGGCCGATGATCTTGCGTTTCTGCTCGGGGTCGCTGACGCCGGCCAGGTGGCCCATGAACTGGTCTTCCGCGTCGACGCGGATGACCTTGACGCCGAGGTTCTTGGCGAACATGTCCATCACCATCTTGCCCTCGTCCAGGCGCAACAGGCCGTGGTCGACGAAGACGCAGGTCAGCTGGTCGCCGATGGCGCGGTGGATCAGCGCGGCGGCCACCGACGAGTCGACGCCGCCGGACAGGCCGAGGATGACGTCGTCGGTGCCGACCTGGGCGCGGATCTTCTCGACCGCCTCGGAGATGTAATCGGGCATGTTCCAGTCCGACTTGCAACCGCAGATCTCGTGCACGAAGCGGCCCAGCATGGCCTTGCCCTGCTGGGTGTGGGTCACTTCCGGATGGAACTGCAGCGCGTAGAAGCGGCGCGCCTCGTCGGCCATGGCGGCGATCGGGCAGCTTGGCGTGTCGCCCATCAGCACGAAGCCGGGCGGCAGCTCGGTGACCTTGTCGCCGTGGCTCATCCACACTTTCAACATGCCGTGGCCCTCGTCGGTGACGAAGTCGTTGATGCCGTCGAGCAGCTTGGTGTGGCTGCGCGCGCGCATCTCGGCGTAGCCGAATTCACGCACCAAGCCGTTTTCCGTCTTGCCGCCCAACTGGGCCGCCATGGTCTGCATGCCGTAGCAGATGCCCAGCACCGGCACACCCAGCTCGAACACGGCCTGCGGCGCGCGCGGCGCGTCGCCTTCCAGGGTCGAGCTGTGGCTGCCCGACAGGATCACGCCGGCGGCGCCGTAGTTGCGCACGAACTCGTCGCTGACGTCGTAGGGATACACTTCGGAGAACACGCCGGAGTCGCGCACGCGGCGGGCGATCAGCTGGGTGACTTGGGAGCCGAAATCGAGGATGAGGATTTTAGAGTGCATGGGTTGGATGCTTTAAAAATGATGATATCGCTGCGGAATAGCCGGCCCGCCGCACACAAGGCGCGGGCCGCGCTG
This sequence comes from Rugamonas violacea, assembly GCF_016461825.1. Classification (GTDB taxonomy): domain Bacteria; phylum Pseudomonadota; class Gammaproteobacteria; order Burkholderiales; family Burkholderiaceae_D; genus Rugamonas. The sequence goes on along the minus strand of NZ_JAEMNU010000078.1, from coordinate 33,024 downwards.
GAGGCGGGACCGGACCGGTCCGCGCCGCAAAACTGACAACGCCGGCGGAGCACTGCGCCGCCGGCGTTCGAGGCTTAGTCGCCGGAACGGTAGTTCGGCGCTTCCTTGGTGATTTGCACGTCGTGGACGTGCGATTCGCGCATGCCGGCCGAGGTGATCTCGACAAACTCGGCCTTCTCGCGCAGCTCGTCGATGGTGGCGCAACCGCAGTAACCCATCGATTGGCGCACGCCGCCGACCAGTTGGAAGATGATCGCCAGCACGCTGCCCTTGTAGGCGACGCGGCCTTCGATACCCTCGGGCACGAACTTGTCGGCCTTCATGGTGGCGTCCTGGAAGTAGCGGTCGGCCGAGCCGTCCGACATCGCGCCCAGCGAGCCCATGCCGCGATACGACTTGTAGCTGCGGCCCTGGTACAGGATCACTTCGCCCGGCGCCTCTTCGGTGCCGGCGAACATCGAACCCATCATCACGGTCGAGGCGCCAGCGGCCAGGGCCTTGGAGATGTCGCCCGAGAAGCGGATGCCGCCGTCGGCGATGCAGGGCACGCCGGTGCCGGCCAGCGCGTCGGCGACGTTGGAGATGGCGGTGATCTGCGGCACGCCGACGCCGGCGACGATGCGGGTGGTGCAGATCGAGCCGGGGCCGATGCCGACCTTGACCGCGTCGGCGCCGTATTCGACCAGCGCCTTGGCGGCGGCGGCGGTGGCGATGTTGCCGCCGATGACGTCGACGTGGGGGAACTTGGTCTTGATCCAGCGTACCCGGTCGAGGATGCCTTGCGAGTGGCCGTGGGCGGTGTCGACCACCAGCACGTCGACGCCGGCGGCGACCAGCAGCTCGATGCGTTCCTCATCCTTGACGCCAACGCCGACGGCGGCGCCGACCAGCAGCTTGCCCTGGGAATCTTTCGATGCCAGCGGGTGCTCGGTCGATTTCTGGATGTCCTTGACGGTGATCAGGCCGCGCAGTTCGAAGGCCTCGTTGACCACCAGCACGCGCTCGAGGCGGTGCTTGTTCATCAGACGCTTGGCTTCGACCGTGTCGGCGCCCTCCATCACGTAGACCAGCTTGTCGCGCGGGGTCATCTTGGCGCGGGCTTCGGCGTCCAGCTCCTGTTCGAAACGCAGGTCGCGGTTGGTGATGATGCCGACGACGATCTTGCCTTCGACCACAGGGAAGCCGGAGATGCCGTATTGTTCGGTCAGCTTGATGACGTCGCGGATCTTCATCTCTGGCGGGATGGTGATCGGGTCGCGCAACACGCCGGCCTCGAAACGTTTGACGCGGGCTACTTCGCGGGCCTGGTCTTTCGGGTTCAGATTCTTGTGGATGATGCCGATGCCACCCTCTTGCGCCATGGCGATCGCCAGACGGGCTTCGGTGACGGTATCCATGGCTGCGGACAGCAAGGGGATATTCAACGAAATGTTGCGGGTCAGGCGAGTTTTGAGAGACGTATCGGCAGGCAGAACATTCGAGTACGCTGGGACGAGGAGCACATCATCGAACGTGAGTGCTTTTTGAAGTAGACGCATAGCATTTCCTATTGGCGCAAAAGCAGATTATACAGAAAATCCGGGGCGCCGTCCTTGCATCTTGGAAAAATCCCCCCGGCAGGCCGCATGGCGATTGACACTCGGCGGGAATCGTGGCGAAATCAGTGGCAGGCAACAGCCCCGTCCTTCGCGAAAGCACAGCATGAAAGCAGACAGAACAGCAGGTCCGGCAAGGGCAAGGCCGGCGGCGTTGGCGGCGGCGGCGGCGGCGGCGGCGTTGGCGTTGGCAATAGCGACGGCGTGGGCGTGGGCAATGGCGACGGCATGGGCGATGGCGACGGCGTGGGCCTTGGCGACGGCGACGGCGACGGCGACGGCGTTGAGCCGGCCGCGCCGGGCGGCGTGGCTGGCGGGCAGCCTGCTGCTGGCGACCTGCGGCCTGGCGACGGCGCAGTACATGTGGATCGACGACAAGGGGGTCAAGCAACTGTCGGACCGGCCGCCGCCGCCGTCGGTGCCGGAGAAGCGCATCCTGAAGGCGCCCGGCAAGGAGAAGTTCAACCCGACGGCAGTGGCGCCAAGCGAGACCGGGGCTGGAGCTGGAGCTGGAGCTGGGGCTGGGGCTGGGGCTGGGGCTGGAGCCGGAGCCGGAGCTGAGACCGGGGCCGATGGCGACGGCGCGGCCACGGCCGCAGATGCCGCCGCCCCCGCCGCCAAGCCAACGCCAACGCTGGCCGAACGCAACGCCGCCTACAACAAGCGCAAGGCGGACGCGGCCTTGGCGGCGCAAAAGGCCGGCGAGGACAATGCACACAAGGCCGAGATCGCCGCCAACTGCGCGAACGCCCGCAACAACCAGCGCGCCCTCGACCAGGGTAGTCGCATGAGCACCTACGACAAGAACGGCGAGCGCGGCTTCATGAGCGAGGCCGAGCGGGTCGAGTCGGCGAAGAAAAACCAGCAGGTGCTGGCGCAGTGCCAATAACATGGCCGTCGCCAAAACCCGTCGTTCCCGCGCAGGCGGGAACCCATACGCCGCATGATGCCTAGCACGGCAGGAATTCCCCCTGCGCGACGGACCGCCGACGCGGCACGACCAATCCAGACTGATTCGAAGCGCCTACTTTACTGCTGCGGCGCGCGCCGATTGCCTCTATGATATGGCAATCGACCAACAATTCATTCCAGGCATGACCAAGACTCAGCAAACCAAGAGCCGCGCCAGCGGCCGCGTCACCCTCGCCGCCGTGGCCCAGTTGGCCGGCGTGGCGACGATGACGGCCTCGCGCGCCATCACCCAGCCCGACCTGGTGTCGGAAACGCTGCGCAACCGGGTCGAACAGGCCGTGGCCGAGCTCGGCTATGTGCCCAACCGCGCCGCCCGCGCCCTCGCCTCCGCCGAGTCGAAGGTGATCGCGGTGCTGGTGCCGTCGCTGTCGAACGCGGTGTTCACCGAGGTGCTGGCCGGCATCCAGGACGCCCTCGACGCCGACAACTATCAAATCCTGATCGGCAACACGCGCTACTCCGACGCCGAGGAGGAGAAGCTGCTCGGCATTTATCTGCAATCGAATCCGGACGGCATCCTGTTGTCCGGCCTGAACCACAGCCCGCGCGTGCGCCAGATGCTGACCTCGTCGCGCGTGCCCATCGTCTCGATGATGGACATGTCGGACGACCCGGCCCAGCTGTCGGTCGGCTTTTCGCAGGTGCAGGCCGGCCGGGCGATGACGCGCTACCTGATCGACAAGGGCCACCGCCGCATCGGCTTCATCGGCGCCCAGCTCGACGAGCGCACCCTCAAGCGCGCCGACGGCTACCGCCTGGCCATGCGCGAGGCCGGCCTGGCCGACACGCAACTGGAGCTGATGGTGCCCGATCCGTCCACCATCGCGCTGGGCGCCGAGCTGGTCGAGCGCATGCTGGCGCAGGCGCCCGATTGCGACGCCGTGTTCTGCTGCAACGACGACTTGGCCCACGGCGCCATCTACCAGTGCCAGCGCCTCGGCATCGCCGTGCCGGGCCGGCTGGCCGTGTGCGGCTTCAACGACCTGCCCGCCTCGGCCTGGATCAACCCGTCGGTGACCACGGTGGGCACGCCGCGCTACCAGATCGGCTTCGAGGCGGCCACCTTGCTGCGCGCCGTCATCAAGGGCGAAACGCCGGCGGCGACGCAGATCGACCTGGGCTTCACGCTGATGGCGCGCGAGAGCGCCTGAGTATTGTCGCTACGGCCAAGGGGCCGCTAACGCGACCAACACCCAACACCTTAAAGCCAGGGTCGGACCCGCCGGGTCCGACCCTAGATTGACGCCGCTGGGTGTACGGCGGGCCGCTGAGAACGCCAAGACCATTCTTCCAGCTATGACAAGCGGCGTGGCGAACGCACAACGTTTTCGCCAACTGGACATGGCCATCCACACCACGCCAGCGCGCATCCAAGGCCCCACCCAAGCACCACAACCTCCTATGACGGGACGGTCCCGGCGCCCCGCTCGACAGGGTCGTCCCCGAGTTTGGCTTGCTGCGTCGCAGCATCGAATCTCCTTTACAAATTCAGGCCACGGACTAAACTCCGATCTCAATGTTAGCGCTAACATTTCATCACAACGGCAACACAACAGCAACCTCACCACGATAGCCACGAGACATGAGCACAACAACGAGACAAGCACGCTGGGTCGTCATGGGCGTCAGCGGCTGCGGCAAGAGTGAAATCGGACTGGGCCTGGCCACCGCGCTGGACGTCGACTTCCTCGAAGGCGACAGCCTGCACAGCGCCGCCAACGTCGCCAAAATGGCCGCCGGCACGCCGCTGACCGACAGCGACCGCGCCGACTGGCTGCTGGCCCTGCAGCAACGCATCGCCCAGGCCGCAGCACAGCAACGCGGCCTGGTGCTGTCCTGCTCGGCGCTGAAGCGGCGCTACCGCGACCTGCTGCGGGCCGGCGATCCCGGCCTGCGCTTCGCCCACCTGAGCGGAGCGCGCGCGGTCATCGCCGAGCGCATGGCGGCCCGGGTCGGCCACTACATGCCGCCGTCGCTGCTCGACAGCCAGTTGCGCGACCTCGAACCGCTGCAAGCCGACGAGGCCGGCGTGCTGCTCGACCTGACCCGCACGCCGCAGCAACTGGTCGCCGACATCCTGCAATCGGCCGCCCAGCCAGCTTAGTCCGCCATCCTATAATCCACAAGGAGACACCATGAACACCGTCACACAGAACAAGAAAATCCCCAAACGCCGCTGGGGCATCGGCGCCCTGCTCGGCATGGGCGTGCTGATCAACTACATCGACCGCATCGGCCTGTCCGTCGCCGCGCCGCAGATCAAGGAGATGTTCGACCTGACGCCGGTCGAGCTGGGCCTGCTGTTCAGCGCCTTCGCCTGGTCCTACTCGCTGTTGCAGATTCCGGTCGGCATGGTGCTCGACCGCTTCGGCCCCACCCGCGTCGGCCGCTGGGGCGCCTTCCTGTGGGGTGTCGCCTCGACCATCACCGCCTTCTCCAGCGGCTTCGCCGGCATCTTCGTCGCCCGCATCCTGCTCGGCGTGGCCGAGGCGCCGGCCTTTCCGGTCAGCTCCAAGGCCACCGGCTACTGGTTCCCGCGCGGCGAGCGCGGCATGGCCACGGCGATCTTCGACGCCGCCGCCAAGTTCTCCAACGTCATCGGCGTGCCGCTGATCGCCGTCACCATCGTCACCTTCGGTTGGCGTTGGGGCTTCGGCCTGACCGCCGTGCTCAGCTTCGCCTACTTCATCGCCTTCTTCCTGCTGTACCGCGACCCGAGCGCCGATCCCAAGCTGTCGAAGGAGGAGTTGCACTACATCCAGTCCGGCGGCGCCGCGCCGGAAGGCCCGTCCGAAACGGGCGCCGTCAGCATGCTCGGCTATCTGCTGACCAAGTCCAAGGTCTGGGGCCTGACCATCGGCTTCGCCGCCTACGGCTACTCCTTCTATCTGTTCCTCACCTGGCTGCCCGGCTACCTGGTGCAGACCATGCACATGAGCATTTTGAAATCGGCCGGCTTCGCCGCCATTCCCTGGGCCGTGGCCACCGTCACCGACCTGTTCGTCGGCGGCTGGCTGATCGACCATCTGATCGCCAAGGGCAAGGACGAGTCGGTGGTGCGTAAAAGCGTACTGATCATCGGCATGCTGTTTGGCCTGGCCGTGTTCGGCGCCACCCAGACCACCGATCCGGTCTGGGCCATCGTCTGGATCTCGATCGCCCTGGGCGGCCTGGCCTCGGCCGCGCCGGTCGGCTGGTCGCTGCCCTCGCTGATCGCGCCGAAGGGCGGCGCCGGCACCATCGGCGGCATCATGAACTTCGCCAACAACCTGATGGGCGCGGCCGCCCCGATCGTCACCGGCCTGATCGTCGGCGCCACCAACTCCTTCGCCAACGCCTTCCTGGTGGCCGGTGTGATCCTGGTGATCGGCATCATCTCCTTCGTCTTCGTGCTCGGCAAGATCGAACCGATTCCCGATCCCGAGCCGGCCGCCCCGGCACCCTTGCCGGCACACTGATTTTTCCCAACGGCTCGACGTCGTCACGCCGCATCGGTGGACAGCGCGCGGGCGGGAATCCATGCCGCACTTGATAGCATGCGGCGCATGGGTTCCCGCCTACGCGGGAACGACGGGCGTTGAGACATCCCCTTCCTTTTCGGAGACATTTGTATGAAACAACGCATTCCTGCGGCGGCGGCGCTCGCCCTGATTTTCTGCGGCCCGGCCGCGGCACAAAGCAATGTCGCCTTTTATGGCGTGATGGACGTCGGCATCTCGCAGGACCGTGGCGGCGTCGCCGGCACGTCGACCCGGCTGACCAGCGGCATGGCCACGCAAAGCCGCTGGGGTTGGCGCGGCAGCGAGGACCTGGGCGGCGGCATGGCGGCCTTCTTCGTGCTCGAAGGCGGCATCCACGCCGACAACGGCAGTTCGACGCAGAACAACACCCTGTTCGGCCGCAACAGCGCGGTCGGCCTGCGCGGCAACTTCGGCGCCGTTTCGCTGGGTCTGCAGGACACGCCGCTGTTCACCACCCTCAACACCGTGGTCGATCCCTTGCGCAACGGCATCGCCCGCTCGAACAACCTGATGGCGGCGACGGCCTTCCGCGCCAACAACGCCATCCTCTACCGCAGCAACGCCGTCAACGGTTTCAGCGCCGACGCCATGTACGCGGCCGGCGAGGTGGCGGGCGACAACGCGGCCGGCCGCGCCATGGGCGGTTCTGTCGGTTACAGCAACGGCCCGCTGACGCTGCGCCTGGCGTATCACCATCGCAACAACGACACGGCCAGTGTGGTCAACACCGAGTCGGCGCGCAACACCCTGCTCGGCGCCAACTACGACTTCGGCGCGGCCAAGGCCTACTTCGGCTTCGGCGTCGACAAGGGCCTGAACAGCTCAGCGCTGAACAATACGGCGGCCACCTTCGGCGGCAAGGCGCCGGTGGCGTCGAAGGACAGCGATTCCTTATTGTTGGGCCTGTCCGTACCGCTGGGCGCCAGCACCGTGGTGGCAAGTTATGTGCGCAAGAACGACAAGACCGCGCTGAACCAGGATGCCCAGCAGTTCGCTCTGGCGTATATGTATGCGTTGTCGAAGCGCACCGACGTCTACACGTCCTACGCGCTGATCCGCAACCAGAACGGCGCCGCCTACACCGAGGGCAACAGCGAGGAGCCGGGCAGCGGCAACAAGCAATTCACCGCCGGCCTGCGCCACCGTTTCTAAGCGACGGCCACGGCACAAACAACTAGGGCGCGCCACCGTTTGCCGGTGGCGCGCCCTAGTTTTATCCGGTAATGCAGCGAACTCAGGCCGTGGCCACCTTGCGCCGGCGGCGGGCGTGTTTCGGGTCGGCGATCAGCGGGCGGTAGATTTCCACCCTGTCGTGTTCGCGCAGCACCGTGTCGAGCGTCTTCTTCTTGCTGAAGATGCCGACCGGCATGGCCGCCAAGTCGATCTCCGGCGCCTCCAGCAGCAGGCCGCTGGCGGCGATCGCCTGCCCCAAGGTGGTGCCGGCGGCGACCGTCAAGTCGCGCAGCCATTGCGCCGTGGCGCCGGCGTAGCACACCTGCACGTGGATTTGCTCAGCCATACACCGTCTCCGCCCGCTTGCAGAAGGAATCGACCATGCTGTTGGCGATCATGCCGAACACCGGGCCGATCAGTTGTTCCAGTATGATGTTGGAGAACTCGTAATGCAGGTCCAGCTCGATCTTGCAGGCGTCCTCGCGCAGGGCCTTGAAGGTCCAAGTGCCGTCGAGGGCCTTGAAAGGACCGTCCACCAGCCGCATCTTGATGCCGGTCGACGGTGTGTTGACGTTGGATGTGGTAAAACTCTGGCGTACCCCGTGGTAGTGGATGCCCAGGCTGGCCACCACGGTGTTCTCGCCGCGCTGCTTGACCTCGACGCCGCCGCACCATGGCAGAAATTTGGGATAATCCTCGACCGCAGCCACCAGATCGAACATTTGCTGCGCGCTGTATCCCAGGAAAACCGATTTATGTACTACTGCCATTGCGTAACCGTTTGCTATGATGTTGAATTATTCGCGACTTTTGGCGCGAAACAGTAGTTTAACCGACCCGCGCCTACTATTTACCATCTCATGACCATAGCTGATAACAAAAAAGCCTTTCACGACTACTTCATTGAGGACCGCTTCGAAGCGGGCATCGTGCTGGAGGGTTGGGAAGTCAAGGCCATCCGCGACGCCCGCGTGCAGATCAAGGAAGCTTACGTCACCATCCGTGGCGACGAGCTGTTCCTGTTCGGCGCCCACGTCAGCGCCCTGCCGACCGCCTCCACCCACATCCACCCGGAAGCGGTGCGCACCCGCAAGCTGCTGCTGCACCGCGCCGAGATGGACAAACTGATCAGCAAGGTCGAGCGCTCCGGCTACACCCTGGTGCCGCTCAACCTGCACTACAAGGGCGGCCGCGTCAAATGCGAGATCGGCCTGGCCAAGGGCAAGAAGATGCACGACAAGCGCGCCACCGAGCGCGACCGCGACGGCGCCCGCGAAGTCGCCTCGGCGATGAAGCAAAACCGCCGCTAGCGGCCGCACCGGCCGGGCCACGCCGTCGGACCGCGCCGCCGCGCCGCGCCCGCGCGCGGTTTACCGTGGCCACGGCGCACAAACCGCAAGCTTTTGTTCTGCTGTGAATTTCCAAATAGAAACATCCGTGCTACACTGGCCGGAGGAAATTACCCTTTTTCGCCCCGCCAAGCCGGGCGTAGAATGGGCTGTTCACTTTAGACTTTGACGAGGGCATGATGGTGCTGAAAACCGGAGCAGCGATAGTGGCCGGCCTGATCTTGGCCGGATGTGCGGCGCGCTACTCGCCCGTCCCCCAGGCGACAAACTTCCCCGCCAGTAAGCAGGTCAAACTCCAGGCGGCCAGCCACTGGGGCACGATCGCCGGGCATATCGAAGCGAGCATGCTGGCCGAGCTGAAGAAGAACCCGCCCCGTCCGCTGTTCATCAACGAGGTGCCCAACCCCAGCCCCTTCCAACGGGCCGTGACCACCCAACTGATCACCTCGCTGGTCAACGACGGCTACACCGTGTCCAAATCGGCCGCCGGCTCGCTGAAGATCGACCTCGACGTGCAGGCCGTCACCTTCACCGCCGACCGGCCGCAATACCGCTACCACGGCGAGCACGGCGCGCTGGCCGCCGGCGTCTTCGTGCTGACCGAGATCGAACCGCCGCTGGCCCTGGCCGCCGCCGCCAGTGTGGGCGCCCACGACGCCTACTCCTGGTTCAACGACCAGTTCGCGCCCGGCGCCACGCCGCGCACCGAGCTCATCGTCACGCTGTCCGTGTCGGACCAGTACCGCTACTTCGCGCGCAACACCTCGGCCTACTACGTGACCGATAGCGACCGCGTGCTGTACGGCATCATCGACAAGGAACCCGAGCTGCCCCAATTGAGCAAGACCTACCAGCTGCGCGGAGAACGCTAAATGACGAAAAAACTGGTGTCCCTGTCCGTGCTGGCCCTGCCGCTGTTGCTGGCGGCCTGCTCGACCACGCCGAAGGACGAGCCGAATTATTCGACCATCTCGTCGAATCAATTCATCGCCTCGAACTACAAGGCGGCCGACACCCTGCTGGCCCAGCTGAGCGGCAAACTGACCGCCGACAAGCCGCTGATCATGGCCACCGTGGTCAACATCGACGCGCTGGAGCAGACCACCACGCTGGGCCGTTTGGTGTCGGAGGAGATCTCCACCCGGCTGTCGCAAGGCGGCCTGAACATGCTGGAGATGAAGCTGCGCAACAGCGTCTACATGAAGCGCAACCAGGGCGAGTTGATGCTCACCCGCGAGATCGGCGACGTGGCGCAGACCCACCACGCCCAGGCCATCGTGGTCGGCTCCTACGCCGAGACCAGCGACATGGTGTTCATCAACATCAAGGTGATCCAGCCCAACACCAACTTCGTGCTGGCCGGACACGACTACGTGCTGGCCAAGGAGGGCATCGTGCGCTCCATGCTGCTGCGCAACTGATTTCCCTCGGCGGGCGCGGCCGGCGCCGGCCCGACTAGTCGACCTCGTCGTAGTCGAGCGGCGGCGCCGGCGCCGGCCGCCCCGCCACCCGCTTGGTCAGGATGGTGGTGTACAAATCCTTGGGCGAGCTCTTGCCCAATTCTTGCAGATCCCGATAGTTGGCCAGAAAGTCCAGGATGCTCGGTCGCAGCGGCTGGGCGCGCAGGTCGCGTCCCGACTTGAGCTTGCGCTCCAGGTCCAGCTTGGTCAGTTCCAACGCGTGCTTGCGCCACTCCGCTTCGCGGTCCTGGCGGTCGCGCGCGCCCAGCATGGGCGTGACCAGCAGCTTGCCGATCAGCGCCGCCAACACCGCGCCGCTGGCGCCGGCCAGCGCGGCCAGGGCCGCCAGTGTGCCGGGTGTCAGCGTGGACAGTTCGCCGAGAAAATGTTCCATGTCGCCTCCCCGCGCTCAGCGGCCCGCCGCCACCAGCACGCCGCCCGCGCTGGGATCGGCGTCGCCGACGCGGAAGGTGCGCTGCGCCAGGGTGCCGTTGGCGTCGCGCGCCACCACCCACAGCTCAGCGCCGCGCGTGCCGGACGGAATGAACACCATCTCGTGGCAAGGCGGATCGTCGCAGTCCTCGCGCATCACGGGCGCGCCGTCGACGTAGACCTCGATGTGGATGGGCCGCGCGCCGTCGCTGACGACGAAGTGAAACTGCCCGCCGGCAAAGGCTTCGTTCAGGTTATTGATATCCATAGGGCCTCCCGTATCAGCACAGGTATAGCGCAAACGGCGGGCGGAACTTAGACAAATGCCAAAGTGGCGCGGCTTTTTGCCTTCCTCAAAGCGCCGGAGAGGCTGGCGAAGCCCTGCGGCGGAGAGCTGGGGTCAGACCCGGCCGGGTCTGACCCCGGCTTGTGCCGTTGGGGTTCGCCGGCGTTCCAGCGATTCATGAGCCCCCCCTTGTCCAACGCTATCGGGCGTCGGCCTCAGCCAACCCCAAGCGCGCAAGCAGCCCCGGCAGCACGGACTCCGCCGTGGCCTCGACCTTCAGCGCCAGCAACTCGTCGGCCCGCGTCCTGCCGACGTTGATGGCGACGATGGGCTTGCCGGAGGCCGCCGCCAGCTTGCAGAAACGGTAACCCGAAAACACCATCAGCGAGGAGCCGACCACCAGCAAGGCGTCGGCCTGCTCCAGCATGGCCAGGGCGGCGGCGGTGCGCGGCGGCGGCACGTTGTCGCCGAAGAAGACCACATCCGGTTGCAGCGTGCCGCCGCAGTGGCGGCAATATGGCAGCTGAAAATCGTCCAGCGCGTCCGGCTCGATCTGCGCGTCGCCGTCCGGCAGGGGCCGCGCCAAGGCCAACGCCAGCGCCGGGTTGGCCTCGACCAACGCCGCCTGGATCGCCGCGCGCGGATGCTCGGCATGGCAGTCGAGGCAGACCACGCCGTGGATATTGCCGTGCAGCTCGATCAAGCGACGGCTGCCGGCGCGCTGGTGCAGGCCGTCGACGTTCTGCGTCAGCAGGCCGCCCAGCGCGCCGCCCTGCTCCAACGCCGCCAGCGCCAGATGGCCGGCGTTCGGCGCCGCCCGCGCCAGCGTCGGCCAGCCGACCATGCTGCGCGCCCAGTAGCGCCGGCGCACCGCCTCGGAGCGGCGGAACTCCGGCCCCTGCACCGGCAGGCGGCCGCGCCGCACGCCGTCCTTGTCGCGATAGTCGGGGATGCCGGAGGCCGTGCTCATGCCGGCGCCGGTCAGCGCCAACACGCGGGCATGCCGTTGCAGGAAGTCCGCCAGCGGCGCCAGGTGTTCGTCGATATGCTCGGAATGGTCGATGTCGCTCATAGGCCGTCATGCTAACACCTGGCAAAGCGCTGATCCATTCGTCTTTTATCCAAATTGCCATGTTCAATCCGACATGAGCGATCAACTGCCAGCATAGGACATCCGCAAGATATGAGAGGCCAAGCACCGCTGCGCCGAACAATCGGCGGCCGGCCAGCGTCGACCACCTTCGGATAGAATGGTTCGATCAGCTCATGCAGCGTGCCCTAGGACGTCACCGTGTCGCCATGCTCGCCTCATTACCCATGAACTATGTTGTGGATATGGTCTTTGGGGTCGGCAAAAGGTGCCGCTTAAGGGCACCTCGAAAAACCGTCATTCCGCATCGGCGGAACGACAATTTGGTGGTTTTTTCGAGGTGGCCTTAAACACCATGAATCAACAGCGTGTTCCGGCGCGGATGCCGACTCGGAGCGCGACGCCGGTCCGGCCGGTGCTAGCATGACGCGGCGGCGACCGATTTTTTGCGTCCGGCCTTGAACCATTTTGCTCCAGCAAGGTATTCACCGGAAACAAGCGACGGCAGCCGCACGGTCGCGCCAGACATGGAGGTCGGCGATGCGCGAGGGACAGGGCCGCGACGCCTGCGCGTCCGGCGCCAACCTGGATGAGGTGGAGCTGTTGGGCCGCATCATGGCCGGGGACAGGCGCGCCTTCGAGACCCTGTACCGCGCCTACTTCCCCCGCCTGAGCCGTTTCCTCGGCCGCATGACGCGCAGCGCCGCCCTGATCGAGGAGGTGGTCAACGACACCATGCTGGTGGTGTGGCAGACGGCGCCGCGCTATGACGGCAGTTGCAAGCTGTCGACCTGGATCTTCGCCATCGCCTACCGCAAGGCCTTGAAGGGCCTGCGGCTGCGCGACGAGCCGGTCGAGGCGGAGGCGGACGCCTGCCCGGCGCCGCCGGCCTTGGAGCCGGAGCGGCAATTGAGCCAGCGTCAGTTGCAACACACGCTGGAGGAGGCGCTGGCCCAGTTGCCCATGCAGCAACGCATCGTAGTGCTGCTGACCTACTATCACGACATGGCCTACCAGGACATCGCCGCGATAGTCGATTGCCCGCTCAACACGGTCAAGACACGCATGTTCCACGCCCGCCGCAAGCTGAAGGAGCTGTTGGCCGGCGCGATGAGCGAACTGAAGGAGCAACAGCCATGAACGCAAGCCTCGCCCGGCCGGACGCGCAGGCCCACCAACGCGCGCAGGCATTGCTGCCGTGGTTCGTCGCCGGCCAGTTGACGGCGGAGCAGGCGGCGCTGGTCGACCAGCATCTGCGCGGCTGCGAGGAATGCCGGCGCGACGTCGAGCTGGAGCGGCAGTTGCGTGCCGCGACAAGCGTCGCCGTGCCGGCGACACCCGCGCCAGCCGGAGCCGGGCGGCTTGCCACCGCACTTGGGCATGGGCATCGAGGCACCCTTCAGTCCGATGACGCTTCGGCCCCGCCAGACGGCGACAATACCGGCGGCGCCAACACCGACGGCGCCGACTCGCCGGAGCGCGCCACTGCTGGACTGGACGAGTCCCGCCAGCCCGACATGGCCGCAGCGCTGGCCCGCCTGCTGCCGCAACTCGACTTCCGCGCGCCGGCCGCGCCAGCCGCGCCGGCAACGGCGCCAAAGGAGGCAACGGCGGCAACGATGGCGCCGGCACGATGGCGCACAGCGGCATGGTGGCGCGTTCTATTCACCCGACAAGCGCCATGGGCCTCGTGGGCATTGGCCGCCCAGTTCGCCATGATCGCCGGCCTGGTCGTGCTGCTCGCCGAGCGCCCCGCCGCGCCGCCGGCCTACCGCCTGCTCGGCAACACCGACGGCGGCGCTGCCAACCTCGTCGTCGTCTTCAAACCGGATACGGCCGAGAAGGAACTGCGCCGCCTGCTCCGCGTCAACCAAGCCCGCGTCGTCGACGGCCCGACGGTGACGGATGCCTATCTGCTGGCCGTTCCCGACCCGCAGCGCGCCCGCGCCCGCCTGCGCGCCGAGGCGGCCGTGGTGCTGGCCGAACCGCTGGCGGTGGGAGAGTTGCCGTGAGCAGCGCCCTCCTCGCGTTGGTGGCCGCGCTGCTGTTGCCGCCATCCATTGCCGGAATAGGAGGCGGAGTCGGAATCGGAATCGGAGTCGGAGCTGGAGCTGGAGCTGGAGTCGGAGCCGGAGCCGGAGCTGCGGCTGCGGCTGCGGCTGCGGCTTGGGCTGGGGCTGTCTCTGCCGTTTGGGCTGGGGTTGGCGCTGGGGCCGGCTCTCCCGCCGACCAGGTCGAGGCGACACCAAGCCCGACCGCAGCAACCGCCTCCCCACCCCCGCCCGCCAGCGACGACGCCGTCCGCGCCACCGAGCGCCAAGTGCTGGTCATGCTTCGCCTGCCCGCGCCGCACTATCGTCCAGACGCCGGTTACGGCGGCCGCTACATCGACGACGGCGGCCGCAGCGCGCGCCGCCGCATCGCCACCGAACTGGCGCGCCGCCACGGCCTGACACTGCTTGGCGACTGGCCGATGCCGACGCTCGGCCTGGACTGCTACCTGATGACCTTCCCCGCCGGCGACAACGCCGAGCACATCGCCGCCCAGCTGTCGCACGACCCGCGCGTCGAATGGGCGCAGCCGGTGGCGCTGTACCAGGGACTGGCCGCCGCAGCGCCCGGCGCCGGCCAGCTCGCCGCGCTATATCCGGTGCAACCGGCGGCACGCTACTGGCACGTGGCCGAGCTGCACCGCGCCAGCACCGGCCGCGACGTGCTGGTGGCGGTGGTCGACAGCGGCATCGACCGCCACCATCCCGACCTGGCCGGCCAGATCGCGCTGGCGGAAAACTTCGTCGACGCCGACGTCGACGCCGACAACGCCGAGGCCCACGGCACCGCCGTGGCCGGCATCATCGCCGCGCGCGGCGGTGGCGCCGGCATCGTCGGCATCGCCCCGGCGGCGCGGCTGATGGCCCTGCGCGCCTGCTGGCAGCCGCCCGGCGGCGGCGCGCACTGCAGCAGCTTCACACTGGCCAAGGCGCTCAACTACGCCATCCTGCACCACGCCGGCGTCATCAACCTCAGCCTGACCGGCCCGCCCGACCGCCTGCTCGACCGACTGCTGGACGTCGCTCTGGCGCGCGGCATCAGCGTGGTCGGCGCGCTCGGCGCAGCGGGCGAAGCGGCCGGCTTCCCGGCCGCGCACGCCGGCGTGATCGCCGTCGCGCAGAAAGGCAACACGACCGACGATACGCCAACGACGGCGGCAACGTCCACGCCAAAGCAAGAGCCGCCGCACGCCGCCGCGCGCAACACGCCTTTGCTGGCGCCCGGCCGCAACACACCTTTGCTGGCGCCCGGCCGCGACGTGCCCGCCAGCGCGCCGGGCGGCGGCTGGCGCTTCGTCTCGGGCAACTCCTTCGCCGCCGCCCACGTCAGCGGCATGCTGGCCCTGTTGCGCGAGCTGCGCCCCGACGCCGATCCAGCGCAATTGCACGGCCTGCTGCACCCCGCGTCCGGCCCGGCTGCTGCTACCATCGACGCCTGTGCCACCATCACCCGCGCCGCCGGCGCCTGTCCCTGCTCATGCGCCACCGCCGCCACCGCCAGCAGCCACTCCCACCCCTGAGCCGCACGGGTCGGCGCGTGGCATGGGGCGCCGACCCGCCGCTGGCGTTGCCGACACCGTTGTCGCTGGCGATCTCGGCCGCCTTGCTGCCCTTGCTGCCCTTGCTGCCTTTGCTGCCCTTGCTGCCCTTGCTGCCTTTGCTGCTATTGGCGGCCGGCGCCGCCAGCGCGCAGACCAGCGCCAGCGTCACCCTCAGCTCCGACTACCGCTGGCGCGGCGAATCGCTCAGCGACGGCCGCGCCGCGCCGCAGCTCGTCATCAACTACGACAGCGCGGCTGGCTGGTATGCCGGCGCGCAACTGGCCGGCGTACGTCCGCGCGAGCGCGACGACGCCCAGCTCATCGCCTACGCCGGCCTGGCGCGCCGGCTCGCCTCCGGCTGGAGCTGGGAAGCCGGCGCCAGCGCCACCGCCTACCGCCGCGACCATGCCGGCGACTACCAGGAAGGCTTTGTCGGCCTGGCCGGCGAGCGGTTCAGCGCCCGCCTCTATCTGGCGCCGCGCTACCTGGGCCGCGAGTTGCGCACCGCCTACATCGAGCTAAACGGTTTCCACCCTTTGCAGGATGGTCTCAAGCTGATCGCCCATCTCGGCCTGTTGCAGCCCTTGTCGCAGGGCGCCGGCGAGCAACAGCGCAGCAACGCCGACCTGCGCCTCGGCGTCGAGGCCACGCTGGGCGACGCCAGCCTGCAACTGGCCTGGCTGGCCCGCACGCGCAAGCAGCAGCGCCCTTCCTCCGCGGCGCCGTCCTATGCGGCGCCCGCCTATGCGGCACCCACCTATGCCGCGCCCTCCTACACCAACGACCCGGCACCGAACGCGCTGGTGTTGAGCCTGTCCTACTCCTTCTGAGCCGTGCGGCACCGCAAGACCGCAGCGAGTTTCTTTTCAATCCGCTGAAACCTTTCGGCCGTGCGCCGGCATCAACGGCCACGCACACCTCATCTCAGTCGAAAGGAAGCGCCATGAAGACCCTCAGCAATCCCCTCCGCACCCTGACGGCCGGCCTCGCCGCCGGCCTGTCCATCGCCCTGTTCGCCTGCGGCGGCGGCTACGGCGGCGGCGACTACATGCCGCCCGCCGGCAGCACGCCGCCCGCCACCATGACCGCCTTCAGCAGCACCAGCCTGGTGTCCGACGCCGTCGTCGCCGCCGCCCACACCGACCCCAACCTGGTCAACGGCTGGGGGCTGGCCTTCAATCCGCAGGGCTTCGTCTGGGTCGCCGCCAACGGCACCGACAAGTCCACCCTGTACGACGGCAACGGCGTGCCGCAGTCGCTGGTGGTGGCCACGCCGCCGGCGCCGACCGGCATTGTCTACAACGCCAGCGCCGACTTCCGTCTCAGCGCCAACGGCATCAGCGGCGCCAGCCCCTTCCTGTTCGCCGGCGAGAGCGGCATCATCTCGGCCTGGGCGCCGGCGATCAGTCCGGCAGCGGCCGTCAGCGTGTTCGACGGTGGCGCCGGCGGCAGCGTCTACAAGGGCCTGGCCATCGCCACCTATGCCGGCGCCAACTACCTGTACGCGGCCGACTTCCACAATAAGCGCGTCGACGTGTTCAACGGCAGCTTTGCCAAGGTCAGCCTGCCCGGCGGCTTCGTCGACCCGACGCTGCCGGCCGGCTACGCGCCGTTCGGCATCCAGGCCATCGGCGACCGCGTCTACGTCGCCTACGCGCTGCGCGCTGCCAGCGGTGACGACGAGACCATCGGCGCCGGCGCCGGCGTGGTCGACGTGTTCGACACCGGCGGCACGCTGATCCGCCAACTGGTGGTCGGCGGCGCCCTCAACGCACCCTGGGGCCTGGCGATGGCGCCGGCCAACTTCGGCAGCTTCAGCAACATGCTACTGGTGGCCAATTTCGGCGATGGCAAGATCAACGCCTACGATCCGCTCACCGGCGCCGCCAAGGGCGCGCTGAGCAAGGCCGACGGCAGCGCCATCGTGGTCGACGGCCTGAGGGGTATCGCCTTCGGCAACGGTCTCAACAGCCAACCGGGCAACACCCTGTTCTTCACCGCCGGACCGACCGACGAGAAGCACGGACAGTACGGCCGCATCGACATGCAATGAGCGCGGCGGCGCGGCTTGCGCACCGCAAGCCAGTGCCATGCCGGCAAGCCATGACATATGCCCATGGGTAAGCAACGCTGCCGTCCGCGCCGCCGCCCGCCGGCTGGCACCGGGCAGTACGCCCGGCGGTGGCCGCGCCGCCGCCCGCCGGCGCCGCCGCAAGCGACTATCCTCGTGCTACGCCACAAGTCACTAGCGAAATTGAATTAGTGCCATTTGCGCCACAGTCGAAATGGTCTTTTTGACAGGCTCCGACGGCAGGCGTAGCGTCGGTGATCCGATACACGAACCCTTGAGGATAATCATGACCAGCCCGCTCAGCCTGATGATGCCCTGCCTGCCCGGCACCAACCTGGTAGCCGTCGCCGCCACCCTGGTGGAGGCGCAGAAACAGATTGACACCGCCCTGGAAGACATCGGCACCGTCCACTTCGCCCGCTTCCTGCTGCTCGACCGCTCGCAGGCCAACCTGCAACCGCAGTTGAAGAGCGCGACCACCTCGGACAGCCTGATCATCAGCGTCGTCACCGAATACGACGGCGACTTCAACGCCTACATTCAGGACTTCGTGACCCAGCTGGGCGACGTCTTCGACGCCCTGCTCAAGTTCGTCGTCGGCGGCGCCGCAGTGACGCCGGTGATCAACAACGTGCCGGCCTTCCAGGCCTACATCACCCTCAACGACGCCTCGCAGCACATCCCCAACAACACCCTGTACGCCGCCTACCCGCAGACGGTGCAGCAGATCCTGGCCGCCGTCTGATGCGTCCTGACGCGTTCTGACGCGTTCTGATCGTCCCGCGGGCGCCGCACCGGCGCAGCCGATGTCCCCTGGCGCCCGCCCCCATCCAGCCATTCCCACCGGAGAGCCAACATGGCCGATCCTGACATTGATTTCGCCGACGTCCAGGGCACCATCCTGCGCGGCTACCGCGTTGACCTGGCACGCCACTTCGTCCTCGGCATCAGCGACCCGGCCGGCGTGCGCACGCTGCTCGCCGCGCTGGTCGACGGCAGCGGCGGCCTGCCCGCCGTCACCACCGCGCTGCGCGTCGAACCCAAGCCGCCCTGCTTCCTCAACGTCAGCTTCAGTTGCGCCGGCCTGGCGGCGCTGGGCCTGAGCGCGGACCAGCTGAAGACCTTCGACCCCGCCTTCCAGCGCGGCGCGGCCAGCCCCGTCACCGCCGACAGCATCGGCGACACCGGCAGCAGCGCGCCGCAGTACTGGCTCGGCGGCCTGGGCGACGGCGCCCAGGTGCACATGCTGCTCAGCGTCTGGGTCACCGAGTCGCGCCAGGTGCTCGACGCGGTCAGCGCCAAGCTGCGCGCCGCCTGGGCCGGCAGCCTGCGCGAACTGTACGTCCAGGACGCCACCGCCCTGCCCGACAACAAGGTCCACTTCGACTACCGCGACAGCATCGCCCAGCCCAACGTCAAGGGCGCGCCGGACAGCAAGCGCATGGCGCCGGACGACCAGGAGGTGGTGGCCACCGGCGAGTTCCTGCTCGGCTACGCCAACCAGAGCAACGGCGTCTATAGCGTCACGCCGGCCCAGTTGTCGACCAACAGCAGCTACGCCGCCTTCCGCATCCTCGAACAGGACGTCGCCGCCTTCAACGCCATGCTGCAGCAGTACGCCGCCAGCACCGGCCTCGACCCGGAGTTGGTCGCCGCCAAGTTCTGCGGCCGCTGGCGCAACGGCAACCCGCTGGAGCTGGCGCCCGAGGCGCAGGGGCCGGTGCTGCCCGACGAGCAACTCAACAACTTCCACTACGTCACCACCGACATCGCCACCGACGACACGCTGGGCCTGAAATGCCCGATCGGCTCGCACATCCGCCGCAACAATCCGCGCGACGCCAAGGTCAACGGCACCGACGCCGCCCACCACCGCATCGTGCGCCGCGCCATGCCCTACGGCCCGGCCTACGACGCGGCCAAGCCCGACAACATCCCGCGCGGCCTGATCGGCTACTTCATCAACGCCAACGTCGCCAACCAGTTCGAGTTCCTCACCAGCCAGTGGAACAACCAGGCCGAGTTCGTCAAGGCCGCCACCGGGCCGGGCGGCTCGGCCGACGGCAACGCCGTGTACAACATCAGCGGCCAGGACATTTTCAGCGGCGTCAACGATCCGGTCAGCTCCTTCACCTTCGCCGGCAAGGGCGCCAAGGGGTCGGGCAACACCGTGATCAACGGCTTCGGCCGCACCATCGTCACGCGCGGCAGCGTCTACTGCTTCTTCCCCAGCATCAGCGGCCTGCGCTACCTGGCCGGCCTGGGCTAAGCGGCACCGGCGCGGCGCCGCCTTCCTGCCGCCGGCAAGGAAGGCGGCGTTCGCCCCGCCGCGCGCCCCTCCCAAGTTGCCCCGCCTCGCCACCTGCGCCGCGGCGCGCGGCCGCGCCCCTGGCGAAGGCACAATGTCGCCTCCGGGAGAATCAATCTGCCCGCTTCTTGATGGCGATGAAAGGTCGTCCAGTTGGGCCTGTGCGCAGGCGCCTTTCTGGCAGAATCGCCGGATGGGGTGGCAACATGTCCGGCGGCCGCACACCGCGCGCCGCAGCGCCACCCCCGTCGCGCTTGGAGGAGATATGTCGCATATGGCCCCCGCAACCATGCCGGAAGAACGTGGCAGCCCGGCCCCGAATGGCCGCAGTCCGCGCCCCCACATTGACATCGACATCGACGAAGGCACGATAGCGCAGGCCAGCCGCGCCGACGCCGCCGAGATCGAGAATCTAAGGCTGAGCTGCTACCGCGCCGCCCGGGAATTCGAGCTGTTGCAGCCGGCAGCGCTCGCCTGGGACGCCGCCGACGACGCCAACACGGTGCTGATCGCCAGGAGCAACAGCGGCCAGTTGCTGTCGACCACGCGCGGCTCCCTGGTCGCCGACGCGCAGACGGCCGAACAGGCCATGGGTTGCAGCAACGAGTTGCCCGACGCCGTATTCCCCTCCTTGCTGCTGGGCCGTGGCGCCACGCTGCACGCCAAGGGCGGCGCCGGCCTGCACTCCCTGTTGCGCTACCACTTCCTGCTGGCGGCCAGCGGTTCAACCGTGCAATCGCTGATCGGCATGGTCTACGCCGGCGCGCCGCGCACCCGTCTGATGGCCGGCATCGGCTATGAGTTTTTCCAACCGAACCAGGTGTGGGACCCGGAGGTGCGCGCGCACAGCCCGAACCTCATCGCCGTGCTCGAACGGGACAGGTTCGCGGCGGCGCTCAACCAGCTGGAAGCGACGCTGGGCGACCTGCTTGGGCGCTTCCCGCTGCACGGCGCGGCCGTCCGGCTTGACGGCCTCGGCCGTTCGCCCGTCGCCGTCCGGGGCGGCAATGGCTGAGGCCGGCCGCGCCGATCCGGCGCCCGTGGCGGACCTCCCCGCGCCGGCCGCAAGCAAGGCCGGGGCCGCCATCGACGAGCTCCTCTCCGCGCCGCTGAACCGGCGCGAATATGTCGAGTTGCACCCGGTCGACAAACCGCAGGTGGTGCATTGCCATCCCGCCCTGCGCCTGCTCACGGCCGAAGGACGGCAGCCGGAACACAGCGCCGAGGAGTGGATCGGCCCACACCTCGGCCGCATCGTCGACGGCGACGTGAGCGGCGCGCGGCCGGCCGCGCGCCGCTTCGTCGAGCCCGGCGTCGGGCGCAGTTGCGTCGCGGCGGACATCGTTTTCTCCAGCAATGACACGCCGCCCGGCTGGCCGGCCGCCGCCGACTTCCTGCTCACCGGCACCGGTCTGACACCGTATGGCGCGGCCGGCTTCGTCAACGTCGGGCGGCGCCTGGACGGCCGCCTGTCCCTGACCCGCGCCCTGTACCGAAAAGATTGCGCCGAACGCCTGAGCGATGCCGGCTGTCGCACCAGTCTCGCCGTTGCCACCCTGAAACTGCCGGGCCGGCCGATCGACATGCCGGACGGCAGCGTGTCGGCGCCCGCCGTCCTGTTGCGGGCCTTCCGCTCGCTGGTTCGGGTGAAACAATTGGACCCCATCGCCTGCGCGCTGCACAGTGCGCGGCACGGCTTGCTCGCCCTGCAGTATGTGTTGGCCGAGGCCGACCGGCGCCTCGGCGCGACGCTGCCGCGCGGCGACGTGCTGCGCTGCGCCCTGGCCCGCGCTTTCGAGCACTACGGCCCCGCCGAACTCGATCTGCCGGCCTTGCTGGGCGACATACACGCCAGCGGTGCCCATGCGCTGATTCGGCAGATCCGCCTGGCGATCATCCAACAGGCCGCCGCCCCGCTGCTGGCGCGCACGGTCGCCACGCTGCGCGCCGTCCGCGCCGACGCCGACGACGACGGCCGGCTCGATCCGGACCGGCTCTGGACCTATAGCCACTGGTTTTCGCGCCAGCTGGGCCGGCAGCTGGGCCTGTTCAAGCAACAGCGTTTCCTGCATGACTACCACTACCCCGGCATCCGCCGCAACGGCGCCTGGGTGTATAGCTTGGTGGAAAACAACGTCACCCTGGCCGCCGAATTCGCCGATCTTGAAACCGGCGTCTTCGTCGACGCGGACATCGAACACATCCGCCATCACATCCAGCTCAGCACCGATGAGATCCTGACCCTGCGCCGCCACTACGCCGCGCTTCACCAGCGGGATGTGCAGGCCGCCGCGCGCGTCGCCCACACCCTCGACACCATCGTCCGCCTGCTCTGCCCACACGGCGGCGGCGCCGCGCAGCGCGTCTTCGCGGCCGCCTACCGGCAGGCATCCAAATAAGGGGAGCACCATGAAAGAGCTGAATTGCCTGCGCTACCTGGAAAAACGCGGACTGCCGGACCTGCCCGAGGCGCGCCAGCAAATGCTCGCCTCGCTGCGCGCCGAGGGTCATTCGGCGGCGACCCTGGCGGCCATGGCCGTGGTGCCGCGCCACGCCTTCGCCCCGCCCGGCCTGTGGCGCCTGGGCTACGCGATGATGGATCTGTGGGGGCCGACGCAATATGTGCCGTCGCCGCGCACCATCGCCGTCATGCTCGACAATCTGAAACTGGAGACGGCGCAGAGCGTGCTGGAGTACGGCACCGAGTCCGGCTACCTGAGCGCGCTGCTGGGATTGCTGGTCGAGCGCGTCTATACGGTCGAACTCGATCCCGCCAAGCTGTGGCTGAGTTCGGACGCCTTTCGTGAACTCGGCCTCGACAACATCCGGCAAAAATTCGCCGACGGACGGCTGGGCTGGCCGGAGTTGGCCCCCTTCGACCGCATCGTGATTCCGTTTGCCATCCCGTGGATACAGGACGAGTTCTCCCGCCAGGCCGCCGCCGCCGGCGCCATCATGGCGCCGGTCGGCCCGTACGCGGGGCCGCAACGCCTGACCCGCAGCGACCTCTCGCCGCTGGGGCCGCTGATTACCGATCTCGGCCAATGCACCATGCCGCCGCTCACCGGTGTCTGGGCCGGCGTCTGGGCCGGCGCGGCGGCCATGCCGATGCCAAGCTTGGCCATGGCCGACGAGACGGCGGCGGACGACGCGGCGACGCCGGCCGGTGGCGCGTGGCAGGTCTGGGCCGCCTAGACGGGAGACCTCCAGTGAACCGCATCTTTTCCAGCCGCTATTTGGACGAGGCCGCCGACAATCCCGATATACAGCACATCAAACAGCGCTCCTACGACGCGCTGATCGGCGATGCCGGCGGAACGTATGCCGACATCGGCTGCGGCCCCGGCTTGGACACCGTCCCCATCGCCCTGCGGCTGAACGACAAGGGCCGCGTGTTCGGCCTGGACGCCGACGCGGCACAATTGCGCGCCGCCGACGCCCGCGCCGCCGGCGCCGATATCGCCGCCCAGCTGCGGCATCTGCACGGCGACGCCTGCGCCCTGCCCTTCGACGACCAGTCGCTCGACGGTTGCCGCTGCGAACGTCTCCTGCAGCACTTGGCGCCCGTCATGGCGCTGCGGGCGTTCGCCGAGGCCATGCGCGCCACCAAGCCCGGTGGACGGCTGGTGTATATCGACACCGACTGGCCCTCCTTCAGCGTGCATTGCGCGGACGCCGGCCTGGAACGGCTGCTGACGGCATGCCATTTACAGACCATCGCCAACCCCTACGCGGCCAGGGGCCTGGCCGATTTGTTCGCCGGCCACGGCCTGGCCGACATCCGCCTCGTCGGCGCGACGGTGCGCCTGGCCGGCGGCGCCGTTCGCCTGCTGCTCAAGGACGCCGCCAGTCTAGCCCAGCGCCACGGCTGGCTTGCCCCGCTCGACGCCGCGTACTGGTTCGCCGCCTTGGCGCACAGCGAACAACAGGGGCGGTTTTATGCGGCGGTGAACATGCTCTGCTGCGTCGGCACAAAGCCCGGCTAGAACGCTGGCCGCCAGGCGCCCCCTGCCGCGCACGACATCCGCCGCCGGCGATGGACCTCAACGGAGCATCCAGATGGAACCTCGATCATGATGGCCGACCTCAAGTTCGCCCTGGCCGGCGCGATGGACGCCTACCTCGCCCGGGCCGACGTGAGCGGTTTCGGCATCGGCCTGAAAACGGTGGGCGGCATCGCATCGGACGAGCTCTGCGTCACCTTCCTGGTGCGGCGAAAAATGCCCGCAAGGCTGCTTCACAGCGGCCAGGCACTGCCCGCCCGCATACGGCTGGGCGGAAAAATCTATCCCACCGACGTCGAGGAGGCGCTGCGGCCGCAGGCGCCGATGCTCGTCCCTCCGCGCACCGAACCGCCGCCAGGCGCCGCCATCGAATACGGCGCCGTCCTGCGCGGCGGCATGAGCGCGGCGCACCAGGCCAGCCAGTACGGCACGCTGGGCTGCTGCCTGCGCAGCGCGGGCAAGGTCGGCGGCACGCCCGAGCTGTTCATCAGCTGCAACCACGTGCTCGCCCTATACAATCAGGCCCGCTTGGGCGACCCCATCCTCGCTCCGGCCGCCGCTCAGGCGCATGGACTGCCGCGGACCAAAATCGGCGTGCTGGCCATGTATGTCCCGCTCCGTTTTGGCGGGCTCAACTATGTCGATAGCGCGGCCGCCCGCATCGTCGCGGGCAACGCCGGAAGCCGGGAAATCATCGGACTCGGCCTCCTTGGCGCGCCGGCGCCGCCGCACGAGATCGTGCCGGGGCAACTGGTCTGCATGAGCGGCAGCGCCTCGGGCAAGACGGCCGGCAGGATCGTCGCGGTGCACAGCAGCGTGAAGATAGACTACTGGCAATTCGGCCAGCTCGGCCGCGACACCGTCTTCCTCGACCAGATCATCACCGGCCCCATGGGCGCGCTGGGCGACTCCGGATCGATTCTGCTCGACCAGCGGAACCGGCCGCTGGGGCAGCTGTTTGCCGGCACGGTGCGGCACGGCTATTTCAACTACCTGGCCAACACGCTGGCCTTGCTTGGATAGGCGCGGCAGCTATTTCGGCGGAATCAGGGTGCCCAGATACAGCGCCATCTCCCTGTCGTCGATGGGCGGACCGTCCATGTTGAAGTAACCGATCACGGCGTAATACACCCAGCGCGCCAGCGCCGCCGCGTCGTCCGCCCCCCAGCCCAGTTGCTGCAGCAGCCCGCCCACATACGCCAGCCGTTTCTGGTCGACCCGCTGCTGGACTTCGCGCGCCATGACGTCGTGCTGCGACCAGCTGCGGATGGCCCGTCCCAGCGGCGACTTGCCCGCCACCGTGGCGCTCAACAATTCGCGCAGGCGCTCGTGCGCATCGACTTCGCGCCAGCCGGCGAAGTCGATCAGCCCGTCTGTGTCGCACCGCTCCCACTCTTCCAGCAAGGCGGCCTTAAAGCTCGGCATGTCCGCGAAATGCCAGTAGAAGCTGCCCTTGGTCACGCCCAGTTGGCGGGCGATGCCCATGATCGTCAAGCCTTCCTGGCCCTGCGCACCTAATGTGGCCAGGCCGGCGTCGAGCCAAGCCTGGCGATTTAATCGTTGATCCATACGCCACCATACCGTACGGTATTGACAAACGCAAGCGGCAGTGCGAGACTCCAACCATACCTCAAGGTATGGTGAGCGAATTATCTGTTCCACGATGGAATTTACGATGGAAAATTTACGATGGGGAAAACGATGCAAATCAATTGGATGGCCACCTCGGCCTGGGCGGTACTGGCGCTGGGTGTGGGGCACATTTTGATGGGGCTGCTGCGTTTCCGGCAAGCCTTCCTGGAGACCCTGCGGGACGGCCTGGTCGGCCAATTCCACCACAACGACACGCGGCGCGTCGGCTTCTGGTTCACCATCTTCGGACCGCTGCTGATGCTGGTTGGCCATCTCGCCGTGAACGCCGCGCGGGCCGGCGACCTTCACCTCTTCAGCATCATCGGCGGCTATCTGATTCCCATTGCGCTGCTCGGTGTGATCGCCTGGCCGCGCTCGCCCTTCTGGGCCGCGCTGATCGTCGGCGGCGTGCTGCTGGCCGTCGGCCAGGGCTGGCTGGCCTGATCGGCCCTTGCCCGGAGCGCAGCGGCCGGCCTAGGCGGGGAAGCTGAAGCCGGCGGGATATTCGTGGTAGCCGTCGAAGTCCTGCTTGCCAAGGGGCACGCCCTGGCTGCGCAGGATGGCGTACGCCGTCACCAAATGGAAGAAGAAATTCGGCAGCGCGTAAGCAAGCACGAAGTCGCGCCCGACAAAGCGGCGCGTCGCCAGGCCGGCCGTGGTTTGCACGTCCAGCGCCTCGCCCGCGTTGATTGGGTCGGCCGGCACCTGGCCCAGGAAGGCCAGCGTGGCGTCGATGCGTGCGCTCAGCGCCGGCCAGTCCTGGTCGCCGCCGGCCAGCGCCGGCACCTCGATGCCCAGCAAGGGACAGCAGGCGCGCAGCGTGAAGCCGCAGGCGATGGTCACCTGCTGGGCGAAGCCGAACATGTTTTCGGCCAGCGCAGCGTGCAACACCGGCTTGCCGGTGCGCCGCTGGTGGTTCTCGGCCACGTCCAAGGTCTGCCGCAGGCAGTACAAATAGTGCTCGAACACCGGCACCGAGGCGCTGTATAAGGTCGTGCTCACCACTGCTCCTTGCTTGGCTGCTTACTCAACCGACACTGACCCGGCCCTTCAACTCCGCCACCGCAGCCGTCCAGTCGGCATAGTGCTCGCTGTCGGTCCACAACTCGCGCAGCTCGGACTGCTCGGCCAGGATGCGCTCGATCACCTGGTGCGCCTTCGCCGCCAAGTCCGGCCGCGCCTTCTGCGGCCGTTGTTCGACCCAGGCGTCGAGCGCCGCACTCTCCTCGCTGCGCAGGCCCCAGTGGCCCTGCAGACGGGCGATCACCTCGATCGCCACCAGCGCCTCCGCGGCGAACGGCGCCTCCAGATAGGCGCCGCCGTTGTCGAGCACATTGTCGAGGGTGCTCTCCACCGCCTCCAGGTTTTTTGTCTCCCGCAGGTCCTCCGCCCAGTCCAGCGCGTAGTCGTTGCCAAAGGCGTCCACTGCCCAGGTTCCCATAGTTCACTCCTTGTTGATGGCGGCATTGCCGCCTTTATTTTTTATGACCCCAACGCCACACCGGCGGTTCGCCGGTGCGCCAGCAGATCGCCAGCAACAGCACGTTGAGCACCCCCACATACAGCAGGAACGAAAGCACCGAGCGTGCCGGATTGAACAGCACGCAGCCCAGCAGCATCAGCGCGATGTAACCAAGCAGCACCGCCCAGCCCTGCCACACCAGCGGCAGACCCCAGCCCCAGCCATAGGTTTTGGCGCCGAACCAGTAGCGTTTGGACCCGCCGGACGCGCCGGCGTTCGCCCCACCCTGCGATAACTTGGACATCTTGCCTCCTTGTCGCGTTGCACTGCTTATTTCACTGCTTATTTCACTGCTTATTTCACTGCCTATTTCACTGCCTATTTTTGCGTTTTGACCACTTGCAGCGCGGTGGCGATCAGCCCGCTCATCTCGCCCAGGTTGGCCGGGATGATGATCGAGTTGTTGGTCTTGGCCAGGTTGGCGAAGGCGCCCACGTACTGCTCGGCCACTTTCAAGTTGACCGCGTCGGCGCCGCCCGGCGACTGGATCGCCGCGCCCACTTCGCGCAGCGCGGCGGCGGTGGCGTCGGCCAGCGCGACGATGGCGGCGGCCTGTCCCTCGGCGCGGTTGATGGCCGCCTGCTTCTCGCCCTCGGAACGGGCGATCGAGGCCTCGCGCTCGCCGCTGGCGATGTTGATCTGCTCCTGCTTGCGCCCTTCCGAGGCGGCGATCAGCGCGCGCTTCTCGCGCTCGGCGGTGATCTGCGCCTGCATCGCGTGCAGGATCTCCTTCGGCGGAGTCAAGTCCTTGATCTCGTAGCGCAGCACCTTGACGCCCCAGTTGGCGGCCGACTCGTCGATCGCGTTGACGATGGCGGTGTTGATGTGGTCGCGCTCCTCGAAGGTCTTGTCCAGCTCCATGCGGCCGATCACCGAACGCAAGGTGGTCTGCGCCAGCTGGGTGATGGCGGCGATGTAGTTCGACGAGCCGTAGGAGGCGCGCTTGGCGTCGGTGATCTGGAAATACAGGATGCCGTCGACCTGCAACTGGGTGTTGTCCTTGGTGATGCAGACCTGCGGCGGCACGTCCAGCGGAATCTCCTTCAATATGTGCTTGTAGGCGATGCGGTCGACGAAGGGGACCACGATGTTCAGGCCCGGGCCCAGCGTGGCATGGTATTTACCCAGCCGCTCCACCACCCAGGCGTGCTGCTGCGGCACCACGTTGATGGTCTTGAACACGAACACCAGGGCCAGGATGAACAGGATGAATGTGACGTTACCTAAACTAATTTCCATTGCGTACTCTCCAGGTTGAAAACGGTATTGCCGATATCTCGGCACGGCGCCGCCGGCGGGCCGCCCTCAGGCGGCCACCACCAGGCGGCTGCCGCGCACCTCGCGGATGGTGAACTGGCCGGGCGCCGGCTGGGTGCCTGGCGCCAGGTCGACATCCCACATGGCGCCGCGATACATCACCCGCGCCGTGCCGTCCAGCCACTCGGCGACGTGCACGGTCTGGCCGATGTCCATGTTGACGTTGGGATCGCGCGCCGGGTCGCCGCGCTCGGGCCGGCCGTACTTGCTGCGCCACAGCAGGCCGGTGGCCAGCACGCCGACCACGGCCGCCACCAGCGTCTGGCCGGGCGCTTGCAGCCCGGCCAGCGCGGCCAGGCCGCCACAGGCCACGCCTATGCCGATCATCAGCAAATAAAAGGTGCCGGTGAACAGTTCGAAAATCACGATCACGCCCGCCGCCACCAGCCATGTCATCCAGTCCGCCATGATGCCTCCTTCGATGCGCGCACACATGCGCTTTTAAAAAACAAAAACCCCCGCTGCCCGCAACGGGCGACGAGGGTTTTCACTGCGATTTGGTCAGTATTGATGGTGTTTTTATTGGTCGACACTATGTAAGCAGTCTAACGCAAATCCCGCCCGCGTCAACCGCTTCTTGTTCGATTCCCACCATTTCTTACTTGGCAATATCTGTTTGGCACCTTATTTCTGCTGCAACGCGGCCAGTTTCTGCCAGGTGTCGATGACCGAGTCCGGGTTCAAGGACATCGACTCGATGCCCTCGCCCATCAGCCATTCGGCGAAGTCGGGATGGTCCGACGGGCCCTGGCCGCAGATGCCGATGTACTTGCCCTGCGCGCGGCAAGCCTTGATCGCCATCGACAACAGCGCCTTGACCGCCGGGTCGCGCTCGTCGAAGTCGGCCGCCAGCAACGCCATGCCGGAATCGCGGTCCAGGCCCAGGGTCAGCTGGGTCAGGTCGTTCGAACCGATCGAGAAACCGTCGAAGTACTGCAGGAACTGGTCGGCCAGGATGGCGTTCGACGGCACTTCGCACATCATGATCAGGCGCAGGCCGTTTTCACCGCGCTTCAGGCCGTTCTTGGCCAGCAGGTCGACCACTTTCTCGGCCTGGCCCAGGGTACGCACGAACGGCACCATGATCTCGACGTTGGTCAGGCCCATGTCGTTGCGCACGCGCTTCATGGCCAGGCATTCCATCTCGAAGGACTCGGCGAAGTCCGGCGACAGGTAGCGCGCCGCGCCACGGAAGCCCAACATCGGATTTTCCTCGTCCGGCTCGTAGCGCGAACCGCCGATCAGCTTCTTGTACTCGTTCGACTTGAAGTCGGACAGGCGCACGATCACCGGCTTGGGCCAGAAGGCCGCCGCGATGGTGGCGATGCCCTCGGCCAGCTTGTCGATGTAGAAGGCCTTCGGCGAGGCGTGGCCGCGGGCCACCGATTCGACCGCCTTTTTCAGGTCGGCGTCGATGTTCGGGTATTCCAGGATCGCCTTCGGATGCACGCCGATGTTGTTGTTGATGATGAACTCGAGACGCGCCAGGCCGACGCCGCCGTTGGGCACCGACTGGAAGTCGAAGGCCAGTTGCGGATTGCCGACGTTGAGCATGATCTTGACCGGCAGCGGCGGCAGTTCGCCACGCGCCACTTCGGACACTTCCGTTTCCAGCAGGCCGTCGTAGATCTTGCCCTCGTCGCCTTCGGCGCAGGAGACGGTGACGAAGGTGCCGTCCTTGAGGATGTCGGTGGCGTTGCCGCAACCGACCACGGCGGGCACGCCCAGTTCACGCGCGATGATCGCCGCGTGGCAGGTGCGGCCGCCACGGTTGGTGACGATGGCGGCGGCGCGCTTCATCACCGGTTCCCAGTTCGGATCGGTCATGTCGGCCACCAGCACGTCGCCCGGCTGCACGCGTTCCATGTCGGCCGGATCGGTGATGACGCGGACCGGACCGGCGCCGATCTTCTGGCCGATGGCGCGGCCCGAAGTCAGCACGGTGCCGCTCGATTTCAGCTTGAAGCGCAGCTGCGCGTCGGTCGCCTTCTGCTGCGACTTGACCGTCTCCGGACGCGCCTGCAGGATGTACAGCTTGCCGTCGCGGCCGTCCTTGCCCCACTCGATGTCCATCGGACGACCGTAGTGGTTCTCGATGATGACGGCGTACTTGGCCAGCTCGACCACTTCGTTGTCGTCCAGCGAGTAGCGGTTGCGCATCTCGACCGGCACGTCGACGGTCTTCACCGAGCGACCGGCCTTGGCTTCGTGGGTGAACTCCATCTTCAGCAGCTTGGAGCCGATGTTGCGGCGGATCACCGGCGACTTGCCCTTTTCCAGCATCGGCTTGTGGACGTAGAACTCGTCCGGGTTGACCGCGCCCTGCACCACCGTCTCGCCCAGGCCGTAGCTGGAGGTGACGAAGACCACGTCCTTGAAGCCGGACTCGGTGTCGATGGTGAACATCACGCCGGCCGCGCCCAGGTCGGAACGGACCATGCGCTGCACGCCGGCCGACAGGGCCACCTCGGCGTGGGTGAAACCCTTGTGCACGCGGTAGGAAATGGCGCGGTCGTTGTACAGCGAGGCGAACACCTGCTTCATCGCGTCGAGCACGTTGTCGATGCCGACCACGTTGAGGAAGGTCTCCTGCTGGCCGGCGAACGAGGCGTCCGGCAAGTCCTCGGCGGTGGCCGAGGAACGCACGGCGAACGACATCTCGGTGCTCGAATCGGCCACCAGTTTTTCGTAGAAGGTTTGGATTTCCGTGGCCAGGCGCGGCTGGAACGGGGTCTCGACGATCCATTGACGGATCTCGGCGCCGGCCTGGGCCAGCGAACGCACGTCGTCGATGTTCAGGCCGACCAGGCGGTCGGCGATGCGCTCGGCCAGCGGCTTGCCGCCGTTGGCGCCGTACGACAGGAAGTCGCGGAAGGCCTGCGCCGTGGTGGCGAAACCGCCCGGCACGCGCACGCCGGCGCTGGCCAGCTGGCTGATCATTTCGCCCAAGGAGGCGTTCTTGCCGCCGACCGATTCCACATCGGTCATGCGCAAGGTTTCGAACGAGGCGACGTAGACCGCCTCGCCTTTCTGCCCTTGTTGCTCCTTCAGTGCTGCGTTGGAAATACTGGTCATAATGACACCCTTACTTGATGATAGAAATCTTCTCGCGAGGCGCCGACATTCAATCTTGTTATTCTTAGCGTCGTGCAGCACAATCTTACTGTTGGCAGACATTTTACAGCCTGCAGCGCAAATTGACGATTCACAATACTTAATTGACGATTAACCCGGCACCCCCATGACCCAAGAACAACGTCCGCCCTTGCCCAACGCCGCCCGCACGGTATTTTTCGTATCGGATGGCACCGGTATCACGGCCGAAACTTTCGGTCACGCCGTGCTGACCCAGTTCGAGCTGCGCTTCCGCCAGATCCGCCTGCCCTTCATCGACACCATCGACAAGGCGCACGACGCGGCGCGCAAGATCAACGAGGCCTTCGCCGCCGACGGCCAGCGGCCGATCATCTTCTCGACCCTGGTCAAAAACGACCTGTCGGCGGTGATCCGCAACTGCAAGGGCCTGCACATGGACCTGATCCAGACCTTCGTCGCGCCGCTGGAACAGGAGCTGGGCGTCAAGTCGACCCACACCATCGGCCGCTCGCACAACATCGTCGACTCGGAGGAATACAAGAACCGCATCGAGGCGATCAACTTCTCGCTGGCCCACGACGACGGCCAGTCGCACAAGAATTTGTCGTCGGCCGACGTGATCCTGGTCGGCGTGTCGCGCTCGGGCAAGACACCGACCAGCCTGTACCTGGCCATGCAGTACGGCATCAAGGCGGCCAACTACCCGCTGATCCCGGACGACTTCGAACGGGGCCGCCTGCCCTCCTCGCTGTACGAGTTCAAGAGCAAGATCTTCGGCCTGACCATCACCGCCGAACGCCTCGCCGAGATCCGCAACGAGCGCCGCGCCGGCAGCAAGTACGCCTCCATCGAGAACTGCCGCTACGAGGTCAACGAGGCCGAGATGATGATGAAGCGCGAGGGCATCCGCTGGCTGTCGTCGACCGCCAAGTCGATCGAGGAGATCTCCACCACCATCCTGCAGGAGATCAAACCGGACCGGCGCGATTACTGACGATCAGGATGGGCCGGCGCGATTCGTGGCATCGGCGCGCGCACCAGCTCCCGCTTCAACGCCAAGGTCAACCACGGTTTCATTTTCCTCACTCCAAAGGGCTCACCTGCTTGTTACACGCGCCCCGCCGTTTCGGATATTTTCGAATCCCGGCCGACCCTCGTTATCGTGGCAAGCCCCCAAGCAGTCAATGAAGAAACAGGAAAAAGCCATTGCGGCGGAGACGGCGATGCCGGCCGCGTGGTCGTCTTCGCATCTACGTCGGTAGACGCCGGTCTTGCCGCAATAATTGTTCAAATCGTTCTGTATCGACTGGCCGACTGTAGTAATAGCCTTGCATCAGGTCGCAACCTTCGGTCCTGAGAAAATCAAACTGCTCCTCGTTTTCGACGCCTTCCGCTATCACCTGCAACCGCAAGCTATGGGCTAGCGTGACAATAGCGCGCACAATGGCCGCATCATCGGCGTCGATGTTAAGCTCGCGCACGAAGGATTGATCGATCTTCAGAACATCAATGTAAGCGCTCCACGAACCCCAACCTATTCAGCCAGGCAGAATGCTGGTTAAATCCGGGGTATGCAAATCCTTCACATTCCACGGCAGCAGCGC
>NZ_JAEMNU010000077.1 GCF_016461825.1 Rugamonas violacea | reverse complement strand
GTCGCCGACGTGCAGTCGGGCGGCTACGCCAACTGGGTCGCCGCCAACTATTTCAACCGGGAGGGCGCGCAATGACGCAGGCCAGCACCAGCACCAGCAACAACGTCAACACCCGCAAGGGCATCATTCTGGCCGGCGGCTCGGGCACCCGGCTGTATCCGGTGACGATGAGCGTGTCGAAGCAGTTGCTGCCGATCTACGACAAGCCGATGATCTACCACCCGCTGACCACGCTGATGCTGGCCGGCATGCGCGAGATCCTGATCATCTCGACGCCGCAGGACACGCCGCGCTTTAAGGATTTGCTGGGCGACGGCAGCCAGTGGGGCATCCAGCTCAGCTACGCGGTGCAGCCTTCGCCGGACGGCTTGGCGCAGGCCTTCATCATCGGCAAGGAATTCGTCGGCGATTCGCCGTCGGCGCTCATCCTGGGCGACAACATCTACTACGGCAACGACCTCGACGCGCTGTTGCGCAGCGCCGCCGAGCGCAGCCACGGCGCCACCGTCTTCGCCTACCACGTGCAGGACCCGGAACGCTACGGCGTGGTCGACTTCAACGCCGAGCGCCAGGCCGTCAGCATCGAGGAGAAGCCGCTCAAGCCGAAGTCCAACTACGCCGTCACCGGCCTGTACTTCTACGACCAGCAAGTGTGCGACATCGCCGCCGGCATCGCGCCTTCGGCCCGGGGCGAACTGGAGATCACCGACGTCAACCGGGTCTACCTGGAGCGCCAGCAATTGAACGTCGAGCTGATGGGACGCGGCATGGCTTGGCTCGACACCGGCACCCACGACTCGCTGCTCGACGCCTCGCAGTTCATCGCCACCATCGAGAAGCGCCAGGGCCTGAAAGTGGCCTGCCCGGAGGAGATCGCCTATCGCAAGGGCTACATCGACGCCGCCCAACTGCGCAAGCTGGCCGAGCCCTTGAAGAAGAACAACTACGGCCAATATCTGCTGCAAATTCTTGAAGACAAGGTCATGCCACGATGAATAAGATCGCCACCCCGCTCGAAGGCTTGTTCCTGCTCGAACCGCGCGTGTTCGGCGACGATCGCGGCTTTTTCTACGAGAGCTTCAACGCCCGCACTTTCGCCGAACTGACCGGCGTGACGGCCGCCTTCGTGCAGGACAACCATTCGCGCTCGGCCAAGAACGTGTTGCGCGGCCTGCATTACCAGATCCAGCAATCGCAGGGCAAGCTGGTGCGGGTCACCAGCGGCGCGGTGTTCGACGTCGCCGTCGACCTGCGCAAGAGCTCGGCCACCTTCGGCCAGTGGTATGGCGTCGAGTTGTCGGCCGAGAACAAGCGCCAGCTGTGGATTCCGCCCGGCTTCGCCCACGGCTTCGTGGTCACCAGCGAGCACGCCGAGTTCCTGTATAAAACCACCGATTACTGGGCGCCCGAGTTCGAGCGCGCCATCCTGTGGAACGACCCGGCGATCGGCATCGAGTGGCCGCTGGACGCCGCGCCGTTGCTGTCGGGCAAGGACCAGGCCGCCGCGCTGCTGGCCGACGCCGAGGTGTTCGCATAGGCCGTGCCGGCCCGAGCGCAGTGATGGATTTGATTTCGGAGCAATACGTATGAAAGCGATGATTTTGGCGGCAGGCAAGGGCACGCGGGTGCGGCCCTTGACGTATGACTTGCCCAAACCGATGATTCCGATCCTCGGCAAGCCGGTGATGGCCTATTTGATCGAGCATCTGGCCAAGTACGGGGTGAACGAGATCATGGTCAACGTGAGCTACCTGCACGAGAAGATCGAGGACTATTTCGGCGAGGGCCACCAGTACGATGTGCAGATCGGTTACTCCTTCGAGGGCTACACCAACGACCAGGGCGAGGTGGTGCCGCAGCCGCTAGGCTCGGCCGGCGGCATGAAGAAGATCCAGCAGTTCGGCGGCTTCTTCGACGAAACCACGATCGTGCTGTGCGGCGACGCGCTGATCGACCTGGACATCAAGTCGGCCCTGTTCGAGCACAAGCGCAAGGGCGCGCTGGCCTCGGTGGTGACGCGCGAGGTGCCGTGGGACAAGGTGTCGAGCTACGGCGTGGTGGTGACGGAAAAGGACGGCCGCATCAAGTCCTTCCAGGAAAAGCCCAGCCAGGCCGAGGCGCTGTCGAACTTCGTCAGCACCGGCATCTATATTTTCGAGCCGGCCATCCTCGACCTGATCCCGCCGGGCCAGCCCTTCGACATCGGCGCCGACCTGTTCCCCTTGCTGGCGGCCAAGGGCCTGCCGTTCTACGCGCAAACGCGGGCCTTCAACTGGATCGACATCGGCAGCGTCACCGACTACTGGGAGGTGTGCCAGAGCGTGCTGCTGGGCGAGGTGGCGCACATGGACGTGCCCGGCATCCAGATCAACGACGGCCTGTGGGTCGGCCTGAACACCAGCATCGACTGGAACGGCACCCAGATCGAAGGTCCGGTCTACATCGGCTCGGGTTGCCGCGTCGAGGCCGGCGCGCGCATCGTCGGACCGACCTGGATCGGCCACGGCAGCCATATCTGCCAAGGCGCCAGCGTGGTGCGCAGCGTGCTGTTCGAGTACACCCGTGTGTTACCGAATGTTTCCTTGGAGGAGATGATCGTCTTCAAGGACTATAGTGTCGACCGATCCGGCGAGATGCGCCATGTCTCGGAGTATGAGCTGGACGCCTGGGCCAACGCGCGCGACCGGCGCAGCAAGCGTCGCGGCGATGAAGCCAACGATACAATCGAGAAGAGAAATTTAGCATGAAAATTTACCCAGTCATCCTTTCCGGCGGCGCCGGAACCCGCCTCTGGCCGCTGTCGCGCGCGGTGCTGCCGAAGCAGTTGCTGCCGCTGGTCGGCGAGCAGACCATGTTGCAGGACACCGCGCTGCGGCTGGCCGGCCGGCCCCAACTGATGGCGCCGCTGATCGTCTGCGGCAACGAGCACCGCTTCCTGGTGGCCGAGCAGATGCGCGAGATCAAGCTGCTGCCGCTCGGCATCCTGCTCGAACCGGTCGGCCGCAACACGGCGCCGGCGGTGGCCGCCGCCGCCCACTACCTGCGCGCCATCGACCCCGAGGCGGTGATGCTGGTGCTGCCGGCCGACCATGTGATCGAGGACGTCGAGGCCTTCTACCAGGCCATCGAGCGCGCCGCCGTGCTGGTCGCCGACGGCGCCCTGGCCACCTTCGGCATCGTGCCGACCGCGCCGGAGACGGGTTACGGCTATATCCAGAGCGGCAAGGCGGCCGCCGCCGCGCAGTGCTACGCGGTCGACCGTTTCGTCGAAAAACCGGACCGCAGCAGCGCCGAGGGCTTCGTCGCCGCCGGCAACTACTTCTGGAACAGCGGCATGTTCCTGCTGCGCGCCGACAGCTATCTGCGCGAGCTCGAGCAGTTCCAGCCGGCCATCGCCGGCGCCTGCGAGGCGGCGGTGCGGCTGGGTTACCGCGACCTCGACTTCTGCCGCCTCGACGAGGCCAGCTTCACCGCCTGCCCGTCCGACTCGATCGACTACGCGGTGATGGAACACACCCGCCACGCCATCGTGGTGCCGGCCGACATAGGCTGGAGCGACGTCGGCTCCTGGTCGGCGCTGTGGGAGGTGCAGCCGCACGACGCCGACGGCAACGTGGCGCGCGGCGACGTCTACCTGGACGGCGTGTCGGGCTCGCTGGTGCGCGCCGAGAGCCGCATCGTCGCGGTGGTCGGGGTGAGCGACCTGGTGGTGGTCGAGACGGCCGACGCGGTGCTGGTGGCGCACAAGGATCAGGTGCAGCGCGTCAAGCAGATCGTCGACCACCTGAAGAAGCAGGAGCGCACCGAGCACTTGCACCACACCAAGGTCTACCGGCCGTGGGGTTGCTACGAGGGCATCGACATCGGCGAGCGCTTCCAGGTCAAGCGGATCACCGTCAACCCGGGCGGCAAGCTGTCGCTGCAGATGCACCACCACCGCGCCGAGCACTGGATCGTGGTCAGCGGCACGGCCCGCGTCACCTGCGGCGACAAGGTCAGCCTGCTGACCGAGAACGAGTCGACCTATATCCCGATCGGCATGAACCACCGGCTGGAGAATCCGGGCAAGTTGCCGCTGCACCTGATCGAGGTGCAGTCGGGCAGCTACCTGGGCGAGGACGACATCGTGCGCTTCGAAGACGTGTATTCGCGCGCCTGATTTTCACTTGCTGAGCGGCAACGCAATGGCGTTATAATCGACAGCGGAAGCCCAGGCTTCCGCTTTTTTTTCACCCAGACCAGAGCGTGCCACTTGTCCATCCTTCAGAACCTCATCCGTGGCCTGTGCTGCGCCGCCGCGCTGGCGGCCGGCGCCGCGTCGGCCCAGTTCAAGCCGCCCGCCGGCGTCGGCCTGCAGCCGGCGCAACTGGCCGTGGTGGTCAACGACGACGAGCCGAACAGCGTGGAGATCGGCGAATATTACCGCCAGGCGCGCAACATCCCGGCCAGGAACCTGGTCCACGTGCGCATTCCGGGCAAGCCGCACAAGCTCGACGCCGAGCAGTTCCGCCTGCTCAAGGAGCAGATCGACGGCCAGCTCGGCGCCGACATCCAGGCCGTGCTGATGGTCTGGACGGCGCCCTACGCGGTCGAGTGCAACTCGATCACGGCCGCCTACACGATGGGCTTCGACGCCGCGCTGTGCCAGAAACCCTGCGGTCCGAGCAAGCCCAGCGCCTATTTCAACAGCGCCGCCGCGCGTCCGCAGAGCGAGTTCGGCATGCGCCTGTCGATGTTGCTGCCGACCGAGTCGGTCGAACAGGCCAAGGCGCTGATCGGCCGTGGCCAGGTCAGCGGCTTCAGCGTGCCGGCCGCCAGCGCCTACTACCTGGTCACCAGCGAGCAGGCGCGCAACAGCCGGGCGCCGTTCTTCCCGCGCGCCATGGTGCTGCCGCAGAAGCGGCTGACCATCAAGAACCTGCACGCCGACAGCATCGAGGATGTCAAGGACGTCATGGTCTACCAGACCGGCATGGCGCGCGTGGCCAAGCTCGACACCCTGCAATTCCTGCCGGGCGCGCTGGCCGACCATCTGACCTCGTTCGGCGGCGACCTGCTGGGCGACATGCAGATGAGCAGCCTGCGCTGGCTGGAGGCGGGCGCCACGGCCAGCTACGGCGCCGTGTCCGAGCCTTGCAACCATTGGCAGAAATTCCCCAATTCCACCGTGCTGCTCAAGCACTACCTGTCCGGCGCCAGCGCCATCGAGGCCTATTGGCGCAGCGTGGCCTGGCCGGCGCAGGGCGTGTTCATCGGCGAGCCGCTGGCGGCGCCGTATCGCGCGGCGCGCTGATAGTTCCCTGTGGCAATTATTTCATACAAAAAAAATAACACAGCCGATTGCAATATGCTATTATCGCATCCGATTGATTGAAGAAAACAATGTGGCCGAGGCCGCATACAACCTGGTAGGATAAGCATGAAAAAAAGTTTCAGCACGGTTTTGATGGCCCTGGCGTTCGCCGGCTCCGCCTGCGTCGCGCAATCCGCCCACGCGGCGGTCGACATTAGCAAGGCGGCAGCTGCCGTCACGCTGCCAAACGGCGGCAGTGCTTCGTTCGGCGACAAGTTCAAGAACAACCAAGCGACCAATTTCTTTGGCGAAAAATTCACCTTCACCACGACCGGTCTGACCGACGTCGACATGATCGTGACTTCGACCAGCACCAAGGCCGAAAACGGCCTGAACCTGACCGGTTTCGCGCTGTTCGACGGTCGCAACCACCAAGTGTCGGGCGGCCAACAGCTGTTGACCGGTATCGAGGACAAGTGGACCCTGTCGGCCAAGCATCTGGCCGCCGGCAGCTACTACTTCCTGGTGAGCGGTAACGTCGTGTCGAACACCGGCGGCGCCTTCGGCGCCAACGGCAGCGTGCTGAGCGCCGTGCCGGAAGCGGACACCTACGCCATGCTGCTGGCCGGCCTCGGCCTGCTGGGCCTGGTAGCCCGCCGTCGCGGCGGCAAAGCGGCCTGATCGCTTCGTCCCTCCCTACACACCCACGGCCGCCCCGGCGGCCGGTTTCTCTTTTCGGTGACACCATGCATAAAACTATCAAATCCCTGCTGATCGCGCTGGCCTTGGCCAGCACCAGCCTGGCAGCCCAGGCGAACGTTGACCTGAGCGCCAACGTCGTTGACGTGACCGCCGACCTGTACGACTACTCGTCGAGCCCGATCAACCACACCTTCACGCTGGCCAACGCCGCGCAGGCTGGTCTGAACAACAATTTCTTCAGCGACAAGTACACCTTCACCTTGGGCGAGTCGAACGACGTCTCCGGCCTGTTGACCTCGTTGATCACCGCCAGCAACACCGGCCTGGCGATCACCAGTTTCGACCTGATCGGCAGCAACGGTTTCGTCCTGGCAGGTAGCCAGAAGTCCAGCAACAACGCGCTGGAACAGTCCTGGGGCTTCAACTCCGGCCTGCGTCCACTGGTCGCCGGCAGCTACACGCTGCAGGTCAACGGTTATGTGGTCGCCGCCGACGGTGGCAGCTACAGCGGCAACATCGGCGTCTCGCCGGTGCCTGAAGCCGACACCTACGCCATGCTGCTCGCCGGCCTCGGCCTGGTAGGCGTGGTTGCGCGTCGCCGCAAAGTGGCCGTCGCCGCCTAAGCGTCGCCCGCCGCACATCGAACGGAGGCTTTTGCCTCCGTTTTTTTTCGTCCGTCGCGTTCGCGGCGGCACCCGCCGGGGCCGCTGTGCGCGCCGCCGCGCCGGCTTCCGGCCCCTCAGTTTTTCCCCGTCTTGATGTAGGAACGATCCTACGTCACTTTCATATCGGAATTATCCGCCGGCGCCGCCGCCGCGCTCTCCTATGAGGCGCGGTGACTGGACAGTTTCCGGCCCCTAAATTGCTGTTTTGAATTGTTTTCTTAATGAAATACTACGATGCTCGAGTGCTAATGTGTGCATTTTTGCCATGCTAAGATAATTCGGCAGTATTTGATTAACCCGGGATCGCTTAGACGGACCCAACAATTTTTTACGGGGGTAATATGAAGAAAATCACATCCGCCTTGGCTGTAGTCACCTTGGCCGGCGCCGCGCTCGCGTCCGGCTTCGCGCAGGCCGCCGTCATCAGCCAGCCGCCGCAAACCATCACGCTCACCAGCGGCGCCAATTACTTCGGCCACGCCGTCACGCTGGGCAACGAGGGCAACACCTTTGCCGACCGCTACAACTTCACCACCAGCGTCTTCAGCGATTTCGGTTCGGTGGTGTCGGCGTTCAGCCCCGGCCTGGTCGATGGCATCCAGATCACCGGACTGTCCTTGTTCAACTCGGCCGGCATGTCGCTGGGCGGCGTCCAGGTGCTCGACGGCGAGATCGACTTGTGGAAGCTGTCCACCGCCCACCTGGCGGCCGACAGCTATTACTTGCTGGTCAGCGGCAAGGTGCTGGCGGCGACGCCAACCGGCTACAGCGGTTCGCTGACGGTCAGCGCGATCCCCGAGGCGGACAGCTACGCCATGCTGCTGGCCGGCCTGGGCATGGTGGGCTACCTGGCGCGGCGCCGCCGCAGTGGCGCCGCCACACCGGTCTAAGCGGTAGGGTGGGTTTGACGGCGGCCGCGGCCGCCGTTTTGCGTTGCGGCGCCGGCCGCCGTCCTTAGTCCGTTCGGACTAACTGGCTGTCATGAAGTGGTCATTCGCGCTGTGTAATATGCAAATTGCAAGTTCGAATACATTTCATCAACAAAGCGGGCCTTGTCGCCCGCCGCGCTGCGCGCCAGCCCCCTTAGCCGATCAGGACGTCATATGAAAAACAGTACCCCCTCCCGCGCCGCCCAGGCCGCAGCCACGCCCGGTCGCCTGACCGTCATGGCGGCCCTGTTGGCCGGCCTGTGCGCCCCGGCGCTGGCCTCCGATGTGGTCATCAGCCAGGTTTATGGCGGTGGCGGCAACAACGGCGCCACCTACAAGAACGACTTCATCGAGCTGTTCAATCGTGGCGGCGTGGCCGTCAACGTCAACGGCTGGAGCGTGCAATACGCCAGCGCCGGCGGAGCCAGTTGGCAGAAGACCGCCTTGCCGAACCTGACCTTGCAGCCAGGTCAATATCTGTTGGTGCAACAGGCCGCCGGCACCGGCGGCAGCGTCGCCTTGCCGACGCCGGACGCCAGCGCCTCGATCGCCATGAGCGGCACCACCGGCAAGGTGCTGCTGGCCAGCGTCAACACCGTCTTCACGGTGAGCAATCCGAGCGGCCCGACGGTCAAGGACCTGGTCGGCTTCGGCGGCGCCAACGGTTTCGAGGGCGCGCCGACGCCGCTGCTGAGCAACGCCACGGCGGCCCTGCGCAACGCCGACGGCTGCGCCGACAGCGACAACAACCTGGCCGATTTCACCGTGCTGGCGCCGACCCCGCGCAACAGCGCGTCGCCGCTGCACGCCTGCGGCGCGCCGGCGACGCCACCGATCGTCGCCAGCTGCCCGGCGACGCTGCAACTGGCCGCCGGCAACGGCGGTTCGGCCGCGCTCAGCGCCAGCGACGCCGACGGCATCGTCAACAGCGCCAGCATCAGCGCCGGCGCCGTGCCGGGCATCGGCCTGGTCAACTTCAGCGCCGCCACGGCGGCCGGCGGCAGCGCCAGCGCCAGCCTGCAGGTGGGCGCCAACGTGGCGGTCGGCAGCTATCCGCTGACCATCCTGTTCGGCAACAACCAGGCGCAGAGCGCCAGTTGCGACGTCGCCGTGACGGTGCAGGCGGCCGCCGGCCTGAGCCACACGATTCCGCAGATCCAGGGCAGCGGCGCCAGCAGCCCCTACGCCGGCACCACGCAGACCACCGAGGGCGTGGTCACGCTGAAGGTCGGCGGCGGCTTCTTCATCCAGGACGCCAACGGCGACGGCGACCCGACCACGTCGGACGGCATCTTCGTGTACACCGGCGCGGCCAACTTCGCCGCCAAGGTCGGCGACAAGGTGCGCGTCAGCGGCACGGTGTTCGAGTACACGCCGACCGGCGCGAGCCGTTCCTACACCGAGTTGAAGGACATCAGCTCGGTGCTGGTGCAGAGCAGCGGCCACCAGATCACGCCGAGCAACGTCGAGCTGCCGCACGCCGACCTGGGCCAGCTCGAAGGCATGCTGGTGCGTTTCGTGCGTCCGCTGACCATCACGCAGACCGCCTTCCTCGGCGCCCGTGGCGAACTGAGCCTGTCGTCCGGCCGCCTCGAGGTGCCGACCAACCGCTACCGTCCCGGCACGCCGGAGATGCTGGCGCTGGCCGCCGCCAACGAGCGCAACCTGATCGTCCTCGACGACGGCCTCTTCGTCACGCCGACCACCATCCCCTACATCGGCGCCGACCACACGGTGCGCGCCGGCGACCTGGTGAGCAACCTGACCGGGGTGGTCGACTTCGGCGCCATCGGCGGCGGCGGCGCGGCCTTCAAGCTGCAGCCGAGCGAGGCGCCGCAGATCAGCCGCGACAACCCGCGCAGCGCCCATCCCGAGATCGCCGCCGGCAACGTCAAGGTGGCCAGCGCCAATGTGCTGAACTTCTTCACCACCTTCACCAACGGCGTCGACGTCACCGGCGCCAGCGGCCAGGGTTGCGCCTTGGGCAGCAGCGTCAGCAAGTCGAACTGCCGCGGCGCCGACAACATGGTCGAGTTCGTCCGCCAGCGCGACAAGATCGTCAACGAGCTGAAGGGCATCGACGCCGACGTCTACGGTCTGATGGAGATCCAGAACAAGGGCGACTACACGGTGGGCTATCTGGTCGACGCGCTCAACGCGGCGATCGGCGGCCTGCCGACCTACGCCGTGGTGCCCAAGCCGGCCAACACCGGCACCGACGCGATCCGCGTGGCGATGATCTACAAGCCGGCCAAGCTGAGCCTGGTGGGCGGCGCGCTGTCCGACGGCGACGCCGTCAACAACCGGCCGCCGATGGCGCAAACCTTCCGCGCCGGCAACGGCGAGAAGTTCTCCATCGTCGTCAACCACCTGAAGTCGAAGGGCGGCTGCCCGGGCGGCAGCGGCGCCGACGCCGACCAGAAGGACGGCCAGGCCTGCTGGAACCCGACCCGCGTGCTGCAGGCCCAGCGCCTGGTCGGCAGCTTCGTGCCGCAGGTGGTGGCCGCCGCCGGCGACCCGGACGTGCTGCTGATCGGCGATTTCAACGCTCACGGCTTCGAGGACCCGATCGACGCCATCACCCGTAGCGGTTTCGTCAACCAGCTGGAGCGCCACGTGCGGCCGAAGACCTTGCCTTACTCGTATGTGTTCGACAGCGAGAGCGGCTACCTCGACCACGCCCTGGCCAGCGCCGCGCTGGACCGCCAGGTGGTCGATGCCACCGAGTGGCACATCAACGCCGACGAGCCGACCGTGATCGACTACAACACCGACGGCAAGCCGCAGGATCTGTACAACGCGCTGCCTTACCGCGCCTCGGACCACGATCCGGTGGTGGTCAGCCTGAACCTGCAGCCGAGCTATAGCGACGTCAGCGCCTCGTTGCGCACCAGCGCCACGGCCCTGGTGTACAACCGCGCCAGCGGCAAGTTCGGCGGCACCTTGAGCATCAGCAACAGCGGTTCGAGCGCGCTGAGCGGCCCGTTCCAGGTGCAATTCGACGGCCTGGCCGCCGGCGTCACCTTGGCCAACGCCAGCGGCAGCCACAACGGCGCGGCGTATATCAGCATCGACGCGGCCACGCTGGCGCCCGGCGCCACCTTGACCGTGCCGTTGAGCTTTAGCCGCAGCGGCAACGTCAACATCGGTTACACCACCACCATTTTCAGCGGTAAATTCTAAGGAATCATGATGTTCGCACACACCACCTCCCTGACCCTGCGCCGCAGCCTGCTGGCGCTGGCCCTGTCCGCCCTGGCCGGCGCCGCTGCGGCCGACGTGTTGCACGTCGAGCTGGACACCAGCGGCTTCGGCCCGCTGAGCTGGATCGACCTGCAGTTCAATCCGGCCAACAGCACCGGCGCCGTGCTGGCCGAGCTGAGCCTGTCGCACCTGAGCGGCTTCGATACCAGCCTGGTGCCGGAGCTGAACGGCGACGTCGCCGGCTCGGCGGCAGGCGGCTTCCACTTTGCCAACACCACGACGTGGAACGACGTGTTCCACGCCGTGCGCGGCAAGGTCAGTTTCGACGTCACCTTCAGCGGCTTGTCCGATCCCAAGTCGATGCAGTCGGCCCTGAGCGTGTCGCTGTACGGCGCCGACCGGACCACCCAGCTGGGCAATGTGGACGCCTACGGCAGCCTGTTGCGGCTGGATTGGACCGCCTCGCCGGTGGTCGGCGGCCAGGGCGCCGTCAGCATCGGCTACCAGGACCTGGCCCACGTCGGCGTCAGCGCCGTGCCGGAACCATCGAGCTGGCTGATGCTGGGCGCCGGCCTGGCCGCGCTGGGCGTTCTGGGCGTGCGCCGCCGCAGCTAGGCGGCGCCGGAGCAGGCGCCGCGGCGGCCGGCCGGGGTGCCGAACGCCTGCCGGCCTGAATGAATCGTTGGATGGGAACACATTGGCGCCGGCCGGCGCCGATGTGTTTTTTTTTGTGCTTGAACGGCGGGCAATGTCCGCGGCGTGATGAAATAGGTATGACACTTGTCTTATTTGTCATATTATTCTGGTGGTCCTCGTTGTTTGGAAGCGCAGGCGCTGGTCGCCAGCGGCTCAGG
This sequence comes from Rugamonas violacea, assembly GCF_016461825.1. GTDB lineage: Bacteria > Pseudomonadota > Gammaproteobacteria > Burkholderiales > Burkholderiaceae_D > Rugamonas. Next base: position 14,828 of record NZ_JAEMNU010000077.1, on the reverse strand, counting down.
TTCCCCCCGGCGCTGACCGCTAACAACCGAGTCCAGCCCTCCCATAGTCTTCGCTTTGATCACGGGGCCGGTCTCTCTACCAGGAGTTCAACATGACCGTATCCAGCTTTTTCCGTGCCCTGCGCCGCAGCGTGCTCGCCCTGGCCTTGGCCAGCGCCGCCGCCGCCGCCGCCGCCGCCACGGCCCACATCGAACTCGACACCCGCCACATGGGCGGCGTCGGCTGGTTGCGCCTCGAATTCAATCCGGCCGACGCCACGGCTGCGCTGGCCTTCGCCTCGGTCAACAACATGTTCTCCTTCATCGATCCGGAAAGCGCCGAGTACGAGGGGCAGGTTGGCGGCTCGGCGCCGGCCGGCCTGGTGTTCGCCAATGGGGCCGAGCGCAACAGCATCTTCCACCAGGTGCAGTTCGGTGGCGTGGTCAGTTTCGATCTGGATATCAGCGGTGATCCGGCGGCGGCGCAAATCCCGACGGTTTTCGCGCTGGCCTTGTTCGGCGCCGACCGGGTCAGCAAAGTGGGCCACCAAGACCCGGCCAGCGGCAGCCTGCTGCGTCTGACGTGGCGTCCGGACAACAGCGGCGGCATGGGGGGGAGCATGGCGGAGCGTAATTTCGACCCCGAGCTGGTCCAGGTCAGCGCGGTGCCGGAGCCGTCCGCCTGGCTGATGCTGGCTGGCGGCCTGGGCCTGTTGGGTCTGTCGGGCGCGCGGCGACACGGCGGCGTGGCTTTTCTTGCGGCGGCCTGAGGCGGATCGATTTATATCGTTTAGCTATGAATGGGCTAGGTAAATCATATTAGTCATACAAATAACGTTGATGCATAGTTAAAATTGCCCTCTAACGTTATATGGACGGATTTGATGCCAGCCTCCACCGCCAGCGCGCAGGTCCTCGTCGTCGAACCCGATGCGGCCGCGCAGGAATTGATCGCCCTGAACCTGGGCATGGCGGGCCACCGCGTCACCCGCGCCGCCAGCGCCGAGAGCGCGCTGTTGTTGATCGACGACGCCTTGCCGGACATGTTGTTGCTGGACTGGACGCTGCCGGGCCAGTCCGGCGTCGCCCTGATCCGCCGCCTGCGCGCCCACGCCCGCACCTGCGAGCTGCCGATCATCATGCTAACGGCGCGCGCCGGCGAGCAGGACAAGATCCTGGCGCTCGAGGGCGGCGCCGACGACTACATCACCAAACCCTTCAGTCCGCGCGAAATGCTGGCCCGGGTGCACGCCCTGCTGCGCCGGCGCGCGCCGCCGGCCGCCGCCGCCGTGCGGATGGCCGGCTTGCTGCTCGATCCGGCCACGCTGCGCGTCACCGCCGGCGCGCGCCAGCTGGCGCTGGGGCGGCTTGAGTTCAAGTTGCTCGATTTCCTGATGCACCATCCGGAGCGGGTCTACAGCCGCGCCCAGCTGCTCGACCAGGTGTGGGGCTGCGACGCCGCGCTCGACGAGCGCACCGTCGACACCCACGTCGGCCGGCTGCGCAGCGCGCTGCAGCCCAGCGGCCACCAAGAGCACATCGAAACCGTGCGCGGCAGCGGCTACCGCTTCGTCACGTGGGGCGGCGCCGGCGCCGGCGCGCTGCGCTGCTGAACATGGAACAACTGATCATTTTGAGCAAGTTGGAGCAGGAGTACCTGCTGCACGCGCTGGAGGCGGCCGTGCGGATCGACGAGCCGGGCCAGTTCTTCCTGTGGAGCCAGGGCCAGTTGCAGGCCTTGCTGCCGCACCAGATGCTGGTCTGCCTGCAGTTCGACGCCGAGCAGCAACTGCAGTACCACAGCTGCCTGCACAGCCGGGTGTTCGACGCCGCGCTGCGCGGCCGCCTGGCCGGCGCCGAGGACGGCCTGGCCGTGCGGCTGGCGCGCCACTGCCGCCAGGGCGCCGGCCGGGGCATGCTGCCGGCCATGCTGGACACGGCGCGGCCGGCGTCCGACGCGGCGTTGGCGGCCTTGCAGGCCGAGGCGCGCCGGCTCGGTTTCGACAACGTGCTGCTGCACGGCACCGAGCCACTGGCCGGCGGCGCCAGCTTCTTCGCCCTGTTCGGCCTGCCACACCGGCTGCGCGGGCGCGACGCCTATTTCCTCGAACTGCTGTTGCCGACCCTGCATTTGAGCTTGCAGCGGGTCGCCCGCCGCGCCGCCAGCGCGCCGGCCGAGGCCGGCCTGCGCCCGCTCAGCGCGCGCGAGGCGCAGATTTTGCATTGGCTGCGGGAGGGCAAGAGCAACGACGAGATCGGCCAGATCCTCGGCATCAGCGGTTTGACGGTGAAAAACCATCTGCAGCGGCTGTACCGCGTGCTGGGCGTCAGCAACCGCGCCCATGCGGTGGCGCGCTGCATGGCGCTGCGCCTGCTGGCGCCGCCGCCGAGCATCGCGCGCGCCGCCTGAGCCGGACGGCGGACGGCGGACGGCGGACGACGAAAAGGCTGCGCGCCCCGGGGGACGCGCAGCCTTTTTTGCAAGGTGCCGAGGTGCCGGGGATGCCGGCCAACCCCAGCGGCGAAGAGCCGGGGTCGGACCCGTCGGGTCCGACCCCAGTTTGCGCCCTTGGGTGAACGCCAGTTTGCGCCCTTGGGTTAACGTCAGTTCGCGCCCTTGGCTTTTGCCGGCTTACTTGCCTTGGTCGGCAGACACCGGACGGGCGACCGCCGGTGGTAGGGGCAGGGCGTTGTTGGTCTCCACCAGCAGCACCGTGGCGCCGACCACGGCGTTGGCCGGATCGAGGTACTGCACGCCGCCGTAGTAGCGCTGGCCGCTGGCCAGACCGCTCCAGCTGAGGTTGACCGAGGCGGTGCCGCCGGAATAGACCTTGCCCGGACCCATCGCCTTCAGGTTGCCGCCCTGGTCGGCGCGGGTGACGATCGCCGACGACAGCGTGAAGTCGGTCGAGGCGCCGTTGTCGGCGGCGTAGCCGATCACGCACAGCTTGTAGTTGCCGGCCGGCGGGTTGGCCCACACGATGGCCTCGTTGGAACCGCCGTGCAGGCTGCTGGCGACAATCGCACCGGCCTCCGACAGCAGTGCCATGTCGAGGTCGTCGCCGCCGTTGCTGCCGGTGTCGCGGTCGAAGGTCTCGAAGGCGGCAACCACGGTCTGGGCCGGCACGCTGAACGGCTGGACGTGGACACCGCTGCCGGCGGCGTTGCAGGCGCCGGCGATCTGCTCGAGCGTGTCGACCGAGCCGGCGGTGGCCTGGGCGACGTTGAGCAGGGCGCTGCGGTTGACCGCCTTCAGGCCGCCGGCGGCCAGGCCGAGGCGGCCGGCGAAGCCGCTGGTGACGCTGAGCGTGCGGCTGCCGCTGGCGCGGTCGCTGGTCGCCAGGCCCGGTGCGCTGAGCGGCTTGCCGCTGCGCGCGACGACCGGGCTGTTGACGACGTGGCTGCCGTCGGTCCAGCTCAGCTTGCCGTACTGCCAGACATTGTCCGGCGCGCCGTTGCGGCTCAGCGACACCGTGAAGCTCTTGGTCTGGCCGGCCGCCAGGGCCAGGCTGCTCGGCGTCACCACGGCGTTGTAGCCGGGCACGTTGATGCTGGCGTTGTAGGTGGCGGCGCCGCTGCCGACGTTGGTGACGGCGCGGTTGACCACCACGGTGCCGAGCACGTTGCCGACGGTGATCGAAGCCAGGTTCAGGTTGTAGCCGGGAATGCTGCCGCTGCCGCATTCGCCCGCCATGCCGGCGCCGCACATGTATTTCTTGAAGTCGAGCTGGCCGGCGTCGTACACCAGGCCGGGATCGGCCGCGCCGTTCGGGTTGATGTGGCCGGCGCCTTGGCCCCAAGGCAAGACGCCCTGTTGCACGCCGACCAGGCCGTCCGGGAAGGTCATCGTGCCCGAGGTCATCAGCGCCGACTTGATGGCGGCCGGCGACCAGCCCGGATGCTGCTGGCGCAGCAGGGCGGCGACGCCGGCCACGTGCGGGCTGGCCATCGAGGTGCCCTGGTACAGGCCCCAGTTCGGCGGCGGCACCAGCGTGCCGTTGATGACGTCGGCCTTTTGCGCCGGCGTCAGCTTGGGCGACAGGCCGGCCAGGATGTCGACGCCGGGGGCGGCGACGTCCGGTTTCAGCACGTTCGGATCGAACAGGTTCGGTCCGCGCGAGGAGAAGCCGGCCACCACCGGCGCCGGCGCGGCGCTGATGCCGATGCTGAACACGCCCAGCGCGGCGCTGGCGTTGGGCGCCGTGGCGTAGGCTTTGACGGCGGCGCCGTCGGCGGCGCTGAGGTGGATGGTGGGCACCGAGTGGACCTCGGCGACCAGGCCGCCGCCGTTGTCGACCAGCACCATGCCGACGCCGCCGGCCTGCAGCACGGCCAGGCTCTTGTCGACGCGGTCGTTGACGCCGCGCACGCAGGTGACCACCTTGCCGGCCACCTTGGCCGGGTCGAGCGCGGGCGGGCCGCCGTTCCAGGCGGCGCTGTAGCACAGGCGCAGCGCGTCGGCGCTGGCGCCGGCCAGGCCGGCGTCCTCGGAGCGGACGATGGGGCTGGCCGGCAGCGCCGTGGTGTTGAGCGAGGCGCCGCTGTAGTTGGCGCCGCTGCCCAGCGTCAGGGTGGCCTTCATCAGCCGGTTGTGGGTCGAGGCGGCCACCGTGGTCAACCAGGGGCTCAGGTGCGACACGGTGTTGGCCGGGCCGTCGTTGCCGGCCGAGGCGGCGACGAACAGGCCGGCGTTGGCGGCGTGCAGGAAGGCCTGCTCGACCGCGTCGTTGATGGTGTCGCTGCCGCCGATCGAGTAGTTGAGCACATGGGCGCCGTCGAGCACGGCGCGTTCGATCGCCGCCACGCTGTCGCCGCCCCAGCAGCTGTTCTTGGCGCCGGTGGCCTTGGTGGCGTCGTCGAACGACCAGCACACCTTGTACATCGCCACGCGGGCGCGCGGCGCCATGCCCGAGGCCTTGCCCATCGGAATGCCGTGGACCAGGGTGGCGACGCCGTTGTTGCCGCCGGCGGTGGTCGAGGTGTGGGTGCCGTGGCCGCCCTCGCCGACGCCGTCGCCCAGCGAATCGCGCGGCGAACGGAAGTCGGACCAGTGGCGGCCGCGGCCGGTGCTGAGGAAGGCGGCGTCGAAGAAGCGCGCGCCGATCAGCTTGTTGTTGCAGTTGGCCGGGCCGAAGCCCTCGCCGCTTTCGCAGGCGCCGTGCCAGTTGAGCGGCGCGGCGTAGGCCAGCGCGCCCGAGTTGTCGAAGGTCGGCGCGCCGGCGCCGTCGACGCGGTCGGCGTAGGCCGGGTTCTCCGGCCAGACGCCGCCGTCGATGATGCCGATGACGATGTTCTCGCCGGCGTGCTCCTTGCCGCCGAGCTGGCTCCACAGGCCGCCCGGCTGGTCCAGGCCGAGGAAGGTCGGGGTGTAACTGGTCTGCAGCGCGCGCGGCGTGTCGGCGACCACGCTGGCGACGGCGCTGTTGGCCTTGAGTTGCTGCGCCTCGGCGTCGGTGAGCAGGGCGGCGAAGCCGTTCAGCACCACCTTGAAGTCGTACAGGATGGGCGCGGCGGCCACCACGGCCTTGATGGAGGCCTGCTTCTGGCCCAGGTAGTCGCTGTACAGCTGGACGTCGTCGGTGGCCAGGTTGAGGCGCTTGCCGGCGCCGGGCTGGGTCGCCTTCAGGCCTTGGATGCCGCCGGTGTAGGAGGCGACCGGCTGGTCGGCCAGCTGGATGATGTAGGGGCGGCGGGTTTCCTCGGCGTGGGCGGACAGCGCCATGCCGGACAACAATAGCAGCACCGCTGCGTGGACGGGACGGAGTTTCATGGATGGTTTCCTTGGGGCGGGGAGGTCGGTGGTGGCGCGGCTCGGGCGGTTCGGGCGGCTCAGGCGGCGCGGCGGCGGCGGACGGCGGCCAGGCCGAGCAGGCCGGCGCCCAGCATCAGCCAGCTCGACGGTTCCGGCACGGCGGACAGGTTCAGGTTGTCGATGGCGAACTGGCCCTTGTTGCTCTGGAAGGCGTTGCAATTGCCGCCGGCGTTGCAGGTGAAGGCGAACAGGTCGATCGAGCTGAACTGTTTGGCGCCGAAGACGGCGCTGGTGCTGTAGTGGCCGAAGGCGAAGCCGTTGGCGCCGGGACCGGCCAGTTGGTAGTCCTCGTAGATGTAACTGCCGTCGGCGAAGTTGCCCTGGACGCGCAGCAGGCCGGCGACGGCCGGGTAGACGCCGCCCACCGTCGCGCCGATGAAGCTGGCGTCGAACGATTGCAGGCGGAAGGTTTGCAGCGGCGCGCTGCGCGAGATCTCCAGCACGCCGTCGTTGAGGCCGGCGTAGTAGTGGCTGGCGCTGGCCGGGCACATCAGGCCGACGCAGCTGCCCGGGTCGGTGCCGTCGTTGATGGTGCCGACCAGGTCGCCGTCGAGGGCGTCGGCGGCGGCGGAGTAGCCGGCCAGGTCGAAGCCGGCCTGCTGGAAGAATTCGTTGTGGCCGACGCCGCCGACACCCAGGTTCTCGAAGTCGATGACGGCGGCGTGCGCGGCAGGCAGCGCCGCCAGACTGGCCGCGCCCAACAGGCTGAGGCGGAGCAGTTGCTGCAAAGTGCGATTCATAGGTCTACCTTTTTGATTGTGACATCCCGATGTTGTCGATACGGCCTCCTCGCGGCGGCTTGCCCTTTCAACCAGATTGTTGTCCTGGTTGTCAATAAGTGTAGCAATGTGCACAATTAAATGGCGAAAAATTTAACGTTTATTGTTTGATTCGACTGTGGCTTTTCCAAAGCAAATTTTGTCCCCGCTGTGAGGCGGCGCCCGGCGGGGCGAATCCGCCTGTGCGGTAAATGCCACATTGTTGAAAAATATCAAACATCGTGGGTCACTTGCGGTAAGCTACCGGGGCACGGATCGGCGGCCCGGCGCGAAAGAAAATGTTGTCGTAACCGTAAACCGCGTGGTAGCCTCTCCCCCACGCGCACGCCGCCCGGCGGTGTGCTTTCCCTATGGCGCAGCGCCAGGTATATCAAGGAGTCGGCAGGATGCAAGTGGCACAGAAACACCGTAGCAAGGGGCCGCGCGCCGCCGCCGGCTTCACCCTGCTCGAATTGCTGGTGGTGATCGTCATCATCGGTTTGCTGGCCGCCTATGTCGGGCCGAAGTACTTCGCCCAGCTGGGCAAGTCCGAGGTGACCATCGCCAAGGCGCAGATCGAGGCTTTCGAGAAGTCGCTCGACACCTTCCGCCTCGACGTCGGCCGCTATCCGACCACCGAGGAGGGGCTCGGCGCGCTGCTGCTGGCGCCGTCCACCGTCGACGCGAAAAAATGGAACGGCCCCTACCTGAAGAAGGGCGTGCCGCGCGACCCTTGGGGCAACGACTACCAGTACACCGGCGCCGACGCCAAGAGCGACTTCCAGATCCTCTCGCTGGGGCGCGACGGCAAGGGCGGCGGCATCGGCGAGAACGCCGACATCAGCTCGCACTAAGCCCGCGCGTTCACTTGCCATCCCAGCGAAAGTAGCACGATGCAGTTCGATGTCCGCACCCTGTCGGCCGAGATGGTCATTTCCCATATGCTGGTCGACGGCCGCGACGAGGCCGACGCGCGCCGCCAGGTCGAGGCGCGCGGCCTGGTGGTCAGCGCCATCCATCCGGTGCGCGCCGGCCTGCGCGCCGGCAAGGGCAGGGGGCTCTCGCTGGTGCTGTTCAGCCAGGAGCTGTTGGCCCTGCTGACGGCCGGCCTGGGCATCGTCGAGGCGCTCGAGGCGCTGCTGGAGAAGGAGGCGGCGCCGGCCACCCGCGGCGTGCTCGAACGTTTGCTCGGCGGCCTGCGCGAGGGCCTGCGCTTTTCCAGCGTGCTGGCCGAGCAGCCCGAATTGTTCCCGCCGCTGTACATCGGCATCGTCAAGGCGGCCGAGGGCACCTCCGACCTGCCGCGCGCGCTGGCGCGCTTCATCGACTACCAGCAACGCATCGACCTGGTGCGCGGCAAGCTGGTCAGCGCCGCCATCTATCCCTGCATCCTGTTGCTGGTCGGCGGCGGTGTCAGCCTGTTCCTGATCGGCTATGTGGTGCCGCGCTTCGCCGAGGTCTACCAGGGCGCCGGCCGCAAGCTGCCCTGGTTGTCGCAGATGATGCTCGACTGGGGCCAGTTCGCCGGCCAGCACGGCGTGCTGCTGCTGGCCGCCATCGTCGGCGGCCTGGCCGCCCTGGTGCTGCTGCTGCGCCGCCTGATGGCCAGCGGCGGGCTGGCGCGCCTGATCGGCCGCCTGCCCGGCATCGGCGAGCGGGTGCGCATCTACGAGCTGTCGCGCCTGTACCTGACGCTGGGCATGCTCAGCGAGGGCGGCATCACCATTTTGCACGCCCTCGACACGGTGCAGGGCATGGTCTCGGCCGGCATCCGCGCCGGCCTGCAGTCGGCCCGCGCCAGCATCGAGGCCGGCCTGCCGCTGTCGACCGCCTTCGAGGGCAGCGGCCTGACCACGCCGATCTCGCTGCGCATGCTGCGGGTCGGCGAGCGCACCGGCGACATGGGGCCGATGCTGACCCAGTCGGCCGCCTTCTACGACGGCGAGATCACGCGCTGGATCGAGCGTTTCACGCGCACCTTCGAACCGCTGCTGATGGCCGCCATCGGCCTGGTGGTGGGCGCCATCGTGGTGTTGTTGTACATGCCGATCTTCGATCTGGCCGGAGACATGTCATGAGCGCGCTGCCGCTGCCAAGCACCGCCACCACCGCCACCGCCGCCGCCACCGCCGCCGGCGCGATCAACCAGCACGCCGCCGCGCCGGCCATCGACGCGGCGCTGCTGGCGCGCGCCCGCGCGCTCAGCCGCGCCTCCAAGCGCAGCCTGGTCGAGGAGCTGCAAGACCTGAGCGGCATGGAGCCGCGCCTGCTGGTGCATGCGCTGGCCTTGCCCTTCGGCCTGGCGGTGCTGGAGACGGTCGACATGCTGGCCTACACGCCGGCCTTCGAGCTGCTGCCGCTGTCGCAGGCGATGGCGCGCGGCTGCGTGCTGCTGCGCGGCCACGACGGCATGCTGGTCGGCGTGCTGGCCGACCCCTTCGACCTCGACCAGCAAACCTGGCTGGGCGCCATGGCGCGCGCCACGGCGGCGGCGCCGCTGGCGCTGCGGCTGGCGCTGCGCGCCGACATCCAGGCCTATCTGTCCAAGCAGGAGGAGTCGGCGCGCGCCACCGACACGCTGCTGCCCGGCGCCAGCGACGGCCGGCGCGACGGCAAGACCGCCGCCGTGCTGTCCTTCGCCTCGGTGTCCGAGGCGGCCAGTCCGGCGGTCCGGCTGGTCAACTCGACCCTGTACGACGCCCTCAAGGCGGGCGCCTCCGACATCCACCTGGAGAGCACCGCCGGCGGCCTGGCCGTCAAGTACCGCGTCGACGGCGTGCTCGATCACGCCACCGCCGTCAACGGCATCGAGGTGGCCGAGCAGATCATCTCGCGCCTGAAGGTGCTGGCCGAGCTCGACATCGCCGAGCGCCGCGTGCCGCAGGACGGCAGCTTCCGCGTCGAGGCGGGCGGCCGCGAGATCGACCTGCGCGTCTCCATCATGCCCAGCATCCACGGCGAGGACGCCGTCATCCGCGTGCTCGACAAGCGCGCCATGATCGAGTCCTACGGCGCGCTGACGCTGGAGGCGCTGGGCTTCGACGCGCCTTCGCTGGCCAGCCTGCGCGTGCTGGCGCAGGAGGCCTACGGCATGCTGCTGGTGACCGGGCCGACCGGCTCGGGCAAGACCACCACCTTGTACGCGGCGCTGACCGAGATCCACAACGGCCGCGAGAAGATCATCACCATCGAGGACCCGGTCGAGTACCAGCTGCCCGGCATCCTGCAGATCCCGGTCAACGAGAAGAAGGGCCTGACCTTCGCCAAGGGCCTGCGTTCGATCCTGCGGCACGACCCGGACAAGATCATGGTCGGCGAGATCCGCGACCGCGAGACGGCGGAAATCGCCGTGCAGTCGGCGCTGACCGGCCACTTGGTGCTGACCACGGTGCACGCCAACAACGTGTTCGACGTGTTCGGCCGCTTCACCCACATGGGCATCGACCCCTACGCCTTCGTCTCGGCGCTCAACGGCATCTGGGCGCAGCGCCTGGTGCGCATCAACTGCCCGCACTGCGCCGCGCGCTACACGCCCGACGAGCAGGAGCTGGCCAGTGTCGGTTTGGCGCGCGCCGATGTCTACGACTACCAGTTCATGCAGGGCAAGGGCTGCGGCGACTGCCGCGGCACCGGCTACAAGGGGCGCCGCTCGATCGCCGAGATCCTCACGCTGAACGACGAGATCCGCGAATTGATCGTCGATAAACGGCCGATCCGCCAGATCAAGGCCGCCGCCTACGCCAACGGCACGCGCAGCCTGCGCCTGGCCGCGCTGGAACTGGTCAAGCGCGGCGGCACCACGCTAACCGAAATCAAACGAGTGACCCTGCATGCCTAGAGTATTTGGACAAGCCCTGCGCATCGGCGTGGCGCAGCACGCGGTGAGCCTGCTGCGCGTCAGTCGTTGGGGCGCCGCCGCGCCGCAACTGCTGGCCGAGCAGGCCTGCGCGCCGGCCGGCCCGGGCGAGGGCGCCGAGGGCGCGCCGTTCGCCGCCATCGGCCAGGCGCTGCGCGACATGCTGGCGCAGCCGGCGCTGGCCGGCCAGTTGGCCGGCCGCGCCGTCACCTTCGTGTTGGACGAGCAGCTGGTGCGGCTGTGGCAGGTCGCGCCGCCGGCCGGCGCCAGCCGCCTGGCCGACCTCGAAGCGGCCGCCGCGCTGCGCTTCCAGGCCCTGTACGGCGAGGCGCCCGGCGCCTGGCGCATCCTCGCCGACTGCGACGCGGCGGCGCCGTTCTTCGCCGCCGCCGTGCCGCGCGCCTTGCTGGCGCTGCTGGAACAGGTCGCCGCCGCGCACCGCCTGGCGGTGGTCGGCGTCGAGCCGCACTTCATCGCCGCCTGGAACCGCTGGCGCCGCGCGCTCAAGCCGGGCGCCTGGTTCGGCCTGGTCCACGACAATCTGCTGATCCTCGCCGCGCTGCAGGAGCGCCGCCTGCGCGCGGTGCGCACCTTGCTGGTGCCGCACCACGCCGACGCCTACTGGCTGCGGCAGATGCTGGCGCGCGAGGCGCTGCTGCTCGAACTCGACGCGCCGCAGCAGCTGCAGCTGTGCGGCGCGGCGGCGCCGTCCTGGCTGGCGCCGGCCGCCGCCGAGCGGATCGGCTGCGCCGCGCTGGAGCCGGCCTTGGGGCCGGAGTGGTCGGTCGCCGCCCGGCTGGCACGCAGCGGGAGCCGCGCATGAGGGCCATCCGCATCGACTTCGCCGCGCCCGGCTGGCGGCGCGCCCTGTATCGCCTGCGGCCGGCCTGGCTGGCCGCCGGCGCGCTCGGCCTGGCCCTGTGCGCCGGCGCCGCGCTGAGCGGCTGGCAGCTGGTCGAACAGCGCCGCGCCTACCAGCACCAGCTGCGCCACCAGCAGGAGCGCCAGGCGGCGTTGTCGCAACCGCGTCCGGTGGCGCCGCGCAGCGTGATCGCGCCGGCCCAGGCGGCCTTCGTCAACGGCGCCGTGCTGCAATTGAACCTGCCCTGGCGCGAGCTGCAGGACGCCGTCGCCGCCGCCACGCCGGCCAACGTGGCGCTGCTGGCGCTGGAACCCGATCCGCGCAAGCAGGTGCTCAAGCTGGGCGCCGAAACCAAGAATAGCGACGACATGATTGCCTACATCGAACAGCTCAAGCAGCAGGAACTGTTTTCCGGCGTGGTCTTGATCCACCACGAGATCAACGAGCAGGACCCCAACCGGCCGCTGCGCTTCCAACTCGAAGCGCAGTGGGTGGCGCGATGACGGCGCCGCCCTTGCCGGCGCTGTTGTTGCGCGCCCGCCTGGCGTTGACGCGCTTGGGGCCGTTCGCCTGCGCCGCGTTGGCGCTGTGCCTGCTCGGCCTCGGCGCCTGGGCCTGGCTGCTGCCGCAGCGCGCCGCCCAGGCCGCGCTGCTGGCGCAACCGTTGCCGCCGCCGGCGCCGGCGCCGCCGACGCTGGTCGCCGCCGCGCCGACGGCGAACCAGAACCTGGCCGCCTTCTACGACACGCTGGGCGAGCGCCGCTACAGCGAACAACAGGTCAAGATCCTGTTCGGCCTGGCCGCCAAGAGCGGGCTGACGCTCAGCCAAGGCGAGTACAAGAGCGGCTACGACAAGGCCAGCCGCGTCGCCACCTACCAGGTGACGTTGCCGGTCAAGGGCAGTTACGCGGCGATCTGGCAGTTCTGCATCGAGGCCTTGCGCAGCGTGCCCTTCGCCGCCCTCGACGAGTTGAGCTTCCGCCGCGACAGCATCGCCGAGCCGGTGGTGGAGGCGCGCCTGCGCCTGACGCTGTACCTGAAGGACGTCGAACCGATGGTGCTGCCATGAAGCCGTATCAAATCCTGATGGGCGTGGCGCTGCTCGGCGCCGGCGGCCTGCTGCTGTGGGGCGATCCGTCGCCGAGCGGCGAGCTGGCCGAGCCGGCGCCGCGCCATGCCGCCCCGCCCGCCGCCGCCGCCGCCGGCAAGAACGATAACGACAGCGCCGGCGCCAGCGCCGATGCCGCCGCGCCGGCCGGCACGCGCAACGCGCGCGGCGGCGTGGCGCTTGCCGATGCGCCGGCCACCAGCATCCTGGCCCTGCTGCCGCGCAATCGGCTGCTGGGCGAGGCGGGCGAGGGCTTTGGCGCCGGCGCCGCCGTGTTCCAGGGGCAGAACTGGAATCCGCCGCCGCCGCCGCCGCCCAAGGCCGAGCCGGCGCCGCCGCCACCGCCGCCGACCGCGCCGCCGCTGCCCTACACCATTCTCGGCAAGGCCGTATCGGCCGGCGCCTGGGAGGTCTTCCTGGCGCGCGGCGACAAGACTTATGTGGCACGGCTCAACGAGGTGATCGACGGCACCTACCGTGTCGACCGCATCGCGCCGCCGCTGCTGATGCTCACCTACCTGCCCTTGAACCAGACTCAACAGGTCAACATTGGAGTATCCGACTGATGCCTAGTCATCCAGCAGTACCACGCCTCGCGCGTCCGTCCAGCGCGTTGGCGCGCCGCCTGCCGCTGGCGCGCCGCGCCGTTTGCCTGGCGCTGACGCTGGCGCTGACCGGCTGCGCCGCGCAACTGGCCTACCGCGACGGCCGCGACCTGATCGCCCGCGACCAGGTCGAAGCCGGCCTGCTCAAGTTGCAGGAGGCCGTCGTCGGCGAGCCGGGCAACGCCCAGTACAAGACCGCCTACCTGCTGGCGCGCGACCGCGCCTGCACGCGCTACCTGGAGCAGGCCGAACGCCAACTGGCCGAGGGCCAGGTCGAGTTGGCGCAGCAGGGTTTCCTGCGCGTGCTGGCGTTCGACCCGGCCAACGAGCGGGCCCGCATCGGCCTGCGCGGCATCGACATGACGGCGCGCCACGACAAGCTGCTGGCCGCCGCCGCCGGCCACCTGGAGAAGAACGAGTTCGAGGCGGCCAAGGGCCGGCTCAACCTGATCCTCACCGAGCGTCCCGGCCACGAGGCGGCGCGGCAGATGCTGCGCGAGGCGGTCGAGCGCGGCGCGCCGCCGCTGGCCGAAAGCGGCCTGGCCAAGGCCTACAAGCAGCCGATCACCATCGAGTTCCGTGACGCCCCGCTGCGCCAGGTGTTCGAGATCATCTCGCGCCGCTCCGGCCTGAATTTCGTCTTCGACAAGGATGTCAAGACCGACCAGAAGGCGTCGATTTTCCTGAAGAACAGCACGGTCGAGTCGGCCATCTACATGCTGCTGGTGAGCAACCAGCTGGAGCAGCAGGTGATGGATGGCAACACCATCCTGATCTACCCGAACGTCGCCGCCAAGCTGAAGGAATACCAGGAGATGACGGTCAAGACCTTCTTCCTGGCCAACGCCGAGGCCAAGCTGGTGGCCAACACGCTCAAGACCATCCTCAAGTCGCGCGACGTGGTGGTCGACGAGAAGCTCAACCTGCTGATCGTGCGCGACAGCCCGGAGGCGATCCGCCTGGCCGAGCGTTTGATCACCCTGCAGGACATGCCCGAGGCCGAGGTGATGCTGGAGGTCGAGATCCTCGAGGTCAAGCGTGGCCGCCTGATGGACCTGGGCGTGGTGTGGCCGCAGAACGTCAGCCTGACGCCGCTGTCGACCTCGGGCGGGGTGGGCCTGACCATCCGCGACCTGAACAACCTGAACCAGCGCACCATCGGCATCACCGGCGTGGCCGCCAGCATCAACGCCAACAAGACCGACACCGACACCAACCTGCTGGCCAATCCGCGCATCCGCGTGCGCAACAAGGAGAAGGCCAAGATCGTCATCGGCGACAAGGTGCCGGTGATCACCACCACCATCTCGCCCGGCGCCGGCGGCTTCGCCACCGAGTCGGTCAGTTACGTCGACGTCGGCCTGACGCTCAACGCCGAGCCGACCATCTACCTCAACAACGAGGTGGCGATCCGCGTCCAGCTGGAGGTGAGCAACCTGGTCAACCAGATCCAGACCAAGTCCGGCACCACCGCCTACCAGATCGGCACGCGCCAGGCCACCACCATGCTGCAGTTGAAGGACGGCGAGAACCAGGTGTTGGCCGGCCTGATCAATAACGAGGAGCGCAGCACCGGCAACAAGCTGCCCGGCATCGGCGAGCTGCCGCTGCTCGGCCGCCTGTTTGGCAGCACCCGCGACGACAAGCAGAAGACCGAGATCGTGCTGTCGATCACGCCGCACCTGATCCGCAACGTGCAGCGGCCGGAGGCGCAGATGTCGGAGTTCTCCGCCGGCACCGAGAGCAACTTCCGCCGCCGTCCCGACCTGAGCGTGCGCGCGCCGGCCCAGCTGCCGCCGCCGCCGGGCGCGCGGCCGTTGGCGCGGCCGTTGGCGCCGCCGTCGCTGC
>NZ_JAEMNU010000076.1 GCF_016461825.1 Rugamonas violacea | reverse complement strand
CCTTCCCATCCCGAACAGGACCGTGAAACAACTCTGCGCCGATGATAGTGCTGCAACCAGTGTGAAAGTAGGTTATCGTCAGGCTAGTTATATGTAGTAGTGTAAAAACCCCCACCAGCCCGAACGCGCTCAAGACCGCGTTCGGTGCAGGTGGGGGTTTTTTCCGTTTTAAGCTTCGGATGTATAAAAATACAGATGAAAAAAACCGCCGCAGGGAAGTTCCCCCTGTGACGGCGGCTTCTCGTATCTTTTTGGATCAGCTGCGCTGCGCGCGACGACGCGCGGCGCCTCCAATCAGCAACAAACCAGCACCCAACATCAGGTAGCTTGTCGGTTCTGGAACTGCGCTCACATGGGCTAGGGCGTAAGCACCAATATAGGCCTGGCCATTGAATGTCTGTGCCAGATTATTCGCGTATTCCACTTCGAAATTTTCAGTGAATGAGTTGGTCGCACCGGATGGCAGACTCGATACGGAGCGGCCATAGGATTTATTCGCGATCGACATGCTGACGCCCGCACCATTGTAATAGCCGGGATTGGGGTCATAGACACCAGTGGCGCTCGCGCTAGCGGTGCCAAAGAAAACCAGTTTGGTATTCGCCGACAGTTTGAAGTCCATGCTGGTCCCCGCATCGCTACGGAAGTAGCCGGCACCGGTCAGAAAACCGCTGGCCGCATACTGCAACGGGGATATTTTGGACCGGGTTTCGCTGTTGTCATAGGCTGAGCCAGCCGCGATATCGGATGGGTACTCGAAGGCAAAATTGACGCCCTCAAATCCACCACCGCCGCATTCGCACGCTTGGGAAAAGGTTTCCGAGAATACACCGCTAAACGTGACGGTTGGCGCGACACCGTCGTTCGCATCCAAATCGACCAGTCGGAAACCGAAATGACTGATTGACGACGTATTGTTAAGGACGACATCTCCACTGGCATGGGCAGAGGTCCCTGCGCTCATCAATACGGTGCTGGCGGCAATCGCAAGCGCTCTGGAAAGTTTGTTAATTTTCATGAACTCGTCCAAAAAAGTGAATAGTGTGACGAATCTAGCACGATATTATCCATTTGGAAATATGATTTTTAAGTAAATCTTAATTCAAGTGTTATTCCAAGTATATTGACTGTAGATGTGAAATCAAGGCCGTGGGCAATTTGATAAGTATGGCTCGACATCGCGTTTCAGCCGGTGTGGGAACGCCGGCCAGCAGACCAGACGCCGCTCACTTATGCGGCGGTGCCCCCTTTGCTGATGCTCTCGCCATCCTCCTTGCGTAGGGTCCAGAACGTGAGCGAGGATAGGATGGTTATCACGGCCAAGGTTAAAAACGCATGGTGCAAAGCGCTGGTCAGGGCCAGGCGGTTGGATTGCGGCAGGTCGGCCAGATACCAGCCGGTGATCAGCGAGCCGCAGGCCAGGCCGAAGCTCATCGATAATTGCTGCATCGAACTGGCGATGGTGCTGGCCATGCTGGAGTCGGCCTTGTCGACGTCGGCGTAGGCGATGCTGTTCATGCTGGAAAACTGCAGCGAATTAAAGAAGCCCAGGCACAGGCTGATCATCACGATCGCATAGATGGACGTGCCCTGCTGCACGAAGGAATACAGGCTGATGGTCAGCCCGATCAGCACCGTGTTGACGATCAATACTTGGCGATAGCCGAACTTGCCCAGTAAGCGGGAGGCGATGAACTTCATCCCCATCGCCGCCGCCGCCGACGGCATCATCAACAAGCCTGATTGCCAGGCTGGCAGTCCCAGCCCCAATTGATACAACAAGGGCAGCAGGAAAGGCAGGCCGCCGACGCCGAGGCGGGTCAGGAAGCCGCCGCTGACCGAGACGCGGAAGGTGCGGATGCGGAACAAGGCCAGCCGCAGCAAGGGATGTTGCGCGTCGTTGGCGTGCCATACATAAGCGCCCAGCAGGCTGCCGGCGATCAGCAGCAGCACCGCCGCCGAGGTCAGATCGATTTTGTGCTCGCCGAAGATCTCCAGCATCCACGAAAGCAGGGCGATGCCGGTGCCGAACAACACCAGGCCGATCAGGTCGAGCGGGCGCTGTTCGTCGCTCTTATAGTCGGGCATGAAGCGATGTGCCAGGAAGATCGCGGCCAGGCCGACGGGCACGTTGACGAAGAAGATCTCGCGCCAGGACATCCAGTGCACGATCAGACCGCCCACCGTTGGCCCGAGCAGGGGGCCGATCAAGGCCGGGATGATCACGAAGTTCATCGCCGACAGTAGCTCGGCCTTGGGGAAGGTGCGGATGATGGTGATGCGCCCGACCGGCATCATCATCGCGGCGCCAAAGCCCTGCAGCAGGCGGGCGGCGACCAGCATCGGCGAATTCACCGACAGGCCGCACAGAATCGAGGCCAATGTGAAGATCGCCACCGCCGCCATGAAGACGCGCCGGGTGCCGTAGCGGTCGGCCATCCAGCCGCTGACCGGGATCGACACCGCCAGGCTGAGAATATAGCTGGTGACCACGGCCTTCAGGCTCAGTGGCGTCACCTGCAGGCTGGCGGCCATGCTGGGAATGGCGGTGTTGACGATGGTGGAGTCGAGCTGCTCCATGAACAGGGCGGTGGCGACCACCCAGGGAAGGTAACTCTTGGTGCGGGAACTAGTCATGTTGGAGCACGGGCCCAGGTGGTGCGCGCGGCACAATGACTCCGATTGTCACACAAAAAAAATCCGCGTGTCGGCGCCGCCACATCCGTGCCGCCGGCGTCACGCTGCCGTCACACCCAAGGCGTAATGTGCCTCACATTGCCACGGCTGATGGAGCGCACATGGACCCGACATCGTTGACCTCGTCCCAAGCGGACCCGCAGCGGCGCGACTTCATGCGCCAGCTCTACGGCGGCGCCCTGTTCGGCGCGACCGCATTGGGCATCAACGCCTGCAGCAGCACGGCGGGCAGTCTGGGCGAGGCTGGTCCGGCCGCCTTCCTGCATGGCGTGGCCAGCGGCGATCCCTTGCGCGACCGGGTGATCCTGTGGACCAGGGTCACGCCGCGCCATCCGGACGCCGCCGGCGAGATCGCCGTGCGTTGGCAGATGGCGACCGATCCGGCGATGCAACTGCTGGTCGCCTCGGGCGCCACGCTCACCTCGGCGCGCCAGGACTTCACCGTGAAGGTCGACGCCGACGGACTGCTGCCGGGCCATGTGTACTATTACCAGTTCGCTGTCGACGGCGCCAAGTCGCCGGTCGGCCGCAGCAAGACGCTGGCCGGGGCGGACGCGCGCCAGGTAAGGTTGGCGGTGTTCTCTTGTTCGAACTACCCGGCCGGTTTTTTCAACGTCTACGCCGACGCGGCACGGCAGGACAACATCGACGCCGCGCTGCACATCGGCGACTACATCTACGAGTACGAAAGCACCGGCTACGCCTGCGCCAACGCCGCCGCGCTGGGTCGCGTGTCCGAGCCGCGCGGCCTGCTGCTACAGCTGGACGACTATCGCCGCCGCTATGCGCAGTATCGCAGCGACCCGGATCTGCAGGCGCTGCATGCGGCGCTGCCGTTCATCGTCGTGTGGGACGATCACGAGTTCGCCGACGACACCTGGCGCGACGGCTCGGCCGACCACAAGAGCACGCGCCTTGGTCCGTTCTCGCTGCGGCGGGCGGCGGCGGTGCGGGCGTATCACGAGTGGCTGCCGATCCGCGCGCCGGAGCCGGCCCGGCCGGAGCGTATTTATCGATCGTTCGATTTCGGCGGCGTGCTGTCGCTGCACATGCTCGACACCCGCCTGATCGGCCGCGACCAGCAGTTGATGATGTCGTCCTACTACGATGAGGACGAGGAGTTCGACGCGGAGAAATACAAGCAGGACGTCTGTTCGCCGCGCCGCCAGATGATGGGCGCCGAACAAATGCGCTGGCTCGAAGGCCAGGTGCAGGCCTCGCGCGCGCGCTGGCAGATGCTGGGGCAGCAGGTGTTGATGGCGCGGATGGAGTATCCCACCGCCGTGGCGCTGGGGGAGTGCAACTGCACCGAATTCAGCGCCCTCAAACAGCGCGCCGGCAAGGACCCGGGCGGCATCAGCGCGCTGCAGAAGTCCAGGCTTGCCGGCTCGTCCTTGCCCTGCTATCTGGATTCCTGGGATGGCTACCAGCACGACCGCGAGCAGGTGTTCGCCATGATGCAGAGGCACCGCAAGAACCTGGTGGTGCTGGCCGGCGACACCCACAACGCCTGGGCCAGCGATCTGCACGACGCGGCGGGGCGCCAGGTGGGCGTGGAGTTCGCCACGGCCTCGGTGTCGTCGCCGGGCATGGAGGGCGCCTATCCGGACCGCGATCCCGAGGATGTGGCCAGCATGATGGTCGACCTGATCGAGCCGCTGTACTACGCGCAAACCAGCAAGCGCGGCTACATGATCGTCACCGCCAGCCACGAACAGATGCGCTGCGACTGGCGCTTTGTCGACACGGTGCTGAGCCGGCAGTTCAGCGCCGCGACGGAGCGCAGCCTGCGCACGCTGGCCGGGCCGGGCAACCGCAGGATCGTCGAGTGCCATGCCTGAGCCCGAGCCAAGGTCGACTACGTGTCGGCGCCCCAGCTATCCACATACATGACCTCGGCGACGGGACGGCGCTTGTCCCAGCGCTCCAGCTCCAGCATCGGCGCCGTGTAGAACTCGTCCACCTGGCCGACGCAAAGCACGGCGATCGGCTGGCTGCCCTCGGGCATGGCGCACAACTGGCGCAGCTGCCGGGGATCGAACATCGATACCCAGCCGACGCCGATGCCCTCGGCGCGCGCCGCCAGCCAAAAATTTTGCAACGCGCAGGCGGCCGAGGCCAGGTCCATCTCCGGCATGGTGCGGCGGCCGAAGACGAAGTTCTCGCGCTGGTCCATCAAGCCGACCACCAGCACCTCGGCGCAGCTCAGGATGCCCTCTACCTTCAGCTGCATGAACTCGTCGGCGCGCTGGCCCAGCGCCTGCGCCGTCAGGATGCGCTCGTCGTTGACGTGGCGGTGGATGGCGCCGCGCAGCGTGGGATTGAGGATGCGGATGAAGCGCCACGGCTGCATCAGTCCCACGCTCGGTCCGTTGTGGGCGGCGCCGATGAAGCGCTCCAGCTGCCCCGCTTCCAGCGGCCCCGGTTTGAAGTGGCGCACGTCGCGCCGCTCGCGAATGGCGCGGTAGACGCCGCCGATTTCCTGGTCCGAATAGGCGTGCCGGTTCATGCCGCCTGGTCTTTCAGCGTGAGCGCGATCAGTGAATCGAGCAGCGGCTGGGCGGCGTCGGCGATGCGTTCCAGGCTGGCCTCGCGCAGCTGCGCCGTGTCGACGCTGTGCGTGGAGTGCAGGCCGGCCCAGCGCAGCAGGGCGGCGCCGGCTTGCGGCGTGTCGAACAGACCGTGCAGATAGGTGCCGAGGATCTGTCCGTCGGCCGAGCGCGCGCCTTCGGGCCTGCCGTCGATGCGGAAAGCCGGAATGTCGAGCGCGGCGCCGCTGGAGGTGCCCATGTGGATTTCGTAGCCGCTGACGCTGGCCTCGGCGAAGGCGCATTCGCCGCTGACTTGCACCAGGCGTTTGTCCGGTGTCATCTCGGTGTCCATGTCGAGCAGGCCGAGGGCGGGCGAAACGCCGGCCGCGCCTTCGATGCCGTGCGGGTCGGTGACGCTGCGGCCCAGCATCTGGAAGCCGCCGCAGATGCCGATCACCTTGCCGCCGTAACGCAGGTGTTTTTCGATCGCCGCCGGCCAGCCCTGCGCGCGCAACCATTCCAGGTCGCCGCGCGTGTTCTTGCTGCCGGGGAGGATGATCAGGTCGGCCGGCGGGATCGCCTCGCCTTGGCGGACGAAGCGCAGGTCGACCTCCGGGTGGGCGCGCAAGGCGTCGAAGTCGGTATGGTTGCTCATGCGCGGCAGGCTGGGCACGGCGATGCGGAAGGCACCGCGCGAGGCCTGCACCGGCTGCACCGCGTCCTCGGCGTCGAGGAACAGGCCGTGCAGATAAGGCAGCACAGCCAGCACCGGCTTGCCGGTCTGCTGCTCCAGCCAGTCCAGGCCGGGTTGCAGCAGCGAGAGGTCGCCACGGAAGCGGTTGATGACGAAGCCGATGGTGCGTTTGCGCTCGCTCTCGGACAGGCAGGACAGGGTGCCGACGATGTGGGCGAACACGCCGCCACGGTCGATGTCGGCCACCAGTATCACCGGGCAGTCGATCTCCTCGGCGAAGCCCATGTTGGCGATGTCGCGCTCGCGCAGATTGATCTCGGCCGGGCTGCCGGCACCTTCGACGATGATACTGTCGTACTGGGTCAGCAGGCGCTGGTGCGATTCGAGCACGGCTTGCATCGCGACAGTCTTGTACTGGTGGTAGTCGCGTGCGTTCATCTCGGCGCGCACCTTGCCGTGGATGATGACCTGGGCGCCGACGTCGCTCGACGGTTTGAGCAGCACCGGATTCATGTCGGTGTGCGGCGCCAGTCCGGCGGCGATGGCCTGCAACGCCTGGGCGCGGCCGATTTCGCCGCCATCGGCGGTGACGGCGCTGTTGAGCGCCATGTTCTGTGGCTTGAACGGCGCCACGCGCACGCCGCCGCGCTTGAGCAGGCGGCACAGGGCGGCCACCACGGTGCTTTTGCCGGCGTCGGAAGTGGTCCCCTGCACCATCAGGGTCGAGTAGGGGAAGTTCATGCGTTTGCCTGCTCCTGGCGCATGGTGAAGCGGGCGATGCGTGGGTAGTGATTCATCATTTCTTTCGGTGCTGGCGCGCCAGCTCAAGTTTTTCGCACAGGGCGGCGGTGCCGGCGACCATGCGTGGTCCGGCGCGGTTGAGTAGTTCGCCGTTCAGCGTGAACAGGTTGTCGTTGCGGACCGCTTTCATCGTCGAGTAGGGTTTCCATAGGTTGACGCCGCCGTAGTTCTTTTCGGACGTGCCGAAGATCGCCTCGGGATCCTCTTGCAGCACCGCCTCGATGCTGACCACCGGCGCCGTCACCTTCAGCTTGGCGAAGATATTCTCGCCGCCGCACAAGCGGATCGCATCGCTGACGATGTGCGTGCCGTTGAGGGTATAGAGCGGTTTGTCCCACACCTGGTAGAACATGCGCACCGGCGGCCGGCTGGCGTATTGTTTGGTCAACGCGGCGAGCTGCTGGCGCAGGTCCGCCGCCGCCGCTTGCGCCACCGTCTCGGTGCCCATCAACTGGCCGAGGCGCAGCAGGCTGTCGGCAATGCCGTCGAGCTTCTGCGGCTCGCTGTGGAAAAGCGGGATGTTCAGTTGGCGCAGGGTGTCGATCTGACGTTCGGAGCTGCCGTGCATCCAGACCACGATCAGATCGGGCTTCATGGCGATGACGCGCTCCATGTCGACCTGGCGGTTGTCGCCGACGCTCGGAATCTTCTTGGCCGCCTCGGGGAAGTCGCTATAGGTGACGACGCCGACGATGTGCTCGGCGCCGCCGGCGGCGAACAGCATCTCGGTGACGTGCGGCGCCATGGCGATGATGCGCCGCGCCGGCTTGGCTAGCGTGACCGCGTTGCCGTCGTCGTCGCGCACGGTGATGGCGGCGCTGGCGCCGGCGTGGGCGGTGTAGAGCAGCGCCAATGCGCAGAGGAGTTGGTTCATGTCGCTTCCTTGGTCCATTCGGTGAGTGCCAGGTGCAGTCGCCGCCAGGCGGCTTCGTCGGGCGGCAGGCCGAGGCGGATGCCGCGCGCGGCTTGCTGGAACAGGCGTACCCAGATGCCGCGTTCGGCCATGTGCCGCCAAAACTGTTCGGCGCGCGGTTCGGGCCACCATTGGAACAGGGCGCAGCCGCTGGCGTCGATGTGGTGCTCGACCAGCAGGCGCTGCAGGCGCGTGCCGCTGTGGTTCAATTGCTGGCGCATGGCGGACTGCCAGGCGCGGTCGCGCAGTGCCGCCAGCGCGATGTCCTGCGCCGGGCCGCTGACGCTCCAGGGGCCGAGCAGGTCGGCCAGTTCGCTCAGCAGCGTCGGCCGGGCGGCGACAAAGCCGAGCCGCACGCCGGCCAGGCCGAAGAATTTGCCGACCGAGCGCAATACGATCAGGCCGGCCCGGCCGCTATGGGCTGCGACGCTGTTGTCGCGCGTGGTGTCGCCGAAGGCCTCGTCGACCACCAGCCAGCCGCCGCGCGCGGCTAGTTGCGCGGCCCAGCCGAGCAACTGCTGTGGCGGCAGCGTCGCGCCGGTGGGATTGTTCGGATTGCAGACCACCATGACGTCGCAGTCGGGCAGTGCCGCATCCAGTTCGGCGTATGGCACCTGGCGCATGTTGTGGCCGTGACGGCTCCAGTGGTGGGCGTGCTCCGCATAGGACGGCGCCGCCACCACCACGCGCGAGGGCGGCCGCAGACGCGGCAGCGCCTGGATCGCCGCCTGGGTGCCGGCCACCGGCAGCATCAGCGGGGCGTCGTAGTACTCGGCGGCGGCGCGGGCCAGCGCCGGATCGGCTTCCGGCAGGCGGTGCCAGGCATTGTCTGCCAGCGCGGGCACGGGATACCAGTGGGGATTGATGCCGGTCGACAGATCGAGCCAGTCGTCGCGGCCAAAGCGCAGCGTGGCGTCGCGCAGATTGCCGCCATGTTCAAGCATGCATGCCTCCATACAGGTAGACGGCGGCCGCCGCGAGGGTGATACAGGCCAGCCACAGCGCGGTGGTGCCGGCGACCAGGCGCCAGGCGCGGACGATGTCGCCGGCGCGCGCCGCTGTTCCGCTACCCAAGGTGGGACGTAGCTCGACTTCGCCGTCGTACACGGCGGCGCCGCCCAGCTCCAGGCCCAGGGCAGCGGCGCCGCTGGACATCACCGGGCCGGCGTTTGGACTGCTCCAGGTGGGCGCCTGGCTGCGCCAGCATTGCCAGGCGCGGCGTTTGCCGGCCAGCGTAGGCGCCAGCAGCACATAGGACAGCGCGGTCAGCCGCGCAGGGATCAGGTTCAGCAGATCGTCGAGGGGGGNNAGATCGTCGATGCGCGCCGGCGCGCAGCCGAAATCGTTGAAGCGCGCGTTGCGGTAGCCCCACATGGCATCGAGCGTGTTCGCCAGGCGGAACAGCAAGGCGCCGGGGCCGCCGGCGATGGCGAACCAGAAGAGGGTGCCGAAGACGGCGTCGTTGCCGTTTTCAAGTAGGGATTCGGCGCTGGCCTTGGCCAGGTCGGCCTCGTTGGCCTGCGCCGTGTCGCGGCTGACGATGCGCGCCGTCAGCAGGCGCGCCTGGGCCAGGTCGCCCTGCGTCAAGGCTTGGGCGATCGGCAGATTGTGGTCGCGCAGGCTGCGCAGGCCGATGCAAAAATACAGTAGCAGGGCGTGCGCGGCCACGGCCGGCGCGCCGCCGGCTTGGAAAATCAGCCAGGCGCTGAGCGCGGTCGGCGGCGCCACGGCCAACGACCAGGCCAGCAGGCCGCGCGCAAAGCGCCAACGTCCCTTGTTCAGACGGCGTTCCAGCGCGTAGGCCAGATTGCCGAAACCGACCAGCGGATGAAAGCGGCGCGCCTCGCCCAGCAGCAGATCAAGCAGCACGCCGGCCAAGAGCAGCAGGGCCGTTTGTGTCAGCGTCAGGCCGATCAGCATGGGCCGCCTTTCAAGTGCAGCGGCAGTCCGGCGGCGATAAAGGTGACGCGGTCGCAGGCGGCGGCGATGGCCTGGTTCAGGCGGCCCGCCTCGTCGGTGAAGCAGCGCGAGATGGCGCCGTAGGGCACGATGCCCATGCCGACCTCGTTCGAGACGAAGATCACGTCACCGGGCAGGGTTGGCAGTAGTTGCAGCAGCTGCGCGCGCTCGCTATGGAAACGCGCCGGCAGGACGATGTCGCCGACGTCCGGATAATCGCCGCCTTCGCTGAACATCAGGTTGGTCAGCCACAAGGTCAGACAGTCGACCAGGATCAGGTTGCTGGCGGTCGAGTGGCGTCGCAGCGTGTCGGCCAGGGCCAGCGTTTCCTCCACGGTGGGCCACTCGGCGGGACGCTGGTCGCGGTGGTGGGCGATGCGCGTCGCCATTTCGCCGTCGCCGGCGCGGGCGGTCGCCAAGTAGATGACTTCCTTGCCGGATTGCGCGGCCAGCCGTTCCGCATGGGCGCTCTTGCCGGAGCGGGCGCCGCCAAACACCAGGGTGTGCGTCATGCCGTGGCGCTCCGCAGGAACAGGGCTGCGGTCGCCGCCGGATTGGACGGGAAGTAGGCGTGGAAGTAGGACGCCGTCAGCGAGCCGACGCGGTACTGCGCCTCGCCCTGCAGGCCGGACGGGTTCTTCACCGAGTGAGCGGCCGGCGCCACGCTGGTCTGCAGTTTGGAGTAGTGGAAGGTGTGGCCGCGCAGCGGGCCGTGTGCGGTGGCGATAGCCTGCGGGCCGAGGCCGGCCAGGCGCGGCTGCATGCTCACGTCGCCCTGTAGCAGGCCGGCCATCGGCCAGGCGGTGCCGCTCTGGTCGGCCAGCGTATCGGCCAGCGCCATCATGCCGCCGCATTCGGCGACGATCGGCAAGCCGGCGGCATGGGCGGCGCGCATCGAGGCTTGCCAGGTGCCGGCCCGCGACAGGGCTTCGGCGTGCAGCTCCGGATAGCCGCCGGGCAGGTAGACGGCGTCGGCTTCGGCCGGCAGCGGCTGGTCGGCCAGCGGCGAGAAGTAGTGCAGTGTCGCGCCGAGTGCGCGCAGCATGTCCAGATTGGCCGGATAGAGGAACATGAAGGCGGTGTCGCGCGCGATGGCGATGGTCTTGCCGGCCAAGGGCGTCGGTTGTTCCGCTGGCGCTGGTGGGACGGCGAGGCGGGTGGTGCGCAGACCGGCCCATGCCGCCTCGTCGAACTCCAGCTGATCGGCCAGCTTGTCGAGCAGGGCGTCGAGGTTGCGCACTTCGTCCGGGACGACCAGGCCGAGATGGCGCTCCGGCAGCGATGCGCTTTGCCGTGGCAGCGTGGCGAACAGGGGAATGTCGCGCATGGCGGCGGCCACCATGGCGGCGTGGCCGCTGCTGGCGACGCGGTTGGCGATGACGCCGGCCATGTCGACCGGGCCGTAGTCGCGCAGGCCGTGCACCAGCGCGCCGGCGGTTTGCGCCATGGCGCTGGCGTCGACCACGGCCATCACCGGTACGCCGAACTCGCGCGCCAGGTCGGCCGAGCAGGGCGTGCCGTCGTACAGGCCCATGACGCCCTCGATCAGGATCACGTCGGCCTCTGCTGCGGCCTGCGCCAACTGGCTGCGGCACTGCTCGGGACCGACCATCCACAAATCGAGTGTGCGCACCGGTGCGCCGCTGGCGCGCTCGAGCAGCATCGGGTCGATGAAGTCGGGGCCGCACTTGAACACGCGCACGCGCTTGCCCAGGCGGACCAACTTGCGTGCCAGCGCCGCCGTGACTGTGGTCTTGCCCTGGCCGGACGAGACGGCGGCCACCAGCAGCACCTGCACGTCGATGTGCGTCGCCGTCACCATTCGGTGCCCGCCTGGGCGCCGATGCCGGCCTTGAAGGCGTGTTTGACGACGGCCATTTCGGTGACCGTGTCGGCGATGGCGACCAGTTCCTCCGGCGCGCCGCGTCCGGTGATGACCACGTGCTGCATGGCCGGCCGTTCGAGCAGGTCGGCGATGACGGCGTGGACGTCGAGGTAGCGGTACTTCAGCGCGATGTTGAGCTCGTCGAGCAGCACCAGGCCGATGCTCGGATCGGCCAGGAAAACGCGCGCCTGCTGCCAGGCCAACTGGGCTTTTTCGATGTCGCGCTCGCGGTTCTGCGTGTCCCAGGTGTAGCCCTCGCCCATGACGTGGAAGCTGACCTCGTCCGGGAAGCGGCGCAGGAATTTCTCCTCGCCGGTCGACAGCGCGCCTTTGATGAACTGCACCACGCCGACCTTCATGCCGTGGCCCATGGCGCGGACCGCCATGCCGAAGCCGCTGGAACTCTTGCCCTTGCCGTTGCCGGTGTTGACCACGATGACGCCGATCGGCTGGTCGTCGGCCGCCGCGATCTGCGCGTCGATGATGGCCTTCTTGCGCTCCATGCGGACACGGTGGCGCTCGTTGATGGCCTGGCTGTCGTGTTGATTGTCGTTCGGGTTGACGCTGTTCTGTTCGCTCATACGATGTCCTCCGAGGGGATGAAGATGCTGCGTTTGCCGTGCTGGATAATGTCGATCGGGTGGCCCAGGCAGTCGCTCAGGATGTCCGCCCGCATGGTCTCGGCCACCGGTCCGGCCAGCCAGCGGCCGTCGCCCATCAGCAGCAGCGCGTGGCTGGAGACGCTGTGCGCCAGCGTGAGGTCGTGGCCGACCATGACGGCGGTTTTGTTTTGCTCGCGGCAGAGGCGCGCCAGCAGTCCCATCACGCTGACCTGGTGCGCCAGATCGAGGGCGTTGGCCGGTTCGTCGAGCAGCAGCAGCGGCGTGTCCTGCGCCAGCATGGCGGCGATGGCGACGCGCTGGCGTTCGCCGCCGGACAGGGTGCGCACGTCGCGCGCGGCCATGTCGGCCACCTCCATCGCGGCCAGCGCGTCGAGCGCGATGCGGTGGTCGTCGCTGCCCTCCCAATAGCGGTTGTCGTGGTAGGGGTGGCGCGCCGACAGCACTGTCTCGATGACGCTGTAGGCGAAGGCGTCGCTGCGCGACTGCGCCAGGAAGGCGCGCTGGCGCGCCAGCTCGGTCAGCGGCCAGTCGGCCAGCGCGCGGCCCTGAATGCGTACGCTGCCGGCGTCGGCCGGGTGCAGCCCGGCCAGGGTGCGCAGCAGCGTGCTCTTGCCGGCGCCATTGCGGCCGATCACGCTCCAGCATTGACCAGGCTCGACGCGCCAGTCCAGCTGGGCGACCAGGCGGCGGGCGCCGATGTGCAAGGATAGTTGGTGGGTGCTGAGCATATTATTTGCGTAGACGATGCAGTTGGTACAGGAACACCGGTGTGCCGATCAGCGCGGTGACCACGCCGACCGGCAGCTGCTGGGGTGCCAAGGCGGTGCGCGCCAGCGTGTCGGCCAGCACCAGGAAGGTGCCGCCGGCCAGTGCCGCCGCCGGAATCAGCACGCGGTGGTCCGGCCCGACGGCGAAGCGGCAGGCGTGCGGCACGATCAGGCCGACAAAGCCGATGCTGCCGGCGCTGGTGACGGCGCTGGCGGTGAGCAGGCCGGAACAGAAGAACAGGCCTTTGCGCAGCGGGCCGACCTTGATGCCGAGGGTGGCGGCCGCCTCGGCGTGCAGCGCCATCACGTTCATCGAGCGGGCGCTGCGCAGGGCGAACAGCATGGCGCCGGCCAGCACCACCCAGGGCAGCCAGCGCACCGGGGCGCCGGCCAGATCGCCGATCATCCAGAACACCATCGTGCGCAGGCGGCTTTCCGGCGCGATCGACAGCATCAGCGTGACCACGGCGATGCAGGCGCATTGCAGGATCACGCCGGTCAGCAGCAGCAGGGCGGTGCCGCCCTCGGCGGCGGTGCCGCCCCGCAGGTCGCGCCGCGCCAGCAGGTAGAGGATCATCGAGATGATGACGGCGCCGGCGAAGGCGGCGGCGTCGACCATCCAGGCGGCGCACATGAACATCAGCGCGGCCAGCGCGCCGACCGAGGCGCCGGCCGAGATGCCCAGCACATAGGGGTCGGCCAGCGGATTGCGCAGCAGCGCTTGCATCATGACGCCGGCCAGCGACAGCGCCGCGCCGGTGACGAAGGCGGTCAGCGCGCGGCTGGCGCGCAGGTCGAGCAGGGTGGCGGCCAGCGAGGCGGATTGGCCGCGCAGCAGCTCGCCCAGCGCCGCCGGCATGTCGGCCAGGGGAATGGCGATGGAACCGGTCATGCCGGCCAGCAGGAGGCTGGCGAAGGCGCACAGCAGCAGGATGAGCAAGATCAGGCTGGCGCGCTGTCGCAAGTTGCTGGAGTAGGAGTGCATGTGCTGCTTTCAAAAAGTGGGGACTGCGCCTGCCGGGCGCGATGCTGCTTGGCCCGGCAGGTTACACCAATTGTTGCGCTTACTTGTAGCCGTAGCGGATGCCGGCGAACAGCTTGGCGCCGGACGCCGCGTAGTTGCGCGCCACCTCGTACTGCTTGTCGGCGACGTTGTTCCAGCGGACCAGCGCCGACCAGTCGGCGTTGAAGCGGTAGCTGGCGAACAGATTCACCAGGCCGTAGCCGCCCAGACGGGTCTTGTTGGCGTTGTCGTCGAAACGGTCGCCGGCCAGTTCCAGCTCGACGCCGGCCTTGAGTGGGCCGGCGCTGTAGTCGGCGGCGACGTTGGCGTGCTTCTTCGCACGCCGCGCCAGCGCCTTGCCGGTGCTCTCGTCCTTGGCGTCCAGCAGGTCGAGATTGCCGTTCAGGCTAAAGGCGCCGAGCTGGCGGCTGGCCGACAGCGACAGGCCTTCCAGCAGCGCGTGGTTGACGTTGTAGACGCAGGATGGATACTTCTTCGGATCGACCGTGCTGACCAGGCAGGGACTGGTGGTCACCAGTAGATTGGTCAGGCGGTTGTGAAAGTACATGGCGTTCAACTGGGTCGCGCCGGCGCTGTAGTGCAGGCCCAGTTCGGCGTTGCGACCCTCTTCCGGCTTGCTCGATTCGGTGCCGTAGGCCGGGTAGTACAGTTCATTGAAAGTCGGTGCGCGGAAGCTGCTGCCGTAGCTGGCGCTGGCGCGCAGCGCGCCGTTGATGCGGTAAGCGTAGCCGGCCGCGCCGGTGGTTTTGCCACCGTATTGAGAGCTGTCGTCGTTGCGCATGCCGAGGTTGAGCAGGTGGGCGCCGCGCTTCAGGTTGTACGAGGCGGCCAGCGATGTGGTGCTGCGTTCGCGCTCGGTTTCCTTCACCGTGGACTCGACCTGCTCCTTGCGGTGGCCGTACAGCAGTTGCAGCACGTCGGCGCCGACGCGGATGTCGTTCTGCCAGGTGAAGTCGGTTTGTTTGGTGTCGATCTGGCTGCGCTCCTTGGCGGTGGTGCCGGTGGCGTTGAAGGACTTGTCGCGCGCCTCGGACAATTGCACCAGGGAGGACCAGATCGGCAGGATCAGGTTTTTGCTGTACAGCGCCAGGTTTTGCAGCTTTTGCCGCGAGCGCGTGCCGAAGGCCGACTTGCCGCTGTCGTACTGGTAGTCGAGGCGGCTGGCGAGGAACTGTGCGCCCAGCTCGTGGCCCTTGGTCAGTTGCAGGCCGACCTGGCCGGCGGCGTTTTCGCGTTCGTAGCCGTCGCGGTCCGGGTTGTAGGTGCTGCTGGCGGGCAGGGTGGCGGAGAAACCGTCCGATTTCTCCTTGCCGGCGCTGAACGCGTAGCTGATGGCGTGCTCGCCGCCGGTGGCGCCGGAGATGCCGGCATCGGCCTGGCGGGTGTTGTCGCTGCCGTAGCCGGCGAAGGCGCTGAACGCCGGCGCGCCCTGGCCCTTTTTTGTGAAGATCTGGATCACGCCGCCGATGGCGTCGGCGCCGTACAGGGTGCTCAGCGGGCCGTAGACGATTTCAATGTGGTCCACAGCGGTCAGTGGAATGGCGCTCCAGTTGGCCGCGCCGCTGGTGGCCGAGCCGATGCGCACGCCATCGACCAGCACGATGTTCTGATTGCCGTTGGTGCCACGGATGTAGACGGTGGAATTGGTGCCGGGGCCACCGTTGCGGAAGACCTGAATGCCGCGCTGACGCTGCAGCAGGTCGACCAGCGAGCCGGAACCGGATTGGGCGATCTGCTCGGCGTCGATCGACAGCGTATCGCTGATGATGTCGCTGGCCAGTTGCGGCGTGCGCGTGGCGGTAACCAGCACGGTGTTCAGGGCGCTGCTGTTGGCAGTTTGGGCGAGTACGGCAGGAGCGGCCAGAGCCAGCGCCAGCGAGGACAGCGCCGCGTGGCGGGAGACGAAAACGGTCATGATATTTCTTCATTTAGATGCAACCGGCCGACGTCCCCGTGGGCCAGATTGAACAGAGGCGGTGAACCGGAAAGCACAAGCGTGGCCGGCGCCGATGATCCGGGCCGAGTCGTCTTGCGCGCAGCTGGTCCGCACGCTTCCACCTGTTCTGGCCGGTATCCGGGCTTGCAAGTCAGACCACCTTACCTTCCCATGCGGAGCACAGTGGTTGTCAGAGGCAGTTCGTCACAGATTGCGCGACACTTGTTGACCGTTGCGGGGGCAGCACACGCGGGCCGCTGGAGCGGCTTCGTGTTTCCCGTTTAACTGCGCGCCTGGACAGGCGCGCGGGCACCAAAACCCCGCCATTATACATTCGCCGGCCGGCCGGCTTGTGTCGCCGCCATACCGTTGCAAGCGAGGCTGGCGCTGCTCGGCGCTCAGAATTCAAGGGTCAGCGCGCCGCCATAGGCGATCGCGTGCGGCGTGCGGGCCGCCTGCAGGGCGGCGTCGGCCGGGGACAGGCCGGCGTGGCACGCCGCCAGCAGACGGATGGTGCCGGCATGGCAGACCACGATGCTGTCGCCGCTTTGCTGGCGCTGGATGTCGGCATAAAAATCGGCGACGCGGCGCGCCATGTGCAGCACGCTGTCGCCGCCGCCGGGACGGTAGTGGACCAGGTCGGCGGCCCAGGCATCGATCTCGGCGCGGGCTATGTCGTCCCAGCGGCGCATTTCCCAGCTGCCGAAATCCATCTCGACCAGACGCGCGTCGAAGTGCGGCCTGGTGGACGACAAGCGCGTCGCCAGCTCGGCGCAGCGGCGCAGTGGGCTGGAATAGAGGGCGGCGTGGGGCGGCAGCCGGTCCAATTCGGCCCGCACGCGCTCCAGTTCCCCGGAGGCGACGGCCAGGTCGGTGCTGCCGTAGCAGACACCGGCTGCGACCAGTGGCTTGGGGTGGCGTAGCAGGATTAGTCGCATACAAGCCGGTCATCAGCTAGCGACATCAGTGCCAAGCGCCTTGGCCCAGGCTGGCCAGCACACCGAGGTAGAAGATCACCTCGGTGACCTGTTGCACCGCGCCCAGGCAGTCGCCGGTGTAGCCGCCGATGCGGCGCACGCATTTCTGTCCGAGCCAGGCGGTGGCGAGGCCGGCCGCGACGGCAGCGCCGGCGATGGCCTGCCACGACAGCACGCCCGCCGCGACCAGCAGTAACGCGGGCAGCGCGGCGCAAAGCGCGGCGATCAGGAATTCGGCGCTGCTCATCTCCTGCGCCATCGGCTTGGCCTTGCCGTCGGCGCGGGCGTATTCCAGGCGCCAGATCAGCGCCGTCGCCGCCAGGCGCGACAGCGGATGGGCGATGAACAGCGCGGCCAGTGCGGTGGTCGGTGGCAGCAGGGCCAGCGCCACGCATTTGAGCGCCAACAGGCAGACGATGCCGATGGCGCCGTATGCGCCGATGCGCGAGTCTTTCATGATATCGAGTACGCGCTCGCGCGTCATGCCGCCACCGAAGCCGTCGCACATGTCGGCGAAGCCGTCCTCGTGGAAGGCGCCGGTGAGGTAGATGCCGGCAGCCGTCGCCAACACTACGGCCAGCGGCGCTGGAAACAACAGTGCCGCCAGCGCATACACCGCGCCGCAAATGGAGGCGACGACCAGGCCCACCAGCGGGAAGTAGCGCGAGGCATGGTGCAGCCAGCCCGGCTCGAAGCCGACCCAGGTGGGAATCGGCAGTCGGGTAAAGAACTGCAGGGCGATGAAGAACAGGCGGATCTGGTGCATGGCGCGGCC
Organism: Rugamonas violacea; assembly: GCF_016461825.1. Lineage (GTDB taxonomy): Bacteria > Pseudomonadota > Gammaproteobacteria > Burkholderiales > Burkholderiaceae_D > Rugamonas. The sequence goes on along the minus strand of NZ_JAEMNU010000076.1, from coordinate 1,417 downwards.
TTACGCGGCTTTTTCGCTGACCTGGGCCGATTCGAATGTCGCCATGTGGTTGAGGAAGTTGACCGACGCATGCAGCAGCGGCAGCGCCAGCGCACAGCCGGTGCCTTCGCCCAGGCGTAGGCCGAGTTGCAGTAGGGGACTGGCGTGCAGATTGGCGAGCATGCGTTTGTGGCCGCTTTCGTCGGAGCAGTGCGAGAAGACGCAGTAGTCGAGGATGGCCGGCTGCAGACGCGCCGCCACCAGCAAGGCGCTGGTGACGATGAAGCCGTCGATCAGCAGGACCATGCGCCGCTCGGCCGCCTTCAGCATGGCACCGGCCATCATGGCGATTTCCAGTCCGCCGAAGGTGGCCAGCACATCGAGCGGCTCGGTTGCCGAGGCGTGGCGTGTCACCGCCGCTTCGATCACGCGCTGTTTATGGCGGATGCCGTCCGACGACAAGCCGGTGCCGGCGCCGACGCAGTCGGCGACCGCAATGCCGGTGAGTTTGTGCATCAGCGCGGCGGCGGCCGTGGTGTTGCCGATGCCCATTTCGCCGAAACCGAGCACGTTGGCGTCGAGTTCGGCGACCAGCGCCATGCCGCTGGCCAGCGCGGCCGCGCAAATCTGTCGGCTCATCGCCGGCTGTTGTGCGAAATTCTGTGTGCCCTTGGCCAGCTTGCGGTCGATCAGTCCGTCGCGCGGGCCGAAGTCGTGATTTACGCCGGCGTCGATGATATGCAGCGCGCAGTTGTTCTGCTGGGCGAAGACGTTGATGGCGGCGCCCTTGGCCAGGAAGTTCTCCACCATCTGCCAGGTGACATCCTGGGGATAGGCCGAGATGCCCTCGGCCACTACGCCGTGGTCGCCGGCGAACACCATAATGGCCGGCTGGTGCAGGGCAATCTTACTGGTCTGCTGGATCAAGCCGATCTGCTTCGCCAGCGACTCCAATACGCCGAGACTGCCGAGTGGCTTGGTCTTGTTGTTGATGGCCTGGTCAAGCGAGGCGGCCAGTACATCGTTGCTGGTTGCTGCGATAGTTGGGATGGACATGGCGGACTATATATATAGAGGAGAAGGGGAGGGAATGATGGCCGCTACGATAGCACAGAGATTAATCCCGATAATCCTTGTCAGCCCCCTAGGCCTTTGCTATAGTTCGCCTCCCCGCAAAACGGAGCGCGCAAATGACCGCGGCGCAGAGTGAAACGGGGAAAGTTTTTTAGCGCAATGCGCGGAAAAACGGGGTTGACGAAATGGCCGAAACGCTGCATACTCTTCCTTCTTCGCAACTGACAAACAAAACGCTTTGTCAAGGGTTCAAAGCCCGGTTGCAGGCAGCACCGAATCAGTTCTTTAACAATTAACAGTCGATAAGTGTGGATGTTTGATGAAAGTGCGGCGGTCTCTTCGGAGGCCGTAAAACTTAAAATAT
>NZ_JAEMNU010000075.1 GCF_016461825.1 Rugamonas violacea | reverse complement strand
CAGAAATTGCCGGCGATGGTCAAATCGTTCTTCCAGCAACAGGAATGCAGTTACGCCGCCTGAGCGCTAGCTTTACTTTCTAGAAGGTTAGTAAACTCACACTTTGTCACGTCAATGGGAATGGCTGCTCCTGGCCGCACTCGGCCGATGCCGATCAGGATAGCATCTGGCCCATGCGAAAAATACGCGAATTGTCACGTCCGCCCAGTAGGAGGTGGTTGGCGGTGCTCTGGGAGAACGGGGGGAGGCGGCACATCATGAGAATGGCCGCGGTGACCTATGAGAATCGGTGGCGGCACCCCACGAGATTGAGATACAGCGATTCCAAAACGAAAAAAGCCCACTCGAAAGTGGGCTTTTTCTTGATTTTGCAATCGTATTTGGAGGCGAGGATCGGAATCGAACCGACCTAGACGGCTTTGCAGGCCGCTGCATAACCTCTTTGCTACCTCGCCAGAGGACCTGCTGCGCGCCGCCGCTCAACACCACGGCGACGCTAGTACTGCACAGCAGGAAGTTTCGTCACTTCCTGCCAAATTCTGGAGCGGGAGAAGAGGCTCGAACTCTCGACCTCAACCTTGGCAAGGTTGCGCTCTACCAACTGAGCTACTCCCGCGTCTTTTACTGCTATAACAATATCTGCCTTTATGGAGCGGGAGAAGAGGCTCGAACTCTCGACCTCAACCTTGGCAAGGTTGCGCTCTACCAACTGAGCTACTCCCGCATCGGAGCATCTATTTCTACTACGCCGTTATTACCATCAGCATCACTGGAGCGGGAGAAGAGGCTCGAACTCTCGACCTCAACCTTGGCAAGGTTGCGCTCTACCAACTGAGCTACTCCCGCATCGGCGCTGCTGATTCACTACTTACTTTACTGCTCACATCTATTTCTTCCACCAGAATCAACTGGAGCGGGAGAAGAGGCTCGAACTCTCGACCTCAACCTTGGCAAGGTTGCGCTCTACCAACTGAGCTACTCCCGCTTGGAAGTCCAACATTCTAGCAGACAGTCACCAAAGTTTCTAGTGCTACTTGCTTTACTACTTGCTATCGACGATTCCAGAAACTGGAGCGGGAGAAGAGGCTCGAACTCTCGACCTCAACCTTGGCAAGGTTGCGCTCTACCAACTGAGCTACTCCCGCGTCATCAACAACAGGCCAGCATTATAGATGAACCAAAAGGGGTGTCAAGGGCCGGACTATGGTTAATTGAAACATTTCATCAAATCAAGTCCGCCGCCCCGCCCGTTCAATCCAGGCTGCCGGCTTTTTCCTTGATCAGCGGCCAGGCCAGCTTCAGGTAATAGCACATCGACCAGACCGTCAGCACGCAGGCGATCAACAGCAGGCGCTCGCCCCACACCTGGGTGTCGACGGCGCCGAGCAGGATGTCGTGGAACAGCAGCAGCGGGATGGCGGTCATTTGCGCCGCCGTCTTGATCTTGCCCAGCGAGCTGACCGCCACCGATTTGGAGGCGCCGATCTGCGCCATCCATTCGCGCAGCGCCGAGATGGCGATCTCGCGGCCGATGATGATGAAGGCCAGGATGGCGTTGACACGGTCCAACTGCACCAGCACCAGCAAGGCGCCGGCCACCATCAGCTTGTCGGCCACCGGATCGAGGAAGGCGCCGAAGGCCGAGGTCTGGTTCCAACGCCGCGCCAGGAAGCCGTCGAACCAGTCGGTGATGGCGGCGACGATGAACACCAGCGTGGACGCCATATTCCGGTCCGCCACCGGCAGCCACGGCGTGGGCAGGTAATAGACGCCAACCACCAGCGGAATCAGCGCCACGCGCAACCAGGTCAACAGGATCGGAATATTGAAGGGCATAGGCTCGAGTAAAGGAACGGCTGTAAAAAAGTTGTAACAATGCGCCGCTAGTCTACCTTGCCGCCGTACATTAAACCAGCACGCTCCGCCACAAGTGCGCTTTCTAATGTAACTGTTTATATATTTCTTCGGCCAGGGCGCTGGAGATGCCCTCGACCGACATCAAGTCCTGCACGCTGGCGTCGACCACGCCGCGCAGGCCGCCAAAACGGGCCAGCAGTTTTTGCCGTCGCTTGGCGCCGATACCCTCGATCTCCTCCAGCCGCGAGGTCTGCCGCGTCTTGGCCCGCTTGGCGCGCATGCCGGTGATGGCGAAGCGGTGCGCCTCGTCGCGGATCTGCGCCACCAGCATCAGCGCGGCCGACTCCTTGCCCAGCTCCTGGGCCGGTCGGCCGTCGACGAACAGCAGCGTCTCCAGGCCGACGCGGCGGCCCTCGCCCTTGGCCACGCCGACGATCAGGCTGATGTCCAGCCCCAGTTCGGCGAACACCTGGCGCGCCATTTCGATCTGCCCCTTGCCGCCGTCGATCAGCACCACGTCGGGCATCACGCCGTCGCCGTTGGCCACCTTCTCGTAACGCCGCATCAGCACCTGGCGCATCGCCGCGTAATCGTCGCCGGGGGTGATGTCGTTGATGTTGTAGCGGCGGTACTCGCCGTTCTGCATCTGGTGGTGGTGGAACACCACGCAGGAGGCCTGGGTCGCCTCGCCCATGGTGTGGCTGATGTCGAAGCATTCGATGCGCAGCGCCTCGATGTCGTCCGTCTCCAGGTTCAGCGCCTCGACCAGCGCGCGGGTGCGCGACTGCTGCGAGCCCTGCTCCGACAGCAGGCGCGCCAGCGAGATCTCGGCGCCCTTCTGCGCCAGCTCCAGCCACTTTCGGCGCGCGTCCTGCGGCTGGAAGATCAGGTTGATGCGGTGGCCGCACTGCTCCTGCAAGGCCAGCATCAGCGCCGGCTGGTCGAATTCGATGTTGAGGATCAGCGTGCCGGGGATGAACTTCTCGGTGTAGTGCTGCACCAGGAAGGCGCTCAAGACCTCGACCTCGATGGCCTGCTCGGCGATGGCGGCGGCGTCGTTCAACTGGCTGGGGAAGTAGGCGCGGTCGCCCAAGTGGCGGCCGCCGCGCACCATCGCCAGGTTGACGCAGGCGCGGCCGCCCTGCACCAGCACGGCGAGGATGTCGACGTCGGCGTCGCCGCCGGTCTCCATGCTTTGCTGGTGCAGCACGCGCGACAGCGAGGAGATCTGGTTGCGCACCGCCGCCGCCTGCTCGAACTTCAGCTCGCCGGCGTAGGCGTGCATCTTCTTTTCCAGGTCGGCCAGCACCTCGCTTTGCCGGCCGCGCAGGAAGCGGGCGGCGTTCTCGACGTCGACCTTATAGTCCTCCGGCGCGATCAGCTTGACGCAGGGCGCGCTGCAGCGGCCGATCTGGTGCAGCAGGCAGGGCCGCGTGCGGTTGGCGTAGACGCTGTCCTCGCAGGTGCGGATCAAGAATACCTTCTGCAGGATCTGCATCGACTCCTTCACCGCCCACGAGCTGGGGAAAGGCCCGAAGTACTGGTTCTTCTTGTCGACCGCGCCACGGTAGTAGACCATGCGCGGCGACTCGCCGCCGGTGATCTTCAGGTAGGGATACGATTTGTCGTCGCGGAACAGGATGTTGAAGCGAGGGTGCAGCGTCTTGATCAGGTTGTTTTCCAGGATCAGCGCCTCGGCCTCGCTGTGCGTCACCGTGGTCTCCAGCCGGGCGATGCGCTCGACCATCATGGCGATGCGCGGGCTGGACAAATTCTTCTGGAAGTAGCTCGACACCCGCTTCTTCAGGTCGCGCGCCTTGCCGACGTAGAGCACGGCGTCGTTGGCGTCGAAATAGCGGTACACGCCCGGCAGGTTGGGCAGCTTGGCCACGGTCTGCAGCACTATTGCGCGCGGGTCGGGCGTGGTCGTTTCGGCTTCGGTCATTGCTGTTACCAGTGCTCAGTGTGGGGATGCTTGCGGCGCTATCAGCCGGCCGGCGCGGCGGCCTGCTCGACGATGACGAAGGCGACGGCGTATTCCGCCTCGTCGCTGATGGTCACCTGGGCCGACAGGCGATTGGCCTGCATGAACGCCTCCAGCACGCCGCTGCAGACGATCATCGGCTTGCCGCTGGGGGCGTTGAGCATCTGCGCCGCCGGCCAGGTCATCGGCATGTGCAGGCCCAGGCCGATGGCCTTGGAAAAGGCCTCCTTGGCGGCGAAGCGGGTGGCCAGGAAGCGCAGGCCGCGCACCGGGTTGCGTGCGCTGCGCGCCAGGTACTTGGCCATCTCCTGCGGGCCGAGGATCTTGCGGGCGAAGCGTTCGCCGTGCCGCTCCAGCGCGGCGGCAATGCGCGGGATCTGGCAGATGTCGGTGCCGATCCCGTAAATCATCGCGCGCCCAGGCGGGTGGCGACCATGATCGCCTTCATTTCGCGCACCGCGTTCTCCCAGCCGACGAAGACGGCGTGGGCGACGATGGCGTGGCCGATGTTCAGTTCGGCGATGTCGGGAATCGCCGCGATCGCCTGCACGTTGGTGTAGTGCAGGCCGTGGCCGGCGTTGACCTTGAGGCCGCGTCCGACGCCGTACAGCACGCCGGCCTTGATGCGTTCCAGCTCGGCCGCCTGGGCGGCACCCTCGGCGTCGGCGTAGCGGCCGGTGTGCAGCTCGATGACCGGCGCGCCGATTTCGGCGGTGGCGGCGATCTGCTCCTCGTCGGCGTCGATGAACAGGCTGACGCGGATGCCCTCGGCCTGCAGCTGGCGCACCGCCGCCTGCACCGCATTGAAGTTGCCGACCACGTCGAGGCCGCCCTCGGTGGTCACCTCGGTGCGCTTCTCCGGCACCAGGCAGACGTCGGCCGGCTTGATGCGGCAGGCGAAGTCGATCATCTCCCGGGTCACGGCGGCCTCCAGGTTCATCCGCGTCAGCAGTTGCGGCGCCAGCGCGATGACGTCGGCGTCGCGGATGTGGCGGCGGTCCTCGCGCAGGTGCAGGGTGATGCCGTCGGCGCCGGCCTGCTCGGCCAGCAGCGCGGCGCGGATCGGGTCGGGATAAGGGGTGCCGCGCGCGTTGCGCAGCGTGGCCACGTGGTCGATGTTGACGCCCAGGTCGATGACCGGGCCGGATGGCTGCAGGAAGCTCATGGTGTGTCCGTGTGAAGTCGGTGTTGGTGGTGTTGGTGGGTAGTCTACAGCTGCATCAGGTCGAGCAGGATCTGCCGCGTGTTGAGCGGCGCGCCGCCCAGGTGGTGGGCCAGCAGGAAGCGCATCAGCTGCTTGCTCTGCGCCTGGGTGGCGGGGTCCTGGTAGTCCTCGTTCTCCATGTCGAGCAGGGTCTTGCCGCTGACCCGTGGCCAGCTGTCGGCGGCCCGCTCGGGACGGGCGCCGCGCTCCGGGTCGACCACGTAGAGCAGCTCGGCGCGCACCCGCTCGCGGCTGACGGTGCAGCGCGTCAGGTCGGCGGCGACGCCGGTCTCCTTCAGCAGCGCGCGCTCGAACTTGCGCAGCACGATGGTGGCCGGCTCGTTGTGGGCCAGCTGGTTCAAGGTGGCGACGTAGTGGTCGAACAAGGCCGGGTGGGCGTCGTCGCGCGCCAGCAGCTTGACCAGCAGCTCGTTCAGGTAGAAGCCGCACAGCAGCGCGGTCTTCTCCAGCGGCAGCATGCCGCCGACCCACTCGGCCTCGGTCAGGGTGCGCAGCTCGGACTTGCCGCTCCAGCTCGACGACAGCGGCTGGAAGGTCTGCAGCACGCCGCGCAGCTGCGAATGCGGCCGCTTGGCGCCCTTGGCGATCAAGGCCACGCGGCCGTAGTCGCGCGTGAACATGTCGATGATCAGGCTGGTTTCTTTGTAGGGATAGCTGTGCAGCACGAAGGCCGGTTGGCCGGCCACCTTGGTGCCAAAGGTGCGTTCGCGCGATGGCGCGCGGCTGCGCTTGGCTGGGGCGCCGGCGG
>NZ_JAEMNU010000074.1:50868-103953 GCF_016461825.1 Rugamonas violacea | reverse complement strand
GTCGCCGACGTGCAGTCGGGCGGCTACGCCAACTGGGTCGCCGCCAACTATTTCAACCGGGAGGGCGCGCAATGACGCAGGCCAGCACCAGCAACAACGTCAACACCCGCAAGGGCATCATTCTGGCCGGCGGCTCGGGCACCCGGTTGTATCCGGTGACGATGAGCGTGTCGAAGCAGTTGCTGCCGATCTACGACAAGCCGATGATCTACCACCCGCTGACCACGCTGATGCTGGCCGGCATGCGCGAGATCCTGATCATCTCGACGCCGCAGGACACGCCGCGCTTTAAGGATTTGCTGGGCGACGGCAGCCAATGGGGCATCCAGCTCAGCTACGCGGTGCAGCCTTCGCCGGACGGCCTGGCGCAGGCCTTCATCATCGGCAAGGAATTCGTCGGCGATTCGCCGTCGGCGCTCATCCTGGGCGACAACATCTACTACGGCAACGACCTCGACGCGCTGTTGCGCAGCGCCGCCGAGCGCAGCCACGGCGCCACCGTCTTCGCCTACCACGTGCAGGACCCGGAACGCTACGGCGTGGTCGACTTCAACGCCGAGCGCCAGGCCGTCAGCATCGAGGAGAAGCCGCTCAAGCCGAAGTCCAACTACGCCGTCACCGGCCTGTACTTCTACGACCAGCAGGTCTGCGACATCGCCGCCGGCATCGCCCCCTCGGCCCGTGGCGAACTGGAGATCACCGACGTCAACCGGGTCTACCTGGAGCGCCAGCAACTGAACGTCGAGCTGATGGGACGCGGCATGGCCTGGCTCGACACCGGCACCCACGACTCGCTGCTCGACGCCTCGCAGTTCATCGCCACCATCGAGAAGCGCCAGGGCCTGAAGGTGGCCTGCCCGGAGGAGATCGCCTATCGCAAGGGCTACATCGACGCCGCCCAGCTGCGCAAGCTGGCCGAGCCGTTGAAGAAGAACAACTACGGCCAATATCTGCTGCAAATTCTTGAAGACAAGGTAATTCCACGATGAAAATGATTCCGACCCCCTTGGCCGGCCTGTTCCTGCTCGAACCGCGCGTGTTCGGCGACGATCGCGGCTTTTTCTACGAGAGCTTCAACGCCCGCACTTTCGCCGAACTGACCGGCGTGACGGCCGCCTTCGTGCAGGACAACCATTCGCGCTCGGCCAAGAACGTGCTGCGCGGCCTGCACTACCAGATCCAGCAGTCGCAGGGCAAGCTGGTGCGGGTCACCAGCGGCGCGGTGTTCGACGTCGCCGTCGACCTGCGCAAGAGCTCGGCCACCTTCGGCCAGTGGTATGGTGTCGAGTTGTCGGCCGAGAACAAGCGCCAGCTGTGGATTCCGCCCGGCTTCGCCCACGGCTTCGTGGTCACCAGCGAGCACGCCGAGTTCCTGTATAAAACCACCGATTACTGGGCGCCCGAGTTCGAGCGCGCCATCCTGTGGAACGATCCGGCGATCGGCATCGAGTGGCCGCTGGACGCCGCGCCGTTGCTGTCGGGCAAGGACCAGGCCGCCGCGCTGCTGGCCGACGCCGAGGTGTTCGCATGAGGATTTTGTTGACCGGATGCAGTGGCCAGGTCGGCTATGAGCTCGAACGCAGCCTGCAGGGCCTGGGTGAGGTCGTCGCGGTCGACCGCGCACGCATGGACCTGGCCGACCTGGACCAGGTGCGCGCCGTCATCCGCGAGGTGAAGCCCGGCCTGATCGTCAATCCGGCCGCCTACACGGCGGTCGACAAGGCCGAGAGCGAGCCCGAGCTGGCGCACCGCGTCAACGCCGAGGCGCCGGCCGTGATGGCCGAGGAGTGCAAGCGGCTGGGCGCGGCGCTGGTGCATTACTCGACCGACTACGTGTTCGACGGCAGCCAGGCCGGCGCCCGCGTCGAGACCGATCCGACCGGCCCGATCAACGTCTACGGCCGCAGCAAGCTGGCCGGCGAGCAGGCCATCGCGGCGGCCGGCATCCGCCACCTGATCCTGCGCACCAGCTGGGTCTACGGCATGCGCGGCAAGAACTTCCTGCTGACCATGCTGCGCCTGGCGCGCGAGCGCGACGAACTGAGGGTGGTCGCCGACCAGCACGGCGCGCCCACCTGGAGCCGCAGCATCGCCGACAGCACGGCGCTGATCCTGGCCCAGGCCCAAGGCGACAGCGACTGGTGGCAGCGCCACAGCGGCATCTACCACCTGAGCAGCCAGGGCCAGACCACCTGGTTCGAGTTCACCCAGGCCATCCTGGCCGAGGCGCAGATCGATTGCCGCCTGCTGCCGATCAGCACCGCCGAGTATCCCGTGCCGGCGCCCCGCCCGCAGTATTCGGTGATGTCGTCCGAACTTCTGATGAAGCAGTTCTGCCGTCTGCCACACTGGCGCGAAGCACTGCGCCTGTGCCTGAAATAGAGGGCCGGGCCGCCGCTGGCGCTGGCGCCGGTCGCCGCTGGCGGCCGCGCCGGCCGTCAGCGGCGGCCCGCGCCATTTGTATCGATTGGTAAGCGTCGGCCGCGCGGCCGGCGTGTTTTGTTAGAATCCGCGCATTCAATGACGCCGCGCCGTCGTTTTCCCCGAATATGGAATTGCCGATTGTCGATTGCCGAATCCGGTACAATCGCGGCTTGGCGTGCCGATAATAAAGTCTCAAGGCACGGGATAATCGCCACATCGTATGGTGTTGCCGGGACCGCCAGCGCGCCCGGTATTTTTGTACTGATAAAAAAATAATGTTTTCTTTTTTACTGAGCTTTGTCGCCTCCGCGCTGCTGACCCTGTTGGTGATTAAGGAAGCGCGACTGCACGGCCCGGCGCTGGACGACGACTTCCAGGCGGTGCAAAAAGTGCATTCGCATTCGGTGGCGCGGATCGGCGGCCTGTCGATCTTCCTCGCCGTGGCGCTCAGTTCGCTTATTTCCGTTTGGCGCGTGCCGGCCATGACCGGCCTGCTGATTCCCCTGCTCGGCTGCGCCACCGTGGCCTTCGTCGGCGGCATCGTCGAGGACTACACCGGCCGCGTCAGCGCGACGCGGCGCCTGGTGCTGACCATGATCGCCGCGTTGATGGGTTATTTCCTGCTCGACGCCCGCATCGACCGCATCGACTGGGCCTTCTCCGCCTGGCCGCTGCAATACATGTGGCTGACCTTGCCGCTGACGGTGCTGGCGGTGGCCGGCATCGCCAACGCCGTCAACATCATCGACGGCTTCAACGGCCTGGCCAGCGTGGTCACCATTTGCATGTTGCTGTCGCTCGGCTATGTCGCGCTGCAGGTCAACGACATGTTCGTGCTGGTCGCCGCGCTGATGGTGGCCGGCGCCACCGCCGGCTTCCTGGTGTGGAACTATCCGGTCGGCCTGATCTTCCTCGGCGACGGCGGCGCCTATTTCATCGGCTTCATGCTGGGCGAGCTGGCGTTGTTGCTGGTGATGCGCAATCCGCAGGTGTCGACCTGGTACGCCGCCTTGCTGCTGATCTACCCGACCTTCGAAACCCTGTTCTCGGTGTACCGCCGGATGTTTATTCGCGGTAAATCGCCGGCCATGCCCGACGGCATACATTTGCACAGCCTGATATTCCGCCGCATCGTCCAATGGGCGGTCGGGCGCAAGGAGGCGCGCGCGCTGATGCGGCGCAATTCGCTGACCTCGCCGTATTTGTGGATGTTTTCGCTGATGGCGGTAATACCGGCCACGGTATTCTGGCGCCACACCTGGGTGTTAATGGTGTTCTGCCTGTTGTTTATCATCAGCTATATCTGGCTGTATGTGCGCATCGTTCGATTCAAGGCGCCGCGTTGGATGATACGCCACAAGAGAAACTAGTATTTGCGCGGCTTTGTAGTATATTTCTATCGTCAGCGGTTTAAATGTATTCACCCCCCATTTTAAAAGGAAGCGAAGATGGATCTATCCAATTTGTCGGCGGCCGATCTGCGCAATCAGCAGGAACACATCAAACGCGAATTAAAGAAACGGGAATCGCAGGAGCGCGCCCGGGCGGTCGAGCAGATATTCGCCATCGCGAAAAGCGTCGGCCTGCCGTTGCAGGATTTGATCGGCGGCGGGCGCGCGAAAACCGGCTCGGTGGCGCCGCGCTACCGCAATCCGGCCGACGCCAGCCAGCAGTGGACCGGTCGCGGCCGCCAGCCGAAGTGGGTCAAGGACTGGCTCGACGCCGGCAAATCGATCGATTTGCTGCGCCTCTGAGCGGTTTCTCCGCTCGCCGATGAAGCGGCAGGGCTTGCCTGCCGCTGGTATCGCACTTACTATATCAATGTTGTGCCCGTGAACTTTACGGGCGGCCATTCTTTTCCCCATCCATCCAGCGGGCCGGACCCGCGCCAGCGGCCTCGTCGCGGCGCGTCGGCCGCATCACGTGAATTCAAACACCATGGTTTCCCTGTCAAAAACGATCTTTAAAGCATACGACATTCGCGGCATCATCGACCAGACGCTCGACGCCGGCGTGGCGCGGCAGATCGGCATGGCCTTCGGCCAGGCCGCGCTGGCCAAGGGCGAGACCAAGGTGGTGATCGGCCGCGACGGCCGCCTGTCCGGCCCCGAACTGGCCGCCGCGCTGGCCCAGGGCCTGCAGGCCGCCGGCGTCGACGTGATCGACCTGGGCGTGGTGGCCACGCCGATGGTCTACTTCGGCACCAACGTGCTCGACGCCAAGTCCGGCATCATGGTCACCGGCAGCCACAACCCGCCCAACTACAACGGCTTCAAGATGGTGCTGGCCGGCGAGGCCATCCACGGCGTGGCGATCACCTCCTTGTACGAGCGCATCGTCGCCGCCGACGGCGCGCTGGCGGCCCAGCCGGGCGCCTACAGCACGCACGACATCCGCGCCGCCTACCTGCAGCGCATCATCGGCGACGTCAAGCTGGCGCGGCCGATCAAGATCGCCGTCGACTGCGGCAACGGCGTGGCCGGCGCCTTCGCCGGCGACCTGTTCCGTGGCATGGGTTGCGAGGTGGTCGAGCTGTTCTGCGAAGTCGACGGCACCTTCCCCAACCACCATCCCGACCCGGCCCACCCGGAGAACCTGCAGGACCTGATCCGCTGCCTGCAAACCAGCGACGCCGAGATCGGCATCGCCTTCGACGGCGACGGCGACCGCCTCGGCGTGGTCACCAAGGACGGCCAGATCATCTATCCGGACCGCCAGATGATGTTGTTCGCCGCCGACGTGCTGACGCGCCATCCGGGCGAGCAGATCCTCTACGACGTCAAGTGCACGCGCCATCTGGCGCCATGGATCAGCAAGCACGGCGGCCGTCCGCTGATGTACAAGACCGGCCACTCGCTGGTCAAGGCCAAGCTGCGCGAGACCGGCGCCCCGCTGGGCGGCGAGATGAGCGGCCACATCTTCTTCAAGGACCGCTGGTACGGCTTCGACGACGGCCTGTACTCGGGCGCGCGCCTGCTGGAGATCCTGACCCGCGAGGCCGATCCGTCGGCCCTGCTGAACAGCCTGCCGCAGTCCGACAGCACGCCCGAGCTGCACCTGGAGCTCAAGGAGGGCGAGAACGTCGCCCTGATGGAGCGCCTGCGCAGCGACGCCGTGTTCCCCGGCCACGAGCAGATCATCACCATCGACGGCCTGCGCGTCGAGTACGCCGACGGCTTCGGCCTGGCCCGCTCGTCGAACACCACGCCGGTGATCGTGATGCGCTTCGAGGCCGAGACGCCGGCCGCGCTGGCGCGCATCCAGGGCCAGTTCAAGAGCGTGATCCTGGCCGCCAAGCCGGACGCGGTGCTGCCGTTCTAAGCGCCATGGCGACCAAGGCCGCGCGAGCGGGCGGCCCACGGCCGCTGAACATCCTGCTGGTGCGCGTGTCCTCGCTGGGCGACGTGCTGCACAACCTGCCGATGGTGGCCGACATCGCCCGCCACTGCCCGGACGCGAATATCGACTGGGTGGTGGAGGAGGGCTATGTCAGCCTGGTGCGGCAGAACAGCCGGGTGCGCAACATCATTCCCTTCGCCCTGCGGCGCTGGCGCAAGAGCCTGGGCAAGCCGGAGACGCGGGCCGAAATGAAAGCCTTCTGGCGCCGCCTGCGCGAGCAGGAGTACGACTATGTGTTCGACACCCAGGGCCTGTTGAAGACCGGCGCCATCATGGGCATGGCGCGGGTGGTCAAGGGCGGCCGCAAGGTCGGCCTGGCCAACGGCAGCGAGGGCTCGGGTTACGAGGGCATCTCGCGCCTGTTCCACAGCGAGAGCGTGCCGACCGATCCGCGCACCCACGCGGTGGCGCGCGGCCGCCTGGTGGCCGGCGCGGCGCTCGGCTATTCGGTCGACACGCCGGCCGACTTCGGCCTGCCGGCGCTGGAGGCCGCCGCGCCCCGGCCGGACTGGATGCCGGCCGGGGCCTACGCCGTCTACTTCCACGGCACCGCGCGCGACGCCAAGAAATGGTCGGCGCAGAACTGGATAGAACTGGGCCGCCAGCTGGCGCCCATGCCCATCCTGCTGCCCTGGGGCTCGGCCAAGGAGCTGGCCGAGGCCGAGCAACTGGCCGCCGGCCTGCCCAACGCCCGCGTGCTGCCCAAGCTGAGCATGGCCGACGCGGTGCTGCTGGCGCGCCACGCCGCGCTGGCGGTCGGCGTCGACACCGGCCTGACCCACATCGCCGCCGCCTTCACGGTGCCGACGGTGGAGATCTACGCCGACTCGCCGCGTTGGAAGACCGAGGGCAACTGGTCGCCGAAGATCATCAACCTGGGCGACCAGGGCGCGCCGCCCGGCGTGGCCGAAGTGGCCGCCGCCGCCAAGAGTCTATTGGCCTGAACATGCGTACCTTTTATTCCGCGATGTGGTGGCTGGCCCTGCCGCTGGTGTTGGCGCGGCTGTGGCTGCGCGGCCGCAAGGAGCCCGGTTACCGCGGCCATTGGGGCGAGCGGCTCGGCCTGTACGGCCGTGCCGTCGGTTCGGCCGGCCCCGGCGCGGCGCTGCCGGCGATCTGGTTGCATGCCGTCTCGGTCGGCGAAACGCGCGCCGCCGAGCCGCTGGTCAACGCCCTGCTGGCCGCCTATCCCGACCACCGCATTGTGCTGACCCACATGACGCCGACCGGCCGCGCCACCGGCGCCGCGCTGTTCGCGCGCCACGGCGCGCGGCTGGTGCAATCCTATCTGCCTTACGACACGGCGACCATGGTGCGCCGCTTCCTGCGCCATTTCGCGCCGCGCATCTGCATCCTGATGGAGACCGAGGTGTGGCCCAACCTGATCGCCGAATGCGGCCGTGGCGGCGTGCCGGTGGTGCTGGCCAACGCCCGCCTGTCGGAGCGCTCGCTGCGCAAGGCCGGCCGCTTCGGCCGCCTGCTGCTCGACGCCGCGCGCGGCATCACGCTGGTGGCGGCGCAGACCGAGGCCGACGCGGCGCGCGTGCGCACGCTGGGCGCGCCGCGCGTCGAAGTCACCGGCAGCATCAAGTTCGACGTCGACGTGCCGGCCGCCGCGCTGGCCACCGGCGCCGCCCTGCGCGGCCACATCGGCGACCGTCCGGTGCTGCTGTGCGCCAGCACGCGCGAGGGCGAGGAGGCTTTGATATTGGACGCCTTCCAGCAGGCCCGCGCGGCCCTGCCGGCCGACGTGCTGCTGTTGATCGTGCCGCGCCATCCGCAGCGTTTCGACGAGGTGGCCAAGCTGGTCGCCGGCCACGGCTTGGCGCTGGAGCGGCGCAGCGCGCTGACGTTGACCCCGGACGGCGCCGCGCCGCCGGCCAGGGCGACGGTGCTGCTGGGCGATTCGATGGGCGAGATGTTCGCCTACTACGCCGCCTGCGACTGCGCCTTTGTCGGCGGCAGCCTGCTGCCGCTGGGCGGACAGAACCTGATCGAACCGGCGGCGCTGGGCAAGCCGGTGCTGATCGGCCCGCACACCTTCAATTTCGCCGTGGTGACGGAAGACGCGCTGGCCGCCGGCGGCGCCGTGCGCGTGGCCGACGCGGCCGAGCTGATGGCCCAGGCGGCCCGCCTGCTGAACGACGCCGCCGCCCGCCACGCCATGGGCGGGCAGGCGCTGGCCTTCGCCAACCAGCATCGCGGCGCCACCGCCCGCACCGTGGCGCTGCTGCCGACCTGGCTGTAAAGGCAGGCAGCGCCGTCGTCCTCGCGAAGGCGGGGACCCATGCGCGGCCGGCCTTGTCGGCGTAGCGTGCTTTCCATGGCTTGCCGCCTGCGCGGCAACGACAACTGGGGAGATAGCAACGACAGCTAGGGAAACAGCACCGACAGGCTAGGGAAACAGCACCGGCAGCTCCTGCGCGCGTTTGCGCAGCAGCTGCTTGGCCTCCTCGTATTCCGGGTAGATGGTGCCGACGGTGTCCCAGAAGCGGGCGCTGTGGTTCATCTCCAGCAGGTGCGACAGCTCGTGCGCCACCACGTAGTCGATCAGCGGCAGCGAGAAGTGGACCAGGCGCCAGTTCAGGCGGATCTTGCGGTCGACCGTGCACGAGCCCCAGCGCGTGCCGGCCGAGGACAGCGCGAACGAATGGTAGCGCACGCCCAGCCGGGCGGCGTACACGTCGAGGCGTTGCTCGAACAACTGGCGCGCCTCCAGTTGCAGCCAGGCGCGCACGCGTTCCTTGAGCAGCAGCTCGGTGGCGCCGGGCACCAACACCATCGCCAACTCGCGCGTGGCCGGGTTGTAGCTGGTGCGGTTGCGGCCGCCCACCAGCAGGCGCAGCACGATCTCGCCGCCCAGGTAGGGCAGGGTGGCGCCGTCGACCCATTCGACCGGCGGCTTTTGCAGCCGCGCCGCGCGGCGTTCGCGCCGCTCGTGCAGCTTGCTGAGTATCCAGGCCTGCTTGGTGCGGATGGCGTTGTCGACCTCGGCGATGCTGATGCGCTTGGGCGCGGTGACGCGCAGGCCGTCGTCGTCGATCATGAAGCCGATCGAGCGGCGCGTCGAGCGGCGCAGCGTGTATTCGAGGACGAACTGGCCGACCAGCAGCTGGCGCTTGGGCGCGGCGTCGGGTGCCGGCGGTGCCGGCGGCGGCGCTTTGCGCGGCACTGGCGGCGCGGTCGGGGAAAAGTCCGGCGTGGCCGGCGCGACGCGGCGCGGCGCGGCGGGATTGGCGGGATTGGCGGGGAACGTGGCGGGGTTGGCCGGCAAGGCGACGGGGTCGGCTTCGCGCCGCAGCGCGGCAGGCGCCACGTGGCCGCTCAATGCGGCGGCCGGCGCGGCCGCGCCGGCCTGCCCGAACAGGTCGAGCTGCGAGGCGTCGTCCGGCGCCGTGGCGGCTGCCGGCCGGACTACGCTCGCGATGTCATCTAGCCAGCGTTGTAGGCGTGGGGCGAAATGACGTGCATTTCTGATTCTATCCAATTTTCCACCTGTTGCATCAAGCTGTCCGGTGTGTGCCCGGCCGACGGAATCGGTTTGCCGATCGATACCGTGATCAGGCCGGGACGCTTAATAAACGAATTCTTGGGCCAGCATTCGCCGGAGTTGTGGGCGATCGGCACCACCACCGCGCCGGTCTCGATGGCCAGCCGCGTGCCGCCGCTCTTGTACTTGCCCTTTTGTCCGACCGGGATGCGGGTCCCTTCGGGGAACATGATAATCCATTGGCCGTCGGCCAGGCGGCGTTTCCCGTGGGTGACCACGTGTTTGAAGGCGTTCTTGCCCTGCTTGCGGTCGATCGGGATCATGCGCAGCAGCGCCATGGCCCAGCCGAAGAAGGGGATGTACAGGATCTCCTTCTTGAAGACGAACACCAGCGGGCGCGGCATGCTGGGCAGCAGGAAGATGGTTTCCCAGGCCGACTGGTGCTTCGACAGCACGACGGCCGGCGCGTCGGGGAAGTTCTCGGCGCCCTTGATCTCGTAGCGGATGCCGCAAATGACCTTGGCGCACCAGATGATGAACACGTTCCAGCGCGAGGTGACGTAGAAGCGCTGGTTGTACGGCAGCGGCGCGACCAGGAAGCAGACGCAGGCCCAGACGATGGTGGCCAGCGTCATGATGGTCATGAACAGCAGGGAACGCAGGAACAGGAAGGTATGGCGCAATGCGGACTCCGGAATTGTTTTTATGGGTGTGTCAGTTGACGACGTGCAGCGCGGGCGGCGCGCCGGTCTTGAGCAGGTGGTTGACCATCGCCGCCAGGTCGGCGAAGACCATGGTGCCGGGCGGCAGGCCGCCGGTGCTGTGGGTTTTTTCGCCTTTGCCGGTCAACACCAGATAGGGTATGCAGCCGCTGACGAAGCCGGCCTGCAGGTCGCGCAGCGAGTCGCCGACGGTGGGCACGCCCTTCAGGCTGAGCTGGTAGCGCTTGGAGATCTCGGCGAACATGCCGGGCTTGGGCTTGCGGCAGTCGCAGCTGTCGACCGCCGCGTGCGGGCAGAAGAAGATCGCGTCGATGGTGGCGCCGACCTGTTGCGCCAGCAGGTGCATCTTCTGGTGGATGGCGTTGAGGATGCTCATGTCGAAGTACTCGCGGGCGATGCCCGATTGGTTCGACGCCACCACCACCCGGTAGCCCGCCTGGTTCAGGCGGGCGATCGCTTCGAGCGAGCCGGGGATGGGCAGCCACTCGGCGGGCGACTTGATGAAGTCCGGCGAGTCATGGTTGATCACGCCGTCGCGATCCAGAATGATCAGCTTCATGGCCGGCGCTCCCATTTAGGCCGCCAGTTTCGAGATGTCGGCGACGCGGTTCATCATGCCGTGCAGCGAGGACAGCAGGGCCAGGCGGTTGTTGCGCAGGGCGACATCCTCGGCCATCACCATGACGTCGTTGAAGAAGGCGTCGACGTCGTCGCGCAGCTGGGCCAGCGTTTTCAGCGTGCCGGCGAAGTCGCCGGCGGCGAAGGCGGCGTCGACTTCAGGCTGCACGCGCAGCACGGCGGCGGCCAGGTTCTTCTCGGCCGTGTCGACCAGCAGCGCGGCGTTGACGCCGGCGTTGCCGGAGGCGCTGAGCGCCTCTTCGTTCTTCTTCAGGATGTTGGTGATGCGCTTGTTGGCGGCGGCCAGCGAGGCGCTCTCCGGCAGCGCGGCGAAGGCCTGCACGGCCTCCAGGCGCTGCACAATGTCGTCCAGGCGGTCCGGATTCTGCGCCACCACGGCCTCGATCTCGTTGGGCGAGAAGCCGCGCTCGCGCAGGATGCCGCGCAGGCGGTCGATCATGAAGGTGTAGATCTCGGCCGACGGGTCTTTGAAACCGGCGACGAATTCAAACATTTTCGCCGCGCTCGAAAGCAGCGCGCCGATTGAAATCGACAGGCGCTTTTCGATCAGCATGCGCAGCACGCCGAGGGCGTGGCGGCGCAGCGCGAACGGGTCCTTGTCGCCGGTCGGCGCCAGGCCGATGGCCCAGATGCCGACCAGGGTCTCGAGCTTGTCGGCCAGCGCCACGGCGGTGCCGGTGACGGTGCTCGGCAGGGCGTCGCCGGCGAAGCGCGGCTGGTAGTGCTCGGAGGCGGCCAGCGCGACGTCTTCGTGCTCGCCGTCGTTGCGGGCGTAGTAGGTGCCCATGATGCCTTGCAGCTCGGGGAACTCGCCGACCATGTCGGTGACCAGGTCGGCCTTGGACAGCTTGGCGGCGCGGCTCGCCAGCGCGGCGTCGCCGCCGATCAAGCCGGCGATGTGGCCGGCCAGCGTGGCGACGCGTTCGCCGCGCGCGGCCTGGGTGCCCAGTTTGTTGTGGTAGACGATCTTGTCGAGCAGCGGCAGGCGCGATTCCAGCGTCTTCTTCTTGTCCTGCTCGAAGAAGAATTTGGCGTCGGCCAGGCGCGGGCGCACCACGCGCTCGTTGCCGCCGACGATGGCGGCCGGCGTCGCCGTCTCGATGTTGGAGACGATCAGGAAGCGCGAGCGCAGCTTGCCGGCGCTGTCGGTCAGGGCGAAATACTTCTGGTTGGTCTGCATGGTCAGGATCAGGCATTCCTGCGGCACGGCGAGGAACTCGTCCTCGAAGCGGCACTCGTAGACCACCGGCCATTCGACCAGCGCGGTGACTTCGTCGAGCAGGGCTTCGGGCATCAGCACCTGGTCGGCGCCGGCTTTTTCCAGCAGGGCGGCGCGGATCTTCTCCTTGCGCTGCTCGATGCTGGCGATGACCTTGCCTTCGCCGGCCAGGGTGGCGGCGTAGCTGTCGGCGTCGGCGATGACGATTTTTTTGCTGCCGTCGGCCATCAGGAAGCGGTGGCCCAGACTGGTGTTGGAGGCGGTCAGGCCGAGCAGGGTCAGCGGCAGTACATCGGCGCCATGCAGGGCGACCAGGCTGTGCGCCGGGCGGACGAACTGCACGCTGCTGCCGTCGGGACGCTGGTAGCTCATCAGCTTGGGAATCGGCAGCTTGGCGGCCGATTCCTCCAGCGCGGCTTGCAGCCCGCTGTGCAGCGCGCTGCCGGCGGCGGTGTGGGTGTAGAAGAAGCTCTCGGCCTTGCCGTCGACGGCGCGTTCCAGCTCGGCCACGGTGAGCTCGGGGAAGCCCAGCGCGGCCAGTTTCTTGGCCAGCGGCGCGGTGGCGTTGCCGTTGGCGTCGAGGGCGACGCTGACCGGCAGGACTTTTTCACGGATCGCCTTGTCGGGCGAGGTGGCGCGCACCTTGCTGATGGACACGGCCAGGCGGCGCGGCGAGGCGAACGAGGTGGCGACGCTGTCGGCTTCGAGGAAGTCGCGCGATTTCAGGCCGTTGACGATGCCGGCGGCGAAGGCGGCGCCCAGTTTGGCCAGCGCCTTCGGCGGCAGCTCTTCGGTCAGCAGTTCGATTAAGAGTGTCTGGTTCATATGGTTCATATTCTGTGGGGCTTAGGCGGCAGCGGCGGCGGCGTTGCCGAGCATGGGGAAGCCCAGCCGTTCGCGCGAGTCGTAATAGGCTTGCGCGACCAGGCGCGACAAGGTGCGCACGCGGCCGATGTAGGCGGCGCGCTCGGTGACGGAGATGGCGCCACGGGCGTCGAGCATGTTGAAGCTGTGCGAAGCCTTCATGATCTGCTCGTAGGCCGGCAGGGTCAGCTGCAACTCGATCAGGCGCTTGGCTTCCGATTCGTGGTTGGCGAATTGGGCGAACAGCAGGTCGGTGTTGGCGTGCTCGAAGTTGTAGGTCGACTGCTCGACCTCGTTTTGGTGGAACACGTCGCCGTAGGTCAGCTTTTTCGTCATACCGTTTTCTTCCCACTCGGTCCAGACCAGGTCGTAGACGTTCTCGACGCCCTGCAGATACATGGCCAGGCGTTCGATGCCGTAGGTGATCTCGCCCAGCACCGGCTTGCAATCGAGGCCGCCGACCTGCTGGAAGTAGGTGAACTGGGTCACCTCCATGCCGTTCAACCAGACCTCCCAACCCAGGCCCCAGGCGCCCAGGGTCGGGCTTTCCCAGTCGTCCTCGACGAAGCGCACGTCGTTCTGCTGCAGGTCCAGGCCGAGCGCGGCCAGCGAACCGAGATACAGGTCGAGGATGTTTTCCGGCGCCGGCTTGAGCACCACCTGGTATTGGTAGTAGTGCTGCATGCGGTTCGGGTTCTCGCCGTAGCGGCCGTCCTTGGGGCGGCGCGACGGCTGCACGTAGGCGGCGCGCCAAGGCTCGGGGCCGATGGCGCGCAGGAAGGTGCCGGTGTGGAAGGTGCCGGCGCCGACTTCCATGTCGTAGGGCTGGAGCAGGGCGCAGCCTTGCTTGTCCCAGTAGGTTTGCAAGGTCAGAATGATTTGTTGAAATGTGAGCATCTTGTTTGGTCGGTGGTGCGCAGCGGTGCGCGAGCGGTTGCAGGTTCGCTAAAGCGGCAATTTTAGCGGGTTTTAGCGGGTGGCTGGTGAGTTTAAGCGGGCTTTGCGCAGGGTTTCAGGCGCCTATGTCGGGATTGTCGCCCGCGACGCGGCATTTCGCCGCGCCAGCAGCCAGGCGCCGCCCAGGGCCAGGGCGGTCAGGACGAGGAATAGTTTGTTGCCCCACAGGATGTAAGGCGTGCTGCCGGCCATGCCCTGCACCGTCGCCGCCAGGGTGCCACGGGTGTAGGGCGCCAACTGGGCCCGCACCACGCCGTGGCCGTCGATGACGGCGGTGGCGCCGGTGTTGGTCGAGCGCAGCATCGGCCGGCCCGTCTCCAGCGTGCGCATCTGCGAGATCTGCAGGTGCTGCGGGATGGCGATGGTGTCGCCGAACCAGGCCAGGTTGGAGACGTTGAGCAGCAGCGTGGCCGGCAATTGGCCGCCGGCCGGCGCGTTGAGCTGTTCGGCGATCTCCTCGCCGAACAAGTCCTCGTAGCAGATGTTGGGCAGCACGCGCTGGTCCTTGACGGCCAGCGCCGGTTGCACGGCGGCGCCTCGGGTTTGGTCGCCCAGTGGAATCGACATCAGGTCGACGAACCAGCGGAAGCCGAGCGGAATGAATTCGCCGAACGGCACCAGGTGGTGTTTGTCGTAGCGGTAGGCGGCGGCGCCGGCGCGCGGGGCGATGCCGATGACGCTGTTGTGGTAGACGGTGGGGCTGTCGGCCAGCGGGATGCCGAGCACCAGGCTGCTGCCGGTTTTTTGGGTGAACTGGGCCAGCGCCGGCAGGTAGTCGGGCGGCAGCTGCTGCGGCAGCAGCACCACCGCCGTCTCCGGCGTGGCGATCAGGTCGGCCGGGGCGGCCATGATGGCCTCCTGGTACTGCTTCAGCGTGGCCATCACGTGGGCGCCGTTGAACTTCTCGTCCTGCGGGATGTTGCCCTGTAGCAGACGCACGCTGATCGGCTTGCCCTCGGCGTGGGTCCAGTGCAGCTGGCCCAGGCCCAGGCCGGCCAGCATGAGGCCGGCGAGCAGGCCGGCGGCGCGCCAGCGGGTGCGGTGCGCCAGCAGCAGCAGGGCGCCGGCGCAGACGGCGGCCAGCCAGCCCAGGCCGTACACGCCGATGATGGCGGCGTAGCCGGCCAGCGGACCGTGGTTGTGGGCGTAGCCGGCCGACAGCCAGGGGAAGCCGGTGAACAGCCAGCCGCGCAGCCATTCGAACAGCGCCCACATGGCCGGCAGCAGCAGCAGGTTGGCGGCCGGCAGCGGCAGCGCCCAGCGCTGGCGCAACCAGGCGGCGGCGCCCATCGCCAGGGCGACGTAGCTGCCCATGCCGAAGGCCAGCAGGGCGACGGCGGCGGCGGCCAGGGGCGCGGCCATGCCGCCGAAGTTGTGCAGGGAGACGTAGAGCCAGTGGGTGCCGGCGGCGGTCCAGCCGAAGCCGAAGGCCCAGCCGACCAGCGCCGCGCTTTTCACGCCGGCGCTGCGCAGCACCTGGTAGAACAGCACGGCCAGGGCGAGGATCTGCAGCGGCCACCAGCCGAACGGGGCGAAGGCGAAGACGCAGCCGGCGCCGGCCAGCGCGGCGATGGCCATGCGGCCACGGGTGCTGCGTTGGGGCGGGGGAGGGGCGTCGGGACGGGCTGGGCGAAAACGCATGTCAGGCGTCGGCGCCCGGCGCGGCCGGCAGTCTTTCCACCAGCAGCACGTGGATCTGCCGGGCGTCGGCGCGCAGCACCTCGAAGCGCAGGTTCTCGAAGTCGAACACGTCGCCCTTGTGCGGCATGCGCGCCAGGTGCTTGGCGACCAGGCCGCCGATGGTGTCGACGTCGTCGTCGGGCAGGGCGGTGTCGAGCTCGTCGTTGAACTGGCTGATCTCGGTCAGCGCCTTGATGCGCCAGCGCGGGCCGTGGACGCCTTCCTTGATCGAGAGGATGTTGTCCTCCTCCTCGTCGAAGTCGTATTCGTCCTCGATGTCGCCGACGATCTGTTCGAGCACGTCCTCGATGGTGATCAGGCCGGCCACGCCGCTGTACTCGTCAACCACGATGGCCATGTGGTTGTGGTTGGCGCGGAAGTCGCGCAGCAACACGTTCAGGCGTTTCGATTCGGGGATGAAGATGGCCGGGCGCAGCATGTCGCGCACGTCGAAGGAGTCTTCGGCGTAGTAGCGCAGCAGGTCCTTGGCCAGCAGGATGCCGATCACCTTGTCGCGTTCGCCCTCGATGGCGGGGAAGCGCGAGTGCGCCGTCTGCAGCACGGTCGGCAGCCATTCCTCGATCGGTTTGGAGATGTCGATCACGTCCATTTGCGAACGGGGGATCATGATGTCGCGGGCGGACAGGTCCGACACCTGGAACACGCCTTCGATCATCGACAGGGCGTCGGCGTCGATCAGGTTGCGTTCGTGGGCGTCGTGCAGAACTTCGAGCAGTTCCGCGCGGTTCTCGGGCTCGGGGGAGATCAGTGCGGTCAGGCGTTCAAACAGTGACCGGTGGGGCTTGGCGTCAGTCTTGACGCCACTAGGGTGCTCTTGCATAGGAGGCGTGAGCCGTTGTTTCGAAGGGGTATAGGATACACCAAATGGCCGGGGCGGACGGATTTTGTCAAAACAACATGCTCGCGCCCGCCGCCGGGGGCGGACTTAGCCGGCCGCGTCGGCGTAGGGGTCGGCGATGCCGAGGGCGGCCAGGATCTCGGTCTCCAGGCCTTCCATCTCGGTGGCTTCGGCGTCGTCCATGTGGTCGTAGCCCTGGGCGTGCAGCACGCCGTGGACGATCAGGTGGGCGGTGTGCTGCTCGACCGTCTTGCCCTGCTCGGCCGCTTCGCGTTCGAGCACGTCGGTGCAGAGGATGATGTCGGCCTGGGTCGGCGCGTCGTCGGCCAGCTGCTCGCCCTCGTTGTAGGCGAAGGTCAGCACGTTGGTGGCGTAGTCCTTGCCGCGGTAGTCGCGGTTCAGGGTCCGGCCCTCGGCGGCGTCGACGAAGCGGATGGTCAGCTCGGCCGGCGCCAGCAGGGCCGCCTGGACCCAGCGGCGCAGTTTGGCGCGGGTGATGCTGGCCTGCAGGCGGCTGTCCGGGTATTGCACCGACAGCGAGAGTTTATTTTTTTCGGACATTTTTGACGGCGCTGGGTTTGATCAAATGGGTGATGTCGGCGTTGGCGTCCTGCGCCGCCTCGTAGGCGTCGACGATGCGCGCCACCAGCGGGTGGCGCACCACGTCCTCGCTGCCGAACTGGGTGAAGGCGATGCCGCGCACCTCGCGCAGCACGGCGATGGCGTCGACCAGACCGCTCTTCTGGCTCTTGTGCAGGTCGATCTGGGTGACGTCGCCGGTGACCACGGCCTTGCTGCCGAAGCCGATGCGGGTCAGGAACATCTTCATCTGTTCGACGGTGGTGTTCTGCGCCTCGTCGAGGATGACGAAGGCGTGGTTCAGGGTGCGGCCGCGCATGTAGGCCAGCGGGGCGACCTCGATGATCTGCTTCTCGAACATCTTCTGCGTGCGGTCGAAGCCGAGCAGGTCGTACAGCGCGTCGTACAGCGGGCGCAGGTAGGGATCGACCTTCTGCGCCAGGTCGCCGGGCAGGAAGCCGAGGCGTTCGCCGGCTTCGACGGCGGGGCGGGTCAGGATGATGCGCTTGACGGCGTCGCGTTCGAGGGCGTCGACGGCGCAGGCCACCGCCAGGTAGGTCTTGCCGGTGCCGGCCGGGCCGACGCCGAAGCTGATGTCGTGTTCGAGGATGTGGCGCAGGTATTTGATCTGGTGCGGCGTGCGGCCGCGCAGGTCGGTGCGGCGCGTCTTCAACTGCGGGCTGGCGATGTCGGGTTCGACGAAGGCGCTCGGGGCGTGGTGCTCGCTGACGGCCGACAGGCCGGCGCGCTGCTCGACCAGGGCCAGTTGCACCTCCTCGATCGGCACCACCTTGTTGGCGACCTGGTAGAACTGGTCGAGGATTTCGACGGCGCGTTCGGCGTTGCTGCCGCTGACGATGAATTTTTCGCCACGGCGGAAGATGGTGACGTCGAGCGCGGCGGAGATCTGCCGCAGGTTCTCGTCGAGCGGGCCGCACAGGTGGGCCAGGCGCGCGTTATCGAGCGGCTCGGGGATGAAGTAGTGCGGCTGGACTGGGGTCTTGGTTTTCAATGGGGCGTGTCGTTCGTGTGTGAGGGGCGCGGCGGCGGCGTGGCCGCGACGCGCCGGACGGGGCGCAAGGCGCGCCCGCCAAGGGCCGGAGGCGGCAGAGCGGCGCGCCGGCGGGATAGGCGCCAGTGTAACGTAAATTGCCGGGGCGGATGGCGAGTCAATCCAGGCCGGCGCGGATTTTTGCTTGCATTCCGGTCGGCGCGCTCTACAGTAAAGATGTAGCCCGCCGGCAATGTCCGGTGCCATCCACCCTGTCGGAGTCCGCCATGTCGCTTCGTCCCGCCGGTTCCGCCGCCGCCACGGTGGCCAACAATTTGCAGCAGACCGCCCAGCACCGCGGCGCGCGGCGCGCCGAGGACGGCCAGCGGGCCGAGCGCGGCCAGCAGGCGCGCGGCGACAATAAGGCGGCCGAGGCGGCGGCCAAGGTGGCCGAGCGCCAGCAGGCCGCCAAGGCCGAGCAGCAGCGCCAGGTCGGCGCCCGCATCGAGCTGGCGCAGCAGCAGGTCGAGGCGCAGCAGGAGCGCGCCACGCTGGGCCGGCATATCGACACCACCGCCTGAGCCGTTCTACCGACTCGCTTTTTTCCACCTTGCGCGATGCCAGCCGGGGCACATCCGGCCGGCGCGTCGCCGCGTCCCCATCCCGCAGTCTTGGCGCCGCCGCCGGCCCGACGCCGCCGGGGTCATGTCACAGTTCCCCGGCCAATGATGAGGTCGCCAGCGGAGCGCCATTTAATCTTGTAACAATTTCCTACAAGTTCTTGCGTGCGACACCCATGGTCGCCATGTGTTGAAATGGCATCAAAGTTGTCAAGCTTTCCAGCTAATGATTGATCTTACACAATCTTTGCTGGCGCTGCACAAGAGGGAAACTAGCAATTTAGGTATAGAATATTGTGTAAATTACAATTTAAAAAGGAGGGCGAAAGTGGCTCAAATCGCCGCCGGCGCGCCAGGCGCGGGTGGGGAAACAGGCAACACCCCTGGCGAGGCGCTCTAAGCCGCCCTTAAGTTCGGAACCGCATTATTTGATTCACCAACACAGACGAGGAATATCATGGCACATCACGCGCTTGCATCCCAAGAGAGCTACAACCCCAACCATCTGCTCGACATCCTGCTTGGCAAGATGCAGCTGAAAAACGACGCCGCCCTGTCGCGCCTGCTGGAAGTGGCACCGCCGGTGATTAGCAAGATCCGCCACCATCGCCTGCCGGTCGGCGCCTCGCTGCTGATCCGCATGCACGAGGTGACCGGTATGAGCATCCGTGACCTGCGCGATTTGATGGGCGACCGGCGCACCAAGTATCGCCTGTCCGACGCCCAGGGCCGCCCCAAGGCGGAAGACCGTGGCGACAAGAAGGAAGCCGGCGGCAACTACGCCCACCACTGAGGTGCGCCGTGGCGGCGCGCGGCCGGCCTTGCTCAGGAGAGCAGGGCCATGGTGATCTCCTCGTACTGCAGCTCGGTTTCGCGGAACAGCTGCAGGTAGACCGACTCGTCGAGTCCCAGCGCGTTCCAGGCCACCGGCGAGACCGGCGGCACCAGGCCGTCGGGCGCCTGCGCCAGGTCGAGCGCGTGGACGATGGCGTCGGCCACGTGGATGATGGCGGCGAGGAAGCCGGCGCCCGGTTTTTCCGGGTCGTGGTGGCCGCCGATGGCCAGCCGCATCGTGTCGGAGAAGTTCCAGTGCTCGGCCAGCGCCATGCCGGCATCGACGTGGTCGATGCCCAGCACGGCCCGTTCGGCGTCGAGCAGGAAGCAATCGTGTTCGGCGCGGTGGGCCAGCACCTGCTCGTAGCGATCGGGGAAGCTGGCCACCAGCACCAGCCGGCCGATGTCGTGCAGCAGGCCGGCGGTGAAGGCGTAGTCCTGGTTGAAACGCATCTGCCGCGCCAGCACCTTGGCGCAGGCGGCGGTGGCGATCGAGTGGCGCCAGAAAGCGCGGTGGTCGAAGCCGCGGCAATGGCCCTCGGCGAAGCAGCCGGTGACGGCCGCCGCCGTGATCAGGTTGCGCGTGGTCTGGAAACCCAGGTAGGTGATCGCCTGCTGGATGGTGGTGACCTTGATCTGCAGGCCGTACAGCGAGGAGTTGGCCAGGCGCAGCGTCTTGGCCGTCAGCGCCTGGTCGTTCGACACCTTCTTGGCCAACACCGAGATGTCGACGTCCTCCTGGTCGATGCTGTTGAGCAGCTCCATCACCACCGCCGGCAGCGACGGCAAGTCCTCCAGATTCTTGACGACGTCGTCGTAGCTCAACGCCTGCAAGGCGGGATCGATGCTCATGCCGCGTCCTCCGCCGGGCCGGCGCGGAAATGGCTGACGTGGCTGCGCAGCAGGGTGGTGGCCCAGTCCTTGTCGACCTCCGGGTCGTTGCGGCGGAACAGGTGGGCGATGCGTTCGAGCTGTTGCTGGCGCTCGGCGGCCGCCTCTTCGACCGAGACGGGCTGCAGGGCGATCGGCAGCACGGCGATGCCGTGGCGCGGCATCAGGGCGATCATCGCCTCGCTCAGCACCGTGCCCTGCGGCAGCAGGACGTGGCCCTGCAGGTCGAGCAGCTCGTCCGACAAGCTCATGCCCGGCAGCACTTGCGCCAGCGGCAACTGCTGGTAGTTGGTGGTCATACATCCTCCCTGATCGCTTTGTCCGATCTTACCATTGCCAGCCTGCCACGTCTGCCGCCTCCTGCATTGGCCCGGCGCAATGTTGTGCTGCGTCAGCTACCGGCCCGCGGCGTGGCCGTGCCGGGCTTGCAACTTCTTGCCAAGTCGCGGGGCTTCCCGTACATTGGGGCGTTGCCATCGAAAACAGCGGTTGTCCCGCGCGGGCGAGGGGGGAGCGGTAGATGTTTGGAATCCAAGGTCGGCTGACATTGTTGTTCGTGCTGATCGTCACGGTGGTGCTGGCCATTTCCGGCACCTACGCCCAATACAGCCTCGGCCACGAGTTGGAGGTCAGCAACCAGCGCCTGCGCCAGGGTGTGTTGACGCGCCTGCAGACCAGCCTGCCGTCGGCGCTGTGGGACCTGGACAAGGCCAAGGTCGACAACATCGTCGCCGCCGAGATGTTGCCGCCCGAGCTGGTGGCGATCCGCGTCTACGACACCTCGGTCGGCCTGTTTTCCGGCAAGCTGCGGCGCGACAACGGCGGCGTCGCCAGCATCGACACCGACTCCCCCGTGCCCGGCTCGCCGGTGGTGGCCGACCTGGCCTACCGCGACTCGGGCGCCGCCGGCGCCGCCCTGAAGCCGGTGATCGTCGGCCGCGTGGTGGTCAACTTCAGCCGCGCCCAGATCGACGCCACCTTGGCGGCCGAGGTGCGGCGCAAGGTCATCGAGGTGCTGTTGCTCGACTTGATCCTGGTGGCGGCGCTGGCGCTCAGCCTGCGCATCGTGTTCGACCCGTTGAAACAATTGCGCGACGGCCTGTTCGACCTGGCCACGCGCGGCAGCGACGAGGTCGAGGAGCTGGCCGACAACCGGCGCGACGAGCTCGGCGAGGTGATCCGCGGCTTCAACGCCATCCAGCGCAAGGTGAAGTCGATCATCGCCCGCATCCGCGAGGCCGAGGACGAGGCGCGCAAGTCGGCGCAGGCGACGGCGCGGGCGATGGACGACCTGCAGCGCACCCAGGAGTCGCTGCTGCAGGCCGAGCGGCTGGCCTCGCTGGGCGGCCTGGTGGCCGGCGTCGCCCACGAGATCAACACGCCGGTCGGCATCGCCCTGACCAGCGCCTCGGTGCTGATGGAGGCGACCGAAAAGGTGCACCAGAACGTGGCCGACGGCAACATCAAGAAGTCCGACATCCTGCGCTACCTGGAGACGGCCAGCGAGAGCGCCCGCCTGATCATGAACAACGCCTACCGCGCCGCCCACCTGATCCACAGCTTCAAGCAGATCGCCGTCGACCAGGTCAGCGAGGCGCGCCGCCGTTTCGAGTTGCGCGACTACATCGGCGAGGTGGTGTCGAGCCTGCAGCCGAAGCTGAAGAAGACGCGCATCGTCGTGGCCATCGAGTGCCCGGCCGACATCGTGCTCGACAGCTACCCCGGCGCGCTGGCCCAGGTGATCACCAACTTGACGCTGAACTGCGTCGAGCACGCCTTCGCCGCCGAGGCCGAGGGCCGCATCGGCATCAACGTCAAGCGCGACGGCGACTGGATCGAGATGCAGGTGGTCGACAACGGCCGGGGCATCGCGGCCGACATGCTCGACAAGGTGTTCGACCCCTTCGTCACCACCCGCCGCGGCCAGGGCGGCACCGGGTTGGGGCTCAACATCGTGTTCAACCTGATCGTCAAGCAGTTCGCCGGCACCATCGCGGTGAGCAGCAAGCCCGGCCAGGGCGCCAGTTTCACGCTGCGCATTCCCATCGTCACGCCGGTCGAGGCCGGCCACGGCACCGTCGCCACGGCCGACGGCAAGGTCACGGCCTGAACCACGCGACCGCGCCGGCCGCATTAGGCCGGCTTATATTTGGTTCATAAAAATCAGTTCCACTTATATAGGAGAGTGTATGAAACTGTACTTCAGTCCGGGCGCTTGTTCCCTGTCACCACATATCGTGCTGCTCGAGGCCGGTCTGGCTTTCGACGCCGAGCGGGTCGACCTGCGCAGCAAGCGCACCGCCAGCGGCGCCGATTTCTACGCCATCCAGCCGCAGGGCTACGTGCCGGCGCTGCAGCTCGACGGCGGCCTGGTGCTGACCGAGGGGCCGGCCATCGTGCAATACCTGGCCGACCTGGCGCCGCACAAGCAACTGGCGCCGCCGGCCGGCAGCCTGGGGCGCTACCAGCTGGCCGCCTGGCTGAACTTCATCGGCACCGAGCTGCACAAGAACTTCAGCCCGCTGTTCGACCCCGGCGCCGCCGACGCGCTGAAGGATTACGCCCGCGCCAACCTGGCGCGCCGCCTGGCCCACGTCGGCGAGGTGCTGGCCGGCAACGAGTATCTGATGGGCAAGCAGTTCAGCGTCGCCGACGCCTACCTGTTCACCGTGCTCAACTGGGCCGGCATGGTCAAGGTCGACCTTAGCCCGTGGCCGGCGCTGGCCGCCTTCCAAGCGCGCGTCGCGGCACGGCCGGCGGTGCAGCAGGCGATGCGCGAGGAAGGCTTGATCCCGGCGGACTGAGCGGCGCGATGCGGAGCCGCACCGAGGGCGGCAAGCATTATTACGACTTCGACTACAGCCTGGCGCCGATTGCCTGACGCCACCGTGGCGGGCTAGAATGGCGGCCTGTCGACTTTCGCCCATGGCTAAGCATGAACAAAGATTTGATCAAGGGCATTCTGATATTGAGCGCTGTGTTGCTGGCCCTGTTTGTCGGCGCCGTGGCCACGGCCGACCATGGCATGGACAAGCTCGGCTGCATCTTCCGCGCCCTGTCGCACGGCATCGCGCTGAGCAACGTGCATGGCGTGTGTGGCTTGTAGCGGCGGGTGCCGACCGCGCAAAAAAAATCCCGCTGATGTAGCGGGATTTTTTATTGACGACGACGTTTAGTCGATGAATTTCTCGTAGGCCCCGCGGCGCCCGCCCTTGAGGCCGAGCACGACCAGGCCGAGCAGCAGCATCAACAGGGTGCCCGGCTCCGGCACCGGCGCCGCCGCCTCGTCGTAGCGCGTCGCTTCGGTCGGCGCGGCGCCCAATTCCTCGTCCGTCAAGGCGGCCGACGCGGTGGCGGCGATGCCGCAGGCGTCGGTCGGCGCGGCGAGGGCACAGGCATTGTTGTCGAAGGATGGCACGGCGCCGGCGGGGGCGGCCTGGGCGGCAGCCGTCAAGTCGAGCAATAGCGCGGCGGTGATGAGGCTGCTAGAGAGTTTGAACATATGTCTTCTTTCCGGTGTTAGGGCACTGCGCACTGCCGGCCCATGCGACCATCACGCGACTTACTTTGATAAAACTCAAACTGATTCCACAACGCCATTAGAGCATATTCGATTCAAAATTGATATCTGTATTTGCATATGGAAATCTATTTTTACCAACGAGCAACACTCTGTTCGGACTTTCCCGCGCCGTCCAAGCCGGTTTTTCCGCCGTTTTCCACCTGTTCCAGCGATCTTCGGCCGGCCGGCTGGCGGGCCGGCAGCGGCAGGCGGCGAGTCATCGCTTGCGCGATAAATTTGGCGCGTGGCATACTGCGCAGGCGTTTGCGCATCCACTCCGGGATGCATATTGCGGAAGAAGCAGAACCATGATTACACCGAATTCCACCGGCCGCCGCGCCGTCCCCGTCCGGGCCGGCATGCTGGCCGCCGCGCTGGCCCTGCTGCTGGCCACGAGCGCTTGCGGCGTGTTCAAATCGGCTGGCGCCGGCGCCGCCAAAACGGCCGCCGCGCCGGCCGCCACCACGGCCGCGCCGCCGCAGGTGCTGCTGCTCGGCGAGGTGCACGACAACGCCCAAGGCCACCGCCAGCGCTACGAGCTGCTGCGCCAGCGCGTCGAGGCGGGCTGGCGGCCGGCCATCGCCATGGAGCAGTTCGACCGCGAGCGGCAGGAGCTGTTGAGCAAGGCGCAGGCCGGCTGCCTGGACGCCGACTGCGTGATCCGCGTGATCGGCGGGCCGCGCTGGGACTGGCAGCAGTACCGTCCGTTGATCGAGCTGGCGCTGCAGTACCAACTGCCGCTGGTGGCGGTCAACCTGTCGCGCGCCGACGCCTCGCGCGTGGTGCGCGACGGCGTCGCCTCGTCCTTCAATCCGCAGGTGGTGGCCGAGTACCGCCTGGGCGAGCCGCTGCCGGCCGCGCTGCGCGCCGCGCAGCAGGAGGAGATCGTCGCCGGCCACTGCAATATGCTGCCCGAGGCGATGGTCGGCGGCATGGTCGACGCCCAGGTGGCGCGCGACATCTGGATGGCCAAGCTGATCCGCGCCCAGCGCCCGCGCGACGTCGTCCTCATCGCCGGCAACGGCCACGTGCGCAAGGACGTCGGCGTGCCCTATTGGCTCGACCGCATCGAACCCAAGCTGACGCTGCGCAGCGAAGGTTTCGTCGAAGGCAAGGACGGCGGCCGGGAAGCGGCCGGCCGCTACGACGCCAGCCACGCGCTGGCGCCGCAGGGGCGGCCCGATCCGTGCGCCGCTGTCAAGCCGAAGTAGTAGACCATACAGTTTTCGCCACCGCCCCGCCGCGCCGTCGTCGCGCGTGCGGAGCGCGGCGCCACCACGCGGAGAGCACGATGGAAACCACTTACCAAGCCGGCGCGCCGGAGCGCGCCGAGATCGACGCCCTGGCCGGCCCAGTGCTGCTGGAGTTCGGCGCCAACTGGTGCGGCCACTGCCGCGCCACGCAGGCGCCGTTGGCCGAGGCCTACGCCGGCCACGGCGGCGTGCGCCATATCAAGGTCGAGGACGGGCCGGGCCGCGCGCTGGGCCGCACTTTCCGCGTCAAGCTGTGGCCGACGCTGATCTTCCTGCGCGACGGCGTCGAGCTGGCGCGCCTGGTGCGGCCGCTGGAAAGCGAACCGATCGCCGCCGCCTTCGGCCGCATCGATACGCCGGCGTAGCCACCCGCTCGGCCGCCTGCGGAGGCCCGCGCAAGCAGCTGCGCAAGCCTGCGTGGCCGCCTGCGTAGTGTGCGTAGTATTACGCAGGCCCCCTCGCGGCGCTTGGCAGTTGCCGCCGGCGCCGCGTATCATGCAGCGTTCCAGCAGGACAGCGCGCCCCGACACATACCGCCGGCGCCCCGCCAGCGCGCGCCCGACAGCGGCCCGCGCGGCAAACCGGCCGACCACCCCTGCGCCCGTTTGCCACCGTCCTGCCGCCGCGAGCGGCATCCGCCGCCGCGCCGCCGCGCCGCATTTATCCTGCGCCGCCGCCGCGCGCCGGCGCCGTCTCGCCCATTCGATCCAGCCACACTGTCCACCGCACCCACGCCAACTAGGAGCGCTATTTATGTCCTTGCCCCATCCGGTGCCGCCTCCTCCGGCCGCCAAGACCAATTCGCCGGCCACCGTGCTGTTCGCCAGCCTGATCGGCACCACCATCGAATTCTTCGACTTCTACATCTACGCCACCGCCGCCGTGCTGGTGTTCCCCAAGCTGTTCTTCCCGGCCGGTGACGCCGCCGCCGCCACGCTGCAATCGCTGGCCACCTTCGCCATCGCCTTCTTCGCCCGTCCGGTCGGCTCGGCCGTGTTCGGCCACTTCGGCGACCGGGTCGGCCGCAAGGCCACGCTGGTGGCGGCGCTGCTGACGATGGGCCTGTCGACGGTGGCGATCGGCCTGCTGCCGACCTACGCGGCGATCGGCACCACCGCGCCGCTGCTGCTGGCGCTGTGCCGCTTCGGCCAAGGCCTGGGGCTGGGCGGCGAGTGGGGCGGCGCCGTGCTGCTGGCCACCGAGAACGCGCCGCCCGGCAAGCGCGCCTGGTACGGCATGTTCCCGCAACTGGGCGCGCCGATCGGCTTCTTCCTCTCCGGCGGCATCTTCCTGCTGCTCAGCCAGACCCTGAGCGACGCCGAATTCTTCAGCTACGGCTGGCGCATCCCCTTCCTGGCCAGCGCGCTGCTGGTGCTGGTGGGCCTGTACGTGCGCCTGAAGATCACCGAAACGCCGGCCTTCCAGCAGGTGCTCGACAAGAACGAGCGCGTCAAGATCCCGGTGGTGGCGGTGTTCCGCGAGCACGGCCGTGTGCTGGTGCTGGGCACCCTGATCGCCATGGCCACCTTCGTGCTGTTCTACCTGATGACGGTGTTCGCGCTGAGCTGGGGCACCACCGCGCTGGGCTTCTCGCGCAAGGACTTCCTGATTTTGCAGCTGTTCTCGGTGCTGTTCTTCGGCCTGACCATTCCGCTCGCCGCCGTGCTGGCCGACCGCCACGGCCGGCGCCAGACCTTGATCGCGGTGTCGGCGGCGATCGCCCTGTTCGGCCTGGTGCTGGCGCCGATGTTCGGCTCCGGCAGCGCCTGGGAGGTGACGCTGTTCATGTCGCTCGGCCTGGGCCTGATGGGCATGACCTACGGCCCGCTCGGCACCATGCTGTCCGAGCTGTTCCCGGCCGAGGTGCGCTACACCGGCGCCTCGTTGACCTTCAACCTGGCCGGCATCCTCGGCGCCTCGCTGGCACCCTACATCGCCACCTGGCTGGCGACCAACCACGGCCTGCAGTATGTCGGCTACTACCTGTCCGCCGCCGCGCTGCTCAGCCTGGCCGCGCTGGTCATGACCGGGAAACCGAAGGAGCACGACTGGGGTTGAGGTGGGACGGCCGGCCGCCAGAGCACCTTGGAAGCCAAGAAGACCCAACGGCGTACACCTAGGGTCAGACCCCGTGGGGTCTGACCCTGGCTCTCTGCCTTTGGGTGGTTTGGCAAGCGCTGTTGGCTTAACGCTGTCCAGCGAATAAAAAACCGGCCCTCGCGAGGGCCGGTTTTTTTGCGCCCGCGTCGCGGGGCTGGCTGGCTTAGAAGCGGTAGCGCGCCGTCAGTTGCAGCGAGCGCGGTGCGCCCGGCAGGTTCAGATTTTTGCTGCTGCCGTGGCCGGCGACGATGTACTCGCGGTCGAACAGGTTCTGCGCGTTGAGCTGCAGCTCGACCTTGCCGCTGCGGTAGTAGGCCATCGCGTCGGCGGTGACGAAGCTTGGCAGCGTCACCGTGTTGCCCGGATTGGCGAAGCGGTCGCCGACATAATTGACGCCGGCGCCGACGCCGAAGCCCTGGCCCAGCGCCTTGCTGAGCCACAGGTTGGCGCTGTGGCGCGGCGTGAGTGTCGGCCGCTTGCCCTGCACCAGTTGGCCGTCGTCCTTGGCCACCGAGGCGATCATGCTGGCGTCGAGCAGGGCGTAGCCGGCCCAGGTTTGCCAGCCGTCGCCCAGGTTGCCGCTGAGGGTCAGCTCCAGGCCGTCGGTGCGCTGGCTGCCCATCTGCACCAGCTTGTTGGTGACCGCGTCGGTCACCTTCATGTTGCTGCGTTCGAGGCGGAACAGCGAGACGCCGGCCGTGGCCTTGCCGCCGAACAGATCGAGCTTGGCGCCGACCTCGTTGTTCTTGGTGATTTCCGGATCGAGCTCGGCGTTGTTGGCGGCCAGCGCCGCGTTCTCGCCCGAGGGCTGGAAGGAGCGGCTGAACGAGGCGTAGTAGGACTGCGTGGCGCTGGGTTGGTAGACCAGGCCGGCGCGCGGACTCCAGCTGCGGTCGGTGCGGCCCAGGTTGGGCTGGCCGGCGCGGTGGTCCTCGGTCTGCTGTTCGAAGCGGTCGTAGCGCAGGCCGGCCAGCGCCTTCCATTGATTGCTCAAGCTGACCAGATCCTGCACGTAGACGGCGGCGACCTTGAAGATGCCGCGGTTGTCGCTGGCCGGTGCGCCGCCGGCGGTGAACGGCACCACCGGATTGACCGGGTTGAACAGCGACACGGTGGCGACGTTGGCCTGCGAGCGGTTCAGGATGTCCTTGGTCTGCTGGCCGAGCTCCAGGCCGTACAGCAACTGGTGGGGCATGCCGGCCAGCGTGGTCTTCTGCGTCAACTCGGTCTGGTTGAAGTAACCGCTCTCGTCGCGCTTGATGTTGCCGCGGGTGAGCGAGACGGTCTTGGCCGCCTCGTTGACCGAGCCCACCAGGGTGTTGTTGCGGTCGAGCGAGTAGTCGTAGTGGCGGAAGGCGTTGCGCAGCGACCAGTCCTGGTTGAGGCGGTGCTCCAAGGTGAAGCCCAGCGCGTGCACACGGGATTCGTTGTAGTCGTTGTCCTTGGCGTTGGCGGCGCCGTAGTAGGTGCCCGGCGCCACGTCGACCACGCGGCCCTGGTAGGACGGCACGCCGAAGTCGGTCAGGCGCTTGTCGTGCAGGTACTCGGCCTGCAGCAGCAGCGTGGTGGCGGCACCCAGCTTGAACTGCAGCGATGGCGCCAGCGTCTCGCGTTGGAGGAACTGCTGGTCGCGGTAGCTGCCCGAATCCTCGACGGCGCCGGTGACGCGCAGCGCCATGGCTTGCTCCGGCAGCCTGCGCGCCAGGTCGAACTCGGCGCGTTTCTGCTGGTTGCTTCCGGCTTGGATGCTCACTTCGCTGAGATCGATGCCGGGTTTTTTGCTGACCCGGTTGATCAAGCCGCCCGACGAGCCGCGCCCGAACAGCACCGAGGCCGGTCCCTTGACCACTTCAATCTGCTCGATGTTGGACAGGTCGCGGAAGTACATCGAATCGTCGCGCATGCCGTCGACGAACTGGTCGGCGATGGCCGAGAAGCCACGGATGGTCACCTGGTCGCGCTGGCCGTCGCCGGTCGACAGGCCGACGCCCGGCACGGCCTTGAGCACGTCCTGCATCGAGCGCGCCGCCTGGTCGCGCAGCAGCTCCTTCGGCACCACGTTGACGGTCTGCGGAATGTCGCGCAGCGGCGCCTCGGTCTTGGTGGCGCTGCCGGCGCTGCCGGCGTTGTAGCCGCTGTCCTGGCTGCCGCTGACGGTCACCACCGTCATGGTTTGTTCGGCGCCGGCGGCGGGCGCCGGGCCGGCGTCGGCCGCCTGGGCGGTGGTGGAGAGCGATTGAACGGCCAGCGCGACGAGCAGCGCGAGCGGGGTCTTGTTGAGTGCCATGAACAGTCCTAGTCAAAAATGGGAGTCGCTGGCTACCACGTGCTGACACGCTTTGCTTGCTTAAATGAGAATCATTACTATTCAAATTATGGCTGGACTGTTGACGTTGCACAAGGCTAAGTGACTTGTTTATTGATATTTATTATGGATTCGGTGGATTTGCGGTCGCCGGGCGGTGGCGGGGGAGAGGCGGCGGGGAGGCGGCGGGAGCGCCGGATAAGGCGGCTCCGCCGGCCCGGAGCGCGCCGCCGACGGGGTGGCGGAAGGCGTGCGCTCGGGCTTGGGCCGGCGGATGGCCGGCCCGCGAAAACTAAAAAACTAGAACAGGCGGCTCAGGTCGGGCCGGGTGGCCAGTGCCTGGTTGACGATGGCGCTGACGCGCTCGCGCTCGGCGCCTTGCAGCGGCTGGCGCGGCCGGCGCACGTTCTCGTTGCCGACGCCGGCCAGGGTCTCGACCAGCTTCAGGTTCTGCACCAGCTTGGTCGACACGTCGAGGTGCATCAGCGGCATGAACCACTGGTACAGCTTGAGCGCCTCGTCCCAGCGCTTGGCCTTCATCAGCTTGTACAGCGCCACGGTCTCCTTGGGGAAGGCCACCACCAGGCCGGCCAGCAGGCCGTCGGCGCCCACCGCCAGACCCTCGAAGGACAGGTCGTCGACGCCCATGAACAGCTGGTAGCGATGGCCGACGGCGTTGCGCAGGTCGGTGATGCGGCGCACGTTGTCGCTCGACTCCTTGATGGCGACGATCCACTCGCAGTCGGCCAGGTCCTGGAAGTCCTCCGGCGTCAGGTCGACCTTGTAGGTGACCGGATTGTTATACACCATGATCGGCAGGCGCGCCGCGTCGGCGATGGTGCGCAGATTCTCCTTGGCCTCGCGGGCGTCGGCCGCGTACAGCACGGACGGCATCACCATCAGGCCCTGCACGCCCATCTCGTGCGCCTTTTCGACGAAGCGGCAGGCGTTCAGCGTGCGCGTCTCGCTGACGTTGACCAGCACCGGCACGCGGCCGGCGGCGACGCGCAGCGCGGTCTGGGTGACCGCCAGCTTCTCGTCGAAGGACAAGGTGCTGGCCTCGCCGAGCGAGCCGCAGGTGAGCAGGGCGTGCACGCCGCTGTCGATCTGGAAGGCGAAGTGGCGCTCCATGGCGTCGTGGTCGAGATCCTCGTTCGATTTGAACTTGGTGGTGACTGCGGGGAAGACCCCTTCCCATTTTGCTGCGGCCATGCTGTTCTCCTGGTTGTTATAACTTCGGTTATGAAGCGGTGGTGATGCTGTCGATGCGCGCCGGTGAAATCGGCAAACGCACGGAGTCGGGGCGCCAGCCGTATAGCAGCTCGGTGGCGCCGCCGCAGATGCGGCCCTGGCAGGGACCCATGCCGCATCGGCTGTGTAGCTTGGCGCTGCGCCAGCTGTTGTGCTGCCGCAGCTCGCCATGGCAAACGTCTTCGCAGCGGCAGACGATGGTGTCGTCGTCTGCCAGTGCGCTTAATTCGGGGCGTAGGACAAAGGTGCGCGCCAGGCGGCCGGCGAAGGCCTGCCAGCGCGCCCGTTCGGCGAAGTGGTCGCGCGCCTGGTCGGGCCGCTCGGCGGCGGCCAGGCCGGCGATGCGGCCCTCGGCCAGCGCCAGGTCGACGCCGCCGACGCCGGTGCCCTCGCCGGCGCAATAGACGCCGGCCACGGAGCTGTGCTGCCACTGGTCGACGCGCACCGCGCCGGCGGCGCTGGCGCAGCCGAGCGCCAGCGCCAGCTCCAGATTGGGCAGCAGGCCGTAGCCGCAGGCCAGGTAGTCGCAGTCCAGCGTCTCGCTGGCGCCGCCACGCTGCACGCTGACGCGCAGGGCCGGTGGCTGCGTCAAGCCGGCCTGTTCGTCGTCCAGCAGGCTGGCCACCGAGCGCACATAGCTGTTGTGCCGGTAGGGCACGCCACGCAGGCGGCGCATCAACTGCCATGCCTGCTGCAATTTGGACGGTGTGGCCGGCAGGCCGAGGGCGAAGCGGGCCAGCCGGGGCAGGGCGGCTTGCTCGACGATGGCGACCACTTGCGCGCCGCGTTCGCGCAGCGTGGCGGCCACCGCCAGCAG
Organism: Rugamonas violacea; assembly: GCF_016461825.1. Taxonomy (GTDB): domain Bacteria; phylum Pseudomonadota; class Gammaproteobacteria; order Burkholderiales; family Burkholderiaceae_D; genus Rugamonas. The sequence goes on along the minus strand of NZ_JAEMNU010000074.1, from coordinate 72,497 downwards.
CAGCGGGCCGGAGCCGGCCACCAGCACGCGTTTTCCGGCCAGCGGATAGCCGCCCTTGGCCAACGCCTGCAGGCCGCCGGCGCCGGTCACGCCGGGCAGGGTCCAGCCGGGGAAGGGCAGCAGCCGCTCGCGCGCGCCGGTGGCGAGGATCAGTTTTTGGTAGGCCAGCGTTTCCGCGCCGTGCGGCGTTTGCACCAGCAGCCGGCCCGGCGCCGGCGCGTACAGCACGCGCGCCTGGTGCAGGAAGCTGACCTTGGGGCTGGCGCGCAGCGCGTCCCACAACCGGCGCGCGCGCGGGTCCGGCTGATGCTGCGGGCCGCCGCGCCAGATCTGGCCGCCGGCTTGCGGATTGTCGTCGACCACGACCACCTGCGCGCCGTTGGACTCGGCGGCGTGGGCGGCGGCCAGGCCGGCCGGACCGGCGCCGACCACCAGCACGTCGATGGCGCGGTTCGCGGCGCCGCCCGCCGTGTGCGTTGCGGGGTGCGTCGCGGCGCCGCTCATTGCGCCTCCGGCGATTGTGCAGTCAATACGTGCATACCGGACGCGCAAGGCGTCTGGCAGGCCAGTTGGTGCGCCAGGCCGTCGATGCTGACGCGGCACTCGTGGCAGACGCCCATGCCGCACAAGGGCGCGCGCGGCATGCCGCCGACCGAGCGGCGTGTCACCGGGCTGCCCGTCATGGCGATGGCGGCGGCCACGCTGGTGCCGGCGGCGACGCTGACCTCGCGTCCGTCGATGCGCAGGCTGATGCTGGCGCTGGGGCTATGCATGGCCGGCCGCCATGCCGGTCGAACCATGCCGCTCGAAGCGCTGCGGCAGATAGGGCTGGAAGGGAATGGCCGATGGCTCGCCGCAGATCTGCGCGGCCAGCAGCTGGGCCGTGGCCAGCGAGGTGGTGATGCCCAGGCCCTCGTGGCCGGTGGCCAGCCACAGGCCGTGACGCAGCGCGCTGGGACCGATCAGCGGCAAGCCGTCCGGACTGGCGGCGCGCAGGCCGGTCCAGCAGCGCAGCAGATTCATTTTGCCCAGCGCCGGCGTGAAGCTGGTGGCGTGGGCCAGCATGCGCGTCATCATCGCCGGGTCGACGGCCAGGTTGTCGGTGCCGAACTGGCGCGACGAGCCGATCAGGATTTGTCCGGTCGGGCGTGGCTGTAGATTGAAGGCCACCGAGTCGCCGCTGGCGGCGTGCGCGCTCTTGATGTAGCCCAGCTCGACCAGTTGATGGCGGATGAAGCCGGGGTAACGGTCGGTGATGGCGACATGGCCCTTCTTCGGCTGGATCGGCAGTTGCGGCAGCAGGACGCTGGAGCGCGAGCCGGCGGCCAGCACCACATGGGCCGCCTGCAGACGGCTGCCGTCGGCCAGCAGCACGCCGTGGTCCTCGATGGCGACCACTTCGCCGTTGAGCAGGGTGGTGCCACGGGCCAGCGCCTTGTCGAGCAGGATGCGGGCGCTCTTGGGCGGATACACCAGCGCGTCGCCGCTCACCAGCAGGCCGCCGGCCAAGCCGGCGCGCAGCTGCGGTTCGCATGCATACAGCGCTTCGGCGCCGAGCAGTTCGCAGGCCAGGCCGTGGCCGGCCAGCGTCTCCGCCTTGGCGCCGGCGGCGGCCATCTCCTCCTCGTCGGCGGCGATCCAAAGGGTGCCGCAGCGGCTGTACTCATGGCGCAACGGCGCCGCCTCGACCAGCTGGTTCCACAGCCGGATCGAATAGGCCGACAGGGCCAGTTCGGCCGCGCTGTCGTCCATCACCACCAGATGGCCCATGCCGGCCGCCGTGGCGCCGCCGCCCACGCCGTCCTGCTCGATCAGCGTGACGCGCAGGCCGCGCATGCTCAGCGCGTCGGCGCAGGCGGCGCCGACGATGCCGGCGCCGACCACGATGACGTCCGGCGTCATGCCGGGTTCCGGCATACAAGACCGGTGGCGCGGACTCCCCCACGCGGCCGGTGGAAATGGAACACCATGGACATCAGCGGATGCCCCAGACGAAAGGGTCGCTCGGGTCGAGGATCAACTGGCCCTGGGCGTTGACCCAGGCCTGGCCACGGATGCTGGGAATCAGCGCGCCGTCGCGGTAGCGGTAGGAGCCGGTGAAGACGCTGCCGATGATGCTCTCCTGGCGCCACAGCGCGTGCTCGGCCAGCTTGCCGTCGGCCGCCAGGCAGGCCAGCTTGGCGCTGGTGCCCGTGCCGCAGGGCGAGCGGTCGTAGGCCTTGCCGGGGCAGAGCACGAAGCTCTGGCTGTCGGCGCCCGTGCGCGAGGGGCCGAACAGTTCGATGTGGTCGATCTCGGCGCCGTCGGTGCCGCCGATGCCGGCCTGCGCCAGCGCCGCGCCGACGCGGGCGGCGAAGGCGGTCAGCGCCTCGACGTTCTCGACGCGCAGCTCCAGGCCGTGCTCGGCGACCAGGAAGAACCAGTTGCCGCCCCAGGCGACGTCGCCGACCACCGCACCGTGGCCGGGCACGTTCACACTGACCTGGCGCTGGCTGCGGTAGGAAGCCACATTGTCGAGGGTGACGCTGCCGTCGGCGTGCAGCTCGGCCTCGACCACGCCGACCGGCGTGTCGATGCGGTGGCGGCCGACGCCGATGCGGCCCATGTGGGCCAGCGAGGCGACCAGGCCGATGGTGCCGTGGCCGCACATGCCGAGATAGCCGACGTTGTTGAAGAAGATGACGCCGGCGACGCAGTCGGCGGCGTGCGGTTCGCACAGCAGGGCGCCGACCAGCACGTCCGAGCCGCGCGGTTCGCACACCACCGCCGAGCGGAAGTGGTCGTGCTCGCAGCGCAGCGTGGCCAGCCGTTCGGAGAGGGGGCCGTTGCCCAGTTCGGGGCCGCCGGCGGTGACCAGGCGGGTCGGTTCGCCGCCGGTGTGGGAGTCGATAATGGAGATGGATTTCATAGTGAAATCATAAGCCCGGCCGCGCCGCCTGTCTTGCACACGCCCGGCATCAAAGATGACGAAATCGGCACAATCGTCACATGACAACAAGGGCAAACGGTGGTTTAATCGGGGCGCACGGGGTGGCCCGGGCACAGCGGGGAGTCAAATGGCGCAGACATTGAAACAGGATCGGACACGGCAGGCGGACGCGCGCGACGCGCTCGGCCGCCGCATCGCCGACGCCTTCTTCGCCGAGCATCTGTTCGACGCGCTGCCCGACGTGGTCTTCTTCGTCAAGGATGCCGAGGGCCGTTACGTGGTGGTCAACCAGGCGCTGGTCAAGCGTTGCGGCGTCAAGGAGAAGACGGCGCTGATCGGCCGCACGCCGGCCGAGGTGTTCGCCCATCCCTTCGGCCAGACCTATCTGGCGCAGGACTTGGCGGTGCTGGCCGGCGGCGCCGATATCGACGACCAGCTCGAACTGCACCTGTATCCCAACCGCGACCCCGGCTGGTGCCTGACGCGCAAGGTGGCGCTGCGCGACGCGGCCGGCGCCATCGTCGGCCTGAGCGGCGTGTCGCGCGATCTGGCGATGGCCGACCAGAAGAATCCGGCCTATGCCAGGGTGGCCGCCGCCGCGCGCATGATCCAGGAACAGTTCGACCAGCCGCTGCCGCTGAGCCAACTGGCGCGCACCGCCAACATGTCGGTGGCGCAGATCGAGCGCTACTTCCTGCGCATCTTCCACCTGACGCCGCGCCAGATGATTATCAAGGCGCGTCTGGACGCCGCCTCGCGTCTGTTGATTGGTCCGGCCAGCGTGGCCGAGATCGCCCAGGCCTGCGGCTACGGCGACCACAGCGCCTTCACGCGGCAGTTCAAGGCCACGGTCGGCGTGACACCCAGCCAGTACCGTTTGATGTTGCGGGGGTGAGACAGATTGCCGGTTTTTTATCAGTGGGCGCGGCGGCCGTAGCGGATGCGTCGTGGCGAAACGGCTTCTTTGACGCCTGGTAGGACCAATCCGGCCGCCGCGCGCGGCCAGCTGCGCGGCTAGTTGGCGGTGCTAGTCGGCGCGGCTAGTCGAACTCCGGCCCGAAGCGGCTGCGCACGAAGTCGATGTGGGTTTGCATGGCGGTGCGCGCCTCTTCCGGCCGGTTCAGGCAGATCGACTCGGCCACGCTGCGGTGCTGCTGCAATAGCTGCTCGGCGACGTTGGCGTCGATCTCGCGCAGGCCGTTGCCGTTCAAGGTGATGTGCTCGCGCAGCATGCTCAACACGCTGGTGTGCAGGTGCAGGAACATCGAATTGTGCGAGGCCAGCGCGATCGCCTCGTGCAGACGGGTGTCGGCGTTGGCCTCGGCCGGACGGTTGTCGTCGCGGCGCGCCTGCTCCAGTTCCTGCATCAAGCCCTTGATGCGCTCGCGTTCCTCGGCCGTGGCGCGCTGCGCCGCGAAGTAGGCGGTGGCGCCCTCCAGCACGCGGCGGAACTCCAGGATGTCCTCGCGCACGCCGGGATGGTCGGCCACCAGCTCGCCCCACGGCGTGCTGATGCCGGTGCGCAGTTGGTCGGTGACGTAGACGCCGGCGCCGGCCCGGCTGCGCAGCAGGCCGCGCGCGTTCAGGCGCTGGATCGCCTCGCGCACCGTGTTGCGCGACACCTGGTACTGCTCGGCCAGCACGCGCTCGGCCGGCAGGCGCGCGTTGGCCGCCAGCGAGCCGTCCAGCAGGGCCGCCTCCAGCTTCTGTATCACCTCCGCCACCCGTCCACCCGCCTGCCTGCCGCGCATCGCATCTCCTTTGTCCTGGCTCGGCGCATGCCGCGACGCCGGCAAAACCCAAGGGCGCAACCTGGGGTCAGACCCGACGGGTCTGACCCCGGCTCTTTGCCGCTGGGGTTTGCCGGTATCGCCGGCGCCTCGCATTCCATGTATTCGCCAACTCCGCGATTGGTCCAACCAATTTGTGGTCCGCCGCATCCGCTGGGATTATGGGCTGAACAAAAATAATACGCAAACCTTCGCACCATCGAGGAGACACCATGCAGGACCGAGACTATCCCACCGCCCCCAAACAGGTCTACCTGTTCGGCACTTGCGTGATCGACCTGTTCATGCCGGAAGCGGGGCTGGACGCCGTCCGCCTGCTCGAACGCGAAGGGCTGGCCGTGCACTTCCCGCGCGGCCAGAGCTGCTGCGGCCAGCCGGCCTACAGCAGCGGCAATCCCGACGAGGCGCGCGCCGTGGCGCTGGCCCAGATCGACCTGTTCGCCCAACCCTGGCCGGTGATCGTGCCATCCGGCTCCTGCGCCGGCATGATGCGCCACCACTGGCCGCAGCTGTTCGCCGACGACCCGGCCACTGCCGCCAAGGCGCAGGAACTGGCCGGCCGCATCTACGAGCTGAGCGAATTCCTGCTGCACGTGCTGAAGGTCGATTACCGCGCCGCCGTCGGCGCCCCGGTCGAGCAGGTGGTGCTGCACACCTCCTGCGGCGCGCGGCGCGAAATGGGCACCCGCGTTCACGGCGTGGCGCTGGTCGACGCGCTGCCCGGCGTGCAGCGCATCGAACACGAACACGAATCGGAATGCTGCGGCTTCGGCGGCACCTTCTCGCTCAAGCACGCCGACATCTCCGGCGCCATGGTCAAGGACAAGGTGGCCGCCGCCTGCGCCACCGGCGCCGGCCGGCTGGTCTCGGCCGACTGCGGCTGCCTGCTCAACATCGGCCACGCCGCCCGCTTCCAGGGCGCGCCGCTGGCGGTCGAGCACATGGCCAGTTTCCTCTGGCGCCGGGTCAACGGCACGGCCGCCGCCGGAGGTGCCAAATGAGCGGCCCGGGCGCACGCGAACAGATGCTGGGCCGCCTGCGCGCGGCGGCACCGGCCAACGCCGACAACCTGGCGCAACTGCAGCGCCGCATCGACGATTACTACACCGGCCTGCATGCCGCGCTGCCGGCCACGCCGCAGGATCTGGCGCAGGCCATGCACGACGCCTTGAGCGCCGCCCACGCCGACGTGTGGTTCGCCAGCGGCGCCGACTGGCAGCAACTGCTGGCGCAGAAGATCGCCGCCAAGGGCGTGCGTCGCCTGCTGCTCGATCCAACCAGCGCCGAGGGCGCGGCCCTGGCCGGCGCCTTGCCGGCCTCGGTGCAGCCGCTGTCCTTCGACTGGCCGCTGGAGCACTGGAAGGCCGAACTGTTCGACAGCGTCGACGCCGGCTTCACCGTGGCCCGCTCCGGCATCGCCGCCACCGGCACGCTGGTGCTGGCGCCGGATCGCGGCACGCCGCGCACCGTCTCGCTGGTGCCGCCGCTGCACATCGCCCTGGTCTACGCCAGCACGCTGCACCGCGACCTGTATGCCGCCGCCCAGACCGAACACTGGGGCGAGGGTATGCCGAGCAATCTGGTGCTGGTGTCGAGCCCGTCGAAGACGTCGGACATCCAGCAGACGCTGGCCTACGGCGCCCACGGCCCGCGCTGGCTGTGGGTGGTGATCGTGCTCGACGGCGCGCCGGCCGCAGCGGGAGCGCAGCAATGAACGCGCCGCTGAACAACGCCGCCAAGGCCGCGCTGACCCCGCCCGCCGCCGCTGCCGCCGTCACCGCCGCCGCCGTCACCACCGCCGCCGTCACCACCGCCGCCGTCACCACCGCCACCGCCACCGCCAATGCAGCGCCGCTGAACTTCGTGCCGCCGGCCGACTTCCGCGCCCGCGCCCGCGCCGCGCTGGACGATCCCAAGCTGCGCCAGAGCTTCCGTGGCGCGATGGACTTCCTGCAGGCCAAGCGCGTCGTGCAGTTCCCCGACGGCGCCGAGCTGGAACAGATGCGCGACCTGGGCGAGGCGATCCGCCAGCACGCGCTGGCCAATCTGCCCGACCTGCTGGTGCAACTGGAGAGCAATCTGACGCAGGCCGGCGTGCAGGTGCACTGGGCCGCCGACGCCGCCGAGGCCAACGCCATCATCCTCGGCATCGCCCAGCGGGCCAAGGCGCGCAAGGTCATCAAGGGCAAGTCGATGGCCAGCGAAGAGATCGAACTGAACCACTTCATGGCGCAGCACGGCGTGTCCTGCCTGGAGTCGGACATGGGCGAGTACATCGTGCAGATGGCCGGCGAGAAGCCCTCGCACATCGTCATGCCGGCGATCCACAAGACCAAGGCCGACATTGGCGCCCTGTTCGAGCAGCACATCGCCGACACGCCCTACACCGAGGATGTCGATAGCCTGATCCAGACCGGCCGGCGCGCGCTGCGCCAAGCCTTCGTCGACGCCGACATCGGCCTGTCCGGCGTCAACTTCGCGGCGGCCGACACCGGCACGTTGTGGCTGGTCGAGAACGAAGGCAACGGCCGCCTTTGCACCACCGTGCCGGACACCCACATCGCCATCATGGGCATGGAGAAGGTGGTGGCCAAGCTGGAGCACATCGTGCCGCTGGCCAGCCTGCTGACCCGCTCGGCCACCGGCCAGGCGATCACCAGCTACTTCAACCTGATCTCCGGCCCGCGCCGCGCCGACGAACGCGACGGCCCGCGCGCCGTCCACCTGGTCTTGCTCGACAACGGCCGCAGCCAGGCCTACGCCGACGAGCAGTTGCGCGCCACCTTGCAGTGCATCCGCTGCGGCGCCTGCATGAACCACTGCCCGGTGTACGCCCGCATCGGCGGCCACGCCTACGGCACCACCTACCCCGGCCCGATCGGCAAGATCATCTCGCCGCACCTGCTGGGATTGGCCGCCACCGCCGACCTGGCCACCGCCTCCAGCCTGTGCGGCGCCTGCGGCGAAGTGTGCCCGGTGCGCATTCCGATTCCGCAGTTGCTGATCCGCCTGCGCACCGAGGCCAATCGCGATCCGGCCCAGCAGGTCGACCATCCGCTGCGTGGCCAGGGCGCCCGGTTCTCCCGTGCCGACAAGCTGGTGTGGCGCTTTTGGAGCGGCGCCTTCGCCCGGCCCACTGTGTACCGCCTGTTCCGCTGGGCCGCCACGCGCCTGCGCGCCTTCACGCCCAAGCAGCAACTGGGTTGGACGGCGCACCGCGCCCCGCTCAAGCCGGCCGCGCGCAGCCTGGCCGACCTGCTGCGCGAGCGCGACCAGCCAGAGTAGCCCCGACGCGGTGGCCGCATCCGGCATGAATGCCGCGCTTTGGGAAAACCCACAGGCACAAACTGGGGTCAGACCCGACGGGTCTGACCCCGGCTCTCCGCCTCTGGGGGAAGGGGGAGCCGCCGGCGCCTTAACTGAGTGGCATTCGGCTGCGCCCTTGGCCATACGCCGCTGAGTGGCACCGGTGTTCCCGTCACAGCGCCGACCAGTTTTAGTTGTTTTGCTTGTCCCATCGTCACATAAAAAATAGTTCAACGAACGTTCTTGGAGGAGTCACCATGCAAGCCTGGAGTCAAATATACGCACCGCTCGGCAGCCTAGGCCTGTCGGCGTTTGTCGCCGCCGTACCGATCATTTTCTTCTTCCTCGCGCTGGCCGTCTGGCGCATCAAGGGCCACGTCGCCGCCGCCGTCACGCTGGCGCTGGCGCTGGTGGTGGCCATTTTCGCCTACGGCATGCCGGTGTCGCAGGCGCTGGCGGCGGCCGGCTACGGCTTCGCCTACGGCCTGTGGCCGGTGGCCTGGATCATCGTCACGGCGGTGTTCCTCTACAAGGTGGTCGAGCAGACCGGCCAGCTCGACGTGATCCGCGCCTCGGTGGTGGCGATCACCGACGACCAACGCCTGCAGATGCTGCTGATCGGCTTCGCCTTCGGCGCCTTCCTCGAAGGCGCTGCCGGCTTCGGCGCGCCGGTGGCGATCACCGCCGCGCTGTTGGTCGGGCTGGGCTTCAACCCGCTGTACGCGGCCGGCCTGTGCCTGATCGCCAACACCGCGCCGGTGGCCTTCGGCGCGATGGGCATCCCCATCATCGTGGCGGGGCAGGTGACCGGCATCGACCCGATGCTGATCGGCGCCATGGCCGGCCGCCAGCTGCCGCTGCTGTCGCTGCTGGTGCCGTTCTGGCTGGTGTTCATGATGGACGGTTTTCGCGGCATCCGCGAAGTGTGGCCGGCCGCCCTGGTGGCCGGCGCCAGCTTCGCCGTGACCCAGTACATCACCTCCAACTTCATCGGCCCGGAACTGCCGGACATCACCTCGGCCCTGGTCTGCCTGGTCTCGCTGACCGGCTTCCTCAAGGTGTGGCAGCCGGCCGGCGCCAAGGCCGCCGCGCGCGCCAGCGTCTCGGTCGGCGGCGGTGCCGTCGCTCTCGGTGGCTTCGGTGGTTTCGGCGCTGCTGTCGGCGGTGGCTTCGCCGGCGGCGCCAAGCAGGACGGCCGCAAGGCCTCGCCGTTCACCTTCGCCCAGACGCTGCGCGCCTGGTCGCCCTTCCTGATCCTGACCGCCATTGTCACGGTGTGGAGCCTGCCATGGTTCAAAAGCCTGTTCGCCGCCAAGGGCGCGCTGGCCGACACGGTGATCAAGTTCCACGTGCCCTTGCTCGACAAGCTGGTCATCAAGACCGCCCCCATCGTCGCCGCGCCGAAGGCCTACGACGCCGTGCTCAAGCTCGACTTCCTGTCGGCCGTCGGCACCGCGATTTTGCTGACCGCGATCATCGCCGTGGTGCTGCTGAAGATGAAGCCGGCCGCCGCCGTCAAGGCCTTCGGCCAGACCGTGGTCGAGCTGAAGCGCCCCATCCTGTCGATCGGCCTGGTGCTGGCCTTCGCCTTCGTCGCCAACTACTCCGGCATGTCGTCGACGCTGGCGCTGGTGCTGGCCGGGACCGGCGTCGCCTTCCCGTTCTTCTCGCCCTTCCTCGGTTGGCTCGGCGTGTTCCTGACCGGCTCGGACACCTCGTCGAACGCGCTGTTTTGCTCGCTGCAAAACACCACCGCGCACCAATTGGGCCTGTCGGACACGCTGATGGTGACCGCCAACACCACCGGCGGCGTGACCGGCAAGATGATCTCGCCGCAGTCGATCGCCGTGGCCTGCGCCGCCACCGGCCTGGTGGGCAAGGAGTCGGAGCTGTTCCGCTTCACGCTCAAGCACAGCCTGATGTTCGCCGCCATCGTCGGCGTCATCACCACCGTGCAGGCCTACTTCCTGACGGGGATGATTCCGCATTAAATCCTGCGCCGGACCGGGCTGCCCTAGCCGAACAGGCTAAAGCCGCCCGGCATAGCGTTGCAGCATGTCGGCGCTGGATCGGTACACCACGTGCAGATGCTGGAATCCGGAATCCGGCACGCGCCTGCCATCCTCGAAGGCCTGTCATGCGCCGGTCTTTTTGTCGTCGTCTTTCATCGAGTGGTGACGGCGCGCAATCCAAGGCAGCTTACGGAATCAGGAAGGAGGTGGGCGAATGTTGACGGCTTTCCCGTTGACTATGTCGTAGGGTATGCGTACTTGTGCGAATGGGAAGTCGCTGGGATTGCGGGTGATGATCAGACGCCCATACAAATTGGCCGTCGCTTGTATGATTGCATAGCAAAATTTCATTCATCGCCGCAGCATGATGATTGAGTGCGTCGATCAAGATATTGGTATCGAAAAGGACTAGTGCCATTCTGCACGCAATATCTTTTGATACAGCACCCCGTCCTTGGGGGCATCCTGCCGCTTCTTCCAAAGCCCAAAAATTTTCTCGACCGCATCACGTCGTCTTTGGTCGTCGTCGTTGTTGGCGAGGGATTCTGACGGACTGATCTGATTGTTGGCGAGTGTTCCCGTGTCGATCATCTTGGCGTGAATGAGTCGGCGTATCTGCTCTTGAACGAGCACTTCCGGAGGACGTTGCTCAATATGAGCAATTTCTTGTAAATTTTCCATGTCCGAGTCGGAAATTTTCACGGTTATCAGGCGCATAGTGCCTCCGGGGGGAAGTCGGTCAAATCAGTGTACTCCATGGGTGGAAGATTGTCGCTGACTGATATCCGCGTCAAGCCGGGCTGCCCTAGCCGAACAGGCTAAAGTCGCCGGCATAGCGTTGCAGCATGTCGGCGCTGGATCGGTACACCACGCTCAGATGCTGGAATCCGGAATCCGGCAGGCGCCTGCCATCCTCGAAGGCCTGCCATGCGCAGGTCTTTTTTTCGTCGTGCCGGGCCGGCACCCAGAGTTCCAGTTCGACCGCCGACTCATCCCAGCTGCGCAATTCGTGCTGCATCAGCAGCCAGCGGTAGCTTTCCAGATTGGCGATGTCTTGCTGCATCTTGTAGGCGTCGCCGTCGATGGCGATGCGGCCGTTGTCCAGCTGTTGCGTCTCCGCCGCAGTCAGATCGATGTCGGCTGGGCGGCGCTTGAAAAAGCCTTCGTCGTTGTATTGGGCCGAGTACTTGAAGTCGATGATGCGAAAGCGGCCGTCGGGCTGCCTGAGCACCAGATCGGGCCGGCGCGCCCTGCCGTTGCGGGCGAACACCCGATGGCGGTTGGTGCGCCATTGCTGGCGCTGTTGCGGCGCGACGCCGGACAGCAGGGCATCGTCGCAGGTGAAAATCTGTGCCGCGCCATATTCGGCCAGGGCATGGCCGAGACAGGCGGCTTCCCACACGCGGTGGAAGCCGCGCATGCCCCAGATGTCGCCACTGTCGCCGCCCACGGACAAGCACAGTAGTTGCTCAAGCAGGGCGGACAGCTCGCGCGCCTCGCTGTCCATCGGCGGCGCGCGGCGCAATTCCGCTTCCAGCGCCGCTTGCAGCTGCAACAGCGTGGTGGCGCGCGCCGCGCCAAACAACGATGCCTGGCGCGGCAAGCGCTGAGCGTCGCCGAAGCGCTGTGCCAGATGATTCCACTCGGCCTGCAGGCCGGTGGCGAGCTCGCCTTGCCAGTGGCCGGGGAAGACGTGCAGGAGCGCGTCGATGGCCAGCCAGCAGGCCAGTCCCACCAGGCCGCCGCTGTGACGGCGTATCTGCTTCAGTTGCCCCCATTGCTGGTCGAAGTAGGCGCTGCCGTCGGGCAGGTAGATGGCGCGTTCCAGGTTGCGGCCGAGGTGGCGCGGGTCGAACGGCGCCAGCGCCGGTACACGCAGAGGACCGAGTTGGCGCGGCTGGCGCAGGCGGCGCATCAGATCGATGTAGCCGGCCACCGAGTTGTAGCCGACGCTGCCGCCGCGCTGCTGCCAGTGCAAACCGTCGGCATGGCGCAACAGACCATCGCGCGGCGCGCAGTGACGTTCGGCGGCCAGCACCTCGTCCGGGTGTTGGTCGGCGAAGCGCGCCATCACCCGCGTCAGTTGGCCCAGCGCCGCCAGTCGCGCCGCAGCCGGGATGGCGGCCTGATCGAGCTGATAGCCATGGGGCAGATGCAGCACGGGCTCGCCATCCGGCACCGCACGCAGGCCGACGAAGTCCTCGTTGTCGGTGCCGTTCCCGTCGGCTTGCTCGTCCGCTAGTGGCGGCGCCGGTGCCGCTGCAGTTGGCGTACTCACGTTTTCATCAAGCCTTCAAGTAGCGCGTCGACATTTTCATCGGTGGCGAACTCGCCGAAGGTGCGCGGCTCGGCGATGGCCGCATCGACGCTTTGCAGCAGCGCGGTCAGCGGCGCCGTGTCGCGGGCGAAGACGTTATCCCACAAGAAGAACATCAGCTTGTTGCGGATCGCCTCGCGCGATATTTCCGATGACGGCGGTGTACTGGCATTGCTGGCGCTTTTTACTTCCGGCAGCAAGGCTTTGGCCAGACCGGCGGCATGCATGTTCGAGGCGCCGAACGGCCAGCTGACGCCCAGCGACTCCGCCACTGGACGGATCGAATCGTTGCGCAGCAGGCCGCTGTCGCCCAGCTCCTCGGCGGAAGGGAAGTGTGCGACCCAATCGCTATATGCACTTTTCGAAAGCAGTTGACCCAGTGTTTTTTCCAGTGTTTGTAGTGGCGTGGGCGACTGATTTTTGCTGCTCTTGATGAACCATAGGCCGACCTGTTTATCGTCGATCCTGCGGCCGGGCAGACTGCTCGCGATAAAGGCATTCAGCTTGACCAGCAGCGCATGCCAGCCATGCTTGGTGCCGGCCACCAGGGCCAGGCCTTGCGGGCCTTGCCAGACCTCGGCCTGATGGCCATGCCAGTGCATGAAAGCGAAGTCCCAGCGTCGTTTGAAAGCGGTGTCCATGTAGTAGACCGATTCGTCGCTGGTGTTCATGGTGCCGATCAGCGACAGATTGGGCGGCAGGCGCAGTTTGTAGCCGACGCACTCTTGGTCGGCGTTGCGGACGCATAGCTGGTCCGGCAGTTGGTCCATGGTTTTGCCCAGGCGGAGCATCTCCTGTTTCAGCGCATCATAGAACATCGTGCTCAGCTCCAGCCCGTATTCCGACCAGCCGTGCTCATCGCGGTCGAGCAGCTGGAAGGCGTCGCCAAAGATCTGCGCGCAGTTGCCGCGGTTGATTTCGTCGATCGCCAGCAGCACCTTGCGGCCCTCGCTCTGGCCGGCATAGGCCAGCGCCAGCGCCTTGAGCAGCGGGCCGACATGGATGCGGTATTCAATCGTGGGGCTGGCTTCGAGCTGCACCAGTTTCACATCCCTCAGGTGGACGGATTCGCCGCTGACCTGGTAGGAGTGGACGCGTGTGCCGCTGTGCGGCAGCAGCTTGGCGAGGAAGTCGCCGTAGCTGTATTCCGGGTGGAAGGTGGTTTCAATCAGTTGCTGGCTGTCGCGTGCGATACCCAAATGGCTGGCGGCCAGTTGGCGCACGTGGAAGCTCTTGCCGCAACCGGGCGGTCCAAAAAGAATCTGTTGCAGCCATGGCGTCGTCATGCTTATCTTTCATGAAATGAAGACGGTATGCTAACCCGGATTGTTTTTGGGAATCAAGGCTGGGCGGCGGCGTGCCATGTGAAAAGCCCTTGCTGCGATACTGGATACATACTTGTATCATTTGTGATTCAAAGGGGGGAGCATGAAAGCCATCGTCACAATCGACGACGCCCTGTATAACAAGGCCTTTGAGCTCGCCGATCCGGCCATGGACAAGGCAGACCTCTTCCGCGAAGCCATCAAGACCTTTGTGAGCGTCCGAGCCGCCAAGCGCTTGGCGGCGTTGGGCGGCACGATGCCCGATATGTCAGAAGTATTTCGCCGCCGGTCCGAGCCAGCCATATAAGAAAGTCGGCCCTCAGGCAGCGCGTCGGGCCGCAAATGAAAAAGCCGCCGACCCTTGCGGGACGGCGGCTTTTCGGTATTGGTGGTGATAGGTGGACTTGAACCACCGACCCCAGCATTATGAATGCTGTGCTCTAACCAACTGAGCTATATCACCGAAACAAAAATGGCCCGGACCGTGTTGGTCCAGACCAGTTCTGATATGTTCTTGGTGGTGATAGGTGGACTTGAACCACCGACCCCAGCATTATGAATGCTGTGCTCTAACCAACTGAGCTATATCACCTGCAACGCCCAGCATTATCGGGGTTGGGCCAAACGCTGTCAAGACTGGCCCGGACATTTTTGCGCGATTGTCGACCCGGCGGGCCGCCGGCGCCAGCGCGGCGCCAAAATATTGGCAAATTGGTATGCTGTACAGTGGCTGCGCGCGGCGGCCTCTTTTCACGGGAGAGAGCATGGCCACCAACATCTTCGTCAACCTGCCGGTGCGGGACCTGGGCAAGTCGATCGCCTTCTTCACCAGCCTGGGCTATAGCTTCAATCGGCAATTCACCGACGAGACGGCCACCTGCATGGTGGTCGCCGACAACATCTTCGTCATGTTGCTGAGCGAGGAGAAGTTCCGCAGCTTCACGCCCAAGCCGATCTGCGACGCGCACACCAGCACCGAGGTGCTGATCTGCCTGCAAGTGGACAGCCGCGCCCAGGTCGACGCGCTGGTCGGCAAGGCGCTGGCGGCCGGCGGCACGCTGTACAAGGCGGCGCAGGACCACGGCTTCATGTACGGCCACGGCTACCAGGATCTCGACGGCCATATGTGGGAAATCATTTACATGGATGGCGCCGGCGCGCCGGCCTGAGCCGTGCCGGCGCCGGCGGCGCACGCGGAATCGGCCGAGCTGTTAAAATTTGGGCAAGATTGCATGCATTTCAATCCAGGGATGCCGCAGTCGGCCAGCGCCGGCCGTGCATTCCGCATTTGTTTCGGCGCGGCCTGCGGGCGGCGCCGAGTCCCAAGCTCTGCTATTTAAGTCAGGATTTATTCATGCTGGTTCATTCCGTCACATTCACCGCCAAACCCGACGCCATCCCCGCCCTGCTCGACCTGGGCGCCATGCTGGTGCCGCTGTCGCGCGCCGAGCCTGGCTGCGTGCGTTACGATTTCCTCCAGGAGCCGCACAATCCACAGCGCTTCGTCTTCTTCGAGCTGTGGAAGAGCCGCGCCGATCTGGACGCGCACTTCGCCATGTCGTATTTCAAAACCCTCGACGAGCGTCTGCCGTCGTTGATTGAGGGCGGGGCCGAGATCCTGACCTATGCAATCGAAGGTCCGAAGCCGGCCTTCTAAGCTGGTTTTACAGCGGCGCCGGCCTACTGGCCGTGCGCCGTGATCTGCGCCAGCATGCTGGCGGCCGGATCGTTCCCCAGGCAGTCGATGACGACCCGCTGCGGCATCGAGCGCAGCCAGGTCAACTGGCGCTTGGCCAGCTGGCGGGTGGCGATGATGCCGGTTTCGCGCATGGTCTTGTAGTCGATCTCCCCCTCCAGATATTCCCACGCCTGGCGATAGCCGACGCAGCGCATCGACGGCAGGCCGGGGTGCAGGTCGCCGCGCCGGCGCAGCAGCTCCACCTCGCGGACCAGATTGTCGTCCGTGCCCTCGTCGAGCATGATGTCGAAGCGGCGGGCGATGCGCTCGTGCAGCACGGCGCGGTCGGACGGCTCCAGCGCGAACGACAGCAGCTCGAAGGGCAGCTCGGTCTTTTCGCGCAGCGCCAGCAGCTCGGACATCGGCTTGCCGCTCAGCGCGCAGATCTCCAGCGCGCGCTGGATGCGCTGGGCGTCGTTGGGCGCCAGCCGGGCCGCCGTCACCGGGTCGAGCGCGGCCAGGCGCTGGTGCATGGCCGGCCAGCCGTGCTGCGCCGCCTGGTCCTCCAGCTCGGCGCGCAGCACCGGATCGGCGCCGGGCAGTTCGTCGAGGCCGTCGGCCAGTCCCTTGAAGTACAACATGGTGCCGCCCACCAGCAGCGGCAGCTTGCCGCGCCCGACGATGTCGTCGACCAGGCGCAGCGTGTCGTGGCGGAACTGCGCCACCGAATAGGCGTCGAGCGGGTCGATGATGTCGATCAGGTGGTGCGGCGCGGCGGCGCGCTCGGCGCGGGTCGGCTTGGCGGTGCCGATGTCCATGCCGCGATACACCAGCGCCGAGTCGACCGAGATGATCTCGGACGGGATGCGGGCGGCGATGGCGAGGGCGGCGGCGGTCTTGCCGGAGGCCGTCGGCCCCATGATGGCGACGGCCAGCGGACGAATTGCTTGAGTAGTCATGTATCGATTCTTTATTGGCCGCGCAGGAACAGCTTGTCGAGCGCGGCGATTTCCACCTGCACCCAGGTCGGGCGGCCGTGGTTGCACTGGTCGGCGCGCTCGGTCGCCTCCATCTGGCGCAGCAGGGCGTTCATCTCCTGGGTCGAGAGGATGCGGTTGGCGCGCACCGCCGTGTGGCAGGCCAGCGTGCCGAGCAGCTCGTTGCGCCGCTCGATCAACACGCGCGAGCCGCCGAATTCGCGCACGTCGCGCAGCACGTCGCGCGCCAGCGTTTGCGCGTCGGCGTTCTTCAGCAGCACCGGCACGGCGCGCACCGCCAGCGTGGTCGGCGACAGCGCGGCGATGTCGAAGCCGAGCGCGTGCAGCGTTTCCTGGTTCTCCTGCACCGTGGCCACTTCCAGCGTGTCGGCGTAGAAGGTGATCGGGATCAGCAGCGGCTGGATCTGCATGTCGTTGCCGGCCACCTGGCCGTCGAGGGCGTTCTTCAGTTGTTCGTAGAGGATGCGCTCGTGGGCGGCGTGCATGTCGACCAGCACCAGGCCCTTGCTGTTCTGCGCCAGGATGTAGATGCCGTGCAGCTGGGCCAGCGCGAAGCCGAGCGGGAACTCCTCCTGTGCCATCGCCTCGGGCGTGGCGGTGTAGGGCACGGCCTGCGGCAGCGCCTTGTCTAGGTCGAAGCTGCTGGCGGCGCCGAAGCCGGTGGCGGCACTGCTGGCGCCCAAGCCCGAAGCGGAGGCCGCGCCGCGTTCGCCGGCGGCGCCAAAGCCGCCGCCGAAGCCGCCCGAACCACTCGAACCACCGGAGCCGCCCGAGCCGCCCGAGCCGCCGCCGGAGCGCGCGCCGGAAGCGGCGTCGGAAAACAGCGCGCCATAGCGCTCGCTGCTCTGCGCCACTCCGCCGCCGGCACCGCCGCGCGCGCCGAACGGCGAGGGCGAGAAGGTCGGCGCGTAGTGCGGCGAGAGCAGGGCGCCGAAGCTGGTCTGCTCCTGTTCGCGCATGGCCGGCGCCGCCGCTTGCGCGCCGCCCAGCCCCGCGCCGGCCGCCTGGGGCGCCGGCACGGTGCCGTGCGCGGTGGCCGAGGTCTGCGCCAGCGCGCGCTGCACGGCGTGGAAGACGAACTGGTGCACCGCGCGGCTGTCGCGGAAGCGCACCTCGATCTTCGACGGGTGGACGTTGACGTCGACCAGCACCGGGTCGAGTTCGAGCGCCAGCACGTAGGAGGGGAAGCGGTCGCCGTGCAGCACGTCCTGGTAGGCCGCCTTGACGGCGTGGACCAGCAGCTTGTCGCGCACGAAGCGGCCGTTCACGTAGAAGAACTGGGCGTCGGCGCGCGCCTTGGAGGCGGTCGGCAGGCCGACATAGCCGTGGATGCGCAGCGGGCCGGCCTGCTCGTCGATGGCCAGGCGCGCTTCGGCGAAGCCGTCGCCGAGGATGTGGGCGCTGCGCTTGGCCATCTCGCTGACGTTCCAGTGGTCGACGGTGCGGCCGTTGTGGCTGAGCGAGAACGAGACGTCGGGCCGCGCCAGCGCGATGCGCCGCACCACCTCGGCGCAGTGGCCGAACTCGGTCTGCTCCGACTTGAGGAACTTGCGCCGCGCCGGCGTGTTGAAGTACAGGTCCTGCACGTCGACGGTGGTGCCGTGCGAGCCGGAGGAGGGCGCCACGGTGCCGTTGTGCGAGCCGACGATCTCCCAGGCGTGGGCGCCGTCGGCGGTGCGCGAGGTCAGCGTGACCGAGGCCACCGAGGCGATCGAGGCCAGCGCCTCGCCACGGAAGCCCAGCGTGCCGACGTTCTCCAGGTCGTCGAGCGAGGCGATCTTCGAGGTGGCGTGGCGCGCCAGCGCGAGCGGCAGCTGCTCGGGGGCGATGCCACGGCCGTTGTCGGTGATGGCGATGCGCTTGACGCCGCCCTCCTCGATGCGCACGGTGATCTGGCTGGCGCCCGAGTCGAGCGCGTTCTCCAGCAGTTCCTTGACCACGGCGGAGGGCCGCTCCACCACCTCGCCGGCGGCGATCTGGGAAATCAGCTGGTCGGGCAGGGCCTGGATGGGGCGGGGGGAGCGGTTTGGGGTGTCGGGCGCGTTCATCCCGCGATTATACCGGGTGGCGGGCGGCTATTTGTCGGCCTGTTCGCGCACCGGGATGGGCGCGTTGCACAGTTCGATGTGGCCGGCGGCGTACTTGCTCCACGGCCCGCCGCGGTTGCGCTGCGCCTCGACGGCGGCTTGGTAGGTGGGCGCATCGCTGCGCATCACTTCCAGGTGGCTGCGTTCGGCCTCGGGCAGCTCGGCGGCCAGGCGCACCGACTTGATCGGCACGCGCAGCTCCGGCTTGTCGTAGTAGCCCATCGGCGCGGCGCCGCGCGGCAGCGCCGACAACAGCGGCATGCCGGCGACGACGCGGCCGACCACGGTGATGTTGCGGTCGAGCTGGCGCGGCGCGTGGCCGGTCACGGCGTACAACTCGGCGCCGTTGCCGCTGTCGCTGTCGTTGTCGCGGCCGACGCCGACCATGCCGTAGCAGTGGGCCAGCCAGGTGCTGCGCATCTTCGGATCGCGGCCGACCGGGAAACCGTTCGAGTGGCCGACCAGCGGGGCGTAGCCGTCGCGGTCGGGCAGGCGCACGAAGTGCTTGTCGTTGGCCATCGGCACGGTGAATTCGCCGGCCACCTTGGCCTTGGCGCTCTTCAGCGGCTTGGGGTTCTTCTCGTCCGGGTCGCCCCATTGGGCGACGAAGTTGTCCTGCGAGCGCAGCACGGCCAGGCCGTCGTAGTAGCGCTCCTGCACCAGCGTCTTGATGTTGGCGATGTTGTTGGGGGCGAAGTCGGGCGCCAGTTCGATCACCACCCGGCCGCCCGGCAGCTCCAGATACAGGGTGTTGTTCGGGTCGAGCGGGCGCCAGTCGCCCGGCTTGGAGGCCTTGATGACGTCGCCCAGGCTGGCCTTGGCGGCCGGCGCCGGCGCCGGCGCCGACCTGGCCTCGCTGGCGGCGTTGGCGCGGGCGGCATGGGCGCCGCCGGCGGCCAGGGCCAAGGCCAAGGCCAGCGTCAGCGCGCCCGGCTTGAGCGGCAGGGGCAGAGTCGGCGCCGGGGTGGCGCGCTGGCGGGTTACGACGGTCGAAACTTGCATCCGGGTCTCCTGAGGGGAATGGTGGCGGGGCCGGCCGCGACGCTGCGCGCGGGCGGCGGATCCGTCGGCAATTGTAATCTGCAAGATGGCCGAAATGGAAACTTACAATTTCCTCCGCCCGGCGGCGCCGGTGTTTGCTATTCTCGGCACGAAATATCCCCCGTCGACCGGCCGCCGGGCCTGCGGGTGGTGTATGATTCCGCCGCAACCTTTATGGGAAGAATATGGATTTGATGCAATTTTTGGACATGATCCTTCATGTCGACAAGACGCTCGAAGTGCTGATTCAGCAATACGGCACGCTGGTGTACGCCGTGTTGTTCGCCATCATCTTTTGCGAGACCGGCCTGGTGGTGCTGTTCTTCTTCCCTGGCGACACGCTGCTGTTCATCGCCGGCGCCCTGTGCGCGGTCGGCGAGATGAACCTGGCGCTGTTGATGGTGCTGCTGGTGACGGCGGCCGTCACGGGCAACACGCTCAATTATTGGATCGGCGAGAAGATCGGCCAGCGGGTGTTCACCCACGATTACCGCTGGCTCAACAAGGACGCGCTGCGCCGCACCCACGACTTCTTCGAGAAGCACGGCGGCAAGACCATCATCCTGGCCCGTTTCGTGCCGGTGGTGCGCACCTTCGCCCCCTTCGTCGCCGGCGTGTCCGACATGACGCATGCCCGCTTCCAGCTCTACAACATCACCGGCGCCCTGCTGTGGGTGGTGGCGCTGACCACGGCCGGCTACTTCTTCGGCAACATCGCCATCGTCCGCGAGCACCTGACCGAGATCGTGCTGTTCGGTGTCGGCATCGCCGTGGTGCCGATGGCGCTGGGCGGCATGTGGAAGCTGTCGCGCCGCATGCTGGGCCGCTGAGCGCCCGTTTGACCGTCCGGCCCGGCGCCGGAGCGCAGCATTGAATCCGACGCCACGGCCCACGCCGTGGCGTTTTTCATGGCGCGCCGGTTTTCCTCTTGGCAAATATATTCTTTCATGCAAGGTCTGCATGGCTCAAGTTTTGCCCTAGTGCATCCGTAAACCAGTATGTAATTCTCTTTTACTACCTGGATCCCCATGCGTACTCTGATCGCCCTGATTGCCTGCTGCTTCGTCACCGCGACGGCAAGCGCGAACGATCCTCCGCCCATCAAGGCGGCCCCCGCCAAGGGCATCGAGCCGGTTCGTCCGCACTATCCCGGCGCCGGCAACCAGGGCGCCAAGGGCTCCGGCGGCGATGCCTCGTCCTCGTCGGCGTCCTCCTCGTCTTCGTCCTCGTCCTCGTCCTCCTCTTCGGCGTCCAGCCCGCGCATGAGCGAGCGCGAGCGCGAGGCCCAGGCCGAGGCCGACCTGTCGGCCAAGATCGCCGCCCGCCTGGCCGTGATGCGCGCCAACCAGGCCGCCCGCGCCGCCGCCCAGGCCAGGGCGAAGAAGGTGGCCGCCGTGGCCGCCGCCGCGCCGCCGGTGCAGTTCCGCAGCAACCACTGGTCCTACGAGGGCGAGACGGGGCCGGCCAACTGGGGCCGCATCAATCCCGACTGGGCCAAGTGCGGCAGCGGCAACCGCCAGTCGCCGATCGACATCCGCGACGGCATGAAGGTCGAGCTGGAGCAGATCGCCTTCGACTACAAGCCGTCCTCGTTCAGCGTGACCGACAACGGCCACACGGTGCAGGTGATGCTTAGCGGCGGGAATTTCATCACCATCCAGAACCGCATGTACGAGCTGATGCAGTTCCACTTCCACCGGCCGTCGGAGGAACGCATCAACGGCAAGGGCTACGAGATGGTGCTGCACCTGGTGCACAAGGACGCCGAGGGCCGGCTGGCCGTGGTGGCGCTGATGCTGGAGCGCGGCCGGCCGCAGCCGACCATCCAGACCGTGTGGAACAATCTGCCGCTGGAGAAGCTCGAGACCAGCACGCCGTCGATCGTGCTCGACCCGGCCGATTTGATTCCGCAGCGGCGCGATTACTTCACCTATATGGGGTCGTTGACCACGCCGCCATGCAGCGAGGGCGTGTTGTGGCTGGTGATGAAGGAGCCGTTGCAGGCCTCGCCGGCGCAGATGGCGCTGTTCAGCCGCCTGTATCCGCTCAACTCGCGGCCCATCCAGCCCGGTTCGGGACGGATGATCAAGGAATCGAACTAGGGGCGGCGGCGAGAAGCCCCAGCGGCGCAACCCTGGGGTCAGAC